>CBDDKF010000011.1:0-292046 GCA_965230015.1 Ilumatobacteraceae bacterium | reverse complement strand
CCGGCGACGCCGAAGCCGACTGCGCCGAGCACCATCGCCGCGGCGAGACGGGTGCGGATGATGGTGGCCGCGATCGACGCGGCAACGACGAGGACGACCAGTGCGGCCTGCGTTGCGTTGTCCCAGCGGTACAACACGTCGAAGTCGACCTCGGCGTAGAACGGGCTGATCGCAACGAGCAACACGAGCACGGTGGTGGCCAGGTAGGCCGGCAGCGATCCGTGCTGCACGGTTGCCGCAACGCGCCGCGCGAGCACGACGACCGAGTCGATTCCCCAGTCGACGCCGTAGGCACCGCGCGGGCGCGGACCATCGACCACTCGGCGTCGGTGGAGCACCCAGCCGATCACCGCGCCCAGGGCGATGATGATGCACGAGATCACGAACGCGTCCTTCAAGCCCGGCCAGCGGATCAGCGAGTACACCTCCGACGACTGCTGAACGAGCACACTCGCCGGGCGCACGACCACGTCGGTCACCCAGGTGAGGAAGACAAAACCGAGCGCAGCGACGCCGCGCCGAGCACGATCTCGGGCGCCGACATCGCCCAGCGGCGCGGCGCGACCTCAGTTGCCGGACGACTCGCGCCGGCAGGGCTGAACACCCCGAGCAGCAGACGGACCGTGTAGGCCACCGTCAGCACGGATCCACCCAGCACGCCGACACCGACGATGAACTGATCGAAGCCGGAAAGGTCGAGGACGGCTTCGACGGCTGCCTCTTTGGCCGGGAAGCCGAGCATCGGGGGGACGCCAGCCATCGACGCACCTGCGAGTACCGCAACCACGAACGCGATCGGCATCGATCGCGCCAAGCCGTGCAACTGATTGATGTCGCGCGTGCCGGTGCGCACGTCGATGTCACCGACCACCATGAACAGCGCCGCCTTGAAGACGGCATGCGCAACGAGGATGGAGATCGCCGCGAAGGTCGCCTTGCCCTCGCCCACTGCGAGCAGGGTGACGAGCAGGCCGAGCTGCGACACCGTGCCCCAGGCGAGGATCAGCTTGGCGTCGACGTGGCGCAGGGCACCGATCGCTCCCCACACGATGGTGATGATGCCGAACGTCAATCCGAGCGGCTTCCAGGCGGCGGTGTCGCGCAACGCGGGGGCGAGCAGGGCGATCAGGATCACGCCGGCTTTGACCATGGTGGCCGAGTGCAGGTAGGCGCTCACCGGGGTCGGTGCGGCCATTGCCCCGGGCAACCACACGTGGAACGGCACCTGCGCCGACTTGGTGGCGGCGGCGATGATCACCAGCACGCCCGCGGCGGTGGCTTGGCCACCCGAGAGCACGGAGAGATCGGTGATGCGTGCCGATCCGGCGGCATCGACGAACAGGACGAACCCTGCGAGCAGCACCAGGCCACCGCTGGCGGTGATCACGAGGGCTCTGCGGGCGGCGGTGCGGGCGACCGGGTCGGTGTTCTTGAACCCGACGAGGAGGAACGACGTGACCGAGGTGAGCTCCCAGAACACGAACAGGGTCCACACGGTTTCGGCCCAGACCAGCCCGAGCATCGCCGTGGAGAACGCCAGCAGGGTGGCCGCGAATCGGCCCACGCCTGCGGCCGTTGCCGAGAAGTAGCCGCTGGCGTAGATGCACACCAGCGCACCAATCCCCGACACGAGCACCGCGAGCATCGCCCCCATCGCATCGACGCGGAAGGCGAACTCGAGGTCGAGTCCGGCAACCCATTCCACCCCGACACTCGTGGTGGTCGTGGTGCCGAGCTGCGTCCAGGCCCAGATCGCGGTGGCCGCCATCGGCGCGCCCGCGAACCACAGCGCCGGACGCCCACCGAAGCGGGCCGCGAACGGAGGAACGGCCGCGACGACGACGGCGTGGGCCGCGAGAAGAGCCCAGATCATGAGGACCTGGTCACGAGAGGGAGCGACAGAGGGGGTGGAGAGGCATCGACGGGACGTGGGACGAGGGATCCCGAGCCCAACCAGTATAGGCCGTCATCGATATACGCCCCTTAATTGACGATTTACATCGCACGAATTATTCTGCGTATATGACCCCGGAGCGCCCCGACCGGAAGAGCCACCGCCTGCTCACGGCCACCGAAGAGCGAGCGTTGGCCCAGCGGATCGAGGCCGGCCGCGATGCCCAGGAGCGACTCGAGCACCGGCGCGGACAGCCCGGCGACCGTCGCCTCGTCGCCGACGCGAACGCAGCACGGCACGAGTTCATGGAGTGCAATCTGCGTCTGGTGCAGAGCGTGGCCAATGGCTTCCGACTGCCCTCACACGTCGACCGTGAGGATGCGGTGCAAGACGGCATCGTCGGTCTCGAGCGCGCCGTCGAACGGTTCGATTGGCGGCGCGGCTACAAGTTCTCCACCTACGCCACCTGGTGGATCCGCCAAGCGATCCAGCGCGGCCTCGAGACCACCTCGACCACCATCCGCATTCCGGCCCAGCGCAGCCGCGAGCTGCGCGCTGCGCACGCTGCGGCGATCGCAACACCCGAAGACGGTCGTCGACCGTTGACCGACGAGTTGGCCACCATCGACCGGCTGAGCAGCACCGACTCGATCGACCGTCTGGTCGGCGATGCGCCGCTCGGTTCGTTGCTGGCGGCCGACGGCGAGTCGCCCGACGAAGGAGCGCTGCGTGCAGTGACCGACGAGGCAGTCCGCCAGCTCGTCGACCAACTCGATCCGATCACCCGCTACGCCGTGACCGCTCGGTTCGGCCTCACCGACGACGTGCCTGCGACCTACGGCGAGATCGGCACCGAGCTCGGCGTGACCGCGCAGGCGGCGCGTCGGCGCGTCGAACGCGCCTTGCTGCGGATGCGCGACGACGCCGCACGCCTGGTCGCGTAACCACCAGAGCCGCGGTTCACCGGCCCATCTCGTTGCGCAGCTCGTCACCGCGCACGAAGCGGTCGAGATTGTCGAAGAACAGATCGTCGACGCGCCGCGCCGTCGAGTCGGTGGTCCCGGAGTTGTGCGGGGGTGATGATCGTGTTCGGCGCATCCCACAACGGATCGTCGGCCGGCAACGGCTCGGGATCGAACACGTCGAGTCCCGCGCCGGCGATCGATCCGTCCACCAGCGCAGCCGTGAGCGCCGGCTGATCGACGAGTTCGCCACGTCCGACGTTGACGAACAACGCATCGGTGGGCAGCGCGGCGAACGTCGCTGCGCCCACCAGGCCGCGGGTGGCGTCGGTGAGCGGAACCGCCAGCACCAGCGCACCCGCAGCGCGCACTGCGTCGTTGAGCTCGGCGATCGGCCGCACCGGATACGGCTCGTCGCCGCGTGCGGAGCGGCGCACGATCGTGGGGCGCATCCCCACGGCCACCCCGAGCCGGGCCACCGCCTGGCCGATTGGGCCCCAGCCGACGATCACCAGCTCGCGTCCTGCGAGGTCGGCATACCGTTCGGGGGCCCACTCGTGACGCTGCTGCGCGGCGGCCAACCGTGGCAGTTGACGGCTGAGCGCAAGGAGGTACATCAGCACCGTCGCGGCGATCGGCTCGGCGCTGGCTCCCGACGAGGTGGTCACCCGGACACCGCGGTCGACGAACGTTTGGAACACCGGGTGGTCGACACCGGCCGACATCGTGTGCAGCCACCGCAGGTTCGAGGCCTCCAACGACACCGCCATGAAGTTCGGCGTCAGCTCGGGCCACGCGTCGTGACTGAAGAAGGCCATCGTGAGTGCGGCGATGTCGTCGGTCGAAACCACCTGCCCGGCAGCGATCTCGACCACGCGCACCCGGTCGGAATACGCGTCGAGGCGCTGACGATGGCGCGCATGTGCCTCGGCGGTGAGTAGCAGCACCTCTACATCAGCGGCGACATCGTCGGGAGCATCGTCGGGCATCGGCCCGATCGAAGCACGTCCGGCCAAGGGGCGACGGATCGAACGCTCGCGCTTCGTGTTGTGGCCGGCCAGCCGAGCACACTGGCGGCATGAGAACCGCCGCTACCGAGATGCTCGGCATCGAGTTCCCGATCTTCGCGTTCAGCCATTGCCGCGACGTCGTGGCCGCCGTGTCCAAGGCGGGAGGACTCGGCGTGCTCGGGGCGGTCGCCCACACCCCCGAGCAGTTGGAGATCGACCTCGACTGGATCGAGAACGAGATCGGCGACACGCCCTACGGCGTCGACCTGATCGTGCCGGCGAAGTACGCAGGCGAGGAGTCGGGTGGCTACACGCTCGACGACATCGCCGCGCTGATCCCCGACACCCATCGCGAGTTCGTCGACGACATCCTCGCCCGCTACGACGTGCCCGCACTGCCCGCCAACGACGACACGCGCGCCGGGACCGCAATCACCGGCAACAACGGCGACGCACCGTTCAGCGCCAACACCGCCGGCCCACAGCTGGAGATCGCCCTCGCCCACCGCACGGCGTTTGTCGCCAACGCGCTCGGCCCTCCACCGCAGTTCTTGATCGATCGCGTGAAAGAGGAGGGCCGACTGGTCGGCGCGCTCGCGGGCCGACCGCAACACGCCGAGCGGCACCAAGCGGCCGGGGTCGATCTGATCATCGCCCAGGGATCCGAGGCGGGTGGCCACACGGGCGAGATCGGCTCGATGGTGTTGATTCCCGAGATCGTCGACGCCGTCGACATCCCCGTGCTGGGCGCCGGCGGCATCGGGCGCGGCCGGCAGATGGCCGCCGCGATGGCCCTCGGCGCCCACGGCGTGTGGTGCGGGTCGGTGTGGCTCACGACCGACGAGGCGGAAACACATCCGGTGGTGAAAGAGAAGTTCCTCGCCGCGTCGTCGGCCGACACGATCCGTTCGCGCAGCCTGACCGGCAAACACGCCCGGATGCTCAAGTCGGCTTGGACCGAAGAGTGGGAACGCGACGACACTCCCGACCCACTCGGCATGCCGCTGCAGCCGATCCTCACCAGCGAGGCGCAACGACGCATCTCCCGCGCGGCACATACGACTGGCTCCGGTGCGGAGAAGCTGGCCAATTACTTCGTCGGGCAGATCGTCGGCAACATGAACCGCCCCAGGTCGGCCGGTCAGGTCGTGATCGACATGGTCGAAGAGTTCATCGAATCGGTCGAGTCACTGAGCAAACAACTGGAGGTGTGACGTGAGCGAGCTCAGCGTCGTCAACGGCGACATCACGATCCACGCAACCACCACCAACCTCGACCGCACCGATCGATCACCGCTGGTGTTCGTCCACGGCTGGCCCGAGCTGGCGCACTCGTGGCGCCATCAGATGGAGCACTTCACGGCTGCCGGCTGGCCGTGCGTGGCCATCGACGTGCGCGGCTACGGCCGCAGCAGCGCACCGCCGGAAATCGGGCGGTACACGCTGAAGGAGTTGGCGAGCGACGTCGCCGCCGTGATCGCGCAGGTCGCCGATCGCCCGGCGATCGTGATCGGCCACGACTGGGGCGCGCCGATCGTGTATCACACCGCGATTCGCCACCCCGACCGTGTGGCGGCCGTCGCCGGCATGAGCGTGCCGCACACTCCGCCGTTGCCCATCTCGCTGCTCGACGTGTTCGACCAGCTGTACGCCGACCGGTTCTTCTACATGCTGTACTTCCGAGAACCCGCCGTGGTCGAGGCGGCGTTCGAGCGCGATCTGCGCGATGCCCTCAAGCGGGTGTACTTCGCCCTCTCCGGCGACGGCCCCGAGAATCCACTCTCGAGCGACGCCGGTCGCGACGTTGGGCTGCTCGATCTCTTGCCGCCGGCGCCCGACGGACCGCTGTCGTTCATGAGCGACGACGACCTCGATCGTTATGTCGATGCGTTCACCCGTGTCGGCATGGTCGGCGCGTTCAACCGCTACCGCGCGCTGGCCCTCGATCCCGATGACAATGCCGACGTCGTCGGTGCACAGATCACCCAGCCGTCCGCCTTCATCGGCGGCGCGCGCGACGCAGTCCGCAGCATGGTTCCTGGCTCCGACGCATTCGCCGACCCCGGTGGCGGCTGCGCCGACTTCCGTGGCGCAACGATCATCGACGGCGCCGGTCACTGGGTACAGCAGGAAGCACCCGTCGACGTGAACGGCGCACTCGACGAATTCTTCGCCAAGCTCTGACCAACGCTGCAGAAGCAAGGCTCAGGTCGGCGCCCAGCCGGGCCGATGAGGAACACATATGGTCCTCAGCCTCATCGTCGCCGCACTGATCTCGGGTGGGCTGATCTCCGCCGGAGGAGCGGCCGTCGATGAGGTCACCAGTGACGCAGCGCTGCTGGCCACCGTCGATGCAGCCATCGAGTTGCTCGAAGAGGAACTCGATCTCTTGCCGGCAGCCAACCCCAGCCGTGCCGACGAATCCGGGTTTCAGGCAGCGCGTGACCAGCTCGCTGCCGTGCAGCGAGAGGGAGCGGCAACGCTCGAGGTACTCGAAGCGAGCAATCTGCAACTGACGCCGGAGATCACGGCGACGCTGGGCTTCGAGCCTGCCGTAGGGGGTGCGCCGATGCGCCCCCCACAGATCGAGGCGTACGCGGCCGCGCTCACCGACTTGCGCCAGCTGCGCGGCGAGCTCGCGGCGGCCAGCACACCGGACCCGGATCGCACCCCGTTGGTGGCCTTCCTCGTCGGCGTACTCGCACTGGCCGTTGCCGGCGTGATCGCACTGTCGATCGTCCGACGCCACCGCCGACGCCTGACCACTGCGATGCGCGAGGCGTTGACCGATCCGTTGACCCACCTCGCCAACCGGCGGCGGCTCGATCGCGACATCGACCAGCTCGTCCGCAGCGATGCGGGGGTCGCCGCACTGATGGTCGACGTCGACCATTTCAAGCGGTTCAACGACCGGTACGGACACGCCGTCGGCGACGCGGTACTCCGTACCGTGGCCACGCTGATCGCCGCGCAGATTCGCGAGGGCGACGTGGTGTACCGCTACGGGGGCGAGGAATTCTGCGTGTTGCTCCCCGACGCCACCGTCGACGAAGCCCACTCGATCGCCGAGCGCATCCGTGCAGAAGTCGCCACCGCTACCGCGCGCGGCACCACCGAGCCGGTCACCGTGTCGATCGGCGTTGCGGCCGAGCAGGCCGCAGCCACACGCACCACGATCGTCGATGCCGACCAGGCCCTCTTCCGGGCCAAACTCGACGGCCGCAACCGGACCGTGGTCAGCGGATCGAGCCCGACGGCAGCAGTGTGACCTTCGGGTGGCCGCCACGAAACACGGTGATGTCGCCGTCTTCGGACACCTTCAGCGCGACGAGGGCACGTTGCGACAGCGACTTCGCTGCGGCCGTGCGCGCCCCTTCGTGTTGGCTGTCGGAGCTGGTGAGGATCGCGCCGTAGCTGATCAAGCGGCCTTCGCGGTCGACGATCGTTGCGCCGTCGAGTTGACCCAGACGGGCCAGTGTCTGCGCGTCGACGTCACCACCGTCGATCAGGTGGTGAAGGCGGGTCTCGGGGCGCATCGCGTCGACGTCGTACTCGTTGCGCAGGTCGAACCGATCCTTGGCCGGGACGATCTCGCCGAGATCGTCGGCGTCGTCGACGATGCCGAAGATCGCGCCGCCCTCACGAATCGACACGAGCAGCGATGCCTGCACCACGAGGTCGACCGCCGGGCTCTCGATGATCGACGAGCCCAACGTGCGCGCCAACCACAACGGGAACGCACTCCAGTGTTCGCTGCGGCGGATCACCAGCGGCTGCCCATCGAGGAACGTCCAGATGCTGCGGTCTTCGCGCAGGAAGAAGCCGATGCCTCCGAGCTGCCGCGTGACCTGGCCAACCAACGAGCCGCTGTCGACGAACTCGCGGTCGATGGGGCCCATCGGCACCGTGCTGGGATGCAGTCGATCGGGCCGGTGGGCCTGGAGCTCGGTGCGGGCGCGTCCGTGCTGATCGACGAGGAGCACGGCACGCTGGCCGTCGAACAGCAGCGGACTGCGCTTGGCATCGCGCAACGCTGCGGGATATGGCAACGACAGTCGCGGCTCGTCGGCGATCGCATCGGTGATGACCACACCGTGAGTCAGCCGCCGTGACTCGACGCGCGCACCGCTGAGCTCGATCAGGAATTCGAGGGTGTTGGCCAACAACTCCGTCGGTGCGCAGTCGGGATCGAACCACCCTTGGTGATGACCCAACAGTTCGACCACCACGGTGTCGCGCAGGGCCCGCTCGACCGCTGGGGTCAGTCGCTCCTCGCCCGCCAAGTGGCGGAACCCGGTGGCGGCGCGCAACGCCGCGTGCGGGAGCGCGAGCAAGGCGTCGGGTACCGACTCGATCGTGGCGATACCCCGGTCGCGCAGCCCTACGCTGATCGTGGTCCGCCACCCGGGCACCACCTCGGCCGCAGCGGAGGTGATCGATGGGGTCGGAGGTGCCGGCAGGGCCGGTGGCGCATCGAGCGGTTCGTATCGCAGGTCGACGGTGGCGTTGGGGATCAGTTCGCCGATGAACCGGACGACCGCGTCGCCGACGGGATCCACGGGCGTGATCACCGCGTCCAGCGTCATGGCGTGTGAGTCTCGCACGCAGTACCCCTGATCACACGGCGTAACCGATGGCACGGCGCACAACGGTGCAAATCGCGCCGTTCTCCGGCACCGTGGTGGGGTGGAACACGTCGACATCGCGATCATCGGCGCCGGGCCGGCGGGGGCGGCAGCCGCAATCAACGCCGCTCGGGCTGGGGCCTCGGTGGTGGTGTTCGACAAGGCGGGATACGGGCGCGACAAAGTGTGTGGCGACGGCCTGACGCCACGTGCGGTCGGCGCCCTGCACGATCTCGACATCGACATGACCGACGCGCACCGGATCCGCGGACTGCGCATGATCGCCGGCAAGATCGAGCGCGAACTGGATTGGCCGACAACCGACCGGTTCCCCAACCACGGTGCGGTGTGGCCCCGACGGCGACTCGATGCGGCGCTGATCGACGCAGCGACGAAAGCCGGCGCCGACGTGCGCTGGAACGCCGAAGCACTGCCGCTGTTCGACGACGACGGGCGGGTCATCGGCGTCACCGTCGACGGCGCCGAGGTGCGCGCCGAACTCACGGTGGTGGCGGCCGGCGCTCCCGGTGCGGTCGCCCGCCAGTTGGGTGCCGATCGAGTGCCCGACGAGCCGTTCGGCCTGGCCATTCGCACCTACGCCGAGACGCCGCGCCACAACGACGAGCACCTCGAGGCCTGCCTGACGTTGCGCGACGAACACGGCACCCCGGTGCCGGGATACGGCTGGATGTTCCCCGCCGGCGATGGCACCGTGAACATCGGTGTCGGCGCGCTGTCGACGATGAAGGGGTTCAAGAAGCTGAACCTGAACACGCTCCTCGAAGCCTACCGGCAGCTGGTGGTCGACGAGTGGGAGCTGGGGCCCAACCTCGAACGACCACGCGCCTGGCGCCTTCCGATGTCGACGCTGCGCCGCCACGGCCCGGGCTGGGTGGCCATCGGTGATGCCGCCGGGCTGGTCAATCCGATGAACGGCGAAGGCATCGACTACGGGCTCGAGTCGGGGATGCTCGCAGTGGAGTGTTTCCTCGCCGATCCGGCGAGCGCTCCGGCGCGCTACGACGAGCTGGTCGGGGAACGCTTCGACGCGTTCTTGCGCACCGGCCGGCGTTTTTCGTTCCTCATCGGTCACCCGTGGATCTTGCGCTCGGGTTTGCGCGTCTCGGTGAGTACGAACGCCATCGCCAACATCACCCTGGCCGTGATGGGCAACCTGATCGACAACAGCACGCCTGGCGCTGCGGGGAAGGTGATGTGGGCCGCCGACCGAACGCTCGCCGCGGCCGACCCCGTACTGCGTCGCACGCGCGCAGCGGCGTAGCGGTCCTCGCTCGGGACTCGATCAGTCGATGTCCATGGCGCTGAGGCGCCATGCGGCCACAGCAATCGCGGCCACCGCGACCACGAGCGGCGTGATCACGCCGACCGCCAACGAGAAGTCGGCGAGGTCGAGGTCGGCGCCGGTGATGTCGACCAGGATCGAGCGGGTGTACTTGCGAAGGGCGAACCGGGCCACGCCCGGCCCGGCCTGGGCGACGAAACCCTCCATGATCAAGATGTAGGCCAGACCCCACACGATGAACCGCTTGAGCCACACGCCGAACAACGTGAACACGGCGATGTAGGCGACTACGCCGACCACACCGGCGAGCAGCGTCGCCGGCACTACCGAGTTGCCGACGCCGGTCGCCGCCGCGGCGAGCAACAGCGGAATCAGCGTGACCGGTGCCGCCAAGGTCGCCGCTGCGGCTGCCGCCCCGACCACGATCGGCCAACGATCGATCGGTCGTAGCCACACGTACACCAGCGTCTTGTCGTCGCGCAGGTCGCCGATCGCCGCACCGCCGAACACCAGACACACCACCGGCACCACCACGCCGAAGCCGAGGCCGGCGAGCAGACCGACGCCGTCGTCGAGCGACGCATCCGACACGCCCAGAGCGAACGCCGACACGGTGGCCACGAGCGACAACAACGTCAACACGATCAGCCGGCCGGGGGTGAGCAACTGGCGCAGCACCAATCGGTAGCACAGGCCGATCGCGGCGCCGGGCGGCACACGGCGGGCCGACTCCAGGGGATCGCCGGCGCCGGTGTTGTCGGTGATGGCCATGTCAGCGACCCTCCACCAGGTAGCGGAACACCGATTCGAGGTCGTCGTCGAGCGGACGCATCTCGGTGAGGCGCGCACCGGCCGCGACCACCACCGGCATCAGTTGTCGACCGAACGCGTCGACGTCGAGCGTCTCGACCTCGATCGTCGACCCCGCGAGGGTGAGGCCCGACACCAGGGATCGCTCGACGAGCTCGGCAGCCACACGGCGGGGCACCGACACCGAAAGGCGAAAACGGTGGGGCCGATCATCCATCAGCTCGCGCAGGTCGCGGTAGTCGCCCGTGGCCACCAGGCGTCCCTGCGCGATCACCAGCACACGCGACCCCAAACGCGCGACCTCGTCGAGCACGTGGCTCGACACGAGCACGCAACGGCCATCGTCGCCGAGCCGATGGAACAGCTCGATCATCCGCCGCCGTTGCACCGGGTCGAGCCCGGTCAGCGGCTCGTCGAGGATCAGCACCTCGGGGTCGTTGACCAGCGCGGTGGCCACCTTGACGCGCTGGCGCATGCCTTTGGAGAATTGGCCGACCGGTTTGCTCCCCACATCGAGGAGGTCGACTTCACCGAGTGCACGTTCGGCCGCGCGGCTCGGTTCCGGCACCGCATGACTGCGGGCGGCGAACTCGACGAAGTCCGATGCGGTGAGGTGATCGAACAGCGCATCCTGCTGGGGCACCAGACCGATCCGGCCGCGCACGTTTCGGTCGCTGCGCGGGTCGGCGTCGAGCACGCGCACCGCTCCCCGCGACGTGGGGGTGAGCCCGCACAACATGCGGAACAACGTCGACTTGCCCGCGCCGTTGGGTCCGAGCAGTGCGGTGACACCTGGGCCGACGCCGAAGCTCACGTCGCTGACGGCGACGACCGAGCCATAGAACTTGGAGACCTCGTCGACCGACAACATGATCGGCCCGGCGTTGGTCGTGGCGGCCGCAGTCGCTGCGGCCGGGGGCGAGAGCGGGTGTGGTGGTGGCAGCGACGTCATCGGGCGATCACCAACCCGAGGTACCGCCAGGCGACCACGGCCAGACCGGCCGCCGTCCACCCCACGTTGGCCACGATCACCGCCCAGGTCGCCAGATCCGGGAAGTTCCCGGCTTGGCCGAAGATGCGGAACACCAGCTCGAACGGCATCGTCGACAGATCGACCATGCGCCAATACACCGACGCCCCAGCGCCGTCGACGAGTGCGCCAGCGAACGCACTCGAGGCGAACACGAGCAAGATGATGCCGATCGCGGCGAAGGCCTTGCGGTCGGTCACGCTCGACGCGGCCATCGACACCGCCATCAACGCCGCCGAGATGGCCACGCCGGAGATCAGGATCCGCACCAACACCAGGAGCCACCCGTCGACACCGTCGGGGCCCGAACCGTCGAACGTGTATCCCGCCAGCACGAGCAGCGGCGGGCCGATCGTGACCAACGCAAGCGTGCCGGCGACGGCCAGCGCCTTGGCGGCGAGATAGGTCCCGCGATGCAGCGGCGTCGACAGATACAGCGCCAGCATCCCGTTGCGCCGATCGGTGACCAACATCTCGGGAGCCACGAGCGCTGCGAACAAGAAGATCGCCAGCGTGATGAACCCGTAGTACGACGCGTAGTCGGCGACGTCTTCCGGATCGACGACGTCGCCAGGGATGAGCACCGAGATACCGACGAACACGATCGCTGGGACGTATGCGATGACCACGGCGATCACGGGGAAGACCTTCGACCGGGCGGGACGTCCCAGCCCGAGCGTCGCCCGCGCCGACTGCCACGCAACGCTGCGGATCGCGCCCGCAACACCCGACCGCGGACCGTCGTAGCGTTGGAAGCCCCGCTCGACAATGCGGGCGTCGCTCATCGAGCCGGCCCCATCGCTCGCGGATCGTCGAACAGATCGTCGAGGGTCCGTCGTCGCTGCTCCAAGCGGCGCAGCCGTGCGCCGTGCCGGGCGATCGCGGCACCGGCGCGATCGAACAGCAGCTCGTCGTCGGCACCTTCCACGGCGAGCACCGCGCCGTTGCGCGTCACTTCGAGGCCCGCCGCCGTGAGGTCGGCTACGACCTGATCGACCGCGCCGGGCCGATCGCGCAGGTCGACCAGCTCCACCTCGATTCCTCCTGTGGCACCCGCCAGCTCGTGCAGCGCTCCCTGGGCGATCAGCTTGCCTTCGTCGAGGGCGACCACCCGGTCGCACACCCGCTCGACCTCTTCGAGCACGTGGCTCGACAGGATCACGTCGATCCCGAAGTTGCGATTGACCTGCCGGATGATCGCCAACATCTCGTCGCGCTGCACCGGGTCGAGCCCATCGGTCGGCTCGTCGAGCACGATCAGCCGCGGGTCTGCAGCGATCGCCTGGGCCAGCTTGACGCGCTGACGCTGGCCGGTCGACATCGTCCCCAACGCGCGGAACCGCTCCTCTCCTAGGCCGACGAGATACAGCGAGTCGCTGGCCCGGCTGCGCGCCTCGTCGCGCGGGAGCCCCTTCACCTCAGCGAGGTGGTGCACGAAGTCGTAGGCCCGCATGTCGTCGGGCAACACGTTGCGCTCGGGTCCGTAGCCGATGAGTGCCCGCAGCTCGGGCCCATCGGGACCCGGGTCGCGATCGAGCACACGAATCGACCCGTCGGTGGGTCGGAGCAGCCCGAGCATGAGCGAGATCAACGTGGTCTTGCCAGCGCCGTTTGCACCGACCAAACCCGTCACCCCGGACTCGATCGCGATGTCGAGCCGATCGAGCGCCCGCGTCGCCGGGAACTGCATCACCAGCCCGCGCGTCTCGACGATCACCGTCATTGGGCCCGAGTCTGTCAGCTCGTCGCCGGATCAGCTCGGCGGCCGGTATCTGAGTACGGTCGCGACATGGGGATCACGCACTGCACACCCGACACCGCGCCGGCAACTCTCGACGAGATCCTCCGCCGTGACGGCGCGCTGATCATCGACGACCTGGCATCGTCCGAGGTGATCGATCGCGTCGCCGCGGAGATGGCGCCACACATCGACGCGACGCCGATGGGGAGCGATGACTTCTCAGGGCGCACCACCGCGCGCACGGGCGCGCTGATCGCCCGCTCGCCCGCCAGCCACGAGCTGATCCAGCATCCGGTCATCCTCGACGTGGCCGGGCGGCTCCTCGACCGGGCCAAGTCGTTTCAGTTGCATCTCACCCAGATGATCTCGATCGGCCCGGACTCTCCTGGCCAGCAGATTCATCGGGACCAGTGGGCGTTCGACTTCTACGAGTTTCCGGCCGACTACCACGTGCAGTGCAACACGATCTGGGCGATGACCGACTTCACCGAGGAGAACGGCGCAACGCGCGTGATGATCGGCAGTCAGGAGCTGCCGAACAGCTTCGAGCACACGGTCGACGAGACCATCGCAGCAGAGATGCGCCGCGGCTCGTGTCTGCTGTACACGGGGAAGGTGTACCACGGGGGTGGCGCGAACCGCTCCGATCACGTCCGCCGCGGCCTCAACATCACCTACAACGTGTCGTGGTTGCGTCAGGAGGAGAACCAATACCTGTCGGTGCCGCCCGACGTGGCCGCCGAGCTTCCCGACGAGTTACTGCGGCTGATGGGCTACCAACTCGGCGCGTACGCCCTCGGGTACATCGACGACGTACGCGACCCGCTCGCCGCGCTGCGCGGCGAGGGGGTCGATCGCGGCCCGAGTTTCGCCCCGACACCCGGCTGACAGCGACGTCAACGGTTGGCGTCGGCGCCGCCGACAGCACCAACGTCCACCACCAGGTGCACCGACTCGTGGGCGTAGAGGCACAGTCCGCCGTCGTCGTCGAGCTGGAACACCCCCGAGTTCGGCGTGGCGAAGTCAGTCGCCCTGAAGTTCAGCGACGACGTGTCGGGAACTCCATCGCAGGGGTACCCGGCGACGTAGCCGTTGCCGAGGGGATCGACGGCGGTGAGGTTCACCGCAGCGAAGTCGAGATCGTCCGGCAGACCTGCTCGTCCGGCGACCTGCACGCGGATGCTCGATTTCGCCTCGATCTTGCCCTCGCCCTGGCTCTCGCCGTCGACCGTCTTCTCGGTCGGACGTGTCTCGAGGAAGCGCAACGGATCGCCGGGCAAGAAGTCGGGGTCGTCGAGGAACGCGGTCGTCACGTCCAAGATGAAGTCGGTGTCGGTCGACGAATACACGCACACCGTGCCCGTGTCGCTGAGTCCGACGATCGCCGAGTTGGCTCGCGTGCTACCGGCGGTGACATTGACGTTCGACGCCAGCGGCGGCTGGTCGGTGCAGGGGTACAGCCGCAAGTTGCCATTGCCTCCTGCTTGCACCCCGGTCAGGTTGGCACCGATCGCCACGGCGTCGTCGGGGACACCACCTCGGCCGGTCACTTGAATCTCGGTCACCGAGTCGGCCTCGACGCGCCCGAACCCCTCCGACTCGCCGTCGACGGACTCCTCTTGCTCGCGTGACTCCGCGAGCCGCGCCGGCACGAGCGACACCGCCGACGAGTCTGCGCCGATGTAGCCGGTGACGTCGACAACGACGTGCACGTCGCGCAGCGAGTACACGCAGATCTCGCCGCTCGAGGTGAGCTTGACGATCACGGTGTTCGCCACGACTTGGCCGGTCTGGTAATTGAGCGACGACGACGTCGGTACGTCCTCGTCGCATGGATAGAACACGAGATAGCCGTTCCCGTCCGGTCCGACGGCGATGGCGTTGATGATCACCGCCTTGGCGTCGTCGGGCACGCCCGCACGTCCTGCCACCTGGATGCGCTTGGGACGACTTCGCCTCGACCAGTCCCTCGCCTTCCTGGAGGCCGTCGGACGTCTCCTCGCCAGCGCGGGTGTCCACGATGCGCTCGGGCGATTCGGGATCAACAGGTGGGTCGGCGGGGTCAGACGGATCTGGTGGGTCGGTCGGATCTGGAGGCGGCACCGGACCGGAAACCGGGATCCAGGCGTAGTCACTGACACCGCGCGAGCTCGAGCAGTTGGTGCCCGAGTCGGCCTCGCAGATCGTCCCGCCCACGCGTACCCGCACCAGGCTCGGGCCCTGCAAGTTGTCGGGTACCGGCAGATTCACCGCGATGTCGCAGTTGGCGGTGTTTGGTCCGCGGGTGCGCCACACGAAGTCGGTGCGTTGGTCGCCGCCGTACGCGTATACGGTGCTGTAGCTGCCTGCGCACCGCAACTGGCTGACATTGCCGGAGAAGCTCGTCGCGGTACCGCTGGTGTAGGTGAAATGGTCGTTCGACGACCCCGCTGGCGGCTCCTTGTAGAGGTCTCGGTAACTCCCGCCGCACGACTCGAGCTGCGTCGGGTCGCCGTTCTTCAGGTAGTAGCACCCGGTGATCTGTGGCTTGCTCACCGACCAGAAGCAGTTCCTCGTTTCGGTGTACAAGTCACATGCCGGGTAGTTGAACGACGTGCGCACGGTCAGGTTGCCCGAGCCGAACACGCCGAGGACCACGGCGTTGACGTCGTTGCCATCGTTGGTCGGAAGGCAATCGACGTCGGTGTTGTCGTCGTCGTCACCCGTACAGTCGGGAAACGAGGCGGCCTCGGCAACCGGTGCAGATGACGCACCCACCCCTACTACTGCGGCGCTGACGAGCAGCCCGAGCACGATGATCGAGCGAATGAACGTTGGAGCGGTGCGCATGCGGCCGAGTGGACCACATCGCCGCTAACAGCCCGCCAACACCCGAGCACCAACGGGCGAATCGGTCAGGCGCCGATGAGCCGCTTGCGGTCGTACTGCTCGAGCGCCTCGATGCGGTCGTCGGTGGACGGATGCGTCGAGAACAGGCGGGCCAGGTCGGGTCCGTTGCTGCGCCGGCCGCCACCGCGCCGACCCTGGCCGAACTCGGCCAGCGGGTTGTGGATGTAGGCGTACGCCTGCGCGGGCGCCACCTCCATCGGCGTGCGTGTGGCGATGGCCTCGATGCGGCGCAGCGCGCTGGCCAACGACTGACCGTTACCGAGTAGCTCGGCGGCGCCCCGGTCGGCCTCGAACTCACGTGACCGGCTGACTGCCATCTGCATCAACGACGCAGCGATCGGTGCGAGGAGGGCCACGGCGAGCAGGGCGATCGGGTTGCGATCCTCGTCGTCGCCGCCGCCGAACATCGTCGCCCACAGCGCCATGTTGGCGACGAACGAGATCGCGGTGGCGATCGCCGCGGCGACCGATCCGATGAGGATGTCGCGGTGGCGGACGTGCATCAGCTCGTGAGCCATCACCGCCTCGACTTCGTTACGCGGCAGGGCTTGCAGCAATCCTTGGGTGGCGCACACCACGGCGTGCTGTGGGTTGCGGCCGGTGGCGAACGCATTGGGCTGGGCATCGGGCGAGATCGCCACGGTGGGCATCGGCATGTTCGCCCGCTGGGCGAGATTGCGGACGATCCCGTAGAACTCGGGAGCGTCGGCTTCGGTGATCACGCGGGCGCCCGCAGACTTGAGGGCGAGGCGGTCGCTGAACCAGTAGCTGCCACCGACGAGCACGAGGGCGAGCGCGAGGCCGATGACCAGCGCAGTGGAGCTGCCCCCGCCGAGCACGCCGGCGACGACGACGATCAGGCCGCCGAGTCCGCCGAGGAGGGCTGTGGTCTTGAGGGTGTTCTTGAACATCGTGACTCATTCAACGTCGACGATGCACCGCAGATTCCGTCTGGGCGGGCGGTCTTACCCGGTTCTCACGTGGTGCTACACGGGCAGCAGATCGGCGGCGGTGAATGCCGAGCCGAACCGCACGCACCACACCACGACGGTGTCGTACACCGCCAGATCGACCTCGGGCGGAATCTCGTAGTTCTGGTTGCCGATGTTGCCCTGCAGGTCGCCGAGATTGATGAAGTCGTCGTCGAACGTGCCCTCGTCGGCGTTGGCGTCGGAGTTCACCAGGTACACGTCGAGGTCCGGGCCGTTGTCGGTGGCGAAGTCCTCGAAGCGTAGGAACCGTTGCTCGCTGCCGTCGTTGAGCACGAAGGCCCGCCCCTCACCGGAGTACCGGCCTCGAGGGATGAAGCTGCCCTCGACGAGGGTGACGATCTGCGGCTCGGCGGGGACGGTTTCCACCGGGGGGTCGGTCGCCACCGGAGCCTCGTCGGCGGCAGGCGCCGCGGCGGTGTCACCGTTGGACTCTTCGGCGTCGGCCACGGCATCGAGCGACGCCTGCACTTCGCCGCCCGGGCCCGACTTGTCGACCTTGTTCTCGTCCGTGCCCACGGCGGCGTCGCCCCCAGCATCATTGGCAGCATCGGTCGACGCCTCGGCGTCGTCATCGACGACCACCACGTCGTCGGGCGAGGCCGTGGCCGCGCCCTGTGCCGAGGCATCGGCACCGGAGTCGAAGATGGGGCCGGCTTCGTCGACCTCGTCGTCGATGAACATCAGATGGAACGCAAAGACGAAGAAGAACAGGTAGATCCCGATCCCGGCGAGCACGACGCCGGCAGGGATCAAGATCTTCAGGTTGCGGCGAATCCACTGCATGGGCCGACACGTTAGGGGTGGGCGGTCGGTGCCGGCCGGTGGCCGGCCCGACATCTCCATTCGTTCGGCGTCCGTTCCCAGATCCGAAAGATCTACGCGCTACACCGGAAGCGGGTCACGCTCTCGTTCGTCTGAGGAATCGGTGCCGTCGGTCGGCCGATCGTGATCGGCCTGTTCGATCACCGACGTGTGCGCCCCACCCTCCACGTTCAACGTGGGCAACAGCCGGTCGAGCCAGCCGGGCAGCCACCAGTTACGGGCGCCTAGGAGCTGCATGGTGGCAGGGACCAACAGCATGCGCACCAACGTGGCGTCGAGGAACACCGCGGTCGCCAGACCGAGACCGAACATCTTGATGATGCGGTTGTCTTCGAGCACGAACGAACCGAAGACCACGACCATGATGGCGGCCGCAGCGGTGATCACGCGGGCGGTTGCCGCGAGGCCATCGGCCACGGAGTTGATGGCGTCACCCGTGCGGTCGTATTCCTCTTTCACCCGCGAGAGCAGGAACACCTCGTAGTCCATCGACAGCCCGAACACGATGGCGAACATCATCATCGGCAAGAACGGTTCGATCGGCCCGGCCGACGTGCCGAACAGCTCGACACCCCAACCCCACTGGAACACCGCAACGACGATGCCGTATGCGCCGCCGATCGAGAGCATGTTCATGATCACCGCTTTGAGCGGCACCAGCAGCGAGCGGAACACCATCATCAACAGCACGAACGACAGGGTGAGCACTGCTGCAAAGAAGATCGGGATGCGATCGGCGAGGTAGTCGCTGAAGTCGATGTTCGCCGCCACCGTGCCGGTCACGTTGACCACCACAGGCGTGCCATCGGCGGATTCGACGAGCACCTCGCCGCGCAGTTGCTCCACGAGCTCCGACGTCGCCTCGTCCTGCGGTCCGGTAGTCGGCGTGACCTGAATGATCGCCGCCTCGGGGTTGGCCGGGTCGTTCGGGATCGGCCCCACCACGCTGGCCACACCCTCGGTCGCTTCAACGGCCGCGGCCACGCCCACCAGGGTGTCGAGATCGCTCGGCGAGCCGAGCTCGGCGGTGAGCAGCAGCGGTCCGTTCGTGCCCGAGCCGAAGGCCTCGGTGGTGAGGTCGTACGCCGCGCGGGTGGTGGTGTCCTCGGCGTAGTTGCTCTCGTCGCTGAACCCGAGACGCAACCCGAACAACGGAATCGTCAGGACGAGAAGGAACACCGTGGTGGCAAAGGCGATCGACCAGGGTCGCGCCTGCACAAAGCGACTCCAGCGGTACGACAACGTCTCGCGCAGCGGCTTCTCGCGCCGTGGTGGAAGCTCTCGACGAAGCGGTGCGATGGCCAACGACGCCAGCAGCACCACCGCCGCCAGTGGCGCACCGACGAGCAGCGGATCGATGCCGAGACCGAGACCGAGCAACGCAAGCGAGACGAGGCCGGCGGCGATGAGCCCGCGCAGCCGGGTGACCTCCACACGACGTTGGGCGAAGCCGAGCAGCGCCGGTAGCAGAGTGACCGACGCACTCATCGTGACCAGCACGGTCACCGCAGCACCCGTCGCCAACCCGTTGATGAACGACAACCCCATGATGAACATGCCGAGCAGGGAGATCACCACGGTGAAGCCGGCGAACACGACAGCACGACCGGCGGTGTCGATCGCCGAGATCGTCGCCTGCTCGGGCTCGAGCCCGGCGCGCAGGCCTTCTCGGTATCGGGTGACGATGAACAGCGCGTAGTCGATGCCCACGCCGATACCGATCATCGCACCCAGCGTGATGGCGAAGTCGGGGACGGTCATCACGTTGGAAATCAAGGTGATCAGCGCGGCGCCGATGCCCACGCCGAAGAGCGCCACGCCGATGGGCAGACCCATCGCCAGAACGGATCCGAACGACACGATCAGGATCACGATGGCGAACGACAGCCCGATCAGCTCGGACTCGGGTGGTTCGAACTCACCGAGCGCAGCACCGCCCACCTCGACGGTGAGCCCGTCGATGTCGGTCGGACGGAGGTCGAGGATCTCCGCCCCGATCTCGGTCGCCTCGACCTCGTCGACCGACTCGGCCAAGTCGACCTGCGCATAGGCCACCTGTCCCGCCAACGGGCCCTCGGTGGCAACCAGACCGAGCGCCTGACCTTGGGGTGTGTACGGACTGACGAGGGTGACCCCTTCGATCGCGTCGACCTCGGCGAACACCTCGGTCATCGCATCGACCACCTCGGGATCGTCGACGCCTTGGTCGGCCTGGAACACGATCGTGCCCGACATGCCGCTGCCGAAGCCGTCGAAGTAGACGTCGAGCGTGTCGAAGCCGCTCTTGGATTCCGAGTCGGGGATCGAGAACGAGTTGTCGCTCGGTGCACCGAACGCCCCTGACAGTGCCACCACGCCGACGAGGATGGTCACCCACGCGATCGCCACGCGCCGACGGCGCCGGAAGGCGAACCCGCCGAGGCGGGCCCACATCGACGGCGTGGACTGCGGAGCGGAAGGAATCGAGTCGTCGACGGACGGCTCGTCCAACGGGGAGAAAGTGGACGTGGTGTTCATTAGTGGACAAGTTGACCAGTAGACTGGGGAGGATGCAAGCGGGTATCGGCATCTGTGGCCGATGACACAAGCCCCAATCCCCGCGTGGAACGACGATCCGCGCGTGGAGCGCACGCGCGCGGCGATCGTTGACGCGGCAGGCACGCTGCTGCGCGCCGACGGCCTCGACGCTGTGACCCACGCCAACGTGGCCAGCGCAGCCAAGGTGAGTCGGACCACCGCGTACAAGCACTACCCGACCCGCGCCGCGCTCTTGCGGGCGGCGATCGAGTCGATGGACAAGCACGAGTTCGACGACTTCGAGTTCGGCGAGGATTTGGCGACCGACCTGCGCAACATCTTCTCGGAGTTCGTCGCTGGTCTGTCCGACGTCGAGCAGTCGAAACTGATGGCCACGATGATGTCGCAGGCGTTGCACGATGCGGCGTTGGCCGAGGTGCGCGACGAGTTCATGGCCGAGGTACGACCCGTGATCAACGATGCCTTCACGCGAGCGATCGATCGCGGGGAGCTGCGCGCCGACCTCGATCTCGAACTGGCTTGGCGAACGATCTCGGGGGCGCTGGTGTTCACCCGCTTCCTCACCAGCGACCCGGTCGACGCGGAGTTCCTCGAGCGTGTGATCGCCTACTTCATCACCACCAACGCACCCTGAACCGTCACGAACCGGCTCACCGATATCGGTCGACGAGCGCACGCCCGACCGACGCAAGACACTCGCGAACACCGTCGGGGCTGGTGACCTCCAGCACGCTGACGAGCCCGGCGAGTTCGTTGGCCATCGTGGGTTCGTCGAAGCCGCGGATCGCGATCTCGATGTCGCCGGTCGAGGTCGGACCACCAACTTCGAGCCGCGCGCCGAACAGCATGCCGAGGGTGGCAAGACCCTCAGGCGTGCACCGGCCCTCGACCCTCAAGGGCGTTCGCTTCCGCTCGATCTCGTCGGCCGTCTCACGCCACACCGCCGCGAGGTCGAAGTCGTCTGGTTTGCGCACGGGATCGTCGGTGAGGTCCACCGATGAGACCCGATCGATGCGGAATGTCCGTTGGCCCCCGTCGGTCTGACCGAGGAGGTACCACGTCGAGCCCTTGGCCACGACGCCCAGCGGATGGACCACACGGTTTGACACCACGCCCGCGCGGTCGACGTACCCCAACCTGATCTGGACTCCGCGGATGACTGCGTCGTGGATCTCGCCGAGGAGTTGGGGTGGTGGACGACGGGCGAGCCGTGCGGTTTCCCAGCGTTGGGGATCGACGACGAGCGACGTCGCCGCTGCCTCGGCTTCGGCGCGGAACGGTTCGGGGAGGGCCTGCACCAGCTTGCGCAGGGCAGCTTTGACCTCGGGTGTCACCGTCGACGCCGGGCCTGCGGTGATGAACAGCGCTCGAGCTTCGCGGGCCGTCAATCCGGACAGATCGGTGCGCGCCCCACCGACCAGACGCCACCCGCCTCCGCGACCCTGGATGGAGTACACCGGGACGCCGGCCAGCGCCAACGCGTCGAGGTCTCGGCGGGCGGTGCGTTCGGAGACCTCGAGCTCACGAGCGACCTCGGCAGCGGTCACCTGCTCGCGTTGTTGGAGCAACAACAGCGTTGCCACCAACCGATCGGTACGCACATCGGCATCATCGCGCGTAAACCGGTCAGACGGTGGCCTGTTTACGTGCGCACCATGCGCCCATGAGTACAACGAACGCCCTCAGCGACTTCCCCCAACCGACCCTCATCGACGTCAACGGGATCGAACTCGAAGTGTTCGAAGCTGGCCGGGAGCACGGCGGACCACCCGTAGTGCTGTGCCACGGGTGGCCGGAGCTCGCCTTCTCGTGGCGCCGTCAGATCCCGGCCCTGGTCGGCGCCGGGTATCACGTGATCGTCCCGAACCAGCGTGGCTATGGCAACTCGTCTCGACCGAGCGAGGTCACCGCGTACGACATCGACCAACTGACCGGCGACCTGGTCGCGCTGCTCGACCACTACGGATACGACGACGCCACGTTCGTCGGCCACGACTGGGGTGCATTCGTCGTGTGGAGCCTGGCCACGCTGCATCCCAACCGGGTGCGCAACGTTGCGGCGATCAGCGTGCCCTACATGCCACGTGGCGAGCAGCCATGGATCGAGTTCATGGAGACGGCGTTCGGCGCCGACTACTACATGGTCCACTTCAATCGGCAGCCTGGTGTCGCCGACGCGGTGCTCGACGAGCACACCGCGCAGTTCCTCGGCAACATGTTCCGCACCGATGTGCCGCTCGGTGACCCGGACCCCGGGATGGCGATGATCAACCTTGCGCTGGCCGACACGCCGCTCGGTGCACCGTTGATGAGCGACGCCGAGCTTGCGGTGTATGTCGAGGCGTTCGAGTCGACGGGCTTCGCCAGCAGCATCAACTGGTACCGCAACATGGACCGCAACTGGCACCTGCTCGCCGATGCAGAGTCCATCGTGCGCCAGCCGGCGCTGATGATCTACGGCGATCGTGACCCGGTCCCGCCCTCACCGATCCTGGCCGACTTCGTACCGAACGTGGAGGTGGTCACGCTCCACAGCGGTCACCACATCCAGCAGGAGCGAGCGGAGGAGACGAACGATGCGCTCCTCGATTGGCTGGCGCGCCACGCCGCGGCCTAGGGCTGTTGGGGCAGCAGCGGGCGAGCGATGCCGGTGATGTCGAGGTCGGCGTCGTCAGTGTTCGCGGCTTCACGAAACACTCTGGCGGCGGCGCCGAGAACTGCTGTCGACGCGCCCTCCGACAGCTGCTCGACGTAGCCGAAGTCCTTCGCCACGAGGTGGATCGGGAAGTTGGGCGCAAAGTCGCGAGTGGCGAACAAGCCGAGCGCGCGTTGCAAGCCGGGGCCCGTGATCGGCAAGCCGGCAAGCACGTCGATGGCGGTTGATTCGTCGATCCCGGCACGGGTCGCCATCCCGACGGCCTCGGCATACGCGGCGACCTGCACACCGAACACCGCGTTGATCGCCAGCTTCATCACCGCCGCATCTTCCGGCCGACCAACGTGACGAACTGCGCCGGAGTAGGCCGTGAGGACGGGATCGACGCGCCGCACGACCTCGGGATCGCCGCCGACCAAGCTGAACAGCGCTCCGGCTTCGGCCTGCGGTCGAGACCCCACGACCGGCGCCGTCACCAGATCGACCTTCGAGGTCGTCGCATGCTCGGCGAGCTGCTGAGACCACTGGGCAGACACCGTCGACGCCTCGACGGCGACCGCCCCGTTGGCGACCGCTTCCAGCGCACCATCCACGCCAAGCCACACGTCGCGGCTGGCGTCGTCGTCGGCCACCATGCACACCACCACGTCGGCGACGGCAACGGCGGCGCCCGGCGACGCTGCTGCAACCGCACCGATGTCGCGGGCGACGCGGGCGGCGACGTCGGTCGAGCGATTCCACACCACCACGTCGTGACCAGCCGACGACAACCGACCGGCGACTCGTTCGCCCATTGCACCAAGACCGAGGACCGTCACGTTGCTCACCTCCGCAATATACAGGACTCTGCGTCTTGCAAGACGATTGGTCTTGTTTATCTGTCTAGACGTTTTTACATGACAATGATGATGTAAAAGTGTTACGCTCCGCTCATGAGCGACAACATCGGAGCACTGTTGACTCGTCGGGCGTATCGCGAGCCGAGCCAGACCGCCATCGTCGAGCCGGCGAACGGCCGACGCCTCACCTTCGACGAGCTGAATCAGCGATCGAACCGCGTGGCCAACGCGCTCACGGCCGGCGGGATCACGCCAGGCGATCGCGTCGGGCTCTTGTTGATGAATGGCGCCGAGTTCATCGAGTCGTTCTTTGCCGCCGCCAAGGTGGGTGCCGTCAACGTCCCTCTCAACTGGCGCCTCGTTGCCGACGAGCTCGAGTTCATCGTCGGCGACGCCGGCACGACCGTCTTGATCTACGGCGCCGAGTTTGCCGAGGTCGTTGCCGAGCTTCGCTCGCGCGGGAACACGCCGATCACCACGTGGGTCCAACACGGCGGAACGCCAGCCGATGGCGTGGTCGACTACGACGAGTGGATCGCTGCGGCGAGCGACACCGAGCCCCAGATCACTGCGTCTGGCGACGACCTGCTGTTCATCATGTACACCTCGGGCACGACCGGACTGCCCAAAGGTGTGATGCACTCGCACCACACGGTGTTCTGGGCCAACCTGACGATTGCCTCCACCACCGACTTCCGCAAGGGCGACATCTTCCTCAACGCACTGCCGCTGTTCCACGTGGGTGCGCTGGTCCCCGTCCTCGGGTGCGTGTACAACGCAACAACGGTGGTGCTGCTCCGCGCCTTCGATCCAACGCAGGCGTGGGAGCTGATCGGTTCCGAGCAGGTGTCGATCACCTTGATGGTCCCGGCGATGTTGCAGTTCATGCTGGCCGTGCACGACGCCGCCCAACACGACGCCAGCGGCTTGCGGTGGTGCATGAGCGGCGCCGCGCCCGTGCCGGTGTCGTTGATCGAGGCCTACAACGCGCTCGGCATCGAGATCCAGCAGGTGTACGGGCTGACCGAGTCGTGTGGACCGGCCTGCGTGATTTCGTCGCACGACGCGGCGCAACACATCGGGTCGACCGGCAAGGCCTTCTACTTCACCGATGTGCGCGTGGTCGACGGCAACGGCAACGACTGTGCATCCGGCGAGTCGGGCGAGGTGATCATTCGCGGCGAACACGTGATGCAGGGGTACTGGAATCGCCCCGACGCCACCGCCGAGACGATCGTCGACGGCTGGCTGCGCACAGGCGACGTGGCCACGATGGACGGCGACGGATTCGTCACCATCGTCGACCGCATCAAAGACATGCTGATCTCGGGCGGCGAGAACGTGTATCCCGCCGAGATCGAGAACGTGCTGCTCGGCCACGACAAGATCGCCGACGCGGGCATCATCGGCATCCCATCGGAGAAGTGGGGCGAGTCGCCGCTCGCAGTGGTCGTTGCCAGTGATCCGAGCCTGACCGCCGACGACGTGATCGAGTTCACCCGCGGCAAGCTCGCCCCGTTCAAGACCGTGAAGGCGGTCGAGTTCGTCGACGAACTGCCGCGCAACCCCAGCGGCAAGATCTTGAAGCGCGAGCTGCGCGATCGCTTCGACGCCCGCGTCGACTGAACGCCGCACCAACACATCCCCACACGGCACCCCACCGACAGAGGAGAAGCGCATGCCCCAACCAACCCTGGCCGTCGAACACCAGGCCATCGTCGAGGCGCTGCAGCGCTACGTCGACGGCGCCACCGGCACCGACAGCTCGATCATGCGCCCGTCATTCGACGAGCGGGCCACCGTGTACAGCGTCGGCCCCGACGGAGCGATCGCTGGCGGCCCCGCCGACGTCGCACTGTTCGACCCCGTCGACAACGCGCTTCCCGCATCGCCCGATGCGCAGAGCGCGATGGTCTACATCGACGTCGTCGGCACGGCCGCAAGTGCGCGGGTCGATACCGACGGCCTGGCAGGCGGCAACTACACCGACTACTTCCATCTGCTGAAGGTGCATGGCGAATGGAAGATCGTCAGCAAGGTGTTCCACGCCTACGACTGAGCGTGGCGTCGCCAGCTACGTGATTTCGGTGCCGTCGGGGCGGTGGGTGTGCCACTGACCGGCGGCGTCGCGATGAACACGGAAGCCGCGTTCTTTCTGCAGGTTGTGCGCCCGGCACAACGGCGCCCCATTGCGCGGCACGGTGGCCCCGTGGGCGGCCCAGCTGACGGAGTGGTCGGCATCACACCAGGCCACGGGCCGGTCACAACCCGCCCATGCGCATTCGGTGGCTAGCAGCATGACCGCTTCGCGGGCGGCGCCGGTGAACAACCGCGCCCGCCGCCCCAGATCGGTGACGACACCCTGGGCGTCGTAGACGACACGGCGGATGTGGCCGGTGAGGGCGGCGTTGATCGCCTCGTCGGAATGCAACCGGTGACCGCGCTGGGTGCGGACGACCACGTCGCGATAGGCGGCGGGGTGGACTCGGTCGCCGGTGAGGCCGGCTTCGAACGAGGCCTGATCGATCAACACATCCACTGTCGGATTCGCCCGCCGAGCCCCAGGATCGGCAACCGCCGCAGCATTCGCCATCGCCACCAGGGCGTCGGCGTGCTGCTGGGCTGCGGTGCGACGGCGGGGGTCGTCACGATCGAGCTCTTGATCGTTGCGCCATTCGGCGTCGGCGAAGTAGGCCAACACCTCAGCCAACTCCGCGCCGGCGAGGTCGTCGAGCAGCCCGGTCAGTTTCCAGCCACCAGCCATTCGTGGCCGCAACGTGACGTGCCGCTGCTCCGCCAGAGCGGCGGTGCGGTCGCGTCCGTGGTCGTCGGCCGCCAACCGCTCCCAGGTCTTCACGTAGCCAGCGAACTCATCGAAACTGCGACCGCACGCGTCACCCAACAAGTCATCGAGCGCGCTGTCCAACGCCTCATCGGCAATACGCGGGTTGGCGGCAGTGCGGGCCATCGCCTCGACACTGGCGATCGGCACGAGTCCATCAGCGAACGCCTTTCGCCACTGCGGCGCACGATCCAAGAACCGAGCCACCTGCATCCGCCGATGCGCCTCCGCCCCCGACAACTGATGGGTGTGCCGCAACCAGGCATGAGTTGACAACACCCCATCGGCCTCTCGGAACCGGGCCTGGGCGTCGACATCGGCGGCCACCTCCACCGCAGCTGCCTCGCTGATCCGCCGTGCTCGTTCCACATGGCGGGCCCACTCATCAGCCACCACGTCAGGCAACACCGACACATCGACCGCTGCGAGCTTGGCGATCGCCGACACCAACGCCGCCCCCGCATCCGCAACCGACTCTGCCGCAGCTGCGGTCGCCGCAATGTCAGTGTCGTCGATGACGGTGGTGTTCGTCACATCCCCCATCATGAACAGGGGGTGTCACACCGGAGGCCCGAAATCGGGCCTCCTCGCGAGATTTCTTGAAGAAATCCGAGATGATTCAGCGCGCTTGTGCGTGCCCGGTCACGCTCGAGAAGTCACCCTGGCCCGACGGCGACTCAGGTCCCCCAGGATCGACGCTCAACATCACGGCGAACGCAACAACGAGCAGCGCAACGATCACTGCGATCCAGACAACTCGATAGCGACGACGCGACGACTCGCCATGGCGCGAAGGGAACAAACGCTGATCCTGATCGGGGACCGACTGGACCTTGCTGATCCGCACGTTCTCCCAATCATCCACCGCGCTCAACGTAGTCGAGCGAGAGAACGCAGTAGGTGCGGTCTCGTCGGTGCTCTCGCTGTTCGTCACGTTCACGGGCGCGGCGGCGCGTCGACGGTCCCGTCGAGCGCTGGACCGAGCTCCGTTGCCGCGGCAACGTCGACCAGCTCTTCGATCGAGGGCACCACGAACGAGACCTCGAGAACATCGTGTGGCGAGATCAGCTCGGCATAGAGCTCGACGCCGCTGAACACGTCGTTGGCGATCATGGCCGTATCGCCGACGGCCGCATCGCCCGCCGGCTCGGCACGCTGCGCGACGTACGCGAAGAACTGTTCGGTCGTGACCGGTTCAGCAAAACGGGTCAGCCGCACCCGGCGCGACGGCCCCTGTTCGACCACCGTGGTACGTCCGACCAGAGCCTCAGTGGAACGCTCGAACAGCCATACACCGTTGCCTGGTGACGACGCATCCCACTGTTCGGTGGTGCCGACGGTACGTGCCAGCTCGATCAACTGCTCGGTGCTGACATCAGGATCCGGACGTCCGAACCGGAACCCATCGTCGGTGCCGATGAATCGTGTACCACCGTCGACCGGGTAAACGATCGCCGACATCTGCTCGTCGGTGAATCGAGCCCCGGGAACACCGATGTCGACGGGGTCACCACCGGTTGACGAGCTCTCGAACGGCTCGCCTGTCTCGCCGACCAGGCCGCGGACGACCACGTTCGAGTCCTGGATCCAGATCACATCGGCGAGACGTTGATCGACAGGCGGGGGCGCACCCGGTATGCCCGCCGTGCGCTGGTCGATCAGCTCCGGAGCAGCAAGCTCGAGATCGTTGACGAACGGAACCACCTCGTCGCCGAGCCGATCTTGAAACCTGAGCTCGGCCGGATCGGGCACGACTGGAGCTATCTCAACTGCAACCATCTCGCTGGTGGTGGCGACCAGGTCGCTCGCCGCCGGTGCATCGGCGCTGTCGTCCGACTCCCCACTGCACCCTCCGAGGAGGACCAGCGAGATCACGATCGCCGTGGCCTGCGTGCGGAGCCCAGGCCGACTGCGGCGCACTGTTCGGATGACGCCGGCCGTCACCGTCGACGGAGCACAGCGAGTTCGTCGGTCAGCCACTCGACGGTCAGCTCCGCAGCCGTCGCCTCGGACGCGAACTGTTCCGGGCCCACGACCCAGCAACGCGACGAGCCCGTGGCCTCGTCGAGCACGGTGCCGTCGGCGTCGACACGCCGATACGTCATCGTCCAGTCCAAGCCGTCGTCGTCGAACGGCGTTGCCTCCATGTCCCCCTCGACGCGGTGTCGGCCGTACGCGACCGACACGAACTGTTGACGCGGGATTGCTGCTGCGGTCCACGGTTGCATCACTTCGATGAGTGCGCTCCCCTCGGTCGACAACCGCGAGGCAACGTCGGCGAGCAGCGTGCGCCGGTCGTCGGGCGGGAGATGCATGATCGCCGCCATCATCATCACCCCGCCGACCTCGTCGGGGATAGCCCGCCACGCATCGGGTACCGGGGACGACACGATGCTCACCCGCTGGATGAGATCGTCGTCCTCAGCGATGCGGTTCGCCAGCACGGCGCGCATCAGATGCGACGGCTCGACGACGTAGACGTCGGACGACCGTGCCCTCGCCGCCACCACGGTGAGGCGTCCCGTCCCGGCACCGAGATCGACGATCGGCAGCTCGGCCGGTACCGCCGAGGCCCAGCGGCGCACGGGATCGGCAAGTACGGCGGCACGGTCGGTGCTCGCGGCATCGTAGAACTCCGCGGTCCTGTCGTAGACCACCTCGTCGCCGCGGGACACAGCACCCACGGCAACGACTGTAGTGACGCAGCCCTTCAACGCATCGGTGAACTACGACTCGGCAGCTGCGCCGACCACCGTGGTCACGTTGCCGTCGACCGGACAGCGACTGCACACGACGGTACGGTCGTCGAGCTCGTCGTCGACCTGTTCGCCGACGGCACGTGGCAACAAGACGAAGGCGGTCAGCGCCGACGCCGCCACGACCACCACCGACACCGCCACGGCCCGACCGAAACCCTCGTCGAGCGCGAGCGGGTCGCTCAGCGCCGTGCCGGTCAACCCCACCAGGCTCGGGACGGCGGCCACGAACAACAGTCCTCCAGTGCGCGACACGGCGTTGTTCACTCCCGAGGCGGCGCCGGCTCGCTCGCTGGGCGCGGCGCCGAGCGCAGTTGCCGTGAGCGGGGCCACCATCACCGCGAGGCCGGCTCCGTACACCAAGGCCGCAGGAAGCACGTCGGCGACGTACGACGCCGAGGCATCCACACGCAACATCAGCAACATCCCCCCAGCGACGATCAGCGGCCCGATCGTCAGCGGCAGACGCGGACCGATACGCGTGGCCAACTCTCCGGCTCGGGCAGAGAACAGCAGCATCATCACCGTGACCGGCAACAGCGCGGCACCCGCGCCGACGGGCGACCATCCGGCGGTGACCTGGAGCTGCAGCGGGAGCAGGAAGAACACCACGCCCATCCCGCCGTAGATCGTGAACGTCAGCGAGTTGACGACGCTGAACGTGCGATCGGCGAACAGATCCACGGGCAACATCGCATGATCACGACCGCGTTCGATCCGCAACAACAACGGGATCGCCACCACGCCGATTACGCCGATGGCAACGTCGAGGGTCGACCATCCCCCGTTGGGACCCTCGATCAGCGCGTACGACAGGCCACCGAGCATCAGCACGGTGAGCGCGGCGCCCCCAACGTCGAGCTGAGTGTCCTGCGCAGTGTCGTCGCGGGTCTCAGGGACACGTGCCGACAACGCCAACGCCGCGATCGCCACCGGCACATTGATGAGGAATGCCCATCGCCACGAGGCGTCGACCAGGAGCCCACCGACCAGCGGGCCGATAGCGCTGGCGATACCGCCGAGCCCCGACCACGCGCCGACGCCACGCCCACGGTCCTCGGCACGCAGGGTCGCCTGAATGATCGCCAAACTGCCCGGCGTGAGCAGTGCCCCGCCGATTCCCTGCAGCACGCGGAAGGCGATCAACGACTCGACGTTCCACGCCACGGCACACAACAACGACGCCAGCGCAAACCACACGATGCCGATGCGGTACACGCGGAGCCGGCCGCTGCGATCGCCGAGCGACCCACCGATGAGGATCAGCGCCGCCAGCGGCAGCGCATACGCATTGATCACCCACGTCTGTTGCGCCGACGTGGCGTCGAACTCGACCGCAATTGTCGGTAGGGCGACACCGACGACGGTGCTGGTGAGCATCGCCACGGCCGAGCCGAGGATGGCCATAGCCAGGATCGACCGGCCAAGGCTCGAATCGAGCCGAATCGATCCGGCCTCGTCCGACATCTCGCCGGTCTGCTGCTCAGTCATCGCGCAACCACATGTCGACCAAGGATCGCAGCTGATCGATGCCGGCGCCCGTTGACGAGCTGACCCACAGGACGTCGCCCGGGTCGAGGTCACATCCCTCTGCCAGCTCACGTCGGCGTCGCGCCCGTTTCGACGACTTGACCTTGTCGGCCTTGGTGGCGATCACGCTGTGCGGCAGATCGTTGTACCGCAGCCAGTCGAGCATCTGCTGATCGAGCGGCGTCGGCCCGATGGCCCCGTCGACCAGCACCACCACCCGCGCCAGCTCCTCGCGTCCGAGCAGGTAACCCTCGATCATCCTCGGCCACGTCGACCTGGTGGCCTTCGAGGCCTTGGCGTAGCCGTAGCCGGGCAGGTCGACGAGCGTCGCCCCGCGGCGCGTGGTGAACACGTTAATCAGCTGCGTCCGCCCTGGTGTGTTCGACACCCGCGCCAGCTGTTTGCGATTGGCCAGCGCGTTGATCAACGACGATTTACCGACGTTTGACCGTCCCACGACTGCGATCTCCACCGGAGATGGGGCAAGCTGGTCGACGGAACTCGCCGAACTGACGAACTCAAGTTCCAGCCGTGTCGACACGATCTACAGTCAAGCCGAGGAGGATCTCATGACCACAGCTCGCTCCATCTCCAACATCTCCCGCTCCACCATCGTCCGCACTGCGGCGCTCGGCGCCACACTGGCCGTGCTGTCGGCGGCATGCAGCTCGGCGACCGAGGAGGGGATCGAGCAACTGATCGAGTCGCAAGGCGGCGGCGACGTCGAGATCGACCTCGACGATGGCGGCTTCTCGATCGAGTCCGACGACGGCAGCATGTCGGTCGACGAGGACGGCAACTTCGTGATCGAAGGCCAAGACGGTGAGGTCATCACCGGTCAGGCCAGCGACGACGGGTTCACCGTGGAAGGCGAGGACGGCGACGCCGACTTCACCATCGATGGTGACGACGGCGATGTCGTGTTCGAGAGCGACGACGGCTCGTTCGAGTTCAGCGAAGGCGGCGACATTCCCGACGAGTGGCCGTCGGAGGTGCCGATCCCCGACGGGCTGTCCGTGACCGCGTCGTCGTTCATCGGCGACGGCACAACCGGCCAGAGTTCGATCACCGGCGACGTCGACGGCTCACCGGTCGATTACGTCGAAGCCTACGGCGCGATCCTCCAAGGCGCCGGGTTCGAGGAGACCGGGGTGTTCACGTCCGGCGACGACATCACCGCCACCTACGAAAGCGCGGCGTACACCGTGGCGGTCAACGGGCTGGGCAGCACCGGCGATCAGATCGTCACCATCAGCGTGTTCAGCAACGGCTGATCAGCCGGAGATCAGCGACGCCAGCGCCCAGATCGCGGCGACCAACCCGAGCGCGCTAAACGTGAGGCTGCGCGCCACGGGCGCCCGCTCGAGGTTCTCGTCGTCGAGCTGACGCTCGGGTGGGCGAACGACGGCGAACAGGTTTCCGACGAACAGGGCTCCGCCGAAGGCGAGCACGAGATAGGCCAAGAGGTCCTCACCGAGGAACATGCCCACAGCATGCCGGGCGCCTGACCCGTCGGCCACATGCGGTGGGCGCGATCATGGAGGAATGGGCTTCCACCATGTCGCACTGGCCACCAACGACACCGAGGCGACGCACCGCTTCTACACCGAGGTGATGGGCTTCGAACTCGTCAAGGTCGTCGCCGCACCGACGCCGAACGAAGGCGACGGCTTCAGCAAGCACTTCTTCTATTCCACCGGCGCCCCAGAGAACTCGGCATCGGGCGATCCGGGGATGATTGCGTTCTGGGAGATTCACGACGACGAGATCGGGACGGACTTCGGCGTCGACCTCAACGCGTCCGCCGGCCTTCCGTGGTGGGTCAACCACCTCGCCTTCGACGCCCCGACGCGCGAGGCCCTCGACGAGCACCGTCGCCGCTGGCAAGACCACGGCTACACCGTGCTCGAGGTCGACCATGAGTTCTGCGTCAGCATCTACATCCGCGACCCGATGAACAACATGGTCGAGTTCTGCCACACGGTGCGCCCGTTCACGGCCGACGAGCGCTCCCGCGCCGCCGACCTGTTGACCGATCCGGCACCGCCGATGGAACAGGACGCCACCGCCACCATCCACCAGCCGACGGTGCCGGCCTAGCAGTCAACGGTTACGCGGCCAGCGCCACCAAGATGGCGTTGGCAATCTGCTCGGGAAGCAGATCGAAGTGGGCATACAACTCGGCGATGGTGCCCGACTGACCGAATTCGTCGACACCGACCGGCACCGTGGGCGCACCGAACACCGACCCGAGCCACGCCAGATGGTGAGATGCCGCGTCGTGCACGGTGACGATCGGCAGGCGCCGCTCGGCCGGGTGCAGCAGGTTGGCGAGGTGATGCGCCGAACGTCGTGAACGTGCCTCGCGCCCCGCACGGCGCAGGTCGTCCCGCCAACCCCGATACAGCCGGTCCGAGCTGGTCACATCGAGCACCACCACCGGCACCTCTTCGTCGGCCAACAGCTGCGCTGCGGCAACCGCTTCAGCCACCACGGGGCCCGACGCGGCGATGACCGCCAGGGCCGCCGACGACGGCTCGACGAGCCGGTAGCCGCCGGCCAGCACATCGTCACGCAAGCGTTCAGTACCGAGTCGCGCGTCGGCCGCGGCGAACGGTGACTGATCGAGCGGACGGGTCGACAGCCGGGCATACAGCGAGTCGCCGTCGGGGAAACCGAGCCGCTGCAGCCCGTCGCACAACAACCAGTCGAGGGCGCGGGCGTAGGCCGGTTCCACCGTGGTGATCCCGGGCAGCTCGAGCCCGATCGACGGCGTGATCGACGACTGGTGGGCGCCGCCTTCAGGGGCCAACGTGACACCGGCCGGTGTGCCGACCACGACGAACCGGGCGCCGTTGTACAGCGCGTAGATCAATGCGTCGAGCCCGCGACAGACGAACGGGTCGTACACGGTGCCGATCGGCAGCAGGTGATGGTCGTGCAGTTCGTGTCCCAAGCCGAAGGCGTGCAGCGCGAGGAAGAGGTTCATCTCGCTGATGCCCAGCTCCACGTGGTGCCCGTCGGGCGTCTGCTGCCAACGCAGCAGGCGGTCCTCGCCGAGCTCGTCGGGACGCTCGGTCGGCGCGAACACACCCATCTTGTTGATCCACCCACCGAGATTGGTCGACACGCTCACGTCGGGCGACAGGGTGACCATCCGCTCGGCCACCGCATCGATCCCGGCCAGCGAGGTGAGCACGCGCCCGAACGTCTCCTGCGTGCTCACCGTGCCGGCGGCAACCACACCGGCGGCGTCCGGGATCGGCACGATCGGGCGAGGTCGAACCGGTTGGTTGTTGAGCTCCCCACCGGTGCCAGCGCACAGTTGGCCCTCGGGCGACTCCGGGTCGAACCGATCCCACTCGTTCGCCGGGTCGAGTCCGAGTTCGGCGCGCAGTTCGTCGATCTGTGCGCCTGTGAGGAGCGCAGCGTGGTTGAGCGGATCGCCGGCGATCGGCAGACCCCAGCCTTTGATCGTGTAGGCGAACACCACGCTCGGGCGATCGTCGACCGCATCGCATTGGCGGTAACAGTCGAGCAGCAGGTCGAGATCGTGGCCACCGAGGTTGGTCACCAGTGGTCCCAGCTCGTCGTCGGAGATGTCGTCGACGACGGAGCGCAACTCCGGGCTCCCACCGTCGACGAACCGTTCACGCAGCGCCGACCCGCGCAACCCGAACAACGACTGGTAGCGCTCGTTCTCCATCGCGTCGATGTGGTGACGCAGCGCACTGCCACCAGGACGGTCGAAGGCGTCGGTCAGGCGTCGTCCGTACTTCGCTTCGACGACGTGCCATCCGGCGCCGTCGAAGAACTCCATCAACTTCTTGATCTTCTGGTCGGGGATCACCCGGTCGAGGCTCTGCCGGTTGGCGTCGACCACGAGCATCACGTTGCCCAGGCCATGCAGCGCGGGTTCGGCGATCGCCTCCCACACGTTGCCCTCGTCGAGCTCGGCATCGCCGACCAATGCGATGAACCGCGCCGGGTCCGTCGCACCGGCCCGACGCTCGACGTACCGCCGCACCATCCCTGCGAACAGTGGCGCCACCGCACCGAGCCCGACCGACCCGGTGGAGAAGTCGGCCACGTCGGGATCCTTCGTCCGGCTCGGATACGCCTGCAGTCCACCGAACGAGCGCAACTCGGTGAGATATCGCCGATCGAGCTCGCCGGTGAGGTACTTGATGGCGTGGTACACCGGGCTGGCATGCGGTTTCACCGCCACCTTGTCGTTCCCGGTGAGGTGACCGAACCACAGCGACGTCATGATCGACACCATCGACGCCGACGACGCTTGGTGGCCGCCGACCTTGATCGCCAGATCGGGACGAATTGGTGCAGGCCGCTCGCGGTTGGCGTGATCGACGATGCGCGTCGCCAGCCACAGCACCCGTTGCTCGACGCCGCGGAGCGCGTCGATCGACACCTGATCGAGGTCAACTCGTTCGTCGTGCTGCACCGACCCATTGTGGGTCGCTCAGCTGCGCTAGAACGGATCGATGTCCGCTGCGCGGTCGGTCGCTCGCACCTCGTCGACGTACAAACTGCGTCGCCGATCGATGGCGCCGAGCAGGGAGCAGCGATTCCTGACGTGGCTCGACCGCTGGGGTCTCGACGAATCGGGCCCGCCGATCGATTGGGCGAACGTGTTCGGGCAACGCGCCGACACGCACCAGATCGACGTGGTGCTCGACGTCGGCTTCGGGCACGGCGAGAGCGTGCTCGACCTCGCCCGACGGTCGCCATCGGTCGGCGTCGTCGGCATCGAGGTGCACACACCCGGCGTTGCCACCGTGCTCGACGCGGTCGAGCAGGAAGAGCTGACGAACGTGCGGGTCGTGTTCGGCGACGGCTTGCGGTTCCTCGATCGAGTGCCTGCGGCGTCGCTCGCGGCGGTGCGCGTGTTCTTCCCCGATCCGTGGCCCAAACCGCGCCAGCATCACCGGCGGATGGTGGCCGCCGACACCATCGCCGCGTTCACCGACCGGTTGCGGGTCGGCGGCACGGTGCACCTCGCCACCGACATTGCCGACTACGCCGCGGCGATGCGCGAGGCCGCCGAAGGCGAACCGCGCCTGACCGGCGGACCGATCGATCGCGCCACTGCCGATCGACCGATGACCCGGTTCGAGCAGCGGGGCATCGACGAGGGACGGACGGCGACCGATCTGCGCTACACGCGGCACTGATCCCACCAACCCCACCACAGCTGCATTTTGTTGCGCTCTCAACTATTTCCGCTAGACTGCGCCACATGTCCGGCGCAGTGCTGCAGACCTTCCCGCTCGGCCCGCAGTGGCCCACGATCGACCCGTTCCTGTTCGTCGCCCACCACCTCGACGACTACCCCAGCGGGAACGCTCAGCTCGGCCCCGACGCACCGCTGACCGGCCGCGACATGGGCCAGGACTTCGCGGGCGTCGACGGCTGGAACATGTACCACGGGTCGACCGTGCCGGGATTCCCGCAACACCCGCATCGCGGATTCGAGACCATCACCTACCTGCGCAGCGGGTACTGCGATCACAGCGACTCGCTCGGCGCGACGGCTCGGTTCGGGAGGGGCGACGCCCAGTGGATGACCGCCGGTCGGGGCATCGTCCATGCCGAGATGTTTCCCTTGCTGTCGGCGTCCGATCCCAACCCGCTCGAGCTGTTCCAGATCTGGCTCAACCTGCCCGCCAGCGACAAGATGGTCGACCCGTACTTCACCATGTTGTGGAGCCACGACACACCGACGCTGGTCGCCGAGAGCGACCGGGACGCACCGAGCGGACTGGTCGACATCACGGTCATCGCCGGCTCGCTCGACGGTGCGCACGGCCAGGCACCACCTCCGAACTCGTGGGCGGCGCGCGCCGAGGCCGATGTGGGCATCTGGCACCTGCGCTTCGATCCGGGAGCGCGCTGGACGATGCCGCCGACGGTTGCGGCCGACGCCCACCGAGTGATCTACGCGTTCGCCGGTTCGAGCCTGTCGATCGCGGGTGAGGAGATCGACGCCGGCACCGGCGCAGCGGTCGACCCGGGGCGTCCGCTCGAACTGGTCGCTGGGCCCGACGGCGTGGAGTGCATGGTTCTCCAAGGACGCCCGATCGGTGAGCCGGTCGCCCAGTACGGACCGTTCGTGATGAACACCCGCGAGGAGATCCAGCAGGCCTTCGCCGACTATCAAGCCACCGGCTTCGGTGGCTGGCCGTGGCCGGCCGACGACCCGCACCACGGCCCAGAGCCGCGTCGCTTCGCCCGTCACGCCAACGGGCGGGTGGAGCAGTTCGACGACGAAGGCGTGCTCGAAACGAGCGGCTAACTCACCTCGAGCGCGGTGCGTAGCGCCACCGCCCGGGCAGCCGCTTCGCTCGACACGGTCGAGCGCACGGTGAGATGACCCATCTTGCGTCCGACGCGAGGCTCGGCCTTCCCATAGAGGTGCAACTTGGCCGTCGGATCGGCAAGCGCGGCCGACCAGTCGGGTTCTCCGTCGACGGACCGCAGAGCCTCGCCGACTCCCCACACGTCGCCGAGCAGGTTGACCATCGCCACGCCCGTACAGGTCATCTCGGTCGACCCGAGTGCCTGGCCGCACACGGCACGAATCTGCTGCTCGAACTGTGACGTCACGCTGGCATCGAGCGTCCAGTGGCCGCTGTTGTGGGGCCGCGGCGCAAGTTCGTTGACCAACAACTCACCGTCGACCACGAACATCTCCACGGCGAGTACCCCGCAGTAGTCGAGTGCGTCGGCGATGGCCATGGCGAGACCGGTCGCCCGATCGGCCAGCGCCGCCGGAACGTTCGCCGGCACGACGCTCACGTCGAGGATGCCATCGACATGGGTGTTCTCGGCGACCGCATACGTCTCGACGTCACCGTCGGCGCGTCGACCGACGACCACGCTCACCTCGGTGTCGAGCGGCAGTCGTTCCTCGACAACGCATGGCACCCCGCCCAGCTCGGCCCACGCCGCCAGCAGCTCGGCATCGTCGTGCACGGTTCGTTGACCCTTGCCGTCGTAGCCGAGTCGCGCGGTCTTGATGATCGACGGTCGGTCGATGTGCATCGTGTTCGCGTCGTCGGTGATGACCTGGTGCGCGCCGACAGGGAACCCGTTGTCGACCAGGAACCCTTTCTCGGCGATCCGGTCCTGGGCGATCGACACCGCGGCGGGTGATGGCGCCACCCGGGTTCGCTCGGCGAGCCACGACAGCGCATCGGCGGGTGGGTTCTCGAATTCGGTCGTCACCACAGCGCAGGTGCGCGCCATCCGGCCCAACGCGTCGTGGTCGTCGTACGGGGCGACGAGGTGCTCGTTGGCCACCACTCCTGCGGGCGCCGCCGGGTCGGGGTCGAGCACCACCGTGCGGTACCCCATCTGGATGGCGGCGATGAGCGCGAACTTGCCCAGCTGGCCGCCGCCGAGCATGCCGATGGTCGCGGGTGGTTCGATCGGCGTCATGTTGGCGGAGGAAGTTTGGAGTCGGCAGCGTGCTCGCGGCGCTCGGCGCGGTAACGCTGTAACCGCTCGGCCAGCTCCGGGTCGTCGGCGGCAAGCATGGCCACCGCGAACAGTGCCGCATTCACTGCGCCGGCCCGGCCGATGGCAAACGTGGCGACCGGGATACCTGCCGGCATCTGCACGATCGAGTACAGCGAATCCTGTCCACCGAGGTGGCGCGTCGGTGCCGGCACACCGAGCACCGGGACCGTCGTCTTGGCGGCCAGCATGCCGGGGAGGTGCGCCGCGCCACCGGCGCAGGCGATGATCGCCCGCAGCCCGCGTCCACTCGCCGCCTCGGCGTATCCGAACATCTCGTCGGGCATGCGATGGGCACTCACCACCTGCGCCTCGTGGGGCACGCCGAAGTCCGTCAATGTGTCGACGGCGTGTTCCATCGTGGGCCAATCGCTGGTGGAACCCATCACCACCCCGATCAACGCGGGACCGATCAGATTCTCGTCCACGAGCGCAGCGTAGGAGCTGCGACGATGAACAGATGTCTTCCACCGACCCACTCACCGGGCGCGTCGCCCTCGTCACCGGCGTGTCGCGCGAGGTCGGCATCGCCGCAACGATCGTCCGCCATCTGCAGTCGGCCGGAGCAACCGTATGTGCCACCGGCTGGCCAGCTCACGACGACGAGCAACCGTGGGATGCCACACCGGCCGAACTGCCCATCGATGTGGCCCACGACGACCTGGCCGATCCGGCAACCCCCGCGGCGATCGTCGATCGGACCATCGACACCCACGGCCGACTCGACATCGTCGTGGCCACGCATGCGCGCAGCTCCGATCACGATCTAGCCAACTCGACCGCGGCAGAGCTCGATCTGTGCTGGGCGGTCAACGTACGCAGCGTGCTGCTCCTGGCCCAACGCTTCGCCGCCGTCCACGAGCCGTCGCCCGACGGCACGACCCCACAGGGTCGAATGGTGTGGTTCACCAGTGGGCAAGCCCACGGTCCGATGCACGGCGAGCTGCCGTATGCCGTCACCAAGGCGACACTGCACCAGATGACGGCAACCGTCGCGGCGGCAGTGGCGCCGTCGGGGATCATCGCCAACTGCATCAACCCCGGCCCGGTCGACACCGGCTATGCCGACGATGCGCTCCTCGCCGCAGGCGCACAACGCTTCCCCGATCGCCGATGGGGGACACCTGACGACATCGCCCGCGTCGTGACGTTGCTCGCCGGCGACGAGCTGGCGTGGCTTCGTGGCCAAGTGATCGACGTCGACGGCGGGTTTCAGTACGCCGGATGACTCAGATCAATTCGCGGTGTTCGCTGATGCGCAACGCGAGGTAGCCGGGAATCGTCGGGAACCAGAAGTTGATCAGCCGGAACAACAGCACGGCCGCCCACGCCGTGGCGTCCTCGACCCCTGCGTTGGTCAGCACCAGCACGAGCGCCGCTTCGATGGCGCCCACCCCGCCCGGTGTCGGCACCGCCGACGCCACCGTGTTCGCTCCGAGGTACAGGGCGCCCAGTTCGGCGAACGACAGGTCGATGTCGAAGGCGCGACACGCGGCAACGAAGGCGACGATCGTCGTCAACTTGCTCAACCCGGCGCCACCGAACAGCAGCATCAGCTTCGCCGGCCTGCGGGCCAGCTCGCCGAAGTCGCGGCGGATCTTGTCGCGCGTCGAGCGGAGGAAGCCCATCAGCCACGCCCGCAGCCGCGGCGTCGCTGCGATGAGCACGCCGGCGATCACGATGGCGACGACGAACACTGCGATGATCGTGGTCAGCGCTCCCCCGCTGTCGTCACCATCGCTGAGGCTGATGCCAGCGGTGGGGTCCGACGTGCTCCACAAGAAGAAGAAGGCGATGAACACCACCTGCATCACGCCACTGGCCGCCGACGTCAGCCCGATGGCCGCGGTGGCCACCGTGCCGTCGGTGCCGCCCTTTTGTAGGTAGCGGATGCGCATCGCCATGCCGCCCGCGTTCATCGGCGTGAACCGGTTGAGGAACGACTGACCGAACATGATCACGGTCGCCTCGCCGAGCGGCACCGGGCGAACGACCGACCCGCCCAGCGACATCGCCCCGCCGACGGTGCCGATCAGCGTGGCGATCAGCACCGGGATCGCCCACCACCAGTTGGCCCCGCTCATCGCGTCGGTGATCTCGGACCAGCTGGTGGCCAAGCCGAGGATGAAGAACGCCAGCACCGCGAACCCGACCCAGCTGACCAGCTTGGCCACGCTGATGCGGTCGAGCTGCTCGAGCTCCACCGGCGGCACGTCGAGTCGCTCCTGCAGACCGTTGCGCAACGCCTCGAGCAGATCCTTGTCCTTGCGGACCGCGCGGCGCGCCGCCTCCGGAAGCGCCGCTTTTTGGATGAAGGCCAACGACCTCGTGAGGATCGGTCGCTCGTCGACGGTCGCCGCAGCAAGCGCCCGCTCGACACCCACCGTCAACGCCGTGCTCACCAGCAACTCGGCCGCATCGACGGCGAGCTGATCGTCGGACGCGGTCAGTCGGGCGAACTCGAGATCGACGATCGACGCGGTGTCGCCGTCGACGTACACGTGCTGCCGAGTCAGCGACCGATGGGCGATACGGGAAGCGTGCAAACGGTCGAGTTGTCGCCAGCCATCGACGAGCGCAGCATCGGTGATGTCGTCGGGGTCGTCGACGTCGGCGAGCGCGACGCCCGCGGGAGCTTCGAGCGCGATCACCGCGCTCTCCGGCCCGGCTGGCGCCACCGCCAACACGTCGGGCGTGCGCACGTCGGCGCGACGGGCCATCGCGGTGGTCAAACCTTGATGGGCAACTCGCCGATCGGGTTGCACCGACAGCGTGTCGTCGTCCACCGACTGGACGCGCACCGCACGGATGATCTGCGACAACAACGCGGCGTCGCGGTCGTCGCGATCGGCGTAGGTGACCACAATCGGGCCGTTCGCCGTGGTGCCGACATAGGTCCGCCGACCGGTGAGCGATTCCTCGTCGCGCAGATCGTCGACGCGCAGCCCACCTGCTTCGAGCATTGCCCGGAGGCTCGCTGCGCCGGGCCGGCGCAGCGGCGAGCCGAAGGCCACCAACGTTGCCGTGCCGACCACCCCGCCGAGAGCGAAGGTGACCGCGATGTTCACCGGAGCCTGGACCGCAGTGACCACGCGCACGAAGATCGTCAGCCACACCGCGGCCCACGCCAACGAGCGCCAGGCGCGTGGGAGCAACGGGGAGATCACCGTCGCCCCGGCGACGAGCGCGGCGAGATACGTCGTGGTCGGGAACGACGTCGACACGAACGACTGCGAGGGCAAGTCGTCGATCGTTTGTGGCGGCACCACGCGGTCGAGCCATCCGGTGAGCGCCCACATCACCAGCGCCGCGACCACCCCGGCGCCGACCACGCTGCCGATCTCGGCGAGTTGCCGTCGCACCACGAGCCAACCGAGCACGAGCAGCGGCAGGATCACGATCGACATCTGGGCGACGCCGACGAACGCGTATCTCGCAGGTTGCGGCAGTCCGGCGAAGAGCGTGACGAGATCGGCCGAGGCGCTGCGCAGCGCAGCCGGGATCAGCGCGCTCAGGAGCAGGGTGAACAGCAGCAGTGCGCCCCACGCGACGAGACGGGCGACATCACCCGGATGGCGGCGCCACTCCCGGCGGTCGCTCTCGCGCAGCGCGACGTCGCTCACCCCATCCAGCATGGCTGATCGCGGCCCGCCGATCCTGCACCGCCAACCTGCATACGTGCTGGTCGCGGCGTCGGGGCTCGTCAGGTTCGGGACCTTCGGCCCTCACGACGTCGGACATCAGCCGTGAAACTTCACCCTCGTGTATCCGTGTGACGAGGAGTGTGCCTGATGTCCGTGATCGAACGCCCGCCAGCCGATGATGCTGCGGCGCCAACCCCCGAAGAGCCGGGCGGCAAGCTCATCAGCGGAGCGATCTTCGCCCTCGGTGCCGCACTCGTAGTGCTCGTGGTCGCCGGCCTGGTCGTGTTGGGGCTCGCCGCGATCATCAACGACGACGGAGGTAGCGGCGACGCCGCTGGCGGCGGTACGGCGGTATCGAGCGATCTCGACATCTCCCTCACCGAGTTCGCCATCGAAGGTGAGCTGTCGGCCCCCGCCGGCGAGGTGACGTTGAACGTCGTCAACGCCGGCGCGATCGAACACAACGTGGCGGTGCGTGAGCTCGGCATTCGCAGCAACAACATGCAATCGCGCGGTGTCGACACTCTGGAGCTCGGCACGCTGGCGCCGGGCACCTACGAGCTGTACTGCGATATCTCGGGCCACGAGGCCTCGGGCATGGTCGCCGAACTGACGATCACCGAAGGCGACGCCTTCGAGCCCGCCGACATCGCTGGCGAGCACGCAGGGTTCACCAACGAGGAGATCGATCAGTTGATGATCGACTCGATGCTCGCCTACCCGGCCGAGACCGAAGGGCTCGGCAACCAGGTGCTCGAGCCCGAAATCCTCGCCGACGGCACCAAGCGCTTCGAGCTCGTCGCCGAGGTGATTCCGTGGGAGGTCGCACCTGGTGAGTTCGTCGAGGCCTGGGCCTACAACGGCCAGGTTCCCGGACCGTGGATCCAGCTCGACGTCGGCGACGAGGTCGAGGTGGAGCTGACCAACCTCACACCGATGTCGACCGACATCCACTGGCACGGCATTCACGTGCCCAACGACCAAGACGGCGTGTCGCCATACACCCAGGACCCGATCCGCACCGGTGAGTCATTCACCTACCGGTTCACTGCAGACGACCCGGCGATCGGCATGTACCACGCGCACATGCACAGCCAAACGTCGGTGATCAACGGCATGTTCGCCCCGCTGACGATCGGCGAGAACCCGATCCCCTATGGCGAGACGTTCTCCGGTGTGACCATTCCGGAGGACCTCGACCTGGCCTTCGAAGAGCCGATGGTGCTCAACGACGCGGGCACGATCGGACTCTCGCTGAACGGCAAGAGCTTCCCCGCCACGGCCCCGTACGTGATGAACGAGGGCGAGTGGGGTGTGTTCCACTACTACAACGAGGGCCTCACCTCACACCCGATGCACCTCCACCAGTTCCCCCAGCTGGTGTACGCCAAGGACGGCATCCCGCTCGACCAGCCGTACTGGGCCGACACGATCAACGTCGCCCCCGGTGAGCGGTACTCGATCCTGTTCCAGGCCGAGACGCCAGGAACGTGGGTGTTCCACTGCCACATCCTCACCCACGTGGAACGGACCGAGGGGATGTTCGGCATGGTCACCGCCGTGATCGTCAACGAGGCCGAGAGCACCTGATGTCGACGATCGTTTCACCAGCGCCGAACGCATCTGCACGACCCGGAGCGCGCCTGCGGGCGCTCATCGCTCCGGTGATGCTGGCGGCGCTGGTGGCGATCGGCACGGCGTGTGGCGGTGGTGACGGCCAGGCGAGCAACGAACCGACGTTCACCTTCGTCATCCCCGACGGATCGGCCGAACTCGTCGAACAGGGCGAGAAGCTCGACATCTTGCCCCGCGAGCTCAATGCCGAGCTGTACGACACGATCGTCATCCGCAACGAAGACGACGATCCGCACTTCCTCGGCCCGTGGTTCCTCGGGCCGGGCGAGACGCTGCGCCAGCGGTTCACCACCGTGGGGGTGTTCGAAGGCACCTGCAGCGTGCACCCCTCCGGCGAGTTCACGGTGAACGTCGTGGCCTGACTCGACCGTCAGCGCGTCACCATGTGCTACGGCACTGCGAGCGCCTTCGTCACCGCAGTGGGATAACGCCACTTCACACGCACGTCGCCGAGCCAGCTTGCGAGCCGCCCGGCGAGCGTCTCCGCCTCACTGGAGCGACCCTCGGCGCCGAGCGCGATGGCTCCGTCGGACAACTGCGTCCACCCGCCCACCACCCGCCCGTCGACCCAGATCGTCGGACCGGCATTGCCATTGCGATCGAACAGCCCGGTCGTCGGCGCGTCGTCGACGTACCAGTGGCGTTGTTTCCAACCCATGATGGTGGGGTCGAGGCCGGGGAGCAGTGCCACGTTGCCGTCGAGCGGTGGCGCCTCGAGCTCGTCGTCGGCACACGCGTAGCCGGGCTCATCGAGGTGCTCGAGTTCGACGGCGCGCGCCCCGAGCTCGTTCAGGCTGCGCGCGATCGCCCGCTTCGGTGCGCCGGTCCACCAGGCGATGTCGGTGCGCGTCGCCGGGGCGTTCGAGCGCAGGTACCGCTCGACGAGCAGCGTCAACGCCCTTTCGTCGTCGAGCGCGGTGAGTTGCGCCGTGTCGATCCACGCCTCGATCGGCGCCCACGTCCACGCCGCCGAGGTGAAGTCGTCGCCAGCAGGACGGCCGCGGGCGATCCGACCCTCGGCTGCCAGAACTTCCAGCACCTTCGAGGTGATGCGCATCTCCCGCGAGTACGACTTGCCGGGCGCCGGCTCGAAGCGCAGCTGCAGCCGAGGCACACGTTCGGCGAGCACCGACCCCACACACGGCCCGTCAGCGTGCAACGACGCGACCACATCGTCCTCGGTCTCACTGAGGAACCGCTCGGCTGCGACATCAGTATCGGGACTGGCGTCGATCCATCCGACGAGCTGTGACCGCAGCGTGGCGACGATCTTGCGGTTCACCGCCCCGTGCGCGATCGGCGCGACGTCGAGCGGCATGGCGAACACCGTCCGCCGAATCGTGGTGTGGCGCAACAACGATCGGCGGTCGTAGAAGGCGTCGTCGATCTCGTCGACGGTGGCCGCACTGCGCGCGTGGAGTGCGAGGTATGGGGTCGCCGGATCGGTCGAGTGCAGTAGGCCAAGGGCTGCGGTCACCTCGTCGATCGCCAGGTCATGTGGCGTTCCCACGTGGTGACGGTGCACCAGAAGCCGTCGTCGATGTTCGTCGTCGACGAGCGTCACGATCGGTTCGCCGACGGTTCAGTCGGCGGACCAGCGCTGCATTCCGCCCATGCCGTACTGCTTGAGGACGAGTGCACGCGTGGGGGTGATCGCCAAGAACGCCGTGTCGGGAGAGTTGTCGGGACCCCCGGGCGCGAACGCATTGAGGTCGTAGTCGAACACTCCGTCCCACAGGCGACGTTTGGTGTCGATGTCGGTGAACAGCTCGGCGGTTCCCCACACTTCGACGCCGTCGCCCACTTCGGTCACCTGCCAGTGCAGCGCCACCTTGGGGTTCGCAGCGACGTTGCGCGCCTTCACCGAGTTGGTGCCGACCATCGACCAACACGTCGTTCCTTCCCAACAGGGGTGGACCGGCACCACGTCGGGCTCGCCATCGGCACCAACGGTGGCCAAGTGGGCCCATGGGCTGAGTGCGGTGGCGGCGGCTTTCACAGCCTCGAGGTCGATCGGCTCGCTCATGGCCCGACGGTATCGCGCCCCGCGCGATGCCCGACGAGGCGCGGAACATCGGTGGTCGTGAGATGGTTGTACCAAGCCCCCGAACAAAGGAGTTCCAGATGAGCAACACGACGACCCTGCCGATCGACATCGGGATCGCGGAGGCGGAGCGCACCGCCATCGCTGGAGAGCTCGCGAAAGTCCTCGCCGACACCTACACGCTGTATCTGAAGACGCACAACTACCACTGGAACGTGACCGGGCCGATGTTCAACACGCTCCACCTGATGTTCGAGGAGCAGTACAACGAGCTGTGGGTAGCGGTCGATCTGCTCGCTGAGCGCATGCGTTCCCTCGGCGAGTTCGCCCCAGGCAGCTATGCCGCATTCGCCGAACTCACGTCGATCGACGAGGCAACGTCGGTGCCGACCGCCGAGGACATGATCCGTGATCTCGTGCGCGGCCACGAAGCGGTCGCTCGCACGGCGCGCACCGCATTCACCACCGCCGACGGCGCCAACGATCAACCGACGGCCGATCTGCTCACCCAGCGTCTCGAGGTACACGAGAAGACCGCCTGGATGCTGCGCTCGATGGTCGCCTGACCACCCGGCGGGGCAGCGGCAGGAATGCCGCGGCGGCGCGCACGGTTTCGGCAGCATGAGCAACAGAACATGAGCACCGGAACCTCGCCGCGACGGGAGCTGATCCTGTTGGCGGCGTCAATGGTGCTGGCGATGTCGACGTGGTTTTCCACGGCGGCCGTGCTCGGACAGCTGCGCGTCGACTGGGATCTGTCGCGCTCCCAGGCCAGCTGGCTGACGATTGCCGTCCAACTCGGCTTCGTCGCCGGTGCGCTGAGCATCGCCATCACCAACCTCGCCGACCGGGTTCCTCCTCGCCGGCTGATCTTCGTCGGCGCCTCAGGTGCGGCACTGTGCAACCTGGTGGTCATTGCGGGCGACTCGTTCGGTGTTGGTATCGCGGCCCGTCTCGGCACCGGGGCGTTTCTCGCTGCCGTGTACCCGCCCGCGCTGAAGGCGATGTCGGCATGGTTCCGCCGGGGGCGCGGGCTCGCCCTCGGCGTGATGGTGGGTGCGCTGACCATCGGCTCGGCACTCCCCCACCTGGTGAACGCCGTCGGCGGCTTCGACTGGCAGCCCACACTTGCGGTCGTGTCCGCGCTGACCTTCGCGGGAGGGCTGATCGCACTGGTGGCATGCACCGACGGGCCGTACGCGGTGGGCACGGCACCGTTCGACCCGTCACAGCTACGGGCGATCGTGACCAACCGTGGGTTTCGTCTGGCCAGCTTCGGCTACTTCGGGCACATGTGGGAGCTGTATGCGATGTGGGCGTGGATCGCCGCGTTCTACGGCGACGTGTTCACGTCGACGCGTACCGCAAGTCTCGTTGCGTTCTTGGTGATCGCCATCGGTGCGGCCGGGTCGATCTATGGGGGACTGCTCAGCGACCGCACGAGCCGCGCCGAGGCCGCGGGCCTGGCGATGCGGTGGTCGGCGGCGGCGGCCTTCGTCATCGGCTTCCTGGTCGATGCGCCACAGCCGGTGGTGATCGCCGTCGGTCTCGTGTGGGGCTTTTGGGTGATCGCCGACAGCGCCCAGTTCTCGGCAATCGTGACCGAGCGCGTGGCGCCGCGCTACGTGGGCACCGCATTGACGCTGCAGCTCGCGGCCGGGTTCGTGTTGACCGTGTTCACGATCTTCCTCGTTCCCACGGTGGAGAGTCGGTACGGCTGGGGGTGGGCGTTCATGCTCCTCGTCCCCGGCCCGCTTCTCGGCTCATGGGCGATGCGAGCACTGCGGGTTGGGCCGCGTCGACACCGACGCGTCGTCCCGGCCAAGGGTGCCAGCGTCTTCTGACGACAGCCCATCGGACCGCACCTACGACCACGCGGCTTCCGGCCGCGGTGACCGGCCCATACGCCGCGTCCGAGGCTCGGCGGGCAGCATGTGGGTATGCAGAGCAGCGTCGAGACGCATCTCGACTCGCGCCGATCGTGGCTCGTCGCCGTCGCCACGTTCGCCTCGACGTTTGCCGTATTCGGCGTGGCCTACAGCTTCGGCGCGTTCTTCGACCCGATGGCCGAAGAGTTCGATGCCGGCAGTGGCGAGACCGCCCTGTTCTTTTCGCTGACGACGTTCCTCTACTTCATGCTCGGCCTGGTCACCGGCCGGTGGTCGGATCACGTCGGCCCCAAGCCCGTGCTGTTGACCGGCGCCGCCGCCATGTTCGCCGGGTTGTGGATCACGTCGGTGGCCAACTCGCTGTGGCTGGGGATCAGTGCGTACTCGCTCGGTGTCGGCATCGCAGTGGCCTGCGGATACGTCCCGATGGTCGCGCTGGTCGGCGGTTGGTTCGAGCGCCAGCGCACGCTGGCCCTCGGCGTTGCGGTGGCCGGCATCGGCTTCGGCACGCTCGTGGTCGCGCCGCTGTCGAGCTGGCTGATCGAGTCGAACGGGTGGCGCACCGCGTATCGGATCCTCGCCGTAGGGGCGGCCGCGATCCTCGTCGTCTGCGCGCTGGTGGCGTCGCGTCCACCGCGACCGGCAACCGCCGCTGCGCTGATCCCGTTGCGCGACGTCGCCGGCACCAGAGCGTTTCGTGCGCTGTACGGGTCGGCGATGCTGATGTCGCTGAGCCTTTTCGTGCCGTTCGTGTTCCTCGTCGACTATGCGGAGCGGTTCGGTATCGATCCCGGGCCGGCGGCGGTGCTCGTCGGCTTGATCGGCGGCTCGAGCATCGTCGGCCGACTTGCGTTGGGCACGCTGGCCCCGCGCATCGGACTCGTCAGGCTGTACCAGGGGTGCTTCGCCGTGATGGGCGCGAGCTTTCTGATCTGGCTCGTCGCCGACAATCGGTACGTGCTGCTGGTGTTGTTCGCCGTGGTGCTCGGCGTGGCCTACGGCGGGTTCATCGCCCTGTCGCCGGCGGTCGCCGCCGACGCCTTCGGCACCGAGGGCCTCGGCGGCGTGCTCGGCGCGCTGTACACCGCTGCTGGCGTCGGTGGCCTGCTCGGACCGCCGATCGCCGGCGTCGTGATCGACCGCACCGACGGCTACACCCTCGTGATCGTCGGCGCGATGGTGCTCACGTTCGCCGCGTTCGCGGCACTCCTCGCGCTCCCCCGCCACCACACGTCGCCACAGGCCAGACGACGCTGACGACACGACTGCGGGCGTGCCGCTGTCGGGTGGAAGTCGCTACTCGTCTGGGCGACGCTCGGGCATCGTCGCCGCCCAATGCTTCGACCAGTTCGCCAGTGGCTCGAGGTGGTGGAACAGCTCCTCGCCAACAGGAGTGAGCTGATAGCCGCTTCCCTGGTGTTCGACAAGGCCGGTGGCCCGCAGCTCCTTGAGCCGCGTGTTCAGGAGCGAGGGCGAGATCCCCTCACAGCGGGCCTGCAGCTGGCGAAACGTGCAGGGTCCGTCGTTGAGCTGCCAGACGACGCCCATCGCCCAGGCGCGACCCAGCAGATCGAACAGTGCCATGACCGGCCGCCCGGACGTGGAGCCGCGAACCGGCCGACCCGGAATCGGCACCGGCTGGCTCACGTCGCCACCTGCCGCGGGATACTTGCTACCGATACCATAGCGCTACTGTATCGGTAGCACACCGACATGAGGACCCTTGGAGCACGCCATGCGCACCATCCCACGACCCCGAGCGGGCGAACACGCCCCGTACACACTGGACTACTTCCGCCGCGTCCCCGACAACGTGCTCGACCACATGTCGTCGTGCCTCCAGTCGACGCCGACGTTCTTCGAGGCGATCCCACCGTCGCGACTCGATCGCCCACATCGCCCGGGCGAGTGGACGGTCAAGGAGATCCTGCTGCACATCACCGACGACGAGCGGATCTACGCATATCGAGCGCTGCGCTTCGCGCGCAACGACCCGACCGAGCTTCCCTCATTCGACCAAGACGCGGTCGCCGCATACTCCGACGCCAACCATCGCTCGCTCGACAGCTTGCTCGACGAGTACCGGTCCGTTCGCCGCTCGACGCTGACACTGTTCGAAGGTCTGCCCGACGACGCCCTCGAGCGCATCGGCACTGCCGACGGGAACCCGATGAGCGTGCGCGCCGCAGCGTTCCACATCGCCGGTCACGAAGCCCACCACCTGGCAAGCATCTCGACCAACTATCTCGAGTCGCAGAGTTGAAGGTCGCTGCCGCGTGAGTAGTCGGTTGCTCAGGTGGGTCCACGGTCGAACAAGGTCGACGTCACCCTGTCGCCGGGCGGAGCGATCAAGATCTTCAACCAGAACGGCAACGTGTCGTTGCTCGGCGACATCGTCGGCTACTACACGACGACGTCGCTGGCCGAGCTCGCCGCTCGCCTCGCCGCCGTCGAGGCCCAGGCATCAGCGAACACCGCAGGAATCGCCGCACTGGATGCCGCGCAACCGTTCATCGAGGTGAGCGACACCATCAACTCCGTCGACGTGACGGGGGCGCCGACAGAGATCCGATCGGTCGAGGTGACCGCACCGGTCGACGGCCACGTGGCCTCCATGGCCACCGGCTACATGGAGGAATTCACCGACGGCCAATTCCTGCAATGCGGTGTGATGGATTCGATCGCCTCCCCGCTCTCGGGTGAGGAACTGCTGTGGCAGTCACCGACCGGCGGCGACGCTGCACACCTTGCGGCGTCGCGCGTGTTCGACATCGCCGCCCGGAGAAACCGCCACCTATTACCTCGTCCGCCGAAACCTCAGCGGCGGCGAAAGCGACATCTGGTCCCCTCGGTTGACCGCCATCTTCACACCCAGCCCCTGACTCAGATCGAGCGGGCGGCGTTGTCGAAGCGGGTGTACTGACCGAGGAACACCAGCCGCTTCGTACCGATCGGGCCGGAGCGATGCTTGGCCACGATCACCTCCGCCGAACCCTTGTCGGGTGACTCGGGGTTGTACACCTCGTCGCGGTACAGGAACATCACGACGTCGGCGTCCTGCTCGAGCGACCCGGACTCGCGCAGGTCGGCGAGCATCGGCCGCTTGTCGGCACGGGCTTCAAGGTTGCGGCTGAGCTGGCTGAACGCCACGATCGGCACCTCGAGCTCACGAGCCAGGATCTTCAGGTTTCGGCTGATCTCGCTCACTTCGAGCTGCCGGTTCTCGGCGGTGCCCGATCCGCTCATCAGCTGCAGGTAGTCGATCAGGATCACCGACAGACCGCCGTGCTGTGACTTGACCCGCCGTGCCTTCGCACGGATCTCCATCACCGTGACCTGCGGGTTGTCGTCGAGGAACAGCGGCACTTCGAGACGTCCAACGGCGAGGCCGATCTTCGACCAGTCGCTCTCGCTGAGGTTGCCAGTACGCAGCTTGGTGGAATCGACCTTGGCCTCGCTGGCGATGATGCGCTGCGTGAGCTCGGCGTGGCCCATCTCGAGCGAGAAGAACAGCACCGGCTTACCCGAGTGCTTGGCCACGTGGGTGGCGATGCCCAATCCGAACGCCGACTTACCCATCGCCGGACGGGCACCCACGATGTTCAGCGTGCTCGGCTGCAGACCCGACAGCAGCTCGTCGAGGTCGTCGTAGCCCATCGCCTCGCCGGTGATCGAGTCGCCGCGCTCGTAGTTCTCCTCGAGTTGATCCATTGCGTCGTTGAGCAACTCTTGGATCGGTCGAGTGGTGTCGACCACCCGGTCCTCGGCGACCTCGAACATCTTCGACTCGGCGAGGTCGACCGCCTTGGTGACGTCGTCGGGCTCACCGAAGGCGAGGTCGGTGATTTCGCCAGCGGTGTGGATCAAGCGGCGCAGCAGCGCCGTGTCCATCACGATCTTGGCGTAGTGCTCGGCGCCCGACACCGACGGCGTGGCGTTCTGCAGCTCGTTGAGCCGCTCGATGCCACCGATCTCCTCGAGCAGCCCGTTGCGGCGCAGTTCGTCGGCAACGGTGACCACGTCGACCGGGCCGGCCGTGGAGTAGATCGACCTGATGGCGTCGAAGATGTGTTGGTTCGCCGGGTGATAGAAGTCGCGGACGGTCAGACCCGCTTCACCGACGAGCCCGACGGCCTCGCGCGAGAGCAGCAGCGCGCCGAGCACCGACTGCTCGGCATGAAGGTTGTGGGGAGGGACGCGACCGGTGCTCGACATGGGGGCACCACCTTCTCAGCTTCGGGTTGTGCGGTGGAAGGGGCACAACCCACCGACTTCTGTGGGTCCGGTGGGGACCGATGTGGCCGCGCTGTGGGCGGCGCTGTGGACGATCCGCTCGATCGACCGCAGCGACCCGCTATTCAGCGGCGACGACGTCGATGGTGATCGGGAACGACACGTCCTGGTGCAGCGACGCCGTGACCTGATGTTGTCCGGTGGTCCGGATGTGATCGGCCTCGATGTCGCGACGATCGATTTCGATGTCGGTCTGCTCGCGCACCGCGTCGGCGATGTCGGCGGCCGACACCGAGCCGAACAGGCGGCCCTCGCTCCCGGCGTTGGCCGAGATCGTGATGACCTGAGGCACCAACGCGCTGGCGATGGCCGTGGCGGCCTCGCGGGCGGTGGCGTCACGCACGTCGCGGGCCTTGCGCATACGCGCCGCCTGCTCGATCGCCCCGTCGGAGGCGACGATGGCGTGACCCTTGGGCAGCAGGAAGTTGCGGGCGTGACCCTCGGCGACTTCGACGATGTCGCCGCGCTTGCCGAGCCCATCGAGGTCGTTGCGCAGGATGACTTTGACGCTCATACCTGCTCCTCGACGGCATCGGCACCTTCGGCGGCTGCGTCGACTGCGGTGTCGTCGAGCGTCGCCTCGTCGGTGGTCGCCTCGGCATCGGTCGGTGCGCCCTCGTCGCGTGGCGGACGTCCATCGCGGCCGCCGTCGCGTCGACCGCCCGTGCGAGTCGAGGCCACGCGCTTGGCGTACGGCAACAGCGCCATCTCGCGGGCGATCTTGATGGCGTTGGCCACCTCACGCTGCTGTTGCAGCGAGTTGCCGGCGACACGGCGATTGCGGATCTTGGCGCGGTCGCTCATGAACCGCTGCAGCAGATCGATGTCTTTGTAGTCGACGTACTCGACCTTCTCGGTGACGAGGATGCTCGTCTTCTTCTTGAACTTGCGGGGGTTGGCGTCGCGTGCGGCGCGCGCCTTGTTCTTCTTGCTGGCCATCAGGTGTCCTTTAGCGACTGGGGGTGGGCGCGAAACGTGGGGGTCGAATCAGAAGGGTGCGGGATCAGAACGGCTCTTCATCGCCGTAGACGGGATCGGGGGCGCGAGTGCCGCCGCCGGAGGGGGCGCCGCCGCCGGCCGATGCCGCGTCGCGGCTGATCCGCTCGACTTGGGCTTGGGCCCAACGAAGGCTGGGGCCGAGCTCGTCGGCGATGACCTCGACGACGTTGCGCTTCTCGCCCTCGCGGGTTTCGTACTGGCGCTGCTCGAGCCGACCGGTAACCATCACCCGGTTGCCCTTGTTGAGGCTCGCGGCGGCGTTCTCGCCGAGGTCGCCCCAGGCGACCACGTTGAAGAACGACACCTGCTCTTGCCATTCGCCGTTTTGCTGATAGCGCCGGTTGACCGCGAGGCCGAAGCTGGCAACGCCGCGGCCCGTGGTGGTGTAGCGCAGTTCGGGATCGCGGGTGAGGTTCCCGACGAGCGTGACGGAGTTCTCCGAAGCCATGTGTGTCCCCTGTGATGTGCGTGTGTGATGGTGGGCGGCGCCGCTCAGGCGGCGGTGATCGCCATCCCCCGGCGCTGTGCTTCGGCGTCGGGCAGACGGATGAGCTTGTGACGGACGATGTCGTCGGCGAGACGCATCGTGCGCTCGAAATCGTCGAGGGCGCCAGCCGGCGCAACGAGCTCGGCGACCAGGTAGTAGCCGGCCGGCTTCTTGTTGATCGGGTAGGCGAACTGGCGCTTACCCCACCAATCGACCTTGCCGTGCAGCTCGCCACCTGCGGTGGTGACGGCGTCGGCGACCTGCTTGGTCCAGGCCTGGGCCTTCGGATCATCGACGTCGCCGTCGATGATGACCATCAATTCATAGGCACGCATCGTGCTAGTGCTCCTCCGGATCCGGTGCGCTCGTGGCGCACGGAGCCCCTCACGGGGCAGGGCGTATGTGACGGGAAAACCCTATCGAGGGATTGCGGTTTCGGCTGCGGACAACCACTCGTCGATCGCCGGCTGGTCGCACTCGAACACACGGCACGTCCGCAGGCGTCCCTCGAGCACGGTGTAGTGCAACGCGCGGAGCACCTCGATCGAGGCGCCGTCGCGGCACCACCGTTCGCGCACGATGGCGGCGGCGCCATGCTCGCCGTCGAGCACGTCGACGACCTCGACCGGCACGCGATTCGTGGCCGCGTCGAGCTCCAGCAGGGCGTCGAGTGCGGCTGCCATCCCCTCGTACGTGCCGGCGAGCCGGTGACGGCCGGGCCACATCAGCGTGAGATCGTCGTGGTACAGGGCGAGCACCGCCATCACATCGCCGGCCATCCACGCGTCGCAGTAGGCGCGGACGACCGTCGCGTCGTCGGTCTTGGCCGTGGTCATCGGTAGTCCTCGCTCCCGTGGTCGATTGCGGGTACCGATCGAGCACCCGATGTCATCATCACCCTCGTTGCACGGCGCAGCAATGACCTGTCATGTCATCGTTCGGATCACGTCACGCCGTCACGTCATCGAACACGGCGACCCGAGCGGCGACTCGCTACCGGGCACGAGTTCGAGCGTCGAGCCCGGCCCGACCCCAAGACCCTCGAGATCACCCTGCGGCACCTCGAGCGCAAAGGCGTACGGCCCGTCGGGGCTGAACCGCGGGCACGTCGCCGAGTCGACGACGAGACAGGGATCCATGTCGGTCGCCGCGAGAAACGAACCGTCGCGCCCGAACCAGGCGATCGACAGGGGCGTCGGCGTGTCGAACATGAAGAAGTTGCCACTGGTGTCGTTGGCGTAGGCGAACACCATGCCGACCGGCTCGCCGAGGTCGGTGACGTCCATCAGCCCTTGCCGATACTCGAGGCTCTCGTCGGCGAGCCACACGCACACTTCACACTCCTCACCGTCGGCGCTGGTGATGACGGCCTCGACGGTGGTGAACCCCTGCGGTTGCACACCGGTGGTGGTCGACGGCCCGCCAGTCGCGCCGGTGCTCGTCGTGACAGTGCTGCTCGTGACGGTGCTGCTCGTGACGGTCGACACGGACGGAACGGTTGCAGTCGGTGTCGCCGTCTCGGTCGTCGTGTTGGTCGTTGCGTCCTCGGTCGTCGACGAGCAGGCGGCCATCGCCACGAGGACCGCACTGACCAATACCGCCCGACGCGCTGCGAACGGCACGTGCGTCAGGTCGTCCGCCGGCCACCGACCGGCAACACGCGCAAGAGGTGATGCCAACGGCACTCCACACACGCCTCGACGACGTACGCGTTGAGGTCGTCGGGGCGCCTGTTCAGCGCCGCCATCTCGGCTGCGGTCGACACGCATCGGCCGTGCGCAGGGAGACGGGCGCCGAACACGTAGGTCACCAAACGAAGATCCGCTTCTTCGCAGATCGGACACGTCGTTTGTGTCACGGTGCCGACGTTGCGTGCGGCACGCACCAACTCGGGGTGAGCGTCACAGACCTGCTCGAGCGGCACGCGGCCTCGCCGCACTTCGTTGATCAGCATTCGTCGGGCGAGGCGGTGATCGACGATGCCGCGCGCGCCGTCGATCCCGCGTACAGCGCCGACCGAAAAGCTCATCGCCCGAGAGGCTAGCGAGCACGGTCCGCGTGTACCGGCGCGGAGACGACCACACTGGTGCCGTGTTCGCCATCAACTACGGACCGGGGCTGCCCGACGATGCGGAACTCCGCCTGTGCGGCGACCTGGGCGACGGAAAGCGCGCCGTCGAACTCGGCGTGTCGCCCGAGTACAACGCGCTGGCCATGGCTCGCGCCGGCGCGAAGGCGATCGCCGTCGACCCCGATCCTGCGCGCATCGCCGAGACGCGCGCCCAAGCCGCCGAGCACGAGGTGACCGTGCAGTGCTTCGAGGCCGACCTCGCCGATCTCGGCGACATCACCTCGGCAACCTGCGACGTCGTGGTCGCCAACCGCACCGTCGACGACGTCGACGACCTCAGCCGCCTGTTCCGCCAGGTGCACCGCATCCTCAAGCCCGAGCGACCGTTCGTGATCGTCGTGGCGCATCCGTTCGCCGCGGTGAGCGACGACGCGCCCTACGGGTCGGCGCGGACCATCGGTGCGTGGCACACCGCACTGTCACGAACCAACTTCCGCGTCGATCGGTTGCTCGAACTCGGCGCCGGAGTCGCCAGCCCGCGCCCATCGACCTTGATCCTGCGGGCCCTCAAAGAAGGTTCCTGAACACCGAAAGCTACGCGCGTAACAACGGGCGTGTCAGCGGTCCATCCGCTCGGCTTCGATGATCTCGGCGTTGCGCGGTCGACCAAACAGGTATCCCTGCGCTTTGTCGCACTCGAGCTCACGCAATCGAGTGAGCTGCAGCGGCGTCTCCACGCCTTCGGCGATCACCAGCACGCCGAGCGAATGACCGAGCCCGATCACCGCTTCGACGATGGACGTATCGTCGTCCTCCAGCCCAAGGCCGCCAACGAAGCTGCGATCGATCTTGATCGCTTCCACCGGGAACCGCTTCAAGTACGTCAGCGACGAGTAGCCCGTGCCGAAGTCGTCGACCGACACGTGCAGTCCCAACCCGCGCAGCTCGCGCAGGGCGGCGCCGGCGGCCTGGGTGTCGCTCATCAGCGCGGTCTCGGTGATCTCCAACCACAACGAGTCGGCGTCGATACCGGTTTGTTGCAATGCGTCGTCGACCACGGCGAGGAAGCTCGGGTCGGCGAGCTGCTGGGTGGCCACGTTGACCGAAATCGAGGCGTCGGCGAACGGCACTTCCTGGGCTCGCCAGCGCGCCAGCTGCGACAGCGCGTCGCGCATCACACTCGCCCCCAGCTCGGCGATCAGCCCGGTCTCCTCGGCAACGGGCAAGAAGGCGCCCGGGGCGAGCAGCCCGCGATCGGGGTGCAACCAACGGGCGAGAACCTCGAAACCCTCCACCTCGCCTCCTGCGAGGGCCACGATCGGCTGGAAGTAGGGGACGATCTCGCCGCGCTCGAGTGCCCGTCGCAGCTCGGTCGAGGTGCGCAACACTTCCACTGCCGACTCGCGCGTGTCGGGGGTGAATCGCTCGATGCGATCGCGACCGGCCGACTTGGCGCGGTACATCGCAGCTTCGGCGTCGCGCAGTAGCTGATCGCCGTCGGTAGGGCCATCGGCATGAGCCACGCCAGCGCTCACGGTCACCACGAGCTCTTCGCCGTCGATCTCCATCGGCGCCTGCAACACACGGCGCACACGCTCGGCGACCTGCGCAGCATCGCGATCGATCTCGAGCGCCGCATCGCGATCGACGACCACCACGAATTCATCGCCGCCCAAGCGCGCCAACCGGCCTTCGTCGTCGATCTCGTGACGGAGGCGGTCCGCCACCTCGCGCAGCACGGCATCTCCCACCGCGTGACCCAAGCTGTCGTTGACCACCTTGAAGTTGTCGAGGTCGAAGAACGCGACCGGCGCCGCGACCGTGTCGAGCCGGGCGACCACCGCCGACCGGTTGGGCAGCCCGGTCAACGCATCGTGGGTCGCGGCAAAGTTCAGCTGTTCGGCACTGGTGCGCTGATCGGTGATGTCCTCGATGTGGGTGATCGCCAGCTCGACACCAGCGTCTTTGGTGACCGACATCCGCGTGCGCGTCCACCGATACTCGCCGGAGCGGTGACGCAACCGTTGCTCGATGACGAACGCCTCGGCGATGCCCAGTTCGAGCCGCGCCCGCTGCGCGGCCGCCGCCCGGACATCGTCGGGGTGGCTCAGCGTGCCGATCGACGTCCCGATCAGTTCGGGGACCCGTCGGCCGAGCATGTCGGCGAACGCCTGGTTGGCGTCGACGATCGCCCGATCGTCCATGCGCACCAGCGCCATTCCGATCGGCGCAGCGTCGAAGGCTTGCTGGAATCGGCGACGGGCCTCGTGCAGCGCGCTCGACTGGCGCTCGCGGTGACCGACATCGCGCAGCACCACCAACGCGCCTGGTCCGCCGTCGTCGTGGCGCGTCGCTTCGACGATGTGGCTCTGTCCATCGGCGGCCACCAGCTCGATCAGCGTGGCCGGCGCATCGAGCTGACGGCGTTCGACCAGCGCAGGACGGTCGCCGTCGCCGACGAGCGCGAGAAACGAACGGCCGCGCAACTCGTCGACCGATCGCCCCGCCAGGGTCGCCGCCTGGGTGTTCGCCCATGCGATGTCGCCGTCCGCGTCGAGCCGCAACACGCCATCGGGCAACGCGTCGAGCAGATCGCGGATCTCCTGCGCGTGGCTCGCTGCCGCGGCCTTCGATCGCCGAATCGCGACGAACGCAAGCACGGCCGCAACGACGGCAACGGCGGCGACGACGGCGAGCGCCACACTGACGGCGTTGGTGGGACTCACCGACTTCGGTCGCGCCACCACGCGTCGAGGCGCTTGCGGATCTCGACGTCGCCGATCAGCCCTTCTTCGAGCCGAATCTCCATCAGGAACGCCATCGCCTCACCAACGTCTCGTCCGGGTGCCATGCCCAGGTGCTTCATCACCTCGTTGCCGTCCAACTCGGGGCGCAGGGCAGCGAGTTCCTCGGCGGCGGCGAGCTCGTCGATGCGCGCTTCGAGCTCGTCCATCCGCCGGGAGAGCCGGGCGGCCTTCTTGGCGTTGCGCGTGGTGCAGTCGCAGCGCGTGAGCACGTTGAGCTCGGCGAGAAGGTCGCCGGCATCGCGGACGTAGCGGCGCACCGCCGAATCGGACCAACCCATCGAGTACGTGTGAAACCGCAGGTGGAGCGCAACCAGCTCGGTGACCGCGTCGACATCGTGGTTCGAGTACCGCAGCGCGTTCATGCGCTTGCGCGTCATGCGTGCACCAACGGCGTCGTGATGATGAAACGTCGTTCCCTTGCCCGGCGAATACCCACGCGTGCGCGGCTTGCCGATGTCGTGGAACAGGGCAGCGAGCCGGGTCAGACGAAAGTCGAACTGCGTCGGATCGTCGGGACGACGAACGTTTTCGACCACGGCGATCGAGTGGGCCAGCACGTCTTTGTGGCGATGGATCGGATCGTGCTCCAACCGCATCGCCGGCAGCTCCGGCAAGAAGTGGTCGGCCAGGCCCGTGTCGACCAAGAACCACAAACCCGCCGCCGGGTGATCGACGGTGATCAGCTTGTCGAGTTCGTCGCGGATCCGTTCCGCCGACACGATCTCGAGTCGACCGCCGAGCGCGCGCACCGCGTCGACGAGCTCGGCGGTCGGTTCCAGATCGAAGCGGGCGATGAAACGGGCCGCACGCAGCATGCGCAGCGGATCGTCGCCGAAGGAGATCTCTGGTCCGCTGGGCGTGCGCAACCGGTGGGTGGCCAGATCGACGGCACCACCGAACGGGTCGACCAGTTCCGCATCGTCGTCGGCGCGCAGCTCGAGCGCCATCGCATTCACCGTGAAGTCTCGTCGCGACAGGTCGGCATCGATGTGGTCGGCGAACTCCACCACCGGCTTGCGCGAGTCGTCGGTGTACGCCTCGGACCGAAACGTGGTGATCTCGATCGTGCGCGGCCGACCGTCGGCGTCGATGCGTTGGGCACCGATCGTTCCGAACCGCTCACCTTGTGTCCACAACGCGTCGACGGCGCCGTCGAGGGCAGCCTTGATCTCGTCGGGCCGTGCGTCGGTGGTGAGATCGAGGTCGAAATCGTCAGCGTCGGTACCGACGAGCAGGTCGCGCACGGTGCCACCCACCAGGTACAGCCGGTGGCCACGCTCGGCGAACCGATCGGCGAGCGGAGCCAGCTCCGCCAACACCGGGGCAAAGCGTTCGGGGACCACCGCGCCAGGGTAACCACGGCACCCGGGTAGCGTCAGTGGATGGTGCACACGGCCAACGCGAACGTCGAGGCCCGGCTCGGCCGGTGGCCCTACGACGACTCGGTCGGCCGACTGATCCTGGTCGATCACCGAATGCAGCCGACCGACCACGATGTGGCCAGGTGGGTCAACATGGCTCGCGATCAGGGCCTGCGCGCGCTGCGCACGGGCGCTTTGTTTCCACCGTCGGACCTCCCGTTCCGGCACGCCGGTTTCGTCGAGATCGATCGACTTGCGTTGTTCAGCCGGCCGACGCCGGACATGGCGCAGCGCACGACACCGCCGCGCGGCGTACGCCTCACCGCACTTCGTCCGTGGCATCTCGGACGCGTGGCCGACCTGGATGCAGCCGCGTTCGGCGCCGTGTGGGGCAACGATCGCTCGGCGATCGAGGAGATTCGCAACGCCACACCACAACACCGGGCGCGCATCGCCATCGACCGATCCGGCGTGCTGGGCGTGGCGATCACCGGTCGGGCCGGCGCCACTGCGTATCTCCAACGACTGGCAGTAGATCCGGCAGCACGTCGCCGCGGGATCGCCCATGCACTGGTACTCGACGCGCTGCGCTGGGCGCGCCGGGCGCGCCGCATCCTCGTGAACACCTCGGTCGACAACGAGGCCGCAATCGCCCTCTATCGCGGCCTCGGATTCCATCGCGACGAGGCCACCTTGAGCGTGCTCGAACTCGACCTCGGCGAACGATGAAACGCGTTGTTGCAGCCATCCCAGCACTCATTGCGATGGGCGCAGTGGTCGGAGCGCCCGCGAGCGTGCACGCCACGCCGGCGCCCGCCCAGGTCGACGACAGCCGCATTGAGCTGGCGCTCATCGACCAACGCTTCGACATCGACCCCGACGGCACGCTGCGCTTCGTGTACCGAGTCGACGGCGACCTCGACCTCTTTCGGCTCGACGAATCCGAGCCCGCCGAGTCAGGCACCACCGAGTCCGGCAGCACCGAACCCAGCGACACGGCGACCGCCGACCCGGCGGCGACCGACCCGGCCGTCGACGAGTTGGGTGAGCCGCTCGAACCACCTCCGCCGACGCTGACCATCGACGTCACCAACTACGCACCGCTGTCGCCGCTCGGACGAGTGCTGCCTTCCCAGCTCGTCGGACCCGACATCCCCCAGCGCGTCTACGGCCAGCTCGGTAACAACGGCCGCCCGATCGACGGCGTGCGGCTGGCCGACGTGCGCAGCGACTTCGCCCTCGACGACGACGGCGCGACCACACTCACGATCGAGGTCCCCACCGACATGGGCGACAGCGTGGCGGAGAAACTGAAGATCGATCGCCCTGGGCTGCACCCGATCCGCGTCGAGCTCAAGATCGGAGTGCTCGGCGATCCCGACGTCGCCGTCGAGGTGGCCTCGCACGGCACAATCGTCGAGCGCCTCGACGACGCCGTCAGCGAACCGATCGATCTCACGGTGATGGCGGCGATCCCCGAACCACGCCTCGACGCGACGCCGCCGACCGATGGCTTCGACGCGGCGGCGATGCTCGCGGCAGATCTCGCGACGCCGATCACGCTCGAGGTCGCGCCGCGCACGGTCGCCGCCGCGACCACCGGGCTCGACAGCACCGAACGCAGCGCATTGTTCGTCGACGACGAGGTGGTGGCCACATCGGCACGGGTACTTGACGTGTCATCGGCAATCGCCGTCGGACGAGGCGATGTCGTTGCACGCGAACTGTCGGCGGGGGAACGCGCGGTCATCGACGCCCTGCCATCAGCGCGCGTCGGACGGACCGCCTGGATGGTGCTCGACCCGCTCAGCGCGGCGGGGGCGCAGCAGCTGCGCGACCTCGGGTTCCGCTATCTCGTGATGACCGACGACATGTACGCAGCCACCATCGGCGGACCGTTGCCCGAACGCGACCGGTTCGTCGACGTCGCCCTACCCGACGGCGACACGATGCCGCTCACGCTGGTCGACCCTCTGTCCGAAGCCCTGACCGCCGACGGGACCGACCAGATCCTCGAGGAGCTGACCGCGTTCGAATGGGCAGTGGGTACGGCTGCCGGTCTGCTCCTCGAACCTGCGCCGCGCACGAGCGAGCGTTCCCGTGTGCTCAGCTCGCCCACGCTGGCGGCACCAGACCCGCGCCTCCTCGTCGCACTGGAACAACTGACCGAGACCATCGACGGCCTGCAGTTCACCGAGGGCTCGGTCCTGCCGGCCACCACCGACTCGCAACGCGCGCCCGACGGCACGGCATCCGTTTCGCTCCCCGAGCAGGCGGGACCTTCACTCGTCGACCGAGTGGCCGCTCTCGACGCAGCTGCACTGGAGGTGCTGAGTACTGCATCGATGCTCCCCGACGACGATCCGCGTCCCGAGCGATGGAGTGCGCTCCTCGACGAGCTCTTCACGACCGCCTACGACGACCAGGTAGCCAACGCGGAACTCGATGCGCTGCGCACCGAACTCGACGAGCTGCGCGCCGCAGTGGTGCCACCCGAACCCTTCACGTTCACCCTCACCGGACGCACGGGCGACATCGAGCTGCAACTCGCCAACCGCAGCGACGAGCCGCTCGACGTCACGTTGGGCCTGTCGTCGTCGAAGCTCGAGTTCCCCAACGGCGACCAGCTGGTGACGCTGCGCCCGAACGGCGAGACCAACGTGGTCGTTCCGGTGCGTGCGCTGGCCAACGGCACGTCGTCGGTTGAGGTCACGGTGTCGACACCGGGCGGCGAGGTCCTCGCCGACGACATCACGCTGACGTCTCGGGTGACCGCCTTCACCGGTTTGGCGCAGGTCCTCACCGGCGGGTTCGTGCTGATCCTGATCACGTGGTGGATCGCCAACTGGCGCAACAAGAAGCGCCGGGCTGCGGTCGCCGAACGGCGGGCCCATCATCCCAGCGCGCAGGCTGCCGATAGCCTCCCGACGCCGTGAGCAGTATCCGTATCGTCACCGACTCATCCTGCGACCTTCCCGCCGACATCGCCGACGAGCTGGGGATCATCATCGTGCCGTTGTCGATCCGTTTCGGCGACGAGGAGCTCATCGATCGCGAAGAGCTGACCACTGCCGAGTTCTGGACGCGCTGCGCCAACTCGGCGACGTTGCCCGAGACGGCCGCGCCGGCACCCGGACAGTTCGAAACGGCCTACCGGCAGCTTGCCGACGAGGGAGCGACCGGCGTCGTGACCGTGTCGTTGTCGAGCGCGCTCTCGGCCACGATGCAGAGCGCCGAGTTGGCAGCGCGCACCGTGCATGAAGACCCCTCGGTCGACGTCGAGGTGCGCGTGGTCGACAGCCGGACCATCACCCTCGGCCTCGGCACCATCGCCATCGCCTGCGCCCGACTTGCCGCCAGCGGCGCAACCCTCGACGAGGTCGAGGCGCTCGCCGCCGATCTCACGGCACGCACGCAGGTGTTCGGCGCACTCGACACCCTCGAGAACCTGCAAAAGGGCGGACGCATCGGCAGCGCCAAGGCACTGCTGGCCACCGCCCTGTCGATCAAGCCGATCATCGTGGTCACCGGCGGCGAGGTGCAAGAAGGCGGCAAACAGCGCACTCGCAGCAAGGCGCTGAAGTTCCTCGACGACAAGGTGCGCGAGTTCGGCGACCGCGTCGAGAACCTGGCTGTACTGCACGCCGACTGCAGCGACGTCGACGTGTTCGTCGACATGCTGCGCACGCACTACGACGACGAGATCGTCGTCGGCGAGATCGGTCCCGTGATCGGCACCCATGGCGGACGCGGGACGATCGGCGTGGCGTTCCACGAGCGCGCCGACTGACACGGCCCACCGTCAACATGACCAGGGCGCGTCGGCGCCCACCACTAGCGTTGCGCGAGGTCCATGTCCCCTGCGGCTCCCCACCCACCGTGATCGCGCAGCGCTACGAGCTGCAGCGCATGCTCGCGCAAGGCGGGATGGCCGAGGTGTGGTTAGCGATCGATCTCACCCTCGACCGCAAGGTCGCGGTGAAGTGGCTCAAGCCGACGCTGGCCTCAGATCCGTGGTAGCCGAGCGGTTCCGTCGAGAAGCGGTGGCCGCCGCCGGGCTGAACCATCCGAACATCGTCGCCGTGCACGACGTGTTCGAGCAGGACGGTCGCCAGGCGGTGGTGATGCAGCTCGTCGAGGGCAAGAGCCTGCGCCAGTTGCTCGACACGCAGAAACGGCTGAGTCCTGAGCTGACCTGCCACATCGGGTCGTGTGTGGCCGTCGCCCTCGACCATGCGCATCAGTCGGGCTTCGTGCACCGCGACGTGAAGCCCGGCAACATCATGATCACCTCCGACGGTCGCGTGTTGCTGACCGACTTCGGGATCGCCAAGGGGCTCGCCGCCGTCGGCCGAGAACGACCTGACCAACGACAACATCATGATGGGCACGGCGAAGTACCTGTCGCCCGAGCAGGTGCGCGGCAAGCGACTCGACGGTCGCGCCGACCTGTACTCGCTCGGTCTGGTGCTCTACGAGTGCCTCGCCGGTCGAGTCCCGTTCCTCGGCGAGACCGATGCCGACACGGCGCTGGCACGGCTGCAACGCGATCCCACGGATCTTGCGCAGCTGCGCGCCACGTTGCCCACCGAGCTGGTGGTGGTGGTCCATCGACTGCTGGCGCGCAATCCGAACAACCGTCCGGCAACCGGCGCCGATCTCGCCGCCTCACTCAAACGCGCCGCCCACACCGGTCCTCCGGTGGTCGACCCCACCGGCGACAGCACCGCCAGCGACCACGACAGCCACGACACGACGGCTCCACCGAGCGAGAAGCCGACGTTGGCCAGCAGATGGCGGGCAGCACCCGCAATCGCTGCTGCGGCCGGGCCGGCCGCTCCGACCATCCCCGGCGAGATCGCCCCGGCACCGGTCGACCCCACACCACCCACGCGCGCACCCCGTGGCGAGCCGGCACGCGAGTTGGCCGATCGCCGCGCACCATCGGCGATCGTCGTCGGGGGCATCGTGGTGGTCGCGCTGGCCTTGATCGCCGTGTTGGTCGCCAGCTTGCGCTTTGGAAGCGACGACACCGCGTTGACCACCACTGCGCTGCCCAGCGCCACAACTGCCGACACGCCAGAGGGCACCACGCCCGGCGCGCCACCTCCGTCGGTGGCGGCGTCGGCGCCGCTCGTCGCCGAGCCTGCGTCGATCTCGACGATCACCGCGTTCGACCCGGAGGGCGACGGCACAGAGAACGACGGTGATGCGGTGCTCGCGGTTGCCGACGGCGATCCGACCACCTTCTGGCGGACCGTCTGCTACGAGGATCGGTTCATGGGTGCCAAGCGCGGCGTGGGACTCGTGGTGAGCTTCGACGCGCCGATGCAAGAGGCACTGTCGGTCGACGTGCAGTCGGCCCCGTACCAGCTGCAGTTCTTCGCCAGCGACGCCGAGTCGGCGCCGGCCACGATCGACGACTGGGGCCCTGAGCTGGGCACTCGCGCGTTCGCCGCCGAACCGGGCACCGTCGTGTCGGCCACCCCGTCCGCCCCGGCTCGGCACATGCTGGTGCTGCTCAACGAGCTCGGCGCCGACGACACGTGCACGGGTGCCAACCCGTGGCGTGGGCGTCTCGGCGACATCGCTCCGGCAGGCTGACGATGGCGCGTGCGCTCGACGACGCGTCGCTGGTCGAAGCTGCGCAGGCTGGCGATCGCTTCGCCCTCGACCAGCTGCTGCGTCGCCACTACGACCGTGTGTACGCGGTGTGTCGCCGGATCGTCGGAAGCCAACGCGACGCCGACGACGCGTGCCAAGAGGCGCTGATCAAGATCACCCGCAGCGTGCCGCGCTTCGACGGCCGCTCGTCGTTCGGCACCTGGGCCTATCGCATCGCCACCAACGCCGCGCTCGACGAGCTGCGCAAGCGCCAGCGACGCCCGGTGCCCCACGACGACGACCAGTCCCCCGAAGCGGTCGACCCGCGCGGGGCGCGCAGCGTCGAGCTGGTCGATGATCGATTGGCGATCGATGCGGCACTCGCCGAGTTGAACGACGACCTGCGCAGCGCAGTGGTGCTGCGCGACGTCGCCGACCTCGACTACCAAGAGATCGCCGACACGCTCGAGGTGCCGATCGGCACGGTGAAGTCGCGCATCGCCCGCGGACGGGCCGCGCTGGCCGACACCCTGCGAATTGCCGAACTCCCCGAACTCGACGGGAACCAAACCTCCGACGGGAACCAGACGGGTGGTTCCCAACGTCAAAACCCAACGACATGACCGACGACGCCACGCCCGACGACACGCACCCCGACGATCTGTCGCGCGACGAGTTGGCCAGCGCGTACGTCGATGGTCAACTCGACGACGACACGCGGGCCTCGGTCGAGGGCGACGACGAGGTGATGGGGATCGTCAGGGCGATGACGAGCACGCGAGCGCTGCTCGCCGACACCGATCCTGCACCGATCTCGATGCGCGAGCGCCACCTAGCGGCGGCCCTCGACGCGTGGGAGCGACTGCCCGAGGCCGAGCGGGCCGGCACCCGGCGCGACGCCACCCCTGCCGGGGTCGATGGTGCTGCGGCGGCTGGCGCCGCCGCGGTCAGCGCGCCGCCCACGCCGATGCGGCGACGACGCCCGCGCAACAACACCCGCTGGTTGACCGCTGCTGCGGCTGCGCTCGTCCTGGTGTTGGCAGGCGGGCTGATCGTGCAAACGGTGACCGATGACACCGACGACAGCGGTGACGTCGCCACCGACGCCGCAAGCAGCGACACCGTGGCCGCCACCGACGCGCAGACGCGCACGGTCGCGCCGAGCGCCGATGCCGAGTCGTTCGACGTGAGCGGCGAGGTGTTCACCGAGGAGGCCGACGACCAGGCGGTGGTCGCCGGCACCGAGTCGACGGACAGCGACGATGGGCCGACCGCTGAAGCCGAAGACGATGTAGAAGAGAGCGGAGCCCTCGAGCTCGGACCTGACGACCTCGGGCCGCCTCCCGACACCGACCTCGAAGTGTTGACCACCGCAAACGACGTCGCCCTGTTTGCCGCGGCTGCCATCGACGCGCCACGCGCCCCCGAGATCGATGACGACAGCGCTGGCGATGCTGGTTCTAGTGGCGGCGATACCGACACCAACGTCGAGGCCGACGGGCAAACAGAGGATGCGCTTCCCGAACTGGCGGCCGAACCACTGTGTGGACCGGTCGACGTAGTGGTGGGACGCGCCTTCTATGCCGGGCAACTGGCGGTTATCGGCGTCGACACCGACGCGGCACTCGCCTTCGCCCACCTCCCCGAGAGCTGCATCGAACTCGTCCGGGCGGCGCTGCCGTAGTCGGCATCTCAACCAGCTAGCCTCGCCCGCCATGCCCGGCAATCCGCTGACCGACCCGAACTGGCCGCGGGACACCACCGACACGATCGTGCAGCTCGTCGGCACGGTTCGCGAGCAGACGACGACCAAGGTCGTCTACGCCGCACGCGCCGTGGTCTTCGGCTTGATCGCCGTGATCGTCGGCATGTTCACGGCGGTGCTGTTGGTCGTCGGTCTGCTGCGTGGCGTGCAGGCGTTGTTCGATCTCGGCGTCAGCTCACCTCGTGCGGTGTACCTGAGCTACTTCGCCGTCGGTGGAATCTTCTGCCTGGTGGGAGCGTTTCTCTTTCGGAAGCGCAACGCCGAAACCGGCGTCTGACCCCCGTCAGCGCACGAACCCCAGCGCACGAAATGGAGCCCCACGTGGTTCGCAATGTCATCATCATCGGGTCCGGCCCCGCCGGCCTCACCGCGGCCGTCTACGCCGCCCGCGCCGACCTGTCCCCGCTGCTCATCGAGGGCGAGCCGTCGAGCACCAGCGATCAGCCCGGCGGTCAGCTCATGTTGACCACCGACGTCGAGAACTATCCCGGGTTCCCCGACGGCGTCATGGGTCCCGAGTTGATGCAGTCGATGCGCAAGCAGGCCGAGCGATTCGGTACCGAGATCCTCACCGAAAAGGTCACCAAAGTCGACTTCTCGGCCCGTCCGTTTCGCGTGTGGGTACGCGACGACGAGTACCAGGCCAACGCGATCATCGTCAGCACCGGCGCCCAGTCGTTGATGCTCGGACTCGAGGCCGAACAGCGCCTCATCGGTCACGGGCTCTCCACCTGCGCCACGTGTGACGGATTCTTCTTCCGGGGCCAACACATCGCAGTGGTCGGTGGCGGCGACTCGGCCATCGAGGAAGCGACATTCCTCACCAAGTTCGCCGACAAGGTCACGATCGTGCACCGCCGCGACGAGCTGCGTGCGTCGAAGATCATGCAGCAACGGGCGTTCGACAACCCCAAGATCGAGTTCGCCTGGAACAGCGTCGTCGATGAGATCCACGGCGAAGAGAAGGTCGAAGGGATCACGCTGCGCGACGTCAACAGCGACGAGACGCGTCAGCTCCCGGTCACCGGAGTGTTCGTTGCCATCGGGCACCGACCCAACACCGATCTGTTCGTCGACCAGCTGGAGATGGACCCCGACAGCGGGTACCTGATCACACAACCCGACTCGTCGTACACCAACGTCGAGGGTGTGTTCGCCTGCGGTGACGTGCAGGACCACACGTATCGGCAGGCGATCACGGCCGCCGGATCGGGTTGTATGGCCGCGATCGACGCCGAGCGCTGGCTGGAGAGCAACGTCCACTGACGCCATCGGACCGTCGATCAGCCGGCGGTCCACCGATCGGCGCACATCAGCCTGACGGCACGTCAGCCCGGTGTCCAGCCGCCGTCCTGCTCGATCGTCGCCCGGATCTGCAATGGCGAGTCGGCCGGTGTCTCCACGATCAACGGGTCGCCCGTGCGGAACTCGTCGACCGTGAACGTGCCGGTCAGCTCGATTGGCTCGATACCGGTCCCGGCGCGGCTACTGCAATCGTCGTCGCCAGTGGTGGTGACGTGGGCGTACAGCGTGACCGTCAGCTCCGGTGGCCCGTACGACGTCGGTGGCCAGAACCCGCGCGAGCGCGCCGTCGTTCCGTCGAGGGCGACACAGCTCGGGTTCGTGCCGCGCTCGGGGGCGTCGAGTTCGAGCCAGTACGCGGTGAGGTCCTGGTTCTCCACCTGGACGCCAAGGCGGTAGAGGTACCCGAGCCGGGCAGGCCCGCCGAGCAGTTCGACCGTTGCGGTCAGCTTGTTGGTCGGCGAGGGGATGCGTAACCAGGGCAATCGGCTGACGTCGATCTCCCATTCGGTGCCGTCCTCGTCGACGCCATACACACCGAAGCCGTACGTGTGCCCAGCGCACAGCCCGGACACCTCGATCTCGAAGCGGTCGCGGAACTCCTCGCTCGGCGGCGTCGTCGGTTCCCCTTCCAGGCAGTCGGAGGGGTTGCGCGTCGGCAAGGTGTCGACGCGGACACCGCCACGAATCGGGCGATCCGTGTCGAAGCTGACCCGCGCACTGCGCACGAAGGGGTCCGTTCCCGACAACACCTCGAGGTCCATGTTGGCGACCACGAGTTCGTCGTATGGCGTGCGTTCTGTGTAGTCCCGTTGGTCGATGAGCGTGACCGTGCCGTCGCGTGGGCCGCCGGTGCCGACACGGTTGTACTCCAGGCGGAGTACGGCGATGCCGGCGGCTCCGGCGGAGGGGTCGCAGCCCCCGCTGCCGAACACCGTGCCGCACAGCCGCCGGTTGCGCGTGGGAATCGGGATTTCGTACCACTGCCGGGGACGGTCGCCGCACGGCTCGGTGAGGCAGTCGGCGACGTCGATCTGCACCGCGAGCTCAACCGTTTCGAAGTCGCGTCCCCAGTAGCGAGCCAGTGTGACCGGAACGGTCATCCGGCCGTCGGCGTCGGTGCGGAGCAGGTCGTTGTCGCCGCACTCGTAGATCGTCTCTTCTACCCGCACGGTGTCGCCGGGTGGTACGTCGCGCAGCTGCGCCAACGACCCGCACGGATCGAACACGCCGCCCCCGTGCAGGTAGTCGCCGCCGAGGATCGTCAGCCGCTCGATCGTCTCGTCACCGAAGCGGCGGATTCCCTGCACCACCAGGCGTGGGCGCTCCCCGGCCGGCGCTTGGAACAGCATCGTGTCGACGTGGATCGGGTTGCGCACGGTGTTGTCGGTTTCGTAGATGTACGCACACACCACCACCGCGCCGGCGACCGGCATCGGGACGTCGACCTGGAAACGCCGGGTGTAGTCGGGGTCGTACAGGCCGACCGGGACCGGGCGCCCGAGTACCGACGCGCCGATGTTGTCGTCGCCACGGGTCGCCGGGCATGTCGGCTCGTCGGTGTCGGCGGGGTCGACCACCTGGTGGGTGAAGCGGACGACACCGTCGGCGACCGTCCAGGCGTGCGCACGAGCGATCGGTCCGGACGGCAGCACGATCCCGCCCGACGGTGGGCGCAGGTCGGGCGAGTCGGCGGCGATCAGTCCGACCATGCTCTCCACGGCGCGCCCGAACATGTCGGTCCCGACCGCGCGGATCTCGTACGACACCTCGGGATCGCGTTCGACCACAAGACAGTGCGGGACGATGCCCCAGCTGGTGTCGAACTCACGCACGGCGAACTCGGCGTTCCATGCGTCGCGATGGGCGGTCGACGTCTCGGTTGTCGTCACCGGCTGCCACGCCACCGACGACCCGTATGGGCGGATGCTCACCTCGGCCTCGCCGAGCGGGGTCCACGAGTACAAGGTCATCGCCACCGTCGACGGAGGGGCCGGCGGCGCAGTGTCGCTCGGACACACCAGATCGGTACCCGCCGGTTCGAGGTAGTGGCCGCGACCCCAGAACAGGAACGGATCGGGCGGCGAGCCGATCCCGAGCAGCGTCGCACCGGTACCGGGCGGGCACTCCTCGGGTACCGGATCACCCGGGCGCACTCCGGCACACGGGTCGACGAGCAGATCGACAAGATCGTTGACCGCACCGAGGCCGGGCAACGTGTCGATCTCCGGCACATCGATCGTCGCCACCGTGCCCGCCGAACCGGTTGCGCCCGGTGTCGTGTCGGGCGTTGCGGGCGTCGTGGTCTCGGATGCCGCGGTCTCAGGCGTGGTGGATGTGACGGTCTCAGATGGTGCACTCTCGGAGGTCGCTGTGTCGGGCGGCGGTTCCGAAGATGTCGCGGACGGGTCGGGATCGAGCAGCTCGACGGGGACGGAACCGCTCGCCGGAGTGGCACCACCGGCAAACTGCGGCCGTAGGCCCGCTCCAGCTGCGGCGCCAACCGCGCTGCTGGGCGCCGGCAGATCGAGCAGCGCATCGCCGATCGCCGACACGTCCGCATCGGTGACGCCGCCGACGTATATCGGTTCGACCACCGGCACCAGGCCCGGCGATGCGCTGCCCTCGGTGCGGTCGTCGGCGCCGCCGTCATCGCTGGTGAGGGATGCATCGGGCACCTCGCCGCGCAGTGCCGCCACGGCGGCGGGGTAGTCCTCGGCATCGACGGCGATCAGTTCGCCGGCGTCGGTCACCAGGGCACGCGTGACGGGGTCATCGATGATCGAGGCGGCGGTGCTCGCGGTCGGCTCGGTGGTCGGTGCCAACGGTGATCCGCTCTCGTCGGTCCCGGCGATCGCCCGACCAACGACGACACCGATCACCAGCATGGCGAGCGCCACGACGAGGGCGCCGACTGATCGGGAGGGTCGAACTGATCGGCTCAGAACGGGCATGAGAACACCGTCACCGTGACTGTCGTACTGGAGGAGTTACCGGCGGCGTCCCGCGCCGCGAGGGTGACCGTGACCTGCGGAGCACCGGCGGGTGCCGAGAACGGTCCGAAGGTGCCGGTCCACGTTCCCCCGCCGGCCGGGCCGCTGAGGTCGAAACTGCCAAGGGCCGATGTGCCTCGCACCGAGGCGACGCCGACGTCGTCGGAAGCGATCGCCGACACGGTGGCGGCGAGATCGGCGCCCGGGCACGGCTGGGCGTAGATCACCCCGGGAACGGCTTCCGCCTGACCGATCGACGGCGCCTGTGTATCCGCAGGCGGCGGCGGTGGTGGAGGCGGGGGCGGTGGCGGCGGCGCTGTGCTGGTCGTCGTGGTCGCCGCGGGTGGGGGCTCCACCGGCGGCGGCGGCACGGGAGGCGGATCAACCGGCGGCGGCGCGACGGGCGGAGGCGCCGGCGGCCCATCCACCGGTGGCGGCACTGCCGCAGGTGGGGCGGCGGGCGGCGGCACGACCGGTGCATCGGTCGAGGTCGGCGCGCTGGTCGTCTCGGTCGCCACAGTCGTGCTGGTGGTCGAGGTGCTGGTGGAGGTGGTGGTCGAGCTGGTCGTCGCGGTCGCACCGACCGACGAGCGCGCCGGCGGCGCCGGGCATGCGAGCACCTCCACGTCGAGCGCGGCGTCCGGCTCGACCGCGGTGCGCGGCAACCACACGGTGCGCGTCACGGCAGCCGGATCGCGCAACGCCACCCAGTCGCCTCCGGCGTCGGTACCGACCACCAGCACGCGATCACCGCTCCGCAACCGGCGCTCCGTCGTGGCGCCTTCCGGGCAGTCGTAGGTGGTGTAGTGCGCAAGGTCGCGCCGCAGCAGCGCTGCCTCGGTGCCCAGAGGAGTCTGATCGGCATCGCCAACGGTCGACGCGTCGATGCTGTCGATCGCCGCGCTGGTGACGTCAGCGCTGGGTTCGTCGGGGCCGCGCAGCACGGTCGCGCCGAGGAGCGCGCCAGCGAGTAGTCCGCCCACACCAAGGATTCCGAACCATGCGGCGAGGCCGCTGCCCTGTGAGGACACCGCTGCGTCTAGCACGGCGTGCGCCGTCGCCGGATCGGCGGCACCGCCGCTGCGGTCGGCAGCTGCAGTCAGCCGGCGACGCAGCAGATCGTCGACGTGTGCGCCGTCGTCCCGATGCGAGTCTGCGCTCACGGCATGCTCCCTTCGTCGCCGGTGTCGTCGTCGCCGGTGTCGTCATCGCTGGGCGCAAGTGCCGCGGCGAGGTGGGCGCGCGCCCGCGAGAGCAGCGTCTTCACCGTGCCGGTGGCAATGCCGAGTTCGTCTGCTGTGTCGGCCACCGACAGGTCGAGCACGTAGTGCAACACGGCGACCTCGCGCTCGCGCCGGGGCAGGGCGGCGAGGGCGACGTGTACCGCATCGTCGCCCACCTCTGGCTCGGCGACGTCGCTCGGTGCCGCTCGATGACCGAGACGATCAAGCGCCCGCTGTTCGGCACCTCGCCGTCGATGAGCACTGCGGGCATGGTTGCTCGCCACCACGGTGATCCACGCGGCCAAGCGCTCGATCGGTTGCTCGCGCCGCGACCAGGCCGTGACGAGCGCGTCGTTCACGGCGTCTTCGGCGCTGGCCCGGTCACCCGTGATCAGCGCGACCGACCCGACGACACGGGTGTACTCGCGGTCGATGAAGTCCGCCAGCGCCAGGGCGCGTGGATGGTCGGCGACCATCTTCGGCTCCGCAACAGCGCTCACGGTATGTCGACGCACGTGACCCCTCGTCCGGTTGACACGCTACGCGAATTCCATCGACGGGAATCACGACGTCGGCGCGCGTGTTCAGTAAGGGGCAGGGCGCCGAGCGGCGTTCAACGCTTCAGAGCGGCCCGTCCACGGGCACGATGTGAAAGGATCACCCCCATGGCAAACGGCATCACCAATCTCTCGACGGCCACGTTCGACGAGACCGTCAACGCCTCCGACAAGCCGGTCGTCGTCGACTTCTGGGCCGAGTGGTGCGGACCGTGTAAGCAGATCGCCCCGGTGCTCGAAGAGATCGCCGCCGAACACGGCGAGCAGATCGCGATCACCAAGCTCAACGTCGACGACAACCCCGACGTGGCCATGAAGTACAACGTCATGAGCATCCCCACGCTGCTCGTCTTCAACGGCGGCGAAGTATCGAAGCGACTCGTCGGCGCCAAGAGCAAGGGTGCCTTGATGCAGGAGCTCGACGAATTCCTGGCGACCTCCCACTAACGATCGGCCTCCGCGGCGAGGCGGTGCGCGACCTGCAGCGCCGCCTCGCCCTGGCTGGGTTCGTCGCCGCCGAAAATGAGCCCGGTGTCTACTGCACGGCGACCTCCGAGGCGGTCGCTCAGTTCCAGTCGAGCCGCGGGCTGCACGTCAACGGCACTTGCGACGATCTGACCTGGCGCGCCCTTGTCGAGGCCGGATGGTCGCTCGGCGATCGGCTGCTCGTGTTGGCTGCTCCCCATCAGCGTGGCGACGACGTCGTCGAGCTGCAGAACCGGCTCAATCGCCTCGGATTCGATTGCGGCCGCCCGGACGGGATCCTCGGTGCTGCCACCACGCGCGCCGTCGAGGAGTTCCAGCGCCAAGTCGGCCTGAACCCCGACGGCGTCTGCGGCCCGCAGACCGTCCACACCCTCGAGGTCGTGGGACGACAAAGCGGGACCGGCCCGGGGGTGGCGCTCGTCCGTGAGGCCGAGTCGATGCGTGATCATCGGTCGCTGCATGCGTTGCGGATCGTGGTCGGGCAGTTCGGGGGCCTCAGCGCGATCACGCGGGCGCTGGCCCGGCAGCTGCGCGAACACGGAGCCACGGTGATCTCGACCGACGAGTACGAGGCCACTGCACATGCCGCCGCGGCGAATCGATTTGGCGCGTCGGTCTACCTAGGGTTCGCTCCCCGTGCGGACACGCGTTCTGACATATCTTATTTTGCGGTACCTACGTTCGAGTCGGTTGGCGGCCGGGCGCTGGCCACGCAACTCGTCGCCCACATGGGACCCGCCATGGGGCGCACCATGGCCCTGCGCGGCATGCGGCTTCCGGTGCTGCGCGAGACCCGCATGCCCGCCGTGTTCTGCGAACTCGGGCCGGTACGCGATGTTGTCGACTCGACCGAGCGGATCGTCGGCGCCTGCTTTCGGGCCATCGATCGGTGGTCACGAGCCCCCAACCAGCCGGTGGAACTCCCGTTATCCACAGGTTAGCCCACAGGCTGTGGTCATCGGTTCACGAGACGTTGAGCCTCGTAACACTGACGGTCAATCACACCCTCAGACGAACCGGCCGTGCATCGATGATCGCCGGATATCGGCCAAGCCGCAGACGGTCTTCAGGACGTTGCCGGATCGGCGCCGCCCGCGCCCGTCATCGCTCGATAGATCCGCTCGAGGTCTTCCAGATCGGCGAAGTCGATCGCGATACGTCCGTGGCGGGCGCGCATCTGCACGCTGACACGTGTGTCGAGGTGTTCAGCGAGCAGCTGCTCCAATTCGAGCAGACCCGGTGGCCGAAGCTGGGTTGTTGGTGCCAACCCGGCGCCATCCACTGACGGGGTCGGTGTCGCCGCGCCGTCGCTCGACTCATCGGTGACTGCGTCCTGGCCGTCGTCGTCGTGCACATCGCCGCGTACGGCTTGCTCGACTGCGCGTACCGACCAGCCGTCGGCGACCGCCTCACGGGCCAGACGTTCCTGCAACGCTCGATCGGGGGTGCCGAGCAACGCTCGGGCATGTCCCGCCGAGAGCTGGCCGTCGGCGAGCAGATGCTGCACGCCCGGCGGCAGTCCGAGAAGTCGAATCGTGTTGCTGATCGCCGACCGACTCTTGCCGATACGCCCCGACAGTTGCTCGTGCGTCAAATCGAAGTCGTCGAGGAGCTGCTGGTATGCAGCCGCCTCTTCGAGCGGTGTCAGATCTTGGCGGTGCAGGTTTTCGACGAGTGCATGCTCCACACGCTCGAGCGAATCGGCGGTGCGAATGATCGCCGGGATCGTCGCGAGTCCGGCACGCCGTGCTGCCCGCCATCGCCGCTCGCCGGCGATGAGCTCGTATCCGTCGTCGATCCGGTGCACCAAGATCGGCTGCAATACGCCCACCTCGGCGATCGACGCGGCCAATTCCACCAGCGACTGTTCGTCGAAGTGCGCCCGCGGCTGGTCGGGGTTGGGCACGATGTCGTCGACTGGAATATCACCGAGTTCAGCCACCACGGCGTCGTCGTCGTCGTCGCGCTCCGCAGCCGGAATGATCGAGCTCAGTCCCTTCCCCAGCCCGCTAGGACGCGCCATCGTGAACCTCCTTGGCCGCATCGCGATAGGCGATCGCGCCCCGCGAACGTGGATCGAACGTGGTGATCGGTTGACCAAACGACGGCGCCTCGGAGATACGCACGCTGCGCGGGATGATCGACCGGAGGACCTTGTCGCCGAAGTGCTCGCGCACCTCGTTGACCACCTGCGACGACAGGTTGGTGCGGGCGTCGTACATCACACACAGGATCGTCGACAGCTCGAGATCCGGGTTGAGGTTGCGCTTGACCAGGTCGACGTTGCGCAGCAGCTGGCCCAATCCTTCCAGGGCGTAGTACTCGCACTGAATCGGTACCAACACCTCCTGCGCAGCGGCGAGGCCGTTCACCGTCAGCAGACCCAGCGACGGGGGGCAGTCGATCAACACATAATCGTAGGTGTCGTGCACTGCCTCGATGGCTCGCTTGAGCCGCTGTTCCCGACTGAACGCAGGCACCAACTCGATCTCCGCTCCCGCGAGGTCAAGTGATGCCGGAGCGACGAACAATCCCTTGACGTCGGTGGGTTCGACCACGTTCTCCAACGGCTCGTCGTGCATCAGGACGTGGTACATCGAGTGTTCCAACGTGCGGTTTTCGATGCCGAGTCCCGTCGAGGCGTTGCCCTGCGGATCGAGATCGATGATCACGGTGCGCTGACCGAGGTCGGCCAACGCCGCGCCGAGATTGACCGCCGACGTGGTCTTTCCGACGCCACCTTTCTGGTTGGCAATCGCGATGATGCGAGGGGACACAGGCTCTCGTTTCCTTGGTCGTGGAGCACGGACACTCTGCCCGAACGGCGTGCGCCGATCAAGCATCCTCACCGGCAGCTGCGGCCAGACGGTGACGTTTCACGTGAAACACTGCGGTGGTCTGGACAACCGTGAGCGGCCACCCAACGTGACCCGTCGTTGTTTCACGTGAAACGTCGCGACACTGCTCACTCCGTGTGATCGAACACCGCGAGGGCGTGTTCTCCCAGCTCAGCGCGCTGCAGCGGAAGTTCGGCGATGATCGCCGACCAGCGCTCTCCCGTTGGCGGATCACTGATGATGATGCGTCCTCCCGGGCGGATGGCGTCGATCGCCGTCCGGAGGGTCTGTTCTGGGGGACCAAAACCACGGGCAGTCACCGCATCAAAACGGCGACGGCCGGGGGCACCGGGGCGAACAAAGCGCTCCGCGTCGTCGATCACGACATCGACGCGTTCGTCCACGTCGAGCCGCCGCACCATCTGCCGCAGGAAGTCGGTGCGCTTCTGACGACGATCGAGCAGTGTGACGGCGAGGTCCGGCCGATCGACGGCGATCACCAGGCCGGGTACACCTCCACCCGACCCGAGGTCGATCACCGCTCCGCGCACCCCGACGAGTGCCGCGGTGAACCGCCGCGCATGGGCGATGATGTCGGTGTTCGAGGCGTCGCCGATCATGCCGCGCCGTCGCGCTTCGTCGAGCACCCCGTGTAGCGCGTGATCGCGCGGTGCGTGCTGGTTGCTCAGGACACGTCGACGACGATTCGCCGCTGGGGCTCGTCGCCCTCGGAGCGGCTGGCAACGCCGTCCTCATCGTTGAGCACGTCGTGAATCACCTTGCGGTCGGCCGACGTCATCGGTTCGAGCGACCGTGACACGCCACTCTCACGAACCTGCTCGGCCACGTCGCGAGCAAACCGCGCCAACGCCTCTTCACGACGAGCCCGGTATCCGGCCACATCGATGCGCAGGCGGGTGTCGTGGTCGCCAAGGCGACGCTGCGAGGCCACACGTGCAAGGTCTTGCACTGCATTGAGCGTGCGTCCGCCAGGACCGACCAGCAGACCGAGTTCGGTGCCGGTCACGCTCACGTCGAGCTCGGTGCCATCGACCTGCAGCGTCGAGGTGGCCTCGACATCGAAGGCCGCGGTCAACCCGTCGATGAAGCGCACGGCCGCAGCTCCGACCTCGTCGGGCGACACCGCTGGCGTGTCGTTGGCGGGGGAGTCCTGATCGTGATCCATGGCTGCTGCTTTCGGCTGAGATGGGGTCTGCGATGACCGCGGCGGTTTCGCTGTTTGCTTCTTGGACGACTGTGGTGGCGACGAACGCTGCTGCTTCGGGGTGGACTCGGTCGACGTCGATCCGTCGTTCTTCGCTCCGTTGCCCTTCGCTCCGTTGCCCTTGGATCCGTCGCTACGCCCGCGTTGACGGCGACGGCGATCTTGCTTGGGCCGTACCGGTGTCGGCTTGACCCTGGCGCGCAGCCGCGCGCTGCCGCGGGTGCGTCCGAACAGCCCTTGCTTCGGCTCTTCGAGTACCTCGAATTCTGCGTCGTCGGCGCCGACACCAAGTCGGTCGAGCGCCTGTTCGCGCGCCTCGTCGACCGTCTTCGCGGTCGTTTCAACCCATTCCATGCGTGGTCAGTCCTGCTCTCGTGTCACGATCCGCGTCGTCGTTTGCTCGACGACTTCGGCCGCGACGAACGTTTCTTCTCGTTGGCCTGCTTGCGCGACGGCGTCGGCCGACCCTTCGAGCCCGTCGACGGCGTCGGCTTGTTCTTCGGCGGCGTCACCCGTTTGCTCGTGGTCGGGCGTTTGGCCGGCGCGTTCTTCGAGCCACTGCCGTTGCTCCCCGTACCGTTGTCGCCATCGCCACCACGCGCGGCGGCAAGGTCGCGCTTGGCCTGGGCGAACAGCCCGCCGCCCTCGCCGTTCTTCTTGGCGTGCTCGCGCGCTTCTTCGCCCGCGCGCTGCGCCTGCCGGCCAAGTGAGTCGTCGTGCCCGTAGAAGCGACGAGTGATGTACGCCTGCTGGCCGATGCGCATCAGGGTCTGGAAGATGTAGTACACCACCAGCGCGGCGAGGAAGAACACCTGGAACACGGCGAACACCACCGGCAGGTACTGCATGATCTTCTGCTGCGCCGGCGACATCGTGGGGCTGACCGAGGCGCGCGCGGCGACCATCCGCTGCTGGACGAAGTACAACCCGCCGAGGAGCACCACCAGCAACACGTAGATGATGCCGCCACCGAACCCGTCGGCCACGGCCTCGAGGGCCGACCGCGACATGTCGAGGCCCAGCGAGATCATGTCGCGTTCACCGAACAGCGACAGATACAGGTCGGAGTCGGTCGAGAGGTAGCGCGGAATGAAGCCGGGGTCGGCGGCCTCGCCCGGATTGTCGAAGGCCAGCCACACCCGCTCGGCGACGGGCTCAGCCGCACCGCGCGGGGTATAGATCAAGCCCCGCAAAATGCGGAACATGATGTAGAACACCGGCGCTTGTGCCAGGAGGGGGAGACATGATGACAAGGGATTGACCTTGTGCTCTTGGTAGAGCTTCATCATCTCTTCGTTGAGTTTTTGACGGTCGCTGCGGTACTCGTTCTGCAGCTTGCGCATCTCGGGCGCCAACTTCTGCATCTCGAGCATGCCCTTGGTGCTCTTCAGCGTGAGTGGCGTGGTGATCGCCATCACCAGCGCGGCGATCAACGCGATGGCCACGATGTAGCTGTTGGTCAGCCCGTAGAACCACGACAGGATTGCTGCGGGAATCTCGAACATCAGCGGTCACCCACCGTTACGTCAGTAGTGGCGTCGTCAGTGATGGCGTCGTCAGTAATGGTCTCGTCAGTAATGGTCTCGTCAGCGATGGCCTCGCCGCCACCGTGATCATCATGGCCACTCGGCAGGGGTACCGGGTCGTACCCCGACGGCCCAAGCGGCCGGCAACGACTGAGCCGCCGGATGGTCAGCCACGACGCCCGCCATGTCCCATGGACCTCGAAGGCTTCGCGGGCATACGACGAGCATGTGGGGAAGAACCGGCAAGGAGAGGGGCGACCCTCGGCCGCCCGCTGGTACCAATCGATCATGGCTACCGCTACACGGCGGCCGCCACGCAGCGGCACGGCGGTTTGCACCGGTGACGGCTCGGCTGTCATGTCGCGGGCGATTGGAGTGCAGCGAGGAGACGGTCGACCTCGCGGGCCAGATCGGCGTACGATCGTTCGGTCGCATTGCGTGAAGACGAGTTCTTGTTCTTGCGCTGTTCGCTCGCCGTGTCCCTGTTCGTTTTCCCGTCGGACCCCGACGCTGTGTTCGTGTTGGTCCGCCGTGGACCACTCGAGGTGGTACCGAATACGTACGCTCCGGGCTCCAGATCGCGAGCGCGCAGGAGTGCCCGCAGACGTCGACGCAAGCGATTGCGGCGCACTGCGGTTCCCGTCGAGCGCGGAATTGCGAAACCCACGCACGGCGGCGCGATCAGCGGATCGGGGAGGAACGAACACCACAACGTCTCGGCGCGTGACCGTACTCCGTGCCGCCGCACTCTGACGAACGCCTCACGGTCACGGAGCGGTCGAATCAAGCGGAAAGGCGCTGACGACCCTTGGCCCGGCGGGAGCGAAGAACGGCTCGGCCACCGCGAGTCTGCATACGGGCGCGGAAGCCGTGCTTGCGGGCACGACGGCGGTTGTTGGGTTGGTAGGTGCGCTTCATCGGAACTCCGAACTCAAACCAGTAGCTGAGCAAGGCTACGGCGGCGCGCGGACCCATCCCAACATCGCGAACTCAACGACGGGGGACAGACGCTGACCCACCACCTGTGGATGACGCGTGATCACCTCGTTGTTGTTCCCGTGACCGTCCCCGACAACGGCTGAAACCACATCGATGTAAGTTACCCACAGGTGGACGTAGCCTGAAGAAATGGTGTCTGAGCAGGGAAAACGCGACAGTTTTCCGAACGCAGTGAAGCTGGTAGGTTCGGTCGCTCGTCCATTCCGCCGCCACTGTCCCCATCATGTGGACAACGGTGTGGACGACGTCCGCCCGTTCCGTCAGAGAAGAGACCACATCGAGATGACCGACGCCGACGACGTGTGGACTCAGGTAACGGTGTCATTGCGCTCTCAGTTGGCGGAGTCGGTGTGGTTTTCGACGTTTCAAGACGTCACACCCCTCGATGCCGACGATCATCGCCTGCAACTGCAAGCACCGAGCGCATACGTCCGCGACCGCATTCTGACCCGCTATCTCCCGCTGGTCACCGAAGCACTGCACGAGGCCAACCTCGGGCACCTCGCCGTCGAGATCGACGTCGACGCCAACGGCACCACCGCTGACGTGACCACCGACGTGTCGATGGAGGCTCGACACGACGTCACCCGCGACACGCGCGACAACGGCATTCACGAGGCGCACTCCACCCCGCACAACACCGAATCACTGATCGACAGCGCAGCCAGTGCCGGATCGAACGGTGCGCGCAACTTGCTCGACGAAGCTGGGCTGAATCCGCGCTACACCTTCGAGACGTTCGTCAAGGGTGCCTCCAACCAGTTCGCCCTCGCCGCCGCCTTGCGCGTGGCCGAAACACCTGCACGCAGCTACAACCCGCTGTTCATCTACGGATCAGCCGGACTTGGCAAGACGCACCTGCTCCACGCGATCGGACACTACGTGCACTCGAACTACCAGCACCACGAGGTGCGGTACGTGTCGACCGAAACGTTCATGAACGAATACGTCGACGCCATTCGTCAGAACACGACGAACTCGCTGCGTCGGCGCTACCGCGATATCGATGTGCTGCTCATCGACGACATTCAGTTCATCGCCGGCAAAGAGGGGCTCCAGGAAGAGTTCTTCCATACGTTCAACTCGCTGCACGGCGCCAACAAGCAGATCGTGATCTCCTCGGACCGCATGCCCGATGCGATCCCCACGCTGGAAGAGCGGTTGCGCGGCCGCTTCAAGTGGGGCCTGATCACCGACATTCAGCCGCCCGATCTGGAAACCCGCTTGGCGATCCTGCGCAACAAGGCCGAACGCGACCGCGTGCAAGTCCCCGACGACACCCTCGAGTTCATCGCCACCAACATCGCCACCAACATCCGCGAGCTCGAGGGTGCACTGATTCGGGTCACTGCGTTCGCCAGCCTCAACCAGGTGCCGATCACCACCGATCTCGCACAGAGCCAGCTGGCAGACCTGCTCAAGGAGAACAAGCCCAAGGTCCGCACCGACGAGGAACTGTTGGCCGAGATTGCCGAGATCTTGAAGTTCCCCGTCGAGGATCTGAAAGGGCGGTCGCGACAACGGCCGCTGGTCACCGCCCGGCAGATCGCGATGTACGTATTCCGCGAGATGACCGATCTGAGCTACCCGGCCATCGCTCGGCTGTTCGGCGGCCGTGATCACACCACGGTGATTCACGCCAACGAGAAGATCCAGCATCTGATGAGCGAGCGCAAGCAGATCTACGACCAGGTCACCGACCTGCTGCAGCAACTCAAGTGAACGTACGCCTGGGGACGACCCGGGGATGGCCCCGGGACAACCACGCCACGCCCGTGGATCGTGCTCGACTGTCCACCGAACCACATCGATGTCAGTTGCGAGGTGGGGACAGCGGTGCATCCCGTGTGGGCAACGCGTTCGCCTCTACGCTGGGCAAACAGGCGCTCATCCCCAATCCACAGCACCTACTACTGCCCCTGTCTGTTGAGACATCCCTGCATGAGGAGAGGTTCCGACTGTGAAGTTTCGTTGCGAACGAGACGTACTCGCTGACGCGGTCACGTCCGCGGGTCGTGCGGCGACCAACCGCACCGGCACACTGCCCGTGTTGGCCGGCGTGCGAATGGAGGTCGTCGGCGATGAGCTGGTGGTGATCGGCACCGATCTCGAGCTGACGATCCGACTGAGCGTCGATGTCGGTGGTGAGCGTGACGGGGCCGTCGTCGTACCGGCACGTTTGGTCGCCGACATCATTCGTGCGTTGCCGGCCGGCGCAGCCGAGGTCGAGCTGAACGACGAAGAACTGGCGATCAGCGCGGGGCGCTCCCAGTTCTCGGTGCGACCCCTGGCACTCGACGACTACCCCGCGCAGGCCGAGCCGTCGGCCGATGCGGTGACGTTGTCGGCCGATGTGATGTCGGAGGCACTGCGCCAGGTGGTGCGCGCGGCGTCGTCCGACGATGCCCGAGCAGTGCTGACGGGAGTGCTGCTGGCCGCTGAGGAAGACGGACTGCGCATGGTGGCCACCGACTCGTATCGTCTCGCCGTTCGTGATCTGCCGGAGTCGTCGGTGTTGGGTTCGGGTCAACGGGTGCTGATCCCGGCGCGGGCCCTCGCCGAGCTGCAGCGGGTGCTCGACGACGACCACGATCTCACGGTGCGTCTCGGTGAACGCGAGGTGGTGTTCGAAGCCGGATCGACCCGGTTGAGCACTCGGCTCATCGAGGGTGACTTCCCGAACTACCGCAACCTGTTGCCGTCATCGCACCCCAACGTGCTCACCGTCGACAAGGGCGGCATGCTCGAAGCCATTCGGCGGGTGAAGATCCTCGCTCAGGACTCGACACCGGTGCGGCTCACCGTGGGCGGGGACACGGTGCAACTCACGGCGATCACCCAAGATGTCGGCAACGCCGCCGAAGAGATCGACGCCAGCTACGACGGCACCGAGATGACGGTGGCGTTCAACCCCGACTATCTGTCGTCGGGGATCGACGCGATCGACTCCGAAGAGATCACGTTGTCGACGATGGATCCGATGAAGCCGGCGGTGATCCGTGGTGTCGGCGTCGAGGACTACCTCTACTTGCTGATGCCTGTGCGCGTGCCCTGAGTCGTTTGGCGAACGCGCGATGAGCAGCTCGTGATCGTCGAACACCTCGAGCTGGTCGACATCCGCAACTACGCGGCGGCGACGTTCGACCTCCAACCGGGGACCACGGTGATCCTCGGCGACAACGGCCACGGCAAGACGAACCTCGCAGAGGCGCTCGCCTACCTGGCCACGCTGTCGAGCTTTCGCGGCGTGCCCAACGATGCGCTGGTGCGGGTCGGCGCCGAACGGGGCGTGATTCGGGCAACGATCCGCGACGACGACGGTCGGCAATCGCTGATCGAAGCCGAACTGACGGTCGGTGGGCGCAACCGAGTGCAGGTCAACCGGCAACGACTGCCGCGCGTGCGCGACCTCTTGGGCACGATGCGCGTCACGGTGTTCTCGCCCGACGATCTGGTGATCGTCAAAGGTGGCCCGGGCGACCGCCGGCGGTTCCTCGACGACACGCTGGTTGCGCTGGCGGTGAAGTACGACGCCATCCGCCTCGAGGTCGAGCGCGTGGTCAAACAGCGCAACACCGTGCTCAAGAGCATGGCGCCGCACCGTGGTGGCGCAGGACACGGCGATCTTGGTGCGACCCTCGACGTGTGGGACGCCAAACTCGCCGACGTCGGCGGACGGCTGGCCCATGCGCGGACGACGCTGGTCGATCGGCTGGCGCCGATGGTGAGCCAGGCCTACCGAGATCTCGCCGGCAACCCCGCAGCGGTCGGGTTGGACTATGTCGCCCCCTGGCAGACGGAAGGGCTGGTGGCCGCGCTGGCTGCGGCGCGCACCGACGACGTCCGGCGAGGGGTGACCACGGTCGGACCACACCGCGACGACTTGGTCGTCACGCTCAACGGGCTGTCATCGCGGACCCACGCGTCGCAGGGCGAGCAGCGGACGTTGTCGTTGTCGTTGCGGTTGGCTGCACACCGGTTGATCACTGAACGCGTCGACTCTGCACCCGTACTGGTGCTCGACGACGTGTTGTCCGAGCTCGACGACCATCGTGCCGTGTCGTTGCTGGACCATCTCCCGGCCGGCCAGGTGGTGATCACGTCGGCGACGAAGATTCCCGCGGCGGTCGACCACGAACTACGCATCGTCGAGGGTCGGCTGGCATGAGTGCAGGGGCCCAGCGATACGGTGACGCAATGGTCGACCGGATGGAGCCGATCTCGCTCACCGAATCGCTCGATTCGGTGATGCGGTCACTGCGCGGCACGAGCCGGACCGACCTCGGGGGAGTGTTCGGACGCTGGGACGACGCGGTCGGCGAGGCCATCGCCCAACACGTTCGACCAGTGCGTCTCGACGGGCGCGTCCTTGTCGTGGAGGCGTCCGATCCGTCGTGGGCCACCCAGGTCAAGTTCCTCACGGCGACGATCATCGAGCGCCTCGCCGAGGTCGCTGGGGTACAGCTCGAACGCGTCGAAGTGCGCGTTGCGGGCGCCCGCTGAACGACGAGTCACCAGTGGGGCCGACCGCGCCGAGCGTCCCGCTCGCAGGCCCCCTGCCTTGGTAGACTGATCACCGTTCGCGAGCCCCCGTGACGTCCCCGTCCGGACCCGGTCGCTCGCCCCAATAACCAGCCCTTGTGCACGTGTGTGCAGGGCAACAGACAAGAGGTACTGCGTGTCCAACGCCGCCGCCAGCCCATCGAAGACCGCCGCGAGCAAGAAGTACGATGCCAAGGACATTCAGGTCCTCGAAGGCCTCGATCCGGTCCGCAAGCGACCGGGTATGTACATCGGCTCCACGGGCCTGCAGGGGCTGCATCACTTGATCTGGGAAGTGGTCGACAACTCGGTCGACGAGGCGATGGCCGGCCACTGCACGCGCATCTCGGTGACGCTCCTCGCCGACGGTGGTTGCCGCGTTGAGGACAATGGTCGTGGCATCCCGGTCGACCCGTACCCGTCCGGCGAACACAAGGGCAAGAGCGCCGCCGAGGTGGTGCTCACCGTGCTGCACGCCGGCGGCAAGTTCGGTGGCGAGGGCTACAAGGTGTCCGGTGGTCTGCACGGTGTGGGCGTCTCGGTGGTCAACGCACTTTCCGAGCGCCTCGAGGTGGAAATCGACCGCGGCGGGTCGCGGTATCGCCAGGAGTACGCCAAGGGCGGATTGCCGCAGGGCAAGATGAAGAAGGTCGGCGACACCCCGGGACGTGGGCGCACCACCGGCACCACGATCTCGTTCTGGCCCGATCCGACGATCTTCACCGTCGAGGGCGTGGAGTTCGTCGCGCGCACCGTGACCGAGCGGCTGCAGACGATGGCCTTCTTGAACAAAGGCCTCGAAATCATCTTCGACGATCAGCGGCCCGAGCGTGAGCAGAAGGTCACGTTCCAGTACAAGGGCGGCATCGTCGACTTCGTCAAGCACCTCAACGCCACGAAGGAGCCTCTGTTCTCCAAGGTGTGCCAGTACGAGGACGACGACGACGAGGGCCAGGTCCTCGACATCGCCATGCAGTGGAACACCGGCTACCACGAAGGCATCCACGGCTACGCCAACGGCATCTCCACCATCGAGGGTGGGATGCACGTTGAAGGCTTCAAGACGGCGCTCACGTCGGTGGCCAACAAGTACGCCCGCGGCAAGAACCTGCTGAAGGAGAAGGATCCGAACCTCACCGGTGAAGACATCCGCGAGGGCATTACGGCGATCGTGTCGGTGAAGCTGCGCGAGCCGCAGTTCGAGGGTCAGACCAAGGCCAAGTTGGGCAACGTACCGATGCGCTCGTTCGTGCAGAAGGCGACCAACGAACGCATGGCCGAATGGCTCGAGGAGAACCCGACCGAAGCGAACAAGCTGGTGAAGAAGGCACTTGCCGCTGCGCAGGCGCGAGTCGCCGCCAAGAACGCACGTAATGCCATTCGCCGCAAGACGGCCCTCTCGGGTGCGGGGATGCCCGACAAGTTGAAGGACTGCTCGTCGCGCAACGCCGACGAGTCGGAACTGTTCATCGTCGAGAGCGACTCAGCGGGCGGGACGGCCGTCGACGCCCGCGACCCCCGCACGCAGGCGATCCTGCCCATCCGCGGCAAGATCCTCAACGTCGAGCGGGCGCGCATCGACAAGATGCTGAAGAACAACGAGATCCAGGCACTGATCACCGCGATCGGTGCCGGTGTCGGCGACGAGTTCGACGTCGAGAAGGTGCGCTACCACAAGGTGATCGCGCTGGCCGACGCCGACGTCGACGGCAGCCACATCCGCACACTGCTGCTCACGTTCTTCTTTCGTCAGATGCGCGAGATGGTCGAGGCCGGCTACGTGTACATCGCCCAGCCGCCGCTGTACTCCACCGAGGTCGGCAAAGAGAAGGTGTACCTGAAAGACGACATCGCCAAGGCGCAGTTCCTCGAAGACCGGCCGAACCACAAGAAGCAGTTCCAACGCCTCAAAGGCCTCGGCGAGATGGACTGGCAAGAGTTGCGGGCGACCACCATGGAGGCGTCGACGCGCACGTTGCTCCAGGTGTCGGTCGAAGAGGCGGCCCGGGCCGACGAGATCACGTCGGTGCTCATGGGCGACGACGTCGGCAGCCGCCGGGAGTTCATCACGGCGAACGCCCGTGACGTCCGCAACCTCGACTTCTGAGCGGGCGTCGAAGCCACGCCGCCATCTGCGCGGCGAACCGCTCGGCGGGCTGAAAGCGTTTCGCGACGGCACCCACCGGATCTGCTCACCGACGGAGACGATCGAGCGCTTCAGACCGGCGATGGAGCACTTCGGCATCACTCGCCTGGCCGATGTCACCGGACTGGATCGGTTGCCGATCTCCACGATCATCGCGGTTCGCCCCAACGCACGAACGCTCGCCAGCGGCTCGGGAAAGGGCACGTCGAAGTCGGCGGCGACCGCATCGGCGCTGATGGAGGCATTGGAGATCGCCCATGCGGAACAGGCTCGGCCCGACGTGGTGTTCGACACCTATCGAGCGCTGTCCGACAGGGCGGAGATCGTCGACGTAGACGATCTGGTGCTGACCGCGGACTCCCTGTTCTCCACGAATCGGCCCGAGCGCTGGGTCGCCGGGTGGGACATCGTTGCCGGGTGCGAGGTGTATGTCCCGCAGTCGGCGGTCGACTTCACGGTTGCCCGCGACGGGATGTTCGGCAGCTCGTTCAACATGGACAGCAGCGGGTTGGCCTCGGGGAACTCACTCGGTGAGGCGGTGCTCGCCGGGCTGTACGAGGTCATCGAGCGTGACGCCACCACGTGTTGGCGATGCGCGGCGACGGGTACCGGTTACGCGCCCCCGCGCATCGATCTGTCGTCGATCGCTGCACCGTCGGTTCGCGAGCTGATCGAGGCGCTCCAACGATGCCGCTTCGAGTTGCACCTGTTCGACTTCACGCTGGACACGGCGGTGCCGACCTACGGCGCACTGATCGTCCCGAACGATGGCGCGCCGGCGGCAGCGATGAACGGGTACGGCACGCATCTCGATCCGACCGTGGCGATGTCCAGGGCGATCACCGAGGCGGTGCAGGCTCGTGCGGTGTACGTCGCTGGGACCCGCGACGACGTGTTCGATCACCATCGTGAGTTGATCAAGGTTCCGCCGCGTCCGGTGCGGGTGATGCCGGTCGACCTCGTCGATGCTGGCGGCCGGGTCGATTGCTCCACCGATGATCTAGGGCGTGATCTCGAGATCGTGCTCGAGAGGCTGGGGGAGGTGGGACTCGACCGTGTGATCGTCGTCGACCTGCGCGAGCCGACCTATCGCGTCCCGGTGGTGCGAGTGATCGTGCCGGGATTGGATGGTGTCTTCAGTGAGCACCGCGCACCCGGTCGCCGTGGTCGGCGATTCGCTCAGTTGGGGCGTGTGGCGGCGTCCCTCGCTGACTCATCGGTTGGCCGCTGATCGATGGTCGATCGATCAGCGACCAGTGGCGGCCCGATCGTGGTGTTCGCCGGACCGACGATCGACGCGGCGGCGATCCACGCGATCGTTCCCGGTGCGATCGTGCGCCCGCCGGCTGCACAAGCGGACCTCGTCAACACCGTGGACCGGGATCGTCCAGCGGTCATCGCGCTCATCGATGGGGTCTTCGACCGACGGCTGAGCGTCTGGTACAAGGAAGTGTTGTACGCGCTCAGCCGAGGCGTCCACGTGTACGGAGCGAGCAGCATGGGTGCCCTCCGGGCGGCGGAAACCCACCGGTTCGGCACGGTAGGCGTGGGACAGATCTTCGAGTGGTACACGGCCGGAATCATCGATGGCGACGACGAAGTCGCCCTGATCCACGGCGACGCCGACGACGACTATCGGTCGTTGTCGATCCCGCTCGTCAACGTGCGTGCCACCCTGCTCGCTGCACAGGCCGACGGCGACGCGACCGATGCCGAGCACACCGCGATCCTCGATGTCGCCACACGTCTGCATTACACGGACCGCAACGTCGACGCGCTGCTTCGTGAGGCGTCGGCGTCCGGCTGCTCCGAGCGAGTGCTGGCGCTGATCGATGGCCGGTTGCGCACCTCGCTCGTCGACCAGAAGCGCGCAGATGCGGTGGAGCTACTGCAGACCGTGGCTGCGCTACCGTCCGATCTCGCGCCGCATGCGCCGAACTTCGAGTTCGAGGCGTCGCCGTACTTCGTTGCTCTGCGCGAACGCGATCGCGTCAGCGGTGGACGTGATGTGAGTTTCGCCGAACTCGGCTACCACCTTGCGCTCCACATGCCGGACTTCGCGCGCTTCAACCGATCCGCACTCGATCGCCTCGCCCTGGTGCGTCTTGCCGCCGAGTTCGGGATCGGTGTCGACGACACGGCCGTCGCCGCAGAGGTCGAGCGGCATCGCCGCCGTCACGGCCTTCTCGACGACGCAGCACTCGACGCATGGTGTCGGGCCAACGACCTGACCGACGACGACTTCCAGTCGCTGATGTACGACGAGGCGGTTGCTCGGCGACTCCGACGTTTCGCGATCGGCGCCAATGGGCTGCTCGGTACATCCCGGTCGCTCGGCGACATGCTTCGGCTCGATGGCGAGTACTCCAAGTGGATGGCGGACACCGCCGAAACTCACGACCGCGCCGGTGATCTCTACGAGCTCCTTGCGCGCGACGACACCCCGCTGGTGGAGCTGCTCGCTGAGCATGCCCGAGCGGAAGGATGGACCGTCGATACCGACGTCACTGAATGGATGCGCGAGGCGGGGTTCCCCGACGCAGAGGTGCTCCGGGTTGAGCTGTTGCGCGCCCGCGCGGCCCGGCGGGCGGACTAGCTCAGATGTCGACGCGCCGCGGTCGAAGCTCGGAGGTCGAAGTAGATCAGAAACCGAATTCCACGGCGCTCATGTTCGACGCGCTCGCGCTACTGAACATCTCGCGGAGTACCGGGTGTTCGATGTCGTCGAGCGTCAATTCGCCCATGAACTCGCGCAGTTCGTGCTCGTCGAGCCGGAGCTCGGTTGGGTGCACGCCCTTGGCCTCGCTCAGCGCCCGCACCCGTACGAGATCGGGGTGGTCGGCGAGGTGCGAGAGTCCGTGGTCGGCGAACACGGTGGCACGCTCACTGCTGGATTGGGCGGCAAGCAGGTTGTCGGTGAAGCCAGGATTGGCACGCTCCGCAGCGGCGAGCTCCTCGAGCAATGACGGCATGCTCGGCATGCTAGATGCTGCCTGCGAGCGGCGCGGACCGTCCCACGATCAGGGCCCTCGAACACGTAGACTGAACCATCGCTCCGCACGATCCACGACGGTCGATTTCGGTGCCGTTTGGGCAACCTGGCCCCTCACCAACACCCGGGCGCAGCAACCGCGTGACGGAGCCCTCGAACGAGGAACGACAAGATGACTGATACCGACGACACCACCCCTCCCGACGACCCGATCCAGCCGATCTCGTTGCACGACGAGATGGAGAACTCGTTTCTCGATTACGCGATGTCGGTCATCATGTCGCGGGCCCTGCCCGACGTGCGCGACGGCCTGAAGCCCGTGCACCGGCGAATCATCTGGGACATGGAAGAGCAGGGCTTCCGCCCCGACCGTGGCCACGTCAAGTGCGCCCGCGTCTCAGGCGACACGATGGCCCGGTTCCATCCCCACGGCGACTCGGCGATCTACGACGCGCTGGTGCGCATGGCCCAGCCGTTTTCGCTGCGCCACCCGCTGATCGACTTCCACGGCAACTACGGATCTCCCGACTTCGGCCCTGCCGCCTCGCGCTACACCGAGTGTCGGCTCGACCCGCTGGCGATGCAGCTGCTCGCCGACATCGACGAAGACACCGTCGACATGGTGCCGAACTACGACGGCACCACCGAAGAGCCGGTCGTGCTGCCGGCGCGCTTCCCGAACCTGCTGGTCAACGGCAGCCAGGGCATCGCGGTCGGCATGGCGACCAACATTCCGCCGCACAACCTCGGCGAGGTGATCGACGCGGTCGTCCACCTGATCGCCAACCCGGAGGCCACCCCCGACGAGCTGATGGAGCACGTCAAGGGACCCGACTTCCCCACGGGGGCGAGCATCCTCGGCCGCGCCGGGATCATGGACGCCTATCGGACCGGACGCGGCTCGGTGAAGATGCGGGCGAGCGCGGCGATCGAAGAGGGCAAGAACGGCCGCATGGAAATCGTGGTCACCGAGCTGCCGTACCAAACGAGCTGCTCGGCGATCGCCTCGCGTATCCAGGACCTGGTCGACGCCGGTGACCTCGACGGCATCGCCGACGTGAACGACGCGTCATCGGGTGGCGACACCAACTTGATCATCACGCTCAAGCGCGACGCCAACGCCAACGTGGTGATGAACAACCTGTTCAAGCTCACCCAGTTGCAGTCGACGTTCTCGATCAACATGGTGGCGCTCGTCGATGGCGTGCCGCGTCAGGTGAACCTGCGCGACGCGTTGGTCGCCTACGTCGCCCACCAGGTCGACGTGATCACCCGTCGCTCGCAGTTCCGACTCGACAAGGCGCGGCGCCGCGAGCACATCCTCGAAGGTCGCATCAAAGCGCTCAACGTGATCGACGAGGTCATCGCGCTGATCCGCAGCAGCGAAGACGCCGCAGCGGCCCGCGACGGCTTGATGGCTGCCCCGTTCGAGTTCACCGAGGTGCAGGCCAACGACATCCTCGACATGCAGCTGCGCCAGCTCACCCGCCTATCGCGCATCGACCTCGAGTCCGAGCTCGAGGACGTGCGGGCGAGCATCGTCGATCTGCAGGACATCCTCGACAACCCCGATCGCCTGAACTCGGTGATCGTCGAAGAGATCACCGAGATCAAAGAAGAGTTCGCGACGCCGCGGGTGTGCCGCATCACCTATGACGACGGCGAGATGTCGATCGAGGACCTCGTCGACGACAAAGAACTCGTGATCGTGATGACCGAGGCGCAATACGTCAAGGCGGTCCCGGCCGGGTCGTTCAAGACCCAGGGGCGCGGCGGTCGTGGCGTGTCGGGCGGCAAGCTGAAGGTCGACGACATCGTTCGCCATGTGATCTTCACCACCGCGCACGCGCACCTGCTGTTCTTCTCCAACCGCGGCAAGGTGTACCGCCTGCGGGCACTCGACATTCCCGAGCGCGAGCGCACGGCCAAGGGCATGCCGATCGTCAACTTGCTGCCGTTGCAACCCGACGAGCACATCCAGGCGATCATCGACACGCGCGACTTCGCCGGCGAGCGGTACCTGTTCTTCGCAACCAAGAACGGCACGGTCAAGAAGACTGCGTTCGACGCGTACGACTCGAGCCGGCGTGACGGGCTGATCGCCATCAACCTGCGCGACGACGACGAGCTGGTGCGGGTGATCGAGACCGGTGGCGACGACGACATCTTCATGGTCAGCCGGAACGGCATGACCATCCGGTTCCACGAGAACGACGTAAGGGCGATGGGCCGCACCGCCGGCGGTGTGCGTGGCATGAAGCTCAAGTCGGGCGACGACCGTGTGGTGTCGGTCGACGTCGCCCGGGACGACACCGCGATCCTGATCATGACCGAGGGCGGGTTCGGCAAACGCACCCAACTCGACAAGTTCAACACCCAGGGCCGTGGTGGCCAGGGTGTGCGGGGCATCAAGCTGACGGGCAAGAAGGGCACCGTGGTCGCCGCGTTCATGGTCGGCCTCGACGACGAGATCGTCGCCGTGTCGAACAACGGCATCACCATCCGCCTGGGTGTGCGCGATATCTCCTCGCAGGGTCGCGATGCCACCGGTGTGCGGGTGATGAACATCGACGACGGCGACGCCGTCGGCTCGGTTGCGCCCATCCTGGCCACCGAAAACTGAGGGTGATCCGCGACCGCGGTCAGGCCGCGGTGCCGCTGTTGTTGGCGACGTTGGCGTTGACGGTGATCGTCGTGGTCGGCGCAGCCGAGCTCGGCGGGCCGCGTCATCGATCGCAACGAGGCACAAACTGCCGCAGATGCGGTTGCATTGGCGGGCGTGACCCATGGCCGCGGCATGGCCGAGCGCATCGCCGCCGAACACGAGGCAACGATCGTCGTGTGGCGCACGAGCGGACCGCCGGATGCGGTCGACGTGTTCGTCGAAGTGCGACACGGCGATCAGCGAGCCAGTGCTCGGGCGACCAACTCACCCGGTGTTCCCGGCGCACCCTGAGGCGCACGCACGCCGCTGCGTACATGGTGTCGCGCGGACCGTGACTGCGCCTTGACATTTGTGCTGCGTACACTGGTGCGGGTGAGCAAGACCGAGCGCGCTCTCGACGAGCTCGACACCGACGCGCTCGATGACGACGCGTCCGAAAACGGCGTTGCTCACGATCTCGATACCGACGCGGTCGATACGGACGCAGTTGATGACGTCGACGATGTGGATGATGTCGCCGCAGCATCTGCGGACGACGTCGATGCGAGCGACGAGCTCGTGATCGTCGAGAACGGGCACGATCCATCGGACGAACTCGTCGACCTGCTCGTCGACACACCGCCCGACGTCGATGACGCCGAGGTCGACACCGACGTGGTCGAGGTCGCCGATGGCGACACCGACGCCGAAGTTGTCGAGACCGTCGACGACGTCGAAAGCGAGGTCGCCGAGGCAGCCGACACCTCCGACGACGTCGAGGCCCGAGAGGGTGTCGACGAGCCGGTGTCCGACGACATCCTCGAAGAGCTGCGTAAGGCAGACATCGATGGCCCCACGGTCACGATGGCGCCACAGGACGACACCACGGCGAGCAAGCGTCGGCCGAAACGCGCGCTCGACTTCGATCCGGCGCCCATGCCGATCCCGACGAGCCCGCCGCGCATCCTGGGCCGCAAGCCGCGAGTGCGCAAGGTCACCCGCGTCGTACGCCACGTCGACCCGTGGAGCGTGTTCAAGATCGCCATCATCGCCAACCTGGTGCTCTACGTGATTCTGCTCACGGCCGGCGTGCTGTTGTGGAACGTGGCCAACGCCACCGGCACGGTCGACAACGTCGAACGGTTCTTCGAGTCGTTCGGCTGGGACAGCTTCGAGTTCAACGGCGGCGAGATCTACCACTCGGCGTGGATCGGCGGCTTGTTCTTGGTGATCGGTTTCACCGGCCTCGCCGTACTGGCAGCCACGCTGTTCAACCTGATCACCGACCTGGTCGGTGGGATGCGGTTCACTGTGCTCGAAGAAGAGGTCGTCGAGACCCGCACCTCGCCGATGCGTCGCTTCGTCGTCCGCCGGCCCGAACCGGTGGTGCCGGCGATCGTGCACGACGACGAATCGGGTCCCATGATCCGCGAAGCGGTCGTCGACGACGAGAGCAAGGGCCTGCCGTTTTAGCGCGGCATCGCCGACCCTGCTGTTCTTGACAGGATCCCCGCTAGCCTCTCCCCCTCGCTGGGGCTATAGCTCAGTCGGTTAGAGCGCATCCCTGATAAGGATGAGGTCCCTGGTTCGATTCCAGGTAGCCCCACCAGCACAACCCCTGCGAGGCCCGCTTTTCGACGGGTTGCGCAGGGGTCCTTTTACGTTCGGTGTGTCCACCGTGTCCAGTAAGCCTCCGATTCGGTGGCTTGATGGATGTCCTGCTGACGCTTCCCGAGGGGATGACGCAGCTGCCATCAGGCAAGACTCGTTGGCGCGTCTCGGTGAACGGGCGACGCTTGACGGGCACCGCTGATGACGTGGGCGCGGCTCGGGTCGCGAGGTCGCAGGCGTCGCTGGCTGGTGGCGGCTCGAGCGATGTGCCGATCGTCGCCGTGTTGCTCTCGGCGTATCGGGCCGATCTGGATCTGTCGTCGTCGACGTTGGCGACGATGGACTTGGCGGCGTCGAAGCTTCCCGAGGGTCTGCTGGCTCGTCGGATCGACAAAGTGACTCCGGCGGTGGCGGATGTGGTGTGGCGGCAGCTCGAGACCGATGGCGTTTCCCGTCATGTGCAGGCGAAGGCGAAGCACGTGTTGTCGAAGGCGTGGCAGATGGCGATGCGGTTGGATTAGGTGGCGTCGAATCCGTGGGTCGTTGCCCGGCCGAAACCGCCGCCGCCGTCCGCGGAGATTGTCCCACCTTCCCTGGAGACCGTCGCTCGGATGGTTGACCTGGCGCCGACCGGCGACCTCAAGTTGTTCTGGCAGCTCGGGTCGCGCACGGCAGCGCGCCCGGGCGAGCTGTGTGGTGTCCGATGGGGTGACGTCGACCGTGATGCCGGCACCGTCGCGATCCTGCGGAACGTCACGCGGCTCGGTGAGGTCCGTCAGACCAAGACCGGATCCCGCGGTCAACGTGCCATCCCGCTCGATCTTCCGGCGCAGGCGCTGGTGCGCAACCACGAACGCCGGCCGGGTGTCGAATGGCTGTTCGCCGACACCAACGGTGACCCGTCGAATCCGAACCGGCCAGCACGCACCTACGCCCGCGTCGCTGCTCTCAACGAGCTCAGCGGATCGATCTACGACCTAGGCCACTTCGCCGCAACGCAGTGGCTTGCGGCGGGTGTCCCGGTGCCAACCGTGGCGAAGCTGCTGGCCCATTCGAACGTGACGACGACACTCAACACGTACGCGCATTGGGTCCCGGCTCAGGGCAGAGAAGCAGTGGAAATGTTGGGTGCAGCCATCGACGCAGCCCGCTAGCACAAAGAGTTTCTGCCCCTTCCATCGCACAAGGGTGTGTCTGTATGGTGCTCCGCAATCCAACGGTCGTGTGGTCGAGCAGCCGAAGACAGGGGACTAGCAATTCCTCGCCTAACCAGCCACCGCAGGTGCAAATCCTGTCACGACCTCCAGACGCGAGAAAGGCGGCCGCTAGCCCGGCCGCCCTCTCTAACTCTCAGTCTCGGTCCACTCGGTTACCAACCGGGCGGTGACCCTGGAGCTGAACTTCATCTGGTTGGCTGTAGCAGCAGTCAGTTGAAGGCGCCTTCCATGATATGGATTCTGGTCCGATTGGTCAACCACGGGGCGCGCGATTTTCGACCGCGATCCGCGCGAAACCCCTGGTAGATCGGGATGCGTGAACTACATCGATGTAGTTCTGTCGAGCCCGTTCGGACCTTGCTGAAGTCTTGCCGAGCTGGTGACGGAGTACCCGTGCGCGCGGTGTTGGCCGGTTCCTACGGTGCTGGCGTGGGGACGGGGTTCGCGGGTTCGCGTGGGATAGCGCTCCGTCGGATCGCCCTACACGATCATTGCCAGCAGCGGAACGACCACCTCCTTGACGAGGTTGGCCAGGGCTGCGGCCAGGATCACCCTCCGGACGGTTGTGTCCGTCGGGCGTTCTTGCGTGGTGGTTGACGTTTGCATTGAAGGCCCCTCCGTGGGACCGCGAGGGATCGACTCTCGATCCTCTCCATGAGCACCCCCGTCGAGGGGAACGCTCCGCCCAATGGGCAGATCGTCTCCTCGCGTCGGGTCCTGGCGCTCACGTGAGCGAGCGTTCCAGGGGGTGTTGACCACGGGTCTCGGAGTGATGCCGTGGGCATCAAGGTGCTCATCGGGTCGACGGTTGCGTGCGGTGTTGATCCACCCTGAGTTACTGGTTCCAGCGGTGCCCGGTGCTCGCTCACACGTCGAGTGATTGGCCCGAGGAGCGTCTCGTGCTCGTCCCACACGTCACGCAGGGCGACGGTGCGTGGTCGGGGTGGGCCAGTGGACGGGTTAGCGGGCTACTGGCCCACCCCTGGCGTCGTCGGGTCTGCTGGGGAGTAGACCCGTGGTGAGGACGCTGCCGGTCATCGTAGGGCTGCGTTTGCGCGAGGTGGGTTCGATGTGGTCACCCTTTCGCGCAGTGATGTTTCTTGCGCTCGCTGGGATGTCTGTCTTGCTGGTTGCGACAGCCATCGCTCTCGGCGCGCCTGGGAGGACGCTGAGTCTCCGGATCGCGTCGGCGTCGTTGGTCGCCTTGGGTCTGGCCGCATGGACGGGGGGCGGACTCCTTGGTGCGAGCTTGGCTGTCTTGTCGCTCGTTCTTTCGGTGGTGTCGATTGCATTCAGCCGTCGCCCGCCGAGTCGCGGAGAAGCCGAGGAGCAGTAGCGGAGGTTCAGAACGGCGAGTTAGGCCACGGGTCCAGTTGCGTTTGCGTGAGTGGGTGCGATGTGGCCACCGTGGTCGGGTGACATTCCTCCTCGTTGCAGCGACGGTGCTGATGTTCGTTGCGGGAGTCATCGCTCTTGCCGCGCCTGGTCTCACCGTGGGCCTCAGGGTGGTAACGCTCGGGTCGGTGCCAGCCCTTGCTGTGGCCTTGCGAGTGAAGGGGCTGGTTAGCGTGAGCTTGGTCGTCGTGTCGATGGTTCTCTCGGTGGTCGCGATTGCGTTGAATCTCCGAACGCCAGATCGGGGAGAAACCGCAGAGGAGTAGCGGCTCAGAACGGACTGTCCGGCCACGGGTCGCGCCGACGTCGCTCGGCCAGCTTCTCGAGCATCACGATCAGTTCGTCGCGGGTGCGGTCGGTCATGTCTGGGCTCATGGCGAGGGATTGGGCGAGTTGTACGGGGTCGATCGGCGGTGGCTAGTGGTGGTGGGTCATGGGGGCTGGGTAGGGCCGAGTGGCCGTACCAGCCAGCCCCGCCATGTTGCCTAGTGTCGTCACATGGCGAATGCGGACGACGCGCCACAGGACTCGCCGCCCCCTGCGACACCCGCCCAGTGGGCGACAGATCCTCACGATCCGAGCCAGCTGCGATGGTGGGACGGAAGTGTCTGGACCGACCACACCGCGCCGATCACTCAGCCGCCTCCGCCACCGAGCGCGCAGGTTGAGTCTGTGTCAAGCGGCTCGGGGGTGTGGCAGCAGGACCGGTTGATCGCGCTCGGGCTCGCGGCCGGAGTAATCGTCGGTTCGCTTGGACCTTGGGCGACTGCGACGACGATCTTTGGCACGATCTCTGCGTCCGGGACGCAGGGCGACGGTCAGCTCACGATCATCGGCGGGGTGTTGATTGGTCTCGGCGTGTTTCTGTCGAAGCCGCTCCTGAGTGTGATCTTTGCCGTGCTCACCTCGGTGATTGCGATCTACGACATCGTGAACGTGTCAGCGTCGATCGACGACAACGATGCGGTCGGGGTCTCCGTCGGGTGGGGCCTGTGGGCGACGGCGGTGTGTGCAGGCGCGTCGGTCTTGATCAACATGCAGGCGATGCGCAAGCGTCGATCGGAGAAGGCAGCGATCAGCGACTGAGCGTGCCCATTGCGTGCCATTCTGTGGTCGCCGGAGCGCTCTGAGCTGGACGTGAGGGTACGTGAGGGCATTGGGTGCCAGGTGATTCATTCCCGGTCCGGGGCTTACAAGGAAGCACCGCGGCACTTGGTGGCCGCGTGTGACAGTGCCAAAGGTCGCCACTCAGCTCTTTTCGTGTCCAGGCGTGTCCACTCCTCTGATCGTGACCAGGTGTTTCAAGGTCGCGCCGTTCGGATCGTTTCCGTCAAGTCCCTGGTAGTTCGCCTGGGGGACATCCTTAGGATTTCTGATAAGGATGAGGTCCCTGGTTCGATTCCAGGTAGCCCCACTCAGCGTCCCGGTTCAGGACTGGGGATTCCTGCCCGACGCTTCACGCGCAGCCTCGTCCACGCGTTGGACGTGTGCGCCCCACCACTCGGCATCCATGTCGGGAAGGTTGTCGACTCCCGGCCGATGCCCGACGAACACGTCGATCTCCTCACGCAGGATGTCGGCGTGTCCGGCATGGCGGTTGGTCTCGGCGATCATGTGCACGAGGATCCAGTGCAACGTGACGGGATTGACGTCATCTGGCCACCAGGGGACCGTTCCACGGTCGTCGAGTGAGAGCGTCTCGATCGTCTTGTCGGCGTGAGCGGTCGCTCGACCGTAGAAATCGAGGATCGCAGTACGCGATTCGTCCGCTTTCGCATACATGTCCGCGTTTGGCTCGTGGTCGCCCTGGTCCCACGGGAACTGTTCGCCGTGCGGGCGGTCGAAGGTGTCGCCGAAGTAGCCGAACTCGACGATCGCCAGGTGTTTCACGAGACCGAGCAGATTCGTCCCCGTTGCGGTGAGCGGGCGTCGGGCGTCGTATTCGTCGACGCCATCGAGCTTCCACAGCAGCGACTCGCGCGCCATCCGGAGATAGCGATGCAACGTCGCTTTCGGGTCGGTCGGCTCCACCAGCGAAGTATGACACTGGCGCCGCGTAGCGTCATCGGACGTGGACGAGCGCGCCCGGCTTCGGGCCTATTACGAACGCGAGGCGGAGCTCGGCACTCGTGGTGCGGTCACCGGTCGACGGGCCGCGCTGCGCGCACGCTTCGTCGACCACCTTGTCGCCGAGCGCGGCGCATCGGTGATCGATGTTGGCGCTGGTCCGGCACGTGATGCCGCAGCGTTCAACTCGGCGGGTATTCGCTACGTCGCAGTCGATCTCGCTCATGCCAACGGACGCCGAGCACGGGCCGCCGGGTGCGAGTTCCTCCAGGCCAGCGCCACCTCGTTACCGATCCGCGGCCGTTCACTCGACGCAGCGTGGTCGATGAGCACGTTGATGCATCTTGGGGAGCTCGACCTGATGCGTGCGGTGCACGAGCTCCGCCGGGTCGTGCGCCCGGGCGGACTGTGTGTGCTTGGCGTGTGGGGACGCGAACACGAGGAACGGATCGAGGGAGACAACGATGTCGTCGGGCTGCCGCGCATGTTCTACCTCCGCACGTTGCACCACAACCGCGACATGATCACCAAGCTCGGCGATCTCGAGTCGGTGGAGCACTGGACCGGCGCGTCGGCCGACTGGGACTACCAGGTGTTCTGGGTGAGGGTCGGCGATTCGTCTGGTGGTGCAGGTGCAACGAATCGGCTGGCGTAGCGTCTGAGCATGCGCGTAACGGTGCTGCCCTGGTTGGTGGTGGCCCTCGTTGGCGCGACGGCGGTGCCGATGATGTCCGGGGTTGGAGTCTCCGCCGGTCCGAGTCCCGCCGAGACGACCATCGAGGGTGTCGTGTTCTTCGATCTCGACCGCGACGGTCAGTTCTCGGGCGGCGATCGACCCGCCCCGAACGTCGATGTTCGAGTGTTTCGTGGAGTCGATGGGACCACAGACGAAGGTGCCGACATCGATGGCGTCATCTCTGGTCCTGACGGACGGTACGAGGTCGCCGTGCCCGCGCCTGGCCCCTACGAGGTTGTTTTCGCGGCGCTCGCCGGGTGGTCCACGCCACGCGTCGTCACTGTCGACATCGAGGCCGGCGAGTCGGCAGCGGTCGATCATGGCGTACTGCTGCCAGCCGTCCAGGGTGTGGCCTGGCTCGACGCGGATGCAGATCTCGTGTGGGACAGCGATGAAGTGGCCGCAGCGGGGGTGGTCGTCGATGCGGCGATCGATCAGTTCGCGGCGCCGTCCCCGTTCGCCGTGTCGACGGCAGCGGACGGTTCGTTCACGGCGTTGCTCGGATCCTCGGAGGGTGGTGCGTCGTACGAGTTGCTCGTCGATGAGGGCAGCATCGCCGTTCCGGTGAACGATCCTGGTGCGGGCATGGGCCAGCGCGCCAACGCCGACGGCTCCTTTGGCGACGTCGTGACCGGTGGAAGACTGGGGATCGGCGAGCCGTGCTTCGGATTCGATCCCACGCTCGCTCCGTGCGTGATCGACGACATCACTGGCTTCGACATCGCCGTGCAACCCGCTGGTTTCGACCAACGAATCGTGGCGACGACAGCCGCGCACACACTGATCGTCGGCGACACGATCGACGTCGTGTTCCAGCTCGACAGCCCCGGCAGGGTGCTCGTCGAGAGTCCTGACGTGACGGTCGAGCGACCGAGCGAGATCGACGTGATCGCCGCGGCGGGGGCGTTCCCCTGGGCCCAGATCGACGACCGGCCGGCCGGCGTGTTCGGCTGCGAGCTCGATCCGTGTGTCCGATCCGAGGAAGCCGATGCAGGCTCCGTCTCATATGACCCGTTGACGCTGTTGTTCACTGCACGCAAGCCGGGTACCCACTTTGTGCGCGCCACGATCCCGACGCAGCGCCCGTTTGATCTGATCGACCGTTCGATCGGCCCCCTCGATGATCGCAATCCCGCCGACAATGAAGCGACAGTCGAGTTGACGGTGATCGACCAGCTCCCGGCCACGCGCTAGCGCGTGCGCCCCTCGGCGAGGAGACCACCTCTCGTATCGCCGCTTCGGAGGGTGACGGGATCACGACGCTGTGCGTTACTACGGTGGCGCGCCATGAAGAAGATCTTTGGTGTCACAACCTCAGCACTCCTTGCGGTCACCGTGCTGGCCGCGTGTGGCGACGACGACAACGGTGGCAGCGACACGACCGCGGCGCCGGCGACCACCGCCTCGCCGAACACCACCGCCGCGTCCGAGTTGGCGATCACCAAGTTCGAGGTGTCGGACCCGACGAGTTGCGACGGCGACCAGGCGCTCGCTCCAGCGGAATGGGAGACCACGGGCGCCGAAGGCGTCTCGTTCTCCGTCGACGGCGAACCGGTGCCTGCGGACGCTGGAAACCCGGCGAGCGGGAGCGGCAACGTGCCGATCCCCTGCGACGGTGAGTCGCACGAGGTGACGATCACCGCCGGTGGCTCGGGTGGGTCGAGCACGAGCGACAGCAAGACGGTCACCGCACCGTCGTCCTGAGCGCTGACCGCGCGCGACGACCCAGCCAGTAGCGTCGCCGGGCGATGAAGCTGTTGCGTCGTGCGCTCGCCGCGCTGTCATTTGCGGCCATTCTCGGTGCGGCACTGCGCGTCCGCGGCACCGGCGGCACGCCGCCGCAGCACGGCGGGTGGCGTCCACTCGATCTGCCCGACAACCGACCATGAGGGTCGCGCTCGTCGGCAACGGCGTCGTGGGCAGGCGTATCGAGCAACGCCTCCCGCTCGTGGTCCCCGATGCCCGCGTGCTCGAGATCGATCCGCGGGTGAGTGATCGTGGGGTCGACGACAGCGACATCGTCGTGCTCGCTTCGCCGGCTCCACACGCCGCACTGGCCGAGCGACTGGTGGCCAACGGCACGCACGTCGTTTCGGTGAGCGACGATCTCGACGACGTCAGCGACCTGCTCCAGCTCGATGATCGAGCGCATGCCAGTGGGGCGACACTGCTCGTCGGCGCCGGCATGGCGCCCGGGCTCTCCGGCCTGTTGGCCCGCTACCTCGCCGACCAATTGGCCGAGTGCGACGAGATCCATATCGCCATGCACGGCACCGCCGGCCCGGCCTGCGCTCGGCAGCACCACGACGCACTCTCGGGCACGGGGATCGGCCTGCACGACGGGCAGTGGATCCGTCGCCCGTCGGGATCGGGACGCGAACTGTGCTGGTTCCCCGAGCCGGTGGGCGCGTACGACTGCTACCGCGCCGAGCTGGCGTCGCCGCTGTTGTTGCGCGACGTGTTTCCCGGTGTGAGCCGTATCAGCGCGCGCATGTCGGCCACCCGCCGCGACCGGTTCACCGCCTGGCTCCCGATGTTGCGTCCACCACACCCAGAAGGTGGCGTTGGGGCGCTGCGTGTCGAGGTACGCGGCGCCAACGCCGACGGTGAGCGGGTTGCGCTCGTCGTCGGGCTCGCCGAACAGGTTGGCACCACGGCCGCAGCCACCGCAGCGGCGTTCGTGCCCCCGATTGCGGCGGGTGTCGTGCCGACTGGCGTGGTGCGGGCCGGCGACTCGCGACTCGACACCTTGGCGCTGCTGCACGACGTGGAACGCCTCGGCGTGCGGATCCAGGAGTTCACCGGCATCCCCACCGCCAGCGGAGTGGAAGTGTGACAGGCTCGCCGCCGTGACCCTGGAACTGCCCTGGCTCCCTCCGGCTGAGATCGTACGGATCGGCGGGCGCGGCGAATTCTTCGTGCGCCGTCATCAGCACGCCGATTCCACCCGGCCGACGCTGCTGTTGCTCCATGGATGGACCGCCTCGGCCGATCTGCAGTTCTTCAGCGCCTACCGACAACTGGCCGAACGCTGGTCGTTCATTGCCCTCGACCATCGAGGCCACGGCCGCGGCCTACGGACGGTCGAGCCGTTCACGCTGGAGGACGTTGCCGACGATGCGGCGGCAGTCGTGCGCCAGCTCGGCATCGAGCAGACCATCGCCATCGGGTACTCGATGGGCGGTCCGGTGTCGATGCTCCTCGCACGTCGACATCCCGATCTCGTATCCGGGATCGTCACGCAGGCCACCGCCCTCGAGTGGCGGGCGACCCGGCGCGAGCGACTGACATGGCGGCTGCTCGCGCTCGCCGGCATCGGTATGCGCTCGCGCTTCTATGCCCGCTACATCGCCCGCGGACTCCCGTCGTTGATCCCCGATGGCCACCCGCTCGCCGCATACCGCGAATGGCTCGTGGCCGAGACACGGCGCAACTTCCCCACAGCGATCATCGAAGCGGGCGGCGCGCTGTCGCGCTACGACGCGCGCACGTGGGCATCGTTGCTCGATGTTCCCGCAGGGATGTTGATCACCACGGGCGACCGGCTCGTCAAGCCGCGCAAGCAACGCGCGCTCGCCGCTGCCTTGCGGGCCGAGGTGCGCGAGGTCGACGCCGATCACCTCGTGCCGTGGGAAAAGCCCGAACCGTTCGCCGCACTCACGGTCGAGCTGGTCGAGAGCGTTGCCGCGCGGACGTCGTTGTCGACGGCTCAGCCGTCGTCGGCGCCCGCATCGGCCTGAACGGCGAGGCGCTGTACCTGGGTCGCCAATTGGTCGACCGTCTCCGAGAGGGTGGCGATCTGCTCGGCCACCTCGTGCAGCGTTTCACCGGTGGCCATGTCGGACAGTGACAGCCGTACGCCGGCGATCTCGCGGGCGAGGAACTCGGTTTCGGCCTGTGTGCGCTCGGCGACGCGCCGGTCGACCTCGCTGTTGTTGCGGTCGCGTTGTTCTTGACGGTTCTGGGCCAACAGGATCAGCGGGGCGGCGTACGAGGCCTGGATCGACAAGACCAGGGTGAGCAGCACCAGCCCGCGATCCCATGGGTCGAACTGCCACGACTCGGGGAGCACCGTGTTCCAGCCGATCCACACCACGATGACCACGGTCTGGAACACCAGGAACCGGGCGGTGCCGAGAAAGTTGGCGATCGATTCAGCGAACCGGCCGAACACCTCCGAGTCGTACTGCACGCCGAGTCGGCGCACCGCCCGCGGCGCCGACAGGTCTTCGCGCCGCTTCATGGGGCACCGACCACGTTGGTGGTCGCCTCCTGTGTTGCGGCCTGGGCGGCCGCATGGCGGGCGCGCCATCCCTTGCCGAGCATGCGGTCGATCACGTCGTCGACGGTGACCGTGCCGAGGAAGCGTCCCGCGTCGTCGAGTACGGCGATGGCCAAGAGGTCGTACGACGCCAGGGTCTCGGCGACGTGGCGATCGGTGGCGTCGGGTCCGACGGACGGGTCGTCGGTGACGAGATCACCGAGCTCCATCTGCGGTGCTTCGCGCAGCAGGTGTTGCATGTGCACGACCCCGTGGAACCGCCCGGTCGGCGGTCGGAACGGCGCGTCCACCACGAACACCTGTGTGGCCAGGCTGACGACCCAGTCGGAGCGTCGTAGCTGGGCCAACGCGTCGGCCACCGTGTCGGTGGGCCCGAGGATGATCGCCTCGGGGGTCATCATCCCGCCAGCGGTTTCCTCGGCGTAGGCCAACAGACGGCGCACCACGTCGGCGTCGTCCTCGTCCATCACGCCGAGCATCTGCTCCTGCCGCTCCGGGGCCATCTCTCCCAGTAGGTCGGCGAGGTCGTCGTACTCCATCTCGTCGAACACCCGCTCGAGCTGGCCACGGTCGAGCCCTTCGACGATGCGCACCTGCTCTTCCTCGGGAAGCTCCTCGAGCACGTCGGCGAGCCGTTCGTCGTCCATCGCCGCCGCCAACTGGCGGCGCTGATCGATTGGCAGCGCCCGCACGATCGCCGCCACCTCGGCGGGATGCAGTTCGCGCAACCGCGCCGCCTGGGCTTGCATCTCGGTTGGGGTGCCGAACAACTCGGGCACCTCGTCGACGTCGACCAGCCGATAGCTCGGACGACGCCGCAACGCGCCGCGCTTGGCCAAGCGAACCTTGTCGATCTCCCACCACGTCGTGCGCTGGTCGTGGGCCTGACGCAACGCAACGTCGCTCACCTGTTCGTCGCCGATACGCCGGTCGATGAGATCGTCGCCGATCAGCACTTCACCCGGCCGCGCCCGGAACGGGTTGAGATCGACGTCCCAGCTGCGCAGTCGGGCGCCTTCCGCGCCGAGCTCGGCGACGCGGTTGGCGTTGACGAAGATTCGGCGGCGCTGACTGCGGGCGACGAAGCCCACCACGCGCGGCGCCACTGCCGGCTCGTCGCCGCGCGCCGGGCTCCCTGGCACGGCAACGATGTCTTCGATCCGCCCGATCGGTGCCCCACCCGCATCGCGTAGCGGCAGGCGCATCACCCTGAACGCATAGATCAGGTCGGCGGTCATCGACCGCAGACTACGGGGGTCAGCGCGGTGTGACCGCGACCAGCGTGTCGCTGTAGGCCACGCCGCCACCCCACTCGGTGAGCGTGTCGTTGGTCAAGCTGTTGGCGGTGCCGTCACCGCCGTGGTGCTCGCGCCACCATCCGAACGGCACAGCAACCACGCCGGGGCGAACGCGCTGGCTGATGCGCACCGGTACACGCAGCGCGCCGCGATCGTTCCACACCCGCACTTCGTCGCCGTCGGCCACGCCGAGCGATGTCGCATCCTCGGCGTGGAGCTCGACGAAGGGGCCACCCTCGGGTGGACCGTGCTTGGGGAGCTGGGGATAACTCGAGTTGAGGAACCGCACGTGGTGTTTGGGGGTCAACAGCTGGAATGGGAAGCGGGCTGCAAGGTCGGTGTCGCCCGAAGGGCTCTCGCGCGGCGCCACGAACGTGGGCACCCGAGGGTGGCCGAGTTGCTCCAAGAGATCCGACGCGAACTCGACACGGCCCGATGCCGTTTCGAAGGTGCCGTCGCCGAAGGGGCGCCCGTCGTCGGGGTAGGGCACCCGGATCCAGCCAGCCGACCGCAGCTCGTCCAGATCGATCGTCGGGAACCCGTCGCGCAGCAGTGTGGCGTCGTCGTCGAACAGCGCGGGTTCGGTGTAGCCCATCGCTCCGGCGAGTCGGCGAAACAGTTCGGTGTTCGAGCACGACTCGCCCACTGGCGCGATCGCTGCCTCGTTCCAGGTTGCCCACAAGTGGCCCCACGGCAACATCACGTCGTCGGCCTCGATCTGCGTGGTGGCCGGCAGCACGATGTCGGCGTAGCGCGCACTGTCGGTGAGGAACTGTTCGTGGACCACCGTGAACAGATCGTCACGCTCGAGTCCGCGGCGAATCGCCTCGGCGTTTGGCACGATCACCAGCGGATTGCAGTTCCACACGAACAGCGCATGGACGGCGGGACCCTCGTCGAAGCCGGCGTGCGGTGACGTCAGCACTTCGCCGAGGCGGCTCATGTTGACGGTTCGCGGCAACGTTCCGTCGGCGCGCACGTCGAGGTCGGGGCGATGGAAGGCGGCGATGTCGAGCAACGCGTCGGAGTACGAGCCCACACTCTTGGCGATGCCACCGCCGCGGTGGGCCCACGCTCCCGTCAGCGCCGGCAGGCAGGCCATCGTGCGAAAGAACATCGCACCGTTCTCGTGGTGCTCGGCGCCGATCAGGGTGCGAATCGCCGCTGGCGTCGTGGTCGCGTACTCGCGGGCGAGCTCGGTGATCGTGGTGGCGTCGACGCCGGTGACCTCGGCCGCCGCCTGTGTGGTCCATGGCTCGACGGCGTCGGCCAGCTCGTCGAATCCGGTGGTGTGGGCGGCGATCCACTCGGTGTTGGTCAGCCCTTCGTGGATGATCACCCGCATCATCGCCAGCATCAGCGCCACGTCGGTTCCTGGGCGGGGCTGGATGAAACGGTCGCCGCGTGTCTCGTCGATCGCCTCGGCGGTCATCGTGCGCAAGGGGTCGATCACCACGAGGCGTGCGCCGTCGGCACGGGCGGACTCGATGGTCGGCCAGAGGTGCCGATTGGTCAGTCGGGTGTTCGTGCCCCACAGGATGATCAACCGGCTGTGTTCGAGCTCGGCGGCGTCCATCGCCCGTCCGGTGCCGTTGGTCATCGACATGCCGGCGCCGACGGTCGGCCCGCAGATCGCACGGGTTAGGCGCGTTGCGCCCATGTGGCCGAAGAACCTGCTGCTCAGCCCCTGCATGGCCAACACGCCTTGATTCCCCGCATCGGAGAACGGCAGGACTGCCTCAGCGCCGTGCTCTTGGATCACCGCGTGGGTGCGTTCGGCGATGGTCGCCAGGGCCTCGTCCCAGCTGATCGGTGCGAAGTTGTCAGATCCCTTCGGACCCACTCGGCGCAGCGGGGTGAGGATCCGGTCGGGGCTGTACACCCGGTCGAGCATGCGGTTGACCTTGGGGCACAGCTCGCCCTTCGAGTACGGATGCAGTGGATTGCCGCGCAGGGCCACCGCCACGGGTTGGGTGGTGTCCTCGTGCTGTTCCACGGTGACGGTCCAACCGCACGAGTCCGGGCAGTCGTGATGGCACACCCCGTGTACCTGCTGGGCCGCGGTTCGCTCGTCGACGGTCATCGAGACATCGTACGGATCAACCACGGTTCGGTACTGGCGGCTATCCGTCGTCGATGATCGCCCGCAGATGGGGCCACGCACCCGCGAAGCCCGAGTGCAACGGCAACTCCTCCACGTGGTCCAATCCGAACCACTCCACGGCGTCGGTTTCGAAGTTGATCGACTCACCGAACGGCTCGCCGACCTCGACGACGACGGTGGTGTACGACCAGTCGGTTGCTGGCTCGAACACGTACTCACCGAGCACCGCGGTGATCGGCGGCGGCGTGCCGACCTCTTCGCTGGCCTCGCGCAATGCGCCATCGAATGGCGTTTCGCCGAGGTCGAGTGCACCACCCGCACACGACCAGTTGCCGCCCTCGTGGGCGAACGCCGAGCGCTTCTGCAACATCACGAACGGTGTGCCATGAACGTCGCGCACCACGAACACCACGCCCGCTGCGCCGTACACGCCCCACCGGACGTGTCCGTCGCTACAGCGCATGAATCCGTCGCCCGTCTGCCGTGCCGCCATCACCGACACCCTGCCCCATCCGTCGCACACACGCAACGCGTCGGGAAGGATCGCGGTGCGGCGCGGGTTGAAACTTCATCGTGAGCACGACCGAGCCCGAAGCATTCGATCTGATCATCATCGGAAGTGGATCGGGCAACTCGATCCCCGACTTCCTCGACGACTGGAACATTGCGCTGGTCGAACGCGACGTGTTCGGTGGTACCTGCATCAACCGCGGGTGCATCCCCTCGAAGATGTTCGTGCTCCCCGCCGACGCCGCGCTCGCTGCTCGCCATGGCGACCGCCTCGGCGTACACACCAGCTTCGATGGTGCCGACTTCCCGGCGATTCGCGACCGAGTGTTCGGTCGCATCGATCCGATCGTGGCCTCTGGCCGCGACTACCGGGCGAGCGGAACACCGAACGTGACCTACATCGAGGGCACCGCGATGTTCATCGGCGACAAGCTGCTCGACGTGGAGGGCCGGCACATCACTGCGCCGAACATCTTGATCGCGGCCGGCGCCCGTCCGGTGATCCCGCCCATCCCGGGGTTGGTGGAGACCGGGTTCCACACCTCCGATTCGATCATGCGGCTGCCCGACCTGCCGCCGCGTCTCGGCATCATCGGCGGCGGCTTCATCGCCGTCGAGATGGCCCACGTGTTCTCATCGCTCGGCTCCGAGGTCACGTTGATCAACCGCAGCGACGCGCTCCTGCGTGGCTTCGACGAGGACATCCGCAGTCGCTTCACGACCGCTCTCGGCGAGCGCCTCGACCTGCAACTGGGACATGTTCCCACCCGTGTCGAGCGCGTTGCCGACGGCATCAAGATCACCTGCGCGGTCGGCGAATCGGTGGTCGACGAGCTCCTCGTGGCCACCGGCCGTGAGCCCAACAGCGACCTGCTCAACGTGGACGCGGCGGGAATCGACTGCCACCACCACGGGACGATCACCGTCGACGACACGATGGCCACCAACGTGCCCGGCATTTGGGCCGTCGGCGATGTCGCGAACAACTATCAGCTCAAGCACCTGGCCAACGCCGAGGCCAAGGTGGCGTTTTGGAACATCGCTCATCCCGACGACCTTCGCCGTCAGAGCTACAAGGCCGTGCCCAGCGCAGTGTTCTCCAACCCGCAGGTGGCCACCGTGGGGCTGACCGAGGCCGAGGCCGCGGCGGCCGGGCGCTCGTTCCGCGTCGGGTTCCGCGACTACGGCGGCACGGCGTACGGCTGGGCGATGGAGGACACGGTCGGTTTCGCCAAAGTGCTGGTCGACACCGAGACCGACCAGATCATCGGCGCCCACATCCTCGGGGCGCAGGCGTCGTCGCTGATCCAGCCGTTGATCCAGGCGATGGAGCTCGACACCCCGGCAACCGACGTCGCCCGCCGCGTGTTCTACATCCATCCCGCGCTCACCGAGGTCGTCGAGAACGCGCTGCTTGACGCGCTCGACTGACAGACTCCGCAGGTGGCCGAGCCGCTCAACGACGACGAGATCGCGGCCGCGCGGGCCGCCACGCCGGGTTGTCGGGCCGACCTGATTCACCTCAACCATGCCGGCGCGTCGCTGCCGCCGCAAGTGGTGCTCGACACGCACATCGACCACCTGCGCGCCGAGGCGACGATCGGTGGCTACGAGGCCGCCGCCGCAGCGGTCGAACGTGATGATGCGGTGTATGCATCGATTGCCCGGTTGATCGGTGCGGCACCCGACGAGATCGCCCGCACCGAGCACGCGACCGCCGCGTGGAACGCCGCGTTCTGGTCGGTGCCGATGGAGCGCGGCGAGCGCATCCTGGTGCACGACCACGAGTACGGCGCCAACGTGGTCGCCTTCTTGCGCGCCGCGGAACTGCGCGGTGTGCGCATCGACCGAGTGCCCAGCGACTCCACGGGTGCGGTGTCGGTCGACGCCTATCGCGACGCACTCGGCGACGGCGATGGCGTCGCACTCGCATCGCTCACGCACGTGCCGACCAATGGAGGGCTCGTGAACCCCGCTGCCGAGATCGGTGCCGCGGCGCGGAGCGTCGACGTGCCGTTCCTGCTCGACGCGTGTCAGTCGGTGGGCCAGCTACGGGTCGACGTGACCGAGATCCAGTGCGACTTCCTGTCGGCGACCGGTCGGAAGTACCTGCGCGGACCGCGCGGTACCGGATTCCTCTACGCCCGGCGGGGTGTGCTCGACCGGGTCGCTCCGTCACAGCCGGATCACGACGGGGCGCTCCTCGTCGCCGCAGATCGCTACGAATGGGCGCCGGGGGCGCGCCGCTTCGAGCACTGGGAGTACTCGCACGCAGCTTGGTTGGGGCTCGGCGCGGCTCTGGACCACCTCGAGTCATGGGGTATCGAGCGGATCGAGGCGACGGTGGTCGAACGAGCCGACCAGCTCCGAGCGATGCTCGGCGACATCGGGTACGACGTTCACGACGACGGCGCGCAGCGATGTGGCATCGTCACCACCACCTCACCCCGGCGCAGCGCACCGGAGCTGCAGGCGTATCTCGCCGCGGCGCAGATCAACAGCACCCACACCATCCCGGGGTCGTCGCGCTGGGACGTCGACCGACGGGGTCTCGCCGAGATGCTCCGGCTGTCGGTGCACTACACCACCACGGTCGACGAGCTGCAGCGTACGGTCGAGGTGTTGTCGCAGGCATAGCCTGGGTTGATGGTCAGCTCCGTTCGCAACTGGGCGCGCAACGAGCGCTGTGTGCCCGCTTCGATTCGTCGGCCGGAATTCACCGACGAGCTCGCCGGCGTCGTCCGCGATGCGGCAGACCGTGGCGAGCGGGTGAAGGTGATCGGGGCCGGCCATTCGTTCACCGGCGCGGCGATGACCGACGGTCACCTCGTGTCGCTCGATGCGATGAATCAGGTGCTGCACGTCGACGGTCGAGACGTCACCGTGCAGGCCGGCATCAGGCTGCACCAACTCAACGACGAACTGTTCGCCCGCGGGCTGGCGCTCCCCAACCTGGGCGACATCGACCAACAGTCGATCGCCGGTGCCACCTCCACCGCCACCCACGGCACCGGCACCGGGTTCGGCAATCTGGCGACCAACATCGTCGGACTCGAGATGGTCACCGGTGACGGCCGAGTGGTCCGCGCCAGCGAAACCGACGAGCCCGAGTTGCTGCGTGTCGCCCGCGTCGGCGTGGGCGCGCTCGGCGCGCTCACCGAGGTGACGTTGCGCTGCGTCCCGGCGTTCAACCTGCACGCGGTGGAAACCATCGAGCCCCTCGTCGACGTGCTCGACAACTTCGACGACGTGATGAGCTCGACCGATCACGTCGAGTTCTACGTCGTCCCCGGGGCCCGCCGATGCCAGGTCAAGCGCAACACGCGCACCGACCGCCCCGCCGAACCGCAGCCGAGAATGGCGTACGTTCGCGACAAATGGATCGGCGAGAACCTGGCATTCGGCACGGTGTGTCGGGTGGGGCGGCGGTTCCCCACGGCGGCGCCACGCATTGCCAAGTTGATCACCTCTGGTGCCGCCGAGCGGGAGCTGGTCGATCGCAGCGACCGCGTGTTCTGCAGCCCACGCAAGGTTCGCTTCGTCGAGATGGAGTACGGCATCCCGCGCGCCGCGGTGCCCGAAGCCTTGCGGCGGATCCTTGCGTTGATCGAGACGCTGCCGTTCCCACCGCTGTTCCCGATCGAGGTGCGCACGTCGGCCGCCGACGACATTCCCTTGTCGACCGCGAGCGATCGCGACTCGGGGTGGATCGCCGTGCACCAGTACTTCGGCGCCCCGTATGAGGCGTACTTCCAAGGCGTCGAGGCGATCATGGACGACTACGCCGGGCGCCCCCACTGGGGAAAGATGCACTACCAGTCGGCGGCCACACTCGCCCCCCGCTACCCCGAGTGGGACACCTTCGCCTCGTGGCGCGACAAACTCGACCCGGCGCGCACCTTCGCCAACCCCTACCTCAACCGCGTCCTGTAACGCTGGGGTCTCAGACCAGCGTTACAGCTGGCGGGCCACTTCGCCGTAGCGCTCGAAGTGGTCGGGGTCGAACCCGGGGCTGTACATCACCAACCGCTCGATCGTGCCGTCGTACTTGGCGCGCAACGCGTCGGCCAGGCCGTCCCACGTCGACTCGGTACAGAACACCGCCAGGTGGTCGTCGGTGAGCTGCTCGGCCATGCCGGCGAAGTCGCCTGCCTTCTGCCGTTCGCGGATGCGCGCCGTCGTTCCTTCGAACCCGGCCTCGTCCCACACGAACGCGTAGTTCGGCGTCGATCCGTAGAACGACAGCGATGCCCGGGCGGCGGCACGTGCGCGGGCGATCTCCTCGTCGGTGTCGCCGACGATCGTAGTGACCGGCAAGATCAGCGCGATGTCGTTTGGATCGCGCCCCGCAGCTGCGGCACCGGCTGCCCGCTGGGGGAGCACGTGGCGTTCGATGTAGCCCGGTTCGGCGATCGGATGGAGGTGGATGCCGTCGGCGTCCTCTCCTGCCATCCGCAGCATCCACGGGTTGACCGCGGCGATGTCGACCTTCGGGTCGGGGGCGTCGATCGGACCGGGGCTCCACTGCGGCGACATGAAGGTGAGTTCGTAGAACTCGCCGTGGTACTCGAGCGGCTCGCCGCGAAATGCGCCGAAGCAGGCCTTCACGGCGCGGACGTAGTCGCGCAGCCGCGGGCCGGGTTGGGTGAACTCCATCCCGAAGCGGCGCACCACGTGCGTCTTGACCTGCGTACCCAGCCCCAGCCGAAAGCCGCCGCCGGTGAGTTCCTGTAGCTCCCAGGCGGTTTGCGCAGTCACCATCGGGCTGCGTGGGAAGGCAACCGCAATCCCGGTCGAGTAGTCGAGAGTGGGCTCGGCCACCGCCGCTGCGGTCACCGAGGTGTACACGCTGCGCCCACCTTCGGTGAGCAGCATCCCGTCGAATCCAGCGTTGTTGGTCCGCGTCGCCACCGTGCCCATCTCGGCGAGCGGGCGGGGCATCGTCATCACGTCGACCTGCATTGCCGCCAACGTAATCTCGCTCGATGCACCGCTTGGCCGAGCTGCTGGCCGCCGCCACCTCAGCCCGCTTTCCGCCGATCGACGGCGAGGTCGAGTTCGTGCCACCCGACGATGCCGGCACGTGTGCCGCGGTCGAGTTCACCGGCCACGCCATCGCCCTCACCGTGCGCGACCCGGCGACGCTGCTCGCTCAGGGTGCTGACGGCTTCGGCGGCATGTCGCACCCGGCGGTGGTGGCGGCGATGGCGGGCGACGACTATCACGTCGGCACCCACGATGCGTTCCTGCTGTCGTTCGGCACAGGCCAGCCGATGCTCGACGAGCGCGACGACCTGGACGAGCATCCGCGAGTGCAACGAGCGCGTCATCACCGTCGGGAGGTGCGCGTGCTGGGCGACGATGCCGGTCTGGTCACGTTGGGCCGCGGACTCGTGGACAGGATCGAGCTTTCGATCGAACGCTTCGCCGACGCCCCGCCCGGAACCGGCACCCACCTCATCGCCGGTGGCCTCGGCGCCGTGCCGGAAGGTCAGCCCGTCTGGGCCCAGGTGGCACCCGGCAATGCTGCGTCGTTGCGCGCCTTCCTGCGCGCCGGATTCACCCCCATCGGCTCCGAGATCCTGCTCACCCCCCGCTGAAATCCTGGGGAATTTCCACGTTAGGCGCGCGATTTCGACAGAATTTCGGCAGCGCGGTCGACACCGAATCGTCATGTCCGCGCGCGTAGCGCTGACACATCTCGCCGATAGACCACAGGCGGCGTTCGACGTCCTCCACCGTCGAACCACAATGACGATGCACAGGCGACGATGCGAAGTGATCTGATCATCCGCGGCGGCACGATCGTTGACGGCACCGGTGCAGCGCCGTTCGTCGGCGATGTCCGCGTGGTCGGCGACCGCATCGCCGAGATCGTCGGCCACGCCGACGGGGGTATCGACAGCTCGGCACACCGCGAGTTCGACGCCGAGGGACGCATCGTCACGCCCGGATTCGTCGACGCCCACAGTCATCTCGACGTGCACCTCGACTGGGACCCGTACGCCACACCGAGTTCGTGGCACGGCGTGACCTCCGTGATCATCGGCAACTGCGGGCTCAGCCTCGGCCCCTGCCGACCGGGTGACCGACCAGCACTGGCGGCGACCATCGCCGACGTGACGGGGATCTCCGAATCGACCACGCTCGAGGCACCGGGGTGGGACTGGGAGAGCTACGAGGACTACGCCGCGGCGCTCGATCGGCGACCTGCCGCGGTGAACACCGGCGGACTCGTCGGCCAGGGCACCCTCCGGCTCTACGCCATGGGCGAGCGCGCCGAGGCGGCACCGACCGCCGACGACCTCCAGGCGATCGGCGCGTTGGCCGATGCGGCTTTGCGTGCCGGAGCGCTCGGCATCTCCATCGATCGTGGCAGGCCGGCGTCGCCACATCCCACCGATGCCGAACTCGACACGATCGCCGACGCGCTCGCCCGTCGTCGCGCCGGCGTGATCGCCGCAACACCGCTCGCCGACGACGACGCGTCGTGGGCCGAGGAACTCGCCATGCTCGCCGAGCTCGCTCGCCGGAGCGGTCGGCCGACCAGCTTCGAAATGGCGTCGTTCGAGCGAGAGGCGCATCGGCACGTGCTCGACATGGTGCGCGCCCATCGACGGGGCGGTGCCGAGCTCCGTCCGCAAACGCTCGCCCGCCCGCCCGCCACCTTGTACGGCCTGGACACGCGCACCCCGTTCGACGCCGCACCCGCGTGGTTGCGCCTCGGCGCAGAGGGGAACGGTCGGCGGCTACAGATGTTGCGCGACAGCACCTACCGCCAAACGCTCATCGCCGAGGCCGATGTTCACGGCGCATCGGTCGCCCTCGACGAACTGTTCGTGATGCTGCCCGACGACGAGGCCCGCTACGACGACGATCCGCTCCGTTCGCTCGCGGCGATCGCCAACACGCGCGGTGTCAGCCCGGCGGCGGCTTTCATCGAGCTCGTGCTCGAGACCGACGCGCACGTCGTCGCCCTGGCGCCGCACCGGAAGGGCAACCTGGCGGCCATCGCCGAGTTGCTCGACGAGCCAGCGGTGGTGCTCGGCCTCGCCGACACCGGTGCACATCTCGAGCACATCGCCGACGCCAGCCAACCGACGTTCCTGTTGGCGTACTGGGTGCACGAGCAGCAACGGTGGCCGATCGAAGAGGCGGTGCGCCGACTGACCTCGGATGCTGCCGACCTGTTCGGTCTCGCCGATCGCGGCCGGCTCCGTGCGGGCGCCTTTGCCGACATCAATGTGATCGACGTGCCCTCGCTCACGTTGCCGATCCCCGAGTTCGTGCGCGATCTCCCCGACGGCTCCGGCCGGTACGTGCAGCGTGCGATGGGCTACGACGCCACGATCATCAACGGCGCGGTCGTCACCGAGTTCGGCGAACCGACCGGTGCGTTGCCCGGCCGCCATCTCCGCTCCGCCTGACGATCGGCGGCCTCGCTACCGTCGGGCGATGACCGCTGACGCCATTCCTGCGCTGGAACGCGAGATCGCGCGCGCTGGCGAGTTGATCGCCTCGCTCGACTCGACCGAGTGGAGTGCACCGTCGGGTTGCGACGGTTGGCAGGTGCGGGACGTCGTGCTGCACATGGCGGCGGTGTTTCAGCAGATCGCCGATCCGGCATCGCTCGACGCCGCCTCCACCGGTGATACCGAGGCCGACGCCAACGCCGTCGTCGCCGGGCGGCACGAGTGGAGCGACGAGCAGGTGGCTGCGGCCTACGCCGAGTGGTCGCCGAAGGGTGCCGCGGCGTTGGCGGCACTGCAAGAGCCAGCGATCGCCGACACCGTCGTCCCGCTGAACGATCTGGGCACCCACCCGTTGCACCTCTTGGCCAACGCGATCGTCTTCGATCACTACTGCCACCTGCGCCACGACATCGGTGCCGCCATCGAGCGGGCCGCCGAGCTCCCCCGCGACGACGACACGCTCCGGGCGTCGCTGGTGTGGATGCTCGCCGGGCTCCCGCAGATGAACGCCGCCGCGCTGGCGGCGGCGCCGGCTCAGCCGATCAATCTCGTGTTCGACGGCCCCGCCGCGAGCACGTGGACACTGTCTCCCGGCGACGATGGATGGACCGTGGTAGAGACCGCCACCGACGAGGCACCGGTGGTGCGTTCGACCGTCCACGACTTCGTGTCGTGGGGCACGCAGCGCAGCGCATGGCGCGACATGACCGCGGGCGACCTCGATGCACCCGGCGTGGCCGATGTGCTCGACGCGATCAACGTGATCTGAGGCGGCTCCGTAGCTCGACGTACACCTCGCGGCCGGCGATCTGCTCGAGCTCGGCGCGCAACGAGTCGATCACCGCTGTGTCACCGACGTAAGCCTCCCCGCCGTCGGTGCGCTCGGTGCAACACCACGCCATCGTCTCGCCGTGGCGGCCCCACTCCGGGCGACCCCAGCGGCGGACCGTCGCCGATTCACGCTGATCGTCGATCGGTTGGAAGTCGACGTACAGCGGGAGTTGCCAACACACCGACGGCTTCCAGTCGAGCGGACGTTCGCCGGCGTCGAGCGCGGCGAGGTGCAGTGCGCAGCCCGACCCTCCCGCGAAGCCCGGCCGGTTGAGGAAGACGCATGCGCCGTCGACCACGCGAGTGTGCGTTCGTTCGGCATCGCCGAACACACCCTCGGCCTGCGCGACATCGCGGAACTCGAAGCGTTCGGCGGGGATCATCTCGGCCAGGGCGGCGATCGTCATCGCTTCTGCCCGACCGTCGTCGCCGTCGCCGAAGTGGGCGCCGAGCGAGCAGCACCCCTGACCGAGCTCGGCGGCGTCGTGATCGAGGATGCCTTTGCACCCGTCGCCGAACCGGCACGACCAGTTCGAGGCGAGGAACTCGGCGTCGAATCGCCACTCGGTGACGCCATCGTCGACGATCAACGGGTCGATGCCGACAGGATCAGGCGGCTGGTCCGCGCTCATCGCTCGATGAAGCGCACGAAGCGGCCCGAGCGACCGATGTCGGTGTCGTTCGATTCGTCGTCGCTCGGCGTGAGGGCGATGGCGACGAGCCGGTTGTCGCTCTCGACCACGGCAACTTCGCCGTCTGGCGACAGCGCCACGATGCCCCCATCCACGTCGACGTCGGACACCTCTTCGGCGGTGACGCGCTGTACACGGTCGTCGGTGGTGATCACGGCGATGCACCCGTCCGCCGACGCCACCGCCGGAATCGTGCCGAGGGCCTCGGCGACCACGTCGCCACTGGCCAGATCGATCAACACGAACTCACCCGGCGGATCACGGTCGACGATCAAACACGTTGCGCGGTGTGGGGCGTTGGCATCGATCCCGAACGTGGTCGGTTGCGCGCCGGCGGCCTGCTCGATGATTGACGGCGTCGGGTCGACGATGCCGACGCCATCGGCGCCTTGCACGATCAGCCGGTCGCCGCCCACGCTGACGTTGCCGGTGGCGATGGCCCCGATGGCCATCGTCTCGGCCCGCTCGGCTTCGTCGTCGTCGAAGCCCAACGCCAGAATCTCGCCGTCGACCGACACCAGCACGATGCCGTCGTCGGCGACCATCGCCGCACGCACTGCGGGCGTTCGCGCGTCGGTGACCCGGGTGCCGTCGTAACGGAACAGACTGATCGTTGCGTCGGACCCGACGTTCTGAGTGGTCACGACCACGTCCGAGCCGATCGCCAGCGCAAGGCCGGGAAAGAACGACGGTTCGTCGCGGTCGAACGACCACAGCACACTCTGGAAGTTGCCCGCGTCGGTGACCAACACGTTGCGACCGCTCGGGTCGGCGCGGGTCTGGCTCGTGTCGTAGCGGGCGCCGGCCACCGGGGTGACATCGTCGGTGTCGAGCACGTCGCCGCTCGGCCCGTGCACCATCACGAGTCGCTCTGCGTCGGCAGAGCTGGCGATCAACGTGTTGGCGCTCCCGGGGGCGCGCACGAGTGGCGACGTGCCAGAGGCGAACTCGATCTCCAGCGGCTCGTCGTCGCTGCGTACATCGAGGATCGCCGCAGCTTCGTCGTCGCGCACGATCAGCGTGGTGCCCACCACGTCGGCCTCGATCGGTGCGCGAATCCCGGTGCTGCGCCGATCGAGCTCGTTGGCGTCGGCGTCGAGCAGGACAACCTCGTCGGTCCGTTCGTCGATGAGCACGAAGGTGTCCCAGTCCGCGTCGATCGCGCCGGACGAGGTCGACCCGCCGTCGTCGTCGCCGCTGAGCACCTGGCCCACCACGATCGCACCAGCTGCGATCACCACGACAGCGCCCAGCACGGCCACCGCCCGGCGAGCGAGGTAGTTCGGGCCCCGAGACGACCGATCGGCGACACCGTCGGTGGATTCGTCGACCGCCCCCGTGTCGTCGAGGGGTGGAGAGCCCGGCACCATCGCCGCTGATCGTACGCCCACTATGGTCGCTCCCGATGGAGTTCTCGTGTCCGCGTTGTGCTGCCGCCGTCGACGAGGAGTTCTATGGCCCCTGCGATCAGTGTCGTGAGCAACTCCGGGCGACCTACCAACAGGAACGACGCCTCGTGGCGGTCAAGGAGTACGAGCCAAAGATGAACGTGACGCCCAACGCGGTGGCGCTCAAAGACGACTGACGCTCGCAACTCGCTTCGCTCCTGGCGTTGAGGCGGCCAAGCTGGACGGGTGAGCGCCACATTCCGCCCGACCACCGACGACGACATCACTGCCGTGCTGGCGGTGGCGCAGGCGCAGGACATCCGCTGGTGGGGCCAGGCCGAGATCGACCGGGAGGAACTCGATCAATCGCTCGATCAGGTTCGGCGAGCCGCAGGCAGCGTCGCGGCCGGCAGCAGGGTGGCCACCGTGGACGGTGAGATCGTGGCCTTCGCCGCCCGGCTCGGCCACGGGCACACGATGTTGGCCGGGCGCGAGGAGCACGACGACGCCCGCATCGCGTTGGTCGACTGGCTACTCGACGATGCCGACGCGTCGATCGATGCGACCCCGACCGATGTCGCGCTGGTGACCGCACTGGAACAACGCGGTCTCACCCACGACCGGTCGAGCTTCGAACTCGAGCGAGGTCTGCCGATCGACGATCTGGCCCACATCGGCGCGCCGGCCGACGTGCGCTTCGTGCCGTTCGACCCGGCGCGGCGGACCGCCGTGTATCGCACGATTTACTCGGTGTGGACCGATGTGGACGGCCACACCGACCGCGAGTACGACGAGTGGTACGACCTGTTGGTCGACTACCCGTCGTTCGACCCGCGGATCAACCTGATGGCCGAGCGTGACGGCGACGTGGTCGGTGCGGCGATGTGCCGCCTCTATCCGGGTTCGACGGGATGGGTGTCGCAACTCGCCGTCGCTCGATCGGCCCAAGGCGACGGCATCGGCCGCGCGCTGCTCGTTGAAGCGTTCCGCCAGGTGGTGACCCACCACCAGGTCGAACTGCTGGGCCTGGGCGCAGAGGCGAAGAACTCCTCGGCGCTCGGGCTGTATCGCAGCGTGGGACTCGAGATCACCCGCGAGTGGCGGTACTACTCGAAATGACCACGAGAGGCTCTCGCCGAGAGCCGATAGCCTTGTACCGTTCCGTTCGCGGGATCCCTTCGGGGACGTAGCTCAGCTGGCTAGAGCACCTGCTTTGCAAGCAGGGGGTCGTGGGTTCGAGTCCCATCGTCTCCACTCTTCGACCGTGCGTAGGAGGCCGTGCGCCATCCACGCAGGCGCCGGCCTCATGTTTCGAGCACGGCGTCGGCCGGTTCGGGGGCCGCCAGCTTCTCTGCCTGCTGGCCGGCGAGTGAGCGGAACAGCTCGGCCAGATCCACACCGATCACGTCGCTGGCGAGTTGGAGACCCTGCGTCACGTTGGTTGCCGCGTTCTTGGCCACATCCGAGGCGCCATCGGTGGAGATCACGGTCATCTTGTCGATCGCCGACATCGGCGCCGCCGCCTCGCGGACGAGGTCGGGCAGCATCTCGGCGAGCAGGTCGAGGATCGCCGCCTGGCCGTACTGCTCGTAGGAGTTGGCCTTCTTCTCCATCGCTTCGGCTTCGGCGTCGCCGCGGGCGGCGATCGCCGCGGCCTCGGCCTGGCCCTCTTCGCGCAACGCCTCGGCGGCGGCCACACGCTTGGCTCGTTCGGCCGCGCCTTCCGCCTGCCCTTCGAGCTCGACGGCCTTCGCCAGCTCCTCGCGACGCTGCCGTTCTCCGGCGCCGACAAGACGGTCGTTCTCCGCTCGGGCTTGTGCCTGCTCGATCGTGGCGATGCGGCCGGCCTCGGCCTCGCGCACGCGGCGGGTCTTGTCGGCTTCGGCGCGCTGTTCAACCGCGTAACGCTCGGCGTCGGCGGGCTTGCGCACCTCTGTGTCGAGCTCACGTTCTTTCAGCCCGGCCGTCCGCTCGGCGACCAGTTCCTGTGCGGCGATCACTTCCTGGTCGCGGTCGGCCTTGGCGAGCGGTCCTGCGGCTTCGGCTTGTGCCGCAGCGGCGTCGGTCTCGGTCTTGATCGCCGCCTGGCGGAGTGCGAGTTCGCGATTGGCGACGGCAATCTCCTCTTCGGCCTTGATGCGCGCCTCCTCGGCCTCGCGTCGGGCGACCGCCTCGGCGATCGCGGCCTCTTTCTCGGCCCGTGCGGCCTCGGGCCGACCGAGGTCCTCGAGGTAGTTGCCCTCGGTTTGAATGTCTTGCAGCTGGAAGGTGTCGAGTACGAGGCCCTGGTTGGTCAGCGACGACTCGGCCTCCTCGGCAACCTCTCGCGCGAACGCGGCGCGGTCCTTCACGATCTCCTCGACCGAGAGCCGACCCACGATGGCTCGAAGCGAGCCGGCCAGCACCTCCTGCGTGAACGGTTCGATCTCGTTCTGCTGGCCGAGAAACCGCTGGGCCGAGGCACGCACCGAGTTCTCCGTGCCGCCGACCTTGACGATTGCGACGCCCTCGAGCGAGCACTTGATGCCCTGCGCCGAGACAGCGGAGCCCACCGACACGGCGATCTGGCGTGACGACAGGTCGAGCACGGCAAGCCGCTGCACGATGGGCAGTACGAAGGTGCTGGCACCCATGACGACTTTCTGCCCCGACAGGTCGGTCGTGGTGGCACCCGTCTCGGGATTGGTCACCGCCTTGCCCTTGCGGCCCGTGACGATGAATGCCTCGTTCGGTCCGGCGACTTTGAATCGGCTGGCGACGAGGACGACGATCGCGAGGATCAAGCCGGCCAGAACTGCGGCGAAGATGATGACGGGCATGGCCCCATTGTGTCGCTGTTGAGGGCGAGCCGTACAGATGGATCGCGGCGATCGGGCGGCCGGCCGGAACCGCTCAGGACCAGAAGTCGTCTGCCGCCTCGACGCGTACCTTGGTTGCCGATTCGACGCTGACGACGACGGCAGGGGTCCCCACGGCGAGGTAGCGCTCGGACGTGGCGGTGTACTTCGTGGTCGCCCCACCGAGCGTGACGATGACCTCGCCGGTGCCACCTTCGTTGACCGCCGTGACCACCTGTGCCGATGTGCCGACGAGCGATTCGGTCGTCGGCGTGGCGTCCGTTGGTTGGTGTAGGAGCGCCCGCGTGAGTCGGTACGTGCCGAAACCGATGATCAGGCCGCCAGCCACCGCAAGGGCGACTGCGGTGGCGGCGTCGCCGTCGAGCCCCGACTCGGCGAACCACCCGAACAGACCGAAGCCGGCGAGTCCTGCCCCGATCACCGGTCCGGAGATGAAGTCCAAGTCGGGGACCAGGCCGTCGATCAGGTCGTCGAGGAGGAGCGAGCCGAGGAGCAACGCTGCTCCGACGATCCCGACGACGACGAACACGGAGTCGATTTTGCCAGCTCGTGCGGTCGTCGACCCGACCAAGGTGCTGAGCTCCGTCTCCGCAGCGAACGGACCGCGCCTACGATGCGCGTCATGTGGATGCGCTGGGGGCGCCCACCACGTGTGATGCCGCCATGTGCGAGACGTGTGATGGCACGGCTCGTGCTGGGGGCGTAGTCGTGGCGACGCTCGAGTTGTGCGGCGTGGGGAAGACGTTCGCCAACGGCGTCGAGGCGGTGTGTGACGTCAACGTCACCGTCGCCGATGGCGAGTTGTTCGTAATCGTCGGACCGTCCGGGTGCGGCAAGAGCACCGTGTTGCGAATGGTCGCCGGTCTGGACGAGGTATCGACCGGCGACGTCCTGATCGACGGCGTGCGGGTCAACGAACTGACGCCGCAACAGCGCGACATCGCGATGGCGTTCCAGCACTATGCGCTGTATCCGCACATGACGGTGGCTGAGAACATCGGCTTCGCGCTGAAGGTCGCCCAACGCCACGTTGATGAGATCGAACGGCGGGTGGCGGATGTCGCCCGCATGCTCGATCTCGCCGACGTGCTCGAGCGGACGCCGCGCACGCTCTCGGGTGGACAGCAGCAACGTGTCGCGATGGGCCGCGCCATCATCCGGAGCCCGCGGATGTTGCTGATGGACGAACCGATGTCGAACCTCGACGCCCAGTTGCGCATCGCCGGTAGATCGGAGTTGCTGAACATCCATCGCCGCGTGCTGACGACGACCATGTACGTCACACACGATCAGGTGGAAGCGATGGCCCTCGGCGATCGGGTGGCGGTGATGCGGGCGGGCCGGCTGGTGCAGTGCGCGTCGCCGACCGAGGTGTACGCGCGGCCGGCGAACGTGTTCGTTGCTCGGTTCATGGGCTCGCCGCCGATGAACCTCCTCGCCGCGGCGGTGGTGTTGGACGAGTCCCGTGTGGTGCTCGAGGTCGGCGTGCATCGCCTGGTGCTCGACGGAACTGCGCTCGCCCGATCGGCCCGGCTGAGGGAGTTCGCCGGTCGACGCATCGCCGTCGGCATCCGACCCGAGTCGCTGCACCGCGATGGAGACGGTCCGCTGGTGGTCAGTACTCAATCGGTCGAATCGTTGGGACCCGACCAGCTCGTTCATGCGACGATCGACGCAGCGAGCGTCGACGATCACGGCGACCAGATCGTGGTTGGCCCACCGCGACGCACCTCCATCAGCGTGCGCCTGCCCGCCGACGACGACGTCAACCTGTGGGCACCCCTCCGGCTCGGCGTCGATCTCGATGCGTTGCACTACTTCGATCTGACGACCGGCTTGCCGATCTCCTGACTCCGCGGATCAACCTGATCGTGCGCGTGAGGTGGTTGCAAGAACCGCGATCACCCGGCGACGGCCGGTGGCATGTGTCGACACTTGCAACGAGCTGAATCCGGCGTGCTCGCACATCTCGGCGAAGCGCGCCGCCTGCGCGGGTGTCCAACCGTGGCTGGCCAGTCCCGTGGCCCCGGGCTTGGTGAGTCGTTCCATCGCCAGGAACTGTCCGTCCGGACCGAGCACACGCTGCACCTCAGCCAACCCGCGGTCGAGGTCCGGCCAGTGGTGTACCGATGCGAGCGACCACGCGATGTCGTGGGAGGCGTCGGGCAGTGGCAGTTGCTCGGCGCCGCCGAGTCGCCACGTGACGTCGCCGCCGGAGTCGGCGCGTCGGGCCATGTCGATCATCATCTCCGCCGGATCGACACCGGTGACGATGCCGCCGGCCGCGGCGCTGCGTCGAGCGGCCACGCCGGAGCCACAACCGATGTCCACCACTCGATCGCCGACCTGCTGATTGGTCAGTTCGATCGCCAGGTCGGCATCGCCGTTGCGGCCGACGCGCATGCTCTGCGCGGCGATCCATCCACGGAGGCCGCTGAAGCCACGGTGATGGGCGTGGTGGTTCGGAGCGAGCAGCTCGGAGGGTGAGTCGGCGCCGGGAGTTGCGGAGTGGGGCGATGAAAATGACGTCATGCGGTCGACCTTGACACTTGAACCCGAGTTCAAGTCAAGTGGTCAGATGAGCACTGACGATCTGATGCGTATCGGTGATGTCGCCGAACGTGCTGGCGTGGCGACGTCGGCGATTCGCTACTACGAGCGTCGCGGGCTGGTCGCCGCCGACCGCCGAGTCGCCGGCCAGCGTCGATACACCGAAGCGTCGCTGCGGCGCGTCGTGTTCATCGGGATGCTGCAAGACGCCGGCATGTCGCTCGACGACATCGCCGGATTGCTGGAGGCCGAGTCGGTCGACGAGTGGAAGGTCATCGCACGTGAACGGCTGGCGTCGCTGACGAACGAGATCGACACGTTGCAGTCCGCCCGCGCCTATCTCGAGGGGGCGCTGTTGTGCCGTTTCGACCACCCGCTCACCGACTGTGCCGTGATGGGTGCCGAGATCGATCGCCGACTGACCGTGGGCAGTTGACGCGCGTCTGCTGTCCCGCGTGTCGCGTCTGCCGTCCGCGTGTGCCGTTGTCGTGTTCCGTTTTCGTACTTGACAGGAAACGAAAGATGACGAAAGCTAAGAGAAGGTGAACGCAAGCGCAACGAGGGGAATGGCAATGCGCGGAAACGGTGATGCGACCATGCCGGCGGAGCTCCGCCTGCAGCGCATCCAGCAGCAGCTGGAGCAGCGTGGGTTCGTGCGCGTCCGCGAGCTGGCCGAGGAGTTCGGCGTGAGCACCGTTACGGCCCGAGCCGATCTGCAGACGCTCGAAGAACGTCAGTGTGCCTACCGCGTGCACGGCGGCGCAATGCCCCTCAGCGCACGTGGTGAGCGCACGTTCGAAGAGGTCGCTACGCAGCGCGCCGAAGAGAAGCGGGCGGTGGCGGCCGCCGCGGCCACGCTCGTGTCGAGCGGCGAGACGGTGATCCTCGATGTCGGGACCTCCGCCGCAGCCTTGGCCACCGAGTTGGTGGCCCGGCCCGACCTCGACGAGCTCACCATCGTTACCAGTGGCCTCAAGATCGCCTTGGCCCTCGAAGCTGCCCACCCGCGGTTCACCGTTGTCGTCTCTGGCGGCACCTTGCGCCCAAAACAGCACTCGCTCGTCGATCCGCTCGCTACCGAGATGCTGCAGATGCTCAGCGTCGACACGGCCTTCCTCGGCTGTAACGGCGTGTCGGTGGAGCACGGCGTGACCAACCTCAACCTGCCCGAGGCTTCTGTGAAGCGAGCCATGCTCCACGCGGCGCAACGCACCGTGGTGTTGGCCGACAGCTCCAAGCTCGGTGCACGGGCGCTGGCCCCGGTGTGCCCGCTGACCGACGTCGACGTGCTGGTGACCGACCGGGGAGCAGACGAATCGATGATCGCACAGTTCAAGGCTGCGGGGGTCGACGTCGTCGCCGCCTGACCAGATCGCTCGGACGTCATGTCCGACGGACCGACCTGCAACCGCAGGGAGGGGGAGTAGGGCCGCACGGCCCATCGAAACCGGGGCCGCACGGCCCATCGAAACCGGGGCCGCTCCGGCCCATCACAACCAGAGGGGAGCACGGATAGTGCACAGGAAGAAAGTGGCTGCCGCCGGCGTCGCGTTGGCAATGGTCGTCGTGGCCGCCTGCGGTGACGACGACGACAGCAGCGATACCACCGCAGCGTCGACCGAGGCCACCACTGCCGACGACGACATGGCCGAAGAAGACGACATGTCCGAAGAAGAAGTCGACGACATGGCGGCCGAAGAAGAGGAAGAGGCCGAAGGCGGCGGCGAAGGCGAAGCGGTCACGCTGCGCTGGCGCACCCGCCCCGACAACGAGAGCGAAGCCAACGCCTATGCCGCAGTGAGCGACACCATCGAAGGGTCCTCCGACTCGGTGGCGCTCGAGTACGAGCCGGGCAACTCCGAAGGCTCGCCCTACCAGGACCAGCTGGTGACCGAGATCGCCAACGGCACCGCACCCGACGTGTTCTGGATCCCGGGCACCGACATCGCTCGGTTCCAGCAAGAGGGACTGATCCTCGACCTGTCGGATCTCGCCGAGGCCGACGGGTTCTCAACCGACGAGTTCTACCCGGAGCCGATGTTCCACCTCACCTACGACCCCGAAACCGGCGGTCCTGGTGACGTGCTGTGGGGTCTGCCGCGCGACGTCTCGACGTTCGCGATGTACCTGAACAACGACCTCATCGCCGAGGCCGGTGCCGACGATCCGCGCGCCCTGGCCGAAGCCGGCGAGTGGGACTGGGACGCGTTCGCCGAAGTGGCCAGCGCAGTGAGCGCCCTCGGTGGCGAGAACACCGGGTTCGGCATGAACAGCTGGTGGGCGAACTACGGCTACTTCATCAACTCTGCCGGTGGCAGCTTCTTCAACGAGGACCGCACTGAGTGCGCCCTCGATACTCCAGAGGCGATCGCCGGCGTGACCCAGATGGTCGATATCTACGACCAGGGTCTGGCCGTGGCGTGGGGTGAAGACGCCGAGCTGCCGTACAACGCCGGCACGGTCGGCATGTTCATCAACGGTCGCTGGGCCACCCCCGGCGCCCGCGAGAACGTCGACTTCAACTGGGACGTCGTGCAGCTGCCGACCGGCCCGGGCGGCACGCAGGGCAACTGGCTGTTCTGGGGCGCCTACGTGGTCAACGCCGACACCGAGCATCCCGAAGAGGCATGGGATCTCGTGCAGGCCCTGACCTCGGCCGAGACCCAGGCGCAGATCTCCGAGCTCGGCGCGAACATCCCGAGCTTGCAGAGCGAAGCGGCCACCGAGGCGTTCCTCACGTTCACGCCGCCGGAGAACAACCAGGCGTTCCTCAACGGCCTCAACGACTCGCCGACTGCGGAGGGTCCGTTGTGGGATGGCGACTGGCCGCGTTACGACGAAGTGATGGGCGCTGCCATCACCTCCGTCGTCACCGGCGAGCGTTCCATCGACGACTACGCCGCGAACATCTGCTCCGAGACGGCCGTCGCCTTCGAGTGACCCGACCGTCCCTCGTGGGGCCGACGCGGTGACGCGTCGGCCCCACGGCGGGGCATCAGCTCATGAGCACCACCATCGAGTTGCCCGACGTTGCGCACGACGGAGGCGACAAGCCACCCACCCCACCGAAGCCGCCCGCGCCTGCCCCGCTGCAGCCGCGTCTCCGCATCGTTGCGGCGTGGCATCTCCTTCTCGCTGTCGTCAGCCTCGGTGCGCTGTATCTGGCGAGCCGTAGCGGCGACAACGAAATCCCGTGGATGCCGCGCAGCGCGCTCCAGGGATTCTTCGCCGCGACGCTGGTCGCCACCCTCGCCTGCGCCTACGGCGTTCCGGCCGGGACCCGCTGGGCACGAACCACGTCGCTCGTCGTCAACTATCTCCTCGTCGTCGTCAGCGGCGCGACGCTCCTGCATCTGTTCGACGTGTTCCGGGCGATCGGCGACCTCGGCGAGGGGCTGAACAAAGCGTTCGTCCCGTTCCTCGTCGTGTGCGTCGGTCTGCTGTGGATGTTGATCGCCAACCAGATCTTGTCGCAGCGACCGTGGGTGTCGTACGCCGTGCGACTCAAGCAGGCCGGCTACATCGTGATGGCCCTCGCCGGCGTGTGGTTCGTGATCGTCGCCGACCCGACCGGGATGATCTCGTCGTTCTTCAACGACCTCACCCGACCGCTGACCATTGCCACTGCGCTGGTGTTCGCAGCCGCGGTGTGGGTCACGCGCTTCATGTGGTCGACCGAGGTGAGCCGCCACTTCGGCACGAAGCGCTCGACGAACGAAGCCCTCACCGGGCTCGCGTTCTTGTCGCCCAACCTGTTGGGCTTCCTTGCGTTCTTCGCCTTTCCGCTCTTGTTCTCGTTGTTCGTCAGCCTGTTCGACTGGCGAACCACCAACACCGGCCGCGAGTTCATCGGGCTCGACAACTACATCAGGGCACTGTCGATCGACTTCGCCAGCACCGATCAGGGCGGCGCCGGCACCGAGGTGCTCAAGTCCGGCTACCAGGTGCTGATGAACGTCGACTGGTTCGGCCTGCACCTCGTGATCGGCGCGCGCGACGTCGAGTTCTGGCTGTCGATGCGCAACATCTTGATCTTCCTGATCGTGGCGGTGCCGTTGTCGGTGCTGCCGGCGTTGGGACTGTCGAGCATCCTCGCCTCGAAGCTGCCCGGCATGAAGCTCTTCCGCGCCGTGTACTTCATCCCGTCGGTGGCCGGTGTGATCGGCGTGGCCATCGTGTGGGGCCAGATGTTCGACGGCACGATCGGCTGGATCAATTACCTGCTCGACCTCGTCGGCCTGTCGGAGCCCGGTGACGGCCAGGGGTGGCTGACCGAACGAAGTACGGCCTTGTTGTCGATGATCATCGTGTTCGGCTGGATGCAGTTCGGGTTCAACACGGTGCTCTACCTGGCCGGCCATCAGTCGATCCCCAAGGAGCTGTACGAGGCGGCGCACATCGACGGCGCCAACGCCTGGCAGATCTTCCGGCGCATCACCGTGCCGCAGCTGCGCAACACGACGTTCTACGTGCTGGTGACCACGTCGATCCTGGCGCTGCAGCTGTTCGACATCGTGTGGATCCTGTCGCGGCCGGAGCCTGGCGGGCCGAACAACGCCACCACGACGCCGGTGCTCGCGCTGTACGAGGAGGCGTTCACCAACAACGCGCAGGGCTACGCGTCGGCGCTCGCGTGGATCCTGTTCTTCATCATCTTCGGGTTCACGTTCCTGCAGTTCCGGCAACAACGCAGCGGCGGCGGCGAGATCAGTGGAGGCGTGGCGTGAGCCGCCGCACTGGGGACGGGATGGTGCGGCCGAAGGGGGCCAAGCACACCTTCATTCGCGTCCTGACCTATGCCGTGCTCGTCGGTGTGTTGCTCGTAGTGGTGTTCCCGTTCGTCGTGGCCGTGTCGACGTCGTTGAAGAACCCGCAAGCGATCTTCACCTATCCGCCCGAGCTGATCCCGCGCGAGAACGTCACCGTCGTCGCCGGCGAGGTCGGGTTGGCCGATGACGTCGTCGTCGAGGAGACCGAGGAAGAGTCCACCGAGGGCAGCTCTACGGACGATGTGTTCGGCCAGTTCCTCGAGGAGGACGCTACGGTCCAAGAGATCGCACCCGACGAGGTGTTCGACGTCTATCGGTTCGACGATGATCCCAACCGTTACGCGCTGATCGACAACGACGTGTCGGTCGCCGAGTACGTCCCACTCGACGATCCCGACGTGTTGATCCGTCAGCAGGTCGGCCTCGCGACCGAGACGGGCGACACCGTCACCGTTGAAGGCGACGAGGAAGCGGTGTTCCTCGTCGAAAGCGATGGAACGACGGTCGAGGCGTACCGCGGGCGGTTGACCAACGGTGGTCTGTTCGTGTCGATCGACGATCCCACCATCGAGCGTGTCGATCTCGTCAACTTCGCCGAGGAACAGACGCAGGTCGGCTTCCGCTTCGAGAACTACGAGGACGTGATCGTCGACCGCAGCCTCGGTCGCTCACTCACCAACACGGTGTTGGTGACGATCATGGTGGTCGTCGCCCAGCTGGTCACCTCGATCCTCGGTGGCTACGCACTGGCGCGCATCGACTTCCGCGGCCGCAACACGCTGTTCCTGTTGTATCTCGGATCGGTGATGATCCCGTTCATCGTGTTGGTCATCCCGTTGTTCCAGCTGGTGCTGCAACTGGGTTGGCTCGACAACCTGGCGGCACTGATCATCCCGTTCGGCTTCACCGCCTACGGCACGTTCTTGATGCGCCAGTTCTTCCTGGGCATCCCCAAGGAGCTGGAGGAGGCGGCGATCATCGACGGCGCCAGCCGATCGCGCATCCTCTGGCGGATCATGGTGCCGTTGGCCAAGCCGGCGATCGCGTCGCTGGCCACGTTCGCGTTCCTGTATGCGTGGAACTCGTTCTTCTGGCCGTTGGTGATCATCAACTCGGGCAACGAGGACGGACGCGTGCTGTCGCTTGCGCTGGCCACGTTGGGCGGCCGTTCGAGTACCGACATCAACCTGGTGTTCGCTGGTGCGGTGATCGCGATGACGCCGCCGATTCTCGTGTTCTTGTTCGCCCAGCGATACTTCGTGGAGAACTCCGCGGCGAGTGGATTGAAGTGAGCGAGCCACCGCGGATGCGCGTCGATCCGACGCTCGGCACGGTCGTCCACGTGGTCGGCTCGCGCCAGAAGCGCCCCAACCGGCCGACGACGGGTTGTCCATTCTGCGTGGGTGGTGTCGAGGCGCCCGAGCCCTACGACGTGCGGTGGTTTCCCAACCGTTGGCCGGCGATGCCGGGCGACCGTTGTGAGGTGGTGTTGTACACGCCCGACCACGACGCGACGTTTTCGTCGCTCGGCGTCGACGGGGCGCGCAAGGTGATCGACCTGTGGGCCGAGCGCACCACCACGCTCGGCGCGCGCGCCGATGTCGACTACGTGCTCGTGTTCGAGAACAGCGGTGCCGAGGTCGGTGCGACCATCGCCCACCCGCACGGACAGATCTACGCCTACGACCACGTTCCGGCACGTCAGGCTCGGCGGTTGCACGGCGGGTGGCAGCCCGACAAGGACCCCGGCGACCGGTTGGTGATCGAACGCGACGGGTGGATGGTGTGGGTGCCGTATGCGCCCACGTTCCCGATCGCGGTCGAGGTCTCGCCGATCGAACACATCGCCGATCTGCCCACGATGGGCGACGACGACCGCACGGTCCTCGCCGGGTTGCTCGTCGACATTCTCGGTCGCCTCGACCGGTACTTCGACACACCGTTGCCCTACATGTTGTGGCTCAATCAGCGACCGACCGTCGACGACAACGAGGCTGGCGGATGGTTCAACATCGAGATCGTGTCCCCGTGGCGAGCTGCCGGCGTGCCGCGATTCATCGCTGCGGCCGAGGTGGCCAGCGAAGAGTTCTTCAACCCGCTGGTGCCAGAAGACGTGGCCGCTCGGTTGCGTGCTCTGGCGTAACGCCCGGCTGCGGCGGTCACTTGCAATTCACTAGCTTCAACTTCACTAGCGTGAGGTGATGAACCTGCGCATCGGCATCACCGCGATTCCGGTCGATCGTGCCGACCTCGACTTCGTGGTCGAAGCCGAGCGCCTCGGCGCCGACTCGGTGTGGGTTCCCGAGTTCTGGGGCTACGACGCGTTCACGCCCCTCGCCGCACTGGCGCCGATGACCGAACGGATTCGGTTGGCGACCGGCATCGTGCAGCTCGGCGCGCGCAGCCCGGCTGCGCTGGCGATGACGGCGATGTCACTGCAGTCGCTGTCGGGCGGCCGGTTCATCCTCGGTCTGGGAGTCAGTGGTCCGCAAGTGATGGAGGGGTGGCACGGCGTGCGCTTCGACAGGCCGGTCACACGGACCCGCGAGACGATCGAGATCATCCGGATGATCTCCGCCGGCGACCGGCTGCGCTACGAGGGCGACGTGTACCACTTGCCGCTGCCCGATGGCGAGGGCCGGGCCATCCGCTCCATTGCCGCACCGGTAGAGATTCCGATCTACCTGGCTTCCCTCGGGCCGGCCAATCTGCGCCTCACCGGCGAGCTCGCCGATGGGTGGATCGGCAACTCGTTCTTCGCTGCCACCGCCGACGTGTTCTTCGATCAGATCGCTTCGGGAGCGACCTCGGTCGATCGTTCGCTCGCCGACGTGGAGATGACGGTGGCGGCGAGCCTCGAGTTCGCCACCGACGAGGAACACACGGCGGTGTTGGCTCGCCAGCACGCCGATGGCTACGCGTTCACGTTCGGCGCCATGGGCTCGAGCACCACCAACTTCTACAACCGAGCCTTCGAGCGTCAGGGCTATGGCGATGACGTGCGCGAGGTCGAGCGCCTGTGGCGATCAGGCGATCGCGCTGCCGCTGCGGCGCGGGTGCCGATCGAAATCGGCCAGGGCACCAACCTGATCGGTACCGAGCAGCAGATCGTCGAACAGCTCCAGGCGTACGCCGCAGCGGGTGTGTCGACCCTGCGGATCACCTTGCCGGGAGACTCGGCCGATGCGCGTCTTCACGCACTCGAGCGTCTGCTCGACCTGGTGGCTCAGGTCAGTGCCCCTGCGACGTCGTAGCCACGGTGGTCAGCTGAGGGCGTCGAGGAGCGCCAGCACCTCGTCGGCGAAGTCGTCGGGTTCGAGCGGTTCCTCGAAGATGCCCGCACGCACCAGGATCGTGGCGGGAACGGCGTCGGTGACCGTGTCCAACTGTGGGTGGTCGTCACCGATGACCGCGCCGATCGAGGTGCGAATCGTGCCCCGCACGGTGTCGCGCATCACCTCGTCGACGGCCGCGCCCAACTCGTCGTGGTGACGAGCCGCGGCGAACATGCCGATGACCGAGCCGCCCTTGCCACAGATCTTGTCGGCGAGGTCGACGAGCAAGGCGCGCAGGTCGGCACGCGGATCTCCTGAGGCAGCGGTCGTCGCAGGCGTGTCGTGGCGCATCGCTGCGGCGGCCAGCGCCTCCTTGGTCGGCCAGCGGCGATAGATCGTGGCCAATCCCGCACCGGCACGGGTGGCCACGTCTTGCACGCGAAATCCCTCCCAGCCCTCCTCGTGCATCAACTCGACGGCGGCATCGAGGATGGCCGCTGTGCGGTCGGCGTCGCGGGGGCGGCCGCGCCCGAGTGGCTCATCGGCCTGCTCGGCTGAGGGCGCAGCGGCATCGGAGGTTGCGGCGACGTCGGAGGGCGACATACGTCACATCATAGCGAGAGTCTTGACTTCCGGAAATCACCGTTTCATACTGAAGCCTCGATTACCGGAAACCGTCCCTCTCGGTAGCGCCGGCTTCCGGTGATCAGGAACCACCACCACAACCACCACCCCCATCACAACCACTACCCCGACCACCACCCCTCACTCACCCTTACTGATCATCCCGGGAGCAGCGATGCCAACCGATCTCACCCCCCGCCAACGCACCGGCGTGCTCATCACGATGTGCCTCGCGCTCATCGCGGTGGTCGCCTCGGTGTCGGGCCTCAACGTGGCCCTCAACGACCTCGCCGTCGAACTCGATGCCAGCACGGGACAAGTCCTGTGGATCGTCAACGCCTACACCCTCACCCTCGCCGCCCTCCTGTTGGGTATCGGCGAACTCGGCGACCGTTTCGGCCGACGACGGGTCCTGATGATCGGACTCGCGGTGTTCGCCGTGGCCAGCGGGGCGGCAGCCTTCGCCGACAGCGCCACCACGATGATCGCCTTCCGGGCGCTGGCCGGCCTCGGTGCGGCGATGATCATGCCGGCCACGTTGTCGATCATCACGTCGGTGTTCCCCGCCGACGAGCGCGGCCGAGCCGTGGGCATCTGGGCCGGCTTCGCTGGCGCCGGCGGCATCCTCGGCCTCTTCGTGTCGGCGGCGATCATCGACGCCGTCACATGGCCATGGCTGTTCGCATTCCCCGTGGCGATCGCTCTCGCCTCACTCGCCGCCACGATCGCGCTCGTTCCCGAGAGCCGCAACGAGCATCACGATGGGTACGACCTCATCGGCACCGTGTTGTCGATCCTGGCGGTCGGTGGCGTCGTGCTCGGCATCCACGAGGGTCCCGAGATCGGGTGGGGCGAGCCGCTCACTGTGACCTCGCTCGTCGTCGGCGTTCTGGCCTCGATCGGTTTCGTCGCCTGGGAGTGGCGCACCGCCGTGGCCCACGAAGCAGGCGCCTCTGTTGCTCCGGTGCTCGACGTGCGCATCTTCTCCAACCGCAACCTGGCTGCGGGATCGATGTCGCTCGTCCTCGTGTTCATGCTCGTGTTCGGTGTGTTCCTCGTGGTGCTGCAGTACCTGCAGGCCGTGCTCGACTACTCGGCCCTCCAGGCCGCAACTGGATTGCTCCCGATGGCCGTGGTGATGATGGGGCTGTCGCCCAGCGCACCGCGGCTGGCCGAGCGATTCTCGTTGCGCACGGTGCTCGTCGTGGCCAGCGCCGGTATCACCGTCGGATTCGTCACCTTGGCGATGGCCAGCAGCGACCCCAGCTACTGGGCGATCTTGCCCGGCCTGCTGCTCGTCGGTGCGGGCGTCGGCTTGGCGATGTCGCCATCGACCACCGCGATCACCGAGTCGCTTCCGGCCGAGAAGCAGGGTGTCGCCTCGGCGCTCAACGACACCGTGCGCGAGGTCGGATCGGCACTGGGCATCGCACTGATCGGCTCGCTGCTGTCGTCGGGCTACCGCGCCAGCATCGCCGACACGGCCGAGACACTGCCCGAGCCGCTCGCCGAACCCGTCGAGGAAGGCATCGGCCAAGCGCTGGCCGTGGCCGGCGAACTCGGTCCGCAAGGCGCCGAGCTGGCGACCGCCGCCCGCGACGCGTTCCTCGACGGATGGGGCACGTCGATGACGGTGGCCGCCGTGCTCGCCGCTGCCACCGGGGTCGCCGCCTTCTTCGTTGCCGGTCGTCGACCCGCCGTGACCCCCGACTCCGAGCAGATCCTGATCGACGCCTGACGAGCGTCGGCGTTGCAGTCTCCAGGGACGTTGGTGGTCGTACAGGCGACCAACGTCCCTGGTGCGCGTGATGGCCTTGGCGCACGATGGGCGCATGGATCGTGTGGACCAAGCGCGTGCGGACATCGGTGAGCTCATCGGCGATCCCGCCCTCACATACCGCCAACGTGTTCAGGCACTGGCGATGGCCGCGGAGAACCTCCTCGATCCACCTCCGGTGAGCCCGGCCTGCGCCGCTGCGATCGACGCCGGGATCGTGTGCGATATGGGCGAGGGCCATGCGCCGTACCGCCCGCGGTACACGCTGCCGGACTACCAGGCCTTGCTCGCCAATGGCAGCGAGTTCCTCGAGTTGCCGGCACCCACCACCTTCGACGACGCAACGACCCTGCTGCTCGCGGCCTACGCCAACGTGCCGTCGATCACCGGGTACCCGGTGTGGTTCGGTGACCTCGATGCACTCCTCGCGCCGTTCGCCGACCAGCTCGACGACGGCGAGTTGCGCGCCGCACTGCGCCGGTTCTGGGTGCTGCTCGACCGGTTGTTTCCCGATGCCTTCGCCCACGCCAACCTCGGCCCAGCAGATTCGCGCCTCGCCCGAGAAATGCTCGCGGTGCACCGCGAGGCCCGCCAAGTGGTCCCCAACCTGACCCTCAAGGTCGATCCCGAGGCGACCCCCGATGGGTTGGTGCTGGAAGCGATGCGCACGGTGGCGGCGGTCGGTCAGCCACACGTGGTCAACCATCCGATGATGGTCGCCGATCTCGGCGAGCGATACGGCGTGGTCAGCTGTTACAACTCCCTCCCCGTCGGCGGCGGGTCGCACACCCTCGTTCGCCTCAATCTGCACGCCGCCGCACTCGCGCATACCGGCCCGGCGACGACGTTCGTCACCGACACGCTGCCCGCATACGTCGAACTCGCGTCCGAGCTCATCGAGTCGCGCGTGCGCTTCTTGGTGGAGACCGCCGGCTTCTTCGATCACTCCTGGCTGGTCGCCGAGGGCCTCCTCTCGCTCGATCGGTTCACCGCGATGTTCGGCGTGTTCGGGCTGGCCGAGTGCGTCGCCCATCTCCGCGCCGGACTCGACGGCCGTTACGGACACGACGCCGCCGCCAACGAGCAGGCCCACGAGATCGTCGCCGCCGTCGCAGCGCTGGTCGCGCAACGGCCGGTGCCGTACTGCGACGCCACCGGCGGGCGCGCATTGGCCCACAGCCAAGCCGGGCTCGACAGCGATGAAGGTGTCACCGCCGGGGCGCGCATCCCCGTCGGTGACGAGCCCGACCTGTACCAGCATCTGCGCGTGGTCGCCCCGAACCACCAACACTTCGCCTCCGGCGTCAGCGACATCGTGCGTCTCGACGACACGTTGGCCGACAATCCTCAGGCCGCGGTCGACATCACGGCAGGCGCGCTGGCGATGGGCATGCGCGACGTGACTTTCGAAGTCGACGGCGGCGAGTTCGTACGCGTCACCGGATACCTGGTGCGCCGCTCCGACCTCGCCCATCTGGCGGCGAGCACCGACAATGGGGTGCGCCACTCGAGCACCGTGCTCGGAGCCGGATCGTTCACCAACGCCGCACTCGATACGCGCACGGTGCAACGGGTACGCAGTCATGAACGCGACGCCAGCCCTCGTCGCTGACATCGTCCGGTCGTCGTTCGTCGACGGGCCGGGCAACCGCTACGTGGTGTTCCTCCAAGGCTGCACGTTCAACTGCCTGGCCTGTCACAACCCGCAGACGATCAGCACGCATCCCACTGCCGACACCCGGCAGCTCTCGGTCGCCGAGATCGTCGACGACATCGCCGACACGGCGCCGTTCATCTCGGGCGTGACCGTGTCGGGCGGCGAGGCGACGTGTCAGTCGACGGTGGTCGGTGAACTGTTCATCGAACTGGCGGCTGACCAGCGCACCGCGCACCTCACTCGTCTCGTCGACAGCAACGGCGACGCCGACCAGGCCGTGTGGGAGGGGCTGGCGCCGACGATGCACGGTGCGATGATCGACCTCAAGGCGCGGGACGACGACGTCCACCAACTGCTCACGGGTAGGAGCAACCAACGCGTGCTCGACTCGCTGCGTTGTCTCGACGAGCTCGATCGACTGGCCGAGATCCGTCTGTTGGTGATCCCGGGGCTCAACGACGACCCCGACATGATCGCCCGCACGGCGCGCCTGATCGACGAGCTCGCCACGGAGCCGCCGATTCGAGTCATCGCCTTCCGTCATGCCGGCACGCGGCCGATCGCTCGACGGCTGCGCGAAGCGACAACAGCCGATATCGAGGCGGTCGTGAACGGGCTCGTCGCCCACGGCATCGAGCGCGCACGAATCACCACTTCCTCCACAACCTGACTGAGCCGGTCCACACAGCTCCTCTACACACCCCTCTCAACACACCCCTCCCAAGACACCGTGCGGCTGCGACCGAGATCGGTGCGCACGCGACCTGCGACGATGTGCACATGGGGTCGACCGTGTCGCACGACCAGCGACTCCTGACGGCGCGCACGCTGCCGTACTACCTCGGGGGGTTCCTCGGACCGTTCGGCACGATGGTGGTGATCGCCATCTATCCCGAGTTGCGCAACGAGTTCGATGTCGGAACCGAGGCTGTCAACTGGTCGTTCAGCGGGTACCTACTACCGATGGCGGCCCTGATGTTGGTGTCGGGGACCATCGGCGAACGCTTCGGACGACGCCGCGTGCTGCGGCTCACGTTCATCGCCTACGCCGTGGCATCGCTGCTCGCAGCACTGGCGCCGAACCTCGGGCTGTTCATCGGCGCACGGGCGATCCAGGGCGCGTGCAACGCGTTCATCACCCCGGTGTTGCTGGCCGCCCTGGTCGAGGTCGTGCCGGCGGCCCGATCTGGCGGCGCGGTAGGGATCTACGCCAGCTTCCAGGCGGCGGGCTCGGCCGCAGCGCCGCTCGTCGGCGGCGTGGTGGCGCTCGTCGACTGGCGGTTGGCGTTCATCGGCGTCGCTGCGGTGTCGGCGCTGCTCGCCACACAACCGATCGTCGGCGAACCACGCCCGGGCACAGCGGCACCGCCGATCAAACCACTGCTCACCCGACGCATGGTCGCACTGTGGATCGCGTCGTTCGCCGGCGCGGCCGGACCGCTCGGTGTCGCCGTGCTCGTCGGCCTGTTCTTGCGCGACGAGCTCGGCACCTCCGCCGCGGTCGCCGGTACCGTCCTGGCGATCGGCGGCACGTGCACGGCGATCGCCAGCCCGTGGTGGGGACGGCTGCTCGATCGCTGGGGAGCGCGCCGCTCGGCGATCGCCGCCTTGCTCGGCGCGGCCGCTGCGGTGGCGGCACTGGGGTTGATCGGCTCGGTCGGCGTGATGGCGGTCGGGTTCGTCGTCGTCAGCGCAGCGATCGGGTTCTCGCTCGTGATCCTGCTGCAGCTCGCAGCCCTTGCTGTGCCCGAGAACCGCAGCGGGGGCGTGTCGTCGTCGCTGGCATTCCGCTTCGCCGGACACGCGATCGGACCGCTTGCCTTGATCCCCCTGTTCGACCGTTGGCCAGAAGCGGCGTTCCTCGTCGCCGGCGCGCTCGGATTGGTGATGTTGGTTGCAGTGCTCGTTGCGATCGGCGACGACGCTCAGGCGCCGGCCGACACGCTCAGCCGGCGTTGAGTGCGGCGTCGAGCCAGGCGACCAGTTCGGTCTCGACCTCGTCGCGGTTGGTTTCGTTCAACGTCTCGTGGCGGGCACCGTCGTACAGCCGCAGCGTCACATCGTTGATCCCGGCAGCTCGCCAACGATCGACCAGATCGCGCACCGACTGCACGTTTTCGCCACCGACCGGGTCTTCCGCTCCGCCAAACACGTACACCGCGAGATCGCGCGGAATCGCGGCCTCTGCCTCGTCGGTCCACATCGCGTTGCACCCATCGAGCATGTCGGCGACGTAGCCGTTCGACAGTGGGAACCCGCTCCAGTCGTCGGCGACGTAGATGGCGACCTCGTCGGAATCGCGGCTGAGCCACTCGAACCCGGTGGCATCGTCGGCGGCGAACGGCGTGTTGAAGCCGGCGAACATCGCCGCGAACACCTCCGAGGGAGCGTCGGCCCCGTCGCCGTCACCAAGCGCGCGAATCATCGCCAACGTGTCGTCGTCGAGCCCCAAGCCGCCCGAGGTTCCGGACAACACCAGGCCGGCGAGTTCGTCGCCCCATCGCTGCGCATAGGCCTGGGCGATGAACGACCCCATGCTGTGGCCGACGAGAAACAGCGGTACCCCTGGGACGTCCGCGCGAATCCGTTCGCTCAGCTGGTGCTGATCGTCGATGATTGCCGCCCACCCACCGGGCCGGGCGACGCCGAACGTGCCGAACTCGTCGGCGGTTCGTCCGTGGGCCCGGTGATCCGACGCATACACGGCGTAGCCGGCGGCGGCCAATCTGCTGGCCACACGGTCGTACCGCTTGGCGTGCTCGGCTGCACCGTGGGCGATCTGTACCGCCGCGCGTGGCGCATCTGTTGGGAGCCAGCGGTATGCCGCGAGCGTCTGCCCGTCGCTGCCGTCGAACGTGAACGCTTCCATCTCGACCCCTCTCGATCACGACCACGTCGGCGTGGTCGCCGATCTCGAACGTAGTCGGCGAACAGGACGGCGACATCGAGATGGATCGTGCTCGTGGGGCACGGCCCTGGGACGTCCGCCACGTCCCAGGGCCACCGGGCCCCGCCCGAGCCATTGCATGGGGGGCAATGGCGTTTGGTGAAACAGATCATGACGGCGCGGACTTGTGCGCAGCCTGTGGGGAGCTAGAGCAGAACCCGAGAATTCCGTGCGGGTACCGTGCAGTTGCGTGCCACGCGTGTTCTCGGCGGACGCCCCCGACTACATCGCGCTGCGTCGTGCCGGCCGAGCCACGCTGATCGTGCCGCTCGTGCTCGTCGTCGGGCTCAACGTGATCGACAACACGACGATCGCGATGTACGCGGTGTTCGCCTCGTTCGTTGGGCTGGTGTTTGCCGACTATGCCGGTCCGCCGCGGTCGCGTGCGGGCGCATACGCGACCTTTCTTGTGCTCGGGTCATTGGCGGCGCTGCTCGGCGGGCTGCTGTCGGGAAATGCTGCGCTGGCCACCATCGGAATGTTCGTCGTCGGCTTCGCCATCACCCTGGCGTCGTCGCTCGGGGGCTACCTGCCGCTGCACGTGCCAGGCGTGGCGTTGGCGTTCTCGTTGTCGGTGCTCGAGCCATTGGCCGACGCGGGGCTCGTCGATCGCGTGGTGGGCTGGGCGCTCGGCGCGCTCGTGGCGCTCGGTGCGGCGATGGTGTTGTGGCCGATCAACCGTCGTCGTGACATCGAGTTGGCGGTCGCCGGTCTGACCGATGCGCTCGTCGCCGGTCTTGACGAGCCAGCCGACTTGGATGCGATGGACGCCATGCAGCGCCACGTCACTGAGGTGCAAGGCATGGTGTCGTCGCCGCTCCGTCCGTTCGGTCCGACCGTGCGCGAGATCGCCCTGTTCCGCCTCATCGAGCATCTCGAGCACTCGGTGAAGCTGATCACCCGCTTGACCCCCGAGCAGGCCAGCGACGAGCGGATGGACGAGGTCCGCCGCGCCTTGCTGCGGGCGGGAGCGGTGCTGCGCGGCGAGCGCGATCCGCGGCTGGCCCTCCAGGAGCTACCCGCGCTCGACGAAAACCTCGGGCACGCGCGGGCGATGTTGCGCGACGACATCGCCGCCGATCGGCCCGACGAGGCGGTCGCCTTGCTGCGCTCGCAGATCGGGCCGCTCGAGCTGATGCACTTGATCGTGTGGATCGAGTTCGACGCGGCACGCGCGGTTTCCGATCATCCGCACGAGATTCCGGACGTGGCGACTGCACCGGAGCTGCGCGACGCACCCGTTGATGGACTTCGCGCGTCGTGGGCCCGTGCGGCGGCAACGATCGGCAGCGAGGTCCGCGTGCGCGGCGTGGTGATGGTCAACGCAGTCCGCGTAGGGGCCGCGCTCGCTGCGGCGGTGCTGATCTCGGAGGTGGTCGATGTCGAGCACGGCTTCTGGATCGTGCTCGCCACGTTGCTGATCCTTCGATCGAACGCACACTCGACCACCTCGACGGCGATTGCCGCGGTGATCGGCACGGGCGTTGGGTTCGCGGTCAGTGCCATATGGATCGCCGCAGCCGACGGCAACAACGCGGTGGTCGCCGTGGTGTTCGTCGTGGCGATTGCGGTGTCGGGATACGGCCCGGGCCACTTCGGCATCGGCGTCGGTCAGGCGTCGTTTGCTGTGCTGGTGGTCTCGTTGTTCATGCTGCTCGACAATCCCGGGATCGACACCGGTGTGATCCGGGTGGTCGACGTGGCGATCGGCGCGGCGTCGTCCGTGGCGCTCAGTTTCGTGCTCTGGCCGCGGGGCGCCAGAGGGATGCTGGCCGACGCCGCGGCAGCGGCGTTCCACGGCGCAGCACGCGCCATCCGCAGCCTGCAGGGCGACGCCGACGAGCACGCTGCCGCTGCAGAGAAGCTCACCGTGCTGCGACGCGAGGCCGAGGCCGCGCTGGTGGCGGCACGCGCCGAGAACGGGGAGCCGATCGACCTCCGTGCGTGGATTGCCGCGCTCCGCCCGCTGTGGCTCTCACGTGCACTCGTGGTCGGCCTGGTTCCCCCGATCCCCGACCCCGACACGGTGTGCCCCAACGCCCGCGCAGCGGTTGGCGCGCTGATCGATGACGACGCCGATCGCCTCGAACGGGCCGGCGCCACGTTGCGTCGCGCCGCCCCCGACGTCGTGCATCAGCCGGTCGAGTTCCCCACCGCAGCCATGGTGGACTGTGCGGGGGCCGCGTCGACCGACCTCGATCGGCGGCGCGTCATGTCGTTGGTCGGGTGGTCGGGTGTGCTCTGCGAGCTTGGTCACGACCTCGACGAGGTCGAACCCGATCTGGTGCGACTCGGGCACGCGGCGCGCCCGAGCGCGTGGCTGTCGAATCGCGATCGCTGACGATCGCCGTCGCGGTCAGGCGGCCGGGGCGACGAAGGCGACACCCTCGCTGAGGAGTGCGCGCCACGTGGCGGCATCCACAGCGGGAACCGACACCCACTCGCGAAACACCTTGCCGTTCGGGCGGAACGGCTGCCCGATCTTGCCGTCGACCAGCTCGGTCACGCGGTTGCCCGGCAGCTTGACCACGAGGCCCCACTCGGGCTTGCTGCACATCGCCAGGAACTCGCCGTCGACGCGTGCACACCGGCTACTCATGATCCGGCCTTCGTGAACCCTGTTGTCGGTGGTTTGCAACTCGTCGATCAGCTCCCAGAAGAGGGTCTCGCCATCGGCGTTGACGTCGTTCATCTCAAGTCTCCGTTTCGATGTGCTCCACGAGCCAGTGGTGTACGGGCAGCAAACGGGCGAGTCGCTCGGCGCACCACGGTGCGAACTCAGCGCCGTCGACGGTGTCGGGAAGCGGCTCGATGTAGCGCACCTGGACGCTCTTGTGTCTGAGCAGGTCGGCGCGTGGGTGGTCTGGTGGGTAGGGCTTGGGAACGCGGGCCAGCTGCTCGCCGGCAACGTCGACGTCGCGAGCGGCGGCGAGGTCGTCGATCGCGGTAGTCAGCGCGGCGCCCCGGTCGTCGGCGATTGCCGCACGCCATCGCTCGCGGTGCTCGCCGTCGAGGGAGATGCCGCTGGCGAAGCCGACCTGTGACGCGTCAACTCGCACCCACAGCGTGGCGCCGGTGCGCTTGTCGTCGCCGTGCCACGCGGTCAGCAACAGATGATCTTTGTACCTCGGCGACCCGGGCGCGGCGAAGCGCAGATCGCGATGCAACGGCGACACCGAGGATCGAGTCGACACGGTCAGCTCTGCGGGGAGCTCGTCGGCCACTGCGGTGATCAGGCCTCGCCCGGGAGTGCTCACGCCGGACTTCAGCTGGTCGCGATGTGCGTCGTAGCGTTCGGCGTCCCAGGTTGGAAGCTCGGCGAGGAGCGCCACCGCTTGCGAGTCGAAGCCGGTGAAGCTCATCGGGGGTCTCCCGCAGCGTGCGCCAGTTCCCCGAGGAAGTGAGTCCAGCCGCCTTCGTGCACCACGGCCATTTCGACACTCAGCCCGCGGTGTTCGACCGCCACGCGCGTGCGGTGTGCAGCGATCGCCGTGAGTGAGATGGTCACCTCGGTCGACCCGGGCGCCACGTCGAAACGACCGCGCTCCCAGCCGTAGGTGAACACCAGCTCGCGTGGTGGGGTGACGGCAACGACCTCGCCGGCGACGATTGCCCCGTCGTCGTGCGTCCACCGCACGGCGCCGCCGGGTTGAAGCTCGAGCGTGGCGTCGGTGGCCAACCACTGGGTGAGACCCGTCGGCGTGGAGACGAGCGACCATGCGGTGTCGATATCCACCGGCAACTCACGATCGCAGCTGGCCAGCCTCATGACGCGGCCCGCTCGTCGGACTGTGCATGTTGCGTCGCCACATCGACCAATCGATCGAGGGCGCTGCTCCAGAAGCGGTCGAGCTCGGTGCGTAGTTCTCCCAGCGTGGCGAAGTCGGCGGCGTAGCGACGGTGTCGGCCGTCGACCTCCACCGTCACCAGACCCGCTCGGCGCAAGGTGCTCAGGTGTTGGCTGGTCGCTGGCTGGCTGGCGTCGATCGCCGTTGCCAACTCGCCGACCGATCGAGGCTGTTCGGCCACGAGGTGGAGCAAGCGTCGCCGGGTTGGATTGCCGATCGCCCGGAATCCGTCAAGATCATTGCGCACGCCGACATTTCAGCAGAAACGCATATATGTGCGCAAGCGACGAGCATCTCGCCGTACACGGGAGGCGTGCTCAGTCGAGTTGGCGCGGTTGGCCGTCGACCACAACCGTCAACGGTGGCCCCGATCGCAGAGTGACGTCGGTGCTGCCGTGGCGCGCATCGATGCGCAACCTGCTCCCGCGGAAGCGGATCGAGAACGCCAGGCGATCCCATCCCGGGCCGAGCTGCGGTCGGAGGTGCAGGGTGTCGTCGATCACCCGCATCCCGCCGAAGCCCTGCACCGCAGCGAGCCATGTGCCGGCCATCGACGTGGTGTGGCAACCGTCCGCGGTGTCGTGGTTGATGTCGTCGAGGTCGAGGCGCGCCGAGCGCGCGAGCATTTCGTGTGCCTTGTCGAGCCGGTCGAGGCGCGCGGCCAGTACCGAGTGGATCGACGGTGACAGCGACGATTCGTGCACCGTGCGCGGTTCGTAGAAGTCGAAGTTGCGAGCCACGGTGGCGTCGTCGAACCGATCACCGAGTACCCACAACCCTTGCAACACGTCGGCCTGCTTGATGAAACACGAGCGCAGGATTCGATCCCACGACCAGTGATGGTTGAGCGGACGGTCGGCCGGGTCGAGGTCGTCCACCGTGAGCAGTTGCTTGTCGAGGAAGTTGGTGTGTTGCAAGAACACGTCGTGTTCGTCGGCAAACGGCAGGTACTGGCGGTCGGCGATCTCTCGCCACGTCGTTGGCTCGTCTGCGCCGACCGTCCACTCGGCGAGCACCGCCGCGGCGCGGTCGGCGTCGATCGTCGCGGCCCGATCGACGGCGTCGGCTGCGTAGCGCAGCGTCCATTGCGCCATCAGCGCGGTGTACCAGTTGTTGTCGACGTTGTTCTCGTACTCGTTGGGCCCGGTCACTCCGAGCAGTACGTAGGCGTCGCGTTGGGTCGACCACGACAACCGCTGCGCCCAGAACCGGGCGATGGCCACCAACACCTCGAGACCGCCCTCGACGAGGTAGCGCTCGTCGCCCGTGGCGCGGATGTAGTCGTAGATGGCGAAGGCGATCGCCCCGTTGCGATGGATCTCACAAAACGTGATCTCCCACTCGTTGTGGCACTCCTCACCGTTGATCGTCACCATCGGATACAGCGCAGCGCCGCCGGAGAAGCCGAGCTTCTGCGCGTTGGCGATCGCCGCGTCGAGATGGCGTCGCCGATACACCAGCAGGTTGCGGCTCACCTCGGGGTCGGCGGTCGCCAGGTAGAACGGCAGACAGAAGGCCTCGGTGTCCCAGTACGTGACACCGCCGTACTTCTCGCCCGTGAACCCCTTGGGTCCGATGTTCAGCTCGGGATCGTCGCCGGTGAACGTCGAGTTCAGTTGGAAGATGGCGAACCGCACACCCTCTTGCACTGCAGGATCACCGTCGATCACCACGTCGGCGTCGTCCCAGATCGCTTCCCACCGCGCCTCGTGCTCGGCGCGCAAGTCGGGTACCCCGAGGTCGATCGCGATGTCGAGTTCGCTGTGCGCAGCGGCGGTCACCGCGGCTGCATCGTGAGGTGTCGCCGGCACGTCGCGCGAGCTGACGTTGCTCACCAGCTTGGTCACCGTCACTCGGCTCCCGGGAGCGACGGCGATCTCATCTCGACATGACGACCACATCGGTCGCATCGTCGTCGCCGTCGGTTGGTCGAGCGCGTCCCCATCGAGCTGTACGTGCGCGTCCATCGCCGTCGCGGCGACGAAGTGGGTCTTCTTCGTCGACGAAACGACCACGCCGCGCCGCCGATCGATCGTCGCGTCGACGGGCTCCCAGAAGCCCGCGTCGTAGTTCGAGTCTTCGTTGACCACGTCGCCGTCGATGGCGCACTCCACCGCCAGCGTGCCGCCGGCGGGCGCGTCCACCACGTCGATGTCGTACGACATCACCGCCAGCTGGCGGCGGACGATCGAGATGAAGCGGCGGGCGGTGACCTCGACGCGCCATTCCCCGACCGCGGCGCGAAACGTGCGCTCCAACGCACCGCGACGCATGTCGAGACGCCGCTCGTAGCGTTCGATCGTCGCCGTGGCGAGGTCGAGGGGTACGCCATCCAGCTCAACGTGGATCGGTGTCCAGTCAGCGGCGTTGAGCACCTTGGCGAAGTACTCCGGATAACCGTTCTTCCACCATCCGACGCGCGTCGGGTCGGGGTAGTACACGCCGGCCAGGTAGTTGCCCGACAGCGAGTCGCCCGAGTACCGCTCCTCGTGCGTGCCGCGTCCGCCGAAGTGACCGTTTGCCGAGGCTGCACAGGCTCTCCCACACCCGTTTGCCGCTCGGGGTCGAAGCCGTGCTGCTCGATGCTCCATCCGCTGGTCATTGCGTCAACCTACGGCCGCACGACGGCGCGGCGCACGGTGGGTGATCAGCGCGATCGCAAGATGCGTCCGGGGCGCGCCCCGGTCCACTGGCCATCTTCGAAGGTGATCTCGCCCGACTTGATCGTGGCCCGGTAGCCGTCGACGTCCTGCAGTAGGCGCCGACCGCCTGCCGGAAGGTCGTGGACCATGCGCGGCGGATGCAGCCGCAGCTGGTCGTGATCGATCACGTTGATGTCGGCGAGCAGGCCCGGGGCGAGTCGACCGCGGTCGGCGAGGCCGTAGGTCGCTGCGGTCGCCGACGTTTGCAGCGCGACCGCCCGCTCGAGCGGGATCTGCGGACCGCGGCGTCGGTCGCGGGCCCAGTGGGTGAGCAGATAGGTGGGAAACGATGCGTCGCAGATCAGGCCGCAGTGCGCCCCGCCGTCGCTCGCGCCGGGGACGGTCGCCGGATGCTCCAGCATCTCGCGCAGCGCTTCGTGATCTCCGTCGACGTAGTTGCCGAGCGGGGCGAAGATGAAGCTGCGTCCGTCGTTGTCGAGCAGCCAGTCGAGCACGACGTCACCTGGGTTGCGCCCCGCGCGGTGCAGCGACTGCCGCCGCGCTCGCCTCGGGCGGCGGTTCGTAGTCGGGTGGATCGCCGAGCAAGTACATCTGCGCGAAGTTCGTCGACATGTAGCTGACGAAGGGGTTGTTGCTGGGCCGCCACCTCGTCGAGCAGCTGCGCCCGCAGCTGTGGATCGCGCATGGCGGCAACACGTTCGGCGAGCGACCGATCGGCGATGGCGCGATAGCTGGGGTGGGCGATGAACGGGTGAAACGAGCTCTGCAAGCCGAACAACATGCCGGTCGGCCGCACGGGCACCTGGGGAACGAGGGGAGTGCCACCGGCTGTGCTCGCGGCGGCGTCGTCGAGGGCCCGGCGGTAGGCCACCGCGTCGGCTGGTGTCTGCGCCAGCGTGTACGTGGTCGGGCAGCCCATCTCCTTGAGCGAATCGAGCCACGCTTCGTCGCCGCCCGTGCCGAGGTCGTCCGACACGTATTGGAATCGACCGTGACCCGAGTCGCGCACCGCTTCGGCGATGGCGATCACCTCGGCGGGGGTCGAGCTGGTTCCCGGCACCAGTCCGTGCTTCGAACGGTGGAGGAACGTGCGCGACGTCGAGAACCCGAACGCGCCGTCGGCGAGCGCGCGCCGGGTGATGTCGACCATCTGGGCGATCTCGTCGGCGGTGACGTCGTACTCGTGGGCTCGCTCGCCGAGTACGTAGGCGCGCACGGCGGCGTGGGGGAGCTGACCGCCGAGGTCGATCGATCGCGGTGTGGCATCGAGGGCGTCGAGATACTCGCCGAAGCTCTCCCAGCGCCAGTCGATGCCCTCGTGGAGTGCGGTGCCCGGGATGTCTTCGACGCCCTCCATCAGCTCGATCAGGAAGCCCTGGTCGCCATCGCGCACTGGCGCAAACCCGACGCCGCAGTTGCCCATGATCGCCGTGGTGACACCGTGATGGCTCGATGGCGCCAGCTCCGGATCCCAACTGACCTGACCGTCGTAATGGGTGTGGATGTCGACCCAACCGGGGGCGACGACGAGGCCGTCGGCATCGATCTCGCGGCGGCCGGAAACGTCTGCCCTTCCGACGGCGGTGATCTGACCGTCGTCGACGGCGACGTCGGCGGTGCGCGGCTCAGCGCCCGTGCCGTCGACCACGGTGCCGCCCCGAATCACGAGATCATGCATCGGTCAAGTGTCGCTCGCCGCACCCGTTCGCATCGGGTTGTAATGATGTAAGAATGCAATAGAGTGTCGACCATGAGCGCTACCTCGACTACCGCTGCATCCGCCATCACTTCGTGGTTTGCCGGGCGTCTTCCCGACGAGTGGATCACCGCGGGAGCACCGCAGATCACCGTCGATCGAGAAGAGATCGTGGTCGTGCTCACGTTGCCGTTGCCCGAGCTCGGCGACGACGCTTCCGACGTCGATCGCGCCGAAGCGGTCGACGGCCGCGTCGGTGGTTTCCGCGAAGACACTCGCGACCGGCGCATGGCGGTGGCCCGCGAAGCCGAACACCGCTTCGAGCGCAAGGTGGCGTGGGGCGTGATCGTCGGCGACGGACCGACGCACATGTTCACCCAACTCGCGGCCCCGGCGATGACCCGGCTGCGCCAACCCGAGCGAATGGTGCTCGACACGCTCGTGGCGGCGAACGTGGCGCGGTCACGCGCCGACGCCTTGGCGTGGTGTGTGCGGTTGGTCGGTCAGAACGTCGACGAGTGGCTCAGTGAACTGCGCACGGCGATGGAAGAGGTCGACCGCCTCCGCGAACAAGGCCCGAGCTAGCTCAGTCGCTGGTTGAGGCCGAGCAAGTTCTGCGAGCCGGCGCCGGGAGCGCTAGCGACCAAGCCTGGCGCGAGGCCGTCCGACCGTGAGGTGCTCAGTCGTTGGTTGAGGCCGAGCAAGTTCTTACGAATACGAATTCGTATTCCAGGTAGGCGTTGGCGTGTTCGTCGCCGGGGGCGGGCGGGACGAGCTGCGCCGACTGCAACAGCATCCATCCGGCGCGCAGCGCGTCGACACCGGTGGCGTACGGCGGTGACGCTTCTGGGAGTTGTGGGCCGTTCCCGTCGGTGCCGTCGTGGAACGCCCAGCCGATCACCGGCGAGTCGAGCGCCGATCCGCTGGCCCACAGATACAGCACCTGCTGCCGTTCGCTCATCGGTGCGTCACCCCTCGGCGACGAGCGCTGCGCGCGTCTCGAGCCGGGTGAGGTAGTAGTCGACGTCGTACGTGTCGTCGCCGGTCAGGTAGCGCCACACCTGTGCTCGCTGCATCTGATCGTTGCGGTACTCGGTGACGCTCATCCACGGATGCCACGTGCGCAACACCTGGGCCACGCTGTCGGGCATCATCCGCGCGAACACGTGATCGGACGGTGGGTTGTGCAGCTCGTCGAGATCGCTTGCGTTCCAGTGGCGCACCTGCGGTTGCGTCGGGTTCAGGCGGACTTTGTGCATCCACCGGTCGCCGTCGCTGGGGTTGGGCTGGCCGGCGTGCCACAACCCGTGGTGGAACACGAGCACCGTGCCGGCTGGCCCGGCGAACTGTTCTTCGCCGACGATGTGCTGGTACCGATCGAGACCCGACGAGCGCACCCGTCGGAGGTGGGTGCCGGGGACGAAACGTGTGCCGCCCTCACCCGGGGCCACTTCGCGCGGGAACCAGAACAGCTGGATGTCGAATGTCGGGTCGGGCGAGTCGGTCACCGCATCGACGTGCAGCGGTTGCAGGTAGGTCGAGCCAGCTGGGAGGTGATGGGTCCAGTCGTGGTCGAAGATCGGGTCGGGCCCGACCAGTGAGGTGATGATGCCGCGCACCTCTGGCAGGCGGAGGTACTCGCCGATTGCCGACGGAGCTGGGTAGCAGTCGTCGAGCGGCGTTTGCGTGTCGGGCGGGGCGAGGCCGTCGGGCGCCAGGCGCTCGGCGTTGAGCCGGGCCATCTCGTCGACCGCCCGCTCGTTGATCTCGGCGGGCACGAGCGCGTCGAAGCGCAGCACCCCGTTGGCCACGAACTCCGCCATCTGGCGGGTCGTCAGCAGCTCGTCACCTGACCCCATGCCCCGTGTGTACCCGACCGCGGCGCAACGGGTCGAACCGCAGCGGTGAGGGAGGCGGCCCACAGGGGGCGCGTTCGCTCACCGGTCAGAACGGTGCTGGAGCACCGGTGAGGCAAACGGCCCACAGGGGGCGCGTTCGCTCACCGGACGCCGTCAGTCGGTTTGGGTGCCGACCTTGAGTTCGCGGAAGGGCACGCCGCGGTCGACGGAGATGTCGCGCGGCAGGCCGAGGACTCGGTCGCCGATGATGTTGCGCTGGATCTCGTCGGTGCCACCGGCGATCCCCGACTGGAAGCTGTTGAGCACGATCCGCTGGCGCTCGCCACCGGTCTCGTCGTCGGGGTCCCAGGCCACCGAGCCGGGACCGGCGATCTCCAGGGCGATCTCGCGTACTCGCCAGGCGATCACCGAGCCGTAGAGCTTGCCGAGTGAGCCACCGGGGCCGGGCGTCTTGCCGGCCTTCATCTCGTCGCGCGTCTTCATCGCCACGAGCGACTTGGTGGTCTCCATCGAGTAGATCTCCATCAGCTGATCGCGCACCACGGGGTCGTCGATCTTGCCCGACTCCTTGGCCGCCTTGAGCAGCATCTTGTACTGCGGCTGGTTGATCTTGCCGGCGCCAGCGCCGCCGATCGCCACGCGCTCGTACATCAGCATGGCGGTGGCCAGCTTCCAACCCGAGTTGAGCTCGCCGACCAGCCAGTCCTTGGGAATCCGCACGTCGGAGAAGAACACCTCGTTGAAGTGCGTGCCGCCGTCGATCTGATGAATCGGACGAATCTCCACGCCGGGGGCGCGCATGTCGAGGATGAACATCGAGATGCCGGCGTGCTTCACCTGCTCGGGGTCGGTGCGGGCGACGACCAGCCCGTAGTCGGACTTGTGGGCGAGTGTGGTCCACACCTTCTGCCCGTTGATCACCCACTCGTCGCCGTCGAGGTCGGCCTTGGTCTGCAGGCTGGCGACGTCGGAGCCGGCACCGGGCTCGGAGAACATCTGACACCACAGGGTCTTGCCCGACACGCAGTCGGCCATGAACCGCTCCTTCTGCTCCTCGGTGCCGTACTCGTTGAGCATCGGCAGGCACATCCCGTGACTGATGATGAACTCGGCATCGACCATCGGGTAGTTGCTCTTGACCTCGCGCCAGATCTTCTCGTGGGCGAGGGTCAGCCCGCCGCCGCCGTACTGCTCTGGGAAGGGCACGCCTGCGAGGCCAGCGCCTGCGGCCGCGGCGAGGAACGCCTTCTGGTCTTCGAAGCTCGGGGCGCTCTTCGGCGCGTGCGCCTCCATGAACTCCACGCAGCGCTGGCGGAACGCAGCGGCGTCTTCGGGGGTCAGCTCGGTCGGGGCAGCGGTGTCGGTCATCGGGACGCTCCTTCTTGATCGGGGGAGTTTGATCGGGTGGAGTTTGATCGGGTGGCGATCGTGTCGTGTGGGTGGTGTCGTGGCGACGGCGAGCGGCGATGCAGGGCGCCGCTCAGTTGCGATGTTGCAATACTGTATGGCGTCGTACAGTATGTGTCCACACGAACCCGGCAGTTCCTTCTGCTGGCGTTGGTGGGACGCCGACTCGCATGACTCAGCACCTGACCACTCACGAACTCGACTCCCCACCGTGGTTGCGAGTCGAGACCACGCTGATGGCGACTGCGCGCATGGTTCGTCAGGCCTTCGACTGCCGATTGGCGACGCTCGATCTCAATCTCACCCAGGCCAGCCTGATCGCCTATGTCGCCGAGTTCGGCGCCACCAGCCAGACCCATCTGGCCGATCATCTCGGCATCGGTCGGGCGGCGATTGGCACGGTCGTCGATCAGTTGCAGCGCCGTGGCGTCGTCGTGCGGACGCCCGATCCGGGCGATCGCCGCGTGTGGCGCGTCGACGTCACCGACAAGGGACGCGCGCTCGCCGCCGACATCGCCGAAGTCGACGAGGTGTTGCGCGCCGAGCTGCGGTACGGCATCGGTCGCGAGGAGCGCCAAGCACTCGCCTGGGTGATGACCCGCCTGCAACACAACGTCGATGCGGCGATCCGCCGCACGAACGAGTCTCCCGCGACAACCCCCAACCCTTCACCCTCCAACCCTTCACCCGCCAACCCTTCTACCCCCGACATGAAACGGAGCACACCATGACCGAAGCAGTGATCATCGACGCCGTCCGCACGCCCGGCGGCAAGCGCAATGGCCAGCTCAAGGACTGGCATCCCGCCGCGCTCGCCGCGCATGTGCTGAAGGCGCTCGAAGAGCGCAACAACCTCGACCCCTCCGACGTCGACGACGTGATCATGGGCTGCGTGATGCAGGTCGGCGAGCAGTCGCTCAACATCGGCCGCAACGCCGTGCTGGCCGCGGGTTGGCCCGAAGAAGTCCCGTCGACCACGGTCGACCGGCAGTGCGGCTCGAGCCAGCAGTCGATGCACTTCGCCGCGCAGGGTGTGATGGCCGGCGCCTACGACGTGGTCGTCGCGGCCGGTGTCGAAGTGATGACGCGCACGCCGATGGGTGCCTCGATCGTCAAGGGTATGGGTTTCCCGTTCCCTCAAGAGCAGCAGGATCGTTACGCCGAGACCGGCCTGCCACCGCAGGGCATCGGCGCCGACATGATCGCCGTCGAGTACGGGTTCTCACGCGAGGACCTCGACGAGTTCGGTGCGCAGAGCCAGCAGCGCGCCGCCGTCGCACGCGACGAGGGTCGCTTCGAGAACGAGATCGTGCCGGTCGAAGTCGAGGTCGAAGGCGACACCTTGGTGATGACCAAGGACGAGGGCATCCGTGACGGCACGACCGCCGAGACGCTCGGCAACTTGAAGCCGGCCTTCAAGGAAGACGGCCTGATCACCGCCGGCAACTCGTCGCAGATCTCCGATGGTGCGTCCGCCGTGCTGATCATGAGCGCCGAGAAGGCCGAGGAGATGGGTATGAAGCCCCGCGCCAAGTTCCACTCGTTCGCTCTCGCCGGCACCGACCCGGTGACCATGCTCAAGGGCCCGATCCCGGCGACCAAGAAGATCCTCGAGAAGACCGGCTTGTCGATCGACGACATCGACGTGTTCGAGATCAACGAGGCCTTCGCGTCGGTCGTGCTGGCCTGGCAGAAGGAAACCGGCGCCGACATGGACAAGGTGAACATCAACGGTGGCGCCATCGCTCTGGGCCACCCGCTGGGCGCCTCGGGCACCAAGCTGATGGCCACCCTGCTCAACGAGCTCGAGCGCACCGGCGGCCGCTACGGCATGCAGGTGATGTGCGAAGGCGGCGGCATGGCCAACGCCACCATCATCGAACGCCTCGACTGAGTCGAGCGCACACGAACACCCTCAACTGAACAGGCAGCGCATGATGAGCAGCGTGCGGTCGTTCGTCGTCGACACCGATGTCGGTTCCGACGACGCGGTCGCACTGCTGCTCGCCGTGCGCGAGCCGCAGATCGAGCTGCGGGCGATCACCACGGTGGCCGGCAATGTGCCGGTCGACCTGGCCGTGCGCAACGCGTTGATCACCCTCGACGTGTGTGGTGCGCCGGACATCCCCGTTTTCGCGGGCGCGGCAGCGCCGCGGGCGCGCCCACTCGAGACGGCGCAGTTCGTGCACGGCGACGACGGCATGGGCGGCGCGCCGTTGCCGGAGCCATCACGCTCGGCGACCGACGGCGACGCGGTCGAACAACTCCTGCACATCGCCAGAAACGAGCCCGGGCGACACGAGCTGGTCACGCTGGGTCCGCTGACCAACATCGCCGCCGCCCTCGACGCCGACCCGCAGTTCCTCGCGGCGTTCACTCACGTCTGGCTGATGGCCGGCGCGCCCGACGGCGTCGGCAACGTCAACGCGCTCGGCGAGTACAACGTGTGGGCCGACCCGGAAGCGGCGTCGATCGTGCTGGCGGCGACCGGTCACAAGACCCTGATCGGATGGAACATCTCCCGCCTGCATGCGGTGATCACCCCCGACGAGCAGGAGCGTTTGCGTGCGTGTGGGCCGCTCGGCGAGTTCGCCATCGACATCAACGGCGACGTCGACGAGTACGCGCTGGCGACTGGGCTGGCTGGCATGGACTTCCCCGATCCGGTGGCCATGGCGGTGGCCATCGACCCGTCGATCATCCTCGAGTCGAGCGACGAGTGGTTGGTGGTCGGGCTCGACGAACCGACGCGCGGGTGCACGTTTCCCGATCGACGTCATGGTGCCGATCCGGCCAACATCCGTGTGGTGTGGAAGGTTGACGAAGCGGCGTTCAAGCGGCGGCTGTTCGGCGCGTGTCGCGCGTGACACCTGACCGGTGACGCGCCGCCCACCGACCAGTACGGTCGGAGGCGTGGGGGTCGAGTGGGACTGACGGCGGGTGCGTGGTGGCGGTGATCAATCCGACCCGCGTGCGCGTGTCGGCGGGGAGCGGGCGCATCGAAGTGGTCGCCGAACCGGGGCGGAACGCCGTGTGGTCGAGCACGGGCGAGGTCGACGAGGTCGATGGACAACTCACGATCAGTGCGGGCAGCGGGCGCGTACGGGTGCTCGTGCCGGAAGGCACCGACCTGGTCGTCGGAACGACGTCGGGACGGGTCGCCGTGCGGGGGCGTGTCGGCGACGCGTCCGTCCTCGCCACATCGGGGGCGATCACGATCGACGAGGCGGCCAGCGTCGACGCACGCACGCGCAGCGGCAAGATCATCGTCGGGCGAGTCACCGGGGTGTGCCGGGCGAACACCGGCAGCGGCAAGGTCCAGGTCGACGCCTGCGGCGGGGCACAGATCACCGTGACCAGCGGGAGCGTGACGGTGCGCGGCGTGGATGGTCCCGTCCAGGCGCACACGACCAGTGGACGGATCGACGTCGCGCTGCTCGGCGCCCACGACGTGCACGCCGAGACCGTCTCGGGGCGGATCAAGGTCACGCTGCCGTCGGGGGTGCGCGCCCATGTGGTTCGACGTGGTGGTGCGGCAACTGGGTTCGCGGCAACGGGTACAGCGAAGAGTGGTCTGGCAGGGAGTGGTGTGACGGAGCGCGGCGTCGAACGGCCAGCCGACGCCGACTGTGTGATCGTCGCCCGCAGCACCAGCGGACGGGTGTCCATCAGGAATCGATGACCAGCACTCGATGACCGACGCCACCATCGTGTTCACCGACCTCGTCGGCTTCACCGCGTACACCGATGCCTGCGGCGACACCGCAGCACTTGCGTTGCTCGACCGGCAGACCGCACTCGCCAACGAGGTCGTCACCGCGGCCGAGGGACGGGTGGTGAAGGAGCTCGGCGATGGTCTGATGTTGTGGTTCGCCACCCCACGGCCTGCGGTGGAGGCGACCATCGAGCTCCGACACCAGATCGAACACGCCCGTCGCGCAGGGGCGTTCGACCTCGCCGTTCGGTACGGCATGCACCACGGCGAGGTGCAGGTGCGCGCCAACGACTACGTCGGACGCACCGTCAACATCGCCGCGCGGGTGACCGATCTCGCGGCACCAGGCGAGTTGTTGGTGTCCGACCACGTCCTCGCCGGGATCGGCGAGACGCTCCCCGCAGCGACGTTTCGTGACGTCGGCCCCACGCGCATCCGCGGCGTCGCCGCACCGATCTGGCTGTATCGCCTCGAGTAGCCGCTCGATCCAACGAGCCAGTCGAGATGGTTCGTCGAGCGCGTCAGTCGTTCGGGCGGTCGCCCGGGTTCGGGGCGTGGGTGCGCGTGCGCTTGAGTTCGAAGAACTCGTCGATGGCGGTCATCTCGACCAACGCGTCCCACAGTCGCAGGCTCTTGTCGGTCGAGGGCACACCGGTGATCACCGGTCCGAAGTAGCCGCCCCACGATCCGTCGGCGCGTTCGATGGCGATGATCGGGGTACCGACGTCGGTGCCGACGAGTTCCAGACCCTCGTCCATGCGCGCCCGGATCTCCTCGTCCCACCGTTCGTCGTCGAAGGCCGCAGCATGCTTGGTGTCGAGCCCGACCTCGCGCAGCGCGTCGGCTGGATCGAACGGACGCACGCCGTCGTGGTGGATGCGTGCCCCGAACTCGCGATAGATGCGCAGCACGCCGCGGTCGCCATCGGTGGTGCGCACCGACTCCATCACCCTGAGCAGGCGGTGGGTGAAGTGCGACGCCTCGTAGTACGGGCTGTCGACCGGAGGGTCGTTCTTCCACAACAGGCTGATCGGCTGCCAGGTCACATCGAGTTGGCGATGGGGGAGCACCTCGTCGACCAGCCATCGTGCGGTGGTCCAACAGAAGGGGCACGCGGGATCGACCCAGAACTGCACTCGGGTGGGGGCGTCGGTCATGTCGGCTGGAACGCCATTGCGCCCGCAATAATTCCCGGCACGGTCGCCGCGAACTTCGTTGCGTCACCGCCACGCGCGACCCCACGTGAACCGCGACGCGAAATCGGCGACGGCCGACACCGCTGCGTCCGGCACACTGACGATATGGCCGAGCGAACGCGCGCTCGCTGGCGCGCCCTGGGGGAGCTGCTGCGGCCCGACGCGCTGCGTTGGGTCGTGCTCGGCGCGCTCGTCGCCGGCGCCGCCGCGCTCACCTTGGCGGGCCCGCTGGTGGTTCGGCGCATCGTCGACAACGCCACCGCGGGCACCGATGCCGCGAGCGTGGCCCGCTTGGCCGCGTTCTATTTGGCGATCGCCATCGGCGCACAGCTGCTGGCCGTGGTGGTGGCCTGGTTCGCCACGCTCGCCGCGTGGCGGACGACGAACGCCCTGCGCCTGACGATCGCCCGTCACGTGCTCGAACTCGATCACGAGTTCCACCGGCAACACACACCCGGTGAGCTGATCCAACGCACCGACGGCGACGTCACGTCGGTGTCGGAGTTCCTCGGGCGAGTCGTTCCCAAGGCGCTCGGCGCGCTACTGCTCGTGCTCGGCATCGTTGGCGTGCTCGCCGTGCTTGATTGGCGGCTGGCCCTCGGCATGCTCGGCTACCTCGCGCTGGCCCTCACCGTGATCGTCCGCAGCCGGCACCGCGCGGTGGGCGAGTCGTCGGAGGAGATGGGTGCCCTCGCCCGTCTCTATGGCGGGATCGAGGAACGGCTCACCGCATCGGAGGATCTGCGGGCCAACGGTGCGGCGCAGCACGCCGCATGGCGATTCATCGAAGAGAGTGAGGGTGCGCTCACCGGCGCCGTGCGCCGCGAGCGGGCGTTCCTCGTGATGTGGTGGTTCGTTCAGGCCGCGGTGGTCGCCGGATGGGCCATCGCCTTGGTCGCCGGTGTCCTGTTGTTCAACGCTGGCGCGATCACGCTCGGCACGGCGTTCCTCATGTTCCAGTACGTGATGCTCGTGTCGCGCCCACTCGAGGAAGTGGTCCACGAACTCGAGACCGTGCAGAAGGCGAACGGGGCGATGGTACGCGTGCTCGATCTGCTCGAGGTACGCCCGACGATCGTCGATCAGGGCACGACCGTGCCCGCCGCCGGCGCGCTGGAGATCGGGTTCGAGGCGGTTGGTTTCGACTACGGCGACGACCAGCCCGTGTTGCACGACGTGACGATCGACATCCCGGCCGGAACGTCGCTCGGCGTCATCGGACGCACCGGTAGCGGCAAGACCACGTTCTCCCGCCTGGTGTTGCGCCTGGTGGAAGCGAACGTGGGCACGGTGGCGCTCGGCGGCGTGCCAGTTGCCGAGATCCCCCTCGCCGAGCTCCGTCGTCGCGTTGCGCTCGTACCGCAGGAAGTGGAGCTGTTCACCGGCACGGTGCGCGACAACGTGGCGCTGTTCGACGACACGATCACCGACGAGGCGGTCGCCGACGCCCTGGCCCGGGTGGGCCTCGATCGGCTGGCTGCGGGCGACCTCCATCGCCAGCTCGGCGCGGGCGGCGCTGGTCTGTCGGCGGGCGAGTCACAGCTGCTGTCGCTGGCCCGGGTATGGCTGCGCGATCCCGATGTGATCGTGCTCGACGAGGCCACGGCGCGCGTCGATCCGGCGACCGAGCAGCGCATCGAAGCCGCGGTGGCCGACCTGATCGCCGGGCGGACCGCGGTGATCATCGCCCACCGGTTGTCCACGCTGCACGCCGTGGACGCGGTCGCCGTGTTCGACCGCGGTCGCATCGTCGAGCAGGGGCCGCGCACCGAGCTGCTCGGCGACGACGAGAGCCGGTATGCCCGACTGCTCGAACTGTCGCTCGGAGCTGCCCCGACCGGACCAGTCGGGTCATCGGCAGGCGAGTCATGAGAGGTGCGAGATGACCGATCTCGTCGACGAGGCCTCGCGGCCCGATCGCGCCGAGCGCCGCGCCGCCGATGCGCAGTGGTCCGACGAGCTGGCCCACGATCCGGGCGCGAACGTGTGGGCGCTGGCCTGGCGCGTTGCCATGCACCGCCCTCGCGAGTTCTGGTGGGGCGGCGGGCTGTTCATCGTGTTCTTCACGATGCCGGCGGCCACCGGCTACGCCCTCGGTCGCGGCTACGACGCGCTGACCCGTGGCGACACCGCCGCGACCTGCGCCTGGGCGGCCGCTGCAGTGGCCTCCGAAGTCGTGCGGATGATCTCGGTGCACCACGGTGCGCTGATCTGGACCAAGGTGTGGGTGCACATGCAGTCGTTGCTGCGGGCCAACATGCTCGCCGCGCAGATGGCCAGCGGCGGGCCAGAGGCCGGCCAGCCGGTCGGTTCGGCCGGTGGAGCGATCACCCACTTCCGCGACGACGCCGAAGACGTCGCCCAGTTCGTCGACGGCATGATCGACGTCACCGGCGGGCTGGTGTTCACCGTGGTCGCCGGATTCATCCTCGGTGCCGCCGATCCCACCGCTGCGGCGATCCTGCTGATTCCGCTGCTCGGCGTCGGCGTGGCCACGCGCACGCTCGATGGGCGGATCAAGCGCTATCGCGCCGCCGACCGCGCGGCGACCGCCAAGGTCACGGGTCTGCTCGGCGACGTGATGGCCGCGGCCACGACCGTGAAGGTCAACGCCGCAATCGAGCCGATGCTCGGTCGCCTGCGGGTGCTCGTCGACCGCCGGCGCCAGACCGCGGTGCGTGACCGCGTGCTCGACGAGAGCGTGATGGCCTTCAGCCAAGGCGCCGCCGACGTCGGGCTCGGGCTCGTGTTGCTCGTGAGTGCGTCGGCGATCGCCTCTGGCGCATTCGGGCTGGGGCAGCTCGCGTTGTTCACGGCCTACCTCGGGTGGTTGGCGTTTCTGCCGCGGATGGTCGGGCGGATGCTCGCCCGCCGCAAGCAAGCCGGCGTGGCGTTCGACCGGATGCGCCGGCTCGTCGCCGAATCCGACGTGCAGCGCACGGTTGCCGAGCGCTCGCTGCCGATCGACCCCGCCGACCTGCGGGTGCGGCCGGTGACCGATCGGCCGGCACGCGTCCCGCTCGACGTGCTCGAGATCGACCGTCTCAGTGCCACCTACCCCACCGGCGGTGGGATCGTCGACGTGTCGTTGCGTGTCGCACGCGGCGAGGTGGTGGTGGTCACCGGCCCGGTCGGCAGCGGCAAGAGCACCCTGCTGCGCGCACTGCTCGGCCTGGTGTGGGGCGCCGACGAGCGCGGTGTGGTTCGCTGGAACGGGACGGAGATCGACGACCGCGCCCACTTCTTCGTGCCGCCGAACGCGGCGTTTCTCCCGCAGGTGCCGCAGCTGATCTCGGACTCGGTGGCCGACAACGTCCGGCTCGGCACACTCGACGACGCCGATCTCGATCATGCGCTGCGTATTGCTGCGGTGGCCGACGACGTCGATGCGATGGCCGACGGCCGAGCGACGCTGATCGGTCCGCGCGGGTTGCGGCTGTCGGGCGGTCAGCGGCAGCGGTTGGCGACCGCCCGGGCGCTGGCTCATCGTCCCGAGTTGCTCGTGCTCGACGACCTGTCGAGCGCGGTCGATGTCGAGACCGAAATCGAGTTGTGGGACAACCTTGCGGCCACCGAGATCACGGTGATCGCGGTGTCGCATCGCGACGTGGCCTTCGATCGGGCGACCCACGTGCTGGCTCTGGACCACGGCCGTATCCTCCCGTCGTGATCCTCGTCGTCGTGGCGATCGCCGCCAATGTGATCGGGGCGACGATGGCCGCCCCACAGTTCATCCGGCTGTATCGCACGCGCATCGCCGACGGGATCTCCGCCGAGTGGGTGGCGATGAGCCTGGCGCTCAACGCGTGGTGGGCGATCTACGCGATCGCCCAGGGTCTGTGGCTGGTGCTGCCGGTGTCGGTGATCTCTGCGGCGCTGTACCTCGGCATCGCCGTGTTGTTCGTCCGGAGCCGGCCGTTGGCGCTGCGCTTCGCCATCACCTTGGTGGTCGTCGGCGCGGTCCCGGTGCCGGTGCTGGCGGTTGCCGGATGGTCGGCCGCAGGTGTGGTGGTCGGACTCGGCTACGCGTGTCAGCTGATGCCGGCGCTGCTCGTCGCACTGCGGACGCATGAGCTCAGCGGCATCGCGCCGGGTACGTGGTGGATCGCGTGTGGCGAGGCACTGCTGTGGTTGGTGTACGGCATCGGCGTGGGCGACCTCGCGCTGGCCGTGGCGGGGGCATCAGGGGCGCTCGTTGCCGCCGCGATCCTCGTGCGGTTGCAGGTCACAGGTCACCGGCCGGTGTCGGCCCTCGCGGTGGGGAACCGCAATCGCGTCACTATGGTGAATGCGGAAATGTGAGTCAATACGGATGGCTCCACCCCCCAAAGGAGCCACCATGGCCACAGGTACAGTGAAGTTCTTCAATGACGAGAAGGGCTTCGGGTTCATCTCTCGTCCCGATGGCGACGACGTGTTCGTGCACTACTCGAACATCGTCGGCACGGGCCGCCGGTCGCTGAACGACGGCGACAACGTGGAGTTCGAGATCGCTCCCGGGAGGAAAGGCCCCGAAGCCGTCGACGTCAAAGTCGTCTGAGGAGGCGGTCGCCGTGGCTCGAAGCCCACAGTCCTACCAAAAGCGCCAGCGCGAGCTGCGCAAGAAGGAACGTAAGCAGGAGAAGCTGGCGATCCGTCACGGCAAGAGCTCGGCCAAAGCCGATGTCGAAGAGGGCCCTTCCGAGGACGAGTTGCTCGAAGACTTCCGCCTGCTGAACGAGAAGTTCGCCGCGGGCGACGTCAACGAAGAGGACTTCGAGTACGAGAAGGCTGTGCTCTTCTCCAAGCTCGGCCTCGGCGAGGCGCCCGAACCGCGCGAAGGCGACGAAGCGACCGACGCCAACGAGTCGGCAACCGCCGACGAGTCCTGATCACGTCGGCAACCGCCGACCAGTCTTGCGCGCGTCGGCGACTGCCGTAGCTACACGGCGCGTCGTTCGCGGCTGACCGCTGCGAACGCGATCGCCGCGGCATGTCCGACGTTGAGCGAGTCGACGTCGTCCGCAATCGGGATACGCACGCGACGCGACGCGTCGTGCAACAGCTGATCGCTGAGCCCGGGCCCCTCCGCGCCCAGCGCCAGCGCAACGCGCCCGGGCACTGGTAACGCCCAGACGTCGTCGGCGTCGTCCGCTGGGGTGAGCGCCCACACGTCGAACCCCGCGTTACGACAGCGCGCAGCGATGCCATCCCACTGGTCGTCGCGGGCGATCGGGAGGTGCAGCACCTCGCCCATGCTCACCCGTACGTTGCGGCGGGTGTAGGGGTCGGTACAGGTCGGGTCGAGGATCAGCCCGTCGACGAACAGGGCGCGGGCGGCGCGTGCCAGGGCGCCGAGGTTCTCCGGATCGTTGATGCCCTCGACCAACGCGACCGTGCGTGCGGTCGCCAGGAGGTCTGCCACCGCCGGCGGGCGTGGGCGCGCCGCTGCGGCGACCACACCACGGTGCAGGTCGAAGCCGACGATCGCTGCCAGCACATCGGGCGGCGCCGCGTAGCACGGCACGCTGCGCTGGTCGCACGTGTCGAGGAGTTCGTCGATGCGCCCGAGCCGGCTTGTGCTGCACAGCAGCGACCGAATGGGCAGCGAGGTTGCGAGCAGCCGTTCGATCGACAGTGGCCCCTCGGCGATCAAGAACTCGTCACCTTCGACCGCGCGTCGGTACCGCTGGTTGGTCAGCTGGCGATAGTCGTCGACGCGTCGATCGTCGGGCTCGTGGATCTCGATCGGCGTGGTCACGAACCGTCCGGCGCAAACGGCGCGAACACAGCTCGATCGTCGGCGAACGCCTTGAACTCGAGCGCGTTCCCCGCAGGGTCGCGCAGGAACATCGTCGACTGCTCGCCAGGGGTATCGACGAAGCGCGTTCGTGGCTCGATCACGAACTCGACGTCGGCGGCGCGCAGCCGTGCGGCCAGGTCGTCCCACGTCGCTGGATCGAGGATCAGCCCGAAGTGCGGGACCGGGACGTCGTCGCCGTCCACGGGGTTGCGCGCTCGATCCGATTCGGCATGCTGCTCGTCGAGGTGCACCACGAGTTGGTGGCCGTGGAGGTCGAAGTCGACCCAGTGTGACGATGATCGTCCCTCTGGACAGCCGAGGAGATCGCCGTAGAAGGCTCGTGCGGTACTCAGGTCGTCGACGGGGATCGCCAGGTGGAACCGAGGTCGATCCGCCATCGGGTCGTCAGAGCGGGAGGGCGTAGGTGCCTTGCGCCGTCGCTGTGGGCCGATCGCCGTTGTCGTCGCACCACACGCGCACGGTGCCGACCACGTTGCGCCGCCCGGCCACATCGAGATCGGCGCGGGCCCACAACACCGTCCCCTGGGCGGGCCGGAGGTAGCGGATTGACAGCTCGGACGTGAGCGCCATGGGCACGATGCGCTTCGATGCGCCGAACACGAGGTACCACAGGGCGGCGTCGGCGATGCTGAACTGCGTCGGACCAGAGATGAAGCCGCCAGGCCGCAGCTCGGCGTCGGTGACCTCTCGCTTGGCCAGTGCCCAGGTCTCACCGAGATCGACACACTGGTTGGGCGTGCCGGGAAACAGCTCGGTGATCATGGCATTGATCTCGCCGACCGATGGTGGTGCCAGCGGTGGGGAGTCCTGCGTCGCTTGCATGGCACGGACCGTATCGGCGCTGGTGCCCGCGCGCCCACCGCTTTCGTCGGGCACCACCGAGCGTGTTGTCGCCGCAGATCGCCCCCACGGTTGGTGGTGGTGGCTGCCTCCATTTCGATCTACTGGCAGTCCGCTGGCAGGGTGGGGAGATGGCTGCACTCGAACGTTGCATCGTCGTCGGCGCCTCGCTCGCGGGGTTGCGTGTCGCCGAGACCCTGCGGCAGTCCGACGATGTCGGCGATGTCGTGGTGATCGGTGCGGAGCCGCATCGACCGTACGATCGGCCGCCGCTGTCGAAGAAGGTGCTGTCGGGCGAGTGGGATGCCGATCGGGCGATGCTGCGTCCGCCAGAAGCGCTCGATGCGCTCGATGTGACGTGGCGCCTTGGCGAGTCCGCGACCACGCTTGCAGGTTCACCTGGATCGTTTGCCGTGGAGCTGGAGGGCGGCGACAGCATCACGGGTGATGCGCTGTTCATCACCACCGGTGCGCTCCCACGTCAGATCCCCGATGCGCACGCCCATCCGAACGTGCACGTGCTGCGCAGCCTCGACGACTCACTCGCCTTGCGTGCCGAGTTCGCCGCCACGAGTCGCCGTGTCGTGGTGGTGGGGGCCGGGTTCATCGGTCTGGAGGTCGCGGCCACCGCGCGCCGCGCCGGTCACGATGTGGTCGTCGTCGAAGCGGCCGATGCGCCGCTGATACGGGGTCTCGGTGCCGAGATGGGTGCGGCGATCGGCGATCTCCATCGCGCCGAAGGTGTCGATGTCCGCTGCGGCGCAGGCGTCGATGAGTTCACCGACCGAGGGGTGGTGGTCGACGGCGAACTCGTCGAGACCGACGTGATCGTGCTGGGTATCGGCGTCGCTCCGGCGACCTCGTGGCTCGAGGGCGCGGGCATCGCGCTGAACGACGGCGTCGTGTGCGACTCGGCGCTACGCGTGCGCGGCGACGACGGCGACATCGTGGAGGGTCTCTACGCGGCCGGTGACGTCGCCCGCTGGGACAACCCGCAGTTCGGTCGCACGATGCGCGTCGAACACTGGACCAACGCCGTCGAGCAGGGTGCCCATGCGGCGCAGACGGCATTGTCGGTCGCCGCCGGCGACGAACCGACCCCCTATGCCCCGCTGCCGTTCTTCTGGAGCGACCAGTTCGACCATCGGATTCAATTCCTGGGCCATCCCGCCGCCGACGATCAGGTCGAGGTGCTCGCCGGGAGTGTCGCCGACGGCAAGTGGCTGGCGATGTACACCGACGGCGAGCGCCTCACCGGCACGCTCGGGGTGAACGCCCCGAAGTGGGTGATGCCCACCCGTCGCTGGTTCGCGCAGGCCATGTCGCCCACCGACGCGCGCGCCGCCGCGCGCGACCTGCAGTAGCCCCTCCCCGAAAAACCGGGGATTTCAGGCGCCACGCGCCGGAATTCGCGAACAGAACGAATTGTTCGCACCGAATGCAGCACTGCAATGAAGTAATCCTGAGTGGTAGTGAGTCAGAAAATCGATCGATACCCTCGGGGGCATGTCTGCCACACCCTCCGATCGCTCGACTGGCAACGGCGCCGTCGATTCCCCCCAGCGACGCATCGCGCTGCCCGTGGTGCACCTCCCGACCGTTGTGCTTCCCGGCGCGGTGGTCACCCTGGCGTTGAACGACGACGCTCGCCGGGCCGCTGTCGAAGCGGCGACGAACGGCGACCGGCAGCTCGTGCTGACCGGTGGCGACGAGCGTGAGCTGGGCGTGCTGGCACGCGTGCCCAACGTGGGCCAGCTGCCGAACGGCGACTCGGCAGCCATCGTCAGCGTCGAGCGACGGGCGCGGGTGGTCGGCCGTTCGGTCGATGCCGGCGTGGAATACGTGGAAGCCGAACCAATCGTCGAGGCGCCAGCCTCGGCCCGCCTCGATGCGGCCACCCGCGAGCTGCGGGCCACGTTGGAAGTGATCGCCGGGTTGCGCAACTCGCGCCGGCTCCCCGAGATCTTGCGCACCACTAGCGACCCGGGTGCACTGGCCGACGCCGTTGCGGTGTGGGCCGAGTTCGCCGATGCCGATCGCCTCGTGGTGCTGCGCGCCGTCGACGTGGCCGAGCGCGTCGACGCCCTGCACGCCTGGGCTCGCCGCCACGTCGCCGAGCTGCAGGTGGCCGAGAGCATCCGCAACGACGTGTCCGAAGGCGTCGACAAGCAACAGCGCGAGTGGCTGCTGCGCCAACAACTCGCATCGATTCGCAAGGAGCTCGGCGAGGGCGACGACGACGTGGTCGGCGAGTTTCGTGAGCGTCTCGATGCACTCGACGCGCCCGACGGCGTGAAGACCGCCATCGCCAAGGAGCTCGATCGCTTCGAGCGTGTCGGGCAACAGTCGCCCGAGCACAGCTGGATCCGTACCTGGCTCGACCGCGTGTTCGAGTTGCCCTGGGGTGATCGCAGCGACGACACCCTCGATCTCGATGCGGCCCGGGAAACGCTCGATGCCGATCACTACGGGCTGACCGATGTGAAAGACCGCATCGTCGAGTTCCTCGCCACGCGCAAGTTGCGTCGCGACCGGGGCCTCGACCAGCGCGGTGGCGATGCGGCTGGGCGTGGCGAGGGAGCGATCATCACCCTCGTCGGGCCACCCGGCGTGGGCAAGACCAGTCTCGGCGAGTCGATCGCTCGGGCGATGGGCCGATCCTTCGTGCGCGTCGCCCTCGGTGGCATTCGCGACGAGGCCGAGATCCGTGGCCACCGGCGGACCTACGTGGGCGCTCAGCCGGGCCGCATCGTGCGGGCCCTGCAAGAGGCCGGGACGATGAACCCGGTGATCCTCCTCGACGAGGTCGACAAGCTCACTGCCGGCGGCTGGTCGGGCGACCCGACGGCCGCACTGCTCGAGGTGCTCGACCCGGCACAGAACCACACCTTCCGCGATCACTATCTCGAGATCGACCTCGATTTGTCCGAGGTGGTGTTCTTGGCCACGGCCAACGTCGCCGACACGATTCCGGGGCCGCTGCTCGACCGCATGGATCTCGTTCGTCTCGACGGCTACACCGAAGACGAGAAGTCGTTCATCGCTCGGCGCTACCTGTTGCCGCGTCAACAGGAGCGGGCAGGGCTGCGCGCCGACGAACTGGCGGTGACCGACGATGCGCTCGTCGAGGTGATCCGCGGCTACACCCGCGAAGCCGGCGTACGCACGCTCGAACGCGAGCTGGGACGCCTGGTGCGCAAGGTCACGTCCAAGGTGGCCACCGGCGAGCCGACACCGATCGATGTCGATGGCGGCGAGGTCGCCGACTGGCTCGGACGACCGAAGGTGGTCGATGAGGTGCCAGAGCGGACTACGACGCCGGGTGTCGCAACCGGGCTTGCGGTCACCGGTGTGGGCGGCGACGTGCTGTTCATCGAGACGACGGCGTTTCCGACCGGACCCGACACCGAACCCGGCCTGACCCTCACCGGCCAACTCGGCGACGTGATGAAGGAGTCGGCGCAGATCGCACTGAACTACGTGCGCTCGCACGCGGAGGAGCTCGGTCTCGACGCCGCTGCGCTGCGACGCCGGTTCCACGTGCACGTGCCGGCCGGCGCAGTGCCCAAGGACGGGCCTTCGGCGGGGATCACCATGACCACGGCGTTGATCTCCCTGCTCACCGATCGTCCCGTGAATCCCCAGGTGGGGATGACGGGCGAGATCACGCTGCAGGGGCAGGTGTTGCCGATCGGTGGTGTGAAGCAGAAGGTCTTGGCCGCCCACCGCATGGGGCTGACCGACGTGGTGCTGCCGGCGCGCAATGGTCCGGATCTCGACGATGTGCCCGAGCGGGTGCGTGAGGCGATCACGTTTCATCTCGCATCGAGCTACGACGAGGTGCAGCGCATCGCCTTCTCCACGGCCGGCGCTGCTGACGACGCACCGCAGGCTGATCACGCCGACGCCGCCTGAGCACCCCGTTGTGCCCGCGCCGACCACGTAGTCTGCGCGCATGGCCTCGCCGAGCCACCTCTCGCACGTGTGGTCGCGGGCGACCGACCTGCAGGTCGCCCGCGGCCACGGGTGCTACGTCGTCGACACCGACGGTCACGAGTATCTCGACTTCGCTGCGGGCATCGCGCCGGCCACCACTGGCCACAGCCACCCACGCGTGGTCAAGGCCATCAGCGAGCAGGCCGAGCGGTGCATTCACGCACCGAACAACGTGTACACCCACGACTTGCTCGAGCCGCTCGCCGCGCGGCTGACCGAATTGACCCCGGACGGGATCGACTCGTTCTTCTTCACCACGTCGGCCGACGAGGTGATCGAGTCGGCCGTGAAGGTCGCCAAGCAAACCACCGCACGGCCGAACATCATCGTGTTCGACGGAGCCTTTCACGGCCGCACCCATCTCACGATGGCAATGTCGACCTCGCGAGCGCTCGATCGGGAGGGGTACGGGCCGCTGCCCGGTGGTGTGTACGTCGCGCCGTTCCCCGACCCCCACACCTCCGATCAGGAGTCCGAGATCAGTCGGGCGCTGCGCGGACTCGACCGCCTCTTCCTCACCCAAACCCCAGCTGACGAGGTGGCTGCGATCGTGCTCGAACCGGTGATCGCCGAGCGTGGGTACATCCCGACGCCTGCGGCGTTCATCGACGGCGTCGCCGAGCGCTGCCGTACGCACGGCATTCTGTTGATCGTCGACGAGGTGCAGTCTGGATTCGGGCGCACCGGGAAGATGTTCGCCATCGAGTCGCACGACGTGCAGCCCGACCTGATGTGCATGGCCAAGGGCATCGCCTCGGGGTTCCCGTTCGCTGCGCTGGGTCTGCGGCGGGAGATCGACGAGCAGTGGATCCCTGGCAGCCACGGTGGTTCGTTCGACGGCAACCCGATGGCGTGTGCGGCGGCGCTGGCGACGATCGACGTGATCACCGAGCCGGGGTTTCTCGACAACGTTGCGGCGCGCGGGACGCAGTTGACCGATGCCCTGCGCGACCTCCAGCAGCTCGACAACGCGTTGCAGTTCGTGCGCGGCCGTGGGTTGATGGTGGCCACCGAGTTCGACAGTCCCGATCGCACTGCGGCGATCGTCGACCACTGTCTCCGTGAGCATCGGGTGATCCTGATGCGCGCCGGGACGCGCAAGCGGACTATCCGCTGGATGCCGCCGCTGATCGTGTCGGCGAGCCAGATCGACGAGGCGGTCCACGCGTTCACCGACGCGATTCGCCACACGGGTTAAATGCCGCGGCTCGATCGCGATCGTGTTGGGGCGTGGCGTGGGGTACAGGCCGTCGTCGGCGAACTCGAACGGTCGATCGACGACGAGTTGCGCGCCGAGTGGGATATCCCTCTCGGTTGGTTCGATGTGTTGGCGTCGCTGCAACGGTTGGGCGGATTGGCTCGGCCGCACGACGTGGCGAGTGATCTGCGCCTCCCTCCGTCGAGCGTGAGCCGCCGCCTCGATCGGCTGGAAGAGGAGGGGTGGGTCGCCCGGCACCGTCACGTCGACGCGGCGGATCTGCGGGCGGTGGATGTCGAGCTGACGCGCACCGGCCGCCGCCTGTGGCGCGAGATGAACGTGACCTATCGCCGTGCGCTGCAGTCGCTGTTCAGCGTGAAGCTCGACGACGACGAGATCACCGCCCTCCGCGCCGTCATCGAAAAACTGGCGTAGCCACGGCCTCCGCAGCGAAGCCTGGCGAATCGTGCACGGCCGCAGGGCGCGCCCGCCAGGGCGCCCCTGCTGGCGCGGGGCCGTCCAAACCCGAGTTGCTCAGACGTGCAGTAAGGCCTCGCCAATGGATGAGCCCTCGCATGTCAGCACGGCCGGCGCCGCGACCGCCAGGGAGCAAGCCTGGCGCGGGGCCGTCCGAGCCTGAAGTTCTCAGAACTGCCGTGAGGCCCCGCACATCGTCACGAGAGCCCGGCGTACATCCCTTCGATCTCGTCGGCGTAGCGGGCGTTGACGCCGCGCCGCTTGAGCTTGGAGGTCGGGGTGAGCATGTCGCTGTCGGGCAGCCACTCTTCACCGACGAGGGTGAACTTCTTGATCTGCTCGACCTGGGCGAATTGGGTGTTGATCTCGTCGACACCTTTTTGCACTTCGGCGATCACGTCGGGATCGGCGGCGAGTTCGGCGAGGCTCTTGTCGCCCTTGCCGTTGGCCGCCGCCCACACGGGGGTGGCCTCCGGGTCGAGCACGAGGATCGCCGACACGAACTTGCGCTGGTCGCCGATCGCCGCGGCCTGTCCGATGACCGGAATGGTCTTGAGGGCGGCTTCGAGGTTGGCGGGGCTGATGTTCTTGCCGCCGGAGGTGATGATCAGTTCCTTCTTGCGGTCGACGATCTTGATGTAGCCCTCGTCGTCGACTTCGCCGATGTCGCCCGAGTGCAGCCAGCCATCGATGATCGTTTCGGCCGTCTTGTCCGGCGCCTTCAGGTAGCCCTGGAACACGTTGCCGCCACGGCAGATCACTTCACCGTCGTCGGCGATCTTCACCTCCATGCCGGGGCAGCCGCGGCCGACCGTGCCGGCCTTGTTGCGTTCGGGCGACCACGTCATCGGACCCGTCGACTCCGACATGCCGTAGATCTCCGAGAGGGGGATGCCCACAGCGTTGAACCACTGCAGTACCGGCACCGGGATGGGCGCCGCACCGGTGACGGCCACGTCGACTGCGTCGAGCCCGACGAGGGCGCGCACCTGGGCGAAGGCTGCGGCGTCGAGGAAGTCGAGCGTGCCCTGCTGCTCCTCGTTGAAGTCGCCGTCGAGGTTCGACTCGCGGATCTCGATCGCTGCGCGCACGCCGTCGTCGAACTGGGCCTTCTTGTCGGGATCGGCGCCGAGTGCAGCGTTGACCCCGTTGTAGATCTTCTCCCACACCCGGGGCACACCGAAGATGATCTGCGGGTGCACCTCCTTGAGGTAGGCCGTGAGCTGGTTGGGGTCGGGGCAGCAGTACACCGAGTAGCCGAGCATCATCGCCTGGTAGTGGCTCATCGCCCGCTCGGCGATGTGCGCCATCGGGAGGTACGACACGGCCCGCTTGCCGACGAAGTCGTCGAAGCTGATGCAGTCCTTCAGGATCTCGACGGTGTACACCACGTTGTACTGGCTGATCATCACGCCTTTGGGCGGACCGGTGGTGCCGGAGGTGTAGATCAGCGTGGCCAGGTCGTCGGGCGACGTCGCCGCGCCGAGTTCGGCGAGGTCGGCGCTACCCGCTTCGAGCAGCTCGCTCGCGGGGTGCACTCCGTCGGGCAGCGGACCTTCTGGCGGCTCGATCACATAGATCTGCTGGAGCTTCGGCAGCTCGCTGCGCACCTTGAGGATGCGCTCGAGGAAGCCGTTGTCTTCGACGATGGCGATCTCGGCTTCGGCGTGGCCGGCGAGGTACTCGATCTCTTCCGGTGACGAGGAGTTGTAGATGCTCACCGGGGTGGCGCTGAGGAATTGCGCCGCGGCGTCGAACCAGTGGAAGTCCGGGCGGTTGCGCATCATCAGCAGCATTCGGTGGCCGGACTCCAACCCGGCCTTGCGCAACCCGGTAGCGGCCTGGGCGACGACGTCGGCGAACTGTTGGTAGGTCCACATGTTCCATCCGCCGTCGGCCTTCATCGAGTGCAGTGCCGGAACGTTCGGGTTGGCGGCAACGAGCTCGAGGAATGCACTCGGAACGGTTCGACCCTTCGAGATGGCGTCGATCTCGTCGATGGTGGACAGTGGCTTCAAACCGGTCATGTGACCATTGTCGCACGTCGTGACGAGTTACGAAACCAACTTCGCATGTTGTGTGTTCGGCTGCTCGCCCGACGACCCACGCAGCCGGCGTTCCGCCGCCGTGTCCGGTCGTCGCCAGCAGCCCATACGATGGCCGTATGCCGGCGTTCGGCACGTTCGTGTGGGTCGGAGTGGGACTGATCCTCGGCTATGTGCTGTGGAAAAGTGGCATCGCCATCCTGCGTGGGCTCACATCGATGCCCCCAGAGCCACCTCCGTCGGGCGAACTGCGCAAAGTGAACCGCCGGTATCGCTGCGATGTCTGCGGTGTTGAATTGAAGTTGACGATGGCTCCAGATGAGGATCCACCGCCGCCAACGCACTGTCTCGAGGCGATGACCGAGGTCGCGCCGCTGTACGACTAGCACCCACGCGCGAGCGCGCTGTCCACACAACTGTGGATAAGTTGGGCAGAACTACACCGATGTGATTCGAGTTGCCCACAGGCTGGGCGCGGCTGTTCCCGCTGGTCGTGCCGTCGCTATTGCCACTTGGTGGCGGTGTACAGACCGCCGAGGATCATCGCCAGGCCGATCAGCGTCGGCCAGTTGGTGTCGGTGAACACCAGATACCGGGCCATGATCAGCAGGCCACCGCCGATCAGCAACACCAGCATGATCACCGGGATGTACGACGGCGGGATCAGCTGTCGCTTGGTCGCCTTCGGCGTGTAGCGCGACGACGCGGCAACGCCGCGGCGCGGGCCCTCGTCGGACGCGCTCGGCGTCGACGCGGGCTCGGACGAACTCTGCTCGTTCGCCGACGAGGTCGGACGATCGCCTGGGCGGGTCCCCTTGGGGGTGACGCGGCCGCCCGACTTGCGCTTGGGAGGTGCCATCGGCGAGCGATCATAGGCGATTCTCGGGCGGTCGCCGCCACGCGGTGCTCCATACTGGGGGAATGCCGCGCGTGTTGGTGATCGACAGCTACGACAGCTTCGTCTACAACCTGGTGCAATACCTCGGTGAGCTCGGCGTCGAGCCGTACGTGGTGCGTAACGACGAAATGACCGTCGACGAGGCCGTGGCGACCGCTCCGGACGCCGTGCTGCTGTCGCCCGGACCCGGTCGACCGGAACACAGCGGGATCCTGTGCGACGCGATCGGCGCGTTCGCCGACGGTGGTGTCCCCGTGCTCGGCGTGTGCCTCGGGCATCAAGCGATCGGCCATGTCTACGGCGCCCAGGTGGTCGGCGCACCCGAGCTGATGCACGGCAAGACGTCACCCGTCAGCCACGACGGGCGCGGGGTGTTCGCCGGGCTGCCGAGCCCGCTCACCGCCACGCGGTATCACTCGCTGACGTTGGCCCCCGATTCGATCCCCGACGTGCTCGAGGTCACCGCCACCAGCCCCGACGGTGTTGTGATGGGGGTGCGCCATCGCGACCTGCCGATCGAAGGCGTGCAGTTCCACCCCGAGAGCATCCTCACCGGCTGCGGCCACGACCTCCTCCGCAACTTCCTCGCCAGCACACCCTCCACGACCCGCTGAAAATCCCCGGTTTTTCGGAGGAGACCGTTACGGAGCTGACGACTCGGTGGGCGCGGTCGTGGTGGTGGTGGTCGACGTGGTGCTGGTGGTCGACGTCGTGGAGGTGGTGGAGGTCGTCGAGGTGGTGGCCGGTGGGAGCGTGGTCACCGGACCGGTCGCCCGACCGACGGTGATCGTGACCTCGGTGCCGGGATCGACCTGCGAACCAGCGGGGATGTCTTGGGCGATCACCAAGCCGTCATCGACGCTGCCGGGTTCGACGTCCTGGAACACGGTGCGCACCTGCAGCCCGGCGCTGGTCAACGTGTTGGTCGCCCGTCCTGCCGTCTGCCCTCGGACCGGTGGCACGGTGACCGGGGCTGGGCCGGACGACACGACGATCACCACCGACGAGCCGCGCTCGACGACGCTGCCCCCGCTCGGATCGATCGCCAGCACCACACCGACGTTGAACTCGGAGCTCGGCTGCTGCGCGGTGGTGACCGTGAAGTTGTACGGCGGTGCCTCGAGAATCTCGCGGGCGGCGACCTCGGTCTGCCCGACCACCTCGCCGGGGACCTGCACGCTCTCGATCGGTGCGGCGACGACGAGGTTCACTGCCGTTCCTTGCAGCGACGGTGTCTGGGCGGTCGGATCGGAGCTGATCACCGTGTTCTCGCCCACCGTGTCGGTTTCTTCGAACGTGATCTCGCCGACGGTGAACCCTTCGCTCTCCAGCCGACTCTGTGCCTCGTCGAGCGGGATGCCGACCACGTTGGGGATGGGCACCAGTTGCGGGTCGGGGTTGAAGAACACCTGCACCACTTGGTCTTCGAGAATCAGTGAGCCCGGCACCGGATCGGTGCGGAACACGAACCGCGGCGGGACGAGGCCGGTTTCCTCCGGGATCGTCTCGTAGCTGATGCCGAGATCGTCGAGGCTGGCGGTGACCTCCTCCAACAGCTGCGGTGGGTTGGTGTAGTCCTCGAGCACCAACTGTCGCGGCTCGTCGGCGGCCTCGTCGGCCGACAACGTTTGGAACAACAACACGCCACCGACCACCAGCACGATCAAGGCGACGAACGCAGCGACGGCGTACCAGCCGGTGCGCGAGGTGTTGGTGTCGTAGTACGCCGCATCGGCCGACGCACCCGTCGGATAGCCGGCCTCGAGCATGCCGGTCGAGGGGACCGATGTGGACTGAGGTGTGCCGGTTGGCGGCACCGAGCCGGTCGTCGGCGGTGTGGTCGGGTTGATCGACGTGGCGCCTGCTGCCGCAGCGGCTCCGGCGGCACCTGCCGCTCCGGCCGCACGCCGCTTGTTCAGCGCTTCGAGCGCCATCACCGGCTCGTCGTTGCGGAAGCGCCGGAGGTCGTCGCGCAACGCACCAGCGGTGGGGTACCGCAGCTTGGGATCCTTGGCCAGCAGCTTGGCGACGATTGCCTCGAACGGCTTGGGTACGTCGGCCACGATCTGCACCAACGGCTGCGGCGCATCGTGCACCTGCTTGTAGGCGATGCTCACCGGGTTCTCGCCGGAGAACGGCGGCCGCCCGGCGACCATCTCGTACATCACCACGCCGAGCGAGTACAGGTCGCTCCGCGGGTCGGGTTGTGCGCCCTGCGCTTGTTCCGGCGAGAAGTACGTGGCGGTACCCATCACCGAACCGGCTTGGGTGAGGTTCGACTCGGTGGGTGCATTCATCGCCCGGGCGATCCCGAAGTCGGCCACCTTCACCTGGCCGTTCGACCCGATCAGGATGTTGGCCGGCTTGATGTCGCGGTGGGCGACGTCGTTGTCGTGGGCGAACCCCAGCGCAGCGGCCACCTCGCTGGCGATCTCGGCAGCCTGCTTGGCCGTCAGTTGCTTGTTGGTCTGCAGGATCTCGGCGAGCGTGCGCCCCTGCACCTCTTCCATGGCGATGAAGTAGGTGCCCTCGTACTTGCCCCAGTCGTAGACGTTGACGATGTTCGGGTGCGACAGGTTGGCCGCCGACTGCGCCTCGCGCCGGAACCGCTCGACGAAGTTGGCGTCGGTGGCGAACTCGGGGAACAGCACCTTGATCGCCACCTGGCGATCGAGCAGCAGGTCGCGCGCCGAGAACACATCGGCCATACCGCCACGCCCGATGCGCTTGTGAATCTCGTACCGGTCGTTGATGACCGTCGCTTCGCCGTTCCCGCTCACGTCATTGGTGTCTTGCTCTCGACCCCGGTCTGCGGGGCGGGCCAAGGTTACCGATGGCCCTGCGCCAATGGCCTGCACCGGGGGTTGTGACGTCATGGGGACTTAGACGACGTCGCTGGCCTTCCGGTTTCATTCGTCCGGCTCGAGACCGGGATCGAGGCCGGGTTCGGGGTCGGCGTTGCCCGGGAGATCGGCGGGTTCGTCGAGTTCGGCTGCGGCAGCAGCGTCGGCCTGCGCCCCGGGGCCGGTGAGCATGAAGTCGAGGAGGCCCTTGGCGATCGGTCCGGCGAGTCGCCCGCCGGTGGCCGCGACGTCGGCGGTCGATTCGACGTTGATCAACGACACGGCCACCGCGTACTGCGGGTCGTCGGCCGGCGCGAAGGCGACGATCCAGGCGTGCGACAGATCGGGGTTCGACTCGAGGCCGAGTTCGGCGGTACCGGTCTTGGCGGCAACCGGGATGCCGCCCTCGAGCGCGATGCAGCAGCTGGCCGTGCCGCGCTCGGCAACGCCGCGCATGAAGTCGGTCATGATCAATGCGTTCTCCGGCGACAGCGGGTTCTTCCACACCGTCGGGTCGGCGTCGTCGAGCAGGCGGCCCTGGTGGTCGTAGGTCGCCTCGACCACGTAGGGCTCCATCATGAATCCGCCGTTGGCCACCGTGGACGCCACCATCGCCATGTGCAGCGGGACCATCTGCGTTTCGCTCTGGCCGAACCCGCGGATGCCGAGCAGCGGGAGCTCCTGGTCGAGGTTCTCGGTGTTGCCGAACGTGCTGGCTGCCGACTGCGGAATGTCGAGGGGAATCTCCTCACCGACACCCCAGGCCTCGACGCCTTCGACCATCGCCTCGGGCCCGAGTTCGATCGCCGTGCGGGCGAAGGGGATGTTGCAGCTGCGGGCGAACACGGTGGCCATGTCGCCGCCGCATGTGGAGCCGTTGTAGTTCTGGATCGGGTCGTTGGTCTGCGGGGGAACCCACTGGCTTTCGTTGGGAAACACCGTGTCGGGTGTCAACACACCGGCCTCCAACCCGATGCCGGTGGTGATCACCTTGAACGTCGAACCCGGCATGTACCGCTCTTGGTAGGCGTTGGCCAGGAGCGGGTTGCCCTCTTCGTTCTGCAATTCGGTGATCACTTCCTGGGCGATCTCGAAGTCGGCGTTGACGAAGGTGTTCGGGTCGTACGTCGGGTTGGAGAACATCGCCCGCACGGCGCCGGTGCGTGGCTCCATCAACACCACCGAGCCTGGCTGGCCGCCGAGGAAGAAGCGCGCCGCCTGCTGGGCGTCGTGGCGGATCGCCAGCTCGACCGAGCCGGAGTTGTCGAACTCGCCGCTCAGCAGGTCGCCGAGGCCGCGCACCTGTTGGGCCGCGGTGGAGCCGGTGAGCACGTCGCCGTAGACGCGTTCGACCTGGGTGGAGCCGAAGGCGAACGTGAAGTAGCCGGTGATGTCGGCGAGCAGTTCACCGGTCGGATACTCGCGGATGAAGTCGTAGGTCTCCCCGGGCGGCGCCGGCTCGGAGAATGCGGCGACGATCCCGTCGGCGGTCACGATCGGGCCGCGCGGCTTGTTGAACTCGCGCAACACGGCACGGGTGTTGTCGAACTGGGCGTTGAGTTCCTCTTGGCGGCCGACCTGCCAATAGTTGAGCGTGACGAACAGCACCAGATAACACGCCATCAATCCGAGCGCGAGCTGGCGAATCTGTCGGTTCACGTCTCCAGTGTCGTCGCTGTCGCGGCCAGCGCTCCGTCAGGGACACCGTCGGGCGCCGTCGAACCGCCCTGTCGTCGAATCCGGCGCGCCAGCCGCCATGCGGCGAATCGCTCGCCGGGCGTGGGGTCGTCGGGCAACTCGCCGAGTCGTCGCGCCGACGAGTCGGAAAGGCGGATCAGCAGCGCCAACAAGATGTAGTTGGCGATCAGCGATGAGCCGCCGTACGACACGAACGGCAAGGTGATGCCGGTGAGCGGGACGAGCTTGATCACGCCGCCGATGATGATGAACGCCTGCACCCCGACGATGGTGGTGAGGCCCACCGCGAGCAACTTCTCGAAGGTCCGCTCGGTGCGTAGCGCGATGCGCAGTCCGGCGCCGACGAACAACAGGTAGGCCATCAGCACAGCGGACGCGCCGACCAGCCCGAGTTCCTCGCCGATCGAGGCGAAGATGAAGTCGTTCTGCGCCAACGGCACCTGGTCGGGGTTGCCTCGACCGAGCCCGGTGCCGGTGAGGCCACCGTCCGAGAGGCCATACAGCGACTGGACGATTTGATAGCCGGAGTCGAGCGAGCGCGACCACGGATCGATCCAGATGTCGACCCGGGTCTGGACGTGACTGAACTGCGTCCAGGCGAAGGCTGCGGCCCCGGCGAACAGGATCGCGCCGACGATGAGGTAGCCGATGCGCTCGGTGGCCACCCACATCATCACGACGAACAGGGTGAAGAACAGCAGGGATGAGCCGAGGTCGCGCTGTCCGACCATCACGACGACGGCGAATCCCCAGGCCACCACGATCGGGGCGAGGTAGCGCGGCTCGGGGAGATAGAACGGCCCGACCTTCCACGTCTTCGCCGCGATCAGCTCGCGACGATCGGCGAGATACGCCGCGAAGAACACGGCGAGCGCGAGCTTGGCGAACTCGCCTGGCTGGAAGTTGATCGGGCCCAGGCTGACCCAGATGCGTGCGCCGTTGATCGTGCTGCCGAGGCCGGGCACCATCGGCAACAGCAGTAGTCCGACACCGCTGAACAGCAGCAGCCAGCGGTAGCGGGCGAGGTCGGTGGCCCGCTGGACGAACACCAACGTGAGGACGAAGACCACGATGGCGATCAGGCTCCACGTTGCCTGCAGGCCAGCGAGGCGATCGTCGAGCCGTGTGATCATCACGAACCCGATGCCGTGGAGGAGGGCGGCCAGTGGCAGCAGCGTGCCGTCGGCGCCGCGGGCGACGATGCGCACCACGATGTGCGCGCTGATCAGTAGGCCCAGCAGGATCAGCACGAACACGACGATCCCCGGCGGGATCTCGGAGTTCGTGCCGAGCGCGGCAATCGTGTACGCCGCGCCGGTGATCAGCGCGGCCATCACCACCAGCGTCAGCTCGGTCGAGCGGCGGCGCTTGGCAATCGGCGACGGCCCGTCGTGCACCGTGATGCTGCGCGGGTCGAGGTCGTCGGCAACCGTCATCGATCGCGCACCTCAGTCACCCCGTGGTCGTACCGGTCGGTGGATCGGGCGCGGCAGTGGTCGGCGGTGCGGTGGTCGGCGGCACCGTCGTCGGTGGCACCGTGGTGGTCGTCGTGGTCGTGGTGGTGGTCGTCGTCGTGGTGGTTGCGCTGTTGAGGAAGTCGAAGGCGTCTTGCAACGAATCGAACTCGGGGACCGCTTCGACCTCGGCGATCGCTTCGGTACTCATCTGGTCGCGGTTGGGTCCCACCGCTTCCTGCGTCGGATCGACGAACAGCACGCCGCTGGGTCGTCCCTGGTAGACGACCGCGTTGTCGTCGTCGTCGAACTCGATGAAGTAGCCCGAGCGCGCCCACACGGCGAGGAACACGACCACGACGACGATGGCCACCGCTGTGCCGGCTGCGGTGATCGCGGCGATCGGGCTGATCCGGCGCTTCGGCGTGGGCATGCCGATCGTCGGGTCGGGGCCATCGTCGGTCGCCGTGCGCTCGCCGTTCGGGTCGGCGTCGACCTCGAGTGGGCCCGCTGGTGTGGGGTCGGCGGCATCGTCGGCCCACACCGGGACCACGTCGATCTCCTGAGTGGGGTCGGGCGGCTCATCGCCGTCGAGCACGTCGAGGACGATCACGGTGATGTTGTCGCGACCCCCTGCGGCGAGCGCCTGTTCCACGAGCCGGTCGGCGGCCTCTTGCGGATCGGTGAGCAGCGTCAGCGTGGTGGAGATGTCGGCGTCGCTGACCTCGTCGACGAGCCCGTCGCTGCACAGCACGAACCGGTCACCCCGGATGAGCGGCAGCGTCCACCAGTCGACGCGCACGTCGGGCTCGATGCCCAACGCACGAGTGATGATGTTGCGTCGCGGGTGGGTGCGTGCTTCGTCTTCGGTGATGTGGCCGGTCGACACCAGCTCTTGCACGTAGCTGTGGTCGACCGTTACGCGGCGCAGCCGGTCGTGACGGAAAAGGTACGTACGCGAGTCGCCGACGTTGGCCAGCACGAGCGCCTCGCTCGGCTCGGCCGGGGTGATCGGGGTGACATCGCCGGGTGTGTCGGCATCGGTGTCCGAGGCGGTGTCGGACGGGTCGTTCTCGTCGATGTTCGGCGCACCGCGGCCGGCCATCGGGTCGCCGATCACGGCGATGGCGGTGACGGTGGTGCCCATGCCCCGTTGGCCGGGATTGGCGATCGCCGCGCGGAAGATGTCGCCATTGGCTGCGGTGATCGTGTCGACCACTTGTTGGGCGGTTGGTGTGTCGCCGTCGCCGAGGGCTTCGGTGATGCGTTCGATGGCGAGTTCCGCAGCGACCTCACCCGCTTCGTGACCGCCCATGCCGTCGGCCACGACGTAGATGCCATCGGCGACGAGCAGGTTGTCCTCGTTCTGCGGGCGGATGTTGCCCGGATGGGTGGCGCTTCCAGCGCGCAGCTCGGCCATCACGTCCCTGCCATCACTGGGCCTCGATCACGGTGGTGCCGACCTGCAGTCGGTCGCCTTTGTGCAGCAGCTTGGTGCCGACCAGTTTGTTGCCGTTGTGGAACGTGCCGTTGGTCGACCCGAGGTCTTCCACCATCGGTTGTCCCTCGTAGTCGAACACGCGCAGGTGCAGTTGGCTGATGTAGCCGTCGTCGTCGATCACGATGGTCGAGTTCGGGTCGCGGCCGAGCGTGATCTCGCCCTGCAGGGCCACCGTCATGCCTCGGCGTTGCTTGGGTTCGAGCACCACCAGCCGACCCGCGCGACCCTTCTTGCCCTTCGGCACGCGCGACGAGCTGCGCTTGGCCTTGAGCGCCTTCTTCGAGGTGTCGGGGCGGGTAGCCGCCGCCGTGACGGCTTGCCGTTGTTGGGCGACCGGGCGCTGGGCTGGGGTGCGCACCTCGCTCCACACGGCCCACAGGACGCGGGCGAAGAACAGGTACAGCAGTCCGAGCAACACGAACTTGAGGATGTTGAGGATCTGATCGGTCATCGGGGCGGCTCGCTGGCCGTGTTCATCGTGGCAGGCATCATCGTCGCTGGCGGCCCGCGCGTCGGCGCGGGTCAGCCGGTCTCGAACCGGACGTGGGTGGAGCCGAAGCTAACGATGTCGGCGTCGGTGAGGCGGTGTTCGCCGGAGATGCGCACGCCGTTGACCATCGTGCCGTTCGTCGAGCCGAGGTCGACGACCACGTACGAGGTGGTGCCGGGTCGGATTTCGGCGTGCCGTCGGCTGATGTTGCTGTCTTCGATCGTGATCGTGCACTCGGGCAGCCGCCCGACGGTGACCGTTCCTTCGCTGAGCGAGACCCGTTCGCCCGACGGCATCACCACCGACGCCAGGCCGGGGCCGGTGGCTGCCTGCTTGAGTTGGCCGACGATGCCGAAGCGACCCTTCTTAAGGTCGTTGTCGACCGTGAGGCGTACCTGCACCGGTCCCATGAAGTGGTAGCCCTCTTCACGGGCGTACTCCTTGGCGGCTTCGGCGAGTTCGGTGGTGAGGGCGTCTTCGATCTCGGCGAACCCGAGGTGATCGGTGGCCGAGAGCAGCACCGTGAAGTCGTTGGGCACGAGGCGGCGGCCCTTCACGTCGACCGAGCGGTTGTTGTCCATCTCGCGCACGAGACGGCGGCCCAGCTCGATCGGGCGGATCGACCCGCGGGAACGACGAAACACGCCATCGACCATACGCTCTAAACGCTGCTCTAGTGACTGCAATCCCATGGGTGGGCAGAAAGGCTAACGAGCGCTCGGGGTGCGCGGTGGGCGATGTCGGCAGCACCATCGGCAGCATCAATGGCACGGCGGCAAAACTTCGTGTGGCCCGATCCTGCAGGAAGGATCGGGCCACACGGGTGTGGGGAGGAGGTTCGGGGCGTTGCCCCGGGTGTGATCAGGCGCTTCCTGATCAGGTTCTGTTCATCAGGCCCTACTGGATCAGGCCCTATCGATCAGGCTTGGGTGAGCTCGCTGGCGTCGTCGGGCACTCTGGTGCTCTCGTCCGGCGTGTCGCCAGGCTGCACGTAGCCGTCCTCACGGGACTTGGCGATGGCGATCGCCAGGATGAGGATGCCGAACAGCGGCTTGGCCAACACGTCGGCGATCGAATAGCCGACCTGGCGGGCAACTTCAGCGGTTGCCTCGTTGTCGATCACCGAAGGCGCAATGTAGGCCAGCGGGTACACACCCCAGGTGGCCAGGATGATGTAGCGCAATCCGTCGACGAGCTTGCGCACGTTGGCGCTCTGGCGGTCGAGCGACCGGCCGAGCTCCACGAACAGCACGTACAGGATGTAGAGGAACGGAATCGTCGAGGCGACACCCCAGATCGTGCGGGCCGTCGAGTCCGGATCGGCGACTTCGCCGGGCCAGCCGAGCAGGATCATGGCGATCGCTGCGGTCGTCAGGCGGATCAGCAGGCTGCGGGTCTTGCCCTTGGTCAGCTTGAGCACCACGACCAGTTCGGCGAGCAACAGCGGCACGGTGAGGAGCCAGTCGACGTAGCGGTAGCCCTCGTTGAACGGTTCGCCGTCCTGGACGTACTCGCCGCCGATGAAGCTGAACGCCGCCGACCACGAGTCGAAGATGCGGATGTAGTGGTACAGGGCGATCGCCACGACCAGCGTCGACAGCGTGAGCGCCATGCGGTGCCGAGGGGCAACTCGACTCCGTACCAACAGGAAGAAGATCAGCGCTGCGCCCATGGCAGCGATGACGAAGGAGAACGAGTTGTACACCAGGTTGTACTGGTTCTCGCTCAACGTCAGGTCCATTGAAGGCTCCTTTCGGGTGGGGGTCGTCGCTTCGTTGCGACGGAGAGCAAGTTAGCGGCGTTTAGTGTGATTTAGTCTGATTCAGTCGTATTTAGTAGAACTCAGCGAGATTTTCCTGGAGGCCGTACACTTCCGGAGCCATGGACGGCGCCGAACTCGAGCTGCGCGAGGCCGCAGCGGCCCTCGGCGTGCACTACCAAACCGCCTATCGCTGGGTGCGCAGCGGGGAACTCCCGGCGCGGGTGGTGGGCAAGCAGTACGTGGTCGCCCGCCGCGACGTCGACGAGCTCAAGGCGCGGCGCTCGGCGCCGGCTGCTCCGCAGAAGCCGACGCAGAAGCGCGTTGCCCAGCAAGCCACCCGCATGCACGCCGCGTTGCTCGACGGCGACGAATCGAGTGTGCGACAGATCGCCCGCTCGCTGGTCGACGACGGCACCGGCGTGGTCGAGCTGATCCAGACGGTGATTGCGCCCCCGTTGCGTCAGATCGGCGAGGCGTGGCACTGCGGTGAATTGGACATCTGGGTCGAGCACCGCGCATCGGCGATCGTCGAGCGCACGCTGGGCGACCTGGTGCCGAACCCGCGAGGGCGCCGCCGCGGCACTGCGTTGGTCGCGGCGATTTCGGGCGACCTACATTCGCTGCCCACCACGATGGCGGCGATCGCCCTGCGCGAAGCCAACTGGAACGTCGAGCATCTCGGCGCCGACATGCCAGAGGAAGAACTGGTTCGGTTCTGCACCGCGCACGAGGTCGACCTCGCGGTGATCTCGGTGACCAATCCCGAGGTGACGCAGCGCGCGAACGCACTGGCGTCGCGACTCCGTGCGGCTGGTACAGCGACGCTCGTGGGCGGAACCGGGTGGTCGCTCGAGCAGCTCGTCGCCGTCGCCAACAGCGGCGAGTATCCCGACGACGCTCCCGCGGTGCCGTCCGGTACCGATGCCGCGTCAGCGGGTAGCTGAGCCGACGAGCTCGCGTCGGCGGGCTGCGCCGGATGGATCGTCGCGCCACAGCCGTTCCACCAAGGCCAGGTGGGGCACGGTCAGCATGCTCAATGCGACGAACGCCACCGGCACGATCAGATCGGGGCGACCGCGCAACACCATCGCAGCGGAGGCAAGCGTCATCGCCGTGATGGCGATGGCGGAAACGGGTGCCGCGCGACGCAGCGTGGAACGCAGTGGACGCGTGGCGGTGTCGAGGTGTTCGGCGATCACCAGCAGGTGAGCGTGGGCGTGCCAGAGCCCGAAGTACACGGCGAAACCGATGAGCGGATCGGTGACCACGAAGAGCGCACAGAGCGCAGCGACGCTCGTGGCTTCGTACACCAGGCTGTGGACCAACTGCTGTGAACACAGGAGCATGACCAGCACGTGCTGGCCGATCAGCGCAATGCACCACGCCGCCTGATGGTCGGCGAGCCAACTCCACGCCTCGGGGTCCGGCGCGCCGAGCCGCACCACCACGGGCGACACGAGATCGAGATGAGCAACCAGCGGCAAGCCGACCAGGAGGCTGCTGCGCGACCACTGGAGGGCGTACTGACGTGCGCGGTCCAGTCGTAGGTACGCCAGATCCGACTGTCCGAAGTGGTACATCGACAGCGCTAAGAAGGCTGCGAGCGCGACCGGTGGTGCGACCAGCCACACCAGACCCATCGCCAGCAACGCTCCGACGTACCCGAGCACGAATCGCCCGCGGTCGGTGCGGCGGTGCACGGCGACTGCGTAGTCCAGCGCACCATGCGGGATGCCGAGCACCACGATCACGGCGAGAGCAACACTCGCTGCCAGCCAGGCGGGGACGGTGGCGACCAAACCGGTCGCCGTCGCCACTGCCGTCAGTGCGACGACGATGACGAACCGAGTCGGCTCGTGCAGCGCGTTGCCGGTGCGGTGCGGGTCGTTCATCGGGAGGACCAGCGCGAACCCACGTCGGCGGCGACCTCCGCCGCAGCAGCTCGGAGGAACGGAAGCGCTGGCAGACCGGCAACCATGCGGGCATCGGCGGCGAGCGTGCTCCGTTCGTCGAGAAACGTGAGCACGTCGTCGATCGGTGTCGACCGGAACAAGCGCTCGAACACCGGTCGCCCGAGCTCCGGTCGGCGATGAAGGATGTGCAGCAGCGTGCGGTCGGCGAACGCGAACCGGCGCGGCGCAGTGGGCGGCGGGGTCAGGGTCGCACCTTCGGCCCACTGCGCGATGAGGTGCTGCGTCTGCGCGTGTGTTCTGGCGAAGGTGTAGCCGGAGCTCGGTTTGGTGCCGCCGCCAGCAGTGCCGATGTTCCAGATGTGGCGTCCCCAGCGTTGGGCGGGTGGCGCATCCTCCATCGGAATCACGCCGTACTCGGCGCGCGTGATGTCGAAGGCGTCCACGCCCAGCCGGTGGAGGTAGTCGGCAACGCACTGGCCGTGGAAGTCGCGGTCGCGCACTTGGGTGGAGAGCGTCGTGTGTTCGACCAGTGCGCGCGTGGGCGTCTCCGGGAGCACATAGACGAAGCTCACGGCGTCGTGTTGTTCGACGTCGAAGTCCATCAGCGTGGCCACGCCGGGATCGAACACCGGGCGATCCGTCACGACCTCCCAGCCACCGAAGTGTTGGCGAAGCGGGTGGCGGGCCTCCGCGCCGTTCGGTCGGGGAGGGGCGAGCGCGCTCTGCAGAACGACGGGGGCACGAAGCTCGCCTTCGGGGAGCGACACGACGCCGCCGCCACCGCGATCACCGCCGCCAACATCATCGTCGGCCAGGCCGAGGATGTCTTGGGCGACGAATCGGACGTTGGGTCGACGCTCGGCGACGCGCAGGATTTCGGCGTCGTAGTCGCGGCGCCGGACGCGCATGTACGTGCGGCGATCGGTCGACGCTGGGTCGTGCGGGCGTTGGAGCCGCTGCGTCGAGCCCCACTCCGGAAAGTTCACCTGGAGACGATCCCAGCGCCGATCAGCGAGGTGGGCGAATGGTGCACGAGAAGTGCCCCAGAACGCCCACGTGCGATCGTCGACTGGCTCGAACGACCGATCGATCACGATGATCCGCCGATCGGCATCATGTTGCAGTGCGAAGTGCAGTGCGCTCAGCCCGGCGCACCCCGCGCCAGCGATGATCAGATCAGCATCGTGGCGTGGCATGCGCGGTCTTTCTGTCGGCGGACTCGGACACCTCCTGTTTATCAACGTTTAGTGTGATTTAAAAGGGGAGCGTAGAGAGGTGCCACCCTTCGGCAGACTGACGGTCCGTCAGGTGCAAGCGATCGGCGTCGCCGGTAGCGTTTCGTGGTCCACTCGGGCGAGTGGCGGAATTGGCAGACGCGCTGGCTTCAGGTGCCAGTGAGGGAAACCTCGTGGGGGTTCAAGTCCCCCCTCGCCCACTCGGGAACCACGCCGGGCAGCTCCGAACTGTCGGCGTCACGTCGATGGAGCGTGGCGCAGGATGTAGATCAGCGGTTCGAGCTTCCCGAGGAACTGGAACAGCTCCCAGTGCAGGTTGGCCTCGACGTGCTCGTAGATGTCCCGGCCGTGATCGTCGACGATCTCGTTGGCGCTGCGCCGCAACCGTGCCAAACGCAGGAGCGCCGTCGACACGACGTGGTGTCGTTCCTCTGCGTACTCCCGCCACTCGGTGCCGACGGATCGCACCGACTCGATGGTCAGACCCGCAGCAACGAACTGCGCCTCCAGCCAGGAACGGTCGAGGTTGCGATCGACGTTGCCCATGTGCGACCCGAGCAGTGTTCGCTCCTCATCGAGCAATCGGTCGGTGACGACCGTAGTGAACAGCAGCAGTGGAGCTCCCGGCTTGAGCACGCGAGCCAGGCCGGCAAGTGCGGCTGGCGGATCGTCCACTTGCTCGAACACGTCGCGACACCAGATCATGTCGATCGAGTCCGTCTCGAGCGGCATCGACTGCATGCCGGTCTGGTAGATCGTGATCTTGTCGGCCAGGTCGGCCGCGTCGACCGCGTGGTGCGCCCGCTGAACGTGGAGCGGGACCGGCTCGACACCGATTCCGCGGACCGAGTAGCGACGAACGAGTTCGATGAGGTGGGCACCGTCTCGGCAACCAGCGTCGAGCACGATCGAGCCAGGCGCGACGAGCGTGCCGGCGAGGTCGAGCAGTTCGTCAGGACCGGCCGGGTCGAGACTTCGGTCGAGCTTGTCGTAGACGTCCCATGTGCTCGGCCCGTACACCGTGGCCAGATCAGGAAGGTTGGTGGGCTGGGCGTCAGCAGGGTCGCCGCCCGGCGTCGCTACGGAGTCGGCCATGACGCGCGTGTCAACGACATCACATGGAGTGGCACGCGAAACCGTGGGTGTGTGGTTTCGCGCTCGAGCGCGAATCCGAGCCGCCGCATGACGCTTCCCGACGCCAGGTTCTCGGGCTCGTAGATGCTGACGAGGGTGTCGAGGCCGAGCTCGTCGAAGCCGAAGTCGATCCACGCCCGACCCGCTTCCGTTGCGTACCCCTGCCCGCGAAAGCGTTCGCCCAGCCGCCATCCGGCCTCCACTGCCGGGAGGATCTCGGGAAGAAACGTCGGCATCGAGAGCCCCGCCCAACCTGCGAGCTCGCCGGTTTCTCCGACCACGACCGCCGACAGCCCGAAACCAGGATCCCGGTAGCTCTCGATCACACGGTTGAGGAACGACTCGGTCTCGTCGCGCGTCTGCCCCCGGCCGAGCGGGTAGCGCCAGAACGACTCCTCGGCGTGCAGCGGCGCGAGCGCATCCAGGTCGTCGGCCACCAATGGACGGAGCACCAAGCGATCGGTGTCCAACGTCGGCCATGCCACGGCGGAAGCGTAGATCTCGCCAGTGGATCGCATCTGTGGGGTTACTGGAACTCGACGCTGTACACGTATTCGCGCAGTGTTGCGCCGTCGCCGAGTTGCACCTCGACCGAGCCGAGCGATCTCCAACCGGCGCGTTCGTACAGCGCGATCGCCGGTGCAAAGCGATCGACCACGTCGAGGATCGGCGTGAGCCCGCGCTCGACGCATGCTGCGGCGGCGTGATCGAGCATCATCCGGCCAAGTCCCGTTCGGCGCATCCGCGAGTCCACCATCAGGCGAGCGACGACGCCGAACTCGCTCGGGTCGAGGCCCAGTGTCCGTGTGGCGAGCCCGAGCACTGCGGGCGACGTACTCCCGTTGAGCGCGACGTGCCCGACGCACCGTCCGGCATCGACGGCGACCCACGCGGCGAGTGGATCGCCCGACTCGAGAAACTGTCGGTAGTCGCCGCCCGGAAGATACGGCGGGTACCCGTCGTGCTCGTGCACCATCCGGGCCAGCTCGACCAGCGACGTGAAGTCGTCGGCGGTTCGTGGTCGAAGGTGCATGATCGTGATGACCGTAGGTGACCACGTCGGCGACACTGTTGGCTGCAGTTCGCGTCGTCCGACCGCAGAGTGCGCCGACGCCGTGCCGCTACGTTGACCAAGCGTGTGGAACCCGGGCGCGACCGTGACCCACCAGGAGGTGTGGAGCGGTCGGTTGTGGGCGGCGCGGCCGATGCGCGTGATCGACGATGCTCCCGGGCGGATCCTGCTGTGGATGCCGCACGGCACGCGCCGGAAGGTGCCCATCACGCCGCCGTCGCGACCTGATCCGCCCGACCGCCACCAACGGGTGATCGAGAACCTCGACCGTGGCGACTGGGTTCTCGGTGAGCATGTCTGGGACGTGTCGTGTCTGTGGATCCTCGACCCCACGGCATGGCACTCGACCTGGGTGTCATGGCGGCCCGACGGCTCACATCTCGGCTGGTACATCAACTTCCAGATGCCGATGACACGTACCTCAGCGGGATTCGAGGCGATGGACCTGATGCTCGATGTCGTCGCGGAACCCGATCTGACCTGGCGGTGGAAGGACAGGGACGAGTTCGACGAGATCGTCGAACGCGGGATCTTCGACGAGCACATCGCCGAACGTGTTGAATCCGAAGCGCGCTCGGTGATCGCCGACATCGAGCATCGGCGCCCACCGTTCGATCAGCCGTGGCCGAGCTGGCAGTCGGACCCCGAGTGGCCAGTGCCAGAGCTCGGCCACGGCTGGGATCACGTCGACCGGTAGCGAGCGGAGCGATGCGGCGCGCTGTTGTACCAACGAAGTCGTAGCGATGACCATCGACGACGAACTCGCCAGCGTGATCGACGCGTCGATGGCCCGAGTCGGCGCCGACGTGGAGTTCGCTCTCTTCGCTTCGAGTGATCCACGAGTGGTCGCCGATCAACTCCTCGACCACGTACGCCACAGGCTTGGCACGGTGACTGCGGTGGAGTTCTACCGTGCCGGCGTTGGCGTGGTCGTCGGACTTCGTCTCGGCGACGGTCGCGGCGTGGTCGTGAAGGTGCATCGCTGGAACGTGACGATGCGCCGCCTCGATGCCATTCAGCGCGTGCAAGCGCAGCTCGCCGCGGCGCTGCCCGCGCCTCGCCCGATCGACCGGCCGGCACGGCTCGGTCGCGGCATCGCCACTATCGAGGAGCTGCGTGCGGCGGGACACGCCAACGGCCACGAACCTGGCGTGCGCAGGGAGATCGCGCGCTGCCTGCACCAACTCGTCGCCGCATCAATAGCGATCGCCTCAGACGATGTCGGCTCCCCGTCGCTGATGCGCCGACCCGACGAGCCGTTGTGGCCGGAACCGCACGACGTGCGGTTCGACTTCGATGCCACGTTGGCAGGCGCCGAGTGGATCGACGACTGCGCACGCGAGGCGCGCTACACGCTGGCCGCGACGCGTCCTGGTCCGTCGTCGATCGGGCACTTCGACTGGCGGACCGAGAACCTGGGTTTCTCCGGTGGGCGGATCGTGGCGATCTACGACTGGGATTCGCTGGGCGTCGCCGATGAGCCCGTGATCGTCGGCGCCAACGCCGCTCACTTCTGTGCCAACTGGCCAATGGGTCAAACGGTCGCATCGATCGCCGAGATGGCCGCCTTCGTCGACGACTATCAGCTCGCCTGTGGTCGGCCGTTCGACGACGAACAGACCGCCCGACTCGTGGCGGCTCGCACGGCATCGATCGCCTACGGCGCAAGATGTCAGCATTCAGACCGCATGCTGCGACCCGACATCGCTGCGTCCAACGACTCGGGGTGGATCGATTTGCTGCACGCCGTTCTCGACTCGGCGTGACGATGGCGCGGGTGATCAACCGCGGGCGGTCAAGCTGCGGGCGGCGCGTGCGCCCGGAGCGCGGCCACATGAGTAGCCATTTCGTGCGGTGTGAGGTCGGTCGGCGACGCCCACACCTCGGGCGGCAACGGCAGCGACGGCGCAGGGTCCGGGTCGTAACGCGGGATCACATGCACGTGCACGTGTGGGTCACGATTCCCGAGTAGCTGGTAGTTGAGGTGAATGGGAGCGAAGACGGCCTCGATCGCTTTGGCGGCCACGCCGATGTCGGTCCAGAACGCCGCGTGCTCCTGAGGTGTCATCGACTGCGGCTCGGCGACGTGCCGCCTACGGAAGATCACCACCGAATAGCCGAGCGACGGCGCCTGACGCTGCAGGTACGCGTCGGCGTGCGCACCGGCGTAGTAGCGAACGCCATGTTCGGTCTCGTCCACACGTCCGGTGGCGCACTGCGGGCAACCGTCGCCGCGCTTCTTCGAGAAGAACTCGGCGGGCCACTTCTTCAGCTCCATCGCCGTACTGTCGCGCAGTCGGCGCGCACCTCGTGACGGCCCCGAGAACGGCGCCGCCGCAGCGCTCGCCATTTGTGTCAGCGATCATCGGTGGCGCACCGATGTGTGCTCACACAGATCTGACGCTCACACAGATCTGACACGGCGACGAGTACGTTCGCCGCAGCGACAGGTGGAGGTCTGCGATGACAGTGACGATGCGTGTGAAGCCGGTGGTGTGGACGGTGATCGCCGTTGCACTCGCAGTGGTGCTGACGCTGGTGGTGAGCGACCGGTGGTCGGCAACTGCCGCGCCCGGCGATACCGATGCGACGTACAACCCGACGGCGGGCTGTCGATTGACCGACACCCGCCCGGGTTCGAACATCGGACCGCGAGCGACGAAGCTCGGCGCCGACGAGGAGTTCACCGTGAAGGTGCACGGCGCGAACGGTGAATGCACGGGTCCGCTGGCAATCCCGACCGACGCGATCGGCGTGGCGATGAACGCCACGATCGTCAACGCCACCACGTCATCGAACGTGCGCATCTACCCCGCCGACACCGCCGATGTGCCGCTGCTGTCGAACCTCAACGTCACCGCCGGCGGTCCGCCGACACCGAACAAGGTCGACGTGCAGCTGTCACCGAGCGGCGAGATCAAGGTCTACAACTTCAAAGGGTCGGTCGACGTGGTACTCGACGTGGTCGGCTTCTACACCTCGGCCAGCCTGAGGTCGCTTGCGGCATCGGCCGGTACGCCGGGGCCGGCAGGGCCGCAGGGGGCGACGGGCCCGGCGGGCTTGTCGCCGTGGGAAGAGATTCCCGAAGGTGAAACGGTCACCGGCACCATCGTGTGGACCGACATCCTGTGGGCGATGAATGCCGATCACGAGTACTCGCGCGGCGTGGACCTCCCAGGAATCGCTCCATCCGATCTCACCAACGATCGGGTCAACGTCAAGGGCTCGCTGTCGACCGACAACGGCGACGCTGGCGGCTGCGACGGCTCCAGCAATAGTCCGACGGCGCCACCGGGACAGGTGTGCATCTATCCGGCGGGCACCAACAACGTCGACGACTTCGCCGCCTTTGCCGGCGCGTTGGAGGACCGATCGTTCGAGGTGCTCTGGCGCAGTGACGGCTTCAACGGTGCGGGGGCTCAGGCGCGATTCCGCGCGGTGTGGGCGTACACGTCCGGTGTGACCCGCGGCGGTTGACAACGCGCAGGAGTTCGCGATCGGACCCCCGAGGTGTGTGCCGTTCCTATCGCTGTGAGCGGCCGCGTCGCTTGCTGACCATCGACCGTGCGCGCACGACTGTGGGCGCCAACCGGCGGAGTCCTTTGCCGGCGACCCGTTGCACCGTTCCCATGCGCTCGGTGTTCTGGGCCGAGGCGAACTCGTCGAAGCCGTTCTCGGCGATGAGCTGCGCGGCGAACAATTGCGTCGGTGCATCGAGGGAGATCCCGGTGGCGTCGGCGATGCGGTTCATCTGGGCGAAGTTGGCGATGACGCCGGCGGCGTCGACGACCGCTGCGTCGCCGCGAGCGGCCTGGAGGTTGGCCAGTGCGGCCGAGTGGTCAGTGGCCGAGCCGTCGAGCGCGGCGTCGGTGAACGCGAGGAGGAGCGGGTCGACGTCTCCTGAGTCGAGTGCGCTGCTCAAACTGAGCAGCGTGGCGTGACTCGCCGATCAATAGAAGCACTCGTTGAACGTCGACACCCGCGTCGCCACGGCCTCCATTTCCGGCCGCGACAGCGCCCGGCCCGACCACGACGGATCGGCCACCTTGCCGTTCGGCACGTAGTGCGCCGTGCTCAGCACACCCCACGCCCGCACCTCGGCCGGCACGGCGCTGAGGGCGCGCACGACGTTGCCCGCCGACTTCGTGCTCGACAGTCCCTTCGCACGCATGGCGTCGTCGGTGAGCATCGGCACCCAAGCATCGTCGGTGACCAGACCCTGTGGCCGCCCGCCCGTCGGCTCGCCATCGATCGGTTCGGGGAGCGGATGCAGAGCGGCGCCGATCGCCTGACAGAACGTGTCGATCGCCACCAGGCGTACGGCGACTCCGACCATCTCCACGTAGCGCGCAGGCGTCGACCAGGCCTCCACCGATTCGTCGAAGAAGCGTCGGCTCAGCCGCGCCGGATCGATCGTGATGCGATGGACGGCTTCGATCTGGTCGGACGTGAGTGGGCCCGTCGACTCGTGCGTACCCGTCACGGCGTACGGCGACAGCGCGTGTTTGCGTTCGAGGCTCAGCCGGGACGTCGGCGCGGCGCGCACCTCCGCGGCGACCGCCACACGCTCCGCACCGCTTAACCACGTGCCTGGCCGGGCGATGTCGTCGAGTGCAGCCGTGTGCGCCTCACCGATGTCGGCGCGCACGGCGAGCGACGTGCCGACGAACAAGAGCGAGTCCATCAGTCGACGGGTCGATCCCACTCGGCGGGATGATCCAGGTCGGGATCGTGCGGCACTTCGCCCGCCTGCTTGGCCACGAGCTTCTTGGCCATGCCGTCGATGCCGGTCGTCTTCTTCGACAGGGCTTTGTTGCCGAGCAGGCCGAACGCGGTGCCGGCCAGTTCCTTCTTGCGGTGCTCGAACGAGCTGCGCTCCGTCATCGTCAGCCTTCCAGCGTCGTGCGGCCCATGCCCTCGGGAGCGTCGCAGGCCACCAGCCGTCCGGGGTAGCCCTTGAAGTGCGGCACGCCCTGCTCGTAGTCGAGGTGTTCGTCGTCGTCAGGCGTGAGCACCGCGTCCGACGACACGAACGCTCCGGCGAGGTCGACGCGGCCACGCGTTTCGGGATACCACCAGCCGTGCGGCACCCGCAGATGTCCGCGGCGCATCTCGCCCTGCAGCTCGATCTTGGCGGTCACTTGTCCGTACGCGGTCTCGAGTCGCGCCCATTCGCCGTCGTTGAGGCCATCGCGCGCCGCGTCGTCCGGATGGATGAAGAAGCGCGGTGCGGGCGAACGCCGACGGAGCACACCGATGTTGCGTTGCCCGGTCTGAAAGAACGGGTCTTCGCGGACGCCGGAGAACACCAGGTACGGATACTCGGCCGTTGGCTTCGGCTTCTCGCGGTAGTACGGCAGCGGATCGAAGCCCAGCTCGTCGAGCATCGACGACCACAGCTCGACCTTGCCCGACGGCGTGGCAAAACCCGTCGTCCGGTACTTGCGGTACGCCGGCGTGGGCATCTCCATCACCACCGAGTTCTGGAACTCGTTCCACGTCCGCCCCGACGGCTCGAGGCGATGGTCGAGCAGTTCCTCGATCGTGTCCCACGGGAAGTGCTCGGCGAATCCGATCCGGCGCCCGAGATCGGTCCAGAAGCGGAACGTCGAGCTGGCCTCGGGAGGACCATCGACCACTTGCTCGGACAGTGTGAGGCGGTTACCCCACGCCCATCCGTCGGCGATGTGATTGCGTTCGGTGAACACGTCGCCAGGCAACACGTAGTCGGCGAGCATCGCCGTGGGCGTCATGAAGATCTCGTGGGCGACGATCAGCTCCTGGTTGAGCAGCGCGCGCATGATCTGGTGCTGGTTGGGATACGACAGCAGCGTGTTGTTGCCGAGCGTGAAGAACGCCTTGATCGGGTACGGATCGCCGTTGGCCATCGCCCGGAACACCTCGGTCGGGTTGGCCATGTGGCAGCCCATCACCTGATCGACCCACGGCTGACCCCACACACGTTGCATCGGTGACCGCAGCATCTCGGCGGTGCGATACGTGAACACCGGGTGGGTGTCGTAGCCGAGCTGTTTGGCCCGCTGTACGGCGCTGATCTCGTCGTGCAGCTGCAGTTCGGCTTCGGTGCGCCATCCGGGGTTGAGCGCGTTGAGCGTCTCGCCGCCAACCACGTCGAGGTTGCCGGTGATCGCCCGCAGGATCGACTGCAGGCGGATGCTCGACGTCGAGTCGAGCTGCTGGTCGGTGATCGGCGTCCATGGGATGCACGCCCCGTCGGCGGTGGCGTACATGCGCGCCGCCTGGGCGATCAGTTCGCGGTCGACGCCGCAGATCTCCTCGACTCGCTCGAGCGGGTACTCGTCGAGGCGGGCGCGCAGCTCGTCGAAGCCGACGCACCACTCGCGCACGAACGCTTCGTCGTAGAGGTGTTCGTCGACGATCACGCGTAGCCAGCCGAGCAGGAGCGCGGCGTCGGTTCCGGCCTTGATCTGCAGATGGATCGTTGCGTTCTTCGCCTGATCGGACACCCGTGGGTCGACCACGATCGTCGGCGCACCCCGCTTGCGGGCACCTTCGATCATGTTGAAGATCGGCGTCCACGAGTGCTTGCGCGGGTTGTGTCCGAGGAGGACGACGCAGTTCGTGTTGGCGATGTCGGGGAACGGCATCCACCCGTAGGTCAGCCGGTTGACCGCTGCGGTGTTGCCGGCGCACAACGCCACCCCCGAAATCCAGTTCGGCGAGCCGAGGAGGTTCATGAACCGTCGGTCGAAGCCGTGGGTTGTCTGAGTGTTCCAGCCCGACGTGGACACGGCGAACGCCTCGGGCCCGTGCGTGTCAACGATCGAGCGCAACCGGTCGGCGATCTCGTCCATCGCCTGCTCGTAGGAGATCTCCTCCCAGCGATCCTCGCCACGCTCGCCGACGCGCTTGAGCGGAACGCGCAGCCGCTCGTCGTGGTTGTGGATGTGCGGCGCGGCGGTGCCCTTGTAACAGATGTTGCGGGCCACAGCGGGCGAATCGTGCGGCAGGATCTGCACCAGCTTGTTGTCCTCAGCAACCGCCCGGAGCTGGCAACCGATGTCGCAGATCGTGCACACCGAATAGCCGACGCGCCGGCCGGTGTCGTGTTCGCCGTCGGCCGGCGGTGCGTCGGTGTTCGGCTCTGTGATCGTCATCGTGTGCCTCCGGTTCGGGCGTCGTGTTCGTGGCCGAGCGAGATCAGTTGGTCGACGACGATTCGCTCGTGGGGGAGCGGCCCACCAGCGGTGGCTCGACCGAGGGCCAGGCCGAGCATCGTCTCGCGGATGGTGAAGAACAGCGCCTCTGCTGACTCGTCGCCGGCGAGTCCGGTGGCATCGACGTCGACGAGCTTGGCGAATCGGGCGATCACCGGACCGAGCGCGCTCCCGAGTTGTGGATCGTTGGCGGCCGCCAGCCACGCTTCGATCACGATCTTGAACCGGCCGTGGTCGATGGTCGACCACATCAACTCGGTGAGCCCGGCCATCGTGTTCGGTGGTTCGTCGACGCGTGCCTGGTCGGCCAATCGGGCGTAGTGCGCGTCGAGTGATTCGGCGAGCAGGTTTGGCAGGTCGCCGAAGTGGTGGACCAGCGCACCACGGGTGAGTCCGGCTCGTTCACACACCGCAACCGATGTGGTCGCTGCCCACCCGACCTCGTCGAGCAGGTCGAGCGTGGCGTCGATCAGTGCCGTGCGCGTGGTCTCCGTGCGCTCCTGTTGTGTCCGGCGAGTCATCGGCTGATCAACTTACATACATTGATCGATGTATGTAAAGAGGGAGATACTCCCACGGGAGTAGTCGGCAAGCCTCCCCTGGTCAGATGCCGGAGTACCCCGACGAGGCGCACGATTGAACCCATGATCGAGGTTCACCAACTCACCAAGCGCTACGACGCGACCATCGCCGTTGACGATCTGACCTTCTCTGTTCAGCCCGGCATCGTCACCGGATTTCTCGGCCCGAACGGTGCGGGGAAGTCGACCACGATGCGGATGATCCTCGGGCTCGACGCACCGACGTCGGGGACCGCCCTCGTCGACGGGCGGCCACTGCCCGAGCACCCCACCCCGTTGACGTCTCTCGGCGCACTGCTCGACGCCGGCGCGATTCACCCGAAGCGCTCTGCGTACGACCACCTGATGGCGTTGGCCGTCACGAACGGCATTGGGGAAGCCCGCGTCGAGGAGGTGCTCGGCCTGGTCGGACTCACCGATGTCGCTCGTCGCAGCGGCGGCGGGTTCTCGCTGGGCATGGGCCAACGCCTCGGGATTGCGGCAGCCCTGCTCGGTGATCCCGAGGTGGTGATGCTCGACGAGCCGGTCAACGGACTGGACCCCGAGGGCATCTTGTGGATCCGCCACCTCCTCCAGGATCTTGCGCGGGAGGGACGCACCGTGTTCGTGTCGTCGCACCTGATGAGCGAGATGGAGCTGATGGCCGAGCACTTCGTGATCGTTGGCCGCGGGCGGCTGATCGCCGACGTGTCGACCGCCGAGCTGCGGGCGATGGCCGAGGGCGATCAGACCATCGTGCGCAGCGAGGCGCTCACCGACCTCGTGCCGCTGCTGCAAGGCGAGGGCGTGGAGATCAGTTCCGACGATCGGCAGGTGATCTCGGTGCGGGGCATCGATGCGGCGCACATCGGGCGTGTCGCCCGCGACGCCAACATCGCCCTGACCTCGCTGATCCCCCAGGAGCGCACCCTCGAAGACGTGTTCATGTCGCTCACCGCCGACGCGGTGCAGTACCACGCCACCAGCCGTTCGACGAGCGACCAACTCGTCGACGACCGATCCGCCAACCAGCTGCAGGGAGTCTCGTGATGTCCCTCACCACCCCATCCCCGTCCCGCCCTACCGAACGAAGCGAGGTCGACGTGCTCGACTCCACCGACACCACCGATATCGACACCCCCGACATCAACAACTCGACCATCGAATCCACCACCACGGCAACGATCGCCACCACCCAACAACCGGCCGCCGGTAGCAAGGTGCGTTGGCGCAACGTGATCCGCGGCGAGTGGATCAAGTTCCGTTCGGTTCGATCGACCAAGATCACCGTCCTTGCGTCCGGCGCGGCGATGGTGCTGCTCGGAATCATCTTCTCGATGACTGCAGGCTCCGATGAGCCTGCGCAGGGGCCAGCAGCGCTGCTCACCGACCCCGTGCAGTTGGCGCTCGGCGCCAGCGACATGAGCGCCATGATCATCGGTGTGCTCGGCGTGCTGCTCGTCGCCGGCGAGTACTCCACCGGACTGATCCGCACCACCATCGCCGCAGTTGGCGACCGACTCAAGGTGCTCGGTTCCAAAGCGGTTGTGCTGGCAGGCGTCAGCGCAGTTGTGGTGGCGATTTCGTCGGTGCTCGCGCTGTGGCTCGGCCAGGCGGTGTACGCCGGCGATCAAGCGACGATGGCATTCACCGACCCCGACATCGTCGGTGTTGTGCTCGGCACCACCACCTACTTGGTGGGCATCGGCTTGATCGGCCTCGCGCTCGGCGCCATCTTGCGCTCGACCGCCGCGGCGATCGGGTTGCTCGTCGGTGGCGTGTTCATCGTTCCCGGCCTCATGAACCTCCTGCCCGACTGGTTCACCGACAACGTCCTCCAGTTCATGCCGTCCGAAGCGGGGTCCGCAATGATGTCCACCGTGTCCGATCCCGACCTCCTGAGCACCGGAGCGGCCTACGGCGTGTTCGCCGCCTGGGTCGTCGGCCTCCTCGGTGTGGCGGCGGTGCTCATGAAGCGGCGAGACGCATGAGCGACGGCGGCGAACAGCGATCGCTCGTCGAGTGGTTCCGGGCGGACCCTCGACGAACCGATGTGCTGATCGCCGTCGTCACGGTGGCCCTCGCCATCGCCCTCGGGGAGGCCTCCTCCCAACCGTTCGATGCCGGCTGGCCCGAAGTGGTCGCCGGCATCGGCGCGTTCGTCGTTGTGCTCTTTCGTCGGTCGTGGCCGCTACCCCTCCTCGGATTCTCCGTCTTCGCCGCAGGGTTCCATGTGGTGGTGTGGGAACAGCCGTCGCCGATGATCTTTGCCACGGTGGTGTTGCTCACCACGGCGTGCATCCAACTCGAGCGACGTCATGCGATCGTGCTCGGCGTGGCCGTCGGGTTTGCGCTCTACGGCATGGCGCTGTCCAATGCCGCCGACCTCGGCATTGGCGACGAACGCGCGTTGATCGCCTTCGTGTGGGCGGCCGCCGCCGTCGGCATCGCCGACGCCACACGCTCGTGGCGTCGTTATCGCGATTCGTCAGAGCAGGCCGTTCGTTCGGCCGTGCTCGCCGCCGAGGCCCGCACCCGCCAGGAAGTCAGCGAGGAGCGCCTGGCGATCGCGCGCGAGCTCCACGATCTGTTGGCGCACAACTTGTCGGTGATGAATGTGCAGACCGGTGCCGCGCTCCATCTCCTGCACACCGACCCGGATGCCGCCGAAGCCGCGCTCACCGAGGCGCGCACCGCTGGCAAGTCGGTGCTCGACGAGCTCAGCGAACTGCTCGGCGTGCTGCGTCACGACGAGGGTGCGCCGCTGCAGTCGGTGCCCACGGTCGAACGCATCCCGGCGCTGATCGACACCATGCGGTCCGCCGGCCTCGACGTGTCGTGGACCGTCAGCGGCCAACCGGTGCAGCTGGCACCGGCGGTGTCGCTCGCCGCGTATCGGATCGTGCAAGAGGCGCTGACCAACGCCGCGAAGCACGGCGAGGGTCGAGCCAACGCGACAGTGGAGTGGACCGACGCAACGGTCGCTGTGGAGATCTCGAACCCGGTGGCCGGCGGGGTCGACAGTTCGGGCGGCGGGCACGGCCTGATCGGCATGCGCGAGCGGGCCGAAAGCAACGGGGGCTCGCTCGACGTGACCACGGACGGCAACGTCTTCAAGGTGCTGGCGACGTTGCCGTCGTCGATGCAGTCGGTCGGGGGGACGACGCGGTGACGGTGCGCGTCGTGCTCGTCGACGATCAGGCCCTGATCCGCGCCGGGTTCAAGGCGATCATCAACTCCACCGACGACCTCCAGGTGGTCGCCGAGGTCGACGACGGCCTCGGTGCGCTCGAGGCGATCCGCAGCGCACGTGCCGACGTGGTGCTGATGGACATCCGCATGCCCGGTCGCGACGGCATCGAGACCACGCGGTTGATCGTCGACGACGACGACCTCGCCGGCGTCCGCGTGATCGTGCTGACCACCTTCGAGCTCGACGAGTACGTGGTAGCGGCGATGGCCGCAGGAGCGAGTGGGTTCCTCGACAAGGGCGTCGACCCGGACGTGCTGCTCGACGCGATCCGTGTCGTCGCCGCGGGCGACGCGCTGCTCACACCGCGTGCCACGCGCGCGCTGCTGACGTCGATCGACCACCATCGGCCGGCGACACCGGTCGATGACGGTGCGGTCGAGCTGCTCACCGCCCGCGAGCGGGAGGTTGTGGCGCTGGTCGGGCAGGGTCTATCGAACGAAGAGATCGCTGAGCGGTTGTACCTGTCGCCGCTCACCGCAAAAACGCACGTGAGCCGGGCGATGACCAAGCTGCATGCCCGCGATCGCGCCCAGCTCGTGGTGATCGCCTTCCGCACCGGCCTGACCCAACTCGACGATCTCTAGACGTCACATCCTTCGGAAACTCTGTCGAATTCGCGCGCGTGGCGCGCGAATTCGACAGGATTTCGGTGAGTGGGGGGCCGCGTCAGGTGTCGAGGTCGGCGGGGCGCCAGAAGCCGGGCAGCGGTACATCGATCGCTCCGCGTGCGTACTCGGCCAGGCGAGCCTGCGCATCGGGGGCGAGGAGGTCGACCACGTCGAAGCACGCGCCCGGGCCGGCGGCGCGCAGCGCCACGTCACCCTCCGAGGACCGTCGCGGCAGTTCGGTGGTGAGGGCGACATAACGCTGTTCGGGCGACCGTCCGCGAATCGCGGTGGCTCGGCCGAGGAGGCGCCACACCTCGTCGGTGAGGGCGAGGCCGCCGCGATGCGTGACGAACGGTCCGGCGACGTCGAACCACCACTCGCCGCCCTGCGCATCGTGGGCGACGAGATCGATCGTCACCGACGTGCGGCGCGCCTTGCGCTTCACCGCAGTGATCTCGAAACCGGCCTGCTGCAAGACCTCTGCCGCGAGCTTGGCGGCTGATGGGCCCTCGAGTTGCGTGGTGGCGATCGTCGAACGCTCGACGGGCTCCGTGCCGGTCGTTTCGTCCGCCTCCGCCGCCTCGGCGACCCGTTCGCGGGCGATGGTCACGTACTCGGGATCGGTGTCGTAGCCGATGTAGCGGCGCCCCAGCAGTTCGGCCGCCACGAGGGTCGAACCGCTGCCCATGAACGGGTCGAGCACGAGGTCGTCAACATAGGTGTACAGCTGGATCAGCTGCTCGGGGAGCTCGATCGGAAACGGTGCCGGATGCCCGACGCGGCGTGCGCTCTCGCTCGGCATCGACCACACGTCGATCGTCGACGCGAGGAAATCGTCGGTCATCACCGTGTTCTCGTGGGGCAATCCGTCGGCCTTGCGTTGGGCCACCGTGCGCGCCCGGTCGAAGCGTCCCTTGCTGGCCACGATGACCCGTTCGGTCACGTCGCGCAGCACCGGGTTGGCGGCGCTGCGATACGAGCCCCACGCACACGATCCACTGGCGCCCTCACCCTTCTGCCAGATCAGCTCGCCGCGCAACAGCAAACCGAGGTCGCGCTCGAGAATGCCGATCACGTCGGCCGACAGGCTGCGGTACGGCTTGCGCCCGAGGTTGGCGACGTTCACCGCAATGCGTCCGCCGGGTTCGAGCGTGCGCACGCATTCGGCGAACACGTCGCGCAGCAACTCGAGGTACTCGAGGTAGGTCGCCGGCACCCCGTCGCGTTCGAGCTCTTCTTCGTATTGCTTGCCGGCGAAGTAGGGCGGCGAGGTGACCACCAGCGCAACCGAACCGTCGGGCAGCGCCGACATGTTGCGCGCGTCGCCGCAGATGAACGGATCGTCGACCGGCTTCGGGGGCAGCACGGTGTCGTCGTCGGTCAGCTCCGGCGCGCGAAACCGCTCGTAGAACGCCGACGCATCGTGGCTCTCCCGGGCGCCCGCACCGAAGTTCGACGTCGCGGTGCTCCGGCGCTTCTTCATACGGCAACTCCGCGGCGAACGCTAGCAGCGCGCCCCGAACAACCGCGCGACCCGCACGCGCGGCCGCGCCGACGTCGTCCAGAAATCCCGGGGATTTCCCGCGCCACGCGCCGGATTTCGCGAACAGAACGGGCTGGTGCCGATGACCTCTCAGGTCATCGGGCGCGCGTTGCTCGCTCGGTACCGTCGCCGCCATGACTGCCGAGGCCACCGCGCTGATCCACCAGACGATGCCGTTGTGCGCCACGTTGGAGATCACGGCCGAGCGACTCGAGGCCGATGAGGTCGTGTTGTCGATGCCGTGGGCCGCTGAGCGCTGCACGATCGGCGGCGCGCTGCATGGCGGCGCGATCATGGCGCTTGCCGACTCGGCCGGTGCGGCGGCTGCGGCAAACCTGCCCGCGGGCGCTATCGGTACGTCGACGATCGAGTCGAAGACGAACTTCGTCGGCGCGGTCACCGACGGTGTCGCCGTGGCGACGTCGCGGGTGTTGCATGCCGGCTCGACGACGATCGTGGTGGAAACCGAGGTACGCACCGGCGACCGACTGGTCGCCAAGACCACCCAGACCCAGATCGTCCTCCGCCCGCGCTCCTGACGCTCAGAAATCCTGGGGTTTCCGCGCGCCAGGCGCGCGATTTCGACAGGAGAATCGTTAGCCGACGACCAGGTAGCCGTTGAGCTCCGACAGCAGAGGCGAGGTCGGCAACGCGGGCAGCGGATGGCCGAGCGCATCCTTGCGAACCTCGCCGATCCAGCAATCGTGTTGGTACTCGTGGTTGATCAGCGCCACGAGAAGGGTGGAGGCCACGGCCCGCATCTGCGTTGCTGCGTCGACCTCGCCTGCGGCGATCAACCCGATCCGTGTTCGCACCTTCGCCGCCACGGTGGTTCGGAATTCACCGACGGCGTCGAGACCGGGGACGGCGCCACGATCGTGCTCGGGCGTGGCCGAGTCGGCCAAGGCCTCGAGGGCCGGATCGAGCCGAGGCTCGGCAGCGGTGAGATTGCGCAACATGAAGTGGGCCACAGCGGGTTGATGGGCGAGGTGCCATCCGATCGACGACGAGTGGTCGTTCGGACGCCAGGCGATCTCGGCCGCGTCGAGTCCGTCGATCAGCGTGTCGGTGTAGGCGAGCGCGCGGTCGTACTCGCGGAGCAGCGCGTCGAGCCCGACTGAACTCACGGTGCGGTCGATGCTGGTGTCGGCGGTGCGGTCGCTGCTGGTGTCGCCGCGGTGGTCGACGGGGGTGGTCCGGCAGGTCGACGTTGGATGATCGCCAGCACCCCGGTGATCACCAGGGCGAGCAGCGCCACCGCCATCCCTGCGGTGGTCACCCCGTGGGGCATCGTGTCGGTGGCGCCGGGATTCTGGTCGGCGATGCCCACCGGGTTGGTGCCGATCTCCAGTAGTGAGCTCAACCACAGCCACACCGCAACGGCGATTCCGCCTGCAGCCACGCCGAGGCCGTACCGACGTACCACCAAGAATCCGACCACGCCGGTGCCGGCGATCAATGCCACCTGGGCGAGACGGCCTGCGAAGTAGGCGGTGGGCAAGTCGATGGCCACCGTGGGCGACGAGAAGTTGTCGGCGAAGCTGGCTTCGCCCACCGGCACGAGCGGGCCGGCGGCGAGCATCATCATGCCCAGTGCACCCACGGCGGCGCTCCACGGATTGAGCGGCGGCTGACCGCCGGTGCCCATCAGGCGCAACGACGCGAAGAACACGAGCAGCCCGACGACGCCGACCGCTGCGATCAACCAGAAGCCGGTGTCACGGGTGACCGTGAGGGTGAACACCTCTGACGATTCGCGAGTGATCGACTCGGCGACGGCGATCGGACGCTCGATCAGCGCGATGCACAGCGCCGCCCAGCCGAGCACGGCCAAACCGGCGCCACCCGCGAGACCGGCTCCGACGCGCAAACCGAAGCACGCCAACAAACCGCCGATGACCATCACGCCGGTACCGACCCACCCGGCGATCGCCAGGTTCGAACCGATGTCGTCGAGGGTGCTCACCCCGTTGGTGATCCCGGAGATCGGTCGTGTGGTGCGAATGTCGGTGAGGTTGGCGACCGCCGCCATCAGCGTGGCGATCGCCCCGAACACGGCAAGCACGAACACCAACCGCAGCGTGAACGGTGGGCGCGCCTCGGGGTACTCCTCGACGTCTTCGATGCCGTCGAACACCGCTGGCAGTTCCTCGGTGGCACCCGAGCGAACGGGCGGGCCCGCCGGCATCGCCCCCATCTCTTCGGTGGCCGTGCTGGCCGCGGCCACGGCCGCCGTGGTGACAGCGATCGGTTCCGTGGCGGCTTCAGCCGCCGGCACCGCCCACTCGGGCTCGGGGAGCCGCGGCGGAGGATTGATCTCCGCCGTCGGCAAGTCGGCCGCGCTGGGCAGATCGTCGCCGTTCGATGGGTCGGGCGCGCCCGCATCGGCCGCGGCGATCACGGTGGTGGCTGCGGCTGCATCGACCGCGGTGTCCGCGTTGTCCGCCGTCTCGGTCGTATCAGCGCTGTCGCGGGCATCGCCGCCGTCGGGCACGTCGTCGCGATCGGCTTGATCGTCGGCGATGTCCACGACCGTCACATCGTCGTCGGCAGGCACGTCGTCGCCGAGCGCATCGTCGTCGGCCGCCGACGTGGCCGCGTCAGCCGATGTGTCGTCATCCGATATGTCGATATCGACGTCGGCCACGTCATCGTCGAGCTGGTCATCGGGCTCGCCAGCGGTGGCTGGAGCGTCGCCGATGACGTCGACTTCCTGGGTGGTCTCTGTGACCCCGCGAAGGGAGGCGCCGCACTCGTGGCAGAACTTCTGCTCGGGGGACACCTCGGCACCGCAGCTGGGACACTGCATCGGATCCGACTGTAGGAGATCGCCACGGGTGCGGCGGGTGCACCCCTCGACGACGTATCGAGATCGGTGGCGAGATGATCAACAATGGTCGGCGCATGGCGAGCGAGCCGACAGGAGCCGGTGACGGAGACGATCACCAACGCACGGTGACCGGCCGGTTCGCGCCATCTCCCACCGGCACGCTGCACCTCGGCAACCTGCGCACGGCGCTGATCGCCTGGCTGTCGGCGCGCTCCCAGGGCGGCGAGTTCATCGTGCGCATGGAGGACCTCGACCGGGCCACCGCCGACCCTGTCGCCGCCGAACGCCAGCTGGTCGACCTGGCTGCGCTCGGCCTCGACTGGGATGGCCCCGTCGTGTTCCAGAGCGACCGGTTCGAGCACTACGACGATGCGCTCGCCAAGCTCACCGAGCGGGGCCTCGTGTACGAGTGCTTCTGTAGCCGCCGCCAAGTGCGCGAACAGATCGAAGCTGCGGCCGCTGCACCGCACGGACCGCCTGGCGCCTACCCGGGCACGTGCCGCGATCTCGACGACAACGCTCGGGCCGCGCAGCGGGCGACCGGTCGCCCGGCCGCGTTGCGGCTGCGCACCGACGGACAGATCATCGGGTTCGTCGAACGCCGCAACGAACGGGCTGCGGGTGGTGTCGACGACTTCGTCCTGCGGCGCAACGACGGCACGCCGTCGTACAACCTGGCGGTGGTGGTCGACGACGAGGCGCAGGGCATCACCGAGGTGGTGCGCGGCGACGACCTCCAGGCGTCGACGCCTCGGCAGGTCCTGTTGCAACAGTTGCTTGGGTATCGCACGCCGACCTATCTCCATGTGCCCCTCGTGCTGGGCGACGACGGCGAGCGTCTGGCCAAGCGACATGGCGCCGTCACGCTCGACGATCTGCACGGCGACGGTGTCGATGTCGCATCGATCGTTGCGTGGATGGCGCGCACGCTGGGCCTTGCCGCGCCGGGCGAACGGGTGTCGGCCGACGCATTGGTGGCTCGCTTCGATCCCACCGCCTTGCCGACGGAACCGCACACGTTCCGTCACAGCCACCAATTGTGGCAGTAGCCTCTCGCGACGTGGCTGGGGATGCCGTCGACCGTCATGAGCGCAACCATGCGCTGATCGGCGCGTCCGTCGCGCTCGGCGCCGTGCTGCTCGTTGGTTGCTCGACCGCGATGAATAGTGGCACCGGTGGTGAAGGCGCTGCTGCTGCGCCGACCACGATCGCCACCACGACCACCACGATCGCCCCGACCACCACCGCGGCGCCAACGACCACGGAGGCGCCCACCACCACCGCCGCGCCAACGACCACGACGACGCCGCCCACCACGATGCCGCCCGCCATCGAGCCGGTGGCACCGATGGACCCGCCGCTCGCTGCGATCGGCACCAATAGTGGCGACGAGGCGAGCCGCCTCCAGTGGCGGCTGCTCGAGCTCGGCTTCTGGGTTTCGGGCGTCGATGGCGACTACGGCCTGACCACTCGCCAGGCGGTGATGGCGTTCGAGAAGTACATGGGCTTCGAGGCCGACGGACGTGTCGACGAGCGCACGGCGCAGGCACTGTCGACCATCGACTTGCGTCCCCATGGCCGGGCCAACGGCGGCACCTTGATTGAAGTCGACAAGGCCAAGCAGCTGCTGTACTTCGTGATCGACGGTCGCACCGAGTGGATCCTCAACACGTCGACCGGCGACGGGCAGCCCTACACCGAGGCCGACCAGAACACCCCAGGCGAGATCATCTCGGGCGTGTCGATCACGCCCAGTGGTCTGCACGCCGTGAACCGCCAACGCCCCGACGGCTGGTGGGAAGGTGACCTCGGCCAGATCTACCGACCGAAGTACTTCGTCGGTGGCGTCGCGGTGCACGGATCGAACAGCATCCCCAACTACCCGGCGTCACACGGCTGTGTGCGGGTGAGCGTGCCGGCGATGGATTGGATCTGGGAGAGCGGAATCATGCCGATGGATTCCGCCGTGTGGGTCCACGACGGCGCCTGAGCGCCTGCCGCCCGACCCGCGCTGTTCTGTAAGTTCCCCGGCCATGCTCCCGACCATCGGTGTGACGCGTCCGTGGTGTGATCCCGAGACCGTGTCGATCGGCCGTCTCCCGATGCATCCGCCGCGCGCCGCACTGCCGCGCCGCCGGCGTCGCCTCGACGGGCGATGGGTGTTCCGCCGCTACGACCGCCCCGACGACGTTCCGACCTCGGCAGTGCGGGGGACCGCCGCCGAACTTGCCGAGCGCCGCGGCTGGACGACGATGCCCGTGCCGGCCAACTGGACGCTGCACGACCAGAGCGATCCGCCGATCTACACCAACGTGCAGATGCCGTTCGCCGGACCGCCGCCGCAACTCCCCGACCGCAACCCGACCGGCGTGTACCGCCGTTCGTTCTCGGTTGCCGCGCGCTGGCTCGCCGACGACGTCATCCTGCACGTCGGTGGCGCCGAGAGCGTCCACGCCGTGTACGTGAACGGCGCGTTCTGCGGGTACGGCACCGACAGCCGCCTGGCCAGTGAGTACGACATCACCGAGCACGTCGTGGCGGGGCAGAACGAGCTGGCCATCGTGGTGGTCAAGTTCTCCGCGCACAGCTACATCGAGGATCAAGACCAGTGGTGGATGGCGGGACTCCACCGCGAGGTGTACGTCGAGGCACGACCCACCGTGCGGCTGCTCGATGTCGACGCCCGTGTGGACTTCACGCCCGACGGCGAGGGCCGCGCCGAGGTGCGGACGACGGTCGCCGGTGTCGCCGACCGAGACGATCGCTACCGAGTACTCACGCGAGTGGAGACCATGCGTGGTCGCGTCGTGTCCCTCGCCGACGCGCCGGTGCCGCGGCGGCACGCCCGGCCGTATTTCTTCACGGGACACACCTCGCGCACCGAGCACGCCGTCGCCGACGCCCAGCCATGGTCGGCCGAGTCGCCAACCCGCTATCGGCTGGTCGCCGAGCTGCGCGACGAACGAGATCGTGTGGTCGACACGATCGAGACGCTCGTCGGGTTCCGGCGCGTCGAAGTGCGCGACGGGTCGCTGCTGGTGAACGGCGAGCGCATCTGGGTGTTCGGGGTGAACCGTCACGACCACCACCCGACCCGTGGCAAGGCGGTGACCGTCGACGACATGCGCGACGACATCCTGGCGATGCGCCGAGCGAACATCACCGCGCTGCGCTGCGCCCACTACCCGAACGACCCACAGTTGCTCGACCTGTGCGACGAGCTCGGGATGTACGTGATCGACGAAGCCAACGTCGAGGCCCACGCCTACAACACCAGCCTGTGTGACGACGCCCGATATCGCTCGGCGTGGTTGGCGCGCATCGCCCGCATGGTGGAACGCGACCGCAACCACCCGAGCGTGATCGTCTGGTCGCTGGGCAACGAGGCCGGCTACGGAGCCAACCACGACGCCGCTGCCGGTTGGGTGCGCGCCGCCGACCCGTCTCGCCCGCTGCACTACGAGCCGGCCGTGTTCCACACGAACTGGGTCGACGGCGGCCTCCCGGCGACCGACCTGGTGTGCCCGATGTATCCGACCATCGAGTCGATCGCCGCCTACGACGGTCGGCGCCCGCTGATCATGTGCGAGTACAGCCATGCGATGGGCAACTCGAACGGTTCGCTCGCCGACTACTGGGACGCAATCGAGGCCAGTCCGCACTTGCAGGGCGGGTTCATCTGGGAGTGGAAGGACCACGGCATCCTGACCCGCCTCCCGAGCGGTAAGCGCGGGTTCGCCTACGGCGGTCAGTTCGGCGAGGAGATCCACGACGGCAACTTCGTCGCCGACGGGCTGATGTCGGCCGACCTCCACCCGCACCCCGCCGCGCAGGAGGTGGCGTGGGTGCATCGTCCCGTCGCCGTGCACGCCACCGCCGATCGCACGCTGGCGATCACCAATCGCCGCAGTTTCACGCCGCTCGATGACCTCCGCGCCGAGTGGGAGTTACTCGTCGCTGGCGAAGTGGTCGACTCGGGCCCGCTCGATGTCGGCGAGATCGTGCCGGGCACGACCATCGAGCTCCCGATGCCGGTCGCTTTGCCGTCGGAGCCAGACGCCCAGTTGACGGTGCGCTGGTTCCAGCGACGGGCCACCCCCTGGGCCCCCGCCGGCCAACTCGTCGCCTGGGATCAGATCACGGTCACCGCTCCACCGAAAAACCGGGGATTCCAGACGCCACGCGCCGGATTCCGCGAACAGAACGGGCTTTCTGCCGCAGCGCCGGTGCTCACGGTGTTCCGCGCGCCGGTGGACAACGATGGCTTCAAGCTGATGGACGTCGACTTCGACGGTGGGAGCGACGCATTGCGGCGCTGGCGCGCACTCGGCGTCGACCGGCTGCCGGCCGACGAGCTGGTGGAGCATCACCACGATGTCGATGTGCTCGACGATGGCAGCGAGGTGCACCATCACCGCGTGGTGGTCCCCACCGAACTCAGCGACCTGCCGCGCGTCGGCGTGACGATCGAGTTGCCGCGTCGATTCGACCGTTGGCGATGGTTCGGGCGTGGACCGCTCGAGAACTATCCCGACCGCAACAGCGGCGCGGTGCTCGGAACGTTCGATGCACCACTCGACGAACCGCCGTACCTCGTGCCCCAGGAGTTCGGCCTGCGCACCGACTGCCGATGGATGGAGCTGCGCGACTCCGCCGATGGATGTGTGCGCATCGAGGCGCTCGAGCCTGCGGCGTTGCACATGTCAGCCACCCGGCACCGCACCGCCGACCTGTACGCCGCGGCACACGAAACCGACCTGCGAGCCGCGCTGCGCACGATCGTGCATCTCGATGTCGCCCACCGCGGGCTCGGCACCGCCAGTTGCGGGCCCGACGTGCTCGACCGCTACCGGATCGCGCCCGGCACCTACGAGTTCGGCTACCGATTCAGCGGCGGGTAACGGCCAGGTTCAGTCGATCCGACCCAGAACGGTCTGGCCCAACCTCAGCCCCAGACTTCTCGAGCCTTCTCGTACACGCCCTGATCGTGGGAGAACTCCACCAGGTTGCCGTCGGGATCGTTGAGCATGCAGATGTACCCGATCGGCGGCGGCATCTCGGTGGCGGGCATCGCCAAACACCCACCCTCGGCGGCGCGCGCCGCGAGTTCGTCGATGTCGGAACGCTCTGGCATCTCGATGCCGATGTGGTTGAACGGCGCGAGCTTGGCGATCGGGGCTGGCGCGAAGGGGTCGCGATCGGGGAAGAACTGCGCCAACACGAGGATGAACGGGTGGTCGCCGGTCTCGGAGTGACCGAGCCACGCGCCGTACCCGTCGGCGTCCTCACGCTTGTCGAGCAACTCCAGCGAGGTGTACTCGGTGTAGAACTCGATCGACTTGTCGATGTCGGCAACGCGCAGTGCGATGTGGGTCCACCGCGGCGTCGTCGGCCGGAGTTCGTGGATCGGCTCCGGACTCGTGTCGCTGGTGGTGCCGGTGGACGTGCTCGTGTCACTCATCGGTGAATCCCTCAGGAATCTCGGGGTCGTCGCCGGCCTTGCCCCACAACACGAGCGTGTTGCCCCACGGGTCTTTGAACGCCGAGTTAAACCCGTTGAATTCGGCCCAGTAGTGGTCGCGCCACAACAACTCGGCGCCGCGTGACACCGCTTCGTCGAGGATCCGGTCCATGTCGTCGTCGTCGCTGACCAGGATCCACGTGCGCACGGTGTGGCCGCTACTGGAGAGCTCGCGCGGGTCCGCACCATCGGGATCCGGGTGTGGCCGGGCGTTGGCCGCATTGAAGATGCCCATGTGCAGGTTGCCGGTCGGTCCCTGGGAACCGTCGTCGACCTGGAAGTTCTGGCCTGGGACGATGCGGTGGAACACACCGGCGGGACGCGGCTCGACCTCCCAGCCGAACACCGCGGCATAGAACTCCGCCGACGCCTCGGGATCGGTCGACGGGAAGTCGACGAAGATCAACGTGTTGGGGTACGCCATGAGCCGGCAACCTAGCAAAGGTCTGATGGTCTGACCATGGGCATCCGAGGCGGCCGCTGCGTGGCCGCGCCGCCACGCAGCGACGCAGAACGTCACCGTCGATTCGGCATGTTCGATACGCTGTGGCCGCAGAACGGACCGATGGTCTGACGATCAGGCCGTGCGTGCGTTCGACCCCCGAGGGCTACCGACGAGGAGCACCATGACGACATTCGAGCCGATCACGCGGGAGACGCTGAGTTCCCAGATCCGTGATCAGCTGCTGGACAAGATCGTCACCGGGGCGATCGAGCCGGGTGGTCGTGTGCCGTCTGAGCGTGCGCTGTCGGAGCAGTTCGGTGTGGCCCGCACCTCGGTGCGCGAGGCGATGCAGGGGCTGCTGTCGCTCGGGGTGATCGAACGGCGCGGCAACCGGTCGTATGTGGTGGAGCATCTCCCCGACCTCACGTTGGACCACGGCGACGATCGCAAAGAGTTCGTGCGCCAGCTGTTCGAAACTCGCCGTTTGCTCGAGATTCCGATCATCGAGCTGGCCGCCGAACGTGCCGATCCCGCACAGCGCAGCGAGATCCGGGCGATCGCCGACCGGTTCGATGTCGAGATGACCCTGGGTGAGTTCCGCGAGCTCGATCGCGAGTTTCATGCGGCGATCGCACGTGCGTCGTGCAATCCACTGCTGGTCGAGGTGTACGGCAAGGTGCTCGGCCGGCTGTTCCAGAGCGACGATCTCGCCTCGATGTTGTCCGACGACGTCAACCGCACCGAGGTCGACAAGATCGTGGGCGAGTCGACCGAGCAGCATGCGGCGCTGGCCCGGGCCATTGCCGACGGCGATGTTCAGCGGGCCGCCGACGAGGGAATCGCCCACCTGGCCGCCGTCGAGCGCGGCTTGGTCGATCGGCTCGTCTAGATCTCTGGCGCCGCCCCTGGCGTCGGGCGCTCTGCCCGATTATGGTCTGACCATCAGACCGTAACGGTCCGCCGTCGCAACGTTCTCGTCGCCACGGTTGGGCCGTCCACTGGCTGCGCGCAAGCGGCCACGAACAGGAGCCCCGATGATCAGCGGCATGAACCACGCCGTGTTGTACGTGCGAGATGCCCGACGGCAGGAGGCGTTCTACCGCGACGTGCTCGACTTCGAGACGATCATCTCCGACCCCGCCGGCCGGTTCATCTTCATGCGCGCCCCTGGCTCGGGTAATCACCACGACCTTGCGTTCTTCACGGTGGGCGCCGACGCGCAGCCGAGCCCCGCCGGTCGAGGCGCGGTCGGGCTGTACCACCTTGCGTGGGAAGTGCCGACGCTGGCCGATCTCGACGCGCACCGCCGCCGGCTCGAAGAGGCCGGAGCACTCGTCGGCGCATCGAACCACGGCGTGAACAAGAGCCTGTACGCCCGTGATCCCGACGGCATCGAGTTCGAGGTGATGTGGCTGGTGCCGCCCGACGAGTGGGGCGACACGGAGCATCAAGCGATCGTCGAACCGCTCGATCTGGCCGGCGACCTCGGCCGGTTTGGGCCCGACCGCTGGTCGTCGACCCACCGGTCGGCGGTAGCCCCCGCCGAGACCGCCGTCGACGAAGTTGCGGGCGGCACGTCGTGAGCGAGTCTGTCTCGGCTGCGCAGCTCGCCGATCAGTACTGCCACTTCTACGACACCGAGAAGTTCGACGACACGCTGCGGCCCGGCTTTCGACGTCGGGTGATCACGGGCGATCAGCTGCAGCTCTGCTTCTGGCGCATCGACGGTGGCGCGGAGGGTTCGTACCTCCATCGCCACGATGTGCACGAACAGCTGGGCATCGTGGTGCGCGGGGGGCTCGACTTCCGGATCGGTGATCCCGACGACGAGCGTCGTGTCGTGTTGGGCGAGGGCGATGTGTATCTCGCGCCGACCAACGTGTGGCACGGCGACTCGAAGTTCATCGGTGACGACGAACTGAACGAGTGCTGGATCCTCGACGTGTTCGCCCCACCGCGCGACGACCTGCTCGAAGGTGACGCAGCAGCCACCAACGCGGAGCGCAACGGGACCGAGGCCTGATGACCGCCACCGATTGGCGTCTCGCCGTCGACATCGGCGGCACCTTCACCGACATCGTGCTCGTCGATGCCGCGTCGGGACGCATCCACGTCGACAAGACCTTGACCACGCCGTCGGCGCCGCTCGACGCAGTGCGCTCGGGCGTGCTCGGACTGCTGGCCCGAGCCGGAGTGCGCCCCGCCGACATCACCGCGCCGATCGTGCACGCCACCACGTTGATCACCAACGCGCTGATCGAAGGTAAGACCGGCCGGGCTGGCTTGGTGACCACCGCGGGATTCGGCGACACGTTGCTCATTCGCGACGAGCACCGCTACGACATGTACGACCTGCAGATCGAGTTCCCCCCGCCGCCGATCCCCCGGGATCGCACGGTGGAACTCGACGAGCGCACCTCGGCGACGGGCGAGGTGGTCGTCGCCCCGACCGACGACGATCTGGCGAATGTGGCTGCGCAACTGCGCGCCGCATCGGTCGAGTCGGTCGGGGTCTGTCTGCTCAATTCGTACGTCGACGCCACGAACGAGCGTCGGGTGGCGGCGTACCTCGAGCGCGAGCTCGGCGTGCCCGTGTGCATCTCCGCCGAGGTGTCACCGCAGATTCGCGAGTACCCGCGGATGGTGACCACCGCCTGCAACGCATCGACGATGCCGGTGATCGGTCCGTACCTCGACGAGTTGCAGAAGTGGTTGTCGGGTGAGGGCTTCGGCGGTTCGGTGCTGATGATGTTGTCGAACGGCGGCGTCGTCTCTGCCGACGACGCCGCGCGCGTTCCGATCCGCCTCGTCGAGAGCGGGCCCGCGGCGGGCGCCTTGGCCGGCACGTGGTTCGCCGAGCGTCTCGGCGAAGACCGACTGTTGTGCTTCGACATGGGCGGCACCACCGCCAAGGCGTGCCTCATCGCCGACCAACGACCCGAGTTGACCAACGTGTTCGAGGTCGCTCGGGTGTATCGGTTCAAGAAGGGATCCGGGTATCCGGTCTCGGTGCCGTCGGTCGACCTCGTCGAGATCGGCGCAGGCGGCGGGTCGCTGGCCCACGTCGACACCTTCGGATTGCTCAAGGTCGGCCCCGAATCGGCCGGCGCCGAACCGGGTCCCGCCTCGTACGGCCGTGGCGGCACCCAACCGGCGGTGACCGACGCCGACGTGCTGCTCGGGATGCTCGAGCCCTCGTCGTTCCTCGGTGGCGACATGCCCCTCGACGCTGCCGCCGCACGCACCGCTGCCGAACGCGTCGGCGACCAGCTGGGCCTCGACGCGATCGATGTCGCCGCTGGCATCCACGAAATCGTCAACCAGAACATGGCGGCAGCGGCGCGCATGCACGCCGTCGAGCAAGGCGTCGACCTGCGCGGCGTGACGCTGCTGGCCTTCGGTGGCGCCGGCCCGGTGCACGCCGGCGGCGTCGCCGAACTCCTCGACTCCGACCGAGTGATCTATCCCGTCAACGCCAGCGTGTTGTCGGCGTTCGGCACCCTCGTGTCGCCGGTGCGCATCGACCTCGCTCGGTCGATGCCCCGCCAGCTCGATGCGGTCGACCCCGGCGAACGAGATCGACTGCTCGACGACCTGCGCGCCGACGGCCGGCGCGTACTGGCGGCCGCGGGCGCCAGCGCCGATGCGGTCGAGTTCCGCTACGGCATCGACGCCCGTTATGCCGGCCAGGGCAACGAGGTAACCATCTGGGTCGACACCGGTGATGCGTGGACGGTCGACGACGCCGACGTACTGGCGGCGTTCGAAGCCGAGTACGAGCGCATCTTCGGTTTGACGATTCCCGACGTGCCGATCGAGATCGTCACCTGGCGACTGTCGGTGCAGGCGTCGGCCGACGCCGTCGAGCCGGCAGACGATGTTGCCGGTGCGGGCTCGTCGACCGTGGCGACTCGACCTGTGGTGTTCAGCCGCGACAGCGGAGCGGTCGACACGCCGGTGTACCAGCGCACCACCCTCGTCCCCGGACAGCAATTCGCCGGTCCGGCGATCATCGAAGAACGCGAAACGACCACCGTGATCCGCCCCGACTGGGACGTCGAGGTTGCTGCCGACGGCAGCATCCTCGCCACCCGCCGTCGCCGCGACTCGACCAACTGACCCGATCGATCAACCGACCGATCAACACCTGACCGACCGAGACCTGACCGACCGAAAGAGAGTGTGCGTGGCGCGCGACTTTGATCCCATCGAGCTCGAGATCTGCTGGCAGAGCCTGATCGCCACGGTGAACGAGCAGGCCAAGGCACTCCAGCGATCGGCCTTCAGCCCCATCGTGCGCGAGGCCGGCGACCTGGCGAACGCGGTGTTCGACCGCCGAGGCCGGATGGTCGCCCAGGCCGTCACCGGCACGCCGGGCCACATCAACAGCCTGGCGATGGCCGTCACGAACATCCTCGACGAGCACCCCGTCGACTCTCTCGAGCCCGGTGATGTGCTGATCACCAACGACCCGTACAAAACCGCTGGCCAGTTGCTCGACGTGACGGTGCTCGTTCCGGCATGGCGCAACGGCGAATTGATCGCCCTGTTCGGATCGACGATCCACCACACCGATGTCGGCGGCTACGGGATCGGCGCCGGCGGCCGCGACGTGTTCGAAGAGGGTCTGTGGATCCCGATCGTGAAGCTGATGCGTGCAGGCGAGCGCAACGACGACGTGTGGAAGTTCATCCTGTCCAACGTGCGCCAGCCCGACCACATGGCTGGCGACCTCCACGCGCAGATGGCGTCGGGCGAAATCGGCGGGCAGCGACTTCAGGCGCTGTGCGATCAGCACGGCCTCGACGACATCGAGGACCTCGCCGACGAGATCATCACTCGATCGGAAGCGGCGACGCGCGCGGCGATCAGCGCGCTCCCGAGCGGGCGGTACGAGTCGTCGGCCATTCTCGACCTCGCCGACGAGAGTCGGATCGAGATCAAGTGCGCGCTGATCGTCGATACCGACACCGGCACGATCACCGTCGACTACACCGGCTCGGCCGACGCCAGTCCATGGGGCATCAACGTGGTCAAGAACTACACCCACGCCTACACCACGTTCACGGTGCGATCGGTGCTCAGCCCCGAGATCCCCAACAATGCCGGCAGCCTGGCCCCGATCGAGATGGTCGCTCCGGAGGGTTCGATCGTCAACGCAGTGTCGCCGCAGCCGGGAACCGCACGGCACGTCGTGGGCATGTTCTTGCCCAATGCGCTCCTGAAGGCGCTTGCGCAGGTGAGCCCCGAAGGGGCGATGGCCGAGGGCTCGGGCGCGGTGTGGACCATGCAGGTCAGCGGCAACCACGACGATGGCTCGCCGTTCATTACGGCGATGTTCACCTACGCCGGCGGCGTCGGCGGGCGGGCGAGCAAGCCGGGGCTCGATGCGTGTTCGTACCCGACGGGCGTGGCCGCCGTGCCGATCGAGGTGGTCGAAGCATCGGCGCCGATCCGCTTCTCGCGCAAGGAGTTGCGACCTGGCTCGGGCGGACGTGGGGCACAGCCCGGTGGGCTCGGTCAGACCATCGAGTTCAGCGTCGACACCACTCGCGACTGGCAGCTCAACGCGGTGACCAGTCGGCTGGCGGAGGCGCCGCAGGGCATCTTCGGCGGCGAGTCCGGGGCTGCGGGTTCGTTCCTCGTCAACGGCGAGGCGGTGACCACCCAGTCGCGTATCACCCTGGCACCGGACGACGTCGTGCGCCTCGAGCTGCCGGGAGGCGGCGGCTATGGAACGGCCGACGCGGACGCGGCGGAGGCCGCGATGTCATGAACGCTTCGGTCGGGCTGACCACGCTCGCCGACATGTGGAGGCGGGCGGTCGAACAGCGTCCCGCCGCCACGTTCCTCAGGTTCGAGGCTCCGAGTGGCGCCATCACGGAATGGAGCTACGCCGCATTCGACGCCGAGGTCCAGCGCGTGGCCGCGCGGCTGCACGCGGAGGGCGTCGACGATCAACGCGGCGTGCACCTGGCGCTCACGAACTCGCCGCACTTCGTCGCGGTGTGGCTGGCCTCGTCGGTGATCGGATCGCACATCGTGCCATCCGATCCCATGGGCACGGCACCCGAACTCGCCGAGCATCTCGTGCGCACCGCACCCGCGGTCGGCGTGTGTGCGATCGGACGTGCTGACACGTACCGCACCGCATGCGCCGAGAGTGGACTGCGCGACCTGGCGGTGATCGAGGTCGACGAATCGCAGCCCGAGCTCGGCCTGCTCGCCGGCGATGGTCAGACACCTTCCTCAATACATCCAGCCTCGACACGTCCAGCCTCGTCGTCGGGTTCGGCGCGTGCCGCGGTGATGTTCACCAGCGGCACCACGGGGCGCCCGAAAGGTGTGGTCGTCACACAGGCGAACTACGCCTTTGCTGGAGCGACGATGGCGGCTGCCTGCGATCTCGAGCCCGACGACCGGCAACTGGTGGTACTGCCGTTGTTCCACGCCAATGCGCAGTACTACTCGTTCGCCTCGGCGATCGCCGTCGGCGCGAGCGTCGCACTGATCCATACGTTCTCCGCGAGTCGCTTCATCGAGCAGGCCGCCCGGCACGGCGCAACGCACGCCAGCCTGTTCGCCGGGCCGATGCGGATGATCCTGGCGCGTGGCGGTCCGCTCGAACGCTCGTCGGGTCTGCCGGCGCTACGGCTGCGCCACTGCTGGTACGCCCAGAACCTGGCAGACGACCAATACGCCACGCTGGCCGAGTGGCTCGGATGCCGACCCCGCCAGCTGTACGGCATGACCGAGACGATTCCCGCCGTGTTGACCGACGCCGTCGACGACCCACGACCCGACACGATGGGGTACGTGACCGATGGGTGCGTCGTCGATGTGCAACGGAGCGACGGCTCGTCGTGTGCGCCCAATGAGGTCGGCGAGATCGTCGTCGGCGGTGTTCCGGGCGACACCCTGTTCGGTGGGTACCTCGACGACGAGCACACGACCAGCGCGTCGTATCGCGACGGGTGGTTCCTCACGGGCGACCGGGCGTGGCGCGAGGCCGACGGTCGGTACCACTTCGACGGACGGCGCGCCGACGTGCTCAAGGTGAGTGGCGAGAACGTGTCGGTCGTCGAGGTCGAAGCGGCGCTCACCGAGCACCCTGACGTGTTCGAGGCCGTGGTGGTCGGGGCGCCCGATCCGGTGCGCGACGAGGTCCCGGTTGCCTTCGTGGTGGCGTCGGCCAGCGCATCGAACGATCCCGACGGGTTGACCACCGAACTCGCCGCGTGGAGCACCGAACGAATGGCCAAGGCGAAGCGTCCCGTCCGTTTCGTGATCGTCGACGAGTTGCCGCGCACCAGCGTTGGCAAGATCCGCAAGTTCCTGCTCGCCGAAGCGGCGCAGCAACCTCCAGCGACCAGCGCGTCATCTGCATCCCATTCACCACGGTCAACCCCACCACCGCCAACCCCACCGCCAACCCCACCGCCAACACCACCCCCATCAGCTTCACCGTCATCTCCGGAGGCCGTGTCATGACCACCCTCGATCCCTCGACACTCGACGCGCTCGACCCGTCGACGCTCGACGTGTCCGACGCAGCGACGTTGCCGCCCGAGCTGTACACGTCGCCCGACGTGTTGGCTTTCGAGCGCGACGCACTGTTCGCCCGCGAGTGGCTGTGTGTCGGTCGAGCCGAACGGATTCCCGAGGCGGGCGACTGGTTCACCACCACCATCTGCGACGAGCCGATCATCGTCGCCCGCGGCAAAGACGGCGAGATCCGGGCGATGTCCGCGGTGTGTCAGCACCGGGCGATGCAGGTGTGCGACGGCAGCGGCAACGACACCACGTTCAAGTGTCCGTATCACCACTGGATCTACGGCCTCGACGGACGCCTGCTCGGCGCTCCCGCTATGGAGCGCACCAACGACTTCGAGAAGAGTGAGTACGGGCTTCCCGCACTGGCGGTCGAGCTGTGGCAGGGCTTCGTGTTCGTCAACCTCGACACAAACGCCGCTCCGCTCGCCCCGACGCTCGAGCAGTACACCCCGTACCTCGAACACTACGACCTGGAGAACGCGGTGTGTCCCGGCACGTTCACGCTCGAGGGCATGCCGTGGAACTGGAAGGTGATGTTCGAGAACTTCAACGACGGCTATCACGCCAACCGGCTGCACCAGTACGTCCAGGACTTCTGCCCCAGCAACATGAGCGAGTTCCCTGCGCCGTACGACCCTGACTCGAACGTGATCTTCCGCACCGGTGGCTATACGCACATGGATGGCGGGTTCAACGCCACCCATCACTCGATCATGCCGGTGTTCCCCGAGCTCACCGAAGAGGAGCGAACCAGGTCGACGTTCGCGCTCGTCCCGCCGACGCTGTGCTTCGGCACGGCCCCGGATCAGTGCTTCTTCTTCCTCGTGCGACCGACGAGCGCCGAAACGATCGATGTGGAGATCGGCTACATCTTCCATCCCTCGGCGCTCGACGACCCACTGTTCGAGCACAAGCTCAAGCTGAGCGATGTCGGCGTGCAGGTGTTCGTGGAGCAAGACCAGGACGCGACCACCAAGGTGCAGCGCGGGTTGCGCTCGCGGTTTGCGCCGCGCGGTCGATACTCGTGGCAGGAGGAGAGCCACGTTCGCTTCAACCGCTGGCTCGTCGACCGATATCGGGCCGCAGCGACCTGATCTGACCAGATCGACCCGCGAGCTGGCCCGTCGCGGGACCGAAACACCGCCGAAATGTGGGCCGACTACCATCGTCTATGGTCTGACCATCAGGCCAAAACGGGGGCGGCCGAACGGGCGCCTCTCTGGTCCACACGGACCATCCAGGAGGAGGAGAACCGCAGCGATGAACACCACGACCCAACGTTGGACAAAACGCCGCACCACACGGCTTGTTGCCGGCGTCGCCGCATTGGCACTCGTTGCCGCCGCGTGTGGTGACGACGACGACAGCTCATCGGACACCACGACGGCCGCGACGGAAGCGACCACCGAGTCGACCATGACCGAGTCGACCGATGACATGACCGAGTCGACCGATGACATGACCGAAGACACCAGCGACGCCGGTGGCGGCGACTCGCTCGACGGCAACGCCGACGGTGAAGTGATCTTCGCCATCGCCACGCCCGGGCCGCGCGACGACGGCGCGTACTACGAAGCGCTCGTCGGCTTCATCACGGGGTACTCGTCCGACAACGGGTTCTCCGAGCCGATCATCGTCGACAACATCGACCCGGCGCAGGCCGAGACCGAGCTGCGCAACCTCGCCCGCCAGGGCCCGGACGTGATCGCCGTCGGTGCGTCGGAGATCGCCGACCCGCTCGAGGCGCTGGCCGAGGAGTTCCCTGACATCTTCTGGTACTGCAACTGCGGTGCCAGTGGACAGATCGCAGGCGTCGCGCAGTCCGCCGACGACTCGTCGCAGATCAGCTACTCGGCCGGGTATGCCACGGGGCTGCTGCTGCAGGACACCGACTCGACGAGCGCGGCGTTCCTCGGTTGCTGCAACCTCGACTTCGAGACCGAAGCATTCCTCGCGTTCGAGCAGGGCTTGCAGGCGGTGAATCCCGACTTCACGGCGACCTACATCCCGACCGGCGACTTCAACGACGTCGCCGGAGCCACCGAAGCCTTCAACCAGGCAGTGGCCGATGGTGCCGGCGCGGTCTACCCGTTCCTCGGTGGCGCCCATGAGCCGATCGTCGGCTTGGCCAACGAGCAGGGCATCATCGTGATGTCGGCGGGTGCATCCGACGCCTGCGAGCGCTCGGATCTCACCTACGACATCGCCGTGCAGTTCGACGCTGGCGACTATCTCGACATCCTGATCCCCGAGATTGCGGCCGGCAATCTCGCCGAGGGCGAAACCTTCATCTTCGAGGTCGGCGCATACGACTTCGTCGGCGCCGTGCTCTGCGACGGCACCGACGAGCAAGTCGCGGCCCTCGACGACGTGAAGGCACAGATCGCCGCCGGCGACTTCGCCGATCAGTTCTTCGAGATCAAGAGCGAGGCCTACGGCTTCTGAGGTCACCCACATCGACGGGGGAGGCGCCGTGTGTCGGCGCCTCCCCACGTCGTTGTGACGCAGACCCGTTGCGCAGGCGAACAGGTCGTGCAACGGAGACGTTGAGAGTGCGGAGGCCTTGAAGAAGGGGACACATTGAAAGCAGCTCGATACGACACACCCGGCGGACCCGAGGTGCTGCAGCTCGTCGATGTGCCCGATCCCGAACCGGGCCCGCTCGACGTGATCGTCGACGTCGAGGCGTGCGCGTTGAATCGCCTCGACGTGGTGCAGCGCAACGGGTGGTTCCACATGCCGGGCTTCACGCTCCCGCACATCGCCGGAATGGATGTTGCGGGCACCGTGTCGCAGGTCGGCGCCGATGTCGTCGACGTGACGGTCGGCCAGCGGGTCGTGGTCGATCCGTCCATGTCGGGTGTCGCCGATGGATCGAAGCTGGCAGGTCGTGGCGACCTGTACGGCGAACTCGGAATCATCGGGGCCACTGTCGACGGTGGCTACGCCGAGCGCTGCTTGGTACCGGCCTCGCACGCGTACGCCGTGCCCGACGACATGCCGATCGAACACGCGGCAACCTTTCCGACCTGCTTCCTCACCGCAGCGCACGCGCTGTTCGCCGTCGGCGAGCTGCGGGCCGGCGAAACGGTGATGATCCACGCCGCTGGGAGTGGTGTGTCGGTCGCCGGCATTCAACTGGCGGCCAAGGCTGGCGCCACCGTGCTGGCAACCGCGGGCTCCGAGGCCAAACTCGAACGGGCCAGCACGCTCGGCGCGACGCACGTCGCCAACAACCGCACGACCGACGTCGCCGGCTGGGCGCGCGAGGTCACCGATGGTCGCGGCGTCGACATGGTCTTCGACCACGTCGGCACTGCACTGTTCGCACCGTCGGTGTTCGCCCTGGCCGTCGGCGGCCGCCTGGTGAACTGCGGCAACACGTCGGGCGACGAAGCGACGATTCCCAGCCTCGGATTCCTGTTTCATCAAGCTGCGTCGATTCGCGGGTCGGGGCCCTACGCCCCCGAGGAGTTCGGACCCGCCTGGGATCGCTTCTGCTCCGACGAGTTCGTCGTCGAGATCGACACCGAGTACCCCCTGGCCGACGCCTCTGCGGCACAGGAGCAGATGGCGTCGAACGACGTCTTCGGAAAGATCCTCCTCCGGCCCTGAGCGGTCCCTCCGGTGATGGTCGACTCGCCATATCCAGAACTGAAGAAGACGCACACGATGGCCCACGTCGGCCGTCCGTGGACCGACTACAAGCCACCGACGTCGGCACCGGTGTGGGACGTGGTCGACGGTTTCGGCCGCTTTCATGTGCTCGTCGCCGCGCTCGAACTCGGCGTGTTCGAAGCGGTCGAACGCCGCGGCCGCACCACCGGCGACGAACTCGCCGTAGAACTCGACGTGTCGGCGCCGCACCTCGATGCGTTGCTCGACGGCATCGTCTCGATGGGTTTCATGGAGCGACGCGGCGATGGCGTCGAACTCAACGACACCGCGCGGCGGTACCTGCTGCGTGACGGCGCGGCCTCGATGGTCGACCTGATCCCGGTGTCGCCGGGTCCACTCGACAACTGGCGCACACTCGTCCACACGGTGCGCAAAGGTCGGCCGGCCGCCCCGGTCGACGACGACCCGGCCGCGTTCTACGTACCGCTCGTCGAGGGCACGTTCACCACCATCTTGCGCTGTGCTCGTCGAGCCGATCTGCAACTTCGGTACTCGGCGCTCGAGGCACCGCAGGTGCTCGACCTCGGTGCGGGGGGTGCGCCGTGGACCATCGCCGTGCTGTCGGCCAACGATCGTGCGACTGCAGTGGTCAACGATCTTCCAGGCGTGATCGACGTGGCCGCTCGCAAGCTCGAAGAACACGATGTGGCCGAACGGACCGAACTCCTGGCCGGCGACTACTTCGATGTCGAACTGCCCGCCGAGCGATTCGACCTCGTCGTCCTCGGCCACGTGCTGCGCGCCGAAGGCGCCGAGCGGGCGAAGCAGCTGATCGATCGCGCGTTTGCCGCCGCTCGCCCCGGCGGACGCGTCGTAATCGGCGACTACTTCACCGATGCCCGGCGCAGCGCCGCTACCGCTCACGCACTGATGATGGGCGTGACCATGATGGCCAGCACCGAGCGCGGCGCCACGTACAGCCACGACGACGTGAGCACCTGGCTGCGCGCCACCGGATTCCAGAGCGTGCGGATCATCGAGCCGATCGGGTTTCAGCAGGTACTGGTGGCCGATCGACCCGGCACACCTCCACCCGACCAACGCGGGAGCAGCGCATGACCGAGCAACCGACCGCCGTCGATCTGCGTATCGACGGGTGGTACGTCGTCACGATGAACGAGTCGCGCGACATCATCCGCCATGGATCGGTGGTGGTGCACGACGGCGCCATCGTGGCCGTCGGGAAGACGAGTGAACTGGCGAACACGTACGCGCCTGCGCAGGTCATCGGTGGCGAGCGCTTTGTGGTCACCCCCGGGCTGATCAACAGCCACATCCACATCACCGGCGAGCCGCTCACGCGCGGCTACGTCCCCGACGACACCCCGTTCGAAGAGAACGTGTTCGTATGGCTGACCAACCTGTACGCCGCCTACAACGCCGCCGACGAGCGCTGTTCGGCGCAGCTCGCGTCCGCCGAGATGCTGCGCACCGGCACCACCTCGTTCCTCGAAGCGGGCACGATCCGCTATCTCGACGAGGTGATCGACGGCCTCGCCGAGGTCGGCATCCGCGGTCGTATCGGCGCCTGGGTGTGGGACCTCCCGCCTGAGCCCGACGTGTACCGGCAAGACACCGACGCCGCGATCAACCGGCTCGCCGACCAGTTGCACCGCTACGCGTCGACCGCCGATGGTCGCCTCGCCGCATGGTCGACCGTCGTTGGCCACACCACGTGCTCCGACCCGCTGTGGCGGGCGGCGCGTGAGCTCGCCGACGACCACGGCGTGGGGATGAGCTTCCACATGTCGCCAGCCAAGGTCGACCCCGACGGATTCATCGCCGAGTTCGGCCAGCGCCCGATGATCCATCTCGACGAGCTGGGCGTGCTGTCCGACGATGTGGCCATCACCCACGCGGTCCACGTCGACGATCGCGAAATCGAACAGATGGCGGCGGCTGGCACCACCGTGGTGCACTGCCCGACCACTGCGCTCAAGGTGAGCTACGGCGTGACGCAGCTCGGCAAGATGCCCGAGATGGTGCAGCGCGGCGTCAACGTGGCGATCGGCACCGACGGCAACAACGCCTCGAACTACTCCGACATGATGCGCGCCACCTACCTGGTCGCCGGCCTGTTCAAGGACGGCCGACAAGACCCGCAGATGTTCCCGGCCGAGATGGCCTTCGAGATGGCCACGCTCGGCGGCGCGAAGGCCCTCGGCCTCGAGGACCAGGTCGGCTCCCTCGAGGTCGGCAAGCGTGCCGACGTCGTTTTGCACGACACCGATCGGCCCGAGTGGCGGCCGTTGCTCAACGTGATCAACCAGCTCGTGTGGGCCGCCGACGGCCGCGGGGTGCACACCGTCGTCGTCGACGGCCGCGTTGTGGTCGAGGACGGGCGGATGGTCACGATCGACGAGGCTGCGCTCTGGGCCGAAGCACAACAGCGGGGCGAGGCGATCACCGTGCGTTCCGGTCTGCCAGACAAGGCCAAGTACCCGGTGTGGTAGCAACATCGAACATGTCCGGAGGACACACACGCGACCAGGAGCCGGTCGTGCGCGTCCGCGACCTCACCAAACGGTACGGACCGGTCACGGCCTGTGATGGCGTCGACCTCGACGTGCGTGCCGGTGAGATCCACGGCGTGCTCGGCGAGAACGGTGCCGGCAAGTCGACCCTGATGAAGGTGCTGATCGGACTCGTGCAGCCCGACCGCGGCTCCATCGAGATCGGCGGCTCGGCGGTACGTGTCGACGACCCGCGCCGTGCTGCCGAGCTCGGCCTCGGCATGGTGCACCAGCACTTCAGCCTCGTCGAGGAGCTGCGCGTGTGGGAGAACGTCGTCCTCGGCGAGGACCAGCGGCTGAACGCCCGCGCCGCACGTGAACTGGTGCGCTCGGTCGGCGAGCGCTATGGACTGGCCGTCGATCCCGACGCCCGTGTCGGCGATCTCACCGTGGGGCTGCGCCAACGAGTCGAGATCATCAAGTGTCTCCGCCGCGACCCGCAGATCGTGATCTTCGACGAGCCGACCTCGGTGCTGACGCCCCAGGAGTCCGCGCAACTGTTCGAGGTGCTGCGCTTGGCCGTCGAGCGCGAGGGCAAGGCGGTGGCCCTCGTCAGTCACAAGCTCGACGAGATTCGGCGGGCGACCGACGTGGTCACCATCCTGCGCGGCGGCAAGGTGGTCGACCACGGTCCCACTGCGTCGTTCGATCAGCGCGCGCTCGCACAGGCGATGGTCGGTCGGCCGGTGTCGTTGCGCGGTGAGGCGGCCGCATTGGGGATCGCCGAGCTCGACGCGAGCGAACGGATCGTCGACCCGGATCGGGCGCCGCGCCGTGCCGTGCTGGAAGTGGACGGCGTCGGGTTGACCATCGACGGGGTGCGCGTTCTCGACGGCGTCGATCTCGAAGTGCACGCCGGTGAGATCGTCGGTATCGCCGGGGTGGAAGGCAACGGCCAGACCGAGCTGTCCGATGTGTTGGCCAGCCTGCTGCCACTCGACGAAGGTGAAGTGAGAGTCAACGGCCATCGCATCGACCCCGGACGTGCGGGAGCGATGGGCGATGCCGGTGTTGCGATGATCCCCGAGGACCGCCACGACGCGGGATGTGTCCTCGATCTGAGCGTCGCCGAGAACCTGCAGCTCGGGCGCTTCGGCTCCGGTCCGGCGTGGCAGCGGATCGACAAGGTGCAGATTCGCAACGACGCCGAGCGGCTCATCGCCGAGTACGGCATCAACTGCACCGGTCCCGATGCGCTGTTCTCGTCGCTCAGTGGCGGCAACCAGCAGCGCGTGGTCGTCGCCCGCGAGCTCGACACCGACCCGAGTGTGGTCGTCGCTGCACAACCCACCCGCGGCCTCGACGTCGGTGCCATCGAGTTCATGAGCGAACGGCTGCGCACTGTGGCCGACGACGGCGTGGCGGTGCTGTTGATCTCCAGCGAGTTGGAAGAGATCCTCCACCTCGCCGATCGAATTCTGGTGATGCACGGCGGCCGGATCGTCGGCGGGATGGACCGGGCCGACGCCGACGCCGAGCAGATCGGCCTGTTGATGGGCGGGGTCACGGCGTGACCGAAACCGCACAGCCGCCGCGCACCCCCGGCCGTCCGCCTCCCGTCGAAGAACGGGCGAGCGCAGCGGGGCGTCTCAGCCGCTCGATCGCCCGCATGGGCCGTCGCCGGCCGACCGGACGCGAAGCCGGTGTGGCGATCGGCCTGTACGCCGCATCGATCGCCGTCGCCATCGGGATCTCGGCGTTCCTCGTGTTCGCCACCGGCGGCAGCGCGTCGGAAGTGTTCAGCGCGTTGCTCGACGGCAGCCTCCGATCGCCCGGCGCGTGGGGGCTCACGCTCACCACGATGGCGCCGCTGCTGCTCGTGGCCACCGGCACCATCGTGGCCACCCGCGCCGGCCTGGTGAACATCGGGCAGGAAGGACAGGTCGTGGTCGGGGCCGCGTTCACCGCCTACACGGCGGTGCGGCTCGGCGGTCCGCCGTGGTTCGCGATCACCGCCGCCCTGCTGGTCGGTGCAATCGGCGGAGGACTGTGGGCGGGGATCGCCGCCGCATTGCGGGCCTGGCGCGGGGTGCCCGAGGTGCTCACGACCCTGCTGCTCACGTTCGTCTCGTTCTCCCTGCTGACCTACGGGCTGCGCCAGCCCTGGCTGGTGGCCGACCGCGACACCGAGCGGGTGAACATCGTCAACTCGGGCGAACAGATCCCCGCCGACATGCGCTTGCCGAGCTTCACCATCTTCGGGAACTCGATCGACTCCAGCTTTCTTCTCGCCGTGGGCCTGGCGATCGTGGTCATGCTGCTGCTGTCGCGCACGGTGCTCGGCATTCGTGTCGACATGCTCGGCTTCAATCCGCGGGCGGCGCAACGATTCGGCATTGCCGAGCGACCGTTGGCCGCATCGGTGTTGATCGCGTCAGGTGCCTCGGCCGGTGTGGCCGGTGGGGTACTGCTGCTCGGGAGCGCCGCCGGCGACCGGCTGGTGTTCGGCATCGCCGGCAACTTCGGCTGGGACGGCTTGCTCGTGGCATTGCTGGCGCGCAACCGCATCGGTTTGGCCATTCCGATGGCCTTCATCTTCGCCATGCTGCGCACTGGTTCGAGCTTCTTGGCAGCAACCGGCGTCGATCGCCGCATGACCGACGTGGTGCAGGCGTTGTTGGTGTTGGCGTTGTTGATCCCGCCGGCGGTGCTGTTCGCACGTGCCCAGCGGCGCGCGCTGCGGTCGCGAGAGGCGGCCACCTGATGGACTTCTTCTCGGCGCTCGCCAACCTGTTCAGTTCCGAAGCCTTGTACATCAGCGCATTCCAGCTGTCGGTGCTGTTCATCTTCGCTGGCACCGGCGAGTGGGTTGCCGAGAAGGCCGGCACCTTGAACATCTCGGTGGAAGGGATGCTGCTCGCAGGCGCGTTCGGCGCCGTGGTCGGGTACCAGCTGATCGCCAACGCCGCAGTTGGGATGGCGGTCGGCTGCGCCTTCGGCCTACTGGTCGGGTCGGTGCAGGCCAACCTCAGCCATCGCCTCACCGCCAACCAGTTCGTGGTCGGCTTAGCGCTCAACGTGCTCGTACTCGGCCTCACCGCGTTCCTCGCGAGCACGATCACGTTCGGTCAGGCGCGGGCCGGAGTGGTGCGCATTCCACTCCTCGCCGACATCCCGATGCTCGGCGAGGCGATGTTCGCCCGGCCGTGGCCCGGCTACCTCGTGTATCCCCTCGTGCCGTTTCTGTGGTGGCTCGTGTATCGCACCAGGTGGGGTCTCGAAGTTCGATCGGTGGGCGAGAACCCGCAGGCCGCCGACGTGTCCGGGATCGACGTCAACGCGCGGCGGCGCCAAGCGATCCTGATCACGGGCGTGATGTGCGGCTTCGGCGGCGCGTTCTTCGTGCTCGGCCAAGTCGGCTCGTTCCAGTCCGGGATGATCAACGGTCGTGGCTTCATCGCCATCGCCGCGGTGATCTTCGGCGGTTGGACCTTGCGCGGGACCGTGGTCGGATGTGTGCTGTTCGGCTTCATCGAGGCGCTCACGATCGCCACGTCGGTGCAGGGCTACCAGATCGATCCGTTCATCCTCGACGCGGCGCCCTACGTGGTGGCGCTGTTCGTGGTGATGCTCTTCGCCGCCCGCGTCCGCCAACCCCGCGCCCTCGCCCAGCCGTTCATCCGCGGCCTGACGTAACGATTGGCTGCGCCTCACTGCACGGCGGAGAACTTCACGTCTGGACGGCGCAGCGCCGAAATCGTCGCGGAATCCGACGCGTGGCGCGCGAAATCGACAGGATTTCGGGGAGGTCGTGATCCGCCTGTAACGCGGCGTTCATCGATTGGTCTTATGGTCAGACCACTATGACGACGACGCACTTGGCGGCGACCCCCGACACCTGTTTCTGGGGCTACTTCGACCAGGACGAGCCGCCGGCACTAAAGGTCGAATCGGGCACCGAGGTCACGATCGAGGCGGTCACCCATCACGCCGGTGACGCCCCCGACCTGTTGATGGACGAAGGCGTTCGGGCGCTCTGGGAATCGATCAAACCCGGCGAGCGCGGCCCCGGCGTGCACATCATGACCGGGCCCATCGCCGTCGCCGGCGCTCGACCCGGCCAGACCCTCAAGGTCGACATCCTCGAGATGCGCCCGCGGCTTCCGTACGGCTCGAACTGCGCCGCCAACTGGGGCCTGTTCTACGAGAAGATGGGCAAGGAGCGGATCACGATCTACGAGCTGGTCGATCCGCCGGACGACGGGGCGTTCCCCACGCACGCCCGTCCCCGATTCGGCTTCGACTTCACGGCGAACACGATCTACGAACCGCCCGGAGTGATCAGCGATCCCGATCCGGCGACGCGCGAGGCGTTCACCCGCGCCGTCGAGGTCCCGGTGCGGCCCCACCTCGGAGTGATCGGCGTGGCGCCGAACACCACCGATCGCGTCAGCAGCATCCCGCCCAGCGTGTTCGGCGGCAACGTCGACAACTGGCGATTCGGGCCTGGCGCCACGGTGTACTACCCGATCTTCACCGAAGGAGCGGGCTTCTACGTCGGCGACCCACACTTCGCTCAGGGCGACGGCGAGATCTGCGGCACGGCCATCGAGGCGTCACTCGACGTGCGTCTGCGCCTCACGGTGGTCGACGACCAGCCAGTGTCGTCACCGCTGCTGCGCACCGACACGCAGTGGTTCACCCACGGCTTCGGCGACGACCTCGACGAGGCGATGGCGATGGCCGCCGACCTGGCGCTGCAGCTGCTCGTGGACCGCGGCGGCTTCACACTCGACGAGGCCTACTCGCTCGCCTCGGTGGCCATGGACCTCGGCGTGACGCAGGTGGTCGACGGTACGATCGGCTGCCATGCGGCGCTCGCGCATGATCTGCTCGCTCGCTGAGCACAGCGGCTGACCGGCCGATGCGACTCACACCGCGCGAACAAGAACGGCTGATGGTGTACGCGGCCGCCGACGTCGCCGTCGCCCGACGCGACCGAGGCCTCCGGCTCAACCATCCCGAAGCGATAGCCGTGCTCACTCGGTGGGTGCTCGAAGCGGCGCGCGACGGACGGCGCGTCGCCGACCTGATGCAGGCCGGACGCCAGGTGCTCACCGACGACGACGTGCTCGATGGCGTCGCGACATTGATCCCCGAAGTCCAGGTCGAGGCGACGTTCCCCGACGGGACCAAGCTCGTCACCCTGCACGACCCGATCGGACCCGGGACTGACGCCGGACCCGCTGGCACGTCTGCGTTCGTTCCCGGTGAGGTGCTCGGACCCGACGACCCGATCGAGATCAACGCCGGTCGAGCCGTACTGACGCTCACGGTGGAGAACGCCGGCGACCGTCCGATTCAGGTCGGCTCGCACTATCACTTCGCCGAGGCCAATCCGGCGTTGCGGTTCGACCGGGCGCTCGCCCGCGGCCACCGTCTCGACATCCCCGCAGGTACCGCGGTGCGCTTCGAACCCGGGATCGCCACATCGGTCGACGTGGTCCCGTTCGTCGGTCGGCGTGTCGTCGCCGGACTGCGCAACGACGTCGCCGGCGCACTCGACGACGAAGGATCCAGCTCGTGAGCTTCATCAGCCGCGATCGATACCGCGCCCTGTTCGGACCGACCACCGGCGACCGCATCCGCTTGGCCGACACCGACCTGTTCATCGAAATCACCGACGACCGCTGCGTCGGCGGCGACGAGGTGGTGTTCGGTGGCGGCAAGGTGATCCGCGAGTCGATGGGCCAGTCGACCCGTTCGCGCGCCGATGGCGCGCCTGACCTTGTGATCACCGGTGCGGTCGTGCTCGATCACTGGGGTGTGGTGAAGGCCGACATCGCCGTACGCGACGGACGGATCACCGGCATCGGCAAAGCCGGCAACTCCGACACGATGGACGACATCGAGCCCGCGCTCGAGATCGGGCCATCGACCGAGATCATCGCCGGCAACGGGATGATCCTCACGGCCGGCGCCATCGATTGTCACGTCCACCTCATCGCACCACAGCAGCTCGACGAAGCATTGGCCTCGGGCATCACCACGATCGTCGGCGGTGGCACCGGGCCCGCCGAAGGCACCAAGGCAACCACGGTCACCGGCGCTTGGTACCTCGAGCGGATGCTCGAAGCGCTCGACCCGTGGCCGGTGAACGTCGCCCTGTTCGGCAAAGGCAACACCGTCGACGAGACCGCCCTGTGGGAGCAGCTGCGCTCGGGCGCGGCCGCCTTCAAGTTGCACGAGGACTGGGGCACCACCCCGGCGGCGATTGACGCGTGTCTCCGTGTCGCCGACGCATCGGGTGTGCAAGTGGCGATCCACACCGACACCCTCAACGAGGCCGGCTACGTCGACTCGACGCTGGCGGCGATCGCCGGCCGTTCGATTCACACCTTCCACACCGAAGGCGCAGGTGGCGGCCACGCCCCCGACATCATGACCGTCGCCGCCGAGCCGTACGTGTTGCCGTCGTCGACCAACCCCACCCGGCCGCACACCGTGAACACCGTCGACGAACACCTCGACATGTTGATGGTCTGCCACCACCTCAACCCGCAGGTTCCCGAGGATCTGGCCTTCGCCGAGAGCCGCATCCGGCCGTCGACCATCGCCGCCGAGGACATCCTCCACGACCTGGGCGCGATCTCGATGATCGGCTCGGACTCGCAGGCGATGGGCCGCATCGGCGAGGTGATCATTCGCACCTGGCAGACCGCGCACGTGATGAAGCGGCGCCTTGGCACCCTCGACGGCGACGGCCTCGCCGACAACCTGCGCGCCCGCCGCTACGTCGCCAAGTACACGATCTGTCCGGCGATCACCCACGGCTTGGCCGCCGACGTCGGATCGGTCGAGGTCGGCAAGCTGGCCGACCTGGTGCTGTGGGATCCGGCGTTCTTCGGCGTGCGCCCGCACGTGGTGGTGAAGGGCGGGATGATCGCCTGGGCCACCATGGGTGACGCCAACGCGTCGATCCCGACACCGCAACCCGAGCTCCCGCGACCGATGTGGGGCGCTGCGCCCAAGGTCGCTGCCGACCGCAGCATCGCGTGGGTCAGCGAGGCGGCGATCGAGGCCGACATCGCCCGACGCGTGGCGGTCGACCGCCCGGTAGTGCCGATCGCCAACACCCGCGCCGTCGAGAAGGTTGACCTGCCGATGAACACGGCGACGCCGGCGATCGACATCGACGCCGACTCGTTTGCCGTGCGGGTCGACGGCGAACTGATCGAGGCGGCTCCGGCCGAGGAGCTCCCCATGGCCCAGCGCTACTTCCTCTTCTGAAGGACGGACTCTGATGGACGGACCAGGATGAACCCTCTGTTGCTGCTGATCGCCGACGCCCGGCTGCCCGCCGGCGGTCACACCCAGTCGCTCGGCGTCGAGTCGGCCGTGCGCTACGGCGACGTCCACGACGCAACGACTCTCGACCGTTACCTCCGCGGGCGGCTCGCAACGACGGGCCACACCGAGGCATCCTTCGCCGCACGGGCGACGATGCCGTGGGAAGGACCGGCATCGCAGTTCGCCGAGGAGCTCGACGCCGAACTCGCGGCCCGGCTGATCAGCCCCCGACAACGTGACGTGAGTCGGCAGCTTGGTCGGCAGATGATGCGCGTGTCGACGCGCGTCGCCGACGGCGAGCTGCTCGGTGCGCTGCGCGAGCTCCCCGGCGGACCGCTGCAGCCGCTCGTGCTCGGCGCGCTGACCGCCGCCGTCGGCGGCACGCCGCTCGACGCCGCGACCATCCAGCTGCACCACCTTGTCGCCGCCGGAACGACCGCAGCGATCCGCTTGCTCGGTCTCGACCCGATCGAACTGGCGGCACTGTCGGCGCAGCTGGCCGACGAGGTCGCAGCGCTGACCGCGCGAGCCGCCGATGACGCGGCGTCGGCCGAGCTGCCTTCGTGGGGCAGCGCGCTCACCGAGATCCTCGCTGAAGACCACGGCACCTGGGACAACAGGATGTTCGCCGCATGAGCTCCAACGCGCGGAGAAGCGTTCGTATCGGCATCGGTGGACCCGTCGGGAGCGGCAAGACCACCCTGGTGGGTGAGCTGTGCCGCACGTTGCGCGTCGAGCTGTCGGTGGCAGTGGTGACCAACGACATCTTCACCACCGAAGACGCCGACGCGTTGCGTGCCGCCGGTGTGCTGCCGACCGAACGCATCGTGGCGGTCGAGACGGGCTGTTGTCCGCACACCGCGATCCGCGACGACATCGCCGCCAACCTCGATGCGGTCGAGCAACTCGAAGCGGCACTCGGAGAGGTGGAGCTGACACTCGTCGAGTCCGGTGGCGACAACCTCACCGCGATCTTCAGCGAGGGGTTGGTCGATGCGCAGATCTTCGTGCTCGACACTGCCGGTGGCGACGACGTCCCGCGCAAGGGTGGTCCCGGCGTGGCCAAGGCCGACCTGTTGGTGATCAACAAGACCGATCTGGCACCACACGTCGGCGCCGACGTCGATCGCATGGTCGCCGACGCCAACGAGCGACGTGACGGTGCGCCGGTCGCCGCGGTGTCGCTGGCCGACCCCACCGGGGTGACGTCGATCGCCGACTGGGTGCGCGGGCGCGTCGGCCGGCCGACCGGTTGATGCGCGCCCGCTCGCTGATCGCCGTGGAGCGTCGAGATGGACGCGATCGGCTCGTCGACGTGCGCTGCGAGCCACCGCTGACGGTGCGGCAGTGTCACGATCGCATCCTGTTGGTCGGCTCGGCGGCGGCCCCCGTCGGTGGTGACGACCTCCATGCCGACGTGCGCGTCGGTGCGGGGGCGACGGCCCGTATCGGTTCTGCGGCGGCCACCCTGGTGTGGCCAGGTCCGCGCGGCGAGTCGTCGTCGACCTCGACGTCGATCGTCGTCGACGAGCGAGGCTCCCTCGACTGGCAACCCGAACCGGTCGTGTCGCTGACCGGATCGGTACACCGGGCCACGACAGTGCTCGACCTCGACGAGACGGCGTCGTGCCGGTTCGTGGAGGAGGTCGCACTCGGCCGACACGGCGAACCGCCTGGCGACCTCGAGCTGTTCGTGCGGGTAGGGCGCGGCGGTCGACCGTTGCTCGCACACACCGAGCGATTCGGGGAGCGCACTCCGGGTGCTGGTTCGGTTGCCGCCGTCGCTGACGCCCGCCACGTGGTGTGCGCCGTGCTCGTCGGTCCGCCATCACGAGCTGTACAGCAGCACGATGATCGCCGTGTCGTGCTGGGCGACACCGCGTCGTCCGCTGCGGCGACGCTGCCGGTCGCCGACGACGCGCTCGCCGTGTTGGCGGTGGGGATCGACCGGCTCGATGCGTGGCGAATGGTGGCGCTGGTGGCGCCGTCGCTCGCCGATCGAGTTGACTCGCGGGTGTGAGCAGCCCATCCCTCGGTGACGCATCTCGTCGGGACGCAGCCGTCGAACTGGTGGCGAGCCTGCACGACGTGCGCCTCGTCGCAGCGACGTTCGTCGACAACTCGGGTATCGCCAGGGTGAAGGGCGTGCCCGTCGAGCGACTGCCCGAGGTGGCGCAGTGGGGCGTCGGATTCTCGCCCGTCGCCGACGTGTACCTGCTCGACGACGGGTTCACCGAGAGCGCAAGCGCCGGTGGCCCAGTCGGCGATCTCCGACTCGTGCCCGACCTCGACGCACTGGCACTCCTCCCGGCCCAGCCCGGCTGGGCGTGGGTACCGGTCGATCGATTCCAACAGAGTGGCGACATCCATCCGCAGTGCCAACGCAGCCTGGTGCGGCGACTGCGAGCGGTACTCGCCGATCACGGGCTGCACGCCGTGATGGCGTTCGAGCTCGAGTGGATGCTCGGCGCCGACGATGGTGACCCCGCCGACTTCGTACCGGCGACCACTGCACCGGCATACGGCGCCAATCGGATGGTCGAACTGTCCGACTATTGCGTGGAGCTGACGAACGCGCTCGAGGCCCAAGGTCTCCATGTGCAACAGCTGCATCCCGAGTACGCAGCAGGGCAGTTCGAAGTGTCGATTGCCCCGGGCGACCCGTTGGCTGCCGCCGATCACAGCGTGCTCGCCCGACAGACGATCCGCGCCGTCGGACAGCACTACGGCATGCGCACGACGTTCGCGCCATGCGCCACCGCCGACGGTGTCGGGAACGGCATGCACCTGCACCTCAGCCTGTGGGACGGCGAGCGCAACACCGCACTCGGCGGTGACGGACCCGCCGACATGTCGCCCGCCTACGAGTCGTTCCTGGCGGGCGTGTTGGAGCATCTGCCCGCACTGCTCGCCGTGACCGTACCCAGCGTGGCCAGCTACCTCCGGCTCCAACCCCAACACTGGTCGGCGCCGTTCCGCTGCTGGGGTGTGGAGAACCGGGAGGCGGCGATCCGCATCGTGGGCGCGCCCGCGGGACAACCCGCGGCGGCGGCCAATGCCGAGATCAAGACGATCGATGCCACCGCCAGTCCGTATCTCGTGATCGGCGCGGTGCTCGCCGCGGGCATCGATGGGCTCGACCGCAACCTCACGCTTCCGCCACCGGTCGAGGTCGATCCCGCCGTGCTCGACGCGGCGGCGCGCACCTCACTCGGCATCGAACGGCTGCCGGTCAACCTCGCGGCAGCGACCGACGAGTTCGACGATGATGCCGTGCTGCGTGCCGCCCTCGGCGTCGAACTGCACGAGACGCTCAGTGCGATTCGTCGGGCCGAGATCGGGCTGTTCAGCGACGCCACCACCGACGAGATCGTGGCGGCGACGCGCTGGCGTCACTGACGTAACACGGTGTCAGACACCCTGTTACACGGTGTGCATTACAACCCGGCGTCGCGCACGAGACGTTCGTGGGCGACCTGTGCATGCACCGCGAGTTCGTCGGTGTCGATGCCGACTGGTCGCCGATCGCGCACCACGTCGCGGCCGCCGACGAGCACGTCGCGCACGCTGCGACCGTCGGAGGCCCAGATCATCTGCAGCACCGGATCGGGTGAGCGCGGCATCCACTCGGGACCGGTCGTGTCGAGGAGGACGACGTCGGCACGTTTGCCGACGGCGAGCGATCCGCGCGTGTCGTCGACGCCGCACGCACGCGCGCCTTCGATCGTGGCCATCGCCAACGCGTCGTGGGCGGTGAACTCGGTCGGGTCGACGGCGACGTCCTTGGCCAGTCCTGCGGTGAGCGCGGCGACCGCCAGGATGTCGATCGCATCACCTGCGTTCTCGGCATCGCAGCCGAGCGCCACACCACCACCCCGAGCACGGAACTCGACGTGTCGGCCCGCGGCGGTGACGCCTTGCCCCAACCGGAGATAGGCCCACGGGCAGTAGGCGATCGACGGCCCGCGGTCGAGAAGCAGGTCGACCTCCTGATCGTCGAGGTACACCTCGTGGGCGATGAGCACGTGCGGTCCGAGCACGCCCAGCCGATCGAGATGGACCGCGGGTCGTTCGCCCGTGCGCGCAAGGTACTGCTCGGGGTCGCTCGAGGTCGGTGACAGATGGAACGTGAGGTGAGTTCCCCGATCGGCCGCCAACTCGCTCGCCGCCGCGACCAACTCGTCCGACATCAGGTCGTGGCCGACCAACGTGACCCACCCATCGACCAACGGGTTCCCGTCGGCGAGCGCGAGCACGGCGCGCTGTCGGTCGAGCACTTCGTCAACCGTTCCAGCCCACGGCTCGCCGGCGACGTCCCACCCCCAACTCCCGAGCGTGCCGCCCACGCCGACCCGTTCGAACGCCGCAAGGACGCGCTCGGGATGGGCCACCGTGCCCGCCTCGACCGTGAAGGTGATGCCGTTGGTCGCCGCCTCGACCAGCGACAGGGTGGCCGACAGCTCGTCGTCGTCGGGGCGATGAGCGGCGTGTGCCGGCACCGCCCACTCGAAGATCGCTCGGCCCGGGGCGAGATCGTCGGGGATCATCGAGCGGATGAGACGGTCGCCGGTGAGGTGTTGGTGGGCGTTGATCAGGCCGGGAATGGCGATGTCGTTCGGCGATCCGACGTAGCGGTCGGCCACCGTGGACCCACTGATGTCGGCCCATCTGCCGACCTCGACGATCACGCCATCGCGGATGGCGATCGCGCCATCGACGAGATGTCCCTGAGCTGGGGAATCACCGTCCATCGTGATGACGGTGCCGGCTCGTACGATCGTGTCGACCCGGTCCATGACGGGCCGCAGTCTAGGTGATCTATGGTATGACCATCAGACCAAAATGGTTTCACCGCAGACCACAATGGTTTCACCGCAGACCAAACAGCTCACCAGCAATGTGAAGGGACCCCCGTGCTGACCGATGCGCCCACACTGCGCCATCACTTCCATGTCGTCGCCGAGGCCGCCGATCTCGAGACGGGGCCCGTCGGCGTCACCGTCCTCGGCGAGGCGCTCGTCGTCTGGCGGAGCAGCGACGGACAGGTCGTCGCCGCGCCCGACCGGTGCCCCCACCGCGAAGCACCGCTCAGCGAAGGGACGGTCCGCGACGGTTGTCTCGTCTGCCCGTATCACGGGTGGACCTTCGGCGATCAGGGACGCTGCGTCGAAGTGCCGTCGTCGGGCACCGGCCGTCACGTGCCGCCCGCCGCGCATCTCAACACGGTGACCGCCGAAGAGCGCTACGGCCTGGTGTGGGTCTGTCTCGACGAACCACACGGGACCATCCCTCAGATGTCGGCCGAAGACGATCCGGCGTACCGCCGCATCAACTCCGGAGTCGAAGTGTGGCGCACGTCGACCATGCGGATGACCGACAACTTCCTCGACATCAGCCACTTCCCGTGGGTTCACACCGGCACCTTCGGTATCGAGCAGAACACCGAGGTACTGAAGATCGAGATCGTCGATCTCGACGACGGGTACGTCGGCTACGCCTACGAGGTCGACGCACGCAACGAGATGGGCGCCTCGTCGACCGGTGTGGACGACGACGTGGTCCACCGCCGGATGTCGACGGGGTTCCACCTGCCGTTCACCGTGCGCAGCACGATCCACTACGAGACCGGCCTGGATCATCTGCTGCTGTTGTGCAGCACGCCGATCGACGACGAGCGCTCGTACTTCACCTTCGTCGTGTGGCGCAACGACGACTTCTCCGTGCCGGGCCAAGAGGTGATCGAGTTCGACCGGGCGATCGGCGCCGAAGACAAAGCCATGCTCGAGCGCATCCCGGGTGTGCTGCCCCTCGACCAGCAGGCCACTGTGAGCGTGCAGTCCGATCGGCCGTCCGTGGAGTGGCGACGTCGACTGGTGGCGATGCTCGGATGACCGACCCAGCCGCTGGTTCGCTGTTGGCGCGCCTGCGCGACCCGCACGCGCCGACACAACACGCGGTGTTTCTCCAGCTCGCCGATCCGATGGTTGCCGAGATCTGTGCGGGTGCCGGATTCGAACTCGTGGTGATCGACACCGAACACGGGCCGTCGGCGGTCACCGATGTGATCGCCCAGCTCCAGGCGATCGCCAGCGGTGGTGCATTCGCGGCTGTGCGCGTCCCCGACCACGACCGGGCGGGCATCAAGCGCATCCTCGACGCCGGGGCGACCACGCTCATCGTGCCGATGGTCGACACCGCCGCCGACGCAGCCGCGATCGTTGCGGCCACGCGGTATCCACCAGCCGGGGTGCGCGGTGCAGCCTCGGCGCGCGCCGCTCGATGGGGACGAACAGCCGACTACCGCAGTGTCGCCAGCGACGGCCTGTGTGTGATCGCCATGATCGAATCACCAGACGCCGTCGACAATGTCGAGGCGATCTGTGCGGTCGACGGGATCGATGCCGCCTTCGTCGGCCCGACCGACCTGGCCACCGCGCTGGGGCCCGAGCTCCTCCCGACCTCCCCGGAGGTCGTCGAGCGGGTGGACGATGCGGTGCGCCGCATCGTTGCCAGCGGCGTGGTGGCGGGCACCTTCGCCACGACGCCCGAGCTCGCAGCGCGCTACCGCGCTGCCGGTGCACGGCTGATCGGCTGTGGTGTCGATGCCAACGTGTTGGCCGCGGCGACCGACGCACTGCGCGCCTCGTACGAGGTCGAGTAACGCTCAGGCGCGAATCGCGCCGTCGATCACGAACTCGTGACCGCTGCAGTAGCTCGACTCGTCCGACGCGAGAAACAACACGAGATCGGCGACCTCGTCGGCTGCGGCCATACGGCCCATCGGGATGCTCTCGACCACGCGCGGCAAGATCTCCTGGCCGAAGCTCGCGGCCATCGGCGTGTCGATGATCCCCGGGTGCACCGAGTTCACGCGTACGCCATCGGGCGCGAACTCGATCGCGGCCGACTTGGTCATCCCGCGCACCGCCCACTTGCTGGCCGCGTAGGCGTGGGCCATCGCCGCGCCGCTCAACCCGGCGATCGAAGAGATGTTGATGATGCTGCCCGACCCGCGATCGCGCATCTTCTGCCCGACCTCGCGCATGCCGAGGAACACGCCGGTCTGGTTGATGGCGATGATCCGATTCCACTCGTCGAGCGTGGTGCCCAGCAGCGGTGCCATCTGGAACACGCCGGCATTGTTCACCAGCACGTCGATGTGGCCTTGGGCCTCGACGATGCCGTCGGCCAGTGCGGCCCATTCGTCCTCGCTCGTCACGTCCTGATGGAGGAACGTCGCTGCGTCGCCGAGCTCGCTGGCGGTTGCCTGACCCTCGTCGTCGAGCACGTCGGTGAGATACACCGTGGCGCCTTCGGCGACGAATCGTCGAGCCTCGGCGGCACCTTGTCCGCGTGCGCCGCCGGTGATCAATGCAACCTTGCCGTCGAGGCGTCCCATCGGCGGCACGCTAGTGCTGAGGGTCAAGCCAGCTCCTACCGACAGCGCGTGGCCGTCGACGGCGCTAGGCCGATGAGATCACTGCGCCGAGCGAGTTCTCGTCGGTGAGATTGTCGATCCGGTCGCCGATCCACTCGAACAGGCTCGCTTGGGCGAACACCTGGAACAGGAAATACGCCACGAGGAGGATCACCGCGAGGATCGCGGCGATCCGGATCCAGCGCACCGCTGGCGCCGTGTACTTGGAGATCAGCGGTTCGATCTCGCGGGTAGCCTGCCGGGCCCGCTGACTGAACACGTCGGCGGCACGATCGATCTCGTCGCGGGCTGCAGAACGGACTTGGCTGATCACCTGTTGTGTGTCGACGTTCTGCGGCATTTGCGGCACACCGGTGGGTACCTGGCCCGACGCCGCCATCGCTTGCTGCCGCATCTCTTCCTGCATCGCCTCGAACGAGGCGAGCTCGGCGTCGCTCGGTGGGGCACGACGGATGTCGGTCCAGTCGAGTCCATCCCACCACCGCAACCGGGTGCGGTTTTGTGGGTCGGGGTACCACCCGGCCGGAGGCGCGTCGGCGAACTTCATCAGCGTTGCCGGCGGATCTCGTCCCGATCGGGCTCAGGAAGCTCGACGAGCTCTTCCTCTTCGGGAACCGGAAGGCCGTCTTTCGGACGGACTTCGTCGTCGGTCTCGTCGTCGCGCGTTGCGGCGCCGAGTGCGGCAACCGTGCCGAGCAAACCGGAGAACTCGGCGGGAATGACGAGTTTCGTGGCTCGGCCGTCGCCGATGCGTTCGAGCGCCTGCAGGTACTCGACGGTGAGCACCTTGTCGTCGGTGTGCGCCTCTTTGATGCCGGTCAACCGCGACTTGTTGGCGGCACCTTCGCCTTCGCCGATCATCTCCAGGCGCAGCTTGTCGGCACGCGCCCGCAGCTCGATCGCCTCGGGCCTCACCTTGGGCATCGAGGATTGCCGCTTCCTTGCGGCCCTCGGCGGTGAGCACGGCGGCCTGCTTCTCGCCGTCCGCTCGAGCGATGGCGGCCTCCTGGTAACCCTTGGCCTCGGTGACGGTCGCGCGGCGGGTCGCGCTCGGCGCGCATCTGCGCGTGCATCGCCCGACACGACTTCCGGCGGTGGATCGATGCGCTGGATTTCCACGCGCACGACGCGCACGCCCCACTTGTCGGTGGCGTCGTCGAGCACGTCGCGCAGCTGCGTGTTGATCGTGTCGCGCGACGTGAGTGCCTTGTCGAGCTCGAGGTCGCCGATCAAGTTACGCAGGTTCGTCTGGGCGAGCTTGGTGATCGCCGTGAAGAAGTCGGCGACGTTGTACACCAGCCGCTGCGGGTCGGTGGCCTCGTAGTACACGACCGCATCGACGGACACCACGACGTTGTCGGCGGTGATCACTTCCTGGGGCGGTACGTCGACCCACCTGCTCGCGCATGTCGATGAGCTGCATTGTCTCGATGAACGGCAGGATCAAGTTGAGGCCTGGATTGCGCGTCGTCTTGTACTTGCCCAGTCGCTCGACCAGGCCGCGCTGGTATGGCCGGACGATCTTGACGGCGCCGACGAGCACCAGGATGCCGATGAGGGCGATGACGATCAGGACGATCGCAATGGGGTTCATGGGTTCCCTTCAGGTGGACGATTCTCGGGCGGCGCCATGGGCGGCCCCGCCGGTGGCGCACCGGGGCCGTCGGCGCTGCCCAGCGGTGTCACGGTGACCCGCGTGCCCGACACGCCGGTCACGGTGACCTTGGTGCCTTTGGTGAAGTGCTGGCCCGGTTCGGCGACCACACCCCACGTCTCGCCGTCGATCGATGCCCGGCCGCGGCGGGCGGTGTCGTCGGGGTCGACGTCGTGGGTGATGATGGCGGTCAGTCCGACGAGACGTTCGGCACCGACGCCGGGTTCGAGTTCGTTCTCGCCGGCGAAGCGTTTGGCGTAGCGGTAGAGCAACACCCACAATGCGGCCCCGCCGACGATGAACACCGCCCACTGGATCTCGACGTTCACGTCGTAGAAGCCGAGTAGCGATGCGGCGAATGCCGAGACCGCAAACGGCAGCAGCACGAACGATCCGGCGAGCAGCGTCAGCTCGGCGATCGCGAAGATGATGGCGATCCCCAGCCACACCCAGGGCCAGACATCGAGGTCAATCCCGAGATCTAGCACATCACCCAATATACGGCCGTGAGATTGCGGGTCAGACCCCTTCTGTCACAGGTGTGTGACAGTTAGGTGCTGATCCAACGGTCACCGGCGTGTGCAGTGCCAGTCAGTCGGCGCGACGGATACGCAGCGGACGATCGACCGCGGTGAGGCACTCGCCTGTTTCGAGATCGAAGCGCCAGCCATGCAGCGTGCAGACGAACTCGTCGCCATCGATCTCGCCGAACGCCGTGAGGTCGGCATTGCGGTGCGGGCAGCGGCGCTGGACGAGGTAGTCGCCGACCCGGATGTCGTCTTCGGCTTCGGCGGCGAGTTGCTCGTCGCTGGCGAACTTGCGTACCACCTCGTCCTCGGCGCGGCGGATGCGTTCTTCCGACAGCGACTTCAAGAAGTTGTAGACGTACTCGTTGAACTCGCCCGATCGCCAGGCGGTGAACCGTGCCGACAACAGCAACGAGTTGCTCCAGTCGACCGCGCGTTGCGCGGCGACGGTTTCCACCAGTGGGCGAGGGATGTCGAAGCGGAAGTCGAACGGATCATCGGCGTAGGCCCGCACCTCACCTTTGGGGAAGTCGATGAGCACGTCGACCGCTACATCGGCCGGGGTGCCGGCAGCGGTCGCATCAGCGTCGATGCAGCGGATCCGGACGTTGCCGTCGACCTGCGCGCGCAGCTGTGGGCACAGAGCGAGCAGCGGCTCCCACCACTCCTTCAGGGTGGCCAGCAAGTCGGTGCTCGGTGGCGTCCAACTCGCCTTCTCTTGCTCCAACCAGGGCATCCAGTCGGCCTGGTAGCCCTCGAGGTAGGCCCGCTTGTCGGAGAAGATGCGAGCAACGTCGGCCTCGGGGATTGGATGGGTGACGGCGATCCGGTCGGGCTCGACGTCGATCGCGGTGCCGGGGATGTTCATCACGCCGTGCCGCCCGATCGCGTCGAGGCGGGCGAGGAATTCGGTTTGGTCGGGAAAGATCGACGCCTCGGTGCCGTCGATCATGTTGAGCCCGAACAGGTCGGGATCGAGAAACGCGGGTGGCCCGGCGCTGGGGACGATGAAGCGGGCGTCGACGTTCTCCACGTAGCGCAGGGCTCGGGCGAACTGCGCCTCGACCTTGTCGGCGCATCGGCGCTGCATCTCGTCGGCGGGCAACTCGTACACCATCGGGTACCAGATCGCACCGGAGAACTGCAGCCAGTGCAGGTCGACCGGGCCGTGCTTGCGCAGTTCGGCCAGGTCGTGCGTGCGGCAGTCGTTCTGGTTGACGAGGATGGATGTGCCGTCGTTGACCACGAGCGCCGAGTCGCCGCCCGGGCCGTCGGTGATCGAGGTTTCGATGTGGATCGCCACGGTGAGACCCGGGGCGATCTCGATCGGCTCGGTGTGTTCGGTGCGGATGAAGTTGGTGAAGCCCAGTGCTTCGAGGGTGCGCTGCTGCTCGCGGGTGGGATAGCCGGGCAGCAGAATCGGGATGTCGCGGCGGAAGTGCTCGCGCAGGAACGGCTCGTCGTGGTGATCGCCGTGCAGGTGGCTGATGTACAGGAAGTCGGCGTTCTCGATGCGGGCGCGCAGGTCGTCAGACAGTTGATCGTTGCGCGGGAAGACGAACCACGAGGCGAAGAACGCCGGATGGAACCACGGGTCGCAGACGATTGACCCGGCGTCGGTTTCGACGAGGATTCCTGCATGGCCGATCGAGGTGGCGCGCATCGGCGATCAGGCTAGAGACTGCGGCACCCCGCCCACGTTTGCGTGCAGGTTTTTGGGTACCGGTCAGCCAGAAGTTGTACGCAAACGATCTGGAACGTCAGGCGACGGGTGGGTCGGTGAACTGCTGGCCGGCGCGCGACACGTGCTCGGTCCATGCGCTGCCGTCCCAGTACCGCAGCTCGTAGCGACCCGAGGGGTCGGCGTACCAACCGGCGGGGACCGTCGACTCTTCCTGCGGCGCCGTTGCGGCGGCAGGCTCCGCGGCAGCGGGTTCGGCAGCGGGCTGTTCCGTCACCACCGGTTCGGGGGTGGGCTCCGGCGCCACGTCGACCACCGGGTCGGCAGCGGGCACGGTGGGCTCGGATGTCGCCGCAGCAGCAGCGCCCGCGGCGCCTGCAGCGACGTCGCTGGCGGTATCGGCCGCCGCCTCGCCGGTGTCGTCGGGCGCCTGGGCCCAACCGCTCGGCTCGTCGACCGGGTCGGGTGCGCTGTCGTCGGCGGTGTCGGCAACGTCGTCGGCGGGGGCTTCGGCGACCGGCTCGTCGGCCACCACGGGTGCGACCTCGGCGACAGGAGCAGCTGCGGCTGCGCCGTCGCCGCGCTGCAGGTAGGCGACGATGTTGGTCCCGGCCGACACGATCGAGAGGACCTCCCAGCCCTCCGCAGCCTTCTCCGACAACAAGGGGGTGAGCGCGTCAGCGTCGTAGGCCGACGCGGTAACCGAAGAGAACTCCTGCATGGCGACGAATGCTAGACGACCACTTCCACGCTGGCTGGCTCATCCCTCGCCATTCATCTGGTCGTTCATCCCGGTCATTCATCGGGCCATTCAGCGGGGCCGTTGATCGGCGTCACTCATCACGATCGTCGTCACGACCGTCCGCCGCATCGTCGGCGGTCTCACTGGGCGCGTGGCGATCGAGGGCGACGTCCAGGTCGATGCCCTCGACGTCGCCGTCGTGGATGAGGAGGCCATCGCGCAGCACCACCAGGCGATGCGCCCGCCCCATCGCCTCGGCGTCGTGGGTGGCGACCACGATCGTTGCGCCGTCCGCGTGGGCGGCGTCGAGCCGGTCGAGCAGGGCCTGCCGTCCGCGGCGATCGAGCCCGACGAACGGCTCGTCGACGAACAGCACGTCGAAGGGACGACACAGGGCGATGGCGATCGCGGCGCGTTGTTGCAGGCCCCGGCTGAAGGTGACGGGAAGGTCGTCGATGCGGTCGTGCAAACCGATCTCGTCGAGCAGATCGACGCCGTGCTGTTCCCAGTCGTCGGTGGCGTGCAGCCGCGACACGTACTCGATGTGCTCCCACACCGACAGGTCGTCGTAGAACACGGGCCGGTCGGCGATGTACGACACCGCCGAACGGGCCTCGATCGACGAAGGATCATGCCCGCCGATCGTGGCCTCACCCGAGGTCGGGTCGAGGAGGCCCGTCAGCAAGCGCAACAGCGTGGTCTTGCCCGATCCGTTGTGGCCCACGAGTGTCACCCGCTCGCCGGTGCCGATCGTCAGATCGAGCGGGCCGAGCGCCGGCGCGTCGTGGTACCGCTTGGTGAGCCCGTGGATGTGCAACGCGCTCATGTAGCCGCTCGCCCTCCAGCGAAGAATCGTCGCATGGCCAAGCCCCATGCGTCGCGGCGGCGGACCCACACGACCGCGCCTGCTGCAAACAACGCACATCCCACGGCAACCCGGCCGGCGGTAGCCGCGCTGGGTTCGGCGCGCATCACCAACACCGGCACGGCGCACACCGCGCTGAGCGCCACCGGGAGCAGCGTGCGCATCGCCGTGGAGAACCCGGCGAACTCCGGCGGCATCAGCAGCTCGCTGTCGCCTCGCGGCGCAGCGGTCAATGTGGTCGAGCGGATCGCCGCCGGCCGCGCCGCATCGGTCACCGTGGCAACGAGGGGACCGACCGCGCCCGCAACCGCAGTGGGCACCGCGAGGGCCAACGCGCCCAAGGCGAGCGCCGGCTCGGCGACCGACGCCGCGAGCGCGCCGACGATCGAGGCGACCACCAGCATCCCCGTCGGTGCCACGAGATGGTGGCCGTACAGCCAACTGGGCTCCACGCCGAGACGGTCGGTGAGGTCGGGGTGATCGATCTCCTGCGCCAATGGCTCGAGCACCTCCATGCCGATGACGAACGCCGCCGCCACGGTGATCAGCACTGCGATCGGCGCGCGCTCGTAGGCGATCGCCGCGGCGATGCCACCCGCTGCGGCGAGTCCGGCGATGCGCCCCAGTCGGGCCACGGGGAACCTGCGGATCGAACGAGCGCCGCGCTGCCACACCGCAGCAGCGGGCGACGCCGTCGCTCGCCGTCGGCGCCGGACGCCGCCCCACGGCTGCTGGCGCATCGTCTCGGCACGCAGTTGGCGGCGGAGCAGCACGACGGTCCGCAGGTCTTGGGTGGTCGCGGCAAACCGCAGCTGACTGACCAGATCGGCGCGACGAACGAGCGCCTCGATGCGCAGCCCTCCGCAGCGCGCGATCGCCGCAGCGGTGAACCCCGCGATCACCACGAGCCCGACAGCATCGACGAGGTCGGCCTCCACGCCCCACAGCGCCACCCCACCGATCGTGTCGAACGGCCCCGGAACTCGCCGATCGGCGTCGACCCATGACGCGTACGCCGCAGCGATCTGCCAGGCGAGTGCTGCACCCGTGATGGCGGTGGCGATCGGCCGGCTGAGCGCCCACGAGTGCACCAGTACAGCGACGGCGACGAACGCCGCTCCGGTCGCGGCTCCGGCGAGCGCAGCGGCCGCAGCCCACGCCGCGCGTGATCCCGGCTGTTCGATGGCCACGAACTGGCCGACCGCTCCGCCGATCACCGCGCCGGCGAACGCGGCGGCGCGCATGCGTTGCATCGTCGGTGCGCGCAACACCGCGCCGCGGGCGACGGGCGCGAGCAAGAGGTGCCGCACATCGGCCGCTTCCACCGCCACCGGGCCGCCGTCGGCGCCGCTGCGTGCGCCGGCGGCGACCGCCACGGCGACGATGACCCCGAGAATCGCCGGCCCGCGATCGACGAGCACGTCGGGAGCAAGCTCGTCGGCGAGCTGACCGCGGATGGCATCCGACACGAACACGGTGGCGATCAACCCGACCAGCGCGAACAGATACGCCCGATAGGCGACATCGAACCACTCGGTGTCGCCGAGCCGGCGACGCATGCGCGTGTTCCGCAACTCACGAACCGCGGCGACACCGGTGTCGGCAGACGGCGCAGCGAGGGCCTCGGTCGTCATGTGGCGCTGACGGTAGCGGTCCGGCGCGCCATCGGCGAGCGTGTGCGGGCAGCCATACTTGTGTGCGGTGACCACCGAGACCTGGCAGTTGTTCTTCGGGTTGCTCACGCTGGTGGCGATGGGCGGCGTCGTGTTGCTCGTCGTGTTGCGCGTGGCTGCCGGTCTCGGCAACGCCGCAGCTGCGGACATCGGTCGCTCGATCTCTGCAGCCGGGGTGTGGTTGGCGTTTCTCGTCGCCGCAACCGCCACGCTCGGCAGCTTGTACTTCTCAGAAGTGGCGGGGTACGTGCCGTGCCGGCTGTGCTGGTTCCAGCGCATCGCGATGTATCCGCTGGCGGCGATTCTGCTGGTGGGCGGCATTCGTCGCGACCCCGCGGTGCGGTGGTACGTCACGCCGATCGCCGTGATCGGCGCGGGCATCGCGGCCTACCACAATCTGATCGAGTGGCGTCCGGCTCTCGACACGGGTGCATGCGACCTGTCCGGACCATCGTGCACCGCGGTGTGGTTCCGCGAGTTCGGATTCATCAGCCTGGCCACGATGGCGTTGGTCGGGTTCATCGCGATCCTCGCCCTGCTGTGGATTCGCTTCCCCACGCCCGGCGACAACGGCGACGAAGCCGCGACCGCCAGCGATGAGATCGACGAGTTGGAGACCGTGTGACATCGACGACCGATCCCGACGTTGAATCCGCCACGCCCGGCCGCCGGCCGGTGTGGTTGATCGTGGTTGCCGCCGTACTGGTGATCGGCGCGATCGCCGTGATCGCAGTCGTTGCCAGCGGCGACGACAACGGGGGCGAGAGCACCACTGCTGGCGCAAACGCGGGTGGGAGCGATGGTGCCGCGACCGACGATGCGGCAACCGACGGAGCGGCCGACGCCAACGGCGATGTGATCGTGGTCGGCGAGACGCGACCGGTGGTGATCACCGGCGACCCGCTGCCACCGCTGGAAGACGGTGTGGCCGACACGGCGATCGGCGTCGCGGCGCCGGTGCTCACCGGGGAGCGATTCGACGGCACGCCCATCACCATCGGCGGACCGTCCGACGGGCCGACGATGGTGGTGTATCTCGCGCACTGGTGCCCACACTGCAACGACGAGATTCCGGAGTTGATCGCTCTCGCCGAGCGGGGCGACATGCCCGCCGACCTCAACGTGGTGGCGGTGAGCACCGGAGTGCGCGAGGGCGAGGCCAACTATCCGCCGTCGGAATGGCTCACCGACCGAGCCTGGCCGTGGGATGTGATGGCGGATGATCCCGACGCCACGGCGTTTCTTGTCAGCGGTGGTTCGTCGTTCCCCTACGTGATGCTCCTCGACGCCGACGGCAATGTCGTCGCGCGGGCGAGCGGTTCGCGCGGAGCCGACGAGATCAAGAGCTGGATCGACGAGTCGCTGGCCTGACCCGCTCGATCGCTGCGGCGAGAATCTCGCGCAACGGTCGACCGAGGGCCCGTGCCGCTGTGGCCGCGTCGTCGAATTCGGCCTTGTCGCGGTCTGGTGAGCGCTTCACGCGAATCTGCTGCCCATCGACGTCGGCGATCAGCACGTGGCGGTCGGCCGCCACGCGCGTGACCGAGGTGGCACGCACGCCGAGCGTCCCGGTCTCGGCCATCAACAGCGCCCGGAGCTCGGGTACCTGATCTGGGCCACACAACACGCTCAGCTGCTGCGCCGGCCGCCCCTTCTTCATCGTGATCGCTGAGGTCCATGCGTCGGCGGCACCTGCGGCGAGGACTCGCTCGACGGTGTAGGCGAGCACCTCGCCGGTGACGTCGTCGAGATTGGTATCGAGCACGACGAGCCCCTCGATCGTCGCTCCGTCGGTGGGCTCGACGACCGCAGCGTCGACCACGACGTCGTCGGCCGGCGCAGCTTGCTCGATCGCAGTGTCGCCAATCACTATCTGGGTCACGTTGGCCCGGTCGGGCGGATCGGCGGTGCCGGCGCCGTATCCGGTGGCGATCGGCATCATCGGGGGGATCGAACCGACCGACGTCGCCAACGCGGCGACGATTGCGGCACCGGTTGGCGTCGCCGTTTCGAGCTCGGTGTCGATACCGCGCACCGGGATGCCCGCCTCGCTCAGCAGGGCCATCGTCGCCGGTGCGGGACCTGGAATGGCGCCGTGCGCGCTGTGCACGGTGCCAGTGCCGAGCCCCACCGGAGCGACGGCAACCACGTCGACGCCGAGGGCGTCGAGTGCGGCACACACACCGACGATGTCGGCGATCGAGTCGAGCGCGCCGACCTCGTGCAACGTCACATCAGCTGGGTCCACGCGGTGCAACGCGCCTTCCACCTCTGCGAGTCGCCGGACGATCGCGATGGCGCGCTCGGCGATGGTCGGCGACAGTTCGGCGCGTTCGATCAGGGCGATCACGTCGGCCGCCGCACGATGAGTGGCGGTGTCGCTGGTGTGTACGTCGATGCGCGTCGCCGCGATCCCGGCGCGTTGGGTGAGTTCGATGCGCAGCTCGATGCCGTCGATGCCGAGTGCGGCGATCGAGTTGCGCACCACCTCGACGTCAGCGCCCGCATCGATCAACGCGGCCAACACCATGTCGCCCGCAATGCCGGCGGCCGGATTGATCCACGCGGTGCGGTGAGTCGTTGCCTGCGCCGGCGCGGCGGGCGGGTTCGTTGGCGGGTTCGATGCGGTCGCGGTCATGGCAGCATTCGCGTCAGTGCGCTCGCCGCGCCGAATCCGTTGTCGATCCCGACGACCGTGATCCCCGACGCGCACGATGCGTGCATCGCCAACAGTGCGGTCACCCCGTCGAGCCCCGCGCCGTACCCCACGCTGGATGGCACCGCGACGACCGGCGATGACGTGAGTCCACCGATCACGCTGGCCAGCGCGCCTTCCATGCCGGCGACCACGATGATCGCGTCGGCGTCGGTGATCGTGTCGAGGTGGGCCAGCAGCCGGTGAAGCCCGGCGACGCCAACGTCGACGATCACCGTCGGGTCGAAGCCGTAGGCGCGCAACGTCAGCTCGGCTTCGGCGGCCACAGGCCGGTCGCTGGTACCGGCGGTGATCACCAACACGTTCGCCGACCGCGTCGTGGGTGCGGGCCGCCACAGCAACGAGCCCGCTGCTTCCTCTGCCGGTCCGCGAGCCTTGCGACAGGCGGTGCGTTGTGCCTCGTCGGTGCGCGTCAGCAGCACCGGTCCGGTGCCATTGGCCAGGAGTTCACCGACGATCGCCACGCACTGTGCGGGCGTCTTGCCGGGGCCGTAGATCGCCTCGGGAACGCCGTTGCGCAGATGGCGATGATGGTCGACGAGCGCGTCGCCGACGTCGGCGAACGGCATGCGGCGCAGCGCGGCGACTGCGTCGTCGGGGGCCACCGTGCCAGCGCGCACGTCGTCGAGCAGCGTGCGCAGGGTCGACTCGTCCACACAATCATCGTGGCAGCTCGCCGCCGGTTGCTCGTAGCCTGACCCGCCATGACCAGCCCAGGACGCGTTGGGTTCTTCGGACCCTTCGGAACGTTCACTCAGCAGGCGCTGCTGACCCAGGACGATCTCGTCGACCACGAGCACGTGCCGTTTCGCACGGTCCCCGACGTACTCGACGCCGTTGCCGCGGGCGAGGTCGATGTGGGGCTGGTGCCCATCGAGAACTCGATCGAGGGAATGGTCAACTTCACCCAGGACGCACTGGCCTTCGACTACGACCTACTGATCACCCGCGAGATCGTGATCGACATCGAGCACTGTCTGCTCGCCGCGCCTGGCGTGCAACTCGGCGACGTGAAGCAGGTGTACTCGATCCCGATCGCCGCGGCGCAGTGTCGGCTGTGGCTACGCGAGCATCTGCGCGAGGCCGAGGTGATCGCGGCGCACTCCACGGCCGATGCGGCGCGGCTCGTGAGCGAAGAGGCATCGTCGACCACCGCGGCCTTGGCGCCACGCGTGGCGGCCGATCACTACGGCCTCGACGTGATCGCGTCGGACATCGCCGACCAGCAAGGCAATCAAACGCGCTTCGTCGTGGTGGCTCGAAACGGGGTGCCGCAGCCGACCGGTCACGACCGCACCGCGCTCGTGATCTACCAGCGGGCCGACGAGCCAGGCAGCTTGGTGTCGATCCTCCAGGAGTTCACCGCGCGACGGATCAACCTGACCAACCTGATCAGCCGACCGACCCCCGTCGGCGGCCTCGGCGACTATTGCTTCATCGTGTACGCCGAGTCGCACGTCGGCGACGAGTTGCTCGCCGACACGCTGCGCGCGCTCCATGCCAAACAGGGTGGGGTGAAGTTCCTCGGTTCGTATCCGGCCGCGGGTGAGTCCGCCGAGTCGAGCCGCGCGCACGCCGACACGCGGTGGCGCGAGGCCGACGACTGGGTGCACGACCTCCAGTCGAAGATCGGCGACGTCTGAGTCGTGGTCGGGTCCCGACCCGACCGCAGCGGACGCACCGTCGCCTACGCTCGGCGCCATGTCGAGTGGTGATGCCAGCACGCAACCGATCTCCGTGGTGACCGGAGCGAACTCCGGGATCGGTCGGGCGACGGCGATCTACCTCGCCGAGCGGGGCCATCGGGTGATCGGCACGGTGCGCTCCATCGACAAGGCGACGAAGCTCAATGCGATGGCCGCCGAGCGCGGTGTGAACGTGGAGCTCGCCGAGCTCGACGTGGCCGACGACGAATCGGTGGCCACCGGTTTCGCCGAGATTCTCGACCGCACCGGGCACGTCGACCATCTGGTGAACAACGCCGGGATCGGCGGCAACGGCGTGGTCGAGGAGACGCCGACCGAGCTGTACCACGACGTGTTCAACGTGAACGTGGTGGGCACCGTGCGCTGCGCACGCGCCGTGCTGCCCCAGATGCGCGAGCGCGGGAGCGGCACGATCGTCAACATCACGTCGGTCGCTGGACGAATTGGGGCGATCGCCCAGGCGTCGTACGTGACATCGAAGTGGGCGCTCGAGGGCCTCAGCGAAGAGCTCGCGATGGAGCTGGCGCCGTTCGGAATCCGGGTGGCGATCGTGGAGCCCGGCGTGACCAAGTCGGCGATCATGGCGAAGAACACCGACATTCCCAGCGTGACCGGCGCCTACGACGCGCACTACCGGCAGATGTTCCAGATGTACGCCGCTGGACACATCAGCGCCACGGATCCGTTCGAGGTCGGGGAGGTGGTGCACGAGGCGATCGTCACCGATACGCCACGCCTGCGCTATCACGTGAGCTGGGGCGGCGCCGAGCTCGCCCCGATGCACGATCGGATCGACGACGCCGACTGGATCGGCTTGGGTGAGCGGGTCGACGATGACGAGGCGTACGCACAGCGGTTCGAGGACATCTTCGGCCTCGACATCCGCACCCCGTGAGGGTTCGGAGCCACTACGACGAGGGAACCCTGAGAGTTCTGCGATGACGGCCGACGTTCGGGTGCTCACGGTGTGTACGCACAACCGGACGCGGTCGGTGATGATGGCCGCGTTGATCGAGCGCGAGCTACGAGCGCGGGGCGTGTCGCCCGTGTTGCGCTCGGCAGGGTTCGGGCCGGAGGGGATTCCGGCGATCGGCGACGCCGTCGACGCGATGGCACAGCGTGGACTCGATGTGTCGGGTCATCGCAGCCAGCAGGTGCACACCGAACTGCTCGACGAGGCGGATCTGATCGTCACCGCCGAGCGCGACCACGTGGTGAAGATCGCAGCGATGTCGCCGGGCGCGTTTCCTCGCACGATGACGCTCCCCGAGGCACTCGATCGCGCGGCCACCGGTGTGGGGTTCGATGCCCCCGACGTGCGGTCGTGGGCCGGCGCGCTCACCGATGGTCGGCGAGCGAGTGAGTACCTGCGTGCTCCGGTACCGGAGGTGTTCGATCCGACCGGCTCGGCGCGCCGCGCCTTCGAGGCCGCCGTGGTCGACATCGAAGCCCAGTGCGCCCAACTCGTCGCCTCGCTGCCGGGCTGAACGACGCTGCTCCTTCACGATTCTCGGCGTTCTGGGTTGCGGTTCACGCCACCACCGGCGCCGAGAAGCTGCAGGTCGGGCCCTGGGTTGTCGTCGGCCGGTGACCCGGCATTTCAGTCGGCTCTGGACGTCGCGCCGGCCTGTTCGTCGATCATCTTCGCGGCGACCCGCTCGGCGACCATCACACAGCCGAGGTAGGTGTTGCCGGACGGGATCGTCGGCATCACCGAACCATCGGTGACTCGCAGCCCGTCGACGCCGTGGACGCGGCAGTCGGCGTCGAGCACCGGACCCATCGGGCACGTGCCGACCATGTGCGCGTACGACAACAGGTGTCGTTCCAGCGCCTGCTGTACCGCGTCGTCGGCGGCGAGATCGAGTGGCTCCAACTGTTCCGCACCGAGTTCGGCGAACGCGTCGGTGCCCTGCCAGGCGACGAGCTTGTCGAACGCATGGCGGAAGCGTTCGGTCGCATCAGCCGGGAGCGATGGCAACGTCACGATCGGTCCCTGCTCGGGCGACCCGCTCAGCCGCACGGTGCCGTCGCCTCCCGAGCGCAGCAGGAACACCGACAGCAAGAACTGCGCACGGCCATCGATCGGCATCGCCGTGATGGGGAAGGCGTGGTAGTCGATGTCGTGCCCGTTCGATGCGCCTACCAACAGGGCCTGTGCCGGTCCGCCCGTTGCTGTCTCGGGTCCGTCGTACACGTAGGGGATCGCCGGGCCGAGGTGGTCGCTCATCGTCGAGCCGACCGGTAGGTCGACGATGGCGTCGATGCCGTGCTCTGCCAGATGGGCTGCTGGTCCGATGCCCGACAGCATGAGCAGCTGTGGCGTCCATAGCGTGCCGCACGACACGATCACCTCGTCGGCGGCGACGTGTTCGCCCGAGGTGAGTACGACTCCAGTGGCGCGACCGCCGTCCATCGGGATCACGGCTGCGCTGGCGCCGGTGCGGATCGTCAGGTTGTGGCGGGCGCGTACCGACGGGGTGAGGTAGGCGAGGCTCGTCGACACTCGCTGGGCGTTGTCGTCGATCGTGGCCGGGAACACCCCGATGCCGGGGAGCTGGCTGGCATCGTTGATGTCGGCGACCCTTGGTTCGCCGAGTGCTGCCATGCCATCGATGTAGGCGCGCTGAGCGCGGGAGTGTTCGTGGCGCCGCCAGCGGCGCACGGGGAGCGGACCGGCGTCACCATGCAGCGCGGAGTCGCCGAAGTCGACATCGCGCTCGGCGGCGATGAACGTGTCGACCACGTCGTCCCACGCCCAACCGTCGAGGCCCATCGCCGCCCAACCGTCGTAGTCGACCGGTAGCCCACGCAGTGTGGCCAGTCCGTTCGCCGCCGACGTGCCCCCGAGCACGCGGCCTTGGAACACGGCGACGTCGGCGGGCGGACCGTGCATCAGCGAGAATGCGGCGGGTGCGTGTCCGCTCCACGCTTCGGGAGTGCGGCTGGGATCGAGGAGCACCTCGTCGTACGTCGAGTCGTCGCCTCCGGCTTCGAGGAGTGTGACGCGGAAGTCGGGCGATTCGCTGAGCCGTGCTGCGAGCACGCACCCAGCGGTGCCGCCGCCGACGATCACGACGTGTTTCGGACTGGTCGCGGACATGCGGGTTGACTCCTCTTCGTCGAGTTGTTGCGCCGAGCTGTTCGCCAGCCGGGAACCTCGGATCTTGACGTTCTAGGTTAGATGACCTAGAGTTAGGTTAGACAACCTAGACATCGAGATCAAGCGTCGGTCTCGTACATGACGAAGGGGTGAGTTCCGAGCGATGTCCGCACCATCAACGGCCGAGAGAATCCTCGACACTGCGCGCACACTGTTCAACCGGCACGGCTACGCCGGAACGGCGCAAGCTGCCATCGCCTCGGCAGCAGGCCTCACACAGGGCAACCTCACATACCACTTTCCGGCCAAGCGCGACCTGGCGGTTGCGCTGCGCGGCGAAGCGCGCGCTGCGATTCGGGCGCGTGACGAGTCGTATGTGCCTGGCGATGTGTGTGCCGACTACGTCCGCCACGTCGCGTTTTCGATGGACCTCGTGTGGCGCTACCGGTTTCTGTTGCGCGACCGCGCACAGCTGGTCGGCCCCGGTATCGAACCCGGCGCCTCGCACGAGATGGTCGCCGACCTCGAACGACTCGATGGGTTGATTCACCGGTTCGCCGACGACGGCCTGCTGCGTCGTGGGCTCGACGTCGATCTCGATGTGCTCGCACGTTCGTTGTGGATCGTCAGTCGCTATTGGCTCGACCATCTCGACGAGTTCGAACGCGTCGACGTCGCTACGTGGGGCGACTACGAGCGGGGTGTCGCGCAGCATCGAGCGATCCTCGACCCGTGCCTCACCGCGGCTGGCCGACGTCGACTCGACAGCGCCTTCGACGAGCTCTCGCACGAAAGGCGAGCGTCGTGAGACGAGAACTCCCTCCACCTCAACCACCACTTCTTCCACCACCACCAGCTCTTCCGCTACCACCCTGCGTCGGCGCTGCTGACGCATGAAAGGACACGCCATGGACCTTGGACTGTTGATGTTTCCGCATCCCACCAACACCGCCGACATCGCCCAGCGCATCGAAGGCATCGGGTTTCGCAGCATCGTGTTTGCCGACACCCAGAACTTGGCGCCCGAAACGTGGAGCCAGTTGATGTTGGCGGCGAACGCAACGACCACCATCGAGCTCGGTCCCGGCGTGACCAACCCGGTCAGCCGCGACCCGGCGGTAACCGCGTCAGCCGCGCTCGGTGTGCAGGTTGCCAGCGGCGGTCGGCTCGTGATCGGAATCGGTCGCGGCGACTCGTCGATGGCCAAGATCGGTCGACGTCCGGCCTCGCCCGCCGACTTCGAGCTGTACCTGCGACGCCTACGGGCATACCTCGACGGCGACTCGGTCGACCGTGATGGCAAACCGAGTCGGATCGAGTGGCTCGACGACATTGATGTCCCCCACGTGCCGATCGAGGTGTCGGCGACCGGACCGAAGGTGATCGAGCTCTCGGCGCGTGTCGCCGACCGGATCTGCTTTGCGGTGGGCGCCGACACCGATCGGCTCGAGTGGTGTGTCGAGCAGGCCCGAATGGGGGCCGTCGCCGCAGGGCGTGATCCCGACTCGCTGCGGTTGGGCGCCTACATCAACTGCGTCGTCAACGATGACCCTGCTGTGGCCCGAGAGGCCGTGCGTGGTGGAGTGGCGAGCTTCGTGCACTTCTCCGGGTTCCCCGGAATGAAGATCGACGAGCTGCCGGCCGGCGTTCAGCAGGCGGCGCAGACGATGCGCACCGACTACGACATGACGCACCACGGATCCGGTGCCGGCACACATGCTCAGTCACTCGATCCCGAGTTCATCCACCGGTTCGGCATCGCCGGTCCGCTCGACGAGGCGCGCGCCCGACTCACGGAGATCCGCGATCTCGGGATCGAGTTCGTGCGGATCATTCCCGGATCGCGTGATGCCTCGAGCGACGTGACCATGCCGTCGATCGCGGCGCTGAGCACGCTCGTCGAACCGCTTGCCGCTTCGGCGGCGGTCGGGTGAGCGTCACCCAGCTTCTTCCGGAAGGACGACATCATGAGCAACGAACTGATCCTCGACTCGCTTCGACGCCGGATGCGGGCCATGCACTCGCTGTACGAAGACGCCACGGCCACGATGAACGTCGAGCAGGTCAACCACGCCGAGCGTGACGCGGTGCTGCCGATCGCCTTCTCGCTGTTCCACTTCGTGAACATGGAGGACACGACATTCCCGGTCGTGTCGGGTGGGCAGCCGGCGGTGTGGAACGAGGGGTGGGCAGCCCGCCTCCAGCTGACGATCGACGATCACGGCAAGGAGCGCACGCCCGAGGAGATGGTCGGGCAGCGGATCGGCGACTATCCCGCGTTCATCGCGTACATGAATGCCGTGTGGGCGAACTCCGAGGCGTTCCTCGCCGAGCTCGACCCGGCGAGCCTGACCACGCTGCTGATCCCCCGGCCGTTTCCCGATGTGGTGGCCAACACCTACTCGGCGCGCGTTGCCGGCCCGGACGGCATCACGCTGCTCGATGCGCTCGAGTGCTGGTGGTACCAGCACGGACTGCGCCACATGGGTGAGATCGAGCACGCCAGAGCCTTGGTCGGGCTCGAGGGCATGACGAGCTAGCCCCGCCGGACTGCGGGTCGTTGCTGCTTGACGTCGTCCGGTACTCCTACCGCAACTGTGGACGTCGAGAACGGACGCTCATCGTCGCCAGGTGGCAACGAGCCGTTCGAGATGTCGGCGGACGCCCGCCCTAGGCGGCCGGTCGTTGTCGATCGAGCGTCGATCCACTCCAGAACACGGTGCCGTCGGGCCGGGTCCAGGTGGCAACTCGATCCGCCGTCATCGTGAGGCTCCAACCACCCTCGTGCACTTGATGGTGGTGGCGTTCACACAACGGCAGCAGATTGCCCAGATCGGTCGGCCCGAGATCTCGCTCCCACCAATCGACGTGGTGAATACGACATGCGTCGAACGGCATGGTGCAGTGCGGATGGGCGCACGTCGCATGCATGCCGGCCAACGCGTGGCGCTGTTCGCGTGTCGCCGTACGTTTGGCTCGCCCGACGTCGAGGGTGCGGCCCTCGCCGTCGAGCACGGTGGGGATCACGTCGGCCTCGCAGCACATCCGCCGGATTGTCGACGCAGGAAGCGGCGTTCCATCGATGCTCTCGGCGATGCCGTGCTCGCTCAGCCCCTGATGCAGGGTCTCGAGATCGATCAACACCTGCACCTCGGGAGCGGCGTGTTGGGCGGTGCCCATGGCAGTTGACGTGATCGCCGTCACCACCGCCTCCACCTCGAGTTCGCGCCACTGGCGCTGTTCGTTCGCCGGACGACTCTGACGGATGTGGTTGATCGTTCGGCTGATCGCCGCCCACACCTTGGCGTTGCGCTCGGGGTCGAGTTCGAGATGGGTGTGGTGCATCCCAGTTGCCTTGTCGACCCATCGCTTCAAGCTCGACTGCTGGCGCTGCCGGCTCAGCTCATCGGTGCCGTCGTCGGCTTGCGCCGCGAGGATCGTTCGCACGAGCTGCCGGCACCGCTTCCGAAACAGGTGGATCTGTTCGGTGCGAGCTGCTGCGAGCAGTCGTTCTTCGTGTGCGAGAAACAGCGGCCGCAACCCGTCGGGGAGGCTGTTGCGGGCGGTCGCCATTGCGTCGGCGTGAGCGGTGGTGAGTGCCCCTCCCGCAAGCGCATCCTCCACGTCGGCGGCATGGTTGCACAGCTCTTCTCGGGCCGTTGCCGTATCGGCCTCTTTGGAGTCCATGCCGCCGGCGGCGCCGAGCAACGTTTCTGCAGGTTCGGATCGTCCCGAGTCGGCCAGCTCGCGGGCACGCCGGGTGTAGCCGACCTCGATCGCTGCCAATCGGCTGCGAAGTCGGCGGATCACCTCCAGCGTGGCTGCCACCTCGTCGCGCGTGGCGTGCTCGGGACGACCCGCGAGCAGGGCCGCCACTTCGGCCTGCACGTCGTCATCGGTCATCGTTGTCGACCTCCTCGTTGCGGTGGAGCGGTGGTGGACACTCGGGGTGTCGATGTCGTTGTCCCCCATCATGACGATGGGGTGTCACAGCCATTCTGACGATGGGGTGTCACCACCGATTTGGGAGTGTGTCGTCGACTCGGCGACCACGTGATCGCATTGCTTCTCGATGTCCCAGGCTGCGGAAGTCGCAGTTGTCGGCGCCGAGAAGTCGCGTGGTTTGGGAGCAACGTTCGCCGTGAGACCCCGGCGACGGCCGCCTACGCTGCGCGTTGTGGCCGATCGCAGCATGAGCACAACCGCGCGGGTGGCCGCGTACACGATCGTGGGATGTGTGGTCTGGTTGCTGGTGCTGTGGCTGGCGTGGGCGAGTCAACCGCTGAGCGATTCGGTCATTGTCGGCTTCGACGAGGATGGGCGACCGGTCTACGACGACGTGGAGTGTTCGACGGTCTTCGACAGCGAACCGCTGCCGTCGGCGACAGCGCTCGAGATCGCCAACAACGAGGGGCTGGTCGCGCAAGAGCCATGCGAGTCCGTGCACCGCCAAGCGCAGGTGTTGGCCGGCGTCAACGTTGCGCTCGTTGCCGTCGTCGTCGGCGGCGCGGTGGTCGTCTTCGTCACCCGTCGGGCCGCGTCGTCCGATGCGCCGAGCCCTGTGGCGTCAGACGCCCAGGGGTAGCCCGCAACCCGGTCGCCGACGCGAATCCCGGCGGAGCCGCTCAGTCCGAGCGACCTACCGTTTGCTGATGTCTCCAGGTCGACCACTTGTGGATGCGTTGCTCGACGCACCGCTCGGCGTCACGCTGCTCGGGTGGCTGGAGGCGCAACAGCGGCCGGAAGAACACTGGTCGTACGACGAGCCGTCGTCCCCTGGCGCGGTCGATCGGGCGGTCGACGCGGTTGCCAGCATGACCTTCGGAGAACTCCTCGACGCTGCGGTGTACTTGTCGTACGTGTACGTCGGGCCGTGGATCTCGGACGCACCCGACACGATCGCCAGCAGCTACCGCCAGGCCGAATCGCGCCGAGCGATCGCCGAGGCAGTGGTCGCCCGCTTCGGCCCGCAGCTGTCCGCTCCGTTCGACCCCACCGCGCAGCAATGGTGGCTGGACACCGGAGCCTCGACGTCCTGGATCGAGCGTTGTGCGCCGATGTTTCGCGACTACGAGCACGTCTACAGCGCCGGGCAGTTCACGTGGGCAGGTCTCTGGTCGGTGTCGAGCCCGCCCGAGGAGGTACACGAGAATCTGCTCGGCTCGTGGGAGTTCGAGCTGGGTCTGATCGTCCGCTGCACCCTGCCGGTTCAATCCGAGGTGCGCATCGCAGAGATCCATCGTCCCGAGGACTGGGCCCAACTCGTCACGGACCACCCGCGTGTCGGGGACCCATATCCCGAGTGGGAGCTGCCCGGCATCAATCAGCGGCAGACGCCGCTGGCCAAGGTGCTTGCCGTTCCGGGTCAACGCGCGGCGCGCGTGACGATGCGGCATCAGCTGGTGCCGGACTGGCGCTCGGTCGCCGAGGCGTACGACGGCGTGCACCTGTCGTGGGGCGGGTTTCTCACCGCAGAAGGCTGTATCTCCGATCTCGACGGCGGCGACGTCACCCTGCTTCGCTATTGGGGCAGCGAACGCACGCTGTGGCTGAACGATGTGTTCGGCGATCCCGTCCTGTTGCCGCCGCCGAACGCCGAGTCGGTCGCGCCGATCACCGACGAGTTCGCCCAGCAGGCTTCCACGACGTTCACGAAGCTGATGGGCCGGTAGGCCGTCGTGTCCTAGGAGTTTGGTTCCATCAACTCGATTCGGTTGCCGAAGGGATCGTCCACATACACCCGCTGGTAGCCCTCGAGTGGCTCGTCGTCGCGTACGGCGTAGCCGGCCTCGGTAGCGCGGCGTGCGAGACCGAGAACGTCATCGACGATGAACGCCGGGTGGGCTTTCTTCGCCGGACGGAATTCGGCATCCACGCCGAGGTGCACCTTCAGCGCTCCCCGCTCGAACCAACAACCTCCGCGACGCGCCAGGTGCTCGGGCTTGGGCACCTGCGGGATCCCCAGCACGCCTTCGTAGAAGGCAGCAGCCGCCGCTTCGCCGTTCGCGGGCATCGCCAACTGCACATGGTCGAGTCGCACCACTTCCACCCGCTCAGTCTGGCGCGTGCGCCGACACTCGGTGAGGTGGGAACAGGCCAGCGAGGCCGAGTCGCGTGCTTGCGTGCGGCTTCTCGGCGTTCGCCGACGCAGTTTCCGCAATTCCCGACGCCCAGAAGGGGCGCTCGTGGAGATCTAATCGGGTGCGCCGACGGCGACGTCGACGGCAGCCCCGTAGCGCTCGGTCAACTCTGTGGCGGTGGCCTCTTCGCCGGGACGCAGCACGACGGTGACCGTGCCGCTCTTGCCGCCGGGGCCCAACGTGATGAAGCGACCTGCGAGTTCATCGAGCAGCGTGGCGTAGATCGCTTCACGATCGCGCTCGCTCGCCGGGGCCTGGCACACGATCAACTCGTCCGGATACTCGACCACGTTGGTGAGCGCAGCCCGGTCTTCGTCGACATCGCCGGTGAACGACACGAACACCGATGCGTCGTCGGCGCTGAGCCAGTGCAATCCGTAGCCGCCAAAGCGCTCCGGCCGCTCGCTCCCGTACTGCAGCACCGCTCCGAGCATCGGTTCCAGCCGTGACGACTCTTGGAGCGCTGCCGTGACGTCGGTCTGGGCTCGGTCGATCGGAACGTCGGGCGGGCAAGGCTCCGCCACGTCGCTGGCCTCGAGCGTCAGAAGCGGTCCGGATGGATCCATCCCCGGTTGAGGAGTCGATGCCTCCAACCTTGTTGCGGGAGGCGCCGCGACGGGCTCGGTCGACTGCTGCGCCGAGTCGAACTCCTGGTCGGATGGCTGACCACACGCGCTTCCCACGAGCGCTGCAGCAACTACGCCACCCAGCTGCAATCGCCGACGTGGTGTCACAGCGAGTAGGTCGCCCGGAGTAGCGGCCTGGTTCCGTGTGGCAACCACTCAAGTGGCGCCGTCGGTCGCCGATCGACGTCACTCGTCATCGGCGAACAACTCGTCGAGGAAGGCGTCCGGATGGGCGAGGAAGTCGGCGGTGATCTGCACGGTGTCGATCGCCGCCCAGTCGACGAGACCGATCCCGCGGTCGTCGAACTGGAACACCGACGCGCCGGGGTAGGCCATCAATAACGGCGAGTGGGTGGCGATCACGAACTGGCAACCCTCGGCGACGAGGTCGTGCATCCGGACCAACAACTGCAGTTGCCCGTGAATCGACAGCGCCGCTTCGGGTTCGTCGAGCAGAAAGAGGCTCCGTGGGCGGAATCGATGCACCACGAGGTCGATGAACGACTCCCCATGCGACCGCCGATGCGGTGAACCTCCGTACAGCGCAAGCGACTTCTTTCCGTAGCTCTCGATCGCTGTCGCCACGTTGAAGTAGCTCTCGGCGCGCAGGAAGAACGCGTCGTGCGGCTGTCGAGACGAGCGCAACACACGCAGGTGCTCGTGGAGTGACGAGACGCTGTCGTCGTGAGTCCGGAACTGCATCCCCCGTGCTCCGCCCTCGGCATTCATCCCTTGATGCACGGCGATCGCTTCGAGCAGCGTCGACTTCCCGGAGCCGTTGTCGCCGACGAACACCGTGACGCCGCTGTTGAACCGCACGGCCGTCCTGTCCGCCGCCATCGACGCGATTGCCGCAACGTCGAACGGGTGCCCTGTCTCCGGACCAGGCGCGTCTCGCTCGAGTTCGACCGATCGCAGAAACGTCACCACACCATTGTGACAACGCGCACTTGGCGTACGCCGCAGGCCGGCTTGAGGGAACGGACGATGCATCCCGTGCGTCTAATGGGCGTGCAGTCCGACCTGATTCGACTCGCCGCCATCACTGCCGGTGTCCTTGCCGTCGTTGCGTGCGGGACCGACGAGGGGGCGACCGACTCGTCCGGATCATTCACCGAGCTGCCAGCGTTGGAGACGACCGTGCCCCTTGCGGGCTCCACCACACCTACCGTTCCGGCCGACCCGGACGCATCCATCGCCGTGGGATCGTTGCCGTTCGGACTCGAGCTGTGCGGCGAGTTCCAGGTGGTGTCGGCCGATCCAGCGTTCTATCGAGACTCCCCGGTGTACGTGGGCAACGAGCAGCCGATCGATGAGATCCGGGCCTGGGCGTCGCAGCAGCCTGGCTACGTCGATCTGTGGATCGATCGCGACAACCTGGGCTGGGTTGTGGTCGGCTTCGACGCCGATGCCGACCAGCGGCAGGCGGATCTCGAAGCGCAATTCCCCGGCGTTGGCGTCGCGGCGGCGGAGGTTCCGTACTCGCAAGACGAGCTCGACGCGTTGATCGCCGAGGTGTTCGACGTGATGCGGGCCAACGGCATCGAGGTCGGCGGCAGCGCCAACGCGGCAACGGGTCAGGCATCGGCGTACGTCGGGGTGCTCGACGAGGCGACGCTGGAGCCGTTTGCACCGTTCGCCGGACGTCCGGTGTGTTTCGAAGGTGTCGACCCGGCCCACGCGGTGCTCGATGGCCCCCAACCGCACGCCGGTGACGGCTGGCGCCTCCTCGCCGTCGAGCGGACCGGTCCGAACTACCGCACCGGAGTGGCGACCACCGAGGAGCAGTACGCACGCCTGTGGGCGACGAGTGGTGTGACCTCCGATCGGCCGTCCGTCGACTTCGATAACGAGATCGTGGTGTGGTTTGGCGCCGTGTTCGGGTCCAACTGTCCGATCCGCATGGACGACGTGATCGTCGATCTCGAATGGAGCATCGTGTACGGCGAGTTCGTCACCCCCGGCAATCCTCAGATGTGCCACGACGACGCCAATTCCGAGGCGTACCTGGTGGCGATCGATCGCGCGACGCTCCCGGCGGGCCCGTTCGCCGTTCAGATCGGACCTGGCGACCCGCCCCGCGGTGTGCCCGAGGGACGAACGGTCGTGGCCGCCGATCTCTCAGCGCCCGGAAGTACGGCCACCGACGCCGAGATTGGCACTGATCCTGCGCTATTCGAGTCTGCAGCGCAGGGGTACACGATCGGCCCCGGCGGGATCGTCGAGCCGGGCTTTGCCGCGCTGTACCGGCTCGACCTCAGCTGCGACGTCGCAGCGATCGGGCCGGTCAACGGAAACGTGTGGGAGTCGCCGGCACTCACGGAGACCCCTCACGCGTGGGTCGCAACGGTCGACGACGACGGGGTTGCGCTCGTTGAGGTGCTGCTTCACGCCGATCCGCCGACCTTGACCCTCAGCGCCAATGGCCACAGCGAGACGTATCAGCCCGTCGCCGCCAGCGGCGCCGAGCCGCCGTGCACCTGAGAGTCGGCCGAAGAGCGACTACTCCCTTGTCTCCCACTACAAGCTGCAGGTCGCCGGGCGCACACAGCCGGTCTGGTTCCGAGCGGACCGAAGTAGCGATCAGCCTGGCTCCACGGTCCACCTTGAGTTTGCCCAGCCTTCGGCAGGAGCAAGCGGAAGTCCGACCAGTGTTTCGGAGCCATCGGCGTGAGTGACGGCCACAACTGCGGCGTCTCGACCGGAGGGAACTGCGGCGACAGCAATCGTTCGGTCTCCCGTGGCGTTCGCCGCCATCGGCAGCTCGATTCGTGCACCATCGACCGCAACGGCCGACACCGAAACGGTGTCGGCGCCAGCTTCGATTGCGCTCACCTGGTGCCCGTCGAAGCTGACGGTCGTGACCGCGACTGCTTGGCTTGTCGAGCCGACCGAGGCAATTGCGCTGTTGATGCGCGGGGATCGCCCGTCGAACACAACGAGTGCGCCAGCGTCGGGGTGGTCCGATACCTCCCACGTGACGCCGTCGAAGGTTCCCGTCGCCAGCACGGTGCGGTCTGCCGCAAGGTCAACGAACGTCGGTGTGGTGGCCCCAACGATTGGCAGATCGACGAACGTGAGGGCCTCGGCTACCTCGATCAGTTCGCCCGGTGCCGGTCCGAACAGCGACATCGTCGTACCGGTGGCAGTGCCGGTCCCGGTGTTCCAGGTCAGCACGGCTTCGGAGCCGGCCAGGTCGAGTGAACCCTCGACGGCCTCGCCGGAAACCTCCAGCTCGACGTGCTCGCCGCCGAGTGCCGACTGGCCGGAACTGACCACTAGCTCGAGGTTCGACTCGCGGCTGCTCAGTCGATAGCCGACCGTGTCGCCACCGTCGATGAAACGAGGCCCCAGGTGCACCCACGTGACCTCGATGTCCCATCCACCGATCGAGGGCGTGGCAACGGTCGGCAGCAACGATGGATCGCGAACAGGCAACAACTCTGCGTCGATGCTGGTGCTGTGTTGTGTGGCATCTGTCGCAGGTGTCGACGTGGGGGATTGACGATCGCCTGCGCTTGACAGCATCACCGCCAGACCCGCTACGACCACAAGGGATGCTGCCGCGGCCACGACCCACGGCCGCCGACGGCGAGGCTCTCTCGGCGGCAGGTTGGCAACTCCGAACTCGCGCCGGGAGCTCTCATCGGTCGCGATCCGGTCTTCGGGTGGTGCGGACCCGGCGCGCTGGTCTGTTTCGGGGGCACGCAGCGAAACACCGGCTCGGGTCTCCACCCAACCGAAGTAGTTGCTGATCTGTTGCTCCAACTCAGTCGACACGTTCGTGTACCTCCAGAAGCTCCTGCAGACGCGCGAGTCCGCGTGCGATGTGCGTGCGAACCGTCGACGGGCTCAAGCCCAACAGTTCGGCCGTCTCCGTCTGCCCCCAGCCGTAGCCGTGGACCATCACCACAGACACACGCTGTAGCTCGGTGAGTTGCTCGAGCGCAGGGAGCAGGCGCGGCTCGATGTCGACCGATTCGGCGGGTTCAACTCGGGGCAGCATTGGCGGGCGGCGACGGGCTGATCGCGCCGATGACTGCCCAACCCGGTACAGGTAGCCCGCCGGGTTGTCCATCTTTGAGAGACGCTCCCAGTGCTCCCACCCGTACGCCAGTGCCTCGGCAGCCGCTTCCAATCCGGCGTCTGGCCCGTACGCGCCAACCAGCCCGGCACGCAGTCGTGCGCCGTGGTCGGCGATGAACTGCTCGAAGGTCACGTACAACAAGAGCATCTCGCCACCCCGATTCGTGACATCCGCGCCGACCGCGGTTGCGGCGCTCGGCGCAGGAGCTGGTGGATTCGGTTGCTCGTCGTGTACACCGGTCGTTGTCCTGCGGTGTGTGATGTGTAGTGAGCGTCGATGAGTGCTGAGGCCGCCTCGAGTTTCGAAGCCTTCTTCGTCGGCGAGTTCCCGAAGTTGGTGTTGATGCTGACGGCGTGGACGGGAGATCGGTTGGTGGCGGAGGACCTCGCCCAGGATGCGCTGATGCAGGCGGATCGCCATTGGAACGCGGTCCGCTAGCTCGATGCACCAGGGGTGTGGGTTCGGCGCGTGGCACTCAACCGATCGTCGAACGAGCATCGCCGGCGATGGCGTGAGCGTCGTGCGCTCCGCCGGCTGCAGCACCGAGCCGACGTGCCGGCCGACGGCATGCCGGAGACCGATGACGAGTTATGGGCCCAGGTTCGTCGTCTGCCGGCGATGCAGCGCGATGCGCTGGTCTTGCGGTACGTCGACGACCTTCCGCTCGTCGCGATCGCCCAGGTCCTCGGCTGCGCTGAAGGAACGGTGAAGACACATCTTCGGCGTGCGCGGAACACCCTTGCCGAACGGTTGCCGAGTCAGGCGGAGTTCACATGACCGACGACATCGACCGTCGGCTCAGCACCGCCGCGTCGACCCTTCGAGCGACTGCCCCAGAGCCGGAGGACGCACAGCGTGCGTACGACCGGATGCGAGCGGCCCAGTCAACTGCGAAGAACACCGATCGGCCGCGCTGGGTCGCCGGTGTTGCCGCTGCGGTGATCGTCGGCGTCGTTGGGGTTGGTGTCATCGCCTGGCAATCCACCGGCGAGCAACCGTCGACGGTCGTCGAGGCACCAACGGCGCCGAGTGTCGCTCCGTCGACCGAGCGGGAACCGGTCGGAACCGACGTTCCCGCGACCTCCCCTGCTCCAACGTCGTCGGCGCCGGCGACGTCGAGCGCCCCCACCTCGTCGCCCGCCCGTGCGGCGATTCCGCGATTCGAGTTCGACCTGCCGGATGCGACACCCGACGGGCCACTCCGGCGGTTCGAATGCTGTACCGACAGGGGACCGGACGACACCACCTATCACTACGCCTGGGGCGCGACGAGCGGGATCCAAGATGGGCTCCTCCTCCTCGACCTCGACCCAAACCCGTCCGCGGCGGGCATCGAGGGCGACTACATCGTCGAGGATCTCCCAGCGCCCGATGGCCGAGCCGCGTTGCTGATAGGGAACACCGACGAGCCACCACCGCCCGATGGCTACCGCGAGCTCTGGTGGGACCGGGCCAGCGGTGAACAATGGCGCTTCGAGTCGACCGGTCTGACGGCCGAACGGCTGGCCACCGTTGCATTCGGCGCGGTTGCCGGTGAAGGCCGGACCGTCAACCTGCTCGACGACGAGTTCGAGCCGCTGACGACCGATGCGGAGGGTGTGATCGAAACGCAGACTTACGCGATCGCCACGGAGTTTGCGGGACTCTCCGTCGGCGATGTCGCCACCATGTTCGATGTCTTTGCGGTCGGTGTCTCGATCGTCCCGGCGGTGATTGCCGGCACTCCCGGCTACATCTCCACGTTGAACAGCGGACAGACTATTGCGGTCTGGGACGCCGGCGACGGGTGGTGGGCGTCGGCCAATCTCGCTCCCGCGCTCGGGGGTCGGTCGGCGGAGATCCTCGCCTCGATCGTGCGTGTCTGATAGGTCTCGGTCGGCGCCCCGACAGCGAGCTGCACCACATGCCGCGCTGGCTACTGGGGTTGAAGGTCAAACGGACCAGTCTTTGCAGGACGAACTCGTCACCACCGAGTGTCGAGAACTCCACCGTGATCGGCACCTCGAACGGCGCCGGCCCCAGGGTGAACCCCAACCCGCCGGGTGACAACGTCGGGACGACTTCGCAGATGATTCTGTATTGATTCGGGTTGTTCGGACGTGGAAATAGGTGATGATCGCGCGCACCAGTGCTGACCCTCCCGTGGATGACGGGGGTCGTGTCGTTGGCCAGCGCGCGTCGTCGTTCGCCGACTTCTACGAGCGCGAGCTTGCGCTCCAACTACGACGAGCCACCCTGCTGATCGGCAACCCTCACACCGCCCGGGATCTCGTGCACGACGTGTTCGCGGATCTCTACGAACGTTGGCATCGCGTCGAGCAGCCTGGCTCGTACCTCAACGTGTCGGTCGTCAACCGGTGTCGCGACCACGCCAGGAAGCAGCGGAGGCGGAGCCAGCAACAGCTGGTGATCACCTCGGCCGACGAGCCCGAGCACGACGAGCTGTGGGACGTGTTGCAGCGCCTGCCGTTCAACCATCGCGCGGCCTTGGTGTTGCGCTTCTACCACCAGATGACCGACCGCGAGATCGCCGACTGCTTGGGCTGTCGAATCGGCTCGGTCGGGCCGTGGCTCCACCGGGGACTGGCGCAGCTGCGAAAGGAACTGACGTGACCGATCTCGAACAACGACTCGCCGCGACGCTGGAACGCAAGGCCGATGAGGTCGACACCAGCCCCGATCTCGAGTTCCTTGCCCGCCGCGCCACCCAGCCGACCGCAGTGCCCAGTCGGCGCCGTTTCCGACCGTCGGTGGCGTCGATCGCTGCGTCGCTCCTGGTCGCGACGGCCGCGTTCGGCTTCGTCGTCGTTCGATCACAGGAACCCAACGACGGTGCGGTCGTCACCGACCCCGTGGTCGTCACGCAAAGTGGACCGAACGAGCCCGTTGAGCCAGCAACCACCGAACCTGCGCCTGTCGCGACCGAACCCGTCCCACCATCGACAAAGCCGTCGACCACTCCGGCGGTCGACGATGGTCCCGCGTCGACCACGCAGCTCACCGACGTCGTTGACGTCACCGAGGCCATCACCGAGCAGCTCGGACCCGACCCGTTCGTGCAGTGGGTCGTTCCGTGGCAAGGCGGCTTCCTGATGCTCGGCGACTCGACCTCTGATCTACCTCTGCCCGACGACCGGATCGGCGACCTCGTCGCCTCGGTGCCGCCCGAGTGGCAGGAGAGCGTCACCGGTAGCCCGAACCCGACCGATCAAGAGGTCTTCGACGGCCTCAAAGCCAACGGGCTGTGGAACGCCGCAGTGAGCATTCTGTTGGGCGACCTCGCCGAACCAGCCGACAGCTCGGGAGTACTGGTGTACTCGTCGGACGGGATCGAGTGGGCCCCAGCTGCGGGGACGCTTCCCAATGGTGATTCGAGCCGCAACCGGGGAATCGCAGTACACGGCGATCGCCTTGCGATCTACACCGTGATTGACGGTCAACCACACGTAGCCACGACGACCGATCTCGTCGACTGGCGCTACGACCCGCTGGTGGTACCGCAGCTCCGAGGCGATCTGCCGCCGGTGATCATGGAACAGAGCTTCCCGGGTCAGCTCGTGGCGAACGAAGCGGGTTGGGCGTTGCCCTATAGCTACGCGTATGGACTCGACTCCGCTGCGGTTGCGACCGAGCTCGGTCGCAACCCGGAATCGACTTCGGTGAGTTTCAACTTCAGCGCCTACGACGGCACCGATCTGGTCCCGCTCACGATCGGCGCGAGCGATGGCAGCACAGAAGAGATCAGCGTCGCTGCCGGCGATCTTGGGTTGACCGTGGAACACATCGAGCTACTTCGAGACTTCGGGTTGTCGACGTCGTACCCAGTCGTAGCGGAGTGGGACACCGAGCCGGTCTGGGTCGATCCCGTCGCAGCCGACGAGTTGGTTGCCTCCGCCGACGACATCGTTGCGCTCACCTACCCCAATGGGGTCATACAACGGCTCGTCGACGGCCGGTGGGTCCCGGTAGCGACGCCGATCGGCGGTGCCGACGTGAGCCAACTCGTACCGCTCGACGACGACATCGGCGCGATCACCGGTGGTCCCGACGGCGACACGGCATTGCTGCGCCTCGACCCTGTTGTGAACAGTGCGGCGCCCGACGGTCCAAGCGGCCTTCCGGATGGGTACGTGCCCGTCTTCGTCGATGGCGACGCGGTGACCTACCGGCCGGCCGGCAGCGAGTTCCAACCCCAAGAGGGCGACGTCTATGTTGCGACACTCGCCAACAACGAGTGGGTTGTGGCTACGTACCCGCCAGCTGATCCGGATACAAGCTCTCGGATGGGCAGTGTCACTCGGTCGGGCCAGGCGATGCTGATCGACAACGGTCAGCGCATCTTCCTGCTCCGCTGAGCCCGGCGCATCGTCCGCGGAGCGCGACGAACTGGTACGACGGAGCGATGACGTGGAGCGTTGGGCTGCCGAGCTGAGGCGTCGATGTCACGTTCGGTGGTGCTGCGGGCAATACCCAGTGTGGAGGCAACGGACGCAGAGGTGATCTCGGCTTCGTTGTCGGAGCCGTTTCGGTTTGCCGCGATCTTCGACCGCCACATCGATCGAGTGCGCCGATTCGCAGTGTCGCGCGTCGGTGCGACGGGCGCCGACGACATCGCCGCTGAGACGTTCGCGGTGGCCTTCGAGTCGCGTGCACGTTTCGACGCAGGGCACTCGTCGGCGTTGCCGTGGCTGATCGGGATCGCCGTCAACCTCGTACGTCACAACTTGCGCTCGCAGGGTCGCGGCGTTGCCGCCTTGGAGCGAGCCCAGCGTCGCGACACCGCTGACGCCGAAGCCGATACCAGCCCGGACGAGCGGCTCGACGCTCAGGCAGACGTTGCGGCGCTGCGGACTGCGATCGTCGAGCTGTCCGAGTCCGAGCGCGAGGTGTTCCTGCTCGTGGCGTGGGACCAACTCAGCTCCCATGAGGCGGCGGAAGCGCTGGGGATCACCCCTGAGGCCGCACGAACGCGTCTGCGGCGCGCTCGGCAGCGGTTGCGCGCACACCTCGACAACCATCAACCGACATCGACGGAGGTGCGAACCGATGGGTGACCACATCACCGATGACGCACTCGATGCGCTGGCCCGCGACCTGCTTCCACCAGCGCCGCGCTCGATCTCGTGGGAGCGGGCGCAACGCGAACGGCTCATCGAACACATCGCGGCCAGCACTAACGGCACCGCCGCGACCCGCACTGCGGACAAGAAGGCACCGATGGTGTCGATCACCGACGCTCGGTCGAGACCACCCGTGCGATCTCGGTCGCGCCTCGTTGTGGTCGGCGTCGCCGCCGCTGCGGTGTTGTTGCTCGTCGCCGGGCTCGTGGTCGCGCAGCGGAGCACACCAGGCGAACCGGTGCAACCTGTGCTCAACGATCCCGACCAGATCGGCGAGACGGTGACGGTCCCGGCGCCGTCGACCATCAGCCCTGCGACGACGCTGTCCCCTGCGGGCGAAGCAGTGGTCAACCCGCTCGCCGGGATAGAGCTCGACGAACGGGAACAAACCCACTTCGCCACCGATCAGCCAGGATCGGCACCTGCCGGCTTCGCCGCTGCGGTCGAGGAGGCTCGCAACTTCCATCAACTCGACGTGGGCGACAGCTGCGACGACGGCGTCGAGTTCGACCCGTCCGTGCTCGACGACCCCAGCATTCGGCCAGCGGTTGCACCGGTCGCCGGCACCACCGTCGACGGTCGGTGTGTTGTGATCGGCTGGGCGTACAACGACCCGATGCTGCTGGAGGGTCTCGACTTCGAGTTGCCCACCGACGGTGGCTACACGTTGCAGCCCATCTTCGATGGCGACGGGCAGCTCACGCGCTTCTTCGGCCGCGGCCCGCTGTCGATCGCAGAGGCAGCACAACGGTTGCCATCCCTTGCGGCGGACGGGATCCCGGCGAGCGGTGCACAGGGCACCGACGCAGCAGCGACGACGCTCAGCGACGGATCCACGCTCTATCTGTCGGTTGCTGACGCAGCGGGAGAATCAGCACGATCGCTCTGCGTCAACCACGATCGGCCCAACGCTGAGGTTGCTGCATCGTGCGTGGAGCTGAATCTTGGACTGGGGTTGCTCCACTCGGTTTACGCAGCCGAGGGCGGCACCACCGTGACGTTGCTGGTCGATCGCTCCGTCGAACTCTCCGTCGACGACGAGGACTGTCAGGACTTCGAGGTGCTGCACGTGGGAGCGGTGTCGTTGTACTCGTGCTTCGTCGAGCGACCGGCGCACGGTCTCGACTTCACCATCGACACGCCCGAGCGCCGGTGGTATCTCGAGGTTCCCGTCGTGCACCCGGAGATCAGCGTCGAGGACTCCCAGCAGCTGATCGATCAAACCCTTACGGCGCCCGAAGTTGTTGTTGCGGTCGACGAGCGCATCGAGGTCTTCTCCGACCAGCCCTGGCAACTCAAGGTGCGCACCCTTGTGACTCCGACCGGCACCGGCATCTGCATCGAAAGCCTCGGCACGATGCAGTCATGCCACGTGACCTTCGGCGGCTTCATGCCCCCTGAGATCTGGGGATACGGCGGGGCACCGACGCCGTCAGTGGTGGTCGGCTCGACGGACGAATTCGAGTCGATACAAGCCGAGCTGGCCGACGGACAGGTGGTCACCGCCGACGCGGTCGGAGCGGGTGGTCCGTTCTTCGCCGCATTTGCCTTCTCGGCCAACAACCCGCCCACATCGCTCGTCGCACGGACACCATTCGGAACGATCGACCTCGATCTCGCGGCCTATGTCGGCGGCGACGCCGATGCCTTCGTCGAAGGAGCCCCCTTGTAGCGACGATGTCGGCGTCGCGGCAGTGATCCGTGCCCAGGCGCGACAGCAGACCGCGACGAGCACGCCCGTCGTTCCGACGTGGTGCTCCGATGGTGGTCGATCAGCAGCTTCACCATCGCGGTGCGGCACCATGCAGCGGGCGATTCGTAGCCCGAGAGCTCGGCCCACTAAGCGTGCGCGCGCCCCATCGATTCGTGGCGAGATCGCGCACGGTGTCGACTTCGCCGCACTTCAGAACGCCAAATGGAGACAAGCCGGGGATACACGTCGTGGAAGAGCGTGTCGAAGTCTCGATCCGCCGCCACGTGCACATCCGCATACGTGAACCACCCACGTTGCCGGTTGCCGCCAACTCAGATCAGTGGGCGGCCCCGAGGTGGAATCCTCTTCTCGGGGCCGTGGGCGGCGTCTTCAGCGGCCGTCGACGCCGAGAAGCTGACTCGCTGACCAGCGAGGTGAGCCGCCAGGGCCTTCCGACTCTTGACGCTCGCCCAGGACTTAGTTAATTTATTGAGTGAAGTAAGGGGGAAGGTTGGTAGGTCAGACTGGGTGGCGCAAAGCCGCGACGGTCGGCGCATTCGTCGGCCCGAGCCTCGTGGTGCTCTTGGCGTTCTCGATCGGCCCGATGATTGGCACGGTCTGGGTGTCGTTTCAGGAGTGGAACCTCATTCGCGATGCCGAGTTCATCGGCATCGACAACTACCGCGAGTTGTGGGGCGATGAGGACTTCCACCGCGCCTTGCGCAACACGATCTACTACCTCGTCGGCTACCTGCCGCTGGTGCTCGCAGGCGGCCTGGGCCTGGCGCTCCTCGTGAACCAGCGCCTCAAGGGGGCGTCGATCTTCCGCGGGCTCTACTTCCTGCCGGTCGTGACCAGCTGGGTCGTTGTCGCGCTGCTGTGGAAGTGGTTGCTCAATCCCACCGACGGACTCGTCAATTGGCTGCTCGGACTCGTCGGTATCGACGGGCCGGGATGGTGGACATCCCGTGAGTGGGCCATGCCATCGGTGATTTTGGCGTCGGCGTGGAAGGACCTCGGTTTCGTGATGGTCATCCTCCTCGCCGGCCTGCAGTCAATCGATCGCACGCTGTATGAGGCGGCGGCCCTCGACGGCGCCGGCGCGTGGCGGAAGTTGTGGTCGGTGACGATCCCGATGCTCACCCCATCGATCTTCTTCGTCGTCGTCATCAGTCTGATCAACGGCTTCCAAGTGTTCGACCAGGTGTGGGTGATGACCGAAGGCGGGCCAGCCGGCTCGTCGACCGTGGTCGTCGAACAGATCGTCAAGAACACGTTCCAGTTCGGCCGAGCTGGATACGCGTCGGCCATGTCGGTGGTGCTGTTCGTGATCATCCTGATCGTCACGGCGATTCAACTGCGCATCCAACGGCGGTGGGTGTTCTATGGCTGATCTCGCGGTCGAGCGTCAGATCGACGTCGCCACCACCGCCGACGTCGACCGCAACGATGCCGCCACCGGCGCGCCGCGCGTCGATCGGTCGCCGTCCGCTCGACGTCGCGCCCGCACAGCGATGCGCTACGGCGTGCTCGTTGCCTGCGCCGTGCTGATGATCGGGCCCTTCATCTGGATGGTGCTCGCCTCGCTCAAGACCGACGCCGACATTCGCTCGATTCCGCCGTCGCTCGTGCCGGATCCGGTGACCTTCGAGAACTACACACGGGTGACCGAAGCGTTCAACTTCTGGCGCTTCACCCTGAACAGCCTTGGCATCGCCATCGCATCGACCGCTCTGCAACTGGTCACGGCGACCACGGCGGCGTACGCGTTCGCCCGAATCGAGTTCCGGGGCCGCACGCTCCTCTTTGGGCTGTACCTCGCAACGATGATGATTCCGCTGCAAGTGGTGATCGTGCCGCTGTTCATCGAGATGCGCTATCTCGGGCTCGTCGACTCGTACGCCGGCCTCTTGCTGCCGACCATCGTCTCGAGCTTTGGCACCTTCTTGATGCGTCAGGCGTTTCTCGGATTGCCGCGTGAGCTCGACGAGGCGGCGTTCATCGACGGCGCCAGTCACTTCCAGGTGTTCGGCAGAGTGCTCCTGCCGCTCGTCAAGCCGGCGCTGGCCACGTTTGCGGTGTTCGCCTTCATGGCGACCTGGAACTCGTTCCTCTGGCCGTTGGTGATCACGCAAGCGTCGGACCGCCACGTGACCTTGCCAGTCGGCCTGTCACGGCTCAACGGCCGATTCTCCACCGACTGGAACGTGGTGATGGCCGGCTCGGTGATCTCGATCGTTCCGATCGTTCTCTTCTACCTCTTCACCCAGCGATGGGTGATCAGAAGCGTCGCGTACACGGGGATGAAGTGACGCGTCATCCACGCCCACGAACGTGGGCACGACCAGAAAGCAGGCAGCAATGAACCGGAAACTGACAACCCCGGGACGCGTGGCCGTCGCAGCGCTGACGGCCTTCGCCCTCGTCGCCGCAGCGTGCGGCGACGATGATGACGGCGGCGACTCGACCACGGCAACCACCGCCGCCGACGGGGCGACGGCCACCACCGGCGGAAGCGGCGGTGGCGGTGGGAGCGACGAAGAGGCCACCATCAGCTACTTCACGTTCTCGGCCGCACCCGATCACCTCGAGGATCTCGACGCGATCATCGCCGCGTTCGAGGCCGAGAACCCGAACATCACCGTCGAGACGCAGACCGCGTCGTTCGACGACTACTTCACCAGCCTGCAAACGCAGGTAGCTGGCGGAACGCCGCCAGACACATTTGAACTCAACTACGAGAACTTCGTCACCTACGCCCGGAGCGGGGCGCTCCTCGACCTCGGCGCGTTCGATATCGATGCGAGCCGGTACTACCCCCTGGCGCTCGAAGGGTTCACCGACGGCGGCACCCAGTACGGCCTACCGGCGACCTTCTCCGACGTAGTGCTGATCTACAACAAGACCCTGTTCGACGAGGCTGGGCTCGACTACCCCACCGCCGACTGGACATGGGAAGACGAGCTGGCAGCGGCCGAAGCACTCACCGACGCCGATGCTGGAGTGTGGGGCACCCTGCAGCCGGTGAGCTTCTTCGAGTTCTACAAGGCGCTCGGTCAGGCCGGTGGCGAGTTCTTCGATGCCGATGGCAACGCGGTGTTCAACTCCGACGCCGGTGTGCGTGCCGCCGAGTGGCTGACCTCGAAGCCGGGAACGGTGATGCCCACGCTGGCCGAGATCGGGGGGACGCCCGACTTCGACACCAATCTGTTCCAGAGCGGCAATCTCGCGATGTGGCACAACGGCATCTGGCAGTTCAACGGCCTCAACGAGTCGGGCGTCGACTACGACATCGTTGTCGAACCGGGTGATGTGCAGAAAGCCAACGCCGTCTTCATGAACGGCGCAGTGGCGTCGGCGGACACCGATCATCCGGAGGCCGCGGCCAAGTGGATCGAGTTCTTGACGGCGTCGCCGACCACAGTCGACACGCGCATTCAGTCGAGTTGGGAACTGCCCGCCGTCGACGACGAGGCAGCCTTTGCGAGCTATCTCGAGATCACGCCCCCCGACAACCGGCAGGCCGTGTTCGACGCGCTCGATGCCATCGTGCTGCCACCTGTGATCGAGCGACAAGCCGAGATGCAGGAGGTCGTCGGTCAAGCGCTCGAGCGGATCGTGCTCGACGGGGCTGACATCCAAGAGACCCTCGACGACGCGGCGGCCGAGGTCGACGAGCTCGCCAGCTGACCCGTGGCGAGTCCTCCCGCCTCCTCGACGCTGCGCGCCCTGGCGGCGCGCAGCGTCGAGGTGATCGCCGATCACCAACATGCGAGCGGCGCCTTCGTGGCATCACCGACATTCCCGGTGTATCGCTACAGCTGGCTCCGAGACGGTGCATTCATCGCCGACGCGATGAGTCGAGCCGGTCGCGTGGACAGCGCCGACCACTTCTTCGGATGGTGTGCGTCGGTGTTGAACGACCGCGCCGGTCGCGTCGACGATCTCGTCGAGCGAGCGACGCACGGCGGCCCGATCGGCCGCGACGAGCACCTGCCGACACGCTTCACCGTCGACGGCGACGACAGCGGCGAAGATTGGTGGGACTACCAACTGGATGGATACGGCACATGGATCCACGCGCTGGGAGCGCACCTGCAACGACATCAGATCCAACCGGCCGCCGAGGTGCTGGCGGCGGTCGGCGTCTCGGCCCGCTACGTCGGAGCGTTCTGGGGTGAGCCTTGCTACGACTGGTGGGAGGAAGACGTCGGCGGTGTCCATGTGTCGACGCTGGCGGCGATAGAGGCCGGCTTGCGTACCGCCGGGGAGCTCCTCGAGAAGACCGCTCTCTCGAGGACGGCCCAGTCCGTGCGGCAGAAGATTCTCGATAGCGGTGTGATCGACGGCCACCTGATCAAGACGATCGGGTACGGCGATCGGGTCGACGCCTCGTTGATTGCGGCGATGGTTCCCTTCGCCACGATCGAATCGACGTCGTCCATCGGCCGTGCCACCTATCAACGGGTTCGTGATGATCTCGCGCCCGACGGCGTGTACCGCTATCTCGGCGACACCTACTTCGGCGGCGGTCGATGGGTGGTCCTGGCAGGCTTCGTCGGGGCCTACGAAGCCCGGGTCGGGCTCGACGAGATCGCCGCAGAACGCCTCGCCTGGATGGCTGCACAAGCGGACGACGACGGGCTGCTTCCTGAACAAGTGGCGACCGATCCGCTCGATGCGGACTACGTGCAACCATGGGTCGAGCGATGGGGTCCAATCGCCAACCCGCTGCTGTGGTCGCACGCGATGTACCTCACACTGGCCGACGAATTGGGGCAACTCACATGACCGCCCCCACCGTTGCCTCGATTGTCCACGCTCCACTTGGCAGTGGCCATCCGTATCGGATCGATCCGGATCAACGCCATCCGCAGCAGCCGGTCGATGGCGAGCCGCTCGAGCTACGAGTGACGACCTCGCGGGATACTGAGCGCGTCGATGTCGAGGTTCGTTCGGCGCGCGGCGAGGAGCGCCACACCCTGCAATCGGTATCGTTCGACGAGGCGTATGCCCATCGTGTCGACGATGAGGTCGATGGTGGTGGCGGACACCTCGCTGAGGCCAGCGGAGCTCGACCCGACATCGGCGATCGTCGGATTCATCGGGTCACCATCGATGGCCTCCCGGTCGGACGGCTGGAGTACCGCTTTGTCGCCGGCGCCGAGTCGACCGCGTGGTTCGCTACGGCGGTCGCTACATGGAGCGACCGGGGTGGAACACTGCAGCGCACAGGGGATCTTCCTCCCGGTGTTGAGCTCACTGACGTGCAGTGGCTGATGGCCGAGGGGGTACCGGTCGCCGTCCGTTTCGAGCTGCCACTCGACGAACGCGCCCGAGTCGTCGGCCTCGGTGAACGATTTCACTCGCTGGACCACCGCGGCCTGTCGATCGACGCGACGGTGTTCGAGCAATACAAGCAGCAAGGCGCCCGCACCTACTTGCCGTCGCCGTTTCTGATGGTGATCGGTGCCGACTGTTGGGGAGTGCACCTCGACACGTCAGCGCGCACCTACTTCGACATCGGCGACGGCAATCGAGACGTCGTCGCCGTGACGGCGTTGTTGGGTGATGACGAGCCGACGTTGCACGTGCGGTGCTACCACGGAACACCGCGGGAAATCCTCGCTGCACACGTCGCCGATACGGGGGGTCTTCGGCGTCCACCCGACTGGGTGCTCACGCCCTGGATGTCGGGCAACGAGTGGAACTCCCAAGCGCGCGTCCTCGCCGAGGTGCACCGCTCGATCGACGAGGGCGTACCGGTCGGCGTGATCGTGATCGAGGCCTGGAGCGATGAGGCGACGTTCGTTGCGTTCAACGACGCCGCCTACGAGGTCCAGCCGGATGGTGCCCCGCTCTCACTTGCCGACTACCACTTCCCCTCCGATGGCCGCTGGCCCGACCCGAAAGGGATGGTGGACGAGCTCCACCGCCTCGGAGTGAAGGTGCTGTTGTGGCAGATTCCGCTCGTACCGACCGACCGGCCGGCGCACCCTCAAGTCGACGCCGACCTGAGGACGATGATCGATCGCGGCTACTGCGTTCGCGAGGCCGACGGCGCCCCGTATCGCAACCGAGGATGGTGGTTCCCCGAAGCGCTGCTACCCGATTGGACCAATCAGGAGGCCGCCGACTGGTGGCTGGCCAAGCGCCGATACCTCGTCGAGGAGGTGGGTGTCGACGGATTCAAGACCGACGGCGGTGAGCACGCATGGGGAGACGATCTCCGCTACGCCGACGGCACCTCCGGTCGAACGTCGAACAACCTCTACCCCAACCGATACGCGGCTGCCTACCACCAGCTGCTCGACGAGTGCGACACGGCTGGCACCACATTCAGTCGAGCCGGCTTCACGGGCGCCGGACTGACGCCGTGCCATTGGGCTGGCGACGAGGACTCCACGTGGGAGGCGTTTCGTGCATCGATCACCGCCGGCCTCAGTGCGGCGATGAGCGGTGTTGCGTTGTGGGGATGGGATCTCGCCGGGTTCTCGGGAGAGATCCCGAGCGTCGAGCTCTACCTTCGGGCGACCGCCATGGCCACGTTCTGCCCGATCATGCAGTACCACTCGGAGTTCAATCATGGACGCTCGCCGTCGAATGACCGGACGCCCTGGAACATCGCCGAGCGGCACGACGATCCACGGGCGCTGTGGATCTATCGCAACTTCGCCGAGACTCGGCATCGGCTGCTGCGCTATCTCGCTGAGCAGCTCGACGTGACCGTTGCTACCGGCGTTCCGTTGATGCGCCCGTTGTGCCTCGACCATCACCACGACGAGCGCGTTTGGCAGTTTCCGTTCCAGTTCCAGCTCGGTGACTCGTTGCTCGTTGCGCCCGTCTGCCATCCGGGCGTCGAACGCCATGACGTGTACATCCCGCCTGGCGAGTGGATCGATGTCGCCAACGGTGTCGCCCGTCGCGGACCGCAGGTGTGCACCGTCGACACCCCGATCGACCGCGCACCGGTGCACGTTGCTGCGGAGGCGATCGACGAGTTGGGTGACGTCTTCGAGTCGGTTTCGGCGAGCAGCGGTTAGTTTCCGAGCGAGCAAGACCACGTGGGGTAGACCAACAATGCAATCGGTCAAAGCCGGCACCAAACGAATGATCCGTGAGATCAACGAGGCGATCGTGCTCGGCGCGATCCGTGCCCATGGTCAGCGTTCGCGAGCGGAGATCGCCGCCGACACCGGGTTGAGCGCGCCGACCGTCACCGGGATCACCAGCGAGTTGATCGACCGGAACATCGTGTACGAACACTCCACCGGAGAGTCGGCTGGTGGTCGGCGGCCGGTGATGCTCGCGCTCAACTCGACCGCCGGGTATGTCATCGGAGCGAAGGTGACCGAGACGCACGTGACCGCGGTGCTCACCGACCTCGAGGCCACGGTGGTGCACCGCCGGACGCGCAAGCTCGCAGGCACCAGCGTCGACCAAGTCGTCCGGCTGATCGGCGCAATCGTCGACGATCTCCGCAGCAAGGTCGACAATCGACCGATCTACGGACTCGGCATTGGTACCGCCGGAGTGATCGACAGTGTCAACGGTGTCGTCAAGCACGGCACGTACGCGCACTGGCGCGATGTGCCGCTCGGCGATCGCCTACAGCAGCGAACCGGGCTGCCGGTGGTGATCGACAACGATGTGAATGCGCTCGTCGTGTGCGAGCACTGGTTCGGCGTCGGTCGTGAGGTCTCGGATCTCTTGGTCATCAGCCTCGGGCGGGGCATCGGATTGGGAATGGTGCTCGACGGGCGGTTGTACCGCGGTGCGCAGGGTGGTGCGGGCGAGTTCGGGCACGTCAAGGTGATCAACGACACCACCCCCTGTGCCTGTGGTGGTGAGGGATGTCTCGAAGCGATCGCCGCTGATCCGGCACTCGTTCGGTCAGCCGCACGCGTGCTCGGACGTGACGTCGACTCGCACGGTGCTGCTGCAGCGGCGCGGGCGGGGAACGACCGCGTGCGGACGTTGTACGTCGACGCGGCGACGTTGCTCGGCCACGCCGTTGCCAACGTGGTCAACGTGCTCAACCCGTCCCTCATCGTGCTGTCGGGCGAGGGGACCCACGCGATCGACTTGATGCTCGACCCATTCACGACGGCGCTGCACGACCGCGTGTTCGACGGCCTCGCGGACGATCTCGAGATCACGGTCGAGCGTTGGGAAGACGAGGCGTGGGCGCGAGGCGCCGCCAGCCTGGTGCTCGCTGAGTTGTTCGAGCCCGCGATTCGCCCCGACGCGGGCGCGGGCCGTCCGTCGCTCGAGCTCGCCGCCGGCTGACACGCCGCATCGTGTACTTGTCGGCACGGCGTTCGCTGGAGCTGCAACGCTGACCAAGTGGATGCTCCCGACCCGGCCCTCGTGATCTTCGACTGCGATGGCGTGTTGGTCGATAGCGAGCGCCTCACCATCGAGATCGAGGCGCGGGTGCTCACCGAAATGGGGTGGACCATCACCGTCGACGAGATCGTCGAACGGTTCATGGGCCGATCCGACGATCTGATGCTGAAGGAGATTGCCCGCCGTCTCGGTGCAGACGCCGCGGCGGAGTTCGACGATGTGAGCACCGCTGAAGTCGTTACGGCGTTCCGGAATCGACTCGAACCCATCGATGGCGTCCTCGAACTCGTGCACTGGCTTCACCAGTCCGGGCGCACGACGTGTGTCGCATCGAGCGGCACACATCGCAAGATGCGCCTCACGCTCGGCACGACCGGGCTGTACCCGATCTTCGAGGGTCGGATCTACTCCGCTAGTGAGGTCGACAACGGCAAGCCGGCGCCCGACTTGTTCTTGTATGCGGCGCGCTCGATGAGCGTGGAAGCGGCACGAGCGGTGGTGATCGAGGACAGCGTGTCGGGGGTGGCGGCAGCTGGGGCCGCCGGAATGACCTGCTACGGGTTCGCCGGCGGCCTCACGCCGCGTCGCCGGCTGGAGGACGCAGGTGCCATCACGTTCGACCGCATGTCGGATCTGCCAACACTCCTCGACGCAGCGACCTGAGCCAGCCCTGCGCGCCTTCTCGGCGTCGTCGGTTGCGGATGCCGCAACCACAGCCACCGAGAAGCATCGTCATGAGAGCCGGTGGGGACTACAGCACCGACGACTGGATGATGAATACCTCGCCAGTCGACGAACACGCCGCAGCCGTCTGCATCACTTCGGCGCTGTCCGTGAACCGCGACACTCCGCCGGCCCGGTAGGACCCACCACCCGTGTCGATGCGTTCACCGATCGCGATCGTGCGGCCGTTCGGTGTGACCACTGCCTGGAGATCGTCGTTCCACCTCGTGTCGAACGGCCATAGAAGCGGCACGAAAGAGTCGTCTGCGCCCAGCCCGACGCAGCCGTCGACCAGACGCAATTCGCCGCTCGCGGCCGCCAACTCTGTGCCCGGGTCCTCGTCGCCCCAGTCCCTGGCATAGAGCACGGGTCCGTCGATTCCGCCCGCGGGGTCGAGCGACGTCTCCACGGTCGGACCGACCAGCTGCACCCAGGTGTCGACGCCGGGCGCGATGCAGGCATTGATCTCATCGGACGGCAGGTTGGGCGACTCCTCAGGCACCGACCGATAGCCGCCGCCACCGGTGACCGACGCCCCGACCGGCACGCGCGTTCCATCCGGGAAAGTCACGCCGACGTCGTCGAGCGTCGTCCCGGGCGGGAAGACGATGATCGACCGGCCACCGTTGTCGATGCTGCGCAAGTACAGGCAGTCGCCCGTCCGCTCAACTACACCGCGCACGATCGCGGCCATCATGGTGCCGCCTTCCGGTGTCGTCGGCAGCACAGCTGTTCCTGCGGTCACAGTGGCGTCGTCCTCCACCGGGGGCTCGGGGACGCTCGTCGACTCCATTGCGGCCGCCGTCTCCGATGGCGGCGGTGCTGCCGTGTCGTCAGTGGAGCAGGCCACGACAAGTCCTAGGGCGGCGACGGCAATCCAGCGGCTCATCATCGGTTCGACGCCGGTGAAGGCTCGTCGGTTCGTTGGGTGCGGGGATTTCTTCACGATCGTTTGAGACGATTCGGGTGGGTTCGAGCTTTGTCATGAGTGTGGAGTCATTGGAAACACGGGTGAACACAGCGAGCGATCGCTTCGCTGCGTTTGCGAGCGATGCGGGTGTTCGCCTCCGGCAGGTGCTGGTCGCCCAGCACGGTGTCGACGTCGGAGCCGACCTCACGGCCGATGCCCTGGCGTACGCCTGGGAGCACTGGGGGCGGATCGAGCCGATGGACAATCCCGTCGGCTATCTGTACCGGGTCGCCCAGAGCACGAGTCGGCGGCATCGCCGCTGGGCTCGTCCGGCCGTGTTTCCGCCCGAACGCCACGGCGACGATGCGCCGTTCGACGTCGGTCTGCATCAAGCCCTCGCGGCGCTGCCGGAACGCCGCCGCACGTGCGTGGTGCTGGTGCACGTCTACGACTGGTCGTACGCCGAGACCGCTGATGCGGTTGGTGTGACGGTCGCGGTCGTCCGCAACGAGGTGCATCGGGGTCTCCGACAACTTCGCAACGAGCTAGGAGGTTCGTGATGATTGAGCTGGAAGATCGCCTGCGCAACTACCGCACGGTGCTCGACGATGCGATCGCCGAGCGTGCGGACGAACTCGGCGGAGCACCCCTCGCCCCAGTCGACGGGTCGCGTCGCAACGGGTCTCGACCGTCGGCGAACCGCGTGTGGCTGTTCGCCGCTGCGGCCCTTGTGCTGTTGATCGGCGGTTTCGTCGTGGTGGCGCAGCGCCAAGCGACCTCGACAAGCGATGGCGGCGTCAGCAACGGAATGTTCATGTCAGATGACGTCGGTTCGCTCGAGTTGGACGCGGTTCCTGCGATTCCAGTCGTGACGCCGACGCCGTCGACGGTCCCGGCGGGTGGTGTGCCGATCGGGGCGCTGGCGATCGGCGACTCGGTGATGCTCGGCGCAGCGCCTGAGCTGCAGGAGCGGGGATTCACCGTCGATGCCACCGAGTCTCGGGCGTTCGTCAACAGTCTCGACGTACTCCTCGCCCTCGCCGAAGGCGGCAGGCTGGGCGACGTGGTCGTCGTCCACCTCGGCACGAATGGTCCGATCGACGCTGCCGACCTCGACCGGGCGGCGACGATGCTCAGTGAGGTGACCACGGTGGTGTTCGTCACCAACGATCTGCCGTCGAGCTACAACTACGCCGAGGGCAACAACGAGCTGATCCGGGCACTTCCAGACCGGTGGCCGAACGTGACCATCCTCGACTGGGCCAACCTCGCCGACATGTGTCCGGGCGACTGCCTCTACGACGACCAGATCCACCTCCGTCCAGTGGGTCAGGAGTACTACGCCGACCTGGTCGCCGAGGCGGTTCGCAGCGGGTCCTGACTCACCCCGACATCGCTCCCGAATCCGATCACCCTCACCTGACCTCCGCTCCTACTGTGAGCTCATGGCCGAGCTGTCGCAGGAGCAAGCCGAGGAGTTCGTCGGGGCGGTCGTGCAGCTCGCCTCGATGGCCGACCGAGTTCTTCCCAAGCACGAGTCGGTGCTCACCCGCCGACTCAAGGAGCACCTCGGCGACATCGGCGACGACGTGTCGAGTACGTCGATCAACGTGCCGGTGATCGAGCGGGTCAACGTGCAGCTGGCACTCGACGCATACCGTCGCAGCGTCGAGCAGTTCGAGGTGATCGGCCTGCAGGGCGACATCGGCAACTACGGCGGGATCTCGCTCACGGGGATCGCAGCCGGTGAATGGCGCGGCCCCGGTGAAACCGCCCGTCAGTACATCTCGGTCGATGTCGACACCGACGAGCGCATCGACTGCCTGCGGGCCGGCATCATCCTGACCGAGTTCGACGGCTCTCCCGTCGCCGCCCTGCTGTACGGCTCCGAGCGCGGCTTCCCACCAGACCTTGTGGTCGAGGTCGTCGGGCGCGAACCGGCAGCGGCCGATGGCTTCCTCGCGCGGCTGCAAGCGTTGATGGTGGAGCACAACGCGTTTCGCGGCAAGGTCGTGTCGTTCACCTTCGGGATGCACGGCGACTTCGGGCTGAGCTTCGTGAAGCTCCCGCACGTGGAGCGACACAACGTGATCCTGCCCGGTGGCGAACTCGACGCGATCGAGGCGCACACGATCGGGATCACCGAGAACGCCGACGCTCTACGTGCCGCCAGCCAACACGTGAAGCGCGGCCTGTTGCTCTACGGTCCGCCTGGAACTGGCAAGACCCACACCATCTCGTACCTCACGAGTCGGATGGCCGGTCGCACCACGATCATCCTCACCGGTGGCGCGGTCGCCGCCGTCGGGCAGGCCGGGACGATCGCCCGGTCGCTGCAACCCGCGACGATCATCATCGAAGACGTCGATCTGATCGCCATGGACCGCCAGCTCCCTGGCGGCGACCACAACGCGCTGTTGTTTCAGTTGCTCAACGAGATGGATGGACTCGCCGAGGACGCCGACGTGCTGTTCGTGCTCACCACCAACCGCGTGGAGATGCTCGAACCAGCGCTTGCGGCACGACCGGGGCGCATCGATCAGGCGATCGAGCTGTCGCTGCCCGACCCCGAGGCCCGATCGCGCCTGATCGAGCTCTACACCGGGGCTCGAGTGCCAGCCGACTCCGACGTGGTCGAGCGACTCGACGGCGTGGCACCGGCCTTCATCAAGGAACTCGCCCGCCGCGCCGAACTGGCTCGGATCGGCGGCGTTGCAGCAGACGCTGCGTTGACGACGGCGCTCGACGAGATGCTCGAACACGCCACGCCCGTGCTGCGCCGGACACTGGCTGCCGGTGGCGAGCCACCGATGGAGCCCGGCAGCGCAGGTGGGGCTCCACCACCCCCCGGCCCACGACGGAGTGGGTGGACCACGGTCTAGCGACCGTCGGCCGGGCAACGATTGTCCCGTGGGTGTCGCTCAGGTCGGGTCGATAACGGTGCCGGCGAACAGCACCAGCCCGGAGTCGCGGTGGCGGATCAGGTACACGAACGGCCGGTCGGCGGCCACGGTCAACTCGGGCTCGGGTGGGCCAGAGTCCCGGAAGCCAAGCGCGGTCGCGGCCGCGGCAACGGTGCCCTGTTCGTCGACGGCGATGTCGGCGGCGTGCACCGCCGCATCGAGGAAGGCGTCGGTCATCGCCGGATACGAACCCGGTGCCGCGCCCATCTCGGTGAGCCACGCCAGGAGGTCGATGCGGTACGTGTCGTCCCACTTCGGGAGCAGCAGTTCGTACGGCCCGGTGGTAAACGTGGCGTCGATCTCGTCGAGCAATGACTCGTCGAGCCCATCGACGAACGACTCGAACTCGCCCTCGTCGGGTACGAGGACGAGCATCGAGTAGTCGTCGCCGACGTATGGGATCTCCGCGCCGACGAAACCGTCGCCTGCGCCGCGGCGGTCGCTCAGCTCGAGCTCGCGCATGAACGACACATCGCGTTCGTCGCCCCCCAGCGTCGTGAACGTTCCTGGCTGCGAGCCGTACTTGCCGAACGGCGTGGCCCAGTCGGCGGCGAAGTAGATGGCGTCGGTGAGCACCAACACCGTGTTGTCGTCGAGGAAGTCCGGTGGGAGCAGGTCGTCGATGAGCCCCTCGGTGCGCTCCTCCACCCACGTGTTGATGATCTCCCGGCTCCCGTTCTTGTCGCCCCGGTAGTCGAGCGGCACCACGTCGGCCCCGTGCTCGGCCGCGAGCAGGTCGACCCAGTCCTGATCGGGCTCAACGCCAATCGCCGGCCAGATCCGATCGGCGATGGTCACCGTGACCTGATCTGACTGCGCCGCGGCGATCGCTTGATCGATCGCGTTCCACGCCGAGTGAGCACTTTCCGGCAATGCGAGCGCTGCCTCGATCGCGCTGCGGGTGGCGTCGTCGCCGGCAGCTGAGGCCATCAGGAGTGCGTGGCCGATACTCGCCGGGCTGAACACCACGTTCTCGTCTTGCGGGAGTGTTCGCAGCAGACCGAAACCAGCATCGTTGAGTCCGCCCGCGAGCGCATCGACCGGTGCGTCGGCATCAACCGGCGACCGTTCCACCCCAGGTGTTGCCGAGAGCGCGACGCCCGCCGGTTCCAGGTCGACGGTCGATGGAGGGGCCGGCGACGTAGCGGTCGGATCGGGCTGGTTGCTCGCAGTAGCAGCAGAGCCATCGCCGTCGGTGGTCCCGCAGGCAGCGAGTGCCAACGCTCCGGCCAACACCACCACAGCAGTTCGCATATCTGTTCAGACGCTCGGCAGTTGCCACCGGTTCCCTCGGCTGTGGCGACCTCGAGAAATCGTGGAACCGAAACGGGTCTCTGGGAGTCTCCAAGTGTGCGTCGAACGAGCGCTGAGCCGCCGACCGGGGAGATTCCCATGGTCACCGTGTCGCCGCGCATTGCATCGCACGACGACGTGTCGTCGGCCGGCTTTGCTGCGTTCTACCGACGCGATCATGCGCGCATCGAGCGTGCGTTGGTGCTCGCCCTCGGCAACCTCGAGGTCGGCCGCGACGCCACCGCCGAGGGATTCACCCGAGCCCTGCTGAAGTGGCGGCGGGTCGGTTCGATGGAGAATCCCGCGGGTTGGGTCTATCGCACCGGTCTCAACTGGGCCCGATCGCGATGGCGGCGCCGACGACGCGAAGTGTCACCCGAGGAGTACCTCCGTCAGCAGCCGGCCCATCCGGACGATGAGGCTGCGTTGGTGGTCGACGATGTGCTCGTGGCCGACATGCTGGCCAGGCTCTCCGTCGACCATCGTGCGGTGTTGATCGCTCGGTTCTACCTCGGCTGGTCGGAGGCGGAGATCGCGGCAGCGCTCGACATTGCGCCGGGAACCGTAAAGAGCCGCGGCGCTCGCGCCCGCGCTGAACTCGCCAGCCTTCTGCGGGGATCTGGCTCCGAGGAGAAGCGATGACCGACCGACTCATGGACAAGGGAGCGGACGATCCTCGGGACGTGCTCGGGCGATGGGTACGTCGCACCGCCGACACCGTGCCGATCGTCGACACCGACGTTGGGCTGCAGCGAATCGAGCGCACTGTCGACATTCGCCGCCGCCGTCGCCGGGTCGGCGCGCCGCTGGCTGCTGCAGCAGTGATCGGTGCCGGTGCGTTCGCCGTGGTGTCCACGGCCGGCTCATCCAATAGCACGGTGATCACCCCGACTGATTCGGGCGTCGTTTCGGTGCCATCGGAGGTGATCAGCCCGTCGACGGTGACTGAGAACACGACGCTCGAACTCATCGCTCCCACGACCGTCGACCCCTCCGTGACCACGGCGGTGGCGACCACCGTGCCTGTCGCCGAACTGCCACCGGCACAACAGATCACGACCTTCGATGTCGAGCCGATCACGGTCAGCGCGCCTCCCGGCATGGAGCGGCTCGATCACGGTGGAGACGTGCTCTCGTTCCGCAACGGCTTTGCGGCCACGCGCCCCACGTTCATCGGTACGCCTGGCTTTGCGCTGACCGTACAGGAAGCGCAGATCCTGCTGGGGCTGGACCTGGCGATCTTGATCGAGGACTCTGGCGCGACGACCCAGCAAGAGGCGATCGCGGCGGCGGCTGAGGCTGGCTTCCTCGATGAGGTGAACGCGGCGCTCGCGCAAGAGCCGCAGGTGCTCGATGCGCTGCTCAACCACAAGTGGACACCAGGACTCGATGTGTTCCTCAGCGAAGATGGGACGACGTGGACGCAGACGGTGCTCGAGTTGCCCGTCGAGCGCGGCCTGATCACCGACGTCGCATCAGGTGGGGACCACCTTGTGATCGCGGTGACCGACGACTGGCCAGGGAACGACGGTGGCGTTCGTGATCTCGACGTGACGATCATGATCACGTCCGACCTCGAGACGTTCGAGGTGCACGAGTGGACGGTCCCAGATCCGACGCGCAACCTCAGCGGTCCCCTGACCTCCTACTCGCAGAACACTCAGCTGGTGGCCTCATCCGACGGTTGGGCGTTCGCCCTCGATCCGATGGTCGACCTCGACACGTTCACGATCCTCGAGGAGCTCGTCGGCGATGACCGTTCCAGCTCGAGCACGACGATGAGCGACGACCGTGTCACTTTCGAGGTGCAACGACGAGACGGCTCCGGAGAGCGGTTCGAGTTCACGTGGTCGGAACTCGGCATCGATAGCGCTGGCGTCGACGCAATTCGGTCGGCCCGGCCGGTGACCATCACCTCGGCGGAGTGGGGGCAGAGCCCTGAGTCGCAGACGGTGGATGTCGGGGTCGGCGTCGGGACCCTGGCGCCCACCGACACCGGCTACCTCCTGGCTGCAAATGACTCGGTGATGTTCGTCGATCTTCAAGGCGGGAGCGCGACGGTCGACGTTCCTGCGGGCTTCGAGGCCGGCGGCACCGTCGCCACTGCGAACGGCGCGGTTGTCGCGCTCGTGGACGAGGACCACCGCACAACGTTCGGGACCGTTGACCGCATCTCGGGCGAGTGGACACCCATCGAGTTCGATCGCATCGGAGACGACGAGTTGACGTGGTTCGGTCGAGGCCCGTGGCCGGTCGTTGTGTACCAACGACCCGAGTTGGAGGTGGTGCCAACGACCGCCACATGGGAGCAGGGCGACTTCGTCTACTCGTGGGTGCGGGATGGATCTCGTTGGTCGTATGAGGTGCGCACGCTCGATGGCGATGTGATCGTCGCCGAGGAACCCGAACCGCGCCGCGACACGCTCCCGGAATCCTTGTTCGAGCACCTCCGGACTGGGGTCGCAGGCACGACGGTGACCGACCCAGCGACTGGCGAGGTGATCATCGACCTGACGCCAGAAGAGACGTCGGCCATGGCCGACTCGGCGACGCGCCTCGATGGCACTCCACTTCCGGTGTATGGCGAGTTCGAACCGGAGTTCTGGTTGTTGGCCGGGACGCTCGACCGGTGGTTCATGCACTTTCTCGGACCACCTGTGTCGCCTGACTCCGGCGGCGAAGCTGGAGCGCTGAATGGCGACACCATCTTGCATGCGCGCGGCGGAACGTGGCAGCGGTTCGATCTGTAGCGCCCGTGGCGCCGCCCGATTGTCAGCTGGCCAAGTGAGCGGCGCGGCGCATCGCGTCGATGTCGGCGATCGCCTCGACCACGCGGCGCCGAGTTGTCGGCGTGACGCCGCCGCGCTCGAGCACAGCCACCAGGTCGCTGCGCGTGTCGCGACGATCGAGCCCGTACCTGCTGATCGCAGGTCCGGTTGTTGGCGCCCGTCGGAGCCCTTCGACGCCGGCGTAGTCGATCATGCCGGGTCGCGGCGTGCCGCTGTTGACGAGATCCGTGGCGGTCATCAGTTCGTAGCCGCTCGACCGTGCGTGGGCGACCACGCCGGGCACGGCATCGACGGTCGGGCGCAACTCACCGGCGTCGTGGAACACCGCGAATGCGCCACTCTCGACGTTCGCCGCAAAGTCGTCGACCAGTTGCGACGCCGAGCGGAACGGCTCGATCCAGTCGGTGCTCTCCATGGTGGTGTGCGCCTCGTACAGCCCGAACACCTCGCACATCGACAGGATCACGTCGCCGCGCTTGAGGCCTGGTGTGCGGTTGGCCACCGGTACGACACCCGTAGCTTCGCGGATGATGTCCTGGTTCGGCCCGATCTGCCCCGCCAGCGCGACCGCTTCGTAGGGCTCGTGGTACACGCTGTGGTTGGCAATCTCGTGTCCCTCGTCGACGATGCGGCGGGCGATGTCGGGGAACGCCTGGACCTTCATCCCGACCACGAAGAACGTTGCCTGCACATCGAACGTACGCAGCTGGTCGAGGATCAGCGGCGTGTTCTCTGGCGCAGGACCGTCGTCGAACGTCAGCGCCAGACGCGGTTCTGGAACCTCGACGTGGGTGATGAACCAGCCGGGTTGCCATCGGCTGCCAGGCGGAGCCGGCACTCCCCGGGGCGCAACGGTTGGTGCCGTCGATCCGGCAGGGACGGCCGAAGAGGGCGCGGCACCCGGCTGGATCTCCGGCGGGACCGTGAGCTGGCCCACCTGACTGCGCTCTGAGCCACAGGCACCTACGGCGTGAGCCGCACCGAGTACGGCAGCGCCAGCAAGCAACCGACGGCGCGTGATGGCAGCTGCGGTCGGCACCGTGTCGGCCACGGCGCGGATGTGCCCGTCGGGGGCCGTTTCGCGTCGCATACCCAACATCGCACCTCGGTCTGTTCACCCTAATGACGGTGGTCGCGCAGATCGCGGCGCTCCGCTGCGCCTTCTCGGCGCTGGCCGTTGCGGTTTCCGCCGGCGTCGGCGCCGAGAAGCCGGACGCGAGGGTGAAGGGATCAGCGGTCGCTGAAACGCAGCTCGGTCATCGTCAACGTGTGGGTCAGCTGCCGCTCCCAGGCGTATGGCAGGTCGTCGCGCGGCACGCCGAACCCTTCGAGGTAGGTCAGTACCTCGCCGCCGGTCATCGAGTCGGCGATCTGGAATCCTTCGGCCGCACACAAGACACCGATTTCTTCGGTCGTCGGCGTGAACAGAAGAGGCTCGCCAGCGGCTTCGACCTGCGCTTTCGAGCGGTCGATGTCGGCGTTGAACCCACCGCCGGCGGGACGCACGAACGTCGTGACGAACGCAGTGCTCGGATCGGTGTTGCGGCGGATCATCCGCCACGTGTCGACCACTTCTTCCTGGGGTGCGTACTCCAGCGACACCTCCGCGACGAACACGGCGGGCGATGTGGGGTCGTAGCCGGCGGCGAGCAGGCGAGCCTCGATGTCGTCGGTGGCGAAGTCCACTGCGGTGTAGCGCTCCGCCGGGAGCGGTCCGAACAACGCATGCACTACGTCGGCCTTGGCCTGCAGCGTTTCGATTTGATCGATCTCGTAGAACACCGCATCGGGGAACACCGGGATCATTCGCAGTGCAGTGGTGTCGAGGCCAGACCCGAGGATGACGACTTGCCGGACACCCGCATTCAGGTGGGCGCGCACCTTGTCCTGGATCCATCGTTTGCGCCACGCCATCTGCGCGATCAGTCGTGGGTTGCCGGGCTCCGGGCCGGCGGCCATCACCGCATCCCAGTCAGGGCATGCCGCCAATACGTTGGCGCCGTCGGTGGCCAACGCGGCGAAGAGCGGATTGGCGAACGGGTCGTAGAACACGCTCGATAGCTGGGTGTGGCGTGTCAACAGTGCGGTGTAGCCGCACACGCCCAGCGCCGTGCGACTCACGCCGTCAACCTTCGGTGTCGGGACGTACATCTGCGGAACGGGAGGGATTCGAACCCTCGGAGGCTTTCACCTCGTCCGCTTTCAAGGCGGGTGCATTCGTCCGCTCTGCCACCGTTCCGGGAACGAGGCTATCCGGGTACACTGCGGCCCTCCCCGGGAGAGGTGCCAGAGCGGCCGAATGGGGCGCCCTGCTAAGGCGTTGACCGTAGTAATGCGGTCCGTGGGTTCAAATCCCACCCTCTCCGCGCCGACACGGCTCGTTCGTGTCACCGACGCTCACGCGTCGCTTCGCAATTGTCAACAAATGACATACATGTCATCTGGATGACGGCAATGTTGCGATTTGATGACGACCAGAGTAGACATTCGGTCCTCATGGGCACCGAGGACGATTTCTGGGGTGACGCGGGCGATTGGTCGGGCACATCGGGTGCCGATGGGCGCCCCGCGGATCGCACCCCCGCAGCCGATCCCGATCCCACCCCCGCTGCGTGGGTGACCGGACAGATCGCCCGCGTTCTGGGCGGACCTCGTGCGGCCGGCCGACGCCAGCACGGCAACCCCGCCGACGCCCGGTGGACCGCAGAGATCCCCGTCGTCGACGCCTCCGCACCTGCGCCGAGCGACCACGATCGCAGTGGCAACGCCAACCCGGTCGACCGCCGGCCACGCGCCAACGATGTTCCCCCGATCGTCGACGCCACTCCGGTGAACGACACCTTCGACGACGATTGGCTCGACGCCGACGACGACTGGTACGGCGATCCCGCCGGCGCATCCCCGAACCCGGCCGACGACGAAGCCTGGGAGTCGCTCGACGACTGGGACGTCGAGCCGGTCCAGCAGCGCAAGCTGCCGATCGATCCCCTGCTGGCCAAGCTCGGGGTGCTTGCCGTGGTCGTCACACTCGCCGTCCCGCTGATTCTCAGCCTGCGCTCGGGGGCCGACAGCGCCACGCTCGAAACTGCAGCGACCGAGCTCCCGGCCGCTGAGATCGAGTCGACGCCGACCGAGATCACCGTTGCCGACGATGCGGCGCCCGTCGAGGACGAAGCCTCCGAACCCGATCCGACTCCGGTCGAGCCGGCGACGACGGTGACCACCATCGAGGTCGTCGACGAGGCCACCACCACGGCCGACCCTGAACCTGAGCCGGCGACCCGGCGGGCGGCGCCCGCAGCCACCGAGGCGGACTCTGACGAAGACGCAACATCCGACCAGTCGGCGGACGTGGCGGCAAACGCCTGCAGCGCCGACTACGAGGTGGTCGGCGGTGACTACTGGATTCGCCTCGCCGATGGTGCCGGTGTCGACGTCGATGAGCTGCTCGCAGTGAACGACGCCACGCTGCAAACCCCTCTGTTCCCCGGCTCGACGATTTGCCTGCCCGTGGGTGCGAGCACCCCGCCTCCGCCGCCGGCAACGACCGCCGCGCCCACAACGGCTGCGCCGACGACCGCCGCACCAACAACGGCGGCACCGACCACGGCAGCCCCCACGACCGCCGCACCGACGACCGCAGCTCCGACGACGGCTGCACCCACCACCGCAGCCCCGGCGGCGAGCCCGCCGAACTCGCCCGGACCGAGCGCATCACCCGACCAGGTGAAGCAGATCATCCGCGACATCTGGCCCGACGAGCTCGAAGAGCGCGCCATCGAGATCGCCTGGCGCGAGAGCAACTGGATCCCCACCGCCGACAACGGCCACTGCTGCCACGGCGTGTTCCAGATCTACTGGACCGTGCACCGCGGCTGGCTCGCCGACTTCGGCGTTACCCAGCTCGAGCAGCTGTACGACCCGGTGATCAACACGCAGATGGCGCTCGAGATCTACAACCGCGCCGGTGGCTGGGGGCCCTGGGGCTTCTGATCTCCAGCGGCGAATCGGATCCACACCACATTTCGACTGGCGTTCGGATCGCCAGGGTGGCCCGCCGCCACCAACCGCTAGCATTGCGGATCGCACAACCAGCGCTCGTAGCTCAATGGATAGAGCACTTGACTACGGATCAAGCGGTTAGAGGTTCGACTCCTCTCGAGCGCGCCAGTTCGACCAACTCGGTCGATGACGTGGCCCCGTCACATTCCTTGTTCGACCGGGCTCGCTCGCTCCGCGATCGCTGCAAGCACTTCGCCGGAACACTGGGGGTCTCGCCGCCTACGTAGTCGGTTACGGATGCGCCGCGCGCTCGCAGTCCGTACGTTCGCTCTCGCACGCGATGGGGCCGGTGCAAAAGGAGCAGGGTGGGCATGGGAGACAGCAGCGGGAGCCAGATCGATCGGCGCGCGTGGCGGCATCGCTGGGTACGACGGTTGATCCTCGCCGTCGTGGCGGCCGGTGTGGCCGCCGTCGGCTGGCAGGGGGCGGGTCCGGTTGTGGCGGTGCAGAACGCCACCGTTCGGTTGGTCGCATCGCCGGCCGGTACGTCGTCGGCGGCCGACGCGCTCCCGGTCGAGACGCTCACGTTCGACGAAGCGGCCGACGCGCTCGCCGCTCGCCCGAACAGCGGTGCCACGATCACCCTGCCGACCACCATCACCGGATTGACCGGCACCGTCGCCGGGGCGACCTCGGCGACCGACGCCTCCACCGCGTCGATCTCGTTCGCCGGAACGACCACGTCGATCTTTGGCCAGACGTTCTCGCCGGCCGCCAACGTCCTAATCGTGATCGACTGGGACGAATCCGACACCGCCGACGACGATCCGCGCGTGATCGTGTCGGCGCAGTCGACCAACACCACCGTTGGTGAGCTCATCGGGACCAACGGTGCATCGCTCGCCGCCGACATCCCGGTCACGGTCGGATCGCTGACCGCGTCCGACGTGCTCGACCCGAGCATCGTCACCGGCGCCGACTCAGCGATCGTGCCTGCCGACTACCCGACGATCGTCCGCAACCACTTCGGCCGCGTCGACGGTCTCGATCTCGCCGATCCGCTGCGCCTGTCCGGGCCGCTCAACGTGCACGCGTCGATCACCCCGGCGTCGATCAGCCCAGTGGTCGCCGAGGCGACCGGCCTTGCCGCCGGCGACGACGTGCTCCTGGCTGGTCCACTCCCCGTCGAGGTCTCGGCCTTTCCGGGCGCGAGCCCGGCCGACGGCATGGTGCTGTCGGCGACAACCGATGTCGTGTTGCCCGCGGAGGTACGCGACCTGCTCGATCTCGGCTCGACGCCGATCCCCGGATCGATCGAGGTCGCGGCAACCGGCAGCCCTACGCCGGGCGACGAGCTGGCGCTGCGCGCCGATGTCGTCGTCGATCCGGGGCCGGCCCTGCCGACCGGCGAGGTCGACGTCGCCATCGACATCTTCGACGCCGGTGCCGACCGCGTCGAGGCACTGCTGACAGCCGACCTTGGCACATGGAACAACCCGCTCGACTCGCCGTTCTTGCTCCTCGATGCGGCGCTCGCCGGATCGGTCGAGGGGCCGCGTTCGGCCGGGCCGGTCACGACGGCCGCGTCGGTCAGCGGCACGATCAATCTCGCTGGTTCGCCGTTCGCAGCGGCCGTCACCGGCGACCTCGGAGCGCCGAACGACGCGCAGCTGGCGATCGAGGTCGACAGCCCGATCCCGCTCGACGATCTGTTGGCCGCCATCGGCATCGATGACGGCGGCGTGATCCCGACGCACGTGCTCGACGCGAACGCAGGTCCCGGCACGGTCACCGTGCGTGCCCTCGCCGGTGCGGTGACGACGACGTTCGACGGCGAGTTCTCGCTGCAGCTGCAACCCGACGTGGCCGCAACCATCGACGCCACGGTCTTCCTCGAGACCCAGAACGACGGCGACGACGTCACCGTGGCGATCCGGCCCGACACCGACCTGCGGCTCAGCGATCTCGTCCCTGGGGCAGAGCCGGACTTCGACTTCAACTCCGGCGGTTCGTCGTTCGCCTTCGCGTTCAGCACGAGCGGGATCGACACGACGCGTGGTGAGCTCTCGGGCCCCGCACAACGGTTCTTCGGCCCCTTGTTCGTCGACGGCGACGACACCGAGGTCGAGGTGTTGCCAGGAGCTAGCTCGCTCGGCTTGGTGCGTCTGCCCGACAACCTCTCGGGCTTCCTGCAGTCGTCGTTCGGCATCGAACCGACGGCTCGCTACTCGGGAACGATTCCGGCGGGCGCCGGCAGCAACTTCAACTTCGGTCTCGAACTCGACGTGGACCCGACGTTCGCGCCCGAGTGGGTTGAGTCCGCCGGCCTGTCGCTCGACGTCAACGCCGGCACCGCCGGCGTCGGCATCAACCTGCAGGGCTCGCTCACGGCCCGATTCCGTGCCGGCGTCGACCCGGCCGTCGCCGATGAACTCGCCAACCTGGGCGTCGATGTCGCCCGCGACGTTCCCGTCGCCGCCGACCACGACTGTCGCGGCACAGCGGAGGTCCTGGAGATCGCGACGGCCAGTGGCACCGAGTTCCGCTGCTTCGACTCGTTGACCTTCACCGTCGGCACTGCGCTGACGATCAACCCCACCAAC
>CBDDKF010000010.1:0-27429 GCA_965230015.1 Ilumatobacteraceae bacterium | reverse complement strand
GGGAGTCCCTCCAGCGACTCGAGGACCCGCTCGCGGGTGACCGGCAAGTCGTTGCCCAGCTCGGGATGCTCGTGCAGCGCGCGGCGCAACTCGATGGTGTCGTCGAGTCGGTCGGTCGACTGCGCCCGAAGGTCGTCGATGTCGACCGCTCCCGCCACCGCCCGTGGATCGGAACGGTCGTAGGTCCGTGGCGTCGTTGCTCATCGATTCCCCTGTGAGTCGGTGCCCCTGTACGTCGGTGCCGGAGTGTGACGGCCAGGTGTCGCCAGCCACGGCACTCGGCTCATCGTAGATCGGACCGTTCCGCTCGGCGTTCGGAGTCGCCCACCTCTCCGTCGGGTGGCCGTGGCGACGCCTCGCTCATCCGTGTCTTGTCCATCACTGTCCACCACCTGTCTGTCAACCACTTGTCTGTCCACCACGTGCGGGCAGCGCCGCACGGCTGCGGCGGCACCACCGAAAGGAACCATCCATGACGATGTACGGCGCCAACCCCGAACAACTCGCCCAGCTCGGCGCAACCCTGTCGCGCCAGATCGACGCCGTCGAGTCGATGCGCAGCACGGTCGACGCCGCGGTGGCCAACACCGTGTGGCACGGACCCGCGCGCGACCGGTTCGTCGAAGAGTGGAACGGCTCGTTCACCCAGGCGTTGACCAGCCTGGTCGAGGCGTTCGATCTGGCCGGACGCGACTGCGTTGCCCGGTCCGACGAACTGCGGCGCGTGATGGGCGCCGGTTAACCGCTGCGCTGACGGGCGTACGCTACGGCGGTGGTCCACGTCGAGTTCACCATCGAGCCGTTCATCGAGGGTCGCCTCGGCGCACACGTCACCGACGCCATCGCTGCCGTCGAGCAGCGGGGTCACCGCGTCGAGATCGGGCCCTTCGGCTCGTCGTGCGACGTACCCGTCGGCGATGTCGGCGCAGTGGTGAGCGCCTTGACGAGCGCCGCGCTCGCCAGCGGTGCGTCGCATGTCGCCCTCAACGTGGCGGCCGACGCAACCGGCGAATCGAACGACGGAGCCACAACGTGAGCGGGGCACCAACAACACCGCCGCCGTCATCATCGTCTTCGTCGCCACGCGGTCGCGGCGTCCACCCGTTGATCGCCGCCGTCCGCCCCGTCGTCGACGCGGTCGGGGCGACGATCGTGCCGCCCGACCAGGCTGAGGGCAGCGACGTGCCGCTGGTGTGGGAGGGCACGCCCGTCGGTGCGGTCCGCCTCCCACCACTCCATGGTGCACTCGACCGCCTGATCGACGCCGTCGAAACCGAGCTCGGCGGGCGACTGCCGTTGTTGTCGCGCGAGGACAAACAACGTGCGGTCAGGCTGCTCGACGAGCGCGGCGCGTTCACCCTGCGGCGGTCGGTCGAGGACGTGGCCGATGCGATGGGTGTCAGCCGCATCACCGTGTACAACTACCTCAATGCCATCCACCGCTGAACACCGGCGCATCGACGACTTCGACGTCGTTGCGTTCGACGCCGACGACACGTTGTGGCGCAGTGAGGACTCGTTCCACGCAGCGGAAGCTCGTTTCGCCGAGTTGCTCGGTCCGCATGTGGATCGTGGCGTCGATCTCGACGCTGCCCTCCGCGCCCACGAACGCGCCGACGTGTCGATCGCCGGGTACGGAGTGAAGGCGTTCACCCTGTCGATGGTGAGGGCGGCCGTCACCGTGACCGACGGCGCGGTACCCGGTGCAGTGGTGGGGGAACTCGTCGACATCGGTCGTTCGATGCTGATCGAGCCGGTGCAGCTGTTGACCAACGTGCCCGAAGTGCTGGCGGCGATGAGCCCGCACACCAGTTTGGTGTTGATCACCAAGGGGGACCTGGTACACCAAACGCGCAAAGTCACCACGTCCGGTCTGGAACATCACTTCGACGCCATCGAGATCGTGCTCGAGAAGGACATCGAGACGTACCGGCGCATCCTCGGCCGTCTCGGCGTGGCGCCCGAGCGCTTCTGCATGATCGGCAACTCGGTGCGCAGCGACATCCTGCCGGTGATGGCGCTTGGCGGCGCAGCGATCCACATCCCGTACCACCTCACGTGGGAGCTCGAACGGGTCGACGATCACGACCAGGACGTGACCGAACTGGCGATGATCGGTGACGTGCCCGCCTGGTTCGGAATCGCGTAACTCGCGTCTACAGGCGGCGCAACTGAACTCGATCAACCCGATGGTCGGCGCGCTTGTGGAGCACCAACGACGCCCGCTCGCGGGTGGGCAAGATGTTCTCGCGCAGGTTCAACCCGTTGATGTCGCGCCAGATCGTGCGCGCCGTGGCGATCGCCTCGTCGTCGGTCAGCTCGGCGTAGAACTTGAAGAACGAGTCGGGGTCTTGGAACACCGACTCGCGCAACGTGAGGAAGCGGTCGACGTACCACTGCTCGATGTCGGGTTCGTCGGCGTCGATGTAGATCGAGAAGTCGAAGTAGTCGCTGACGAACTCGTCGGCAGAGTCACCGGTTTGCAGCACGTTGAGACCCTCGAGGATCACGATGTCGGGCTGGTTGACCACCACGTGTTCGCCCTCGACGATGTCGTAGACGACGTGGCTGTACACCGGCGCCTCGACGTGCTCGGCACCGCTCTTGATCGCCCGCAAAACCCGCAGCAGTCGACGCGTGTCGTAGCTCTCGGGAAACCCCTTGCGGTTCATGATGCCGCGCTCCTCGAGCACGGCGTTGGGGAACAGAAAGCCGTCGGTGGTGATCAGGTCGACCTTCGGATGATCGGGCCACTGCGCAAGCAGCGCCTGGAGGATGCGGGCGAACGTGCTCTTCCCGACGGCCACGCTCCCGGCAACGCCGATGATGTACGGCACCTTCGGCTTGATCGTGCCGAGGAACGTCGCTGACACCTTGTGGAGATCTTGCGTCGCCGCCACGTAGAGGTTGAGCAGGCGGCTCAATGGCAGGTAGATCGACTCGACCTCGTGCAGGTCGATGGGCGCATTGATGCCCTTGAGCTTGGTCAGCTCCGGCTCGCCGAGCGTGAGGGCGGTCGCTGCCCGGAGCCCCGCCCACGACGGGCGATCGAAAGTGAGGTAGCGGTCGGCGACGTCGGGCGGAGACGCAGGCACGGCGCGACCATAGGTCGAGCCGGACGCGTTGGCCCACTCTCGGCAACCGTGTGACTGCGCTGCGGGGCACGCGGTTGTGCTTGGCAGGCGACGTAGTGTCGCTTCGATGTCGCAGGCCGACGGCGACCGTGCGCGGCGCCGTGCGCTCGGGGCGTGGTACACGCCCCACGAACTCGTGGATGAACTCGTTGCTGCCGCGCTCGACCCTCGGTGGGTTGGCGGTCGGCGGGGTCCGATCACCGTGCTCGATCCGGCATGTGGCGACGGACGGTTCCTCGCCGCTGCTGCTCGCCGGTTGGCGGCGATGGGGGCAACCGCCGAGTTGTGCGGTGTCGACATCGATCCGCATGCGGTTGCCCGTGCCCGAGCCGCGTTGCCGACGGCGACCATCATCGAGGCCGATGCGCTGACCCGTCCGTGGGACGCCGCGGCATTCGACGTGGTGCTCGGCAACCCTCCCTTTCTCTCACCGCTGGTGGCCGCCTCGGGGGTCGCTCCGGGTCGCCGGGAGACGGTAGGCGGACCGTACGCGGACGCGGCCGCCGACTTTCTCCTGGCCGCCGTGGAGACCGTGGCGTCCGATGGTGGCCGCGTGGGGTTCGTGCTCCCACAGTCGCTGCTCGCCGCCCGTGACGCTGCACCGGTACGCGCCAGTGTCGACGCGTTGGCCACGATTCGTTGGTCGCGCACGACCGACGAGCACGACTTCGGCGCCAGCGTGGCCACCTGCATGGTGTTGATGGAACGGCCGGGATCGGGTGATACGGGTTCGAGCGATGCTGGCGCGTCGTCGTGGGGGCAGATCGCGGCCGACGCGCGCGGGGTGCCGCCGCTGCCGGCGCTGGCAGTCGACGGTGTGCTCGGTGATCGAGCCCGCGCGACCGTCGGCTTTCGCGGCGAGTTCTACTCCCTCGCCGCTGCGGTTGGTGACGACGTCGACGGGCCACCGCTGGTGACCTCGGGGATGATCGACCCGGCGCGCTGCCGGTGGGGGGAGCGCGCAACGAGGGTGGCCAAGCGATCGTTCGACCATCCGCGGGTCGATCTGCACGCCCTCGAGCCGCGGATGCAGCGGTGGGTCGCGGAACGCGCCGTACCCAAGGTGCTCGTGGCCAATCAGACCGCGGTGATCGAGGCCGTTGCCGACCCGGGCGGTGAGTTCGTTCCGGCGGTGCCGGTGATCGCCGTGTTGCCCGAGAGCGGCGTCTCGCCCGCGTCGGAGGGAACGGTGTCGGACGCAACGGGCTTGGACGAAGCGGTGTGGGAGATTGCGGCGGTGTTGACGTCGCCGGTGGCTGCCCAGTGGGCGTGGCACCAGCACGGTGGCACGGGGATGTCGGCACGGGTGGTCCGTGTGTCGCCGGCGCTGATCGAATCGATGCCGTGGCCGACCGGTTCGATGGCATCGGCGGTCGAGGCGCTGCGCGCCGGAGACGTCCGCGCGTGCGGGACTGCCGTGGTCGATGCGTTCGACGTGGGTGATGCGGCAGCCGCCGCTGGCCTCAGTTGGTGGTGGGCGGCGTGCGTACGAGTCGAGCGGCGCGCGGCAGGGCGGTCGACGACGGGCGACGCCGGTCGACGCTGAGCCGGAGGCGGGCGCGCCACTCGTCGAAGCGTGGCGGCCAACCGGGCGATCCAGCGATCATCCACAACAGCGTGAGGCCGACCAGTTCGGTCACGTGAACCAGCTCGGCCAGCGCGGTGCTCCCGCCGTCGACCACGTCGAACGTCGCCGCTGCGAGCATCGTGCCGACGAGTGCGGCGGTGAACGGGAGGAGCCCGAACGCCCGATGCGGCTTCCACGCGACATACAGCAGCCCGATGGCCAGCGCCACGCCGAACGCACCGAGATGGCGGGCCACGTGGGTGTCGGCGCCGGCGAAGTTGCCGAAGGCGAGCCCGGGAATGCTCTGGGCGAGGAGGACGACGGCGGTCCAGGCCAGTGCTGGGCGGAGCCAACCGCCGCGGCCCAGGCGGGCGGGACGCGCTCGGGCGACCACGGTCGGCACGAGGTCGGGAACCGGCTCGGCCGGGCGGATGCGCACGATCCGGTCGAGGCTGCTGAGCTGATCGGCGTACGCCCGGCAGTGGTCACACGTAGCCGTGTGCTCGTCGAGCGTTCGTCGCTCGGAGGGGCGGAGTTCCCCATCCGCCGCAGCGGACAGCAGTTCGCGGGCCGACGCGCACTTCATGGGCAATCTGTCGTTGTGCGAAGGGATTTGGTTCCAGCGCTGCGACAATGGAGGTGATGGATCGACTGACCACGCTGCTCGAAGCTGCGCGCGATGGCGATCGCGACGCGCTCGAACAGTTCATCGCCGAGACGCAGGCCGACGTGTGGCGGCTGTGTCATTACCTCGGCGACGCGCGGGCGGCTGACGATCTGGCGCAAGAGACCTACGAGCGAGCGATCGGATCGATCCACCGCTACCGCGCCGACGGGCCGGGCCGGGCATGGCTGTTGACGATCGCCCGCCGCGTGTGTGCCGACCATGCTCGCCGTGCCGTGCGGCGGCGGCGTCTCGATGCCGCCGTGCTCAACGACACCACCGCGGGGTCCGGCACCGGGCGCCTCACGGCACCGGATGCGTCGGGACGAGTGGCACTCGACGAACTCGTCGCCGAACTCGACGACGACCGCCGCGAGGCCTTCGTGCTCACACAGGTGCTCGGCATGCAGTACGACGAGGCCGCCGCCGTGCTCGGCGTACCCATCGGCACCATCCGCTCGCGCGTCTCGCGGGCGCGTGGCGATCTGCTCGACGCACTCGACGGTGGCGGCGATGCCGCCCTCGCCACATGACGCAGCCCAAAACGCAGCCACCTGACGCAACAACGTGACGCATGACCAGCAACGATCCTCGATCGGCGGGAACCGCAGACCGCTCTCTGGCGACCAGTCTCCCGTGACCCGATTCACATCATTCCGTCGTGTCGGCGCGGCATGTGCCACCACTGCGGCGATGGCGTTCGCCGCCGTTGCCTGCGGCGCCGACAGCAACTCTGCGACGACCACCGCACCGCTGTCCGAGGCGGCTCAGCGCGGTCAAAGCATCATGAGCACCAACGGCTGTGCCGCGTGTCATGGTGCCGATTGGAACGGCGGCGCCGGCCCTGCATTGATCGGCTTGTACAACACCGAGCGGACGCTCGACGACGGCACGGTCGTGCTCGCCGACGACGAGTACCTGATCGCGGCGATCGCCGAGCCGACCGCGCAAGTGGTCGAGGGGTACACGCTGCGCATGCCCGAGAACAGCCTCGACGACGCCGAGATCGCCGACGTGCTCGAGTTCATCCGCGAGACCGGCCCCGCTGGAGGCGACAGCGGTGAGTAGCCGACGAGCAGCGGTGAGTCCACGGCGTGTCGCCGCAGCGCTACTGGCCGGGGCGTTCGTGATCGCCGCATGTGGTGGCAGCGATGACGCCGGCGATGCGGCCAGCGCCACCGTGGCGCCGCCCACGACCACGCCGACGATCATCGAGTCGGTCCCCGACGATCGACCATTCGCTGGCATCGTGCGCACGCCGTCGCCAGCGGTGAACACCACCGCCCTGCCGTCGCTGAGCGATACCGGCGAGATCGAATTCCAGGCCGACCCGGGTGATCTCCAGGTGGTGTACTTCGGCTACACGAACTGCCCCGACGTGTGTCCCACGACGATGTTCGACTTCACCGTGGCGCTGCGCCGGATGCCCGCCGAGCTGTCTGAACGCGTCGACACGGTGATGGTGACGATCGATCCCGACCGCGATCTGCCAATCCTCGACGATTACGTCACCAGCTTCGTTCCCGACGCTCGTGCCGCGGGCACCGACGACGCCGAAATCCTCGCCGCTGCTGCCGCCCCGTTCGGCGCAACCTACGACGTGCGCACCACCGACGACGGAACCATCGAGGTCGACCACAGCGCCTTCTTGTACGTGGTCGACGACCAGGGCGAGCTGCTGCTGACGTGGCCGTTCGGCATCGAGTCGGGAGAGATGGCGGCCGACCTCGTCCAGCTGTTCCAGGCGCAGTCGGCATGACCCGTCGGCTGGTCGCCGCGGTGGCTGCTGGCCTGCTCGTGCTCGCCGCATGTGGTGACGATGGCGACGAAACGCTCGAGGTCGCCGCAGTCGATGGCGACGAGACCGCAACCTACGAGTACGAGATCCCGCCGGGTGCCGGCGAAGCCCTCGATGCTGGCGAGCCCCTGGAGGTCCTGCCCGGCGAGCTCAACGTCGAGGTCGGCGAGACGATCCGCATCGTGAACGACGACGACCGTGGTCACAACGTCGGACCGTTCTTCGTCGGCGCCGGAGAAACGCTGACCCAGCGGTTCTCCTCGCCGGGAGAATTCGTCGGTGTGTGCACGGTGCACCCCAGCGGCGAGTTGGTGCTCGTCGTGACCGACCCCGCCGCGTGACCGAGGGCGCGCAGCGTGAGTGAGCCAAGCCAGAGGGGAACGAGCTGGTCCGTTCGCCTCGTGTGGGCGGTCGCCCTCGGTCTTTTTGCCGCCCTGGCGGTCGGGTCGCCGGCCGCGGCGGACCCAGCGGGGCCCACCGACTACCTCTCTGAAGTCGTCGCCATCGAGCCGTCGGCGGCGGTGTCGGTGACCGTGATCGGCGGCGACTCGTTCCTCCAACTCGTCGCCGACACGGGGACCGAGGTGCTGGTGGTGGGCTACCAGGGCGAGCCGTACCTGTGGTTCCAGCCCGATGGCACCGTGCTCGAGAACCGCAACGCCCCGAGCACCTACGTCAACCAGGATCGCTTCGGGGGCAACGACATCCCCGCGAACGCCTCCGCCGACGCCGAGCCCGATTGGGTCGAGGTCGCCAGCAGTGGCCGCTACGCCTGGCACGATCACCGCGCCCATTGGATGCAACGCACGCGTCCGCTCGGCCAAGGTCCTGGCGATCAGATCCTCGAGGCGGTGATCCCTCTCGAGGTCAACGGCGAACAGGTCGGTGTCACCGTGATCAGTACGTGGCAACCCGCGCCGTCCGCCGTGCCGGTGTGGATCGGCTTGGCCCTCGGTGCTGCCGCTGCCGCCGGTGCCTGGGCGCTACGTCGCACCGACCGCTCGGTCCATCTGGTTACCATCCCGCTCGCCGCGGCAGCTGCGGTTGCCGGCATCGTGCAATTCCGGTCGCTGCCAGCGGAGACCGACCCTCGGGCGTTGTGGTGGGTGTTGCCCACGATCGCCGTGGTGTGCGCGATCGGTGGCCTCGTCGCCCACTGGCGTCGAGCGAGGTTCGTCGCCGATGCGGCAACGTTGCTCGTCGGGGTCGAACTCGCCATCTGGGGATGGATCAAGCGTGACGGCTTCTCGGCAGCGCTCATCCCCACCGATGCGCCAGGATGGTTCGATCGGTTGGCTACAGCAGCCGCACTGATCGGCGGTGTCGGCCTGACCGGGTTGGCGCTGTGGTGGTTGTTCGCGCCGGGGTTCAGCGGTTCCAAGGAGCGGTCGGACTCACCGCTCCCGGCCCACCCGTGAGCACGTCGACACCGGTGTCGGTAACCAGCACCGTGTGCTCGAACTGCGCCGTGCGCTTGCCGTCGGCGGTCACTGCGGTCCAGTCGTCGTCCCACAGCTTGTAGTTCACGGTGCCGAGGGTGATCATCGGCTCGATCGTGAACGTCATTCCGGGGCGCATGATCGTGGACGCTCGCGAGTCGTAGTAGTGCAGCACCTGGATGTCGGTGTGGAACTGTTGGCCGATGCCGTGGCCGACGAAGGCCCGCACGACGCCGTAGCGATAGGGCTTGACGTGATCTTCGATCGCCCGGCCGATGTCGCTCAACGGGCGCCCTGGCTTGACCGCTTCGATGCCCTTCCAGGTGGCTTCCTCGGTGACCCGTACGAGCTGTTGGCTCTCGGGGTCGACGTCGCCGACGAAGAAGGTGGCGTTGGTGTCGCCGTGGACGCCCTGGTGGTACCCGGTGACGTCGATGTTGCAGATGTCGCCGTCTTGCAGCGGTCGCGAGTCGGGGATGCCGTGGCAGATCACCTCGTTGATCGAAGTGCAGCTGGCCTTGGGGTAGCCGTGGTAGTTGATCGTCGACGGATATGCGTCGCGCTCGATGAACCACTGGTGAATCTGCTCGTCGATCGATTCGGTGGTTACGCCCGGCACCACCAGCTCGCCCGCCATGCGAAGCACCTCCGCCGCAATCGCGCCGCTGGCGCGCATCTTGGCGATGATGTCGGGGCTCTTGATACGCGGCTCGTCCCATGGGACGAATTCGCCCGAGTCGGCATAGGGCGGACGATTGATGTTGCCCGGCACCGAGCGCATCGGGGTGACCTCGCCCGGGAGCACCCGCCCTTCGCTCTTCTTGTGGCACCGCTTGTACTTGCGACCGCTGCCGCACCAACACGGGTCGTTCGCCTTGGGCAAGGTGGCTGGAGCCAACGTGGAGGCAGGCGACGACGGCATCCCTCCACGATACGACGTGAACGGCGATTCTGTGGCGACGAGCGGCTCTGTGGCGACGATCGTGGCCGCTCCGGTCACACCCCTTGGGCGTCGGGAAGCGACCACAGCAGTGCTTCCAGCAGCAACCGCTCGTTGGGGTTGCGCTCGAGCGCCTCGATCGCCTCGCCGATGCGGCTGATCGCGGCTGCGCACCCGTCGACGTCGGTAGTGCCCCCGTTGGTCGCGGTGTCGCGGTAGGTGGCGGCCATTGCCGCCAGCCCGGCGCGCAGCTCGTCGGTGCGGTGCCGTCGCAACTCTCTCCGGTGACGTTCGTCGATCGGCTTGCGTCCGCCCGCCGCGCGACCGAGCTGTTGCGTCTGCTCCTCGAAGGCGTCGATCTCGGCGGCGTGCCGGGCGGTCATCGGCGCCGCCGCGTCGTCGATCATGTCGAGCAGCTGGCGTGCGGTCCGCATGGCCACCGCACCGGTCCCGTCGAGATCATGTGGCGCCGCGGCAAATGCCGCCCGCCGAGCCGACAGATCGGGATCGTTGGCCAACACACGGGCGCGATCGAGGTCGCCGAGCGCGCCGCGCGCCGCGGCAGTGGCTGCGGCGGGGGCCACACCTTCGGCGACGAGCCGCGCAGCGACGACATCGTCGGGGATCCCCACGAAGTCGATCCGCGCACAGCGCGAGGCGATCGTGACCAGGTCGTGCGGCACGAAGTCGGCGAGCACGACGAACATCGTCGATGGCGGCGGTTCCTCGATCGTCTTCAGCAACAGGGCCGCGCCCTCGGGACGGAGCAGATGGAACTCGTCGAGGATGAGCACCTTGCGATCGCCTTCTGCGGGCGCAAGCGATGCGACGTGCACGATGCCGCGGGCCTGGTCGGCAGAGATCGCCGCGCCGGTGCGCCGTACCTCGCGCACGTCTGGGTGGGTGCCGGCGATCGCCAGCCGGGCGTCGCGGTGCGTCGCGTCGGCGCCGCCGCTCAACAGGCGGGCGGCGAACCCGCGAGCCGCCTCGAGCTTGGTCGAACCGGGTGGCCCGACGAACAGGTAGGCGTGCACCGGGCCGTGTTCGGCGGCGCGCTCGAGCTGAGTGATCGCGGCCGACTGGCCGACCACGTCGTCCCAGATGGTGCTCATCGGGCGCGCCCGGCGAGTGCGCTACGAATCGCTGCGGCCACATCGTCGATCGAACCCACCGCTTGCACGATCACCCATCGGTCGGGGTCGGCCGCAGCCATCGTTCGGTAGCCGTCGATCACTCGCTGGTGGAAGTGCTCGCCAGCCGCCTCGAAGCGGTCGAGTTGTCGGCGACTCATCCGTTCGGCGATCACCTCGTCGGGCGTGTCGAGCAGCACGACCACATCCGGCCACAGGCCTCCGGTGGCCCATTCGTTGATGTTGCGCAGCGCGTCGACGTCGAGCCCGCGGCCGTAGCCCTGGTAGGCCAACGTGCTGTACACCGATCGGTCGCTGACCACCGCGGTTCCGGCGTTCAGGGCAGGACGCACGACTTCGGTGATGTGTTGGGCGCGATCGGCTGCGGCGATCAGTGCCTCGGCTCGGTCGGCCAGGTCGTCGATGGTCGTGTCGTGCAGGATCTCGCGCAGACGTGCGCCGATGTCGGTGCCACCGGTCTCGCGAGTGAGGCGCGCGCCGATCCCGTCGGCGAGTCGAGCCGCCTGGGTGGACTTGCCGCAGCCTTCAGGGCCTTCGAAGGCGATGTACGCCGGCATCAGCTCGACGCGTCTGAGGGTGCGGTCGACGCATCGGACGCCGCCGCGGTCTTCTTTGCTGCCGCCTTCTTGCTCGTTGCCTTCTTCTTGGCGGCGGCTTTCTTGGTGCGCTTCTTCGCCGCGGTTTTCTTCGTTGTCTTCTTGCGCTTGGTTGTCCCGCCCTTGGCCGCCACGACCTCGCGGCGGATGGCCAACAACTCGAACGCCCGCTCGGGCGTCATCTCTTCGAGCCGGTCGCCTTTGCCGAGCGAGGCATTGGTCTCGCCGTCGGTGACGTACACGCCGAACCGGCCGTCCTTGGCGGTGACCGCCTTCTCGCTGACCGGGTCGGTGCCGAACTCGCGCAGCGGTCCCTTGGCGGCCATGCTCCGCCCGCCGCGCTTGTACACCTTGGGTTGGCTGAAGATGTGCAGCGCCTGGTCGAGCGTGATCGTCAGCAGTTGATCCTCGCTGTCGATCGAGCGGTAGTCCTTCTCCTTCTGCACATACGGCCCGTAGCGGCCGTTGTTGGCGAAGATCTCCACGTCGTCGGCTGGATCCACTCCGAGGAGCCGGGGCAGCTGTAGCAACGCTTCGGCCTCGTCCATCGTGATCCGTTCGAGCACCATCGTTTTGAACAGGCTCGACATCTTCGGCTTCTCGAGGCCGGGCGGCGGGTTGTCGTGGTCGCCCCACTGCACGTACGGCCCGTAGCGCCCGTTCTTGGCGTACACCGGGTAGCCGTCGAGTTCGCCGATCGGGTCGTCGCTCTTCGGGGCGGCAAGCAGCTCGGCCGCCTTGCCAACGTCGAGCTCGTCGGGCGCAAGGTCGTCGGGCACGCTGGCCGTATCGTCGCCGCGCTTCACGTAGGGCCCGTACTTGCCGGGCTTGACCACGATCGGTTCGCCGTTCTCGTCGACGCCGAGCGGGAACGTGTTGATCTCGGCGGCGTCGATCTCGTCGAGGTTCTCCTCGACCAGTCGCTTCAGACCGAGCAACGCATCGTCGCCCACGCCCGCCTCGGCCGAGATCGGCTGGCTCGCGCCGTCGCCGGTGTCGCCGAAGTAGAAGCGGGTCAGCCACTGGTCCTTGGCGCGGTCGCCGCGGGCAATGGCGTCGAGGTCCTCGTCGATCGACGCGGTGAAGTCGTAGTCGACGAGTGCGTCGAAGTGTTCTTCGAGCAGCCGCACAACGGCGAACGCGGTCCAAGTGGGGACGAGCGCTTGGCCCTTCTTCCACACGTAGCCACGGTCTTGGATCGTCTGGATGATCGAGGCCCACGTGGACGGCCGGCCGATGCCGAGTTCCTCCAGGCGCTTCACGAGCGACGCCTCGGTGTACCGCGCCGGCGGCGAGGTGCTGTGTCCGTTCGGCGTGATCTCGGCGATCGGCACCACCTGACCCTCGGTGAGGGGTGGCAGCAGTGCCTCGTTGTCGGCCGGGTCGTCGCCGCCCTCTTCCTTCGACACCACGTACACGGCCCGGTAGCCGGGGAAGGTGATCGTGGTACCCGATGCGGCGAACTCGCAATCGATGAGCTCGCCGGTTGCTCGGTCGGCCGAGTTGGCGACCAGGCGCACGCTGACCGTGACGCCGGTGGCGTCGGCCATCTGCGACGCCAAGGTGCGTTGCCAGATCAGGCGGTAGAGCGCGAGGTCCTGGCTGTTCAGCTCGGCGCTCACTTGCTGGGGTGAGCGGAACGGGGTGGTCGGCCGGATCGCCTCGTGCGCTTCCTGCGCGTTCTTCACCTTCGACGAGTACTGCTTGGGCTGATCGCGCAGGTGGTTCTGCCCGTACTCGGACACGACCGCGGCGCGCGTCGCCTGCATCGCCTCGTCGGAGAGGACGACGTTGTCGGTGCGCATGTAGGTGATGAAGCCGCGCTCGTACAGGCCTTGGGCGATGCGCATCACCTGCGACGACGACAGGCGCAGTTTGCGGCCGCCCTCCTGCTGCAGCGTCGACGTCATGAACGGTGCCTTGGGCGACGAGCGGTACGGCTTCTCCTCGACCGATCGCACGGTGAATTCGGCGCCGTCGAGCCCGTCGGCCAGGCCTCGGGCGCGCGCTTCGGCGAGGGCCACGACGTTGTCGGCGGCGTTACCGCGATCGTCGAAGTCCTTCCCGGTGGCCACCTTGGTGCCGCCGACCGCCACGAGGCGGGCGTCGAAGCTCGGCGCGGTGGCGGTGAGCACGTCGATGTCCCAGTAGTCGGCCGACACGAAGGCGATTCGCTCGCGTTCGCGCTGCACCACCAGACGTACCGACGGGCTCTGCACGCGGCCGGCCGACAGCCCGCGGTTGACCCGGCGCCACAGCACGGGACTGACCTCGTAACCGTAGAGCCGGTCGAGAATCCGTCGGGTCTCGGCGGCGTCGACCAGGCCGTAGTCGAGGCCGCGCGGGTTGTTCACCGCGTGTTCGATCGCCGACTTGGTGATCTCGTGGAACACCATCCGCTTCACGGGAACCTTGGGCTTCAGGTATTCGAGCAGGTGCCAGGAGATCGCCTCGCCCTCGCGGTCTTCATCGGTCGCGAGATAGAGCTCGGACGCTTCCTTCAACGCCGACTTCAGTTCCTTGATCACGGTTTTGCCGCGATCGGTGAGCTCGTACGTCGGCTTGAAACCGTTGTCGACGTCGATGTTGAGGCCTTTGGAGGGGAGGTCGGCAACGTGGCCAACCGAGGCGCGCACGTCGTAGTCGTTGCCGAGGAACTTCGACAGTGTCTTGGCCTTGGCGGGCGACTCGACGACGACGAGGGGCTTGGACATCGGTGCCTTTCGCTACTGATCCGAACAGCGGTTGTCAAGCCGCAGTGTGCCGGATCGGAGCTGCGGCGACCACCCTTGCTGACGAAACCAGTGTTCTGGCCACGTTGGGCGCCAGGGCGTGCAGTCGGGTGCGCGCAGCGCACGGTACGGTCTGAGCTGCGATGGTGCTCGATCCGCGACTCGGCCTCCCGCCGCTCGCCGACGACGTCGACCAGGCGGCGCGCGTCGCCCGAATCGATCGCGGTTGGAGTACCGCGTATCGCTCGATCGACGAGGCGCTCGGGCGGATACCGCCACTCCGCGTGCGCAACATCGGTGCCGACGTCGCGGTGGGCGATTGGATCGTCGCCGATCCCGACGAGGAGCGTGTCGCCGAGGTCCTGGCCCGGCGTTCGGCCTTCGTCCGCCGGGCCTCGTTCGACGGGATGCGTGCGGTTGCCGACACCCTGGCGGCCAACGTCGACACGGTGTTCCTCGTGCATTCGTTGGGGTCGCCGCCGTCGCCGCGGCGGCTCGAACGCGAGCTGGTTCTGGCCTTCGACAGCGGTGCCGAGCCGGTCGTGTTGGCGACCAAACCCGACCTGGTCGACGACGTCGAGCACCCGCTGCGTCAGCTGCGCGACGTCGCCCTCGGCGTGCCGGTGTGGGTGGCCAGTGGGCGTACGGGCGTGGGGCTGGCGGAGATACGTGAGCGCGCGGTGGGCAATCGCACGCTGACGTTTCTCGGCGCCAGCGGCGTCGGCAAGTCCACCCTGGTCAACGCGTTGTTGGGTGGCGAGCGGCAGGCGACGTCGGCGGTGCGCGGCGGTGATCAGCGTGGCCGGCACACCACGGTCGCCGCGGAGCTACTGCCATTGCCCGACGAGGGGTGGATCATCGACACCCCCGGCGTTCGTGCGGTCAGCCTGTGGTTGTCGGGCGACGGCATCGAGCGGGCGTTCGCCGACGTGTTCGCCCTGATGGATCACTGCCGGTTTCGCGACTGCAAACACGACCAAGAGCCGGGCTGCGCGGTGCAGGCGGCGATCGCGTCCGGCGAGCTCGACCCGATTCGGCTCACCAGCCTCGAGCGCTTGGTGGAAGAAGAGGCGGCGCTCGAAGAGGAGCAGCGTGCGCACGAGCGCGCCGCAGACCGTCGGGTGGGCGGGAGAACTCGGCCGCCCGAGGCCGACGAGTTCGACGAGTCGTGGGACGATTGATCGATGGCACGAGGCGACGACGAATTGCGGGCAGCCGGGGGCCGAGGCGCTACCGCGCCGAACGGCAAGCCGGTCGAGTCGGTGTGGGACTTCCCCCGACCACCCCGCCTGGAGCGGGTCGACTGGCGGGTTCGTGTGGTGCACGCGGGCGCGACCATCGTCGATGCTCCGCACGCGCTGCGGGTGCTCGAGACCAGCCAGGCGCCGGCGTACTACGTGGCACCCGAGTTCATCGACAACGACCGGCTCGAGCGGGTCGAGCGCGGCTCGTTGTGTGAGTGGAAGGGTGTTGCCCGCTACGCCGACGTGGTGGTCGGCGATCAGCGTGTGGCCGAGGCGTGTTGGACGTATCCGGAGCCCACGCCTCGGTTCGCCTCGTTGGTCGATCACTGGGCGTTCTATGCCCAGCGGGTCGACGAGTGCTGGGTCGACGACGAACGTGTCGTCCCCAACGAGGGCTCGTTCTACGGCGGCTGGGTCACCGCCAATGTGACCGGCCCGTTCAAAGGCGGCGCCGGCACGCTCACGTGGTGACGGTTACACCCAGCCGTCGGGGCCGCGGTGCCAGAGGCGGGCGTCGAGCACGGCACGCAGTGGCAGTGTGCCGTAGAGGTGAGGGAACAGCTCGTCGGTGTCGGGTGCGGGCTCGAAGCGAATCGGATCGCTCAGCTTGGCGGGGTCGATCGTCAGCACGGTCAGCTCGTCGAGATCGGCATAGAACCGGTTGGCCGTGCCGACGAGCTGCGCCCGCGTCGAGAGGTGGATGAAGCCGACCGCGTCGAGGGTCATTCCGCGTGTCGACATGCGGTACTCGCCGTGGCGGTACGCGTCGATCCAGTCCTCGACGAGGGCGATGTGGAACAGCGGCTGGTCGCTGACGTTGTCATCGCCGGTCATGTCGTCGCTGGCCATGTCGTCGCTGGTCCTGTGTTCGCGGCTCACAGCGTGCCCTCGTCGAGGCGGCGGCGAACCTCGACGGCACGAACGCGCACGTCGTCGAGATCCTTCAGCCGAGCCGCCGCGCGCACCTGGCGAGCCATGCGCGGATGGCGATCGAAGCGTTCGCTGTGCCGGGCCATGAAGTCCCAGTACAACGTGGTGAACGGGCAGGCATCGTCACCAACTCGCTTGCGGCGGTCGAAGCGGCACGTGCCGCAGTAGTCCGACATCGTGTCGATGTAGTTGCCGCCAGCCGCATATGGCTTGGTGGCCATCACGCCGCCGTCGGCCCATTGGCTCATGCCGATCACGTTGGGCAGCATGACCCACTCGGCGCCGTCGATGAAGCGTTCCCACATCCACTCGGTCATTCCCCACGGGTCGACGCCATGCAGCAGCCCGAGGTTGCCGAGCACCATCAACCGTTGGATGTGGTGGTTGTACGCCCGCGCCCGCAGACCGTCCATGCTCGCCCGCACACAGGCCATCTCGGTCGGCGCATCGTCGCGCAACACCGGCGGCACGGGGCGGGTGGCGTCGAGCGCGTTCTGCGACCGATACGCGGGCATCTGCTGCCAATAGATGCCCCACACGAACTCGCGCCAGCCGATCACCTGACGAATCATCCCCTCCGCCGAGGCGATTGGCACGCGACCGTCGTCGTACGCGTCCTGCACGGCGTCGCACACCTCCGCAGGCAGCAACAGGCCGATGTTGAGGTACGGCGACAGCGTCGAGTGGGCGAGGTGCCAGGACTGAGTCGTCATTGCGTCCTCGTGCGGACCGAACATCGGCAGCAGCTGGTCCACAAAGAACCGCAGGCGGGCCAGCGCCGCACGCCGCGAGGTGGCCCAGGTGCCATCGGGGTCGTCACCCCACGCCGTGTCGGGCAACTCGTCGATGACCTCGCGATCGACGTCGTCGAGGCGCGAGCGCGGCGGTGCGGGCCATGGGGCTTCCGCTGGTGGGGGCTCGCGGTTGTCGTGATCGAAGTTCCAACGGCCACCAGCGGGTTCAGCGTCGTCGCCGTCGCCGTCCATCAGGTAGCCGAGCGTCCGTCGTCGCCAGCGGTAGAAGTCCTCCATCTTCAGGCTGCGCCGGCCGTCCGCCCATTCGGCGAACTCGTCGTAGTGGCACAGGAACTGGTTCGAGCGCACCAGTTCCGCGCCGAGCGACTCGGCCAGCACGTGGCCATCCCACGAGTTGGGCTCGGTCATCACGAGCCGTTCCGGCTGGAACTCGTCGATGTGCCCGGTGATCCCCGCCCTGAGCGACTCGGCGCGCCGCAGGTCGATCTCGAAGCCGGCGGTTCGCAACTCGTCGGCGAATCGGCGCATGGCGGTGATCACCAAGTGCAGCCGCTGGCGGTGCCACCGCCGTCGACCGAGTGTGGCCGTGCTCTCCACGAGCACGATGCGATCGTGCGCGGGATCGGCGGTCGCCAGTGCGCCGATCCCTCGGTTGAGTTGATCGCCGAGGACCCAGATGCTCGAGCGATGCACGCCGTGAGCTTGATCGATGAGCGCGGGCCGCGTCTAGGCCAGCTCGGATGCCGTGGCGGCCACGGCGACCGCGCGATCGACACGCGTGCGCCGCAACTGATCGCGCAGCCGTGCGTTCGACACCACGAACGACACGTCGCCGCCGGCGTCGCGGGCGAGTGATGCGACTCCGAGCAGCACTCCCAGCCCGGCATCGTCGAGGGCGCCCACGCCATCCAGATCGATCGCCAGATGCTTGCCGGGAAACTGGCGAACGGCTTTGGTCAGCTCGTCGCGGAGTCGGGGCACCGTGGCCAGGTCGACCACTCCACCGACGGCCACGACGGGCACGGTCCCGATCGTGTCGGTGCGCAGCTGCAGAACCACGCAGCAACGTTATCGACCACCCGGTACCGGCTCGATCGTCATTGTCACGCTGGCGCGATGCTCGATCGGCCGCAGGAGGCGCCCGATCAAGGCAACATCGGTCGGATTGGTCGAGCTGACCGTGACGGTCACGGTGTCGGCTGACCGCCGTGTGGTGACGGTGATCGGCAGCGAGGTGACCCGGCGAGCCGCACGTTCGGCCGCCTGCGCGCTGTCGGCCGACACGCTCGCGGCGCGCGCCGCCTCGCGCGCCGCGCGTTCGACGGCGATCTCGTCGCGGACCACGACGGCGATCTGTGCCGCGGCGAGGACGACGATCACGAACACGGGAAGAGCGAGCGCGGTCTCCACCGTGGCTTGCCCGCGGTCGCGACTCACACGCGGTCGATCACGCTGTCGATCGCTCGATTGAACAGCCGGCTGATGCGCGCTGCGCCCCCGCCCGCAGTAGCCCAGGCCACCACGAGGAGCCCGACCAGCGCGGCTGCCAGCAGGATCAATGCGTACTCCGTGGTCGCCTGTCCACGGTCGCCCCACCGCTGGGTGGGGTGATCGGCGCGGCGTGTGAGTCGTGGGGCGAGATGGTCGGCGAGTGTCGTCGGCAGCGTCAGTAGGCGGACGCAGGTGAGCAGGGCAAAGTGGTTCATCGTGGACTCCAGCGCTGGTGGGCGGGGCAGGGATGGGAGGGGGCCGGGATCGGAGGGGTGGCAGGGATGGCAGCGGTGGCCGGGCGGAGGGCGTCGCTCACGGTGTGGCGTCGCCAAGTGAGGCCAGGGCGGCCAAGACGGCCGGCGCGATGGCCAGCAGGACGAATGCGGGGAGGGTGCATCCGACGAGGGGGAACGACAGTTTCACGGGCAGACGTCGCGCCGCCGCATCGTCGAGACGGCGACGTTCGGCACGGGCTTCGAGCGACAGTCGATCGAGTACCGGTTCGAGCGGCGTTCCGTAGCGTTCGGCCGATCCGATGGCGTCGGCCACTACGCCAGCGCGCGGTCCGAACACCGCGGTGAGTTCGTGGAGCGCGTCGGCCAGTCCTTCCCCACGGTCGAGCCGCTCGACAACGGCGGTGAAGGCAACGGCGGTGGCGTCGATGCCGTCTGCGGCGAGTGCACGGACGGCGAGGTGCGGTGTGAGGCCGGCGTGGATCATCAGCACGAGCGCGTCGACCGCGTCGGGGAGCTGAGTTGCGTGGCGACCCGCCGAGCGGCGGGGCACGCGCAACAACCTCATCTCGACCGCCGGATGATCCGTCGCATCCACCGCCATCCGGCGACGTTGAGCGTCAGCCCGAGGCCGACGAGCAGTGCGCCGTGCGGTGCGGTCAGCACGTTGCGGACGTCGGCATCGACCGCACCGAGCAGGAGCAGCGTGGCGATGGGCAGCGCGGTCAGTACGCGCGCCGATATCTCGGCCTGTGCGCTCTGGGCAGCTCGTTCCTGGTCGTCGGCCGCCCGTTGGCGCAAGGCCGCGCCCACCCGATCGATCGGCGCAGCCGAGGGCGCGCCGACCCGCGCTGCGGCGGCCACCACCGAGAGCGCAAGGCGCAGCGCCCCCGGACCACGCCGACCGAGCGGCTGCTGGGCGCTGAGCGCATCGGCCGCTCTGGCCAGGTCGCGCCCGCGTGCCAGATCGTGGCGCAGCGACGCGGTCGCGATGGCCACTGCGTCGTCGCGCGCCGGCTCCGAGGCGGCGGCGTGCATCGTGTCGCCCGAGCGCATCGAGCGCGCCAGCTGATCGCACCACTCGGCGACGCCGACGGTGGTGAGTTGTCCTCCATTTGCCCGCGAGTGCCGCCGCCATGCGTGTCGCCGTCCCCGCGGCCATCCCCGCCTCCACGGTCGAGCTCGGCGCAGCCTCCCGACGTGGCCCTCCACAGCCGGCCGCGGCACGGCGACGTCCGACCACTCGGCCGGCCGGCGTGCTGGGGCGATCGGCCGCAGCGCCATGCCGATCGCGAGCACCGCCAAGGCAGTGCTCAACGGGGCCAACGGCGTGCTGCTCATCGATCGCCGATGCGAGTGCGGGTGGGCTCAGCGACGACGGTCAGCGTGCTGTCGTCGAGCATCGCCAGCCGCCTCGTCTCGATCGGGCCGTTCTGGTCGGTCGCCACCAGCTCGACGATCTCCACGATGCGGCGCTGCCCGGATCGGTTGCGGGCGAGATGGATTACCGCGTCGATCGACCCGCTCAGCTGGCGACGGATCGCTGGTAACGGCCACGACGGTGCGGCCTGCATCACGAGCGTCTCCAACCGGACGAGTGCGTCGGTGGCCGAGTTGGCGTGGCAGGTCGAGCACGATCCGTCGTGCCCGGTGTTCATCGCCTGCACCAGTGCAACCACTTCGTCGCCGCGCACTTCGCCCACCACGATGCGATCGGGGCGCAGCCGCAGCGCGGTGCGCACGAGGTCGAGCATGGTGATCGCAGCCGGTCCATTGCTCGTCGGCGGTCGGGTCTCGAGGCGAACGGTGCCGTCGCATCGAATCGGCAACTCGGTGGTGTCTTCGACGACGACCAGCCGTTCGTCGCGGTCGAGCTCGGCGAGCAGCGCGGCCAGCAGTGACGTCTTGCCCGACGACGTTGCGCCGGAGACGACGACGTTGGCGCGGCGGGCGAGCAACCGTCGGCACAGCTCGACGCCGGCCTCGTCGGTGAAGTCGGTGAGCGGTCGATGGTGCTCGGCGAACCGCCGCACCGCGACGACTGGGCCCTCTGGCGACGCGGGCGGGAGCACAGCACAGAGGCGATGCCCGCCGGGCAAGCGGGCATCGACGATCGGGTTCGACCGGTCGACGCGCCGTCCAACCGGAGCGAGCGTTCGCTCGATGGCCGCGAGCAGGCGCGAGGTGGTGATCGTGCCGGCGGGCCTCAGCTGGCCGTTGCGGTCGACGAGGATGTGCCCATCGCGATTGACGAGTACCTCGTCGATGCTCGGATCGTCGATCAACGCTTGCAGATCGTCGAAGCCGGTCAGCCGGGCGAGGGCCGCGTCGACGAGGCGTGCCCGCTCGTGGGCGGTGGTCAGCGGCGCAACTGTGGCCGTGACGCGGCGGACCACCTCGTCGACGTCGCCCGTCTCGCGCGCGGCGGCGCGACAGATCGCGTCGAGTTGCTCGACGTTGCCGTCGGCGGATGTGTCGGCGGTGGTCGTCGGGTGGTTGCTCACGTGAGCAGCGCCTGCAGCGCACGTTGGGTCGACCTCGGTAGTGGCGCGGCGAGGAGTCCTGCGTCGAGTGCTTGGAACACGGCACGTTCGTGGCGCACTCGCGCGACGATCGGCGCGCCAACCGTGTCGGTCATGGCGCGCGTCGGCATCGTTCGGCCGTGTTCGTCGACCACCACCACGCCGGTCGGTTGGGCGTCGAGGCGACGGGCCAGCGACAACCCGAGGAAGCAGCGGCGTGTCACGAGCAGCGCACGATCGGCGGCGTCGATGAAGGCAGGCGGTGGGTCACCGGTGCCGGCATCGACGTACACGTGCCGCTCGGCCCGTTCCGCCCAGGCGGCGCACCACGTCGCTGCCGCTGCCCACCGGTCGTCGAGGGCAGGCCGCCGCAGGCGGTCGGTCGGGCGCGGTGCTGCGTCGCGCCGTGCGGGCAATACGACCAGCTCTCCCGGACCGGCGATCAGCAGGTCGGCGAGATGATCCTCGGGAGCGTCGCTGGTCAGCCAGTCGTCGACGCCCGGGCGGTCGCGGGTGCCGATGCCGAGTGCCCGCGGCACGTCGCCGTCGAGGTCGACGAGCATCGTCGGGCGCGGTTGGGCGAGCGCCAATGCACACGTGGTGACCGTTGTGCCGGCGCCGCCCTTGGCGGCCCACAACACGGTGAGCATGAGATTCCCCGGTCTGGCCAGACGGCCATTGCGACATCGGGGAGGAGTCGGTGCGACCGAGAGTACCGACGTGGTCGATGGGACCCAACGTGGCCATCGCCGGTAGCGTCTCCGGCGGAGGTGTCTGAGCGCCTGGTGGGCTCCACCGCCTTCAAAGCGGCTGGGACGGGCGATCCCCGTCCGGCGGGTTCGATTCCCGTCCACCTCCGCCACTCGCATTCGTTTGTGTGCGGGTTCGCGACAACCACTCGTCGCAAACCCGCACACAAACGGAAACGGGCGAGAGTCGGTTAGCGGAACACCTGGGTGGCCCACCAACCGTTGGCGTCGAGGTACAGGCCGATGCCCATCTCTCGGTGACGCGGGTTGGTCATGTTGGCGTAGTGGCCAGGGCTGTTGCGCCACATGTCGATGAACATCGCGGCCGCCGCATCCGGATGGAGTCGCGAGTTGCCGATCCAGGCGATGTTCTCGGCGTACGGCCCGTTGCTGTGACGGAACCCGCTGCGCGCCATCTCCTCCGACCATGCGCGGGCGATCGACGAGAGCTCCGGGTCGAGGCGCAGCGGTGGCGCGGCGACGCCAGCGCGAATGTCGTTGACCCCCGCCCGCCACGGCCTGCACCCCTGGACCCGGCGGGTCGGTTGGCGGCGGATCGACGCGTGCCGCCTGGCGCAAACTCGTGGCCGAGTTGGCGATACGCAGTGTGCGCTCCTCGACCTGGTTGACCTGGTCGGTCGCCGCGAACGGCGCGGCGATCGAAGGACCAGACCAACCGGCGACCAGAAATAGGGCGGCGACGAGCGAAGTGATGCGGCCTCGTCGTTGGAACATGTGGGGAGTGCCTTTCTGCGCCCGCAGATGGCTGACGATGCCCGCCGCGCGGTGACATTACAGAACCGTGACGGTCAAGTGTCGGATAGGTGACCCTGTCGTGCGGAGAGGAGTGGCGCAGCGGACGAGTTCGACGCGTGCGCCCCGGGTCGCCGGGTGAGGCCAGCGCGCCGCCTCGTCACTACCGTGGGAAGAGGTGCCGCGGCCGGCGGCGCCACCGTCGCGACGAGGAGCATCGATGTCCGCCCTGGAGTCCACCCCCGACATGTACGACCTGCGGATGTCTGAGGACGCCCGCCCGCTGTACGACGCAGTGAAGAAGTTCATCTACACCGAGGTCGACCCGATCACCGAGGAGTACTTCCGCCTCGGCGAGGGCCGCGAGGACCGATGGTCGTACGCCCCGGGACAGCTGGAGCTGCTCGAGTCGGTGAAGGACAAGGCAAAAGAGCAAGGGCTGTGGAACTTCTTCCTCCCCGACGCCGAGACCGGCGAGGGCTTGAAGAACCTCGACTACGCGTACATCGCCATGGAGCTGGGCAAGAATCCGTTGGCCTCGGAGTCGATGAACTGCTCCGCCCCCGACACCGGCAACATGGAGGTGCTCGAACGAGTCGGCACCCAGGCGCAGAAGGACCAGTGGCTGACGCCACTGCTCAACGGCGAGATCCGCTCGGCGTACGCGATGACCGAGCCCGACCTCGCATCGTCGGACGCCAAGAACATCTCGTGTCGTGCGGTGCGCGACGGCGACGAATGGGTGATCACCGGCGAGAAGTACTACATCTCCGGCGCCGGCGACCCACGCTGCAAGATCATGATCGTGATGGTGCAGACCAGCCCCGACGGGCCACCGCACCAGCGGCAGTCGCAGATCCTCGTGCCGATGGATCACCCCGACGTGGAAATCGTCGGCCCGATGCACGTGTTCGGCAAGGACGATGCGCCGCACGGGCACATGCACCTGCGGTTCAACGATGTGCGCGTCCCCTACGAGAACGTGCTGCTCGGCGAAGGTCGCGGCTTCGAGATCAGCCAGGTACGCCTCGGTCCTGGTCGCATCCATCACTGCATGCGCTCGGTCGGTGCGGCCGAACGAGCCCTCGAGATGATGGCCAAGCGCGGCCTCACCCGCGAAGCGTTCGGCAAGCGGCTGGCCAACCTCGGTGGGAACACCCAGATCATCGCCCAGGCGCGTATCGAGATCGAAGCGATGCGCCGCATGGTGCTCACTGCCGCCAAGGCGATGGACGAACTCGGCAACTCCGAAGCTCGCGTGTGGGTCAGCGCCATCAAGGCGATGGTGCCCATCCGCACGTGCGAGATCATCGACAACGCAATCCAGATGCACGGCGCCACGGGCGTGTCGCAGTGGACGCCGCTCGCCGACATGTACACCGCGCAGCGCACGCTGCGTCTGGCGGACGGTCCCGACGAAGTCCACTGGTTCGTGGTCGGGCGGTCCGAGTTGGCCAAGACCGAAGAAGAAGGCGGGCTGACCTACGACCCGAAGGCCGAGTTCTACTCGCGCACCGACCACGTGAAAGACGGCGTCTTCTCCGGCCCCTGACCGATCACACGCATCACGTTTGCGTGCAACTTTGGGCGCAGCGGTCTGCCGGAAGTTGCACACAAACGGGCGTCACCGAGGGGAGGTTCGCAATGGATGCCGTGCCGGTGATCGACGTCACCGACCTCGATGAGGCTGCCGCAACGATCGGTGAGGCGTGCGCGTCGGTCGGATTCTTCATCATCGTCGGCCACTCGGTCGCCCCCTGCGCTGATCGCCGATGCCTTCGAACAGACGCAACGCATCTTCGGTCAGCCAACCGACGCCAAGCTGGCCAAGCGATGGACGGCAACCACCGCCAATCGCGGCTACGACCCGCCGAGCAGTCAGCACCTCGACGACCAGGGGCCGCCCGACTCCAACGAGGCGTGGGCGTTCAGCCCCGAGTGGTTGCCTGGCGACAACCCGATGCAAGGTGCCAACCGCTGGCCCGATCTGCCTGGAGTGCGTGGGCCGGTCGAGCGGTATCAGTCTGCAGGTGTTGACCGTCGACGAGCGGTGGGTCGACGTGCCCCCGATCCCCGATTCGTTCGTGGTCAACCTCGGCGACCTGATGCAGCGATGGACCAACGATCGGTATCTATCTCGGCCCCACCGGGTGGTCGGGGTGCCCGGCCGACACCGTTACTCGATGGCCTGCTTCTTCGATCTCGACCACGACGCAACGATCGAGTGCCTGCCGACCTGCACCGACGCCACCAACCCGCCCCGGTACGCGCCGATCACGGCCGGTGCACACGTGATGGAGCGCTACGCAGCCAGCATCGAACGATGACCTCTGGCTGGCGAGCGGCGACTCAGAACTCGGTACCGCAGTACGGAGCCGGATGCTCGGCGAAGAGTGCGTCGAGGAGCGCGACGGGCGCATCGGGATCGACCAGCCCGGCGGCGCGCAGTTCGCTCCACGGCATGCCGCCGAGATAGGCCGCCGACAACACGCGCACGTCGACGACCACGTCGGGTTCGCCGTCGACGCGCGTTGCGCCGCCGGCACTGACCCGCCATGCGCCGGTGTTGTCGGCGAAGTGGTCGTCCGGCGACACCGATCACCACCGGTTCGTTGGCCGGTCCGTACGTGCGCGCGGTAAGTGCGGCATCCACGTCGAGCAGTCGGAGCCACAACTCGTCGTATCGCTGGCTGATCGCATAGGCCCGTCCATCGGCGAGCAGATGGCGGATCGGATCGTCGACCGGGCGAGCCTCGTCGTGCCATGTGGCGACGAGGTCGACGTTGAGGAGGTAGCGCCAGAGCTCTGTCTCGACACGGCCGTCGGCGCCCCATAGGTCGCGCACGGTGCCCTTGCCGACGATCTTGCCGGCCCGCCGCGGTGTCCACGTCACGTCGTAGTGCACGAAACCGTCATCGACGCCGGCAGCATCGGAATGGACCGCGACGTACGAGCCCGGCGCTTCGTTGCCCGAGGTCGGTTCGCGCGCCCCCTTGAGGCTTCGTTCCCACATCCATCCCTGGCGGCTCATCGAACCCGTGCGCCATCGGGCGATGCGCTCGTAGAGCTGCGGTACGACGTCGTCGAGTTCGGTTCGGTGGAGGAGCCGCATCGAACCGGTCGAACGGCCACGCAACGGACGGGCGGACTGCGCGTCGATCTCGATCGACTGCGTGTCGGTGGCATGACCGAACCCGAACCGGCCGTAGATCGCCGTCTCGCTCGCCCACAGTGTCGCCAACGCCGAACCGGCGGCACGCTCCTCTTCGAGGAGGCGCTGCATCATCGTGGTCAGCAGGCCGCGACGCGTGTGCGTCGGCAGCACGCCGACTCGGGTCACCCCGGCTGTGCGCAGTCGGGCTCCGCCGGGCACGGTCGAGTCACTGTCGAAGGAGCCGACATGGCCGACGGCGCGGTCGCCCTCGAACGCGGCGAGGAACCGACCTTCGGCCCACGTCTTGGCGCCCCACTCGGCGTCCTCGTCGGAGATCGGCCCGCCGAGCAGCGATGCCCGAACGACGTCGGCAATGGGGCGCGCCTCGTCGGCGCCGATCTGGCGGATCTCGAATTCGGTCACGCGGCCACGTTCGCACGCACGGCGCGCAAACGGTGCAGCGGTTTCTGCGGGCTCAGACGGCGAGCAGGTCGCGAGCGCCGGTGTCGCTCGACGGGTGACGCAGCTTGCTCATCGCCCGTGCCTCGATCTGGCGGATGCGCTCGCGGGTGAGGTTGAAGTGTTCGCCCACCTCTTCGAGGGTGCGCGGCTCACCGCGATCGAGGCCGAAGCGCAGCTTGAGGATCTCGCGCTCGCGCTCGTCGAGCGGCGCCAGTAGGCGGCTGATCTCCTCGGGCAGCAGCGCAGTGGCGGCGACCTCGAACGGCGACTCGGCCGAACGGTCCTCGACCACATCGCCGAGTTCGGCGTCGCCGTCCTCGCGCAGCGGCTCCGACAGCGACAGTGGCTCGGCGGCGAAGCGCAGCGCCTCGGTCACCTTGTCTTCGGGCATCTCCACCTCGCGGGCGAGCTCCGACAGGGTGGCCGGACGGCCGTACTTCAGCTCGAGGCGCGAGCGGGCCTTCTGCAGCCGGGCGAGGGTGTCGCCGGCATGGACCGGGAGACGGATCGTGCGACCCGTGTTGGCGATGCCCCGGGTGATCGCCTGGCGGATCCACCACGTGGCGTAGGTGGAGAACTTGAAGCCCTTGCGCCAGTCGAACTTCTCGACGGCGTGCATCAGGCCGAGGTTGCCCTCTTGGATCAGGTCGAGCAGCGGCAGGCCAGAGGCCTGGTACTTCTTGGCGATCGACACCACGAGACGCAGGTTCGACTGTACGAACTGACGCTCGGCCTCTTCGCCCTTGCGCGACGTGCGTCGCAGCTCGCGCTTCTTCGCCGGAGTGATCTTGTCGTCGGCCTCGAGCAAGGCGCGCGCCTCGTTGCCCGCTTCGATCGCCTTCGCCAGCCGGACCTCGTCATCTTTGGTCAATAGCGTGTATTGGCCGATGTCGGTGAGGTACAGGCGGACGAGGTCCTCGTCGTCACGGTCGACGCGATCTTTGGCCACTGCGGCTCCCTGCTCGGTTGTGGCCGGTACCCACGGGTCGTACCGGCGATGAGGTGATGGGGTGATCTCCTGTCGTGTGCTGCTGCGTGCCAGGGCTGATGGCATGCCCCGCCGCACATGACGACGGTCACGATACCGACGAGGTCAAGCGGGGCAACCCTCCAAC
>CBDDKF010000009.1:0-139276 GCA_965230015.1 Ilumatobacteraceae bacterium | reverse complement strand
ATTGTGTGAGCCAGCAGAGTGCGACACGCTCGCAACAGAATCGCAACCAGTCCTACGAGTCTCGTTGTCGTCGAAGGCCCCCACGGTCACGACTCCTCCGGACAGGACGGTGCAGGGGGAGTCAACGCCGAGAACTCTGTTCTGTCGGCGTCGACCTTCGTCATCGCAGGATCGCCTCGCCGTACAGGGTCGTGTCCACCCGCGCTCAGCGGACTGCAGCGAAGGATCCGCCACACGCTCCTCGCTCCCCCTCGGATCAGTCCGAAGTCGGAGATGGCCTCGTGTGCGTATCGGGAGCACGTCGGGGTGAACTTGCAGTGACCACGTGGTCGGGAGGGATGCTGTTGCCAGCGCTCCAGAACGGCAAGCACCTTCCGTCTCGCGATCATCGCTCAATCAGCCCCCGAGTCAGGTCGAGCACGATCGGTCGACCGCTCAGCGAACGTGAGTGGAGAAAGGCCGGATACCCCCCGAACGGGGGGTCGATCAGCTCCCGCGCTCCCACCATCGCAACACGCTCCGAGCTGCTCTCGCGTCGAGCGTTTCGATTCCAGCCGACGACGTCCTCTCCGACCGAGACCCTCTCCACGTGTCGCTCACCCATACGGCCCTGGAAGGACGAGACCGTGGCGTCGGAAGCGCCAGGGAGGAGCAGCATCGAGTCGCAGCTGTCGAGGATCGATGAAGCCGTGCGTTCGTCACCGAACTGCGTGACGTTCTGCATGGCGAAGACCACGCCCGTCCGGGTCGCTCGCGCCGTTGCGAGAATCTGGGAGAGTCCGATCCGTTCGGCGATCTGAGGTGCCTCGTCGATCAGGAGGACGACCGGGACCCCGTCGCTCCGACCGTACCGACCCTGCAGGGCGGACATGAGCCGGTTGATGAATAGCGACACGGCGGTCTTCGAGCGCTCTCGGAGCTCGAGTTCGGCACCGACGAGCACCAGAGTCTGCCGTGACACGACGTCACCTAGGTCGATCTCGGACCGCTCGATGTTGTCGCGGACCGCCGGATCGAGATACGGCTCGAGCTGGTTGGCCAACGACCACAGATCGGTCGGGTCGTCGATGAGATCACGTACCGATGACCTCAGATGGGGTTGTGTCGACGCGAGCGCGGTCACACGCTTCTGGTCGCCTGCGAGGTCGGCCAACTTCGCGAGGGTCGGTGTCCGATCGGATCCGAGGTACAGGCGGAGGAGACCACCCAACACGCGCCGGTCTCGCTCATGGAAGATCTTGTGGTGACGATCGACCGGTTCGTCACCGATGATCGCCGCCTTGATTCCTTCGAGTGCGAGCGAATCGTCGGGATCGACGTCTGCCAGCGGGTTCCAACTGTGGCGGCCGTGCGACGGATGGATCGACCAGTGTTTCCACGCGATCGATGGCGACGACGGCACCGGTGTCTCCCTCGCGAACTGCATGATCTGGTCACCCATGTCGCCCGTGACGTCGACGACGATCACGGACGCACCGGCTCGGATCAATCGAGTCGCGAGCGGTGCCAGCAGGCCGTACGTCTTGCCCTTGCCAGGTGGAGCCACGACGCACATGTGCTGGAAGAAGTGATCGAGCTCGAGCGCGAACGTCGACCCCGGCGACCGAGTCCGCAGGTCGGAGAGGGCCCCGATCGGCACCGACCCCGGACCTCGTGCAGACAATCCGACCGCCGCATCGAACGGAAGGCACCCGCGGTAGTCGGGGAGGTCGGATGCGGGCGGTGCTGGTGGGTCCCCGTCGATCCAGTAGCCCCGGCGAGCGACCGGACCGGGAACCTGCGAGAGGCGGCGGGTCTCATTAGCGCGCGCCACACCTTCAGACACCGACCGTCCGGCACGGTTCGCACCTCGGAACCCTGCTCCGGCCGCCTTCCACCAGAAGCTCACCGTTTCCTCTTTCTGGTGGGCTTCTTGCGCGCCGCCGATTCGCTGCGGTCGAGGGACTTCGACAGTTCGTCGTGCACCGGCTCAGACGTCGTCGGAGCGTTCGCTGCGACGGTCGCCTGATCGAGTTGGTCGGAGAGTTCATCGCGTCGTCGCTTGTCGTGGACCCACTCATCTCCGGCGTCTTGGGCTCTCGTGTACAGCTCGTCCGCGGCTCGCAGGCGTCGAAAGTGCGCCACGGTCTCAGCATCCGCGCGCTCGACGACCGAGTAGTCCGGTTCCCTCGGGAGTTCGGGGGGCGGTGGTGGTGGCGCGCCGGCAGACATACGACGAGTCAGAAGTCGAACACCGGCTCAACTTCGACCCAGAGACCAGCAGCTCGTTGCCACGGCAGCTTGACACTGTCGTGCACCGCCTCGACGTATCCATTGCGGGTCGCCATGAAGTACGCCCGGTTGGCGACCTGGTTCTTCCGATGCGCAGATCGTCCGACCCTCTCGCCCTCCTCGATGCGGGCAGGACCTGCGTGGAGCACCTTCCACGCAGGTTTGGTCGCCAGGCTGTTGTGGATCGGAAGCGAGATCATGCTCGTGATCACTGCGAAGAACGCCCTCCACTGCCAGTTGCCGGCGAAGATCGGCTGATCGGCATTGGCCGCCCACATTCGGTGCGCTCTCACGAAGTCCTCGGCCTCCGGGACGCCGATGGCGCACCACGCGGCGACGTTGACCACGTCTCGGTAGAGCGCCACGTCGGCTTCACTCGAGATCGGGAGCAGTCTCTCTTTGCACCTCGCGACGAGGAGCTGGACGATCTCGGACCTCAGTGCGCGGTCTCCGGGATCAGCGTTGACGAGATCGATCGCGAGCTTGAGAATCGTATCCCAGTCGCCCTGACGGGCGATGATCGTCAGCCGACGAGCGCGGAACTCGGCACTCGGATCGGAGAGTTCTCGCATCGCCTCTTCGAAGACCCGGTCGGCCTCACTGGTCTGCTGGGCGGCGTCGAGCAGCTCGATCAGAGTGAAGTAACGCGGTTCACTCGGACCCAGCTGCTGCAGCACCGTTCGGGCGTCGGCGATCGCCTCATCGACGACACCCGACCTCAGCGTCGATGCATCACCGTTCTGAAGAACCTCCAGAACCACGGCCGAGCGCATATCGCGGTAGCGAGGAAACTCCCCCCACTGTCCTTGGCCGGACGCGACGCGATCGAGCGCATCGGCGTATCGACCGCGAAAGAGCAGCGACTCGATCTCTCGCCACAGATCGTCGATCGTCTTCGTCCCGCCGGTCGACCTCGCTGACCCAGAGTCGAAATCGATGTCGCCTGCAGCGGCTGGGTCGACGTCGGCGCCGCGCTTGAGGAAGTCTTCGGCCTCGGCGATCGCCTGGAGTACGGCATCGGTGAAGCGAATCGCCTCGTCGGTGCGAGCCTTCGCGCTCTTCGATCGCCAATGCTTGCGCTTCTTTCGGATGTTCGCGTCGAGTTCCGACTCCGGCGACGGCGGCACACCGAAGAATTCGAGCAGGTCACCCGGTTTGGGTGACGCTGGGTAGTCCTCATCGTGGAGCCATGTGAGATCGGTCATCACGCCCTCACAAAACGACCATGTCGTCGAGTGTCTCCTCTGCGAGCTTCTGCTCGCTCGCCGACATCGATCCCTTTCGATCGACCTCCACCTTGGCAACCAGAGCGCCGGTCACTCCGTCGAGCGCCTCGCAGACAAGAAGTGCATCGGCGGTGAGATCCATCTTGATCCGGATCGGATAGCCCTTGGGCTTGGGGCCGTCGAAGTCGCCCATGGCCGTCCCGATCCGGTTGACGAACTGGAGATTCTCGTCGTCGCCTTCGTTGACGACGAGTTCGATCTGCGTCTGATTGTCGGTGATGCACCCGAAGACCGGAAGCTCGCGATCGGGGTCGTTCGGTGTCGGAACCGGTGAGTTCTCAGGGAGGATCACCTGGTTGATCTCGACACCCGCATCGTTCGTGACGACCACACCGAGCGCATGCGACGAGCGGTCGGCGGGCGGCGAGAGCCTCGAGAGAGCTGTCCCGCGAGGAGCTTGGCCGAGATGGAGCACGCCCATGAGTGCTGCGCCTCGGGCCACGTCTTCGTCGAGGTTCTTCGAGGCGATCGGCTCCTTCTCGAAGTAGGCCGCCAGCATGTTCCGGAACGCCGGGATGCGGCTCGAACCGCCGACGAGCAGAACCTCGTCCACGTCAGCGGCCGTCAAGCCCGCCTTGTCGAGCGCGGTCTCGACGGTGAGCTCCGTGTTCTCGACGTGCTCGGCGAGCATCGCTTCGAACTCGACGCGCGTCAGTGAGTACCTGAGGCGCTTCCCTCCGACGATGAGCGTCGCCTCCGCTGAGTCCCGGCTGCTGAGGTCCTTCTTGAGGTCCTCCGCGTTCTGGTACGCCTCGGCGAGGTCGTTGGGGTCGGCGTAGAGGTCGACCGACAGTTCGGCAGCAGCGCATTCGGCCATGTCTTTCACGATCAGCTCGTCGAAGTCGGCGCCACCGAGCATCCGATCACCGTTGTGAGCGATCGCCTCGAGTGAGCCGTCCGGCCCCTTGCTGAGCAAGGTCACGTCGAATGTGCCGCCACCCAGGTCGAACACCAGGATCGTGCCGGCTCCCGACGACGACTCGAGGCCATGGGCCACAGCTGCAGCCATGGGTTCGGCCGGAAGAAGATGCACGGTGAGGCCGGCCAGCTCGCCGGCGAGCCGAGTGGCCGCCCGCTCGGGTTCACCGAAGTAGGCCGGGACGGTGACCACCACATCGGTGACCGGGCCGCCGAGATGGTGCTCTGCTGTACCGACCAGCTTCTTGGTGATCAACGAGGACAGCTCCTCGGGACGCCAGGTCTTGCCGTGCGCCGTGAACGGCGCGCCGCCGTCGAGGAACGTCTCCTTGCCCATCCCGCGTTTGAACAGCGTTGCGACGGCGCTCGGTTCGATCGCCTTGTGTCTCTTCGCAAGTTCTCCGACCTCGACCTTGTCGGCGTCGTCGACCGGAAACCACACGGCCGATGGAAGGATTCGCGCGCCGGTCTCGTCGGCGATCGCGTGGGCGATTCCGGACTCGTCGACGTAGGCCACGACGGAGTTGGTGGTTCCGAGGTCGATCCCGACCACTCGATCTGTCATTGCGTCTCCTCCTGCTGGGTGGTCTGCGTGGCGTGGTGCAGATGCATCACGTGATCGATCGGGGCAACCTCGACCCGAGCACGGACGACGACGTCGCCGAACGACTCGAGTCCTGGTGCGTGGACGATCGAGACGGTGGGGTCGGCGCCTTCGACGGCCGCAACGACCTCGTGCCGAGTATCTTCAAACGCGTCGCCGACCCGTCCGAAGTGCTCGTAGCCGAGGCTCGACATGAGGTCCAGGAGAGCTTCCTCGAGATGTGTCTTGGCATCGGCTGCCTCCGACAGTCGTTGGACAGAGCACGAGAGCTCGTGCAAGCGATTGATCGTCGGTCGCTCCTGCCGACTGAGCACCTTCTTCTCGAGCGCCCGAACACGCGCCTGGGTCTGCTCGTAGGTCCGACTCGCGATCGGCTCGAGAACCCGAGCGATCATCTCCAAGTTCTGTTCGATCGCCGTCTGCCGCTCCCGAAGCTCATCGAGTGCGCGAACGAGCTCGCCAGCGGTGAAGCTCGGACCGTCGGCCTCGGTGCCGTCCACCCGCGAGTCGTGCTCGAACTCATCCTGTACGTCGTCCGTCGGACTCTCTGATGACGACATCACGCAGCTCCAGCGGTGGGCTCGGTCGGCGGGGTGTCGGTCGACGGGGCGGGAAGCGGGGCTCGGAGTCTCTCCGGCAGCTCTGGGAGGTGAAGCACGTTCTGGTACCGCTCCTTCATCAGGAACGCTCCGATTCCGTGGAGGGACACCGTCGCAATGGTGTCTCCATCGACCGGTCGGAGATCGACGACGACCTTCGATCGCAACGAGGTGCGATACAGGCGGTCCAGTCCGGAGATGATGTAGAAGGGAGCGGCGACGATTCCGGCGATCATCATCGTGACGCAACCCGTGCCGCAGCCCTCCTCGAACCCGACTGCGCCGATTGCTGAAGTCCCGAGGGCACAACCGTCGGTGACGGTGCCGTTCGGCTGCGCCTCCTTCAAAACCACCTTGGCGGGAAGCGACGAGGACTTCTCGTCGAAGACATAGAAGCCCGTCGGGTAGCCGACTCGGTTCTCGTACGTGCCCTCGGCGTAGGAGAGGACGATCATCGCAGCGTGCTCCTGGGTCGTGTCCTCGAAGCGCACCGCCTCCAGACGCCGAGGAACCATCCGCATCACGAGACCGGTGATCAGGACGACGGTCGGGATGGCGAAGATGAGCAGCCACACGACGCCCACCTCAGCGGACGGCCGCAACCGATCCGCAACAGCGTTACTCGTCGACCACCGGCATGCTCCACGTTCCGACTTCGAGCGTGCGATGGGTCGCGCTCGTCTCCGCAACGCTCTTAACGACGACCGCCACGATCCGGAGGCGCGTCACCCACGTTCACCGGCTCGACGTCGATTCACTTCTCCACACTGAGCTGGCCACCGCCACGACGCCCGCACGTGTGGGCAGAGCTCACATCATTGTGAAGCCCGCGTCACGGCGCGCTGCACCGGCCCATCGAGTGAAGCCCGCCGAGTCGGCGAACGCCACAGCCGACGTCAACAGCTCACGGCGCGCTTCCGGATCCGCCTCGAGGTGGGCGGCGTAGCGACGCGCCGGGCCGAGACAAGCGGCGCCGGCTCCGACGACCAGCATCGCATCGCGCCGACTGGCGAGTCGCTGCTTCGCGTCGTTGACAAGATCGGAGTCCGCCACTCGCGAGAGCGGCCTCGAGACCAGAGCGAGGGCGACGAGACCGTTGGTCGAGCCGGCAACGACCGGATCGCGAGCGACTGCTTCGGCGTGCCGTTCTGCCTCGTCGCTCCGTCCGGCCTCATCGAGGATGTGCGCGACTCCAGCCCTCATGATCGCGTTTTCGGCGGGATCGAACTGGCCAGAGTCGACGCCATCCAGGAGCGTTGATGTCGCCCCGTCCAAGACCAACTCGACGAACTCCCCGATGAGGAAAGCCCGGCCCGCCTCGCGTACTCCGGCGAGCGCTCCGAGGTTGAACGCATCGTTGCGCTTCGATCGAGCAGCTTCAGGGTCGTCGCGTTCTGCGAGGACCAAGGCCTCGAGGAGCTGAGCGTGCCAGCGGCGAAGCACCGGCGCGTCGTGGAGCTGTTGAAGTCGCCGCACGAGACGTTCGGCCCCATCGAGCGAGCCTTCCTCGATGTGGTCGAGGGCAGCGAGAACCAGCCACTCGGCGACAGCATCAGCGGATGCGGCGGCGAGATCTTGCTCGATCGCCCGGAGAAGGACGAGTCGCTCACCTGCCGATCGTTGTCCACGCATTACTGCATGCGTGGTGAAGGTGAGTCCGATTCGATCCGGGACTGGCAGTCGGCTGGGATCGAGCGACCGCAGCACCGCCTGTGCCTCCTCGGGGCGTCCTGCGATCGCAAGCTGCCGGCCCAGGTGTCGGGTGAGTCGGAGCCGGTGCGACGACGACAGTTCATCGCTCGACAGGGATGCGAGGAGTTCGAGCAGAGCTGTCGATCCGTCGATCGGCTCCGCTTCGGGCAGCCCGCTCACGGCGAGATCGAGCGCGGTGTCAGGCGAAGAGCGGCTGATGTCGCGAGCGAACGCCTCCTGTCTGCGTCGCATCGCCTCGTCATGGTGTCCGCAAAGATCCAAGGCCCGGGTGAACGCCGGCAGAGCGTCGTGGGGAACGGCGGCGCCCAACGTCTCCTCGATCGTGCGGAACGTGATCGAGGCCTCGGCGGGCAGGCCCGCCGAGACGTACTCGGTTGCGGATAGGAGCAGTGCAGCGACCGTGTCGTCGCGATCGACGAACGGTCCTGCTCCGACCGCATGTCGGGCATCGTCGTGGACTGATCGTCCGAGTGTCCGAGCGCGAGCATGAAGGAGGCGGAGCACATCGCGCTCGACGCCACCGAGCAGCGCAGCGGTCACGAGCGAATGACGTTCGTGGAACGTCGTCGGGGAGATCTCGACGAAGAGATCTCGACGAACCAGCACGTCGAGCGAACGCAGCACGTCGTCGGTGGTCTGGTCGGTGATGTACGCCAGCGATCCGACGTCGAAGTCGCCGCCGAGGACGGCCCCAGCCGCCCCGACAGAAACGACAGCCGGTGGGAGACTCGCAGCGAGAAGCTGGTCGAGTCGTGGCGCACCCTCGCCGAGCCGACCACCATCGGCGATGTCGCTCGACCGGACGAGTGCAATCGCGACGGCCGGGAGCCCGGCGCTGTCTCGGTGGATCCGTCGCGCAGCTCGAAGCAGCATCGCCGGTTCGAGATCGGGACACAGCCCGTCGACGAGATCGGTCATCTGATCGACCGTGAGCGGCTCGACGCGATACCGACGAGCACCCGACCGCTCGGCCGCCTCTGCGACGGGACCCCAGTGACGGAGCGATTCATCATCGTCACGCCCTGCGCACACCAGCACGATGGTGCGGTCGGACATCGCGGTCGACAGGTGTGCGAGGAAGTCGAGCTGCATCGAGTCCGACCAGTGCAGGTCGTCGGCGATCAGGAGGAGAGGCGATCGGGTGGCCAGTCGGTCGAGTTCGGCGTGGACGGAGCTCCACAGCTCGAGCTGACGTGTCTCGTGGTCGAGTTCGGACCTGTGCAGGACAGCGTCGATCTGATTGCGGAGTGTCGGCATGGCTGCGGACAGCGAACCAAGTGGCCCGTCAGCTCCTGGTCTGGACGGCGCCGAGTAGACAACGTTCCACCTTCGTCGTTGAGCGTCCACCGCAAGTTCAGCAATCAACCGCGTCTTGCCGGACCCGGCCGGGCCCTCAACGACCAACGTCGTCAGTCCCGGATCGCTGCGTTCGACGATCTGTGCGACGACCTTGATCTTGTCCCGACCGCCGACGAACCCGATGTCGAGCTGATCGCGCAGCCTCGGCGGCAGCTCGGCCTGCGCCAACGGGCGCTCGTCGACTTGGTGCGTGCCCCCGAGGATGTCTCGCTCGAGCTCCTGGAGCGGTTGCGACAAGGACAGCCCGATCTCGGCGAGTCGATCCGACCCCTGCCGGAGCAACCGGAGCGCGTCCTGGCGGTCGCCGGTGTCCGCCAGGAGGCGGACGGAATCGAAGAGCAGCTGTTCGTTGAAGGGCTCCTCCTCACAGAGCCACCAGACATGCGCGGCAAACTCGCGTCCGAGGAGCGAGCGGTCGCGCTCCATCACGCGGCTGAAGAGCGCGGCTCGCTGTGCTGCCACCTGCGTCACCGCTTGATCGATCGGGGGCGCCCATTCGACGTCGGAGTACGGCGACGACGGTGCGAGCAGCTGCCGGATCTGGCTCGCCGCTGCGCTGTCGAGCGCACCACCACCCGACAGCTCTGCGAGATGCCAGGCGTCGACGAGTTGAGGAGGGAGCGTCAACGCATATCGACCGCCCTTCGCATTGGGGAGCGCTCCGTCCGGAAGCTGGCTACGCAGCCGCGCGATCGACATGCGGACGGCCGCAGGCTCTCCTTTCGTGATACCTCCCGACGCAGCAAGCTGCCGCCAGTTCGCTCCATTCGGGCCCGCAGCTACGAGCGCAGCAAGCATCTGTCGCCTCGCTTGGGTGACCGGTACCATCGTCCACCCGCTGCGGACCGTGACCGGGCCCAGCACGCTTACGACGTAGTACCCATCCATCCGCCAACTCCTCAGTCGAGCTGAGATCGTAGAGCCCAACCTGTTGCCCTACGACCAAGCGGGATTCCGGACCAAGCGCTGGCCGTCCCTTCGCCCGCCGTTGCGAATCAGTTGCGCAGGCCGACGACCCTCCTCCCGTGCGAGGGTGCATCTCTCGCTGAATCAACCGGATCAACGAATCGAGGAAGAGGATGGCCCAGGATGGTGCAAGCGAGCAGGCGGCGTTGCTGCCCTTTTACCTCGCTCTCGACGCGTCGTGGTCAATGACGGAGACGGGCGAGGATCTCGACAACCCATCGGCAAGTCGACTAGACGTGGCAAACCGGATCGCTCCAGAGATCGCCGAGGCAGTCCTCAAGGACCCGGCCGCCGGCGACCGGGTTCGGCTGGGCGTGGTGTCGTTCTCGGGTGAGACCACAGTTGATCTGCCGCTCATCGACATCCGGAACCTCAAGACCGACGACATCCCTGTCGTCAACCCGAGGCAGACCGGTACAAGCTACGCGAGCCTGTTTCTCACACTACGTCACCAGATTGAGTCGGACGTCGCCACCCTCAAGGCGCAGGGCTTCAAGGTGGCCCGCCCCACGATCTTCATGATCAGCGATGGCGAGCCCAACGACGCTAGCGACAACGACTGGAAGGAGGCATTCACTGCGCTCACAGACAAGAGCTTCAAGGCTCACCCGAACGTTGTGCCCTACGGCGTTGGCGAGGCCTCGCACACGGTCCTCGACCACGTTGCCAAGTACAAGGCGTCCCTCGACGGTGCGCCTGCCGAGCAACACGTCACGGCATTTCTGCTCACCGAAGTAGGGGCTGCAGCCGCTCTGGAGCGCCTGATCCCCGTACTGGTGGGATCGATCGTCGGGTCCGCTGCCGACGGCACCTCGAACGGCCTCGTCCTTCAGAGCCCCGACACGGCTGACGACGACGATCTCCTTGACGACGACGATCTCATCTGAGCGGAGAATCGATTGGCGTCCGACGAAGACAGCTCGATGCTGGAGCATTTTCAGCGCGGACAGCCCGAAGCAGGGTTGCAGGAAGGGAACGACCAGGCTGGCGGCATCCCTCGGCGTTCAATCGCCGAGCAACCTCAAATCGGCGACCCTGGATCGTTCCACGAGTTTCCCGTTGCTCTTCTGTCCAGTCCGCTACATCGCGCGGCGGTCGCTCTCGACTTTGGAGCAGTCGGTGCACTAGACGTTCGTGCCGCAAGCGTTCGCGGTCAGGGGCACCGTTACGCGCGCAGCGACACGCAACATGCCGTCACGCGTCAGGACGAGTACGGGGTTGGCGGCACCACGGACGGCCGCTGGTTGGTGACGGTCGTGGCTGACGGCGTCTCGAACACCAGAACGCCACACCGCGCCGCCGTGATCGCATCCCGGGTGGGCGTCCGGATCATCGTGCAGGCGCTAGAGGATGGCGTGCCAGCGACCGAAATCCCATGGGCGAACGAAGTCGCGCCGGCCGTGAGCAGTGCAATTGTGAGGGATGCAGCTCGGGCCGCCGGCACCGAGCTTCCTCCCGACGAGATACCGCCTGACCTGTTGGCCGAGTTGCAGCTTGAGCAAGCGACCACGGCAATTGCTGCGATCATCGCAACCGAACCAAGCGGTGGCGCTGATGCTGGAGCGCCTGTTCGCCACTTTCCGTATGTCGTCGCCAATCTCGCTGGCGATTCGAGTGCGTTCGTTCTGTCGGTCGGAGGGTGGAGCGATTGCGACCCTCGAGGACCTGATGTGGACAAGCACGATCCGTCCGCTGCCGTCCAGCCCTTGCCCGCTGGTGACGGTGACATCCCGTACGTGGCGTCAGGCGTGCTGGAAGCGGGCGATGCACTCTTCCTGATGAGCGACGGACTGGCCGCGCCGTTGGGCTCCGGTACTGGCCAAGTCGGCGCGCACCTAGCTATGGCGTGGAACAGTGCGCCGTCGGTCTACCGATTCGCAGCGGAGCTCGACTTCTATCGGCGAGGGTTCGACGATGACCGCACCTGCGTTGGGATCTGGCCGGAGTGAGGCTCTCGTGGGACGAGGTCGAAGGGTCAGTGGGCTCAAGGCTGGGTGCTGGAAAGTTCTCCGCCGTGTTTGACCTACCGGGCTTCTCATTGGCGGACGCCGACGGTGATCTCGTAATCAAGCGATATCGCCGCAGCGTCCGTCCAGCCGTGGCGAGTCTTGCCGAAGTCGCAAGCGTTAGAGACTCAGCCAAGATGGACGCTCGCCAGCGCGAGCGCTTTGACCGCATGACGACGTGGCCTCTACGAGTCGTCGTTGGGAAGCGCGATGCGAGCAAGTCCCTCGGGGTCGTGATGCCGAGGATTCCCGATCGCTTCTTCTTCGACTGGAAAGGCCTCAACCTCACCGAACGTCTGCCTCGCGAGCTCCAGTTCGCTATTCAGGATGATGAGTTCGCGCGTGCGCGAGGAGTGCAACCTCTCGATTCTGACACGCGGTATCGACTCGCTACCCGACTCGCACGAGCTCTCACCGTGTTGCACGAGCGTGGAATCGTCTACGGCGACATCTCGATGAAGAACGTTGTGTACGACGACCTTGATGGAGCGATGATGCTCGTGGATTGCGACTCCGCGCTCGTTGCGGGGACGATCTCGCCGTTCGAGGGCCGTCAGCCCCACACGCCGGGGTTCGTACCCCCGGAGTCGGCCCGATACCTGGCTCGGCGCAAGGCTCGCGAACGTGAAGGCGCCGACGAACGGGAGCTTCAGAGACTGACCACGGACTGGGCGCGGCAGAGCACTCAGACTGACGTCTACAAGTTCGCACTGGTCCTCGTGCGACTCATCGACTACGGCGCCGATCGCGGCAACAACTGCGACCCATCTGTCGCCGCGAGTCGGCTCCCTGGATCACTCGGGTCGCTTCTGCGCGAGAGCCTTTCCGACGACGCGCTCGGACGACCGACGATGCGCGAGTGGTTCCGGGCACTCAATTCTGGTGGCACAGCATCCAGCCGGAAGCGGCCCCCGGAGCTCGGCTGGCGAGAGGTCAGCCCCGGCCGTTGGGAACGTGCGTGACGGCGCCCGAATTGCGCGCCATCGGAACGGACCGTCGGGGGCGGACCATGATCGAGATCTCCTGGCCATCTGCGCGAACACCAGAATTCGCATTGCTCTGCGGCCCACCCGGTTGTGTCTTCGAGACTCGTGTCTACTCGTTCGACGAGCTCGCAGCGAAGCGTGTCGCACCGTTGCCCGCCGAGCGTTTCGTAGGGGCTCCAGATCCGTCCACCGCAACGTGTCTTCTCGCGCCGACCGAGGGATGTCTCGCCGCGGCCCAGTTCGTCGTGGGTGGCCTCCTTCCTGTCCGGTTGCTCGATCTCGCCTCCGGAACCAGTCGGACGATTTCAGACCCGATTGGGGACGAATCAGCATCGGCCCACCTCAGACTCTCGCTGTCGGCAGTCGACGCGATAACGCAACTCGGTTTGTCGAAGCCGACGGATGGGAGACGACGGGAGCGTTTCGACCAGCTACGACGCCTCCAGGCCGCTCCGCTCAGATTCCGAACCGACAGTGTCACGTCGCTCGAGACGGAGACCGCTCGACTAGCGATCGTTGTCGCCGTGAGGGCCTCGCAGGGCGGAACGACCGACGATGCGCTCGCTGACGCGGTCCTCCGAGAACTGGTGTGCCCGGCCGAGGTGGCCGACTGGGCTGCCTCCGCAGTTCGGCTCTCAGCCGGGGCACCAGTCGAGGATGTGCGGCTCGCCACTGTCCGGCTCCACGGATGGGGCTTTCCTCATCTCAAGGAATCGAGCGACCCTGTTTCCCCCGGTAGATACCACGGGACCATCGACAAACGTAGTGGCTACTGGTTCGCTGGCGATTGGTACTCCACGCCTTCTTGTCCCAATCCACCCGCCGCCGATGATGTCCCGTGGAATCCCGTGTCAGACCGCCCGCGCGACCTTTCCTCCTTTCGCCGGATCGTTGCACGGGCCGCGACGTCGGATCTCGAGCAACTGATTGGGCGCGAAGAGCTACCGCCTGAGATTCGGATGAGCAGGAGCTTCGCCTACGCCCGACGACGTGCACTGCGAGACTTGTCGCCGCCGCCCGTGTGGTTCGCCCGTGACGAACTCGGGTTGTCACATGTTCGCTGGGAGTGGCCTTCATCGTCAATCGCTGACGTGATGGCGATTTCTGGGGACGACGGCGGGACCCAGATCATCGACCGCGGCGTCGGCGACACCTGGGGATCGGCCACAGTGGCCGATGCGTCTTCCCTGACCTGTCGATTCGGGATCTCTCGACCGTCCGGCTCCTACCTGTTCTCGCAACACGTGCTGCCGATCTCGCTCTCGAACCCCTCATCATCGACTCGAGAGCCGGAGAGACCCACCAAAGGCTCGGATCACGAAGCCCCGAGGCAGACCCCCCATGTGGTGGCCGGCCAGGCACCGACCGGCCCCGGTTGCGCTCGTCGAACGGCTGGCTCAGCGCCGCCCCGACATCGATCTCTTGTCTTCGCTGCTCTCGCTCTCGGTCTTGTGCTGGTTCTGGTCGCTGCCTTGATCACTGTTGCGAGATAGCACGCCGTTTCATTCGCCTCCTTGCGGACCGAGGACCATGACAACTACCCCCGTGCCCCCAAAGACCGACCTCGACAAAGCACTGGACCATCTCAAGCGTTGGTCCAATCAAGTGCATTGCGCTGACGATGCCGCAGTCCGAAGCCTCCTCACCGTCGCTAACGATTCGAACGCTGCACTCCACTGGTCTCGTACGGACTTACTCGGCGCCCTGCCGGATCCGACGTCGAAGGCAGGCGGTGGTTTGGGAATGGTTGGCCGAGCCGTGCTCATCGCAAGGAACATTTCGGTCTTCGCGCCGATCGCTCTCACCTGGTGGGCGATCAGCGAAGTCGCCGAGGCCTACTCTGAAGTCGACGCCGCTACTGCGAGCGAGGTGCCGAGCTTCGTGGCGTTCTGGCAGTCCGGGGGGGCCGGCGGCAGCGAGTTCCTCACGCTTGCAGGCACTGCGATCGTGGCGTTCGCACTTGTGGCAGCGGTCGCAGCGCTCACCTTGATAGGCGAAGTGCTTCAGTCAGCGGGCCGTAGTCGACGCTCCCGAACGATCGATCGCCTCGAGAGCGAGCGAGCGGAGGTCGCAGTGAACCTTGCCGTGGCGCTCGCACCACGTGTGTCCGTCACACAGGACTCCGTTGTTGACATCGTCTCGATTGCTCTCGGCCGCGTTGGCGAACTCTTGGAGAGCGCCATCAATGCTGGCGAGCTCGTGACAGCGGCCGCAGATTCGATCACCGGCTATGCGTCAGCCCTTTCGACGGTTGCTGACGACCTCGATGACGTGCAGAGAGCCATCGCAGCGCTCACGCAGGAGGTCGCTGCGTTGGGAGAAGAGACACGCTCGAACCGCGCCGAACTGACCCCAGTCTTCGATGCCCTACGCGATACCCGCCGCATCCTGGGCGAAGCGATGACTGCCCTGGCGGAAACCACCGACACCGTCCGTGAGGATCTAGATGCGCTCCATGCAAGCCAGGGGTTCATTCGTGGCAGCTAGACATCGACGGCGGTCGCTCCGCAGATCCCCCGCACCTGGCGACGATGGCTTGTCGTTCGCCGGCTGGATGTACGCCGACGTTCTCCTTGCGCTCTTTGTCGTCGCCCTGGCTGCCGTCCCAATCGCGAGCGCCGCTGCGGGAGACGGGACGGTGACGCCGACCTCGACCACGACAACCGCACCCACGACAGTGGCCCCTGTGCCTTCCACAACGACCCCGCCGCCCGAATGGTGCGACTCGGTGAGCGTAAACGACGCGTTCGAAATCCGAATCCCGGCAGACGAGAACTTCATCGATCAGTTTCAGCTCGCCTACGCAGCAGCGCTTGAGCAACGCGGGCTCGCTCCCGATCAACAGGTCGGTTTCGCACTCGCGTTCCGTGGTCCGGACATCGGCGTTGGAACTCGCGAGGCACGTCGCTCGATGTCCGAGTTGTCAGCTGCGCTACCTCAGATCTTCGGTCGGTCCGCGTGGCGCGGCTACGGCGACCGCCAACTCGGCGCAAACGAGATTCGACTGGAGGTGTTTCCGCTGATCAGTGCTGCGTGCTGATACCCGAGTCGAAGCAACGAGATGTCCCAGATCTCCGGTTTCGACCACTCCTAGCGGCCAGATGTCCGCTCAGTTTGTCGTTTCCCTGTGTCCATCTCCTGGTCAATTCCACGGGCTCCGGCTCAGCCGCCTACGTCAAGGCACCGCATCAGGAGCGGTCGCCGCGCCCTGCACCAGATCCAGAGTCGGTCGATGCCAGCCTGGTCCGCAGTGGGGATCCAATCCTGGTCGCGTAGGAGCGACGCAGTCTCGTGGACGACTCGTCGAACGTATTTGACCGAGTACGGAAGGGCGGCTGCGATCTGCTCGTGCATCGGGCGGTCGATGCACGAGCTGAGGGCTTGCGCTACACGAGCTGAGGTCGACGGGGAGGGCATTAGGCTGAAAGCCGCTCGGAGTTCGTTCTCCGATCGTGGCGCAATGCCCGTCAGGAGCAGAGACACCTCGGCGTTGTCGCGCACCTCGCTCTTCAACACAAAGGCGGCAGCTCGATCGAGCACGCCGAGGTCAGACTTGTGGAGGAATCTGATTTCAGGCCAGAACTCCCTGATAGCCGTCGCCATCTCTTGGAGGAGAGGGGTGTCGAGACGGGTCATCACGACGATCTTCGTCGAGCCGTCCCTCTGAAGCAGTGCGTCGATCGCATCGATCCCGAGGTCTGGCTCGGGCGAGAAGTTCTCCGCTGAATCGTAGTTCCACAGACCGTACGACAAGTCCACGACTGCGTGAGTGAACGGGGTCGAGAGATCGATCGAGTTGAGCCGACGCGGCCGGTCCAGCGCTTCGATCTCTACGGCGCCTTCAGCGGAACTCGCGATCGTTTTGGCGAGATCGACCGCAATGTGATTCTCATCGTCGATGAGCGCCACGCGCTTCATTCAGGTTCGCCCTCCTCGCTCTCACGCGACATCGCAAGAGTGATGACACTCGCCGTCCGGCCGGGCCGAGCGTCGAACCGAAAGACGCCACCTGATGCTCGTACTCGCCGCACCAATCGAGCCAGCCCACCGTCACGCTCCAGCGCAACAGATGGTTCGTAGCCTCCCCCATCGTCCTCGTAGCGAACGACAAGACTGACTTCGTCGATCGTGATCTCAATCCAAGAAGTCGCTGCCTGTGCATTCACCGAGTTGATCACGTGCTCGTGCGAAACTGCCTCCAAGAGCTCGGCGGTCGACCGGTCGAGCACCGTCGCCAGCGTATGGCCGTCGATAAGCGGAATGATTTCGAGGCCCAGCTCGTTCGCCCGTTCGAACGCACGAGCCAGGCAGCCGCGCACCGGCCGCTCGGACGCGATCTGCGGTTCGAGTTCGCGCTGCAAGCGACGGAGTTCCGCCTCGAGCCGACTGGCAGCGAACCGATGCTCGGGCTCGGAACAATCAGATCGGAGTCTTCGCACGTCGTGGAGTGCGCGGTCGTGCAGCTCGCCGGCGACGCGCGCCTGTTGCAGCTCACGCTCCTGCCGGAGAACGAGCGTCGTCAAGCGGTTGTCGTAGCGGGCTGCGAGCCCGATGGCCTCACAGATCAAGAGAGTCGGGAGGCTCAACGCTGCCAGGCTCACGATGAACAATCCGAACCTTTCGACCCAGGACGAGTCCGTCGGGAAGATCCAGATCGGTTCGTCGCTGGTGGCGAGCGAACCGAGGAGCAACGTCGGGAGCCACATCGCGAGGCCTGCGCAGGCAACGACGAGTAGCCCGTTCAGGAGACCTCGAGTCGAGCACACCGTCCGGACATAGAAGAACCGCGGCCGAATGGTTCCTTCCCAAGCGTCAAGCCCGGCGACACGGATACCAACCGTCAGCGCCACGACACCGGCAAAGAGCACAACGCCGTCACGACCTAGCTCCCGAACGGCGAGGTACGCGATCTGAGTGATGACGAGATAGCACCCTGCCTTAGCCGAAATCGAGATGGCCCGGGGCCGAATCGAGACGGTGTGGATGCCGACCGGCGTCGTCGCAGCGATGAGGAGGTGTCGGGCGAGTCGTAACACGAGTCCGCTGACGGCAGCGATCCAGCCGAGGCCGACCAGAGCAGTTACGGGCAGTCCGTCGAACGCAGAGGCCACAAGGACAGCCGCGAGAAGCGCACTCGCTGCGGAGTGGATCGCCACCCATGCCACGACCGGAGCGCCTGGAGCGTTCCACCCGACGTAGTCGGGACTCACGAAGGGCTCATAGAACGGAACGAAGCTTGGGGCGTTCTCCTCTGTCCGCATTCCGACGATGATCGCAGAGAGAGCAGCTCACCCCATCCTCCCAAGGTGGGGTACGCGCGTCACCCCGTTTGTCGATCGAGATCCTCACGATGCCGACATGGCCTCATGTTCGACGATCTCGACGTCTCGCCCGTTCACGGGAGTCACGCTCCGGGTCAATCACACAGCACGTCTACCGAAGGTCGAGGCCGGAGACGTGATCTTCGGAAACCGTCTCAACAGCACTCAGCCGGTTGCAAACATCTCGAAGGACCCCATTACTCATTCGGCCCTGACGCTCGAGGGACCGAGCGGACTCGCAACCGTCGAACTCGGGCCTCGAGGCGTACTGTCTCGTTCCTTCGACGAGTTCCAGGCGGCGTATCGAATTGCCGGGTTCGCCCGCCCGCGAATGTGCCGGAGGTGTCGATCCGACGTGGTCGCCTTCGCTACTCGCTGCGCTGAGCAACGGTCACTCCGGTACGCGTGGGACGCCTGTGCGTTCCTCGAGACGATCGCCCTCCTCCGTGGAACTCTGCCCGCGTTCATGGAATCGAGGATCATCCGCTCCGCCGCTGGCCCCGCACGGCGTATCGCACAACGCTCGAACAACGATGCTCTGACCTGCTCGGGCTTCATCGATTTGGCGCTCAGCGCCGCCGCTCCGTGCTGCCGGCCGGCGTCGAGGTGGCCCCGCAAGCCTCGCGTGCCTCTCTGGCGTGCGATGCCGACCATGACCGACCTGCGCGCCGGTCCCGTGCCGTGTCAGCTCGTAGATCCGGAGGTCGTTCGCGTGATGACCAGCCCGAACGACCTGTGGGTAGGGAACTTCTGGGAGTTCAGGGGTGTGGAGCAGGGCGGACACGCGACGTTTCTCTTCGACCTCGGCAGCTCCACGCGGGCCGCTCGGTTCGTCAACGGACACCAACAGGAAGGAGGCGACATGAACCCCAACCCGAACCCCAATCAGTGACCTGACTGCGTCGGGGTGGGCGCAAAGGGCGCCCACCCCGACCGACGCCTTCGGATCGACAGGAGCACACAATGACCGACAAGACCAACCGTGGCGACGAGCAGCGCAATCGCCCGTTTCGCCGCTACGCCGTAGTGACCGCCGTCGCCACGCCCGCCAACTTCACCGCGTACCTTGCGATCCTGACCGCTACCGAGTGGCCAGCGTGGGCAGCCAACGCCGCGAGTGCAAGTGCGCTGGCCGTTCCCACATATCTTGCGTATCGGTGCTGGGCGTGGGAGGAGCCGGGCGGCGCCTCAATACGCGGTGAGATCCTCCCGTATTGGCTCTTCACGCTCTCGAACGTGGCGCTCGCCTCGCTCGCCGTCGCTCAACTCGAGCTCGCTGGTCCGCCCACCTGGGTCCTCGGAGTAGCTCCGCTCACCGTGTACACCCTCGTCTGGCTCCTCCGATATCGACTCATCGACGTCGTCATCAAGCGATCCACACGAGGTGATCAGCCCGGAGTTCGAAACGAGATCGGGTACACACACGGGCAAGGGTCGCACCGCTGAGACTGTGATCCGTGAGTTGAACCGGAGCGGCAACGTGACGCGCCCCTCAGCCTTGACCCGTGCGTTCGGCTCGGGAGCGCGATCGAGGTCGTGGCTGTAGTCCCGCAACGCCTCGCTAGGCGCGCCAAGAGCAACCTCAGAGATCGCAAGGCAAGCCAGCCCCCTGCGAGAGGCTCGCAGCCGACGCCCGCAAGGGTTCTGCCCCGGTCTGGGCAGATCCGGCATCGCCGCCGCGACGAGTCGGGTCGTTCTGCTTCGTCGGTGTCGGTCGATCATCGCTCCTCCGGCTGCGCCGCGAAAGTCGAGTGGTCGACATCGACCTCCTGCAACCACCAACCCACCCCCAACACACCTCACGCGTTCCGATCCTTGATCGGTGTCGACCATGCCGCCTGAGGGTGGAGCAGGAGGAGTGTGAAAGCTCTGCTCGCCGCTGCACCGCTCGCGCTCCTTGGAAGCGTCGCAACCATCCCCGTTCTGCTCGCCGGCGGCGACCCTCCCCCACTCCTCGCCTGCGCACCCAACGTTGCGTCGATCGAGCAGATCCTCGCCACGATCCGAGCACTCGAGTCCGGCGGCGACTACCGCGCCCAAGCCGCAGGCTCCACCGCATCCGGGGCGTACCAGTTCATCAACAGCACATGGGACCGCTACGCCGGCTACCCCACCGCAGCCGACGCCCCTCCCGACATCCAAGACGCCAAAGCAACCGAACTCGTCGGTGCCATCCTCGACGAACACAACACCATCGACGTAGTACCCGTGGTCTGGTACCTCGGCCACCTGCCACCACGTAGCAGCACAAGCTGGGACCAGATACCCGCACCACAAGCAGGCAACACCCTCACTCCCCGCCAATACCAGCAACGATGGCTCGACAAGTACACCGAACTCGGCCCCGCCGACCCGTCATTCCCCACCAGCACTGATGTCGCACAACCGTCCACCATCGAGCCGGCCGACACCGCACTCACCTGCACTGGCGGACCGAGCGGGGACACGCTTCCAGGCGGGTGGGCGCTCCCCGGGCCCCGATCGCTGCTCCTCGAAACGATCGATCAACTCGACGACCCCCACCACACCTACCCGGCATGGGACTGGATCATCCCCACCGGCGTACCGATCTACGCCATCAGAGGCGGCACCGTCACCAACGTCTCAGCCTGGCCACACAACTGGTGGGACCAAGGCTGCACCGAACGCGGACACAACGGCTGCTCCACCTGCGGCATCGGCGTCACCATCGTCGACGACACCGACAACACCAGATGGACCTACTGCCACGGGAGCGACCTCCACGTCACCCACGGCGCCCGAATCGAAGCCGGAACACTCCTCATCACCAGTGGCAACACCGGCCGATCCGGCACACCCCACCTCCACCTCGAGATCCGCACCACCGGCGGCGTACGCCGCTGTCCACAACAACTCCTCACCGCACTGGTACACGACGGACGCGGCATCGACCCCGCCAAGTTGCCACCCAACGGATGCAGCTTCTGAAAGATCCTCCATCAGATCTGCCAAGCACTGTCGAATTCGTCAGTTCTGCAGTGTGATCGCCAGATCGCTGCGAAGACCGACTTGCAAGACGACCTTCAAGCTTGCGTCACCGCTCACGATCGAAGCGATCGCGCGGCGTGCGCAATCCATTCGCATCCTCGAACGCCGACGTGCCCAGGGTCGCTCGCGACGCCACAACGGTTTCTCGCACACTGCACGCGATCCCACAGCTCGCGTACGATGCCCAGCGCGCGGTGAGCTGCACCGCTCGAACTCGACCCTGCGAACCGAGCGGGAGTCGCTGCTGACGGCGTAACCTTCGCTGGCACTGTCGAGTTTGATGAGCTCCTGCGCTAGCCATGGATCGTGTGGGAATGCTCGTGCAGCAGGGCGGCGCTCCAGTTGCCTTTGAGGTTCTGGACCACGGCGCAGCGACCGACAGGCGGTCCAAGCGGACGGCTGCCGATCATTGATCGACAACCAAGCGCGACATTCGCCGTTGAGCCGGAGTAACCCAAGTCCTTCAAACAGCGTGTTGGCAGCATCGTTGAAGTGCCACGTGCCGAGCTCCACCCGGTCGATGCGTCGCTGTCGAGCCCAATCAAGCACGGCCAGACAGAGCGATCTCCCAACTCCCGTCTGGCGTCACAACGAGCTGGTCGAGCTCCACCACCGCAGCCTCGTGAACCAATGGATGATCAGCACGATCGCGACGCATCGCAGCGGCATAACCGATGAGGACCCCACGTTGGATCTCGGCAACGAACACCGCTGTCGACTCGACCGACAACCACTCCTCTACGGCCGGCAGGAAGGAGTCCGGGTTTGGAGGCTTGAACCAGTCAGGACGTTGTTCAAAGTGCAGTCGCTGAACTGCGCTGTTCAGCCTTGCAACTCCGACAGCGTCGCCCATCACGGCTCTGCGAATCTCGAACTCCATTGGTGGGTGGCACGCTCGCACACCACGACGGATAACCGTCCAACGGTTTCTGTCCCAGGCGCAGCAGTACGTCGAGGGCGCGGCATGTGCGGTCTAGCCGTCAGTCGCGAACCGGCGACACCTTGCATCTCATCGAGGTCGTTGCTGCATCAGCAGCGACAGCTACGGAGCACGCACATCGGCACCCCGGCCTCCGCCGGCGCGCTCGCTCGTGTTCGCAGCGTTGGCGTTCGCGGGTGTGTGCGGAGATGTCTGCGGTGACTGTGTTAGTGGCTGCCGGTCGTGTCTGGCGTTCGGTAGGTGGACACGAATGTTCGGAGCACCTGTTGCCATTCCGGTGAGGCCGTGAGCAGTGAGTTCCCCGCATGTCCAACCCGTCTCGACGGCATCGCAGCAATGGACTTGGCGGTGGGCCGATTAAGGCGCAGAGAGCGGGAATCGCGACTGTTCTAATGGCGGCGTGATCGCACTCTCGTCGGCCGGAGACCGGCGCGGCGCAGCACGCGCTGGCTCACTCCAAACTCGATCCATGTTTCGGTGTCAATGCGGTGTCGTTGGCTGTAGCGACGAACGACCGCAACGAACGCCGACTCGAGGGCTGAGTCCCCGGGACGGCCGCAAGGCGGCTGAGGCGGGAGGTCGCCGTTGCGGGTCATCCGTAGGTACGCCTCTATAGTCTCTTCCACGCTAAGTGAATGCGCTGTCTCAAGGTGGGAAGTCTCACCGGGGCGGTGACGCCACCACTCGACTTCGCGCCGGCATTTTGCGAGGTGTCGGCCGACCCGGCGACGCGACCTCATTGATCGCCTATGGCCGTGTTGGCGTGAGAATCGAGCGCGGCCGGCCTGGCCCGGTGCGGCGAGCGGGTTGCGTTGGTGTGACTGCGGGGGATAGAGGTCATTGCTCCTCCTGCTGGTTAGAGCTTGACCGGGGCCGAATCCGCGACGTCGGAGCCGGAAACTTCTCGGAAGTGGGCTTAACATCCGGATTGGTGGGTGGTCGAGTGGATTGGGTAGGCGGATGGGCCTGAAGCGATGCGATGTATGCATCTCTAGGCGCGTCCACTTCACGTCGCCGGAGCAGGGACCGTAGGTGAATCGTTCCGACGACCGGCCCGGTAGGCCAAGGACATCTGCTGCTGCGGACTACGAGGACTTCTTCGCTGAGGCCGAGCCGAGGCTCTACCGCGCCCTCGTGGCTGCGTACGGGATCGCTGACGGCCGGGAAGCGACGGTTGACGCACTGAGTTGGGGCTGGCAGAACTGGGATCGCGTGCGGAGACTGTCGAACCCGATCGGGTACCTCTATCGGGTCGGTCAGACGTCAGCCCGTGCGATACGCCGGCGACGCGCTGACACCTTCGATCCCTCCGGTCGGGACATCGCTACCGATGAGCGCCCGTTCCTCTCGGATATCTGGCCCATCGTTGCCGGTCTCCCTGAGCAGCAGCGCGCAGTTGTCGTACTTGTTCACGGTTACGGCTGGAGTCAGCAGGATGCCGCGACCACAATGGGCGTTCGACCGTCGACAGTGCATCGCCACTTACGCCGCGCCGAGCGTCGACTGCGAACAGATCTGGATGGATTCCGTGACTGACCGAGAGCCACTCCGCCGCAAGATTCAAGCGATGGCACGCGCGCTCGACGAGCATCGCTCGCCAGTGACGGTCGATGAGGTGCGAGCCAAAGCGGCCGTGCTTGAGCCCGACAAACCTGGCGGAACCGCCACGCGAACGCGCCTCGCCGTCGGCCTTGTAGCTGCGGTTATCGTCTTGGGGGCGATCGTCGCCGCCGCGGTGCTACCATCGCGCGGGGGGGATCGACCCGCCAGCACGCTCTCGACAGCGGCGTCGTCAACAAGCGCTCCTGGCATGACGACCGTTGCGGCAAGCACGGTTCCGCCCTCCTCCGTCGTTGGCGCGTCGTTGCTGATCCCTCCGCGTGCTGGAGCGGCGGATGACCGGACGCCCATCCTGCGCTTGCTCGACGCACCGGTGGATGCAGACGAGCGCGCCGAGTGGGCGCATGACGCAGTCGAGACCGCTGTTGAGGAGTGCATGAGTCGTCTTGGGCACGCCTACCTTGCCGTTCCCTTCGAGGAACCGGTCCGATCGGACCCAGGTCAACCAAACGTCGGTCTGTCACGCGAATCACAGACGGTGCTTGCGAACGAGTGCCGACCTGAAGCGTCTAGGCGAACAAGTGCCATAGCGCCGTACGAGAGCGAGTACGAAGAGTTGATCATGGAAGCGCAGGCCTCGAGTGAGTTCGCCACCGCTCAAAGCGCATACGTTGAGTGCCTTGATGGCGCAGGTAACGACAGTGCGTCGGATGAGTTGCGCATCTCCGGATGCGCTGCGACGAGCGGGCTCAACGAGCAGATCGCAGAGGCGGATGAGCGAGCGGAGTCGGCGTTGATTAGGGCCCACCCAGAACACTTCGCGCACTTCATCGAGCAGTTTCCACGCCCTTAGAGCGGCCGCCGGACTCGTTTGCCGGCACGGGATCGGACGGTCTGTCGGGCTGTGTCGCGGATTAAGGCGGATACGGACTCTTCATGGTCGGGCGCAGTAGCGCGCCGCCATCACAGGCCACCAGCGGAGGGCGCCACCATGCGGAAACCAACAGCGACGCTATCAATAGCAATAGGAGCACTTGTGGGAGCTTCGACAGCGGCAGCTACCTCATCCGCCGCCCAACCGACGGCCGTGGCGGCGGATGCTCCAGTCGAGGACCAGCTGCCGCTCGATGAGTTCTTCGGCGTGCCATCGGATCCTATCGAGGCATCGACGTGGGCCTTCGACATGCGACAGCGTGGTGTCCGCGAATGCATGAACGAACGCGGCTGGTTCTACAGCAGCGAGACGTACGAGGAAGTTTCTGGCGCTGGCAATCTCGCTGCTATGCCGACCCGCACTCCCAACAATGAGTTCTTCGACAGTCTCGCACCGATCGATCAGCAGCGCTATGCGCTCGATCGGTGGGGTGATGGGTTCGACCGGCTGGGTCTCGAGGACGTACAGGTCGCGTGCGAGGACCTTGCCTCTGACCGGTCACATCCGCTCAATCTCCTCCCTGACGAGCACGCCGAGTTGGAGTCGGCGATCGCCAACGACCAGCGCCTCTCTGTTGTCGAGGCGGCCTACCGCCAGTGTCTCGCTGCGAAGCCGGTGCCGCCTTCAATCGGCCCCTACGCAGAGGAGCAGTGCCGTGCGGAGGCCAACCTGGACGACGCTCTCCGTACGGTGATCGTTGAGCACGAGACAGCGTTCATCGACGCTCATCGCGAGATACTCACGGCGCTCAAGGAGCAGCGTCCATGATGTCGTTGCTTGCGCGGCGTATCGCTAGGGGGGCTCTACTCGCAACGGCGTTGGTGGTTCCGCTCGCCAATGGATCTGTTGACGCGCAGTGTCTGCCGATAGGTGGCACGTTGCGCGACTATCGCTATACGGGTGGCGGTTACAACTGTGGGATCGACGTGCACCATGGGATGTTCATCTTCACGGCGGCGGCCAAGGCCCGGTGGGCGACCGGATCGAGCCTAGCCGCAGACTGCGACAGCGTGAGCGCGCAGGCCGTAGTGTTCAAGAGCGGCGTTCTAATGAATGCGCCTCGGCAGAAGGATCAGACGCTCGATGCAAACTACGGGCCCACCTCGTTCGTGGCGGGAACGACGAGCCTCGTGGGAACGAACTACTGGTTCACCAGGGACGGCGTCTTTGATACCAAGCGTCAAGCCTCTCCGTTCGATTGCTAGTCCGTGATATGAGCGAACACTGATGTGAACCTCGGTCGGCGGGATCGGAAGCATCGTGATCGGGAACAGCTCGCGGCGCTTCTGACGCACGGGTACGCTTATGGCCCGCCGGCAATCTGCGTTCCAACGGCCGGCTGTCGAGGCAAGCGAGGAGTTCTGGGTCACGCCAATCTGGATCCGCGGTGGTCGACTAGCTCGTTGGCGTGCTCTTGGCTGCGGGCGCCTCCTCACCCGCAGCGATGAATGAGATGCGACGTCGAGTCCGCAACAGACCAGCCTTGGCTCACGCGTGGGTGCGTGTTGCGCCGAGGCGGCACCAGCACCGATAGCCGGACCCCTGCACTGCGCGAACTGCCCACAGGGCTGTTCGCGCAGCACCACCGATGTTGTTTGCTGACACAACGGGCGCCGTTGCTGCAGCGCGCACGGGTTAGCGAAGTGAAACAGCCGGTCGACGAGTTCTCTGGAACAAGCCGGAACGCTTTAGGTGAACGAGAGATGGCTAGCCGCGCTACCGCGACCGTGTCGGCCCTACAAGTCGCCTCGAACGGCACCGGGTCCCGCCACTGATGCGCAAATCTAGCGGCTTGCTAGATCCCGGGCCAACTCATGTTAGAGCAGTTTGTGTTGCCCGAATTACACCATTGCATGTAGGTGCCAATGATGTTCGAGTTTGGCAAGAATGACTGATAGACGGGCGGGTTTTGACCCGGATTTAGCCTGCACGATTGATTGGAGATGTAGCACCGGGGGCCGTTGACAATGTTTCCATTTCGGACGCCGACTGTTTGAATGTACGTGTTGCTGCCGCAACCAGACCCGGCTTCAATTTTTGAGTATGCTCCACCAAATACGTTGCCATGTGTTAGAACCGTGTCACACCCGTGAAGACTACCTGGAGCCGGAGTGTGGTGAGGCGGGAACGGAATAGCATTGGCCGACTGCGCGCCGAGAAGTGGTAAGGCGAGTGCTAGAAGGAGTAGCGGGAATAGTCTGGCGGTATGCATTGGTATCGCTCCCAATTCGAGATCTTCCTGACCTGAAACAGCTTGGTGGCCAGGGTTTGGCACTCGGGTGCCAAACCCTGCAATTCCGGTCTCTGACCGTTCGGCATTGAGGGCTCGATGCGCAGCTAGTCGCTCAAGTGAGGGTGCTGTCGCCGGCCGATCGCCTGGGAACCGCTGGGCGAACGACAGCGGTCATCATCTTGAACTCAGGCTGGTCCCGCGACTGCCCCCGTGAACGTCAGCGCTCGGCCCATCAACTCTGGCCGCCGGCAGGCTGGTTGGTCGATCGCCATGTGGGCCGTCGGCCGTTTCGCCGACGGTTGCCCCGAAGTATTCTCGTTACCTCGAACGCACCGCCATGCGATCGGCTTCTCGTCGCGTCGGTCCAGTGATTGCGATGACACCGAGTCGTGACCTCGACGGCTCGCAGAGATACGCGCACACAAAGGTTCGCTAGCTCGCCCACCCGCACGACGATTGGCGTCCTGCTCGCCCGCTTCGTCACCCAGCGACTGAGCGCGGGTACGACGAACCATTCAAGTGTCTTGTCCCGTCCGTGGCACGATGGTCGCCTGCGTGCGAGTACCAGCGCAGCGGTGCCTGAGCGTAGTCCGCCAGCTTCAGTCGACCAGTCCCAGTCGGATCGCCCGGGCGGTGAGTTCTGGCGTGCTGGTGACCTCAAGCAGAGCACGTAGCTGCGCAAGTCTTCTGAAGTAGGTGCGCCTCGAGAGCCCGCAATGACTCTGGATCTCGATCGGGCGATGGCCTGCGACCAAGCACGTCAGCAAATCCAGATCCTCGACGGACAGTGAAGCGCGGTCGACTGTGCACGGAGGATCGCGGTGAGCGCCACAACGTCCGTTTGGGGTATCGGTCGACTGGTCGTAGGAACTGAGGAACCACCGTGCGCATGCCGCGAGCGCTAGTGGAGCGGAAGTGCTCAGTGTCCCGGCGAGTGCTGGGTAATCCACGAATCGAGAGATCCACGAAGCCACAGGCTGAACTCCGTTGCTCGTCGAGGAGTTCGCTAGTGGCTGCTGCTGAGCTGTTGTCGTGAACACGTAGAGATACCTGGACGTCTCGCTGAACCGGAGCGCTCCCGAATCGCGACGCACGTGCGCGTTGTGGACCACCTTTGACGCTTGCGCATAGGCGTGGATCAAGTTACCGAGGTGCGGATTCGGTAGAACCTTCCCAAGGTGTGCCAGAAAGTCAGAAACGACCTGCGCGTCTGACATTGAGTTGATGGTCCCAGGAGCAACTCCAAGCCTGTGAACTTTCGCTATGCCTTCGCTTACGTCAAGGACAGACGATACAGCGTCGAGCGCTGAGTTTGTTTGGGTCATACGCTGAGGCTCTATTTGTATCGCACGATTCAGGCCAGCAGCCTCCTAACAGGGCCGACTACTCGACCCCATGCTCACGTCACATGGTCGACCAATGAACGCCCGTATCTGGTCGTCCAATTCCTTGGTGTTTTGGCGTCCTCGCGACCGGAACGTGCACTTCGTTTTCCCTTCAGCCGGCCTCGCCGCCGCACCGTGACTAGCTCCGTAGACGCGGACTTATCGGGAACACGGCAGCTGTTCGAATCGACGACAAGACCTTCGCCTCTCTTGCTCGCAACGAGCTTCCTACGACGCGGTGGGGATCGGTTCACAATCGCCGCCACAAGGGCCAGTCAATTCGACTAGTACACGCCCGTGCCAGGCCGCTCCAGATACGGGCTGTCTTGGCGTCCGCAGATCACCGAACGCGGATGCGAGGCCGGTTGAGGCATGCGAGTCCCGAGCGAGAGCCTGCCGCAGTAGGGATCACCGACGTGGTGCAACTAACTGAGCAAGTCTGGCCCGAGCGCTGCAAACGTCTCGGTGTAGTCCAGACGGGCTTGAACGACGATCCAAGCGAGCTGGTCGCGGCTGTCCACAATCTCCCCGGATGTCGCTCGCGTCATCTTGTCGCTTGCAACAAAGGTCTCGACGCGATACCCGGCACTGCCTGTCGAGGGACCTTCTGTCGGAGACAGCGCGTCGCCGGCATCGAACTCACGGTCGTCCGGTACCACCAGCGTCACTAGTACAGCGTCTCTCAGCGGCACGACGTGCGCATAGGAGATTCCGAGCTCAAGGCCAGTTGCAACCGACGCCGACGGCACACATCCAGCGGCAAAGCGGGTACCCGGGGCGGTCGAGATTATGAGCGCATAGTCATCGTTGCCCAACGGTTCGAATGAGGCGGTTACCTCCTCGCTTTCGTAGCTTGAGAGCGGAGCGTCGTCGTGATTGCTCCCGACGCAACCCGTGCTGTCCGCAACGGCACCACTTGTTGCGGACACCGGCGGCCCCGGAGAGCTGCCCTCGGGTGTCGCATCCGGTGCGAGGGTCTCAGTGGCAGCGAAGGGCGCACTCCGGACCTCCTCGCCCATCGGCTCGACGTTCAGAGGTGCGGTCGTTGGGTCGCCGCATGAGACGGCTGTAACAGCGAGTGCGGCAAGCAGGATGCTCGACTTCATGGATCCTCCAGATGATTTGTGATTCGGAACGGTGTCCTCAGACGCCCGGAAAGTCCCGTGAAGCCAACGGTTGTCCACCCGCTGGATTCGTGTTTCCAGAAACCCAACCTCTGCCTCCGACGATCGAGGACCACTGCGGCCCAGTCGCCTGATGCCATCCCACCCCGGTTCCTCCGGTGGTGATGTTGAGGAGCTGTCCGCCGAAGAGATACGTCAGCGTGACGTCGGTACCGGCGCAACGCACGGTGTTTCCGTCAGGCAGGTTTGGGTACGACGCGCCCCACCGGTACCGGTATCCGTTTGCCGCGTAGGATGAGGTCGTTGTCGGAAGCCACTCGGGATGAGCAAATCCTCTTCGGATTTTCGCGTATGAAACGGTCCAAAGATTGCCATGCTGGTATTGCACGCTGCACGCAGTCGACTGCTGTCCGGGGGTGTTCGAGATAAGCCGGTTGACCGTGACGTTGTGGGCGGGATTGGGTGCCGCGCTTGCCGGGATACTGACGCCCACAACGAGTACTGCAACCGCGGCGATGAAGCCGAACCTAAGCCGAGGTCGGACCGGCCTAATCACGGTCGGCGGTTGACTAGTCGCCTCTTGTCTTGGCTGACGGCCATGGCTGTTGCGCATGTGAGACTCCTTCTCAGACGTCTAGGTGGCAATGTGGCGTATAAGGCTGGCGCTGCGGTGCACATAGTTCCATGCGATTGGACACATAGTCAACCGAACTTCGATACTTTGTTGCAGAGTCGGTTCGGGAGTGGCCACGAAGATGCTGTCGAGGCCGAATCTGATCGACGTGCGCCCGCTGGGGCTTGCGCGCGGCTCTCGCCGGCGTGTCCCGGCCTTGCCAGGCTTCGGTTGGTAGTTCGTGCGGTCAACTGGGGGTCTCACTGAACCCAGCAACGTGAGTCCAGAAGCGATCGCTGGGGCTAGGCGTCGGACGCATACTTCAGTTTGCACTCGCCGCAAGGTTCGTCAGTGCTGCAGCTTTAGCTGCAGGCGGGTCGCATTCAGCGACATGAGGAGACATTGCGGTCTGCGGTGTGTAGTTTTCGGGGCACACCGAAACCTGCATATGTCCTGCGCTCCCAGTACTGCTCACGGGCTAGCTAGTGTTGGGCTGGTGATGTTCAAGTCCCCGGGGCCGGATATGGCGGCAAATGGCGTCGTCGGCTACCTGGGCTCGACGCGCAAATATGGGCGCGGTGCCCGTTGTTGCAGGCGACCGCATTACGGTTTCGTTGGAGGCAGGTCTGTGATGACCGCCTTCGTCGATCGGCGCCTACGTCGGCTCGATGGTCACCAGTGTTCGGTCGAGCTCGAACGCGCCCGGGATGCACCGGCTCCCTTGTGGACTCTGGTGTGGTGTCAGCTTGATCGAGCATCGATGCGATCTCGTGCTCCCCACCTCTGCCTTGTCCCTCACAGGCACGCCGGCGACTACCCAGATGGCCTCCAGCAATCTATGGCTCTGGGATCACTCGGAGGTCGACAGCGACCGCGCAAGTGGGGAGGTATCTCTATCGTCTTGGAGCGTTCTCGGAGTCCGCGGTTCGAGCGTCCCGCTTCAGAAATGGCGAGATCTACCTTCGGCCGTCCTCGCTGTGCCGGCCTCGGAGCGTCCGTCGCTGTCTGGATCGCTCCGTTGCGATGGTGGAACTCGGTATGGAACGATCAATCGTAGGGATCGTCTGGCGGCCGATGTGCTCGTAGCTGGAGCCTCCTCTGTAACCGACGGGCAGGTCAGGTCGGAAGCCGCGCATTCCGGTCCGCTTCCCTACTGTCCACCGCTCGATGGCCTTCGAGCGGTCTCAGTTGTCATGGTCGTGGCGTTTCACCTGGGTTCGAGTCTGGTGCCGGGTGGCAGCCTCGGCGTCGACATCTTCTTTGTGCTCTCAGGATTCTTGATCACGTCGATCCTGCTCAGGCAACTGGCTACGGCTGGTCGGATATCGCTCACTGCATTTTGGACGGCGCGGTTGAGGAGGCTGTGGCCGGTGGCGGTGACCGTGACGGCCGTGACTGCCGTTGCCGCTCGTGCGGTGATGATTCCCGAGCAGTGGGACGAGACGCGTACCGATGCGCTTGCAAGCCTCGCACAGGTCGCCAATTGGCGGCTGATTGCCGACGGTGGGTCCTACTTTGAGAGCTCGTTAGGCCCTAGCCCTTTCGAGCACGCATGGTCCCTCGCTGTTGAGGAGCAGTTCTACTTCCTGTGGCCCATTGCGATCGTTCTCGCATTGCGATTCGGCTTCGTCCGATCTGCCTGGTTCGCCGCTGCGTTAGCGTGCGCGGCGCTCGTGTCGGCGGCCCTGATGGCCGAGCTCTATTCACCAGCAGCACCGGATCGGGCCTACCAGGGCACCGACACGCGAGCCCAGCAGCTTCTGGTTGGTTGCGTTCTGGCTCTTGTCAGCGCGCACGCGGCCCTGAGCCCGGCACTCATGCGCGTTGCGAGATCACGCCTGGTCGTCTGGTGTGCTCTAGGTCTCATGGCGGTAGTCGTGGCGTTCGTTAGTGGCGACGACGCGCGCCTCTTTCGGGGCGGATTCCTCGTCTTCTCGATGCTTGCAGGTGTCGTCGTCGTGGCTGCTGCTCGACCCGCAGGAGGCCCTGTGGGTTGGCTTGGTTGGGGCCCACTCGTTGCGATTGGGCGCCGGAGCTACGGCATCTATCTGTGGCACTGGCCTGTGATCGTCGTTCTGGGTTCATACCTCTCGGACCAGGGTTGGCAAGAAAGCTCAGTAGTGATCTCTCAGGTGGCCGCGATAGCTGTGCTGTCGGAGCTTAGCTATCGGCTCATTGAGCGTCCGGCGCGGCGGCTAAGTCGAGCGCAACCGGTCCTTTTGTTCACACTTGCGGCAGCTCTGCTCGTTGCGGTGGCCCTTGTAGTAACACCCGGGCGTGCTAGCGGGCCTCACCTCTCGACTGACATGCCCATTCTGCGACCGACCGTCGAAGCTGCTCAATCACCGGTTTCGATACCGTCGGCCCCTGCAAGTTCGGACGGAGTCGTCGATGGTCCGAATTCCGTCAAGGAGAATGCCACGGCCCCCGTCGAGGACCCGGAGGTCTTACCGGAGCGGCCCAGTCCGGAGGTAGAAGAACCGGTCGCGCTTCTCGTGGGTGATTCCACCGCCTTTGTACTTGCGAACGAACGAGACCTCGGGTCTGACGCGCCTCTAGAGGTCCACGCATACGCCGCGCTTGGTTGCGGTGTCACTCTCAGTGAGAGAGTCCGAAGTGATGGGAGCGCCATGCCGAGCGCCCCCGACTATTGCTCAGAGGTCCTAGACGGTTGGTCAGACGCCGCTAGGAACACTGAGCCCGATGTCGTGTTGGTGATGCTGGGCGCGTGGGAGATACTGGATCACCGAGTTGGCGACCAAGTCTTGGCGTTTCCAAGCCCTGACTGGACAAGCTATGTCCGCCAGAGTCTTGAACGGGCGCTTTCGACGATCGAAACGCCCGATCGAACGGTCGCTTTGATGCGCGTCCCGTGCATGCATCCGGTGGACGCGGACACGGCTGATCGCTCGGACTCCGATCGTGTGGCTGCGTTCAATCGTATTCTTGAAGACCTCAGTGAAGAGCGCCGAAACACCGTCACGGTGGGACTAGACGAGGTCCTGTGCCCTGGCGGCGTTCCCCTCGGGGGCACGGACATCCGCTACGACGGAGTGCACGTGACCAATCAAGGCGCGGCGATCGTTTGGGATTGGATCTACACGATGCCGTGGGAGTAACCACGGCGCCCGGAGAATCGATGCGGTTTTATGCTGTCCGGGGATGGTTCGGAGGCTGCGCCCCGCCTCGCTTGGTGGCGCGCTTGAGCGCGCATGCGCCCTGCGGAGGCGGCGGTTCGACGTTTACGTGCTGATCTTCGCGCGTTTTAGGATGTCGACTGAGATGCCCGCCTCGCGCCAGGTTTCGAAGTCGATCCCGTTGCGCTCCGAGTAGCGAGCGGCAGACCGGACGAAGTCAGTCTCAAGTTGTCGGAGCTGACTTTCAGGGGTCGCTTCTTCAAGCTCTCGGCGGAGGTCGCGGCGCTCCTGCCGGAGCTTGATCTCAGAAAGCGGGTCTAAGTCCTGATCGAGTAGCCCGCCGATCATGTTGATCCGCTCGGTGAGCTCCTCGGGCGGACGTGGCGAGGTCTTGGACCGGCTCGCCGCTCGGACCGCTGCTAGATACGCCTTTACGGCGTTCGAATCGCGACGCCCCTCGGCCATGGCGGCCTTGTGCTCCTTCGTGAGTGGCTTCTTCGGCCCGCGCTTCGCCATATCAACTCCTCCGTCACCGTGATGCGAAGTTGACACTATCGGGCTCCGCCTCACTCTTCGGCGAAGTGGGAGTCCCGGCTTGGGCCGACGGTTCGGCCGAACGACGTGCTCTGACTGGGCGGAGCACGCCGACCTACGAAGGTCATCCCGCGAGGTCGAAGGCGACAGCGTATACATGATCGTCATCATCTCACCGAAGAGGCGGTGCGCAACTCATGGGACAAGTAGTCCTTGGCCGCACCTACCGCCACCTTCGAAAAGGCCAGGTCTCCCCCTCTCTCGTATTGACGGGGCGATGGATGACTAGACCGTGGTCGCCCCGACTCGCAATAATCACGTGGGTGAGTCCCATCTATTCTGCCTCTGCGACATGTCGCCTCCCTATGCATCGCGAGCGTGCGCTATCGAGGGCGCGCCGGCGTGTGCTCCGCGGCGGCACCAAAGCGATCATGTGTGTCACCGTTCTGCTCGCATCGTGCGCAGAGTCGACAACAGATGGTGGTGACGACAGCGCGACCAAGAGCGGTCCGCCCGGCGATGGAAGAGTTGCAGTGGTCGACGAGGAGCGGTGTGAAGAAAACCTGGCCTTTGGCACTGTCACCTTTTTGACCGGCTTTGACTACGCGGCCGCAGCGTCCATCATCGAAGTCATCACTGCAGCTGACGCCGGGTACTACGAAGATGTTTGCCTGGACGTGGAGATCCTTCCCAGCGGGTCTACGGCGAACTATGCGCTGGTTGCTGGTGGCGAGGCCCAGTTCGCGTCAGGCGGCTCGTTCAGTGAGATGGTCTCCTTCGCACGCGAGAATCAGGCAGACCTAGTCGCTCTCTCGGTCGGGGGTCACACGCCGATCGACGGCCTAATCGTCAAAGAGGGTGTCGCCGACTCGCTCACGGACCTTGCCGGAAGTCGAATTGGCGTGAAGTTCAAGCTTCCGAGCAGCATCGAGGCGATGCTGCTCGATGCAGGTTTGGTTGAGGGTGATGACTACGAGACCGTGTTGCTCGACGGGTTCGATCCGCTGGCTCACATTGCGATCGAGTCGATAGACGGCTTCCCTGGTTGGAAGAGCAACGAGCCACTTGCGCTTGACCGCGCCGCCGTCGGGTACGACCTCTTCGATCCGACGACGTACGGAGTGCCGGGTTCCTTCGGGGTGATTTTTGCCGATCGACGCACTCTGACTGACGCCCCGGGGCCTGTGCGCGACTTCATGCGAGCAACTATGCGTGGCCTCAGTGACGCTATCTCCAACCCGACCGCCGCGAGCGCTGCTGCGGTGGCATTGATCGAGAGCGGCGGCAACCCGAACTTCCTGTCGACTGAGGGCGAAGCTGCGCGGTGGCGAGCAGACGCGCAGCTCATCGAGTCCACTACGTCACCGGGTGTTGGTCTCGCCGTCCCAAACGCTGATGCACTACAGCGTGAACTCGATGTCTACGGAGACATCGGATTGTTCGGCGACGCGGGGACGCCATCGGCAGCGGACTTTCTGGCACCGGGCCCGCTGGAATTGATCTATGACGCACAGGGTGCACTCGTATGGCCATAGTTAGCCCTACTGGGTAGCGTCACGATGCTCGTTTGAGTCCCGAGTAGCGGCGTCAAGGTTGCGTTCGTTCTTTGAACTTGTTGCACCTCATGGCCTGTTGTACCCGACTTTCGTCCAGCGGGGCGTGTGTTCGCTCGGAGGTCATCACGGTTGGCCCGTCGCTCCTCTCAGTCAACGGCTTGTCGGGACGCACGAGGATCCCCGTTTGGCGACATCTTGGGCCGGAGCGACTGTGGGAACTGAGCCGTGGTGGCCGACTGTCGCGGAAGATGGCCCCCCTTGGTCGGCAGGGCAAGGCGCCCGTTCCGAAGGCCTTGTCGAACATGAGGCGGTGGTGGTCGAAATAGTCGGCGTGGGTCACCGTGGCGTTCGGTGCGATTTCGACCCGCCGCGTGATGGAACAACCGGTCCAGGCATCGCGGTTTCGTGGCCGACTCGGCCGCCGTCACCGCCAACACGTTGATCTGCAGACCACGCAGAGCCATCTCCAACCCTGTCGGTCGACAGCTACGGGATTCTGCGTCGATGACGAACCCCCGTACACCCGCCCGGCATGGGGTCCCGACAAAGGGCAGACCGGCAACCCGCAGTAGTCGAGTGCCGGTACTCGGGTCTGCCGGTCGACCAGATCAGCTGAATGAGGAGATAGATCGTTTCGCTGCACCGGGACCATGAACGCGTTGCCACTCTCGCTAGCTAACAGCACCACTGAGTGCACGAACCGCCGGACCTTGCAGAGCCCGACCTCTCTGCACAGCTCCGGCGCAGTTCTGATCCGCGCCGTCCACGAACAAGGTCTCGACCGATGACGAAGCCGTCGGCACACCCCGACAATTCTCGTAGATCAGTTGGAGGGCGCGGATCGAACCCGACGACGTCGGTTGCTTCTTGGCTCCCAGGTGCCTGTCCGGAGGGAGAAGACTCGTGCTCGCCAAACACCCCCTGGGCCAACGCCTAACCGAAAGCGATCCGTCATGGACTGGCGGCCGAACCCGGCGGGTTGCTCTCTTTCGCACGCGCCGTGATGATCTGATTTGCCCGGCGCGGAGTGCTGTTCTCCAGCGCGAAAGCGCTACTAACTGCGACTATGCGACGGTCCAACGATCGCTCACTACGGTCGCTGGAATCGAAACCCAGCGACGCCCAGCGAACGTCTCATCACGTCCCGGCCGGTCGACGCTTCAGCTCTGACATCTACTCCCCCTGTGACGAGAACGAAGTTCTCCATGCCGCAATGGACGATCAACCCTAAACGGCGGCGCACTTGTGGAGAAGTGCGCCGCCGTCGTTTGTCGAGGTTGAAACTATAGTGCCGAGTAGGAGCGCGTAGTGCAGGCCCCGCTGTTGTTGCAGAATTGCACGGTTGTGCCCACGATCGTCGAGAACCCTCGGAACGACTGAACGGTATAGCCCGACGGCCCGCTGCCGATCACGCACGGAGATGACGGAGTAGCGTAACAGGTCGGGCCGTTCACGAGCGAAGAACCAGTCCACGCAGTCACACGAACGTAGGAATTGGGTCCACAGTCCGGATCGAAGTCAAATATCTTTGCATACGCTCCCCCAAAGACATTCCCATGGGTCAAAGTGAACGTGCATCCGAGTTGGGTCACGTTGGTCGGCGTGTTCTGGGCGGGAAACGCCGCCGCCGCGGTGCCGGGGGTTGATCGTTACCCGCTGCGAACAGTAAGGCGAGACTGGCTAAGACGGTCGTAACGAGTTTCATAGTTCACTGTCGCGTTTTCCATAGTATTCGTCAAGACCCTCGCAAGGAAGCTCCGGAGCGACACGATTGCTGTGGCATGGGTGTCGGACGACCCGTGCATAGTCGTTGTTGCTCGTCAGCAGGAAGCTCGCGTGCGTTGCCTGCGAGAGACACGCGAGCTAACATTCGAGTCGATTTCGCCGACCTGCCGGAGAGACTGATGCCGAGCTTCGACGAGGACTTGACGGCTTTGCTCCGAATCGCCGCCGATCAACTTGACGTGGCCAATCCCAACGAACGCCTGTCGGCGATCGCACGACAAGCCCAACGACGTCGCCGACGAGCTGTTGTGGTTCGGTACACGGTTGTCCTCGCCGTCCTAGTAGCGGCACTGGCACTGGCTTCCTGCGGTTCGGAGTAGGTCTCTCCGAACCGAACCTCGGCTACCGTGCGAAACAGCACCCCGGCGCACTGCAGTGGCTCACCGCAGCGACCTATGGTTGCCGACCGGCGATGGAATGGTACGCACGCTCTGAGCGATCGCTCGGTCAGGTCTCGGCCGAAGGCCGCCGGGCTCACGAAGCCGTGGCTGTACTGGACCACATCGAATGTGACGGAGGCCCGGCCCGCAGTGCTCGATGTCACGGAAGCAACTGACCTAGGCGGCACCCCGCACTTCAATGGAACACATCGGTATCCCGTAGCAGGGACTTCCGGGCGTCAGGATTCTGCAAGATCGGGGCGGTCGCTGCGACCGCAACCGCCGCGGCGACGCGACGTCACCTCACTTCCTGACGTCGTCGACGCCCTTGAACGAGAGAGGATCTCGACGAGTTCGATCGCCGGGGCGGCGCTGTCAAGCCGCTGTGCGTACGTGCGAACCACGTGATCCAGTTCGTGCGTCATCTGTAACCCCCAATGCTCTGCCTATTCGGCCGTGCGCGCAGCGTAGCCACAACCCGTGCTGACGCATCGATCCTGCGCTGCTGACCGGCAAGCCTGCGATTGCCGTCGCAAGATCGAGCTGCTCCACCGCAGCAGTCGCGGCGATGCCAACGACCGCCCGCGTCGACCCCAACGCGCTGACTGCGCAGGCCGTGGGCTCGCTGCTGTAGCTCCCAACGACGTTGTTGACAGGGGAGGGGCCTCGCTCCTGGGATGGGTGTTGCGACACACCCCATCTTGAAGGAGGCCGCTCGTGTCCCACGGTAAGGCGAATTGACTCCGGCTGGACGGCTGTTGCTGGTGGAACGGATCGAGCGTGATGGCTGGCCCGCCAGTGCGTCACAGCGGACTCGACGTCACCGTCGACGCATCGGATCTTCGGCGCGCTCATGGGCATCTGTAACGGCAAGGACCCTCGACGTTGCGGTGGGCGCTATTCGAAGCCGCGCACAACGCGTCACGACCCGGCAGTCCCGACCACGACTACTACACGACCGCGAAAGCACGTCACGACGGCAAGATCGCAGCACTCTCGGTGGCCCGCCAATTCGCTCGGCGTTGCTATCACTCTTTGCGCCACCTCGACCCCGACGTCGTCTACGCGATGCCGGACTGAACATCGCTGGTCACGACGGTCACGGTCTCCCATTCGAACATCACGGGTTGCCACTGCGGTCTGCTCCCGGCACGCGCGTGCCCGCCAGCTCGCGGGCTGGACGGCCATACAACACTGACGCGACCGCGCTCTCCGCTTGCGGGGGACACCCAATCCCGATTGTTGTCGCCGGCGATATCATGTTCGTCGAGCACCCAGGTAACGCAGGGAGCCCCCACGTCGCCGCTGACCGGCCCATACAAAGTCTGCACCGGCCCTCGGGGTGGTCAAGGTCGTTCGTCCTCGCTGCGCTGCGGGCGCTCCACCTTGACCACCACCATCGGCCCGGAGCCGCTCGCAAAGAAGGCCTTGAAGGACAACCACACACAGGTAACGCTCGCTCGCTGAATCCCCGCCAACCCGCGCTGGCGGACGTGCGGCGTATTGCGACGTTGGCGATCGCCGCAGATTCAGAGTTGCATCACTGATCGGCGCCCGGCACGACCCACTGTTCGTTCTCGGCTCGACAACGCGCTCATGTCGTCGCCCCGGCGATCGCCACAGAGTTGTCGACCTCGGCGGAGAGTGCTGAACCGAGTCAGGGCCAACGGCCGGGCTGCCGCGACAGGTCAATGGCCCTGCCCACCGCCGTGGACGAAGAAGATCATGTCGATCACCTTGGCTTGGGTGTAGACCCGATCGGTAGTGCTTCCATCGAAGCTCATGGTCTGCACCCGTCGTGACTCGATGGCTGCGTAGTTCTGCTCGAGGTAGGCATGGACCTCGCGTAGCGCCTTCGGCCAGAAACCTGACGTACGGAAGCCCCGACGGGAGAATCGATCGAACGCAGGCACAGAACCGAACACTCCCAACATCCTCTTGGTTACCAACGTGTCGGACTGTCCGCCCGGTGGCGCCTCACCCAGCCGTCGGCCCACGGCTATGTGGGCATCAATGGTGTCGTCGACCGTAGTCCTCGACGTCGGTTTCCCAGATGAACTCCGGCACGGTCACGATGACCTCTACGGCCCCCGAGAGCGCGAATGAGCTTCGGCGCAACAGCCTGGCCTTCCCGCGGAACATCCCCCATCTCGCAAGGTAGAACGAGTCGCAGGCATGAGACCTGCATCGATTCGCGGTCGGCAAGCAAATCCGTGCGTCCGTCGTCATAGAACCCGCGGAAGTAGTTGAAGCAATGATCGAACGAGGCGTAGCGAGCAGACCGATCGCCTCGATTCGCCAAGTAAAGGCCCGCGTTGCCACGAGCATCGATGGTCCGTCTCATGACCCTCGTGTCTAGCTCCTCGCCGGTCTTGGAACCACCGAGAGACTGCGACCAGCGAGCGGGAACACTCGGTATCGGCACTTGGTCGGGGTCGCCGACCCGGCTCGAGTACGGCATTGCGCTCGGCGTGGTGCGCAGGAATCCGCGGCCAGCCGCCTTACGCGAACATGCCCCGGTGATCGTCGTCGCGGCGGGGCCCAGTGCAGCGGGCAAGTCCACGTGGTCGAAGACCTCCCCATCCCGGCACGTGATTCCCCAGGCGCGCAGGATCGACGTCCCGACGCCGAGCACGCAGCGTTCTGGAATGACGTCAACTGCGGCAGATGGACCGAGGCGGTCGGTGTCGAGGATTCCACGGGGCTTGCTGTGTGCGACACGGACCCGCTCAAGCTGCACTACGACTGCCTCGCACGAGTCGGGGCTGCGAGTTGGGGCGGTTCGACTGCGGAGTGGTCGAGGCGGAGGCAGCGATCACGGAACAGCGGCTCAGCATCGCTGACCTCGTGGTCGTCCGTCTGCCTGACGACCAGACCCTGGCCCGGCAGCGAGATTCCGATCGGTCCCGGCGACGACGCAACTTCGAGTTGCACCGCCGCCTGGCCGAGCCGCGCAGAGACTGGTACCGGGCGCTCGAGCGTCTCGAAGCAGGCCGAGTCCGCTGGCGCTTCCCGAACGACCGTCCCCTTCGAGTTCAGCGCAACAGATTCGATCGAGAGCTCTTCGCAGCCTGGATGGGTGATCTCACTCGCCGATCAGGCCGCGCACAGCAGCAGGCCGCCCGATGCAACCGAACCGGCCCGAGAACCGCACCTCACGCTCGGTGCGGACCGCTCGGGAACCGCGGTCCGCACCCGCTCACGCGGCTTCCGTGGGCAGCCTCGCGTGGCCGCGAACGAAGCTTCCCGGATCAGCGACCGAACACGACATTGCCGGCGAACCGGTCGCATCCCTAGCGACCCACTCGGCCGCGAGCCTGGCCCAGCGGCGGGTGGCGACAGTACGGTCGCCGAGATGAACCCGGCAGCCATCGCAGCGATTGGCGTTGCTGTCCTCGCCGTTCCTTTCGCCGTGTACTGGTGTAGGCAAGCCGGCCGGTGACCGCCCGCAGCCGACGTGGCCCGTACAACGCCCGACCGAGCGTGCTCGACGACCCCGAGTGGCTCACCAAGCAGTACGCCACGAAGTCGACACCACAGATCGCCGCCGAACTCGGCATCAACAAACAAATGGTCCTCGCCGCCCTGAAACGACACGGCATCCCCATCCGGGACCGATCCCACGCCCAAAGGAACCGGAACCCACGCCTGCACGACATCGAGTGGCTCGAGCAACGCATCGCCGACGCCTCCGTCGTCGTGGTCGCTGACGAGCTCGGCGTCACCAAGCACGCAGTCCACGCAGTACTCGCCCGCAACGGCGGCAACTCAGCGCACCGCTACAACCGCGGACCCGACATCGTCCGACCCGACGACCTCACGCTGAGACGCTGGTGGGAGTCCGAGCGGACGATCGCCGGCGTCGCCCGCTGCGGCGAGGTCTCCGTGAACACCGCAGCGGTCTGGCTCGCCAGCATCGGCATTTTCCGCAATGACACACCCGCCATCAGCCGCGCCGACCTCGAAGCCGCGATCGTCAGCGGCGACTCGATCGCAGTGATCCGACGACGACACCACGTCACTGGCCGAACGGTCGTCGTCGAACTCCACCGACACGGACTCGTCGAAGCCCACCGACGCCGGCACATGCGGAAGACCCCCTGACGGACGACGGAGTGGTCGGACCGCTCGCATCCATGGCGAGGTGCTATCGGGCTGGGGTGAGCGTGATCGTGGTGGTTGGCGATGTCAGGGTGAGTGTGTCGAGGTCGTTGTTGCGGAGGGTTGCTGTGGCGGTCCAGGGGCCGGGTGTGTCGATCAGCGCTGGTGGAACGGTCCATTCGATCGTGGTGTTGTCGTCGGGGTTGGTTGGTGCGCTGTCGAGGATCTGGGGGAGCTGGTCGGGGTCATCGAACACGATGGCGGCGAGTCCGAGCGGATCGTCGTTGACGGAGTCGTAGGTGAGTGTGGTGTCGGTGCGTTCGGTTGTGCCGGTGATGGTGACGTCAGTGGGTGTCCATGTGCCGGTGGCGATTTGGGTCCAGGTGATCGTTGCGCTGGGGGTGGTTGTTTCGGGTGCGGCGGTGAGGGTGTCGGTGAGGTCGGTGAGTTGTTGTTGGAGCGCGACGAGGTCGTCGTCGGCGAGCGCGGTGCCGGTGGCGACTGGTTGCAGGCTTCGGGCGAGGCTTTCGTAGCGTGTGGTGAGGTCGGCGCGTTCGGCGGTGTTGTTGTCGAGGTGTTGCCGGGTGTTGTGTCGGTAGGCATCGAGCGATGCTTCGAGGAGGTCGGTGCCGTCGGGTTGGTTGTCGATGGCGTCGAGGGTTCTGCTGGCGAGCTGCGCACTTGTTGCGAGTTCGTTGTGTCGCTTGGCTGTTGCATCGGTGATGGTGTTGTCGATGAGGGCCAGCGCGTCGCAGGGGTTGTCGCTGGTGAGCGCGTCGACGATCGGTGACAGGTCGAGTCCGTCGGTGGGAGGTGTCGTGCCGTCTTGGGGGTCGGTACAAGTCGGTAGTTCCGCGGCGAGCGGTTCGATGTCATCAGGGTCGGGGGTGGTCACTTCGAGGATGTCGTTGAGGTCAATGGTTGCTTCGGTGGCGAGCACGAACCGGGCGCCGTTGTTGGAGGTTCGGTAGTTGTCGGCGATATCTGCGAGGACATCGTTGTCTTGGTCGTCTAGTTGGATGGCGATGATGCCGACGGTGCCAACGACGGCGACGACCGCAGCGGCCGCTGCGAGTGTGGGCCACCGTCGGCGTCGTGTCTGTTGTAGGACGTTGTCGCGCATCTCGGTGGCGCTGGTGGGGGCTGGCTGTTGGGGTCGGAGGTCGCGGGCGGCGGATCGGATGCGGCGTGCGAGGTCCAGACGCTGGGCGCAGGCGGTGCAGGCGTTGGCGTGGTCGGCGAGGTCGGCGGGGAGGTTGTCGAGGTTGTCGAGGTCGTCGAGCCGGTCGGCGAAGGTGGCGTGGTCGATGGTCATGGTTGGTCGTGGGGGGTGAGTTCGTCGGCGAGTAGTCGGCGGGCTCGGGCGACTCGGGCGCGCATGGTGTTTTCCTCGACGCCGACGACGTGAGCGGCGTCGGTGCGGGTGAGCCCGAGGATGTCGACGAGGATGAATGCTTCTTTGTTGATGTCGGGGAGTTCGTCGATCGCAGTGTCAACAGCGATGCGCAGGGCGTCGTCAGGTGTCGGCGAGACCGGCTCGTGGCTCGCGTCGTAGGCGACGGTGAGATGGCGTTTGCGTCGGGTGCGAGCGAGGACTTGCCGTCGGCAGATCGAGTGCAGCCAGGTCGACACCTTGGCGTCGCCGCGGTAGCTGCCAGCCGCGCGGAATGCTTGGACGAAGGTGTCCTGGACAACTTCATCGGCATCAGCGGCGTTGCGCAGCATCGCCATCGCCATCGCGAATAGTGGCTGTCGATGTCGGTTGATGAGTTCGCCGAGTGCGTCGGGCTCCGCGATCCGTTGGAGCAGATCGGCGTCACTGAGCCGGACGACACTGTGTGCTGGGCGAAGCCGCCGTCGAGATCCCATACCCCGGGAACTGAACGTAGGCCACGCCCGTGTGGGCGGTGATACCGCGGTGGCCGCCGCCGGCACGGCCACCGCGTGAACGCTTCGTGCCGACAGGGTCATGCGTTCCAATCGACCACTTGAATCTCGACGTCGGTGCCGCCGCCTTCGTCGGACATCGTGAGAAACGAGTACGACATGTCAACGGCGGTGTTGCGGTACTCGCAGACGGTGTAGGAGGACCGGAAGCCACCGCCGTCGGCCTCGCTTGCGTAGGGGTCGGTGCAGGCGAAGGTGTCGAGCCGTTGGCTGATCCAGGCGGTGACCTCGTCGTGGGTAGCGGTTGAGAAGTAGGAGACGGTCACGGCTTCGGGGTCGCTGCTGATCAGTCGCTGCTCACCGGCATCGGGCGGAGGCCCGATTGCGGTCACCATTTCGTCCATCGACGAGATCGTCTCGGGCAACTCGCTGTCTGGCGCGGGCGCAGGAGCGCCCTGGCTTGGTTCGCCGGTGGCGCCGCCTTCCTCGACGGCCCCGTCGTCGGCGGGGACCGTCGACGGGGCCGTTCCGGTGTCGCTGTCGGGCTCGTTGGTGGGCGGCGAGGCGGCGGGCGCGGTGCCGGTGAACTCGAAGGTGGCAGCGATGACGAGGGCGGCGTCGAGGTCGGCGACGGTCGGGGCGAAGACGTTGAGCAGCATCCAGTTCGGCTCCCCGGTGCGCTGAAGGGCGATCGAGAACACCGTCGAACCCGTACCGACGCAATCCATGAACCCCTGGAAGACCCCGACATAGGCGTCGTCTACGAACACTTCCGGTTCGATTGGGACGCAGTCGGAGTTCCATGGGGCGTTGGCGGTAACGACGTCGAACGCGTCGCCGATGTCAACGTCTGCGCTGAACACGATCGCGGCGACACCGGGTTGGTCGTAGCTGGACCCGATCGAGGTTTCGAGTGCACCGATGTCGAACGAGGCGCTGACTGCTGGCCGCTGGGCGCCCGCGAAGTCGACGGTGCTAGTGCGGCGATCGGACCACTCTGTGGGCACATCGACGGCGATGGTCCCGGTGTCGTCGGTGACGGTCTCGAAGGACTCGTAGGCGACACCCGCTGGTGGTTCGGTGACTTGGGCGGGAGGTTGGGTTGCGGTCGCGGTGACGTCGCCGGTGAACTCGAGTACCGGTTCTAGCGGTTGCCCGCCGAGAGATCCGGCCAAGAAGTTGTCGCCACGTGCGATCTCGATCGGGAGTTCACCATCACCGGTGGAACGCAGCACCGCGCAATAGTCCGCCAGCGTGCCGTCCTTGCCGATTCGAACGCCTTTGGCTCGGGTGATCACATCGCCGGGTTGCACACCGGCCCGGTCCGCGGGTGATCCCGGCTCGACCGACACCACCCACACGCCACTCTCGTTGGTGACGTCATCCCTGATCGCCACGACGTTCAAACCGACCGAGTCGACATCGGCCCCGGATGCGAGGGTGTCGATGATCGGTCGAGCGACCGAAGCGGGGATTGCGTACTTCCCGGTGTCCGACGCCGCCACGTTCACGCCGACCACCTGAGCGTCGTTGTCGAACAACGGTCCGCCCGAATTCCCTGGTTGCAGCTCGGCGTCGTGGCGAATCAGCGACTCGATCGATGCCCAGGGCGTGGCACCGTCGTCGTCCTGACGAGCAACGATCCCGCCGGTCAAGATGAGTCCGTCGTCGCCGAGCGGGAAGCCGGCAGCACGGACCTCGGTACCGACCTCGACGGGCTCATCCACCCACCCTGCAGGGAGGTAGCCGTCGCCTGCGAGATCGATGACCGCCAAGTCGGAGCACTCCGACCGCCCAACGACCGTCGCCGGGGTGGGGACATCGGAGTCGTCGAAGAACACCTCGATCGAGGCGGCTCCGGCAACGACGTGGTTGTTGGTGACGGCCAGTCCGGAGTCGTCGATGATGAACGCGCTCCCCGAGCCGGCCACCGTGTCGAGCTGACCGAAGTCCGGCGTCGAGAAGGTTCCGGTCGTGACCACCCGAACGACCGACTCGTTCGTCGCCGGCGACCCTTCGGGGTCGCCGACGTCATCCCCGCCGACCGAGGACGCATGGACTGGCGCCGCGTCTCGATCCGGTGGGACCGAGGAACGATCCGTCGCGTCGGGAGTGTCGACACTCGAGCATCCAGCGGCCAGCGCAATCGCGACGACAGCGGTGGTGAGCGTGATCGATTTCATGGTGGGCCTCCTCAGGCCGATCAAGTCGGACACCACGTTGGACGCGTCCAGCGCCAGTTTCGCCAACACCGAATCAAGAAAGTCCACGCAGCTCGCTGACGCCGTTGTCCGGAGTTGGCGAAACCAGCGTTCAACGCGTCCAACCTGGCATGCCGACTCCTCCTACCCGCTCCAAGCGCGCAGCCTGCCGCTGGGCAATGCCACTGATTCTCGTCTTGATCGCGGTCGTCGCCACATCGGCGATTGCGACACCGCCTGTGGGCACGACGGGACGGGGCTCGGACTCGATCGTCGACCACATCGCCGACCTCTTAGACACCGTAGAACCCGACCCGCCGTCAACGCCGCGCCTACCCACAACGACCGCAATCCCGACAACCACCGCAGCACCGCCCACCCGTCCGCCGAATCCGTCCACAACTCAAGCTCACAGCTCGCGCTCCCCCGGCCTCGACGACACCGAGGGCGCACGGGCGGCGATCTCGACGCCCGCACAGCCAGGCCCACCGTCGTCCGGGCCCTACGGCACACAACCATGGTGGACGCGCTGGGCGTCGTCGCTGTTCGCCAGTGTCGCCCTCGTGCTGATCGCCGGCACTGTGTTCGCCGCCCGCCGACGGCGACGGGAGGGGCAGTCGACACCACCGGACCCCTCCAGCACCGACGACCCAAGACCCCACACCGTGCGCACGCCTCCCGATGTCCGGTGTTCTTCGCCCGCCGCACAACCGGGGCAATCAGTCGTGGCGGCAGGCGACCTGCCCTTCGCCGAGTGGGCTGCGGTCGAGTTGGCCGCGTTGGCCGCCACGATCGACCCTCGCGTCCACCAGGCAGTTCCTCTCGCCGTGGAACTCGACCACGGGAGCGGGATCGAGGTGCTCTGGGATCGGCCGGTCCAGACAGCACCACTACCGTGGGAGGCAACCGACGGCGGCTGGTCGTGGAGGAGCCTCCACGATCTCGACGAACCCACACCGCTCACCGACCGGCCCTGCCCGATGCCCGGACTCGTCACCGTCGGCTGGCGCGAGAACCGGCAGCTGCTCGTCGACCTCGAACACATCGGACCGTTGGCGATCACCGGTCCCCGGCAGCGGGTCGAAGCGCTGCTCGCCTCAATCATCACCGACCTCGGCAACGACAGCGCACTCTCTGATGCAGCCGTCTACGCAGTCGGCCTCGACACCCAAGCCCGCAAACACCAGCACGTCAGACGAGCCGGGCCGACCGATGCCGTCCAGGCGCTCACCGCCACATCCACTGCCGCGCGACACGGCATCGGCGACGACGCCGCCCTGTTCCACCGCCGTCTCGGACCCAACCCCCTGCCAACGACTCCGATCGTTGTGGCCGTCGTCGGGTTCGATGTACAACCCGGAGACCAACAACGCATCGCAAGCGCCGTCGCACCCGGCCACGGCACCGGTGCCGTCGCCACCAGCAAGGTCACCGGAACTAGAGCACAACTCGAGATCCGCAACGACGGCACCGCCAACCTCACAGGTCTCGCCGGACAACCACTCCAGATCGTCGCCGCGGGAACGTCGGCGCCGCGCCCAACGAACGTCGCAAACCCACCGATCCGCACCTACATCGACCACGCCGTGGCGCTCGTCGGCTCGGATCAACGCGGCGACAAGACCAACAACACCGACGACCAATCGGTCGCCACGTTCGGCGCCGAAGCCGACCTGCACGAACCAGGAACCGACGGCCACGTCGACTCGGCGGCGCCAGTCGACGCCGTGATGGTGCGACTGTTCGGCCAACCACGAGCCGACGGATACCCAGAGATCCGCGGCATGACACTCCGACTCCTCTGCTACCTGGCGTGCCAGCACTCACCGGTGTCCATCAGCCGCATCCGCAACACGGTCTGGGCCGGCGCCGCCCGAGACCGCAAGACCATCTCCAACAAGCTGTCCGAACTACGCGCCGCCCTCGGTACCACGGCCAGCGGCGAGCCGCTCGTCTCGCTGGCCACACCGGAAGGGATCACCCTCCACGACTCGGTGCGCACCGACCTCGACCGCTTCGACGACCTACTCGACCGCTCCCACGACGTGTCGTCGAACCAAGCCATCGACCTACTCCAAGAAGCACTCGACCTCGTCGCCGGGCAACCCTTCGACGACGACGGCTACCACTGGGCCGACATCGACCACCGCCTCAACGAGCGCATCGTCGAAGCAGCCATACACCTGCACGAACTGGCAACCGAGGAAGACGATCTCTTCACCGCACGTCAGGCACTCACAGCAGGGTTGCGTGGCGTGCCCCTCCACGAAGGGCTCTACCGACTACTGATGCAACTCGAGTACCGAACCAACGGCCCAAGCGCAGTCCACGACGTATTCCGCGAACTCAACGCACGGCTCGACGCCCTCGACTGCCAACCAGCACCAGAAACCCAGACCACCTACCAGCAGCTCACCTCGGGCAACCAACGCCCGTAGCTCGTTCGCTCCACTGCTGCAGGACTCGATCCTCACTCAGTTCGAAGCCTCGCCAATCGCTATGAGCCCGCAGCACCGATAGAACTCTCAACACCAACGGCGGCGTCGACGAAGCGACGAAGCTCAGCAAGCGGAATCCGACGGCACCGGCCGATACGAACCGACGCAAGAGCTCCCGAGCCGAGAAGCTTGTAGACCACGCCGCGGCTAACAGCCAAAAACGCCGCTGCGTCTACCACCGTGAGAAGTCGACGTCCATCGGCATCTCGATCGAGTCCACCGTCGCGTCGCAGATCGTTGACGTCCTCAACCTCGCTCATGCCCATTCACCCCACCCTCCACGCGCACGTCGCGTACGCGCGTGAGCGAGGTGCGAAGTCTTTGAGGGGGGGGCCGAGTCGACGATGCCGACCGCAGATGCGCCGGACAAACCACTCGAAGAAGGCTTCACTCAACCGCTCATGCTCAAGGTCCCCGTTAAGGTCCCCGATCTGCTGCGACCGGCGAGTCAAGCACAGCAGTAACTCTGCTGAGCTGGGGCTTCGTGGTGGAGCTAAGGAGAATCGAACTCCTGACCTCTTCCATGCCATGGAAGCGCTCTACCAACTGAGCTATAGCCCCGAGATGTCGCCATCGCGGCAGCCCTCGAATCTACCCCTCGCCGCAGAGGCCTCCAACCGGCGTTCGCGGCATGCCAGGCTGCGGAGGTGACGATGAGCGATCCGACGGCACAACACATCATCAAACGCTTCGAGATGCACCCGCATCCCGAGGGTGGGCACTACCGGGAGTTGTGGCGCGGGCAGAAGGGCCGCGACGGCCGCGACATCGGGAGCTCGATCATCTTTCTACTCGCCGCCGGAGAGCGCTCGCACTGGCATCGCATCGACGCCACAGAGATCTGGCACTTCCACAGCGGCGCCCCACTCCAGCTCCATGTGGCCGACCCCGCACGCGGCGAGATCACTACGACCACGCTGGGCAGCCTGCACGACGGCGAGAGCGACGGCCATCAGCCCCAAGCAGTCGTGCTCCCCCACCATTGGCAGTCGGCAGAACCACTCGGCGACTGGACGCTCGTCGGCTGCACGGTGACGCCTGGGTTCGAGTTCAAGCACTTCGAACTCGCCCCGCCCGGCTTCACGCCGTAGCGCCGACACACGCCTGAGCTACACGATGCTCTTCTGCGGGCGGATCACCAGCTCTTCGATGTTCAGCTCGATCGGTTGATTGATGATGAACTCGACCGCGTTGGCGATGTGTTGCACGTTGCCCACTTGAGAGTTGAGTGCCGACTGCACCTGGTCGATCTCGTCGCGGGTGAACGTCCCCGACTCGTTCACCTCGAAGTCGGCGATCCCACCCATTGCGGCAAAGCCCTCGATCACCGACGGAGGAGCGTGCCGCACGAAGTTCGTGGCGAACGCGCCGGGCATGATCGACGTGACCCGGATCGGGTCGTCCTCCAGCTCGGCCCGCAACGAGGCGTTGATGCAGTTCACGGCGTGTTTGGTGGCGCCGTACACGCCGGAGTCGCGGCGGATCGCCGCAACCGACGAGATGTTGATGATGTTGCCCTGGGAGTTCGTGGCGCGCATCGCATGCACTGCGGCCTGGCTGCCCACCGTGAGCGCCAACACGTTGACGTCGAGCATCGTCTTCCACATCTCGGGATCGCCGTCGACGATCGTCGAGCCGAAGTCGCCCAGACCGGCGTTGTTCACCAGCACATCGAGCCGTCCGGTCCGATCGGCGGCACCCTGGATCCACCCTTGCAGTGCGGCGCTGTCGGTGATGTCGAATGACGACACGTCGGCCGTACCTCCCGCAGCCTGGATCGTCGAGGCCGACTCCTCCATCGGCTCGGCGGTGCGGCCCATGAGGAAGACGTGCGCACCCAGCGAACCGAGGTGTTCGGCGATCGCTCGACCGATCCCACTCGATGCCCCGGTGACGCACACGGTGCGGTTCTCGATCGGTCGGTCGCTCATGGGGACTCCTGTCTCAAGTGGGTTGGGGTCGTTCTGACACGTCTGACACTTTCGTTCCGGAATGTCAGTTCCCGGCGAGCCTGACATTTCGACGCCAATCTGTCAAGCTCTTGGCGATGACCGCGCCGTCGGCTGCCGCGACGGGTACGGACGCGAACCGTGCCCACCGGATCGACGCCATTCGACGCGCAGCGATACCAGTGTTCGCGTCGCAGGGGTACCGCGGCACCTCGATGGCCGATGTCGCGGAGGCCGCGGGCGTGTCGCGTCCTGCGTTGTACCGGTACTTCGAGGATCGCGCCGACCTGTTCAGCGCAGCGTTTGGCGCGCTGCTCGACGATCAGGCCGACGCATCGATTGCGGCGCTCGACGCCGATGGATCACTCGCCCAGCGCCTCGACGGGTACCTGCAGCGATCGATCGGCGACGGATGGGCCCTTCTCGCGGCGACCGCACACGGCGACGAACTGATGGAGGCCAAGCACGAGTTCGCGGAAGACGTTGCGCAGGCAGCGACGCGCCGAGCACAACGCGCCGTGCGCGGGTTCCTCCGGAGTCACACCAACGCGCCGCCGCGCACGATCAACGAAGCCTTGGATCTGCTCACGCTCGCACCCACAGGTTTGAAGTCCGACCGACCGTCGATCGCTGTGTTTCGGCGCCGGCTGACTGCGTTGGCTGCTGCGGCCGCTGCGCTCCTCACCGCAACCGACTGACGACCGCACTCGAGCCACCCGTGCTCGGCCAGCGCCGATGGGGCCCACACGCTGCGGCCGGCGCAAGTGCCGGAGCCAACGCTCCGGATCGACTCGGCGGTCCGGGCTACGTGTCGGTGCCGTCCGGCGTGCCGGCAACGGAGTCCTCGCGCCAGTCGACGCGGTCGACATCGAGGTACAGGCGCTCGATCTCGTAGAACTCGCGCACCGACGCCAGGAACACGTGGACCACCACGTCGCCAAAGTCGAGCAGCACCCATTGCTGCTCACGCAAGCCCTCGACGCGCGCTGGCGCACGGTCGAGTTCGAGTTTGGTCGCCTCTTCGATCGACTCGGCAACGGTGCGCACCAATCGGGGGTTCGATGCCGACGCCACCACGAAGTACCCGGTGATCGCCAAGACCTCGCCCACATCGAGCACGACGATGTCGTCGGCCTTTCTGTCGTCGGCGACTCGCGCCGCCAGCAGCGCCAGATCACGTGATTCGTCGCGCTCAGCCATCGACCGACTCCCCTGACTGCTCGTCCGCCAGCTCGGTGCTCTCCGTCATTGTCGAGTCGGCGTCGTCCACGGCAGCATCGTCCGCGTCGGTGCCGTTTGCGTCATCCACAACGGTGTCGTCGACGGCCGCCGGGTTCTCCACCACGATCTCGCCAGCATCGACCGCCACGCGGAAGTCGAGGTACCCGGTGCCGAGCGTGACGACGACGTCGATGCCGTCGATCACCTCGTCGGCCAGGACCACCTCCGACTCACCGAACACCAGCGCCGACAGCTCTTCGACGTCGTCGAGGAACTGCTCTTGGGCCACCTCGACACGGGTCACGACGGGGGCGCCCTCCTCTCCCTCGGGCACGCTGTCGATCGACACCGGGTTGGATTGGAAGAACAGCAGCTCGCCGATCAGGTTGCGCATCATCTCGGGGATCGACTCGAACCTCGCCTCGCTCGCGGCGAGCTGCCCCTCGGTGATATCCGACACGATCCGGAACGTCAGCGCTGCGTTGGGCGTGAGGACCCTGGAGGGCGACACCTGCCCGAACACCAGGAGTGCGTCGCGACGGTCGATCACGGCCACTTCGCCGCCGGGATCGTCGAACGGCGACGCCAGCACCTCGGCGAGCGCCAAGTCGCGCACGACGACCGGGCCTGCGAGCAGCCGATCGAGCAGATCGTCGAACGTTGCCGGCGCCACCTGCGCATCGTCGGCCTCCGCGCCGTCACCAGCACCAGCACCCTCGACCGGAGCCGCCGCAGCGAGGGCGGTCCACACCGCCACATCGAGCGCGTGCTGGTCGACCGGCGACAAGAAGGCGTCGACGGCCACCAGCGCATCGACGGCTTCACTGCGCCGCAGGGTTTGCTCGCCCTCCTCGCTCACCACGCCGGAACCAATGGCGTCGCTGTCGAGCACTGCGATGGGCAACGTGACCTCGATCTCATCGATCGGCGCCAACGCCGCAGTGAGCGACGGACGGTCGTACACGCCGACCTGGTCGATCGAGATCGAGAGCATCGCCCCGACATCGAGGGCGAACGCATCGAGCTGCGTCACATCGGTTGGGTCGAGCTCGTCCCATGCTGCGGCGACCGTACGCGGTTCGTCACCGAACCCGGCGTTGAGATCGGCGTTGGTCGGCACGGTCGCCAGCGAGCCGCCCGGCCCCTGCGGCAACAGGGTGGCCACTGCCAACGACGCCAACTCGCCATCGACACCCTGCACCACGAGCAAACCGTTGGGCGTGTTCGGCAGTTCGATGCGCGGCCGCTCGTCGATCCCCACCGCCTCGCCTTCCTCGGAATTCGAGAGGGTGACCAAGCCGACGAGAAACCCGCCGACCGCAGCCAGCACGAGGACGACGGCGAGCACCCCGACCACCACGGTGCGACGACGCCGACGGGCGGTTTGGGCGGTCATTCGGCGATCTCGTACAGGCGCCGATCGCGGATCACGTCGAGCACCGGCTCGGTCACGAGATAGTCGAGCGGCCGACCGTCGGAGAAACGCGCCCGCAGATCGGTGCTCGACACTTCAAGCCGCGGCACCTCCACCCGGATCCAGTCGATGTCGTCGTCGAGCACGACGGGCTCGCCGGGACGGTCGACCACCACGAGCGACGACGACGCCACCACCTCATCCGACCGCGACCACGTGCGCAGACCCGCCGCGGCATCGTCGCCGACGATCGTGAACAGCTCGGCGTCGGCGTACTCCTTGCCGAGCGCGTCGAGGGTGTCGGCGGTGTAGCTGTTGCCCCCGTGGTCGATCTCGTGCCGGCCGGGTTGCAGCCCCGGCACGTCGCGCACCGCGGCGTCGACCATCGCCAGCCGATCGAGGGCAGGCGTGATGTGACGAGACCCTTCCTTTTGCCACGGCACGTTGGCCACCATCAGCATCACGACGTCGAGTTGTAGCGCGTGACGCACATTGACCGCAGTCACCAGGTGACCGACGTGGGGCGGGTCGAACGTTCCCCCGAACAGCCCAATCCGTGTCATCGCAGGCGACGGACGGCGGTTTTGGGCACGAACGACCACGATATGCGCAACGTTTGCGAAACCGGGCACCCCGATCCCAGGGAACTTGACAGGTGTAGTACTGTTCAAAGCTCCCCATCCACAGCGCCCCTCGGCGCCGAATACCCTCCAACAACATCACATCGACTCGGCTCGGCCCGGGCGGTTTGTGGCAAAACCCCTCGTCAGCGGACCCTTCTGCCGATACCACACGGCACACCCCGCGCACCGTCGCCATTCGCCACCGCGCCGAGCCAGCATCACGGAAACCACTTCGACAGCACCTAGGAACCACCACAGGTGTGTCCAACGACACACCACACGAGCGGAATCTTCGCTCACTCACGAACGGTTGTACAGAACATCATGAATGATTCCATCGGTCTCTACCTCAACGACATCGGCAAGGTGCCCCTGCTCACCGCCGAAGACGAGCGCGAACTCAGCCGCGTGATCGAGGCCGGCCGCGAGGCTCAGGAACAGCTCGACAACGGCAAGCGCAGTGCCGCCCTCAAGGCCAAGGTCGCTGCTGCTGCCAACGCCAAGGACCGGTTCATCCGCTCCAACCTCCGCCTCGTCGTCTCGATCGCCCGCCGCTACCCCCTGCCCCAGGGCATGGACCTGCTCGACCTCATCCAAGAGGGCAACCTCGGACTCGAGCACGCCGTCGACAAGTTCGACTGGCGGCGCGGCTTCAAGTTCTCGACCTACGCCACCTTCTGGATCCGCCAGGCCATCGGCCGTGCACTCGACCAGAAGGCGAGCCTCATCCGTATCCCGGGCGATCGCTCCGCCAGCCTGCGCGCCGCGCTGCGTCAGGCCTCCGGCGACGGTGAAACGCTCGACCAGGCCAACGCCGAGCTGCACCGCCTGACCACCCCGGTAAGCCTCGACAAGACCGTCGGCGACGACGGCGATGCCACCCTCGGCGACCTCATGGCCAACGGCGATGCCACGCCGGAAGACCACGTGATGACGCTGGTCGACAGCGACCTGCTCGACGAGCTGCTCGGCACGCTCGACAGCCGGGCGCGGTTCGCCGTCGAGTCCCGCTTCGGACTCGTCGACGGCGAGCGCAAGAGCTTCCGCGAGGTCGGCGAGCAACTCGGTGTCACCGCCGAGGCCGCCCGTCGGCTCGTCAGCCGGGCCGTCGCTGGTCTGCGCGACGACGCCGAGCGGATCCTCGCCGTCTGATCACGTCGACGCTGGTTGGTCATCCCGGCCCAGCGTCACCATCAACTGAACAACGCAGAGCGGGGCCCCGGAAACGGGGCCCCGCTCTCGTTTTGCCCGCCGATAACCTGGTGGTATGTCCCCAGCGAGAACCGAGTGGTCACCCGCGTCGTGGCGCGAGTTCCCAGCAGGACAGCAACCCGACTGGCCAGACGCGGCCGCACTCGACCAAGCCCTCAAGCAGATCTCCGCACTGCCGCCCTTGGTGTTTGCCGGCGAGGCGCGTTCGCTGCAACACGAGCTGGCACGAGTGGCCAGCGGCAACGCATTCCTGCTCCAGGCCGGCGACTGCGCCGAGAGCTTCGAGGACTTCTCGGCCGATCTGATCCGCGAGAAGCTGCGCGTGATCCTCCAGATGGCGGTCGTGCTGACCTACAGCGCCGGGGTACCGATCGTGAAGGTCGGCCGGATCGCCGGGCAGTTCGCCAAGCCGCGCAGCTCGCCGGTCGAACAGGTGGGCGACGCCGAGATTCCCTCGTTCCGTGGGTACATCGTCAACGATCCGACCACCACCGAAGCCGCCCGCCAAGCCGACCCGCAGCGGCTCGTGCAGGCCTACCACCAGTCCGCGTCCACGCTGAACCTGCTGCGGGCATTCACCAAAGGCGGGTTCGCCGACCTCTCACGCGTGCATGCCTGGACCCAAGAGTTCGTGTCGTCGAGCCCCGAGGGTCAGCGCTACCAGTCACTCGCCAACGAGATCGACCGTGCCTTGGCATTCATGCGCGCCTGCGGCGTCGACACCGAGTCGAACCCCAACCTCTCCGAGGTCGACGTGTTCACCAGCCACGAGGCGCTGATCCTCGGCTACGAGGAAGCGCTCACCCGCGTCGACACCCTCACCGGTGCATGGGTCGACTGCTCGGCGCACATGTTGTGGATCGGCGAGCGCACCCGCGAGCTCGACGGCGCCCATGTGGAGTTCCTGCGCGGCGTGGCCAACCCGATCGGCTGCAAGTTGGGCCCGACGAGCACCGTCGACGAGGCCCTCGAACTCTGCGAACGACTCAATCCCTCGCGCATCCCGGGCAAGCTCACCCTGATCACCCGCATGGGTGCCGACAACATCGACGACGCGCTCCCCCCACTGTTGCGTGCAGTACGCGAGTCGGGGCATCCCGTCGTGTGGTCGTGCGACCCGATGCACGGCAACACCTTCACGGCGCCGGGCGGCCGCAAAACACGGCACTTCGACGACGTCGTGCGCGAAATCGGCGGCTTCGTCCGCGCCCACCGCGCCGAGGGCACGTGGCCCGGCGGTCTGCACGTGGAACTCACCGGCGAAGACGTCACCGAGTGTCTGGGTGGGGGCGACCAGCTCGTCGACACCGACCTCGACCACCGCTACGAAACGGTGTGCGACCCGCGACTCAACGCTCGCCAAAGCGTCGACCTCGCATTCCACGTCGCCGAGCTGCTGCGCGACTTCACCTGAGCCGACCAACTCGCGGCGATGGGCGTGCTCGATTTCACCGCGACCTGGCCGGTGCCGACCGTCGCCGCGGCCATCGTCGACGGCGATCGAGTCGTCGAACGGACCGGACCGACCAACCAGCAGTTCCGCGTGGCCTCGTTGGCCAAACCGGTCAGCGCATGGGCGATGCTCGTCGCCGTCGAAGAAGGTGTGATCACGCTCGATACGCCGATCGGCCAACCCGGTTGCACCCTCCGCCACCTCCTCGCTCATGCAGGCGGGTATCCGTTCAACGGGCACGAACCGATCGCTCCGATCGAGCGCACGCGCACCTACTCCAACGGCGGCATCGAGCTCGCCGCCGACGCCGTCGCTGCAGCTGCAGAGATGCCGTTTGCGCAGTACCTCCACGACGCGGTGCTGTGGCCGCTGGGAATGACCGAAAGCGAGCTCGTCGGGTCGCCCGCCCATGGCTTGCGCACCTCGGTCGACGACCTCGTCGCGTTTCTGCGCGAAACGCGTGCGCCGTCGTTGATCACCCCCGACACGGCGGCCGACGCGATTCGGACGCAGTACCCCGGGTTGAGCGGTATCGTTCCGGGCGTGGGTCGCTTCGAGAGGTGCCCCTGGGGGCTCGGCTTCGAAATCCGCGGGGACAAGCAGCCGCACTGGACGGGGTTGGCCAACGCGCCCACTACCTACGGTCACTTCGGTGGGGCCGGCACGATGATGTGGCGCGACCCCGCCGCCGACGTCGCCGTGGTCGCCCTCACCGATCGCCCCTTCGACGAGTGGGGCAGCACCGCGCTGCAACGGTGGCCCGAACTGTCCGACGCCGCACTCGCTACATACGGGTCGGCCGGAGGTCGCAGCACGTGACGGTGTTCAGTCACGGCGACCGAATCCGCTACGCCACCACCGGCGACGACGGGTTGCCGCTGGTGCGGTATGGCTGGATCGGCAACGTCACCAACGACGACGGGCCGGTCGAGGTACTCCTCGACGACGAACTCGGCGGCAACGTGATCCCGCTCGACAAGCTCGAGCCCGTGCACGTCGGCAACGTCACTCTCACTCTCGCCGGCGACGATCTGCTCGATGATCCGTCGCTGCGCCAAGCGCTGGTCAACCTGTGGCGCGCCGAGGCGGAAACCGCTGGCCTGCAGATCGCTTCGCTGCACTCGATCGGTACGGGCGTGCGCGACTCGAGCGAGGGCTACGTGATCGCCGAGCTGTCGAGCGGCGGCGAGCAGTACGTGCTGCGGGCGTTGCGCTGCGCGCACGAGATCGGTGCCATCGAAGTGCGCGCCGACCGCCCCAACCGCTGGGAAGTGCTGTAGAGCGGGCTGCTCGACCAGCGAGCAGCCCGCACCACTTCGTAACCCCCGGTTGTAACGATCGTCTCAGGGGGGTCAGCGGATAGGGCGCCAGCTGGAGTGATGGGTGCTGCTGATTCGATGGACGATGAACAGCGCGATGGCGAGTGAGAACGCGGCGTGGCGGTGGTGTGTGTGCCGGTCGGTGTTGTAGGCGAGTTGGCGGTAGTTGCGGAGCCAGGCGTTGGTGGCTTCGACGATCCATCGTGGGCCCGATGGGCACCGTTTGACGCGTCCTTGGCCGGGTTGCTTGCGTGGTGGGGCGCGGAAGTCGTCGATGCCGTAGCGGTCGTTCAGTAGGCCTGGTGTTGAGGCGTAGTTGAAGCCGCGGTCAGCGTGCAGGGTGCCGACCAGGCGGGTCTTGTCACGGATGTGCAGTTCGTCGAGAACGGTGAACATCATTGGGTAGTCCTGACGGTTCGCTCCATCGATCGCGAACGACATCGGCACACCGGCAGCATCGACTGCGACGACGAACTTCCATCCCTGTTTACCTGGGTGTTTAGGGTTGAAGCCGGTTCCCTGGCTGGATATGGCGTCGTTGTTACAGCCGTCGACGAACACGTGGTTCATGTCGTAGCCAATGACCTGCTGGTAGGCGTTCATGGCATGCGCGACCAGCGCGGAGAAGATCCCTGCTTCGATCCACTCGTCGCGACGAGCGCGCAACGTCGTGTCGGACACCTCACCGTTCATGGCGACCTCGATGGTCTCCCACGACGCTCCGGTGATCAGTCGCATCAGCAGCCCACGAAGCACCACACGGTTTGGTGTGCGAGGTCGGTGGCATCCCAGCGGGTGTGGCCGTGGCGCAGGAATCAGCTCCTCGATGAAACTGAACACTGGGTCATGGACACGTGCTTGAAGGGCGTACATCATGGGCGGTGACCTCCCCGGTTGGGTGTGTTTGGGTGACACCCGCGAGAACACCACGGGCCAACCCTCAACCGGTGGATGGTCACCTAACCGCGCGGCCCCCAGAGACGAGCGTTACAGGTCGCTCAGCTGAGGCGCTCGATGATCATGGCCATGCCCTGACCACCACCGACGCACATCGTTTCGAGGCCAACACTCTTGTCTTCGGACTGCAGGTTGTTGATCAGGCTGGTCATGATGCGGGCACCGGTCATGCCGAACGGGTGACCGAGGGCGATGGCGCCACCATTTACGTTGACCTTGTCGAGCTCGAAGCCGAGCGTCTTGTACGACGGGATCACCTGGGCGGCGAACGCCTCGTTGATCTCGACGAGGTCGATGTCGTCGGCGCTCATGCCGGCCCGCTCCATCGCCTGCTGGCTGGCGCCGATCGGGCCGAGGCCCATGATCTCGGGGTTCAGGCCGGTCACACCCGAGGCGATGATGCGCGCCAGCGGGGTCAGGCCCAGTTGGGCGGCCTTGGTGTCGCTCATCACCATCACTGCCGCCGCGCCGTCGTTGAGGGGGCAGGCATTGCCCGCGGTGATCTCGCCGTCGGGGCGGAACACCGGCTTCAGCTCGGCGAGCTTCTCCACCGTGGTGCCCGCGCGCGGGCCGTCGTCGGTCGACACGACGGTGCCGTCCGGCAGGGTCAGCGGCGTGATCTCGTTCTCGAAGTGGCCACGCTCGACGGCCGCCACGGCGCGTTGCTGACTGCGCGCGCCGAACTCGTCCATCTCTTCGCGGCTGACGTGTTTCGATCTCACGCACATTCTCGGCGGTCTGGCCCATCGCAATGTAGAAGTCGGGCAGACCGTCGGGAGCAGTCCACTCGGGCTGGCCACCGGCGGCGCGCAACGCAGTGCGCTCGCCCGGGCCCTTGAAGATCGGGTTGGGTGCGGTGTCGCCGGCGCCGTTGCCGTAGCGGCTGACGGCCTCGACACCAGCCGCGATGAAGCAGTCGCCCTCGCCAGCCTTGATTGCGTGGGCCGCCATGCGGATCGTCTGCAGACTCGACGAACAGTAACGGTTCACGGTCACGCCGGGAACGTCGTCAAGCCCTGCGAGCCCAGCGGCCATCCGTCCGATGTTGAAGCCGGCCTCGCCCGCTGGCTGGCCACAGCCCATGATCAGGTCCTCGACGTCGTCGGCGGACACCTCGGGCACCTTGTCCATCAGCGCCTTGACGATCTGGGCCGACATGTCGTCGGGTCGGAGGTCGACGAGCGAGCCCTTGTTGGCCCGTCCGATGGGGCTGCGCGCGGTCGCAACGATCACTGCTTCGGTCATACCGGCGAGGGTACCGATCACGACCCACTGCGCTGCAACCCGGTGACTCGACCGGCGGGTACGGTCGACGCCGTGACTCTCACCGGCACCAGCACCGGGACCACCGCGAGCATCGCCACCCTCGATGTCGGCGGCACATCGATCAAGGCCGGTGCGGTGGCGGTGACCGGGCCGAACGATGCCCAGGTCGTGCTCTGCGATGCCCGTCCGGCGCACGCCGACGGCGACCGCGCCACGATCATCGGCCAACTGACCGCCTCGGTCGAGGCCGCGCTCGACATCGTTGGGCCGGCGCCGATCGGACTGGCGATCGGCTTCCCGGGACCGTTCGACATCGACGCCGGCACTGCGCTGATCCACGGGCTGTTCAAGTACGAGTCGATCTACGGGCTCGACCTACGCGCCGCACTGCGCGCTGCGATCCCAGCACTCGACGACCTGCCGATCCGTTTCGTTCACGACAACGAGGCGGCCGGAGTCGGTGAGGCCCTGTTCGGCGCCGGTCGTGGTTTCGACCGCGTACTGACCGTCACGCTCGGAACCGGGGTTGGAGCATGCCTCACCGCGGCGGGCGAAGTGATCCAGTGGGTCGGCGACCTCGAGGTGGAGAAGCTCGCCCGCCGGTCGACGCCCGAGGGACGCGCCGACGATGTCCTTTCCGCGCGCGGGCTCGCGGCGCGCTACGAAATCGAGCGTGAGCTGCTTGCCGATCACCTTGCACCGCGCCCGCTGTCGGCCGAACTCGCGGCAGTCGCCCGCGAACACGGCACCGCGGTCGGTCGATTCCTCCGCCCCGTCGTGGACGAGCTCGCGCTCGACGCAATCGTGATCGGCGGCGGACTGGCAGCGGCCTACGACCTATTCGGCGCCGACATCGAAGCCGAACTCCCCATCCCCTGCCACGTCGAGGCCCTCGGCGCCACCGGCCCGATGCTCGGCGCCGCGCACCTGGCATTCCCCGAGGTGCTGTAGCCGACACAGCAGCCGCTCGTCAGCGACGCACCGGCGAGGACGACCTCACCGCGTGTCGAGCACGCGGAACGCTTCGGCGGAACGTCCGGCGGGCAGCCCGTGCTGCTCGGCGATCCCCTGGTACCACTCACGCACCCGCGACTCCATGCCCGACGGATCAGGGTGTTGCGACACGTGACACATCAGCGCGCGGATCTTGCGGTCGAGCTGATCGGTGATGTCGACCGCCGCGTCGGAGTCGGGGCCCAGCGTGAGCCACACCTCGCTGACCTTCCAGTCTTCGAGTTCGGCGCAGTGCTGCCCAGGGAAGGCAAACGGATTACGGGCATCGGGATAGACCGCGCACATCGTGGCCTCGCCCGTCGCCGTGTGATCGGGATGCGACCCGTAGGTCGACGCCAGATTGCGCAGCGGCGACTGGGTGATCACCACCTGCGGACGGACCTCGCGGATCACTGCGCTGATGTCGTGGCGCAACGCCATCGACACCTCGACGGTGCCGTCCATGTAGCCGAGGAACCGTAGATCCGTGACCCCGACCTCGGCGGCGGCCTTGGTCTGCTCTTCGCGGCGGATCGACGCCATCTCGTCGCGCGGAATCGAGTGATCGAAGCCGCCGGCCTGCCCGTCGGTCACCAGGCAGTAGGTGACGATCACGCCGGCGTCGGTGAGCTTGGCCACGGTGCCCGCGGCACCGAAGTCGACATCGTCGGGGTGCGCGGTGACCACGAGGCAGCGTTCGATGTCTTCGAAGGCGAGCACCCGGCCAATCTACAGTTGCGCCCATGAGGAGCGCCCCGACGAGCAGCGACTCGCGCCCACGGTGAGCGACGCTCCAGTACCCGCCGAACGACGGCGCGCCCTCATCAATCAACTCACCGTCGTCGGCTGGCTGCTGCTCGGCGGCGTCTTCGGCCTCATGCTGTTCCAGATCGAACGGGTGCGTGCCGTCGACGCCTCGCGCTTCGCCGGGGTGTGGGAACAGCGGATCGAGGTACTGAGCTTTCTCGTACTGCCGCCCAACATGATCGTTCTCGTGCCCCCGGCCCTGGTCGGGGTGGTGGCGGCGTACCTTGCGCAGTCCGACCCGCCACCAGCCATCGCCCCGCTGCTGCGGATCACGGCAGGTATCGCCACGATCCTCATCGTGATCGGCGCAGTGTCGATCGTCACCTTGCTGTTCGACGACAACGGCGCCGGCGACGCAGGGGCGGTGTTCTTGCGCATCGGCGGGATGCTGATGGCCTACGGCATCGCCAAAGGCTGTCGCGCCTCGGACGCGCTGCGCGAACTGCGTTAGTCGCCGAGGTCGCCGGCGAGGAAGTGCTTGCGGCAGAGCAACTCGTAGCGAACGTCGTCGCCGAAGAGGGGCTGCGTCGCAGTGGCACTCGTGTCGCCGACGACGACCGTCTCCCCTTCGTACACCACCTCGCCATTGACCACCCGGGCGTTGTGTGTGGCAGGGGCCCCACACCAGCAGCGCGCTTCGACTTGCAGCGGCGTATGGGTGTCGGCGATCTCCAACATTCGTTGCGTGCCCTCGAACAACTTGCCGCGAAAGTCGGTGAGCAACCCGAAGGCGTACACATCGACGTCGAGGCCGTCGACCACACGCGCCAGCTGATCACACTGTGCGGGTGTGTAGAACTGCACCTCGTCGCACACCAAGTAGTGGATGGGCCAGTGTTCGGCAGCCAGCCGGTACAGATCGAGGTCGGACGACACCTCCACCGCAGGAGCCGCTACACCCAGCCGGCTCGTGACCTGGCGCCCCTCTCGGTCGAGCGTGGTCAGCAACAAGCCGTACAGCTGACGGCTCGAAAGGTTGTGGTGAATCTGCAGCGCGAGCGTGCTCTTCCCCGAGCCCATCGTGCCGAAGTTGAAGCGCAGCGTCGCCATCGCGGCGCGCGACCCTACCCGCGCGTCGACGGGCGACCTGGCTTATGGGTCACGTCCGTCGAGACCTTCGAAGCTCGGGTCGACCTGCGCCGGACCCTCGATACGGAGCAGCTCGTCGGGGGTGCTCTCGTCGCCGTCGTCGCACGCGGCAACAGCGACCGCGGTCAGGGCCACTGCAATCATCCCGCCGACGGCGGATCGCCGAGAACGTCGCTGTCGATCGGCCATCTCGTCGAAGGTAGCCGCAGTAACTCGCCCGACCGCGGCGCGCGGTCCCTGGCCCATCGCCCGGCGTTGGCGGGCGCGTCTCGTTTCCTGCCGGACGCCTCTACCGCGCACAGATCCGCCCCGGCACACTGAAGGGTGATGGCCTACGAACTCGAACGCTCGGAGACGGCGACGATGGCCGTTCGGCGTATCGCCACCGAGGAGATCGACGAGGCCCTGGTCGACCTCGGCGGCACCACCGAACGCACCCCAGCGCAGGCCATCCACGACTGCCGCAAGCGCTGCAAGAAGGTGCGCGCCCTGCTGCAGATGGTCGAGCCATCGCTCGGTCGCCGCTACACCCGGGCCAACGCGCGCGTGCGTGAGGCCGCACGCGAGCTCTCGGGAGCGCGCGACGCACAGGCCCTCACCGACGCGTTCGTGGCCACCATCGACGGGCGAGCCGACAGCGCACTCGTGGCCCCCGTCACCGCAGGTCTCCAACGTCGAGCCGACGCCGCAGCGGCAGAGTTCGCGGCGATGACCGACCACGTGATGCGCGCCAGCGCGCTGCTCACCAAGGTGCACGGCGGCATCGACGACTGGCGACTCAGTGAAGACGGTTGGGTAGCGATCGGGCCGGGCATCGTGAGCAACTACCGCGCCGGCCGCAAGGAACTGGCTCGGGTGCACAGCGACCCGACGGCCACGCGCCTGCACGAGTGGCGCAAGCGGGCGAAGGGCTACTGGTACCACGTGCGGCTGCTCCACGGCGCGGCACCCACCGTGCTCGGACCGCTGGGAGCGGCGTTGTCGGATCTGGCCGACGACCTCGGATCGGCTCACGACCTCGCGGTGCTCGACGACGTGCTCGGCGCAGCCCCGATCGACTTCGGCGGCGACGACATGGTGCGCCACGCCCGATGCCTGATCGCCGACCGGCGGGCGACGCTCGAAGCGCGGGCCATCCGCCAAGGCGCAGTGCTCTACGTGGAGGCGCCCCGTCGCTTCGACGAGCGGCTGCACGCCTATTGGGATCTGTGGCAGGACTCCGAGTGAACGAGATCGAGCGCGCCTTCGTCGTCGATGCGCGCACCGACATCGAGCCATACCTCGCACGCGCCATCCGCTGCACATCGCTGCGCCAGGGATACGTGGCGGTGGAGGATCACGGGACTGGCCACGTGGAGGTGCGGGTGCGGACGACCGACGACCACCATGTGCTCACCGTGAAGGGAGGTGCGGGCCTGACCCGCACCGAGGTCGAGCAGCCCGTCGACGACGCCCAGGCCAACGCCTTGTGGCCGTTGGCCGGCGATCGTGTGATCGAAAAACTCCGCTACACGGTCCCCCTCGATACCGGCGACGGCATCACCGTCGACGTCGAGGTCGATGTGTATGCGGGGCGTTTCGCCGGGCTGGTGATGACCGAGCTCGAGTTCCCCGACACCGCGGCCGCCAACGCGTTCGAACCGCCGTCCTGGTTCGGCACCGAGGTCACCGACAACCCCCGCTGGGGCAACGCCAACCTCGCACGCTACGGCCGCCCCGACGACCTGTAACGATCGTCTCAGAGACGGTTGTTACAGCGAGCGCAGGGCGTCGAGGGTGTCGGCTTGCTCCACGGGTTTGTCGTCGCGGTAGCGACGGACCCGCGCGAAGCGCAAGGCGATCCCGCCGGGGTAGCGCGTCGACCGCTGGACGCCGTCGATCGCCACCTCGACCACCTGCTCCGGACGCACAACCACCACGTGTCCCTCGTCGCGCACCCGTAAGTCGAGAAACCGCTGCGTCTGCCACTCGAGCATCGCGTCGGTCAGGCCCTTGAACGTCTTGCCGACCATCACGAAGTCGTCGCCGTCGCGGGCGCCGAGATGCAAGTTCGACAGCGTTCCCCTGCGCCGTCCGTGCCCCCACTCCACCGCCAACACGACCAGGTCGAACGTGTGCACCGGTTTGACCTTGCGCCACGCCTTCCCGCGACGACCTGCCTCGTACGGCGCGTCGAGCGACTTGACCACCACTCCTTCCTGGCCAGCGGCGACCGCATCGCTGAAGAACTGCTCGGCAACGTCGGAGTCGTCGGTCACCACCGATGGCAAGCGAGCGGCCGGCGGAACCACACGTTCCAGCGCCGCCCGTCGGTCGGCCAGCGGCGCGTCGTGCACGCTGACGCCATCGACGTGCAGCGCATCGAAGAAGAACGCGGTCAGCGGCGTGCCGTCGTCGCGCGAGAACTCGCTGATCGTGTCCTGAAAGGCCTGCGGCGCCCCGTCGTCGAGCAACCCCATCGCCTCGCCGTCGAGCACCAGATCGCCGCCTGGAAGGGCGCGCACCTGCTCGACCACCGCTGGGAGCCGCGCGGTCACGTCGTTCAAGTTGCGGGTGTACAGCCGCACCTCGCTCCCCTGCCGATGTGCCTGCAGTCGAGCACCGTCGAGCTTCCACTCGATCAGCGCTTCGCCGCCGGCGAGCGCCTCGGCCGCCGACGGCGCGGTCGACGCCAGCATGGGTTCGACCGGCCGCAACGGTTGGAGCACCACTGCGTCGAGTCCGCTCCGCCCATCGGTGAGCGCAATCGCCGCTGTCTCGCCGAGATCGCCGGTGAACATGGCCGCCCTGCGCACGGCGCCGACCGGCACCTGGGCGGCCTGACCCACGGCGCTCGCCATCACTCCGTCGAGCGCGCCCTGACGGAGCTCGCCTCCGAGAATCCCGCGCAGCAACGCCTGCTCACCGGCGGTGCTCTGGGCGAACAGCTGGGTCAGCGCAGCCCGGCGTCGAGCGGTCGAGCCGTCGCCGGTCGACGCGGCGAGCGTCTCGATGACGGCCTGCACGTCGAGCACGGTCAACGACGAAGAGTGCGCCGGGGCGACGTCGACGGCACCGATCGACGCCCAGCCGACGCCGATGCGCCCGAGGGTGGTCGAACCGACGAGGAAGGCCACGGCCGGTCGCACCTCTGTGTCCTCCAGCGCGGCGAGCAGATCGGCGAGCGCTGCCACCTTGGCGTTGCGTTTCGGCGTGGCCGCGACCCGCTCCGATGTAGCGGCGAGATCGGCGAACAGAGTCACCTTCCGAGTCTGCACGATGGGGGGTACCGGCCACTACGGTGGGCAGCGCGGCGGCAACGACGCCGCCGCCGAACACCGCGACATCGCTGTCGCGACACCAGAGGGGAAAAATGACCGAGACGATCGACCGGACGGACGCCGGCGACGACGACCGCGTACTCGACCACCTCGTTGTGCGGTTTGCCGGTGACTCCGGCGACGGCATGCAGCTCACCGGCGACCGATTTACGTCGGTCAGTGCCAGCTTCGGCAACGACTTGAGCACGCTGCCCGACTTTCCCGCCGAGATCCGTGCCCCTGCCGGCACGGTCAACGGCGTGTCGGCATTCCAGGTGAACATCGCCGACCACGACATCACCACGCCCGGCGACGAGCCCAACGTGCTCGTCGCCATGAACCCTGCCGCGTTGATGGCCGAACTCCATCGGCTCGAGCCGGGTGGCACGATCATCGTCAACGAAGACACCTTCGAAGAGCGCAACCTGGCCAAGGCCGGCTACGGCGAAGGCGACGATGTGGTCAACCCGCTCGACGATGGCAGCCTCGCGGGCTACCGAGTGCTGCGGGTGCCGATGACCACACTGACCAAAGAGGTCTGTGCGCCGCTCGGCGTGAAGCCGCGCGACGCCGAGCGCTCGAAGAACTTCTTTGCGCTCGGCCTGGTGTCGTGGATGTTCACCCGTCCGACCGAACCGACGCTCGAGTGGATCGACGAGAAGTTCGCCAAGAACGACAACGTACGCATGGCCAACCGCGAGTCGTTCCTCGCCGGGTTCAACTTCGGCGAGACCACCGAAGCGGTCGGCCACCGCTACGAGGTCCGCCCGGCCAAATTGCCCGAGGGTGAATACACCTCGGTCACCGGCAACGCGGCGCTCGCGTGGGGCATCATCACCGGCGGACAGCTGGCTCAGCTCCCGATCACGCTGGGGTCGTACCCGATCACTCCGGCCAGCGACATCCTTCACGAGCTGTCGAAGCACAAGCACTTCGGTGTGCGCACGGTCCAGGCCGAAGACGAAATCGCGGCGATCGGCATGGCCCTCGGGGCCTCGTTCTCCGGCCACCTCGGGGTAACCACCACCAGCGGCCCGGGTATCGCGCTGAAGAGCGAGACCACCTCACTCGCGGTGTCGATCGAGCTGCCGCTGTTGATCGTCGACATCCAGCGCGGCGGCCCCTCGACGGGTCTGCCGACCAAGACCGAGGCGTCCGACCTCAACCTGGCGTTGTTCGGTCGCCACGGCGAGTCGCCGGTCCCCGTGGTTGCCGCATACAGCCCCACGCACTGCTTCCATGCGGCGATCGAGGCGATCCGCATCGCGTTGAAGTACCGCACACCGGTGTTCTTGTTGTCCGACGGCTACCTGGCCAACGGGTCGGAACCCTGGCTGCTGCCCGACGTGTCGGCGTTGCCCGACATCTCGGTGCCGTTTGCCACCGAGTTCAACCACACCGACGACAACGGCGACGAAAGCTTCTGGCCATACCTGCGCGATCCCGACACGCTCGCTCGACCGTGGGCGATCCCCGGCACGCCGCGTCTGATGCACCGGGTCGGCGGGCTCGAGAAGGCCGACGGCACCGGCAACATCGACTACACACCCGAGAACCACGAGAAGATGGTGCGGTTGCGGGCGGCGAAGATCGAGGGCATTGCGGCCGACATCCCACCGACCGAGATCAACGGCGATGCCGACGCCGACGTGCTGGTGCTCGGATGGGGTTCGACCTGGGCGGCGATCGACGCTGCGGTTCAGCGCCAACGACGTGCGGGCCGGAAGGTGGCCTCGGCACATCTGGTGCACCTCAATCCGCTGCCGCCCGACCTCGGCGACCTGCTCGGCCGCTTCCGGCACATCATCGTGCCCGAACTCAACTCGGGACAGCTCACCAACGTGATCCGCGGGCGATACCTCGTCGATGCCCGAGCGCTCACGAAGGTGCAGGGCTTGCCGTTCAAGTCACGCGAGATCGAGAAGGCGATCGTCGAAGCGCTCGAGGGTGCCGACGCGGCCGCCGCCATCACCGCCGCCAACATCGAGGGAACGACATCATGACCACCACCGACGTACCGGTCACCACCAAGAAGGACTGGTCCAGCGACCAGGAGGTTCGCTGGTGCCCTGGCTGCGGCGACTACGGCATCTTGCTCGCTGTACAGCAGCTGATGCCCGAGCTCGGCGTGGCCCCCGAGAACACCGTGTTCGTGTCGGGCATCGGCTGTTCGAGCCGCTTTCCCTACTACATGAACACCTACGGCGTGCACGGCATCCACGGCCGCGCACCCGCGATTGCCACCGGCGTCGCCGTCGCCCGCCCCGATCTCGACGTGTGGGTGGTCACCGGTGACGGCGACGGCTTGTCGATCGGCGGCAACCACCTGATCCATGCGCTCCGCCGCAACGTCAACCTCACGATCCTGCTGTTCAACAACCGGATCTACGGGCTCACCAAGGGCCAGTTCTCCCCCACCTCGGAGCTGGGCAAGGTCACAAAGTCGACGCCGATGGGCTCGATCGACCCGCCGTTCAACCCCCTCATGGTGGCCCTCGGGGCCGAGGCCACCTTCGTCGCCCGCACCCACGACCTCGATCGCCAGCACATGATCGAGACGTTCCGCGCGGCGCACGCCCACCGCGGTGCGTCGTTCGTCGAGATCTACCAGAACTGCAACGTGTTCAACGACGGTCAGTTCGCCGGGGTCACGAAGAAGAGCGTGCGCGACGAGATGCTCATCGACCTGGTGCACGGCGAGCCGATCATCTTCGGCGCCGAGCGTCAGCGCGGTGTGGTGATGGGATCCGACGGTCAGTTGCGGCTGGTCGACCTGGCCGACGTGGCACCCGACGACGTGCTGGTGCACGACGCCAACCGCGACGACCCGTCGTTGGCGTTCGCCCTTGCCCGCCTCTCGACCGATGATGTGTCGCCTACTCCGTTCGGTGTGTTCCGCGACGTCCAACGCCAGGAGTACGCAGGCGCGGTCGCCGACCAGGTGCTCGACGCCAGTGAGCGCCGCGGGCCCGGCGACATCGAGGCCCTGCTGCGGTCCAACGGCACCTGGACGGTGTAGCTGTGAGGGTGGTGCAGACACCACCCTCACAGATCATGCGACGGCCAGCTCGGTGAGGCGGTCGAACACCACGGCGTGATCGATGCGCAACGTGACGACATCACCGCGTGCTGGCGCCGGCGCCCCAGGTTCGAGCGCAGCGGCGAAACGTTGCCCGCCGCTGCTGCACCACGCAGTCATCGGTTGACCCGGCACGAGGCGGTCGACTCGCGCGCTGATCGGCCCGCGGGCATCGATCACCGCATGCCCAGGACGCACTCCCAGGATCATCTGGTCGCCGACACGGTCGGCGAACGTCGGGCTGTGCACCCGGTGCTCGAACCGCGACGCCGGGTTGTCGCCGGCGCGCTCCCCCGCCGCCAGCACGTAGCCGTCGTCGGTGCGTTCCACGGTGACGTCGAGTACTGCCATCGGCCCGGTGGAGATCGCCGCGCCCAGCGACGACGGTGCGCCCCACACGTCGGCGGGCGGGCCGGCCTGCACCACGCGACCACGCTCGACCACGATGAGCAGGTCGGCGAGGGCCATTGCGTCGTCAGGGTCGTTGGTCGCCATCACCGTGGTGACGCCGTAACCAGCCTGCAGGGTGCCGATCTCACGACGCATGTGCACCGTCAACCCGGGATCGAGCGAGGCGAACGGCTCGTCGAGCAGCAACACCCGCGGCACGCGCACGAGTGACCGGGCGATCTGCACCAACTGCTCCTCGCCCTGCGACAACTCGTCGGGCCGCTTGAGCAGCAATCCCTCGATGCGCATCGCTCGTGCCTCGGCGTCGACACGACGGCGGATCTCCTCGATTTCCTCGTGACGTAGCTCGAGCGGGAAGGCGACGTTGCGCCGCACATTGCGATTGGGCAGCAGCGCCGGGTTTTGGAACACCATGGCGATGTCGCGGTGGTTCGGCCGAACGTCGCTCATGTCGTCGCCATCGATCGACACCGTGCCGGCGGTGACCGGTACCAGGCCGGCGACCGTTCGCAACAATGTGCTCTTGCCGCTCCCCGATGGGCCGACCACGGCGGCGAACGCTCCGGCGCCGATGTGCAGGTTCACGTCGTGCAAGACGGCGCTGCGGTCGATCGTCACGTCGACGTGGGCCAGCTCGACCTCGGCCATCGATCAACCGCCCGACGACTCGAGCAACGGTTTGGCCACTCCCGGGTGTGCGGGGAGCGTCGGGGCAGGCACGCCAACGATCCAGCCCTCTTCGTCGACTGCCACCTGTGGGACCTGCGGAAACAGCTGCGCAAGCGGCACGGTGCGGAGGTGATGGGCGGCCGCCAGCACCTGACCCTCGTCGCGGACGGCCGCGGGCGCCGGGGCGAGGAGCGAGGGCCACATCTCGACGATGGTGGTGGTGCCAGGTCCGTCGAGGGCCCGTTCGAACGGCCACACGGCAACGCCCGGACGAGTGCGCCGGAGTCGCTGCATCATCGGAATGGCGAGCAACGATTGTGAGCCGACCGCACCAGCACCGAGGAGCTGCCACGACGACGATGGGCGTCGACCCGCCTCACGCAGGGTTGCTTCGATCAGCCGCCATTCGGGCAGCCCTGCCATGGGCGGCTTCGTCGATGTCAGCGCCGCCGCGCGCGCTGCGGGTGGACAGCCCCAGAACGGCCCGGGCTGACCGGTCGACATGGCGATGCGCGAGTTGAGCTCGGCCGCGACCTCGAAACGATTGTTGCGGTTGTCGGGCGCATCCTCGATCAGCGCATCGAGCAACTGCCACATCGCCACCCACGGTTGATCGTCGCCGTCACCTTCAATTACATGACCGACGGCACCGTCGACCGCACCGACAGCATCAGCCGTACCGGCGGGATAACCGAGCGATGCGTCGATCGCCACGAGCGTCGACCACCCTCGGGCCGCTGCCTCGTCGAGCAACGCGCCCAGCCGCTTCCCGGCTGCCGATCGTGTCGGCGGATTCTCCGCCTGTGCTCCGGCACCGTCGTCGACGGCGATCCAGATCGAGTCGCGGCCGCGAGCGGGCTGGGCCCGAGCGCTCCAATCGATGGCGACAACGCGGTCGCGCACGAGTCAGGCAACCACGTCGGTCACGGCGGCGAAGTGCAATCCCGCCGCCACCACGGTGAGCAGGTGCCACACCTCGTGGTAACCGAAGCGCGTCGGCCACGGGTTGGGCCACCGCATCATCAGCACCGGGAAACCGATGGTGTAGGCCACACCGCCGGCGATCACCAGCGCCAACTGCGTCGGGGTGAGATTGTCGATCATCACCGGCGCAGCGATGATCGCCGCCCACCCCATCACCAGATACAGCGAGTACGACACCCAGCGGGCGCCATGAAACACGGCGAGCTTGAGCACCATGCCCACGAGCCCCGCAGCTGCGACGACCACCAAGATCGGGATACCCCACGCCGGCGGCAATGCGAGCACGCACAACGGCACATACGTGCCCACGATCAGCACGTAGATCATCGCGTGGTCGACGCGCTGCATCGTGCGGCGGGCCCGTTCACTCTTGGCCAAACGGTGGTAGGCCGCCGACGTCCCGAAGAGCAGCACGAGCGAAGCGGCGTACACCGACGCCGCGGCCGTGGCTCCCGGTGTGGGGGCGGCGATGATCAGAATGGTCCCTGCGGGAATCGCGACGAGGAATGCCCACACGTGCATCCAGCCACGCCACGTGGGCCGCTCGTGTAGGTGGAACTGGGTGTCCACGCCGGCCACGGTAGCCAGGCCCGATCCGCCGCTGGGCGCGTTCACCACGACTTCACGCCCCGTTCACAGCTTCCTACGGGTGTTCGGCGATCAGCTCGAGCACGGCGGGACCGTACCGCTCGAGCTTGGTCGGCCCGATGCCCGGAATCCGTCGAAGGTCGCCCTCGGTCGCCGGCCAACGGCGGGCGATCTCCTCCATCGTTGCGTTGTCGAAGACCACATAGGCCGGTTTGCCGTCGCGCAACTCGTTGCGCAGAGAGCGCAAGGCCTCGACCCGCGCCGCGTGCTCGGGCGTGTCGTTCGCCGACGACGCTGCTGACCGACTCGATGATCGTGCCAATGATCGGGCCGATGATCTCGACGTCCGCTCGGGCTCGTCGCCGACCGCGGGCGCAATCGCGTCGTGTGCGGGCGGCGTCGACGTGAGTTCTTCAACGAAGCGCGAGGGGTTGGCCCCGGTCACGATGGTCGCCGACGTGGCAGCGCGTGTGAGCGCCACATGAAACAGGCGACGCTCCTCTTCGACATCGTCGCTCAGTCGGTGCGGATACTGGGCAGCCGACGCCTCGTGTACGACGACAATGGGCCACTCCTGGCCCTTCACGCGGTGCACCGTCGACAGCGTGACGCCGTCCGCGGCGCGGCCAACGGCGAGCACGTCGCGGGCCCACCGCACGAAGCGCGTGGCGAGTGAGCTGTTCCCCTCGTCTGCATCGGGGCCGGCATCGATGTCGTCGAACACCGACGCCAGTTGCACCACCGCGGTGAGATCGTCGCCTTGCGCGGCACGGTTCATCCCCCGTCGATGCGCATCGAGCGTCTCGATCGAACCGGCCAGGCCGATGCGCTCCACCAGTGCCAACACCAGCTCGGCGCACGACGCTCCCTCGGCGACCATGTTCGACAGGAGCTGCACATCGGCGGCGAACTCTTCGAGGCGCGCGGCATCACGTTCGTTGTTCAACCGGCCGGCCAGCTTGAACAGCTCGACGACGTCGCCCTGTTCGCAGATCCAGTCGTTGATCCGGGGGTGGAAGGAACGAGACGGTCGGCGCAGTGCCTCGCGCAGATCGTCGGGGTCGAACCGTACGCCTGCGCGTCGGTTGCGACCGCGTCCCGGCGCCGACGACGCCAGTCGGAGCCAGGCCAGCACCGCGCGCACCGCCGTGCGATCGAGAAACTCCAGGCCAACCCCGCCACGCACGTCGATGCCCGCAACGATCAACGACGCCTGCACCGGGGCAAGCAGCGAGTTGACGCGCGTCAGCACGGCGACGTCGCTCGGCGCAGCACCTGCGTCGAGTGCAGCGGTCACGGCGCGTTGGGTTGCGCCGACCGAGTCGGGCGAGGTCTCGACCTGCCATCCCTCTCCGTCGGCTGGCGGGCGCGCGGCCCGGATCTCCTTGGTGACGCGCCGCCGGTTGTGCTGCAACAGATTGTCGACGGCTCCAACGATCTCAGGCGGGCAGCGGTAGTTCACCTCGAGTGGGTGGCTGGCGGCGCCGGGAAACCAGTCGGCGAAGTCGATCAGCCAACCTGGGTCGGCGCCGTTGTAGCCGTAGATCGTCTGGTCGTCGTCGCCGACGCCGAACACCGCGCCGTCTGGCGCGGCGAGGAGCCGGATCATCAGCACGTGGGCGGGCGTGAGATCCTGGAATTCGTCGACCAACATCACCCGACATGCGCGTTGCGCGGCATATCGCGCGGCGGGATCAGACAGCAGCACACGCAGAGCACGATCGATCTGGCCGTCGAAGTCGACCATGCCGCGCCGTTCCAGCAGTGCGTCGTATGTCGGCCACATCGCGGCGAGCCCGTCGACATCACCGTCGTAGCGGGCCTCGACGTCGGAGGGATCAGCGAGTTGGAGGCGGATGGCGCCGAGCGCCTCGATCCACGGCGCCACCGGATCGCTGTTGCGCCGACGAGGAAACGACACCAGATCGCCGATGATCCCGCGCACCTGCGGCTCGTCGATCGTCGTCCACCGTCGTGGCTGCGGCGCAAACGGCGCCGTGCCGTTGACAATCGCCAGCGCGATCGAGTTGAGCGTGCGCACTTGCAGCCCCGGAAGATCGGCCGTGCGCTGGGTCATCTCCTCTTGGGCGCGTTTGTTGAACGCCACCAACGTGACCGCGCTGGCGGGAAGCTGCCACCGCTGCAGCACGTGGCGGGCGCGCTCGGTGAGGACGCGTGTCTTCCCGGAGCCGGCAGGAGCGATGATCCGCGCAACGCCGCCTGGGTGGGTCACCGCGGCCAGCTGATCCCCTGCCAGGTCGGCTGTCGTGACGTTGTCGACGGGGACACGTGCGTCGTCGCCGAGTACGTCGTAGGCGACACGGTGCACCACGGGGACACCGTCGATCGGCGGCAGGTAGCGCAGTGGACCGCCGTCGACCCACACGTGGGTGCCGTCGGCGAGCTGCACATCGCCGGATGCGTCGCCAGGCGCGTCGTCGGAAAGACCCAGTTCGGCGCTGCTGCGGCCGTCGACGGAATGCGACCACACGAGATGCCACAGCTCGTCGTGGTGGAAGGAGAAGTTGGTGCCGGCGACGCGCGGCGCGTCCGTGGTGGCTGGCGCCGGCAGCTGCTGCGGATCGAGCGCGTCGATCGCCGCGCCCGTCAGCTCGACCACGACACGATGGCGCTCACGGCGAGCGGCGCGCAGCGCATCGAGAGCCTCATGGGGCGCCGCCATTTCGGCATCGCCGACGGTGATCGTCGGCGCGTCGGTCCAGGCTGGCGGGACCGATGTCGGTGCATCCACCACCACCCACCGTCCGAGAGCGTCGGGGCCGGGCAGTCGCAGCCGCCAGCGAGGCGGATTCGCCGGTGGCTGCGGACTCGACTGCGGACGGCGCGACCGCTCGCGGCGTGACTGATCACGGCCCGACAGATCACGGGTCGGTGCAGGGGCGGCGGTCTGGCGTGTTGCGGCGTCAGCGATCCGCGTGTCCGACAGCGCATCGTCGTCCGGCGATGCCGCGTCTGTCGGGCCGGACGTGGCGCCCTGCCAGCAGGCCCGTACCTCTGCGGGTGTGTCGTGGGTGCCGCCGCAGTGAGCGCACCCGATCGCCATCTGTGCGACCCTAGCGACCATGTCGATCGGACACGACGAGACCACCACGCCCGTCGATCCCTCCATGAACCGCCCCGAGTTGATCCTGGTGCGGCATGGCGAGACCGAGTGGAGCCGGACCCGCCACCACACCGGCCGCACCGACATCCCACTCACCGAACATGGCCGCGAACAAGCGCGCAAGCTCAGCGGCGCGATCGCCACGTTTCCGATCGTGCACGTGTTCGCCAGTCCGCTCCGACGAGCCTGGGAGACCGCCGAGTTGATGGGCCTGTCGCCAACCGCCGACGACGACCTGCTCGAGTGGGACTACGGCGATTACGAGGGTCGCACCACCAACGAGATCCGCCAGGAGATCCCGGGATGGTCGGTGTGGACCCACCCGATCATCGGGGGCGAGTCGATCGACGAGGTCGGTGCCCGATGCGACGACTTGATCACCAAGATGCTGGCGCTGGAAGGGCCGATCGCGCTGGTCGCCCACGCCCACATCCTGCGCGTACTCGGCGCCCGGTGGATCGAGGCGCCGTGCGTGGAGGGTCAGCGACTGGCGCTCGACACCACCACGATCTCGCTGCTTGGTTGGGAGCGCGAGAACCGCGTGATCCGCCGGTGGAACGACCCGGTGGGCTGGGAGTACGGCTCGGCGTAACAATCGTCTCAGAGACGATCGTTACAGCGCGTCACCAGGCGATCTCGGGGAACCCGTAGGTCACGCACAGCCCGGCACCGTTGACGATCAGCAGCGCGCCGATGATCAGCGCCACTGTGAACACACGGCCCGGTGAACGCCCACCGGCCTGCGGCACCGGCATGTACCACTCCGGCAACAGCGCTCCCTCGCTGGACGCGCCATGCGGACGCCATGGCGTGGCGTCGTCGTCGAGTTCGGGTTCGCGCTCGGCGGCCATCGCCAACTCGGCGAGTTCGTCGTCGGTCCACTCGTCGCCGGGCAGGCGCTCCATGATTCGATCGTACCCGTGGCCGCGAGAGTGCCGACCGCGCCCCGAGGGGTAGGTAGTGTGCGACTCGCCAGACGATCACGGGGACGAGGGGATACATGACCGACACCGTCGAGGCGACCGAAGAAGTCGACGGACCGCGCATCTTTGGACGGTGGGCGTTCTGGCCGCTGCTCATCGGGGCCATCAGCATCGCCGCCGGACTCGCCTTCGGCTACGACCAAGGCGTCATCGGCGGCGCACTGCCTCTGATCCAGAGGGAGTTCATGTTCGGAAGCCTCGTCGAAGGCTTGATCACCAGCTGGGTCACGCTCGGTGCATTGTTTGGGGCACTACTGGCTGGGGCAATCGCCGAACGATTCAGCAGAAAACAAGCACTACTCCTCGCCTCGTACCTGTTCATCGTCGGCGCGATCGTGCAGGCACTGGCCCCGACGGTACCGGTTCTAGTCATCGGTCGCTTCGTCATCGGCTTCGGCGTCGGTGTCGCCTCGGTCGCTGCGCCGATGTTCGTTGCCGAGTCGTCAGCACCGGACATTCGCGGCCGGCTCGTTTCGGGATATCAACTCGCCATCACCATCGGCATCCTCGCCGCGCAATTCGCCGACTACTTGCTCGCCGAACCGCCTGGCCACTGGCGTGCGATGCTGGGCCTCGCGGCGATCCCCGGCGTAATGCTGCTCATCGTCGTACTCCCAGCGTTGCACAGTCCCCGATGGCTGGTGTCGAAGGGGAGGGTCGACGATGCGCGTGAGGCCCTGTCGAGGTATCGCGGGCCGACCGTCGACGCCGACGCAGAGATCGCGCAGATCGAGGCCAATCTCGCAGAGACCCCCGACTCGAGGTGGAGCGATCTGATGGTCGGTGGCGCTCGGCGTGCGCTGTTGATCGCTATCGGCTTGGCGCTGTTTCAGCAGATCACCGGGATCAACGCCATCATCTACTACTCCAACGAGATACTCGCCGATGCTGGTTTCAAGGACATCTCCTCTCAAGCGGCGGCGTCCCTCGTGTCGGTCGGCTGTGTCAACGTCGCAGCGACGTTCATCGCCTTGGCCTTCGTCGACCGACTAGGTCGGCGCCCGTTGCTCATGGCGGGAATGGCAGGCATGCTCCTCGGGCTCGTCGGGATGAGCGTTACGTTCCTGTTCGAGGCCCAGCCAGACAACACCAATACGATCGTTGGCTCGATCGCGGTGATTTGGATGGTCGTGTTCATTGCGTCGTTCGCCTTCTCGCTCGGTCCGGTCGTGTGGACGATCATCTCCGAAGTGTTTCCCAACCACGTTCGAGCCAAGGGGATGTCGGGTGGCCACTGCGGTCAACTGGGGGGCAGCCTTCGTACTCACACTCGTGTTCCCCGCGCTCATCGGCTCCATCGGCAACTCGGGCACCTTCGCCATGCTGGCTGTCTTCACGGTGGTCGCGATGGGGTGGACCTGGGCCAAGGTGCCGGAAACCAAGGGCAAGTCGCTCGAAGAGATCGCAGAGATGTTCGAACGAGATGAACTCGATGTGCCGCACCGGACCACCACATCGGCGTAGCGCTCCGACACCGGCGAGGCGACACGGGGCTGACTGACGTGAGACGGCGATGAGCGAGACCGAGCTGCCGACCCCGGCCCAACGATGGGCAGACGAAGCTCGCCTGCACGTCAACGCACTGTCGCCCGACAACTACCGCCGCATCGTGCACCCCGACTTCGTGCAAGAGTCGCGGCGGTCCGCGCCGTTCACCTCCAACCGCGACCAGGCGCTCGGTTCGATCGAGACCATGCGCCAGATGGGGCTGCATGTCGGCGGCGTCACCGTCGCCGTCGCCGGTCCCCATCACCTGCTCACGCGGCGGCGCTACGAGCATCGTCAGGGCGTGTCCGAGCTGCTGGCGGTGACCGAGTGGACCGATGATGGCCGGATCATCCGGATGGTCGAGTTCGAAGACGATGCACTCGACGATGCGCTGGCCGAACTCGGTTCGGCTGCCGGCCAGCAACCGGTGATGCTCGACGAGTAGCGCCTCAGCGTCGTCGCCGCGCCATGTCGGGCGTCAGCCGGCGACGGGCGTGGGGGAATACTTCGGAGAATGACGACTCGCCGGCATCGGTGGCCACCAGCAGCAACTCGGCGTCGCCCGGGAGGGGTGCGTGCGGGTCGGGGTTCGCCCGCACGTCGCCATTGCGGTCCAGGGCCACCACGTTGCAGCCGGTGCGCCGCTGCAGATGCACTTCGGCCAATGTGCGGCCGGCCAGCTCTGCGGGCATCGGCGAGCGGAACACGTTGAGCCCGTGCGCGACGAGCAACGTCTCGTCACCGCGGAAGTGATTCCAGATCGCCGCCGAACCGGTGGCCGCATACGACAACACGGCATCGGCGCCGGCTCGGTACAGCGTCGACACGTTGCGGTCGAGTCGTGACCGGCTGATGATGCGGGCGTCGGGTCGTAGTCCACGGCAGTAGCGGGTGAGGTACACGTTGACGTTGTCGTCGTGGGTGGTGATCAGGATCGAGCCGGCGTCGTCGATGCCGGCTTCCTCCAACACCGATCGGTCGGCGGCGTCGCCGATCACGTAGCGCACGCCGCTCCGCTGCCGCTCGGGAAGTTGCTCGATGATCGTCGGCTCGACGCCCTCGTCGGCGAGGGTGGCAGCGATCGCCCGGCCGACGCGGCCGCCGCCGATGATCAGCGCAGTCGACGCTGCTGGCGTGTCGACGGCGTAGGCCTCGTCGAAGGCGTGCAGCTCGGAATCGCTACCCGCCAAGATCAGCAACGACGTCGGGCGCAGCTCGGTGTCGGCCGAGGCAACGGTGAACTCACCGCGCTCCCACACGCCGATGATGCCCACGTTGATCCGCTCGCGCAGCCGAATTGCACCGAGCGTGGTGCCCACCAGTTCGGTGCCGACGACGCCGGCTTCAGCGATGCACAACCCGCCGAAGTTGCCGATCACGTGGGTCCTGCCGCCGATGCCGAGGGCGCGGGCGGCCATCGCTGCGCCGAGGACCTCTCCGAGCTGAACGACGCGATCGGCGCCGGCGATCTCCAAGATGTCGACCGCGGCGGGCGAGTTGGCGCTGGCGACAATGCCCACGTCTGGGGCGATCTCGCGCACGGTAAAGGCAATGTTCGTATTGGTCTGGTCGTTCTGCGTCGCGACGACGAGCGCCGCCTCCCCGACGCGGGCGTGCTGGTACGTCTCGGGGTCGTCGAGCGGGCCCACCATGACTCGACGTCCCTCATCGTGCAGTCGTCCGGCGGCCTCGGCGTCGTCGACCACGACCACATAGGGCACCTCGGCGCGCGTGGCGTGTTCGATCACGTCGGCTTCGACCGGGCCGAGCGAGGTGAGAATGAGGTGACCGGTGGTGGCCTCGTCGACACGCCGGGGCGCGCGGCGGGCCTCGCGCTCGTTCATCCACGGAATGAACACGAACTGGATGAACACGAACGGCAGCATCACCAAGAGGAACGCCGAGCCCGACAGCAGCACGACCACCGAGAACACGCGGCCGGCGTCGGACTCGAACGTGATGTCGCCGAAACCGAGGGTGGTCATCGTGGTGAGCGTCCAGTACACGCTCGTCGGCCACGAGAACGAGCGCCCCTCCCGGTCCATCAGCTCGTGGAAGACGGTGCTGAACAGGGCGACCATCACGACGAAGATCGCCAGCAGCACGAGGATCGTCTTCAGCTGGCGACGCCGCTCGGCTCGGCGAACCGCATGCCGCGACCGCTCGTCGTCCGGCAACGACGAGTCGGCGGTGCCACCGATCCGCTGACTGACCTGGGCAATCGTGGCGCCCAGCGATTTCAGCACGAGGCCACGTTAGAGCGTCGCGGGCGATGTGCGAACGTAGGGCCATGCGCGCTCTGCCGATGAACGAAGATCTGCTCCGCTACGCGATCGATCACGTCAACCCGCCTGCGGATCCGATCGCCGCAGAGTTGGCTGCGATGACAGCGGAACGCTTCGGCGAGCGCTCGGCGATGAACATCGCCGAGGACCAGGGTCGCTTCTTGAAGATGCTGGTGGAGATCAGCGGTGCAACCACGATTGTCGAGGTCGGCACGTTCACTGGCATGTCGGCGTTGTGGTTGGCGCGCGGTCTCCCGCCGGGCGGACGCCTGATCTGCTTCGAGCTCGTCGACACGTACCTCGACACCGCGCAGACGGCATGGCAGGCCGCGGGCGTGCACGATCGGATCGAGGTACGCATCGGCCCCGCCGCCGCAGGGTTGGCGGCACTTCCCGCCGAGCCGCACGTGGATCTCGCGTTCATCGACGCCGACAAGGGCGGCTACCGCACGTATCTCGACCTGCTGCTCCCCCGCCTTGCCCACGACGGCACGATCGCGGTCGACAACGTGTTGTGGAGCGGTGCGGTCATCGATCCCAACGTGGCCGACGACAACACCGAAGCGTTGCGCACGTTCAACCGCCATGTCGCCGACCACGACGAACTCGACGCGGCCGTGCTGACCATCGGCGACGGCATCACCCTCATCCGCCGCCGCACGCATCCGTAGCCGCTGCTGGCCTGGAACAGCAGCCCGGCGGTCCGGCCGTCGAACGGCGTTGTTGGCCGGCTCGATCGGCAACACTGTGGGCACCGAGTACCCGCGCGGCAGCACATGAACGAACCGACGTTTCGCATCCTCGGCGACCTGGAGGTCGTGGGCGACAACGGGCCCGTCACGGTCGGCGGCCGCAAGCGTCGCGCGTTGTTGGCCTACCTCTTGGTGAACGCCGGCCGGAGCCGCTCGCTCGATGCGATCTGCGACGCCGTGTGGGCCGGTGATCCTGGCCACGGCGCGGCGAGCACCGTACGCACCTACGTGTCGCAGTTCCGCAAACAGCTGCCCCACGAACTCACGCTCGAGCCGGATGCGTCGGGGGGTACCGCATCACGCTCGCAGACCACGCCCTCGACGCACAGCGCTTCGAGCAGCTCGTGGCCGACGCGTCGACGCAAAGTCCGAGCGAACAACTCGACCTCCTCGAGAACGCGCTCAACCTCTGGCGCGGCGAACCGCTCGCCGAGTTCGCTGATGCCGAATGGGCAACCCTGGCCGCCGCGCGACTGGATGCGCTACGGACGACGGCGATCGCCGATCGCTTCGAGTCGCTGCTCGGCCTCGCCCGCCACCACGACTGCCTCGCCGACCTGGTGGTGGCGGTCGACGAGGCCCCATTCGACGAACGACTCGCTGCGCTCCTCGCGTTGGCCCGCTACCGCACCGGTGACGTGTCGACGGCACTACGCGATCTGGCGGCGATCCGCCGACGTTTGGCGGAAGAACTCGGGATCTCGCCCGGCCCAGAGCTGGTCGACCTCGAACGGCGCATGCTCGACCGCGACCCCGATCTCACTGCGCCGCCGACGCCGCCGCGGATCGAAACCGCTGCGGCAACACCGGATGGCGCCGGCGACCGCCCGCTCCCGCGTGGCACCGTGACCTTCCTGTTCACCGACATCGAAGGCTCGACGCAAACTGCTCCACGAGCTGGGTGACGATCGGTATGCGCAGGTACTCGCAGACCAACGACGCCGTATCACCGACGCGGTCGTCACTCACGATGGTGTGGTGTTCGGGACCGAAGGCGACGCGCTGTTCTGTGCCTTTGCCTCAGCCCCGAAGGCAGCAGCTGCGGCAGCCGCCGCGCAAGCCGCCCTCTTCGATTCGGCCGACCCATGGATCGGGCGCGTGCGTATGGGGTTGCACACCGGGGACGCACTGGTCGTCGCCGACGACTACGTCGGCACGACAGTGCACATCGCAGCCCGCGTCGCCGCGGCCGGCCACGGCGGGCAGATCGTGGCCAGCGCCGAATGCCATGCGCTCACCACCGGTCTCTCGTGGACCGACCTCGGCGTCCACCGTCTGAAGGACGTCGACGGCGGGCGACGGCTGTTCCAACTCGATGTGGCCGTCGGCCCCGCACAGTTCCCGCGACTGAGCACTGCCGACAGCGTGCCGACCAACGTTCCCGACCCCATGGACTCCTTCGTTGGTCGCCACGACGACGTGACCGCCGCCATCGAATCCCTGGGGCCCAACCGGCTCGTGACCCTGTTGGGCCCCGGTGGAGTTGGCAAGACGCGACTCGCGATCGAGATCGGACGGGCGCTCCGCCCGGGGCGCAGCGGCGGCGTGCATTACGTCGAGCTCGCCCACCTCGCGCCTGACGACGACGTCGAGGCGGCGCTCGTACGGACGATCGTCGAAAACGGCGCCAATGGAGGCGACCTCGCCGGCGTGCTCGCCGACATCGCCCGCAATGGACAGGCACTCGTCATCCTGGACAACTGTGAACACGTACTCGATGCCGCGTCGCGCGTGACCGCCGACGTGCTCGCCGCGCAGTCCGATGTGCAGGTCCTGGCCACCAGTCGCGAGGCGCTGCATGTGCGCGGCGAGCGTGTGCAGCCCGTGCATCCCCTCGACGTGACGGCGCCACCGCCGATCGATGGTGCCCCGACATCTGCGGCGGGGAGTGCAGTGCAGTTGTTCGCCGAACGCGCCGAGTCGGTCACCGGCCGACCATTACGCGACGACGACATCGACCTCGTCGTCGACATCTGCCGGCGAGTCGACGGGCTTCCCTTGGCGATCGAACTCGCCGCGTCACGGACCACGAGCCTGGCCATCGTCGACATCGCCGCCCGGCTCGACGATCGGTTCACCCTGCTACGGGCGAGCCGGACCGATCGAGACGATCGACATCGAACGATCGAGGCGGTCATCGATTGGAGCTACGAGCTGCTGGCCCCGGTCGATCGGGCCTTGTTCAATCGACTGGCGATTCTCGACGACGTCTTCACCCTCGACGCTGCCGAGGCAATTGCGAGCGTCGACGATCTCGTCCCGCAGCACTACGTGATCGACGGGCTGGCGCAGCTCGTCGACAAGTCGTTGACCCGACTGGTCACGGCTGACGGCGTCGACGGATATCAGATGTTGGCCACGTTGCGCGGTTTCGGCAGGGCGCGCTTGACCGCGAACGACGAGGACGGAGCTGCCGACGACGCCGTACTGCACTGGTCGGAAGGGGTCGTCGGCGGGCTCGAGCGGGCGATGCGCACCGCCGAACAAGACAGCGCGTTGCGGGCCGTACTACCCCATCGGGGCAATCTGCGCCAGGCCGTACGCCTCCGCCTGGCACGCGGCGAGCACCTCGAGGCGCTGCGGATCGTCGCCTCCGCGCCGATCGACACCCCGCCAGCTCGATGCCGCATGCTCGACGAACTGATCCCCGTGGTCGAACACACCGAGGATCCGCGGCGCGACGACATCCTCGGCCGCGCTCATCTCGCTGGCTCGAACCTCGAGTTCGAGCGTGGCGACTATGACGCGTGCGCACGGCACGGCCGCACCGCCGCGTCGATCTTCGAGCGACTCGGCGATTCCGGGTCGGTGGCGTGGGCGTCGTATCTCGAGACCTTCGGGGCATGGGGCGGCGGCGACGTTGACCGAGCCACCGCTGCGATCGAGGACTCCCGTCAGCGGTTCGCTGCGGCGAACGACACGGTCGGCTCAGCGAACGCCGGCTGGGTGGCCATTCTGCTGGAGACCGACCTCGAGCAGGCGGATGTCATCGGCGCACAGGCCGAACAGCAACTCCGCTCGATCGACGCACCGTTCGGCCTCGCCCACTGCCTCGAAGCGCGGGCGCTGGTCGACCTTCGCAGCGACCGCGCCGTCGATGCCGCACCGCGCCTCGTCGAGGCCCTGGGCATCGCCGCCCACCTCCGCAACGACGGTTGCTCCGCCCACTGCCTTGAAGCAGCCGCAGGTGCTGCGGCGGCGATCGCCCCCGGCGAGGAGGAACGGGTGCTGACCGCCGAACTTCTGGGAGCGGCAGACGAGCTACGGGTGCGCAGCGGCCACCGTCATCGCCCGTGGGAACTCGGCGGCCAACGTGCAGCGCTCGATGCGCTGGCCACATCGATACCAGCAGATGTGCTGGAGACCGCGATGAGCGCAGGACGGGCCCACGATCGCGACTCGGCGATCGAGTTGGCCACCCGTCTGCTGAGCGACTGACGACGCCCTACGGCCGCGGCGTCGAACGCCCGTCGAACCTCCGTCGAACAGGGTCGGAGACGATACGTCCGTCGCACGCGACGGATCGTGCACCACCCACGTCAACCACCAGCCGAAGGGGAGCCACCCGCATGTCCCAGACCACCGGAATCCACCACGTCGCCCTGACCGTCAGTGACGCCGAAGCGAGCGCTGCGTTCTACAAGGCGTTGCTCGATGCGTCGATGGCGTTCACCCACGACGACGAGACCGTCACGGTCCGCGTGCTCGACGGCGGCGGATTCCTCCTCGGGCTCCGCCAGTACCACGCCCACGAGCACGACCGCTTCAGCGAGTTCCGCACCGGGATGGATCACCTGGCGTTCGGTGTCGCAACACGAGACGAGCTGACGAGCCTCGAAGAGCGACTTACAACGCTCGGCGCCACGTTCACCCCGACCTGCGACACACCGATCGGGCCGGTGCTCGTGTTTCGCGATCCCGATGGCATCCAGGGCGAGTTCTTCCTCCCCGCCGGTGGCGGCTGACCGACGCGACCGACGGCCACCGCTCCGACGCAACAACGACCGATCCCAACAGCAACCCCTCCCAACAACAACCCATCCCAACAGCAATGAAAGAGAACACGATGTACGGACTCATGATCACGTTCACCACAGCGGCCACCCTCGACGACCTCGAGGCACCGTTCACCGAGTACGCCCACGCCCTCACGGGCATGCCCGGACTGATCTCCAAGGCGTGGCTGCACGACGGCGCCACCGTCGGCGGCTTCCATCTGTTCGTCGACCAAGCTGCCGCCGAGGGCTACCTCGCCAGCGACCTGGCGGCGGGCCTACGGGCAACCGATGGATTCGACGACTTCGAGGTGCGCGGCTTCGACATCCTCGACGGGCTCAGCGCGATCACCGGAGTGGCGCCGACCCCGGCGCTCGCCGAGTAGCCCATCAAGGTCCGCTCACGGCTCGCCGCCCGACGAACTCGGCGGCGGGCCACAGGGGCCGGTCGCGCTGGTCGATCTCGTCCAGCAACACGATCGTCTCGGCCGAACGCACCCCTTCGATCTGTTGCAGGTCGTGCAGAGCCACGTCGCGCAGATGGTCGAGCGAGTCGGCGCGAACGAACACCACGAAGTCGAACCGGCCCGTGGCGACGCCCACCCATTCAACGCCCGGCAACGCCATGAGCCGGGCACGCAACTCGCGCCAGCGGCCCTGCTGCACGTTCACCAGCACCAACGCCGCCACCTCAAGACCGACCTTCGGTGGGTCGACTCGGGCCGTGAAACCGGTGATCACGCCGTCGTCGACGAGCCGATCGAAACGGTGGTACGCCGTCGCCCGGCCGATCCCGATCCGCTCGGCAAGTGCCGGTGCGCTCGCCCGACCGTCGACGCGCAATGCGTCGATCATCGAACGGTCGATGTCGTCCAGGTCACGCATCGAGACGATCATCGCACAGCGGCGCACGCAGATGCAGATCATCTCGATCTTGAGCGATTCGCACGATGATCAACTCAACTCCGCGACGATAGATGCATGGTCGTCCTCGATGAGCGAGCCGACGTGCGGGCCACGCCACCGGACGCGTATTGGCAGCGACGCGCCGACCTGGCCGAACTCGCGGCGGGCATCGACGCCGCCCCCATCGACGTCGACTACACGGCGGTCGAACACGAGGTGTGGACCAAGGTCGCCCACGCCCTCGATCCACTGTGGCACCAACATGGTGCGCCCGAAGTGCTCGCTGCGCGGGATGCGCTGGGCCTGCCCAGCGATCGCATCCCCCAGCTGTCCGAGGTCGACCGGGCGCTCGGTCCGCTCAGTGGCTTCGGTTTCCGCGCGGTCGACGGCCTCGTCGCATCGGCAGACTTCTTCGGGGCCTTGGCCACGCGCCGCTTCCCTTCGACGCAGTACCTGCGGTGGGAAGCCGCGCCGTTGTACACCCCCGAGCCCGATGTGATTCACGAGGTGCTCGGCCATGCCAACTGCCTGGCCTGCCCGCAGATCGCCGAGCTGCATCAGCTGGCTGGCGCAGCGTTCGGACGGACCACCACCGACCTCGCCCACGACTGGCTCACCACGGTGTTCTGGTTCACCGTGGAATTCGGCGTGATCGCCGACGTGCGCGACCGGGCGCCAAAGGCATACGGGGCCGGACTGCTCAGCTCACCGGGAGAGCTGGCCTGGTTCGCCGACCACGCCGAGCTACGCCCACTCGACGTGATCGAAATGGGCCGGATGGGCTACGACATCGAGCACTACCAGCCGGTGTTGTTCGCCGGCCGATCGCTCGACCACGTCCTCGATGTCGTAGGCGGGTTCTTCGCCACCCTCACCGACGAGTGGGCACACGACGCGCTGTGTAACGATCGTCTCTGAGACGATCGTTACAGCTTGCGCGACCAGCTGAACGGGTAGTCGGGCACGGCCAGCGGCTGGGCCGCGGCGGTGAGGTGCAGCGGAGCGAACGTGTCGAGCATCACTGCGATCTCCTCGGTGCGGTCGGCGTCGAGGCTCGCTTCGACGCTCCCCGGTTGCGGGCCATGGGTGAACCCCGCGGGATGGAAGGAGATCGAGCCGACGTCGATACCCGACCCGGCGCGGCTCATGAAGTTCCCGGCCGAATAGAACAGCACCTCGTCGGAATCGGTGTTGGCGTGGTGATACGGGACCTTCACCGCCTCGGGGTGGAAGTCGTACAGCCGGGGCACGAACGAGCAGACCACGGCTGCAGGGAGTTCGAAGGTCTGGTGGACCGGCGGGGGTTGATGGAGCCGCCCGACGATCGGCTCGAAGTCGTGGATCGACAGCGCCCACGGGTACAGCCACCCATCCCAACCGACCACGTCGAAGGGATGATCGCGATGCACATGCCGCGTCCATCCGCTTCGAGTGCGTACCAGTACCGGTACGTCGCGTTCGCCTGCGGACATTGCGTCGAGTTCGGTGAGACGGTCGGGCCCACGCACGTCGCGCTCGCAATACGGCGCATGCTCGAGAAACTGGCCCGAGGTCGACCGGTACTTGCCTGGGGAGCGGACGTGGCCGCGGCTCACGATCACCAGCGCGCCGAGCGGCCCGTCGCCGGTGACCACCCAACGATGGGTCGTTGCGGTCGGCACGACAACGTAGTCGCCCGGCCCTACGTCGAGCATCCCGAACACCGACTCGAGGCGACCGGTGCCGTGTTGCACGTAGACCAACTCGTCGCCGATGGCATTGCGATAGAGCTCACTCGGCTCGAACGATTCGACCCACGACACCTCGACGTCGGCGTTCACGAGCACGGCACGGCGACCGGAGACGAGGTCGGCGGTGGCGGTGACCGGGAGGTCCGGTGTGCGCACGTGTGTCGGCGCTACCGGCGACGCGTCGGCTGCGGTCGCCCATGGCTCGACACCGCCGACCTCGCCTGCGTCCACCGCGTGGATCGCGGTCAGGGCTGATGGCGAGTGGCGGTGATACACGAGCGACGAGTCGGACGAGAAGCCCTCCTGGCCGATCAATTCCTCGGCGAAACGATGGCCATGAGCGTCGGTGTGGTGCACGTGTCGCTTGTCGGGCACATCGCCTACGGATCGGTAGTACGGCATCACGGCTCTCTTTCAGCGCAGCTTGCGCAGCGCACGGTCAACACGGGGCGGAAACAATGGTGCCAGTCACGCTGCCCAGGCCGATGCGCGTCACCGGATCGTCGCCGGCCCAGCCGCGCAAGGTGACGCGGTCACCGTCGGCGAGGAAGGAACGCGTCGTCCCGTCGGGCAGCGCGAGCGGCCGCGCGCCGCGGCGAGTCAGCTCGATCAACGAGCCCTCGCTCCCGGCGGTCGGACCCGACACGGTGCCCGACGCGAACAGATCGCCCGGTCGAACATGGGCACCGTTCGAGGTCATGTGGACGAGTTGCTGGGCGGCGGTCCAGTAGATGTCGGCAAACCCGGTCGTCGAGATCGGCATCGGCGAGGTCTCCGCTCGGCGCATCGCCGCCGACTGCAGGAGCACCTCGAGGTGGAGGTCGAACCCCGATCGTGGGGTGGACCTGAGATGGGCAGCGGGCGGCGGATCTTGTGCGACCGGATCGACACGAAACGGCTCGAGCGCATCGAGCGTGACGATCCACGGCGACATCGAGGTGAGGAAGCTCTTGCCGAGGAACGGGCCGAGCGGTTGATACTCGAAGGCCTGAATGTCGCGGGCCGACCAGTCGTTCACCAGGCACAACCCGAACAGATGCGACTCTGCGTCGCCGATCGCAACGGGTCGACCCGGCGACGACGGCGAACCGACGACGAATCCAACTTCGAGTTCGATGTCGAGTGCCTCGGTCGGTCCATAGGTCGGCTCGGGGGTCGGTCCGGGCGTGCCGCCGGTTCGTAGTCCGCTTGGACGAACCACGTCGGCGCCGTCGCCAACGATGGTCCCCGTGCGCCCGTGGTATCCGACGGGGAGGTGCCGCCAGTTCGGCAACAGGGCATCGCCGTCGGGTCGGAACATCTCACCGAGATTGGTGGCGTGGTGGATCGACGAGTAGAAGTCGACGTAGTCGCCGACGTCGATCGGACGGCGCATTCGCACCTCGGCAGCGCCGACGAGATGTGGACGCACGGCAGCCTCGTGCGCGGGGTTGCCGAGCAGCTCGGTCACCTGCGCGCGCACCGCCCGATGAACCGGCCGGCCGGCCGCGGCGAACAGGTTCAGCGTCCCACCGTGGTCGAGCAGACCATCGACGAAGGGCGTGGCGTCGAGTGTCCTACTCGTGATGAGACCGTCGAGGTCGACGACGGAGTCGCCGATCGCCGTCAGCGCCGCGACGCGCCCGCCGGGCAGCTCACCGACGCCGAACGGCAGGTTGGTGATCGGGAACGGCGACCCGTGAGGAACGTCGAGCCAGCTCAGAGGTTGCCTCGCCTGGCTTGCTCGCGTTCGATCGACTCGAACAACGCTTTGAAGTTGCCCTCGCCGAAGCCGGTTGCGCCGCCGCGTTGGATGATCTCGATGAACACGGTGGGCCGGTCGGTGATCGGTTCGGTGAACAACTGCAACAGATAGCCGTCGGGTTCGTGGTCGACGAGGATGCCGAGTCGCTGGAGGGAGTCCCACGGCAAATCGAGGAAGCCGAGGCGCGTGCGTACGTCGGCGAAGTAGTCGTCGTTGGCCTCGAGGAACCGCACGCCCCGTGCCCGCAGCGCGGCGATCGCGCCGACGATGTCGTCGGTGTCCAGCGCGATGTGCTGCACTCCAGGCCCGCGATAGGTGTCGAGGTACTCCTGGATCTGGCTGCGTTTGCGGCCCTCGGCAGGCTCGTTGAGCGGCATCGTCACGCCCGCGTCGTTGGTCATCACTGTCGACCGCAGGGCGCTGTACTCGGTGGCGATCTGGTGCTCGTCGAAGTGCCGCAGCTGGCGGAACCCCATGTCCTCGTAGAACGACACCCACCGATCGAGGGCACCGACCTCGACATTTCCGACCACGTGGTCGATCGACCCGAGCCCGACCGCAGGACCCTCCGGTGCCGGCGGCAGGCCCGTGGTGACGTACCCCGGGCAGTAGTAGCCGTGATAGTCGCGGCGGTCGACAAACGTGTGCTTGGTCTCGCCGTACGTGCCGATCGCGGCGAGGCGCAGGGTGCCATCGTCGTCGCTGACCTCATAGGGCGCGCGCACCGACGTGGCGCCACGGCCGAGTGCTGCCTGATACGCCGCCTCGGCGTCGTCGACGACGAAGGCCAGGTCCTGCGCGCCGTCGCCGTGGGTGCGGACGTGGTTCCAGATCGGCGAGTCGGGGTCGAGCCCGGCGGTGACGACGAACCGAATGTCGCCTTGCTCGAGGAGATACGAGGCGATGTCGGGGCGACCGGTTTCGGGCCCTGCGTAGGCGGTGACGGCGAAGCCGAAGGCCGCGCTGAGGAACCCGGCGGTGGCGCGGGCGTTGCCGACGTAGAACTCGATCGAGTCCCAACCGGCGAGGCGCGACGCGGGAGCGGTCGGACGAGCATCGACGACGGTCATCTCGCCACGTTGCCGTGAGAGTACAGACCGATCAAGAGTTGTCGGACTTGTTGCACATTCTGATCAACCGAGTACATCAATCAGCCGCAAGAATGGTCATCATGGCCAACTTCGACGAACTCGACGCTCGGCTGGTCGGCCTCCTTCGATCCACGCCCAACCTGCCGACGGTGGAGATCGCTCGGCGCCTCGCCGTGGCCCGCGGCACGGTCCAAGCCCGCGTCTCCCGACTCGAACGCGACGGCGTGATCCGCGGCTATGGCCCCGACGTCGACGCCGAGCGGGTGGGCTACAGCGTGCTGGCGTTCGTCACCCTCGAGATCTCCCAGGGCAGTGACGATGCGATCATCAGCGGTCTGCAAGAGATCGACGAAGTGGTCGAGGCCCACGCGGTCACCGGGCCGGGCGACCTCCACCTCCGTGTCGTCGCCCGTTCGAACGAGCACCTCCACGACGTGCTCCAGCGCATCTTGCAACTCCCGGGGATCACCCGCACCGAGTCGCAGCTGGCGCTGCACACCAGCATCGATCGCACGATCGCCGACGTCGTCGGCGCGTGACTCACGGCGCGATACGAAACGTGGTTTCGCCGAGCACCGACTCGTCGTGCAGGTCGAGGCCGGTGACCGCCGCCCGTGGCGGCCCCTGTCGCGCCCACGTGAGCAACATCTCCACGTCGGGGCGCGGGCCTTCCGCGGCGATCTCCACGGTGCCGTCGGGAAGATTGCGCACCCAGCCGTTCACGCCGAGCCGCTGGGCCATCTGCCGGCACGAGTCGCGGTAGAACACGCCCTGCACACGACCACGCACGATCACTCGGCAGCGGATCATCGTGTCGCTCACACGTTCCATCATGCGTCATCGCACCGACCACCGCCCGGGCGCCGCAGCAAGAATCCGTCAACGACACAAGTGGTCCCCGCATGCGTCGTAGTCTCGGCGCATGACTCTGATCGAGACGCCGACCCTCGCCGATCGGTTGCGCCGAGCACTGCCCGACGGCGTCGACTACGCCACGGTCCGCCTGGTCGATGAGCGCTCCGAGCATCTCCGTGTGCGCCGCGACGTGCTCGAACCACTGCACACCACCCTCGATACCGGCGCGATGATCACCGTGTGGAACTCCGGTGGCTTGGGGTATGCGGCCACCGCCGATCTGAGCGACGAGGGTCTGGCCAGCGCGGCCGAGCAGGCGCGTGCCTGGGCAGAACGCACGGCGGGCGCCATGGTCGGCGACATCCCGGCACCCGACCGCCCGAGCGGATCGTACGCCTCCCCCGTCGAGGTCAGCTGGGACTCGATGCCGCTCGACGATCGGATCGAGCTGCTGCAGCAACAGTCGCGCCGTCTGGGCATCGACGAACGAATCGTCGACTGGGGTGCGTCGTTGGCTCGCCGCGACGTCGATCAGCTGCTGGTGACCTCCGATGGCGGCGCCGTCGAGCAGCGTTTCCGTTTCGTCTACCCGAGCCTCAGCGCCACCGCCAACGAGGGCACCAACACCCAGATCCGCACCTTCGGTGCCCACGCATTCTGCGGGCAGGGCGGCGTCGAGGTGCTCGGGCGGTACGGATTCGGTGACGCCGCGACGCGCATCGCCCACGAGGCCGTCGAGCTGCTGTCTGCGCCGAACTGTCCGAGCGGCACGATGGATCTCCTCCTCGCACCCGACCAGATGGTGCTGCAGATCCACGAGTCGATCGGCCATCCGCTCGAACTCGATCGCATCCTCGGCGACGAACGCAACTATGCGGGCACCAGCTTCGTCACCCCCGAGATGTTCGGGTCGTTCCAGTACGGATCCGAACTGCTCAACGTGACCTACGACCCAACGGTCGAGGGCCAACTGGCGAGCTTCGGCTTCGACGACGACGGGACACCCGCCGAGCGGCAGTACCTGATTCGCAACGGCGTGCTCGAACGCGGGCTGGGCGGCGCCGTCAGCCAGTCGCGCAGCGGCCTCCCCGGCGTGGCGACGTCGCGGGCGGCCTCGTGGAATCGCCCGCCGATCGACCGCATGTCGAACCTCAACGTGGAACCGGGCGACTCGACCGTCGACGAGCTCATTGCGTCGATCGAACGCGGCGTGTACCTGCACACCAACAACTCGTGGTCGATCGACGACAGCCGCAACAAGTTCCAGTTCAGCTGCGAGTACGGACAGCTGGTGGAGAACGGCGAGATCGTCGGCACGGTCCGCAACCCCAGCTATCGCGGCGTCTCGTCCACGTTCTGGCGCAACTTGCGCGGGGTGGCCGACGGCGACAGCTTCACCGTGATGGGCACACCGAACTGCGGCAAGGGCGAACTCAACCAGATGATCGGCACCGGCCATGCGTCGCCGGCCTGCTTGTTCGCCGACGTCGAAGTGTTCGGAGGTGCAGAGTGACCGCCCGCGACGAGCAGGCCTACTTCGACGGGCTCGTCACGCACGCCACGAACCAGCTGACCGGCGACGAGGTATTGCTGGCCACGCTCACGGGCGAGCGCACCGACTTCATCCGGTTGAACAACAACGACGTCCGCCAAGCCGGCACGGTCGAACAACGGCGAGTGGCGGTCGACCTCATCGAGGGGTTGCGTCACGTTGCGGGCTCGACACAGCTCACCGGCGACGCCGAGGTCGACCGGCGGCGCGTCGACGACCTGGTCGACACGCTGCGCGCGCAGCGGCGGTTCGTCGGCGACGACCCCTACCTGCTGTTCAACACCGATCCCGTCTCGACACAGCGGGTGGAATCCGGCGCCATTCCCGACCCAGACGCAGCGCTCGGCGACCTGCGCACCGCCGGGGCTGGCAAGGACATGGTGGGGATCTACGCCGCCGGCGACACGTTCAGCGGCTTCGCCAACAGCCTCGGACAGCGCAACTGGTTCCAGTCGTCGACGTTCAACCTCGACTGGTGCTTCTATCTGCACGCCGACAAGGCGGCCAAGAACCTGTACGCCGGCTTCGACTGGGACGACGAGGCGTTCGACCGCAAGGTCGAGTGGTCGGTGCGCCAGCTCGACGCGCTGCGTCGCGACCCGATCGAGCTGCAACCCGGCGATTACCGCACCTACCTCGCACCGCGGGCGATGGAGGAGCTGGTGTCGCTGTGGGGGTACTACGGCGCGTTCGGACACCGCGCCCACGAGACGCGCCAGTCGCCGTTGCTGCGACTGGTTGCGGGCGAGGCCGAGTTCGCCCCGTCGGTCACGATCACCGAGGACACCGCAGGCGGTGTCGCCCCGAACTTCCAGGCACAGGGATTTCTCCGGCCTGATCGAGTCACCCTCGTCGAGGGCGGCCACTACGCCGACACCTTGGTATCGCCTCGATCGGCAAAGGAATTCGGCACACCGACCAACGGCGCAACCAATGGCGAGTACCCCGAGTCGCTGGCCATCGCGCCAGGCGACGTGCCCACCGACGGTGTCGACGACGCCCTGGGAACCGGGCTGTACGTCGGCAACCTGTGGTACACCAACTTCTCCGACCGGATGGCGTGCCGTACCACCGGCATGACACGGTTCGCCACGTTCTGGATGGAGGACGGCGACATCGTTGCGCCCATCGGTGTGTTGCGCTTCGACGACAGCGCGTTCCATCTGCTCGGCGACCGCCTCGAGGGCCTCACCGACAGTTCTGAGCTGCTGCTCGACGCATCGACCTACGAAGAGCGCTCGACCGCCAGTGCCCGAATGCCCGGCGCGCTGGTCGACGGCATGCGCTTCGTGCTGTAACGCTCGTCTCAGGGGGCCGCGCGGTTAGGTGACCATCCACCGGTTGAGGGTTGGCCCGTGGTGTTCTCGCGGGTGTCACCCAAGCACACCCAACCGGGGAGGTCACCGCCCATGATGTACGCCCTTCAAGCACGTGTCCATGACCCAGTGTTCAGTTTCATCGAGGAGCTGATTCCTGCGCCACGGCCACACCCGCTGGGATGCCACCGACCTCGCACACCGAACCGTGTGGTGCTTCGTGGGCTGCTGATGCGACTGATCACCGGAGCGTCGTGGGAGACCATCGAGGTCGCCATGAACGGTGAGGTGTCCGACACGACGTTGCGCGCTCGTCGCGACGAGTGGATCGAAGCAGGGATCTTCTCCGCGCTGGTCGCGCATGCCATGAACGCCTACCAGCAGGTCATTGGCTACGACATGAACCACGTGTTCGTCGACGGCTGTAACAACGACGCGATATCCAGCCAGGGAACCGGCTTCAACCCTAAACACCCAGGTAAACAGGGATGGAAGTTCGTCGTCGCAGTCGATGCTGCCGGTGTGCCGATGTCGTTCGCGATCGATGGAGCGAACCGTCAGGACTACCCAATGATGTTCACCGTTCTCGACGAACTGCACATCCGTGACAAGACCCGCCTGGTCGGCACCCTGCACGCTGACCGCGGCTTCAACTACGCCTCAACACCAGGCCTACTGAACGACCGCTACGGCATCGACGACTTCCGCGCCCCACCACGCAAGCAACCCGGCCAAGGACGCGTCAAACGGTGCCCATCGGGCCCACGATGGATCGTCGAAGCCACCAACGCCTGGCTCCGCAACTACCGCCAACTCGCCTACAACACCGACCGGCACACACACCACCGCCACGCCGCGTTCTCACTCGCCATCGCGCTGTTCATCGTCCATCGAATCAGCAGCACCCATCACTCCAGCTGGCGCCCTATCCGCTGACCCCCCAGAGACCAGCGTTACAGCAGCGTCGCTTCGCTCGACACGGCGCGGCTGGGGCACAGTGAACGGTATGAGCGACGAGCTGCACTGGATGTCGGCGACCGAGCTGGCGCAGGCGATCGCCCGCCGCCAGCTCTCGAGTCGTGAGGCGCTCGATCACCTCGTGGCGCGCGTCGACGCACTGGACGGCCCGATCAACGCGGTCGTGACACGCGACATCGAACGTGCCGTCGCCGCGGCCGACGCCGCCGACCAACGCACGGCGTCCGGTGACGACCTCCCGCCATTGCACGGCGTGCCGATGACGATCAAGGATTCGTTTCAAACCGCCGGATGTCGCACCACCTCCGGTGCACCAGAACTCGCCGACTTCGTCCCCGAGGTCGATGCGGCACCTGTGGCACGGCTGCGTGCGGCAGGTGCGATTCCGTTCGCCAAGACCAACCTGCCGTTGTTTGCGGGTGACATCCAAAGCTTCAACGACGTGTTCGGCACCACGAACAACCCGTTCGACACGGGGCGCACGTGCGGTGGGTCGTCGGGTGGCTCGGCCGCGGCGCTGGCGATGGGGTTCACGCCGATCGAGTTGGGCAGCGACATCGCCGGCTCGATCCGCACACCGTCGGCGTGGTGCGGCGTGGTCGGGCACAAACCGAGCTACGGCATCGTCCCCGCCCACGGGCAGATTCCGGGCCTTCCCGGCACGCTGAGCCAAGCCGACCTCGCAGTTGCGGGCCCGATGGCGCGGACCGTCGACGATCTCGAATCGACGCTCGACGTGATCGCCGGGCCCGACCGCTGGAACGCGCCCGCCTGGCGGCTCGACCTGCCCCCAGCGCGCGCGACCACGCTCGGCGATCTCCGATTGGCGGCGTGGATCGACGATCCGGCCTGCCCGGTCGACGCCGACACGGCGACGGCACTGGACGGGCTGGTCGACACGCTTCGATCGGCCGGCGCCGCGATCGACGACACGGCGCGGCCATTCACCCTCGACAAGGCCTGGGACGTCTTCTCCGGCTTGCTGTTCGCCGCATTATCGGGCGGTCACCCCAAGGACAAGATCGAACACCTCGCGGCGAACGACGAGCAGTCGCCGCTCGGCGAGACGAAACGGCGCACTGCAGCACGCCATCGGGACTGGTTGAGCCTCAACGAACGTCGACTGCAAATGCGCGCCCGCTGGGAATCGCTGTTCGAGGACTTCGACGCGATCCTGTTGCCGGCGCAGCCGCGGACGGCGATCGAGCACGACCACAGCGATCCCCAGTGGGGGCGCACGGTCGATATCGGCGGCACCGAACGGCCCTACGTCGACCTCTTCCGATGGATCGCCCCCGCCGGACTGGGGTATCTGCCGGCAACCGTCGTGCCGGTCGGGCTCGGGTCCGACGGGTTGCCGATCGCCGTGCAGATCGTCGGGCCGCATCTCGAGGATCGAACGACGCTCCAGGTCGCCCGCCTGATCACCGATCTCACCGGCCCCTGCCCCCGCCCCGCCGAGTGATAGAAACCACCGCTGACCTGGGGTAAGGCCGAGCCGGTCGGGCCGGCGGCGCGACCGCCAGGGAGCCCGCCTGGCGCGAGGCCGTCCCGCAGAAACACTCGCTGACCTGGGGTAAGGCCGAGCAAATCAGGATGTGACACCCCCTGTGTTCGATGGATGACGGTCCATCCATCACACAACAGGGAGCGAGACGCCATGAAGGTGCTGATTGCCACATCCGAGCAGCAGGGAGTCGCTCCGGGCGACTACAGCCACACTCTCGAAGGGGAGTTGGTCACCCCGGTCGCCAGCGAGTGCGACAACGGCGAGCAATGCGGCTGCAACCGGGGATTTCCCGGCCTGGTCAGTGCTCGGGCAACCACTACCGCGATCGTCGTGGAGCGACCAGGCCTGACCATCGACGACCTGCGCGATGCGGTGGCCGGCTACCTCGAGCGAGGCGGTTGGGTCGAGTTGCTGTGGTCGGGCGCCGAGTACTCCGACGTGCTCGACCCCGCCCAAGAGGTCGAACTCGGACTGGCCGAGTTGGTACACGAACACGTGGAGATGATCCTCGAGATCGGTGCTCGAGTGCCGGAGGGCACGGTGGTGGAGCGAGCCGGCACGATGGTTTTCGTGCGCGAGATGCCAAAGGCCGCTTGAGCCCGGCGGGGCTCGGCCGATACGGTCGGAGGACCATGAAGAAGCTCTTCGTCCTGCTCGCCATCATCGGTGCCGTCGCGGCGATCGCCAACGCGTTGCGTCGAGACGACCTGAAGAACGACATCGACCGTGCTACATCGTCGATGGGCGGTTCGACCCCGGCGCCCGCACCGGTGCCTTCGGCTGACGGCGCCGACGAGTCGCCAGCGGCCGAGGACGCGGCGACCGGCTCCGGCGACTCCAGCAACTGACCGGCGGCCGGCACCCGCCGGTTCGCAGCGTTAGGCGATCTCTGGCTTGCCGCGCCGTCGGCGCACCGCGTTCCGTAGCGGCGTGCGCACCGCTTCGAGGCCGAGGTAGAAGGCGGGGAAGGCCAACAGCACGAGGAACGTCGAGCTGACCAAGCCGCCGATCAGCGTGAAGCCGAGCGACTCCCAGAACGGATCGCTCAACGACAGCGGCAGCAGCCCGACCACGGTGGTCAGGGTGGTGGCGATCAGCGGACGGAAACGACGCGTGACCGCCTCTTGAATCGCCTCACTCGCGTTCGCCCCGTCTCGTCGCGCCCGGTTGGCCGCATCGACGAGCAAGATCGTGTTGTTCACCGCCACACCGATCAGCGCGATGAACCCGACCGTGACGAGGAAGCTGAGCGGGTTGTCGGTGACCGACAGCAGTGAGAACACGCCGAAGAAGCTGAACGGAATCGCCAAGAAGATCAGCAGCGACTGGGCGAGCGAGCGGAACTGCACCGTGATCACCACGAGCATCAAGATCAGCGCCACGAGACCGGCCACCCCGAGCGCAGCGAAGTCGTCCTGGTTGTCCGACTCGGCGCCGAAGTCGAAGTCGAGTGCGTCGGGGGCGAGCCCACGCGCTTCGAGGTCAGCAGGCGGGAACTGCTCGGCGACATAGCTCTCGGTGGCGTTCAAGTTGCTGGTGACGTTGTCGTTGTCGTACTGCGCGCGCACCTCGATGTAGCGCTCGCCATCGGTACGGGCGATGAGTCCGTCGGTCGACACGATCGAGTCGAGAATCGTCACCGTGGTCCCACCGGCACGCAGCTCGCGGCCGATCAGATCCGAACGGATGTCCTCGGCGAGTGCCTGCCCCGCATCGACGGTGCTGTCGTCGACTGCGATCTGCACGGCGAACGGATACTCGACGAGCGGCGGACCGTTCTCTTGCTGGGCCACGCTGACGCGTACGCCCGGGATGGCGTCGGCACGCGCTTCGATCTCGTCGACGAACGTCGGGGCCGTCGGGCGGGAGCCGATCGGCGTGAGCGCGATCGAGTTCTCGAGGACGCGTTCGTTGCCCCGCAGATACTGCGAGCGGTCGAAGTCGTCGCCGAGTACGTCGAGCACGATCGCGTCGAGTTCGTCGGCGATCAGCTCCGCTTCCTCGATCGTCGTCCCCGGGTCGAATTCGGCGTCGACGGCGATGCCGGTCGAGTCCTTGCCCGACGGGAAGATCGAGAAGCCGAGCGTGCCGGCGATGCTGCCGGCGGCGACGATGACCACGATGGCGAACCCGGCGAGTCCCCAGCCGACCGCCCAGCCCTTTGCCCCGTTGCCGGACGGATAGGCGGCCAGGCGCCCGGCGCCTCGTGCGGCACGCCGCTCGAGTCGAGCGATCGGGTTCCGCGATGGCTTGCTGCGGACGAGGAATCGTCGAGCGATCACCGGGATGAACAGGATCGAGAAGAGGAACGAGAGCAGCAGCGTGATGATCACCGTGGTGGGGATCGGCCTGATGAACTCACCGAGGATGCCTCCGACGAACAACATCGGCGAGAACACCACGACCGTGGTCAACGTGCCGGCAAACGATGGCGAGCCGACACGGTCGATTGCCGCCCGGATCACGCCGACCGGCGTGTTCGCTTCGCGTTTGTTCGCATCGATCGACTCGGAGATCACGATCGCATCGTCGACGATCAACCCGAGGGTCAGAATCAGACCGAACAACGTGATCGTGTTCAACGAGAAGCCGACACCCCACAACCCGACCAGCGCGCCGAGCAGCACCAGTGCCATGAACCCGGCCGTGATGAGCGCAACACGCCAGCCGATGAGGATCAGGCTCACCAGCGCCACGGCGGCGAGTCCGGTGAGCAGGTTGGTGGTGAGCGACGACAACTGCTGCCGAACGCCGATGGCGAAGTCGGCGGTAATCGACGCCTCGTAGCCGTCGGCCAACGGCACGTCGGCTGCGGTGATCAGCGAGTCGAGCTCGTCGCTGAACTCGAGCACGTCGAGACTCGAGTCGTCGGTACGCACGATGCCGACAGCGATCGCGTTCTGGTACTCCCCGCCGTCGAACGCGACGCGGGTGTACCTGGTGATCCGCTCTTCGTCGGCACCGGTCTCAGGATCGATGCCGTCGGTGACCAGATCGCGCACCTCGGCTTCTTCGATCGACGACGCCTGCTCGAGGTAGGCAGCCAGCGCCTCGCCCTGAGCCTGGAGATCCTGGGGGGTGGCGTCGGCCGGCCCCGTGATCGACACGAGCACGTCGAAGCGCCCGACGAAGCTCGCCGCGTTGACCGGGTTGTACTGGATCTCGACGCCCTCGGGGAGCGCCACCTCGACCGCGCGCAACGTGGCGGTGCCGGTTTCGGAGTCGATCGAGCTGTCGAACTCGACGACCACACCGAACGAGCTGGGGAAGGCCTCCGAGTCGACCGCCTCGACGCCCTCGACCGCAAGGAACGCTTCGGTCAGCGGCGCCACGGCCTCCTGGTCGACCTGTTCGGCGTCATCGACGAACCACGTACCCGATACCACCGAGATCGGCGTGTTGATCGGCGGGAAACCCTCGCGCGGGAGCGCGAACACGTAGGCGGAGATTCCGGCGATGACCACCACCACCAGCAAGCCGAGCGTGGCCTTCCACTTCTCGGTGGCCGTAACGGCGATCGTGGTGATGATCGAGCGCCGGTGGCGCTCGGGGGGAGGCGGAGGGTCAGCAGGGGCGGCGGCGGGCTCGAGTTCGGTGTCGATGGCCATCGATCTCTCTTGGGGGCGTGGAGACGGAGGGGATAAGAGACGTGTGGGGGATGCGTCTCGTGTTCTACGGCGCAGCCGGGAGGGGCGGATGGCTGACCGTTGGTGCGAGGCTATCGGCGCGAGGCAGCGGCACTGCCGGATTCGAGGGCGGCGCGGAGGCCATCGACGTCGTCGGTGCCGATGCGGAACACGCGACCCTCGGCCAATTCGAGCTCGACGGCCTCACGGCCCCACACGTTGTACATCGTGCCGTGCGGGATCCACCGCAGCCCCCAGCCGTACCACCACGAGTTGCGCACGGGGTTGACGCCACGTACCTCGGTCAAGGCGATCGTCCGCGCCGGCCATCCCCATCCGAAGGCAGCGGTGACGCGACCGTCGGTGACCGTCACCGTGAGCCGGGCGAACACGGCGACCACGATGCCCACCAATAGGTACACCGGGAGGGCCACCGCCACGAATCCGCCGTTGAGGCTCCCGGTGGCGGTCGCGATCCCGAGCGACGCCGCGATCGCCACGAGCAGGACCCACATGCCGAACGACGACCGTTGCGTGTGGCGATAGACCGCGCCAGGTGCCATGGCTCAGCTACAGCCGCTCGTGGTGCCGCAGCTGGCACACACGTAGCAACTCCCTGCGCGACTCATGATGACCCCACACTGCATGCACATGGGCGCATCGAGCGGCGGACGAACGATGCCGCGCGCGGCGGTGTTGTCCTCTGGTGCTGGCTCGGCGATACCCAACTCCATCTGGTCGGCGAGTTCACCGGCCAACGGCAGCGACTTCGGATCGCCCGCCAACTCGGACCCTTGCACCGTCGGCGTGACGGCCTCTTCCACGCCGGGCAGCGTGGGTTGCAACCGTTCGTCGACGGAGAAGATGCCGAGCTCGGCGCGCTCGTCGTAGCTCATGTACTCGAGCGCCAGGCGACGAAACAGGTAGTCCATGATCGAGCTGGCGAAGCGGATGTCGGGATCGTCGGTCATCCCGGCCGGCTCGAAGCGCATGTTGACGAACGCCTCGACGAACGCCCGCAGAGGCACCCCGTACTGCAGCCCGTAGCTGATCGACTTGGCGAAGGCGTCCATCACGCCGGCCATGGTCGAGCCCTGCTTCGAGACGGTGAGGAAGATCTCGCCGGGCTGCCCGTCGTCGTACTCGCCGATCGTGGCGAATCCCTTGCAATCGGCCACGCGAAACTCGAATGTGCGTCCTCGCCGGCTGCGCGGCAGCTTCTGTCGAACCGGGCGATGTACGACCCGCTCGACCACGCTCGCGGCGCCATCGACGACGGCGCTGGCGACGGCCGCCGGATCGTCGACGCGGTCGGCGACGTTGGCGCTGCCCGACGACAGCGGCTGACCGAGCTTGCAGTTGTCGCGGTAGATGGCCACCGACTTCACCCCGAGTTGCCAGGCCAGCTGGTGCAGGTCGGCGACGTCGTCGACGGTCACCTCTTCGGGCATGTTGACCGTTTTGGAGATCGCACCGGAAAGGAACGGCTGCACCGCGCCCATCATGCGCACGTGCCCCTCGTAGTGGATCGTGTTGTCGCCCATCGAGCAGGCGAACACGGGGAGATGCGCCGCGTCGAGGTGCGGAGCGCCGAGCACCGACTGATGCTGGTCGATGTAGGCGACGATGTCGTCGATCTGGGCAGCGTCGTAGCCGAGTCGGGCGAGCGCCCGCGGGATCGTTTGGTTGACGATCGACATCGTTCCGCCGCCGACGAGCTTCTTCACCTTGACCAGGGCGAGATCTGGCTCGATCCCGGTGGTGTCGCAGTCCATCGCCAGGCCGATGGTGCCCGTCGGTGCGAGCACCGTGGCTTGGCTGTTGCGCACACCGAACGTGTCGGCGTCGCGCACGGCCGCAGACCATGCATGGCGACCGGCCTCGACCAGCTCGACCGGCGGCCCGTCGCCACCGGCCGGAACCTCGAGTGCGGCATCACGATGCATGGCGAGCACGCGCATCACGTGCTGGCGATTCTCGGCGAACCCGTCGAACGGACCAACCCGGGCGGCGGTGCGGGCGCTCGTGGCATACGCCGCGCCGCCCAGCAGCGAGGTGACCGCTGCCGCCCAAGCCCGCCCTTCCGCGGAGTCGTAGGGGACGCCGAGCGCCATCAGCAGTGCGCCGAGGTTGGCGTAACCGAGCCCGAGTTGGCGGAACCGGCGAGAGTTCTCGGCGATCGCTTCGGTCGGGTAGTCGGCGCGCCCGACGAGGATCTCCTGCGCGGTGAACGCGATGTCGACGGTGTGGACGAACGCACCGACGTCGAAGTGTCCCTCGTCGTCCAGGTACGTGAGCAGATTGATCGAGGCCAGATTGCAGGCGCTGTCATCGACGCTGAGGTACTCGGAGCAGGGGTTGCTGGCCGTGATCGGACCGGATTCGGGGATCGTGTGCCAACGGTTGATGGTGGTGTCGAACTGCAGCCCAGGGTCGGCACACTCCCACGCCGCTTCGGCGATCTGGCGCCACAAATCGCGGGCGCGGACGGTCTCGAGCACCTCGCCCGTGGTGACGGCGCGCAAATCCCAAGTGCCGTCGTCGGCCACAGCGCGCATGAACTCGTCGCTGACACGCACCGAGTTGTTGGCGTTCTGGTACTGCACCGAGAACGCGTCGTCGCCATCGAGGTCCATGTCGAAGCCCGCGTCGCGCAGGGCGCGCGCCTTGCGTTCCTCGATCGCCTTGCACCACACGAACTCGGTGATGTCGGGATGATCGGCGTTGAGCACGACCATCTTGGCGGCGCGTCGGGTCTTACCGCCGGACTTGATGGTGCCGGCACTGGCGTCGGCACCGCGCATGAAGCTCACCGGACCCGACGCCTCTCCCCCTCCCGCCAACAATTCGCGCGACGACCGGATGCGTGACAGGTTCACCCCGGCGCCCGAACCGCCCTTGAAGATGATCCCTTCCTCGCGGTACCAGTTGAGGATCGATGTCATCTGATCGTCGACCGACAGGATGAAGCACGCACTGGCCTGCTGGGGCACCCCGTCGACGCCGATGTTGAACCACACGGGACTGTTGAACGCGGTCCGCTGTGTCACCATCAAGTACTTCAGCTCGGCGGCAAACGCCGCCGACTCTGTGTCGTCGGCGAAGTAGCCGTCGTCGACCCCCCACCGGGTGATCGTGTCGACGATGCGGTCGACCACCTGGCGCAACGACCACTCGCGCTCCGCAGTGCCAGGCGTGCCGCGGAAGTACTTCTGGGCCACGATGTTGGTGGAGTTCTGCGACCACGTCTCGGGGAACTCGACGCCGAGTTGCTCGAACACCACCGAGCCATCGCGAAAGTTGGTCAGCCGGGCGTCGCGGCGCTCCCAGGCGATCTCGTCGTACGGGTCGACACCGGGCGAGGTGAACAAACGACCTAGCCCGATCGTGCCATCGGCGGTGCGGTCCGAGGCGATCGTCATGACGGCTCCAATCGAGGGGGACGGCGGGATTCCAAACTACATCGATGTGACGCCCGGTGCACACGCCCCGTCGTACCGATGGCCGGGTAGTACCGATGGCGGCGTGACAGCACAGGTACAGGGCACTTCCCCCTAAGCGGAGACCGGCGCCGACCGGTCAGGTCGACCCCGTCGGCGAAGATGATGCCGCTCCCGCTGTCTCTTCCGTGTATCACGCCGCCATCGGCAACGAGGCGCCACCCTAGAAAGCCGACCCTGTGAGAGAAAAGGGGCACAACCGTGTGAATTTCGCTGTGCAGAACCCCACACGGGATGTGGACAGCGAGTGAACCCGTGGTGACGGCCGGGGAACGGGCCGCGCTGATGGGTTACGCGGGGGTGACGGTGACCGGAATGCCGTTCAGCACGGATGTGCCGGACAGCGGGTCGATCGCCGCATCGTCGGTGAGCACGTTCGAGTTCACACCGGCGTGTTCGGCAGCCACCGCCATGCGGGTGGCCGGATCGTCGTGACCCCATCCGTGCGGCAGGCTGACCACACCAGGCCGGATGGCGTCGGTGATCTCGACCGGCGCCACGAGCGAGCCCACACGTGAGGCCACCGTTGCGGCGCCACCGTCGGCAACACCGAGACGATCGGCGTCGTCGGGGTGCACCTGCAGCGTGCACCGAGCCTTGCCCTTCACCAACACCTTCACGTTGTGCATCCACGAGTTGTTCGACCGCAGGTGTCGCCGGCCGACCAGCAGCAGTTCGTCGTTGTCGGCCGAGTCGAGCATGTCGGCCAGTCGCGCCAGGTCGTCGATGAACAATGCAGGCGCGATTTCGATCTGTCCGCTCGGCGTGCGCAACGCATCGGGGATCCGCGACTCGAGCGGGCCGAAGTCGCGGCCGTGCGGCCGCTCGATCAGGTCGTCGAGCGACGTGCCCTCGGGATCCGCGCCGAACCCGTCGCCGTGCGGTCCGGTACGCAACATGGCGTCGAGAATCCGCTCGGGCCCGCGACGTCCCGACGCCGACAGCTCGTCGAACAGCTCGCACGGGTCGCGCCCGTGGACCACCGAGCTCTCGCTCTTGGTGGCCGCATCGAGCAGCGATCGAACGACCATCTCGTCGACGGCGGCGGGGTCGGCGTCGGTGCCGTCGTCGCCGCCCAACCCCTGGGCGATTGCCGTCAGTCGGGCGATGATCTCCCACTCGTCGGGGTGGTCCTCCGGCCGCTCGAACACCGCCGGTGAGTAGTTGGCCACGTTGCGCACCGCGAACTGCAGCAACGAGATGTCGTAGTGCGGGCGCTCGAGCTGCGACGGCGGCGGAAGGATCACATCGGCGAAGCGCGTCGTTTCGTTGAGATAGATGTCGACGCTGACCATCAGCTCGAGATCATCGAGGGCCGCACGCAGTTGCTCGGAGTTCGGCGTCGACAGCACCGGATTGCCAGCGAAGGTGATCAAGCCACGTACTTGGCCGTCGCCGTCGGTCGTGATCTCTTCGGCCAACGCGGCCACCGGATACTCCCCCATCACCTCTGGGTGTCCGCTCACCCGGCTGTGGCCTCTTCCGGTTCTGAAGCCGCGGCCCACACCCGGCCGACCATTGGTGGTCGGGCCGCCGGTTGCTGGGGTGGCGAACATCGATCCACCGCGCCGATCGAGGTTGCCGGTGAGGTAGTTGACGACGTCGATCAGCCACGACGCGGTCGAGCCGAACTCGGTGGTGGTGGTGCCGATCCGTCCGTACACGGCGGCGCTGGGGGAGTTGACGAGCTCGTCGGCGATCCTGCGGGTGGTAACGGCGTCGATGCCGGTGACCGCGGCGACCGCGTCGGGAGTGAACGGGCTCAATGCGGGGGCGAGGTTGTCGTGACCGGCCACATGGCCGTCGAGGTGCGCTCCGGGCGCAGCGCGCCCCGACGCCAGAAGGTGCTGGGCCATCGCGGCGAGGAACAGCGCGTCGGTGCCCGGCCGGATGGCCAGCCATTCGTCGGCCTCCTCGGCGGTTTTCGACCGCCGGGGATCGACGGTCACCACCTTCCCGCCGCGTTCGCGGATCGCCTCGATACGCCCGGGGAAGTCGGGGGCGGTGCACACGCTGCCGTTCGACGCGTACGGGTTGGCACCGAGCAGCAACAGGTAGTCGGTGCGATCGAGGTCGGGAACGGGGATCGCCGCCGGTGAACCGAACACCGCACCTGCAGCAACGTGGCGGGGCATCTGGTCGACCGTCGATGCGCTGAACCGCTGGCGCGTGCCGAGCCCGGTGAGCAGCACTCGCGAGAAGGTCTGACCCGACAAGCTGTGCACCGTAGGGTTCCCCACGTAGGCCGCCAACGTCGTGCGGTCGTGTCGCTGGAGGTAATCGCCGAATCGCTTGGCCACCTCGGCCCAGGCTTCGTCCCACGTGACTTCGACGTGCACGCCGTCGCGCTTCACCATCGGCGCGCGCAGGCGATCGGGGTCCTCGTGTAGTTGCTTGAGGGTCGAGCCCTTCGGGCAGATGAACCCGTGCGAGAACACGTCGGCGCGGTCACCGCGGATCCGCTGCACCCGCTCGGTGCCGTCGTCGTCGCGGCGCAACGTGATTTCCAGACCGCAACCGGCCTCGCAGAGGGGACACGTGCGAATCGCAGTGCGGGTCGGAGCGTCGTCGGTGGCGGTCATCGTGAGATTGTCCCAGATCGCTTCCGGCCAACTGCGGTCAGACCACGCCCGCCGGCCGGCGCGTCGACCAGACCAGCCACCCGACCAATCACCTCGACGAGCCACCCTGCCGGCCCAATGTCGGCACGATGTCGGCCTGACGGCGGCTGCACGTAGGGTCGGCGCCGTGGACCTCATCCGGCTCTCCCCCGACGGACCTGCCCCGACCACCGTGTCCGACGCGTATGGCGCGCCGCTGGCTGATGTGGCCGACCACCACCGGCGTACCGGACGGGCGTACCTGGCGCTGACGATGATCTCCTCGCTCGATGGCTCGACGTCGATCGATCGCGAGTCGACGCCGCTGCCCAACGACACCGATGCTGCGGTGTTGCGTCAGGCGCGCACGCTGGCCGACGTCGTGCTCGTCGGCGCCAGCACGGTCCGCATCGGCGGCTATCGGAAGGCGTCACGCCCCGGCCAGCGCATCGCCGTGGTCACGTCGTCGCTCGATCTCGACCTCGAGGGCAACCCGTTCGCCAGCGGTGACGGCTTCGTCGTCACGACCGACGACGCCGACGTGCCGACGGGTATCGACGTCGTGCGCGCCGGGACGGGGCGGGTCGACATCGGTCGAGCGATCGACGAGCTCGGGCAACTGGGTTACGACCACATCTCCGCAGAAGGTGGTTCGCGCCTCAACGGCGCCGTGCTCGACTCGGGCGCACCCGACGAGCTCAATCTGACCCTGTCGCCTCGACTGGTGGGCGGCGATGGGCCGAGACTCACTCGCGGGGCCGCGATCGTCGATCACCAACTCGAACTGGCCGAGCTCTACGTCGACGACGAGTCGTACATGTTCACCCGCTGGCGACGCGTCACCGGCTGAGTGTGGCTGCGCTCGGCAGCTCAGCGTGAGCGCAGGCTACGGCGCTGCGGGGAGGGTCACGAACTGGCCGACGTGCACGGTCGTGCCACCGTTGAGATCGATCAATCGGTCGACGTAGTCGACCACACTCATCGAGCCGCGGTGCTGTTCGGCGATCGACCACAACGTGTCGCCGGCGGCGACGACGTGCACCCCAGCGACGTAGCTCGCGTCGCCCGGCGCGCTCGCCGCCGATCCGGTCTCGGACGCCACGGCAGGTTGGCTCCCGAGACCGGTCAGCGACATGGCCACGCTGCCGATCGCCAGCAGGACGGCGATGGCCAACGTGGCGGCGACCGTGCGCCGCAGTGCGTAGTTCGGGTCGGCAGCGCCGCGGTCCAGGCGATGCTGCTCGACGCGGCCGGTCGACCCGCCGGTGTGCTGGCGGGTGTGGCGGCGGCATCGTCCACGGGCCGACCGCCGCTCGCCGGGGGGTGGCGGGCGGTGATCGAAAGCCAGGGAACGAAGGTTCGAAGAACGCACGTTCGACAGTGTGCCGTCACCGAACATCTGTTGTCAACACGATTCGAACGAATGTTGGTACACAGCGTCTGAGGGCACAGATGTTTGACATCGATTGTGCCGCTCCATAGCATGTTCCCATGTCGCCGAACATCAGTGCCCGCCAGCGCGAGATCCTCGACTACATCGAGGCGCAGATCCGCGAGCGTGGCTACCCCCCGTCGGTGCGCGAGATCGGCGACGCGGTCGGCTTGACGTCACCGTCCACGGTGCACACGCACCTCAACACCTTGCAGCGTCTCGGGTACCTGCGGCGCGACCCCAGCAAGCCACGGGCGATCGAGGTGCGTTACGACCCCAACAGCGGCGCGATGCTCGAGCGGCGCCCGGTGCGCCACGTCCCCCTTGTCGGCGACGTCGCTGCCGGTACCGACGTGCTCGCCGAAGAGAACGTCGAAGAGCTCCTGCCGGTGCCCGTCGACTTCGCCGGCGACGGCGAGCTGTTCATGCTGCGCGTGCGCGGCGACTCGATGATCGACCTCGGCATTCTCGACGGCGACTTCGTCGTGGCCACCCAGATCATGCACCCCGACAACGGCGACATCGTCGTTGCTGGCATTCCCGGCGGCGAAGCCACGGTGAAGACCTACACCCGGTCGGGCGCCGAGGTCACACTCACGCCGGCCAACCCCACGATGGAGCCGATGCAGTTCACCGCCGACGAGGTCGAGATCTTCGGCCGCGTCGTCACGGTGATGCGCCGCTACTAGATCGGCGGTGGCTGCGGGCCTACTGCCCGGACTGATCAGGGGGTGCCCATGGCGATGCGGCCGGCGGGGCGCCGGGGAGGTGCGGCTGGCCGGGGATCGCACTCGGCGGCCCTTGCGGCCGAGCCACGCCAGGTGCACCGGTGGTCGGCGGCGGCGTCGGCGCGCCGGGCGGGCGTTGCGGCCAGGGCTCGCCGCTGGGGCGCCACGGTTCGTCGTCGACCGGTTCAGGCTCGATCGGACGGGTGGCCCGCAACAACAGCGCCCCACCGCCGATGAGGCCCAACGCCGCAACGACCACCGCCGACAGACGAACCAATCCGACCCACGTTCCTGGATCGCCGCCCACCGCCACGTTGACGTCGGCGTTGGCCTCGACCCGCAACACGTGATCGCCGGGCGTGGTCACCGAAATCAGCCCGATCTGTTCGCCGCGTCGGCCCAAACGGTCGTAGGTCACGCCGGCGGTCTCGTCGATGTCGATCTCGGCACCTTCGGGATCGAACAGAACCAGATCGACCGTGGTCGACTGGTCGACGTCGAAGCTCCCGCTGGGACCATCACAGTCGCCCGGCACGTCGTCGAAGCGGCCGCTGGTCTCGACGAACACCAGATACTCCCCCGCTCGATCGAAGTCGAGCGTGGTGTCGCAACCCGATGGGGCGCGAGCCAGCACATCGACGCCGTCGTCGGCACGTTCGTTGGCCATCCACCACAGCAGGCCGCCCAGCGCGAGGCCCACGATGGCGACCGTGAGGCCCAGCAACACCAGGCGCTGCCTCACGACGCCACGCCCAGCCGCTCGGCGACCAACGTCAGCCGGTCGTCGGGTTGCACCACCGCAATGCGCACGAACCGCTCCCCCGCCGCTCCGTAGAACTCGCCGGGGCTGACGATCGCCCCGGCATCGGCGGCGAGCCGTTCGGCAAACCCCCAGCCGTCGGTGTCACCCGTCGGCACCCACAGATAGAACCCGCCGGCAGGCAACTCGACGCGGCTGCCGCTCCAGGCGGTGAGGGCGTCGGCGAGCAACGTCAGCCGACGGTGGTACCGCTCTCGTTGCAGCTCGACGTGGGCGTCGTCGTCGAGGGCAACGGCGCCGGCCGCTTGTGCCGGACCCGGCATCATCATGCCGCCGTGCTTGCGTACCTCGCGCAGGTACTGCACCAGCTCGGGATCACCGGCATAGAACGCGACGCGCAAGCCCGCCAGGTTCGACCGCTTCGACAGCGAATGCACGGCAACGACACCGTCGGTGCCATGTTCGAGGATCGACCGACCCCGGCCCGTCCAGGTGAACTCCACATAACACTCGTCGGAGAACACGGGCACGCCGTGCGCACGGCCCCACGCCGCAGCCGCGCCGAGATCGTCGAGCGCACCGGTCGGGTTGGCCGGACTGTTGATCCACAACACGAGCGCGCGGTCTGCATCGGCAGGGTCGATGGCCTCGAGGTCGAGGGTGCCGTCGGCGCGCGCCGGGACGGCCACCGCGCGACACGAAGCGAGCGTGGCGCCCATCTCGTAGCTCGGGTACGAGATGGCCGGATACAGCACGGTGTCGCGATCGGGCCGACGGAGGGCCAGCAACGACGGCAACGAGGCGACGAACTCCTTGGCACCGATAGCGGCGCCGATCTGCGAGGTGGGGACATCGACATCGAAGCGGCGTTGCATCCAGCGTGCAGCGGCGTCGAGCAGCGGCGGGAGTCCCACGCTGGCCGGGTACCGGTGCGCGTCGTCGGCCTGCGCAAGCGCAGCGAGGACCATCGGGTCGGGCGGGTCGAACGGGGTACCGACCGAGAGGTCGACCGCGCCGCCGGGGTGTGCCGCGGCGACCTCGCTCACATGCGCGAGGCGATCGTACGGGTACGGCGGCGGAACGAACGGCTGGCGCACAGCCGGCTGCGTCACGGCTGGTCGCCTGACGGCTCGGTGACGCCGGTGCTGAACTCGGCCAGCCGACCAGCCGACGCGTCGGACAGCCGTGCCCGGATGGTCCACGCGTCGGCGCCGTCGATCATCGACACGACCTCACCCTCGCGATGGACCGCGGCGAGCACATCGCCGCGGGCATACGGCACGACGAGCTCGTGTACCGCACTCAATGCGCGGAGACGGTCCGACAGCGTGCGCAAGAACACTTCGACGCCGTCGCCGGCGGTTGCGCTGACGGCAACGGATCCCGGGTGGTCGAGCACCAGCTGCTTGGCCACACCGGGTTCGATGTCGGCCTTGTTGAACACGAGCAGCTCGGGGACCTGGTTGGCATCGATGTCGGCGAGCACCTCACGCACCGCGTCGATCTGCGCCTCGGGGTCGGGCGCCGAGGCATCGACGACGTGCACGAGATAGTCGGCCATCGCGGCGACCTCGAGCGTGCCCTTGAACGACTCGACCAAGCCGTGTGGAAGGTGGCGAATGAACCCGACCGTGTCGGAGAGGAGTACGGGCTCACCTCCGGGGAGCGCCAGGCGGCGAGTGGTCGGGTCGAGCGTGGCGAACAACCGGTCCTCGGTGAGCACTCCCGACGACGTCAGCTGGTTGAGCAAGGTCGACTTGCCGGCGTTGGTGTACCCGACGATGGCCACCGACGCCAGACCGCTGCGCGACCGGCCCTTGCGTTGCAACGCGCGGGTGTCGCCCAGCGCAGCCAGGTCGCGCTCGAGCCGGTTGATGCGCCGCATGATTCGCCGGCGATCGGTCTCGATCTTGGTCTCGCCACCACCGAACCGGGCACCGACGCCGCCACGCTGCTGGCTCAGCTTGGCGCCTCGCCCACGCCGCAATCGTGGAAGGCGGTAGCGCAGGAGCGCCAATTCGACTTGCGCCTTGCCCTCTTGGGTGCGTGCGTTCTGGGCGAAGATGTCGAGGATCACGGCGGTGCGATCGATCGCCGTACGCCCCAGCAGTTTCTCGAGGTTGAACTGTTGGGCGGGGCTCAATTCGTTGTCGAACACGACCGTGTCGGCATCGACGGCGAGTGCCAGCGTCTTCAACTCCTCGGCCTTGCCCTTGCCCACGTACCACGTGTGGTCCGGAGCGTCGCGTCGCTGTACCACTTCACCCACGACATCGGCGCCGGCCGTGTCGACGAGCAGCGCCAGCTCGGCCAGCGCGGCGTCGACCTCCTCGTCGCTGGCCGAGGGATCAGCGACGCTGACGAGGATGATCTTCTCGCGGATCGTCCGGTCGATCAGCGTGCCGGCAAGGGCCTCGTCGTAGGGGCGGTTCATCAGTGCAGGTCGACCTCGATCGACGCAACATAGGTCGCCGGACCGGTGAGCACCGCGCGGGTTATCACATCGGCGTCGAAGCCGACCGTGGCCCGACCGCCGTCCATGTGCACGATCACTTCGGGATGTTGCGATGCGACGAGACCCCACGAGCGGGCGGCGTAGGCAGCGGCGACGGCACCGGTGCCACAGGCCTCGGTGATGCCAACTCCGCGCTCGTGGACGCGCATCGTGACCGCCTCGGGCTCGGGACCGGGCTCGATGATCTCCAGGTTCACGTGTGGGACCTGACCGCCGAGCGCCGCCAGGTCGACCACGGCCACGTCGTCGACACCCACCACCGAGTGCGGGTTGCCCACACTGAGGTGAGCGACGGGCCGATCGGGATGGCATCCCAGCGCCGACCAGCCGGTCGGTTCTGGCAGCGCAGAGACGTCGCCCATCTCGACACGGACGTCGACGGTGTCGGGATCGTCGGTGCCGTGCAGTTCGAGACGCCGGTCGCCCACGTCGGTGCGCACGAGCAACTCGGCATCGGTGGCGTGGCGCCCGGCGAGCGCCTGAGCGAAGCACCGGATGCCGTTGCCGCTCATCTCGGCACGCGAGCCGTCGGCGTTGTACAGGGTCATCCGGGCGTCGTAGCCCTCGGCGTCGGTGGCGATGAGCAGACCGTCGGCGCCCACCCCCGTACGCCGATGACACCAGTCACGGGCGAGCGCCGGCACGTCGGTGCCGGCGAGTTCGCCGTGGTCGACGGCCACGAGGAAGTCGTTGCCGAGGCCGTGGTGTTTGGTGAGGGTGATCGTGCTCATCGGCGGAGTGCGTCGAGTACGGCCGGCAGCGCAGCTGCCACCGGATCGGACTCGGCGTCAACCCAGCGTACGCGGGGATCTCGACGGAACCATCGGTCTTGCCGAGTGGCGAATTGGCGGGTACGGGTGATGGTCGCCTCGATGGCTTCGTCCAGGCTGGTCGCGCCATCGAGATGGCTGCGCAGCTCCTTGTAGCCCAGCGCCTGGCCGGCCGTGCGAGAGAGCCCGACGGCGAGCAGGCCCTCGACTTCCGCGACCAGGCCGGCCTCGACCATGTGGTGCACGCGCTCCTCGATCCGTTCGGCGAGACGCGCCCGAGGCCAGCGCAGACCGATCTGGATGGTTGACGACTCGGGGTAGTGGTCGACGCCCGGGCCGAACGAACTGAACCGGCGTCCTGCTCCGTCGATCACCTCGAGCGCCCGAGCGATGCGCCGTTCGTTCCCCGGTTCGATACGCGCGGCAGCGGCGGGGTCGGTCTGCTGCAGGCGCTGAAAGGCGGCATCGACCCCATCCCGTTGCAGCTCCTCGTCGACGGCCGCACGAGCCTCGGGATACTCGCCGGGGAGATCGAAGCGGTCGATCACCGCCCGGTGGTACAGCCCGGTACCGCCCACGTACAGCACACGACGGTTGGCCGCCTCGACGGCGTCGGTCGCCTCGTTCGCCGCGCGCTGGAACTGCGCAACCGTGAACTCGTCGTACGGCTCGACGAGATCGATGCAGTGGTGGGGAACGGCCCGTCGATCAGCAGCGCTCGGCTTGGCCGTGCCGATGTCCATGCCCCGATACACCTGCATCGAGTCGACCGACACCAGATCGACATCGCCGAGCTGGCGGGCGGCTGCCATGGCCACCTGCGACTTCCCCGAGGCCGTCGGACCGACGATCGCCACGCGCGTCGCCGTCGTCCGCGTGGCCATCGTCGGAGCGCCCTGCCCGAAGCGCCGCCGCTACGGCGCGTCGCCTTCGGCGATGCGTCGGTGGTGCTGGATCACTTCCGCCACGATGAACCGCAGGAACGCCTCGCTGAACGCCGGATCGAGACCGGAACGTTCGGCCAGACGACGCAACCGATCGATCTGCTCCTGCTCGCGGGTCGGATCGGCAGGCGGCAGCCCGGCACCGGCCTTGTAGCGGCCAACGGCCTGGGTCACCTTGAACCGCTCGGCGAGCAAGTGCACGAGGGCGGCGTCGATGTTGTCGATGCTCGCCCGGTACTCGGCGAGCCGCGCGTCGGCCTCGTCCATGGTGGGCAAGTTACCGATCCGGTGCGACGGTCAGCGGCTCATCCCGCAGCGACGGGAATGCGCATGCGGTGGGTCGGCTCGGCGAGCAACTCGACGAAGCGTCCTTCGAGGAAGTGTGGCGCGCCGCGGGTGATCTCGATCGTGGCGTAGCTGCCGGTGCGCAGGCCCCCCGATGGCGGGGTGAAGTGCACCAGCTTGTGTTGGCGAGTGCGACCGGAGATCACGTCGGGGTTGCGCTTGCTCGGACCCTCCACGAGCACCTCTTCCACACGCCCTTCCCGGGCTTGGTTGCGCTGCAGTGCCGACCGCTCGATCACGGTGCGCAGTCGGGCAAAACGCTCGCCGGCCACACCGGGGTCGACCGCCAGATCGGCCATGTCGGCGGCTTCGGTGCCCGGCCGCGGCGAGAAGATGAAGGTGTACGCGTCGTCGAACTCAGCAGCGGCCGCGACGTCCATCGTGGCCTCGAAGTCGTCGTCGGTCTCGCCGGGGAAACCGACGATGATGTCGGTGGTCACCGCGAGGTCGGGCACCGTCTGGCGGGCGGCGGCGAGCCGGTCGAGATACCGCTCGGCGGTGTAGCCACGATGCATGGCGGCCAACACCCGATCGCTGCCCGCCTGCAATGGGTAGTGCAGGTGCTCGCACACCGCGGCGGTCTCGGCCATGGCGGCGAACGTCTCGGTGCGCATGTCTTTGGGGTGCGGGCTGGTGTAGCGCACACGGCGGATGCCGTCGATCGCGCCGACCGCACGCAGCAGATCGGCGAACAATGGCCGCAGCGTCGCCGACGTATCGCCCGCCCGACGAGCGGCGAGCTGCAGGTCGCGGCCGTAGCTGTTGACGTTCTGGCCGAGCAGCGTGACCTCGGTGACGCCCTGTGTGGCCAGCTCGCCGACCTCGTCGACAATCTGCTCGAACGGACGACTGATCTCTTCGCCGCGCACGGCGGGCACGATGCAGAACGCACAGTTGTTGTCGCAGCCGATCTGGATGGTGACCCAGGCGTTGTACGACGATTCACGGCGCACGGGAAGTGCCGACGGGAACATCGCGTGATCGTCGATCACCGCCGCATCGAGGATCTCGGTGATCGGCGCCGTGCTCGACCGTGCCGCCTCGAGCAACTCGGCGGCGCGGTGCACGTTGTGGGTACCCATCACCACGTCGACGTGACCGGCACGTTCGGCGACATGGTCGCGGTCTTTCTGGGCGAGGCAGCCCGACACCACGATCTGACGGCCGTCGCGGGCGGCCTTCCAGGTCTTCAGGTGGCCGAGGTTCCCGTACAGCTTGTTGTCGGCGTTCTCCCGAATGCAGCAGGTGTTGAGCACGATCACGTCGGCGTCGTCGTCGGAGTCGGCGGCGACGAGCCCGTCGGCTTCGAGCAGGCCGGCGATGCGCTCGGAATCGTGCTCGTTCATCTGGCAGCCGTACGTGCGCACGACGTAGCGCCGTGCGTCGTCGGAGCTGCTGATGCTGGACACGAGCGTCGAGCCTATTGCCGATATCGTCCCGCCGATGCTCGCCGTCCTCCCGATCTCGAACACCTACCAGGTGTTCGGCCTGCTGCACGTGATCGCCGCCATCGTCGCCTTCGGGCCGCTGTTCCTGTATCCGCGGCTGCAGCGAGCCGGCGAGACCACAGCGATCGCGTCGCTGCACATGCGGCTGGTGTTCCCCGCGCTGGTGCTGCTGTGGGTACTCGGGATGGGAATGGCCGGGATCGGCGAATACAACATCGCCGAAACCTGGTGGATGTCGATCTCGATCGTCCTGTGGCTGGCGCTGACGCTGGTCAGCTGGTTCTTGATCCGTCCGGCGCTGAACGACGACGGCGATGGTGCCCGCTCGAAGATGTCGGCCGGCATCGGGATCACCCACCTCTTGCTGGTGGTCACGCTGTGGCTGATGATCTTCCAGCCGGGCGGTTCGACGTTCAACTAGGCCCCCAACTGGACGGCCCCTCGACGAACACCGGGTGGCGCGACTCAGTCGATGCGCAGGATGCCGTTCTCGTCGAGGCGCGAATACGGGTTGTACGCAATCTCCCACAGGTGCCCGTCGGGATCGGCCACATACGACGAGTAGCCACCCCAGAAGGCCTTGTGCGGGTCTTTCTTCGGTGTTGCGCCAGCGGAGACCCACGCGGCGAACACGGCGTCGACCTCGGCCTCTGACGCACAGTTCAGCGCCAACGCCACGCCACGGAAGCCGTCGCCGTCGGCGGGCACACCCGCGTCGTCAGCCAGCGCACCCCACTCGTAGAGCCCGAGGACCGAACCCTGCATGGTGAACAGCGTCATCAGCTCGACCGAGGCTGGTGAGCGTGTCCATCCGAGCGACTCGTAGAACGCGGTGGCCGCGCCGAGATCGGTCACCCCGAGCGTGATGATCGAGATGCGCGGCGGCACCGCTCCGGCGATGCCATCGGCGGCCATCAGTCGAGCTCGATCGGAGCGTCGTCGGCCTCGCTCCACTCGTCGGCCGCAGCATCGTCGTCGGCGGGTGCGTTCGGATCTTCCTTGAGGCCCGAGGCGATGAGCACCTTGTCGCTGATTTCCATCGTGACCTCGGGATGGGTGCGCAAGAAGTCTTTCGCCTTCTCGCGGCCCTGACCGAGTTGCTCACCTTCGTAGGTGAACCAGGCACCCGACTTCTTGACGATGCCGAGGTCGACCGACATATCGATGAGCGACCCCTCGCGGCTGATCCCCTGGCCATACATGATGTCGAACTCGGCCTGCTTGAACGGCGGCGACACCTTGTTCTTCACCACCTTGACCCGGGTGCGGTTGCCCACGACCTCGGCGCCGTCTTTCAGCGACTCGATGCGGCGGATGTCGAGGCGAACCGACGAGTAGAACTTGAGCGCCCGCCCACCCGGCGTGGTCTCGGGCGAGCCGAACATCACGCCGATTTTCTCGCGCAGTTGGTTGATGAAGATGGCGATGGTGCGGGTCTTGTTGAGGTTGCCGGTGAGCTTGCGCAACGCCTGGCTCATCAGGCGGGCCTGCAGGCCGACGTGGCTGTCGCCCATCTCACCTTCGATCTCGGCGCGCGGCGTGAGCGCGGCGACCGAGTCGACCACGAGCACGTCGATCGCTCCGGAGCGGGTGAGCATGTCGGCGATCTCCAACGCCTGCTCGCCGGTGTCGGGCTGGGAGATCAGCAGCTGGTCGACGTCGACGCCGATCGCTGCCGCATACACCGGATCCATGGCGTGCTCGGCGTCGATGTAGGCACACACCCCGCCATTGCGTTGCGCCTCGGCGACGACGTGCATCGCCAGCGTGGACTTACCCGACGACTCCGGGCCGTAGATCTCGGTGACCCGGCCGCGTGGCAGGCCACCCACACCCAGCGCCAGGTCGAGCGACAGTGCTCCGGTGGGCACGGTTTCGATCTTCATGTTGGTGCGGTCGCCCATCTTCATGATGGCGCCCTTGCCGAACTGCTTGTCGATCTGGCTGAGGGCCATGTCGAGGGCCTTCTCGCGGTCGGAGTTGTTGCTCGTGCTCATCGTGGATCTCGCTTTCGTGGGACGGTGATGACCAGAAGAGGTGGTCGAACGTCACCGTAGAGAGGGGGTGTCACAACGCCGGTCGAGCGGATCGACGACGGTGTGCGAACGGTCGGTGCGAACGGTCGGGAGAGAGGCGGACAGGGGCGAATGACAGCAGTGTAATGAACGAACGACTGTTCGCTCAAGCATCCCGGCGACGAACGTCGCTGGGATCGTCGGCCTCGCCGTTCGGCTCGGCGTCGAGCACGAAGTCGGTCGGCTGCACCGGGCGCATCACGATGTCGATCGCCTGCCACATCAGGTAGGCCCGCGGATACGTCACAAACGGCAACAGCACCGCACCCACGCCGAGGACGATGAACAGCAGCACCACCTCGATCTCCGGCCACGTCACGATCACCAGACCGAGCAGGGCCAGGATCAACGGGCCGAGCGTGATGATCGCGGCCATCGCCGCGGCGCCGAGTTCGAACCCGACGTCGCCGCGCCGCCACTGCAACGAACAGGTGCGACACGACGGGGTCTTGGTGAAGTACGACGAGAAGAACCCGCCGCGGCCCCCACACCACGGACAGCGGCGGCGTGCGCCACGTAGCAGCATCCGGGCCAGGTTCGGACGGGTCACACCGGCAGGTTAGGGCCGGTATTTGTCAGACTCGCCGTCTTTGTCACACTTGTGCGGTGCGGCGTTCACCCGGCGGGTTGCTCCTGCTGATCTCGATGGTCTTGTTCGCGCTCGCCATCAGCCTGTGGTGGTTCGGCCGCGTCGCCTTCACGCCGGTGGACGACACCTCGACCAGTCTGGCGATTCTCGACGACTCGGGCATTCGCGGCGAGATCGCCACCGTGATCGCCAGCGCCGACGCGCCGGCACTCAATCAGTCGCCGACACAACTCAAGGAGTTCATTGAGCAACTCGCGCGCATCCCCGACGGCGCGGCGCTGATGAGCCAACTCGTCGCGTCGGGCCACGAACGGTTGATCGGCGACCGCGACGACCCGGTACAGGTGAGCGCCGAGGAGCAGGTGGTGATCGTGCGTGACGAACGGGTGGGTGAGATGCCCCCGATCACGCTGCCCGTGCAGGAGGTGGGCACGCTCTCGGTCGTCCAGACCGGCGCATTCTGGGTGTCGATCGGCGCCGCTGTAGGTGGCGTGGTCATGCTCATCGCCGCGATCGTCGTTCGTCCAGAACGGGGTGAGATCAGCTTCGCCTTCGGCGCGGGGTTGGGGGCGCTGGCGATCTTCCTTGTCGTGTTCGGCTATCTCGCGCCGCTCACCGTGCTGCCCGCGATCTCCGACACGACATGGATGGGCGTGTTCCCGCGACTTGCGCAACACAACCGCGCCCTCACGCTCGGTGTCGCCTTGGCGGCGATCGTGCTGGCGGGGATCATCGTGTTCGCCACCGCCAGCCTGCGCCAGCGGCGTCAATGGTCGACGCCTCTGTCGGTGGGCCGCTACCGCGACGACCATCGCTGGAGCCGGTGAGCCGGCGTTGACGTTGCGGAGCCGGTGAGCCGGCGTTGACGTTGCGGAGCCGGTGAGCCGGTGTTGACGTTACGGAGCCGGTGAGCCGGTGTTGACGTTGCGGAGCCGGTGAGCCGGTGTTGACGTTGCGGAGCCGGTGAGCCGGTGTTGACGTTGCGGAGCCGGTGAGCCGGCGTCGACGTTACGAAGCCGGTGAGCCGGCGTCGACGCAACAGATGGTGCTTCCCCTGGGATTCGAACCCAGAACCAATGGATTAAGAGTCCACTGCTCTGCCGTTGAGCTAGAGAAGCGAGCGGTCCGACAGGGTACCGAGCGCCCTTGCGCTCGACACCCCGCCGGACCCGTCATCGCTGACGTCGAACGGGCGCAGCGCCCGCTCTCTGGGGTGGCCAAGGGGACTTGAACCCCCAACCGCCAGGATCACAACCTGGTGCTCTACCTATTGAGCTATGACCACCATGTAGCGGCTGAGATGCTACCGGCCCGTCGGTGTTACCCCAGGACCTCTTTGGCGATGATCGTCTTCATCACCTCGTTGGTCCCGGCGTAGATCGACGTCACGCGGGCATCGACGAAGGCCCGGGCAATCGGGTACTCGAGCATGTAGCCGTAGCCGCCGAACAGCTGCAGGCACCGATCGATCGCCCGATTCTGCAGGTCGGTGGCCCAGTACTTGGCCTTCGCCGCCGTGGCCGGATCGAGTTGGCCCTCGTTGAGCAGCTCGATGCAGCGGTCGACGAACGCCTGGGTCACGTCGACCTCGGTGGAGATTTCGGCGAGCTCGAACTTGGTGTTCTGGAACGACGAGATCGGTTTGCCGAACGCCGTGCGCTCGTTGACGTACTCGACGGTCCAGTCGAGCGCGGCCCGTGCGCAGGCCACGCCGGTGACCGCCACCGACAGCCGCTCCTGGGCGAGGTTGAAGGTGAGGTACTCGAAGCCCCGACCCTCCTCGCCGAGCAGGTTGGCGACCGGCACACGCACATCGTTGAAGAACAACTCGGCGGTGTCTTGGCTGTGCATGCCGATCTTCTCGAGGTTGCGGCCGCGCTCGAAGCCCTCCATGCCGCGCTCGAGCACCAACAGCGACAACCCGCCATGCCGCAGATCGGGGTCGGTCTTGGCGGCGACGATCACCGCGTCGGAGTTGATGCCGTTGGTGATGAACGTCTTCGATCCGTTGACCACGTACTCGTCGCCGTCGCGGATCGCGGTGGTGGCGATGCCGGCGAGGTCCGACCCCGTCCCCGGCTCGGTCATGGCGATCGCCGTGATGATCTCGCCCGCCGCGATGCCGGGGAGCCACCGCTCGGCCTGCTCGTCGGTGCAGTACTCGATGAAGTACGGCGTGCAGATGTCGTTGTGCAGCGTGATCCCCAGCCCTGCACCGCCGATTCCGGCGCGGGCGAATTCTTCGGCGATCACCACGTTGAACCGGAAGTCGGGCGACCCGCCGCCGCCGTACTGCTCCGGCACGGCGATCCCGGTGAACCCGTACTTACCGGCTTCGGCGAACAGCTCGCGTGGGGCCAGCCCCGCGGCCTCCCAGTCGAGGTAGTTCGGCACCATCTCTTTGTCGACGAACGAGGCGATCGACTCGCGAAACGCATCGTGGTCGTCGTCGTACAGGTCGCGCAACACGTCGGGCATGGCCCGAAACGCTACGCCAGAAGGCCGCCGCACACGTAGGCCACCGCTGGAGCACCGCGGTCGCTCGACGGCCGCGTGCCGTGCTCACGACATCATTCGACGGCGCCAGTCCTCGGGCTTGAGACCCAGCGACACCATCCGCTCCTCGACGAACACCGGCGGTGGCATCTCCTCGCCGGCTTGGAGGCTGGCCACCCACTCGGAGTCCTCGGCCCACACGTGACAGGTGTTGAGGTTCATCTGCCACATCGCCCGCTGCTGTTCGGCCGATGGCTTCCCGCCCCCTTTCCCACCCTCGGTGGCGCCGCTGCGCACGTTCGCCGCGCGCATCGACCACATGCTCTGGATGGCCACCGGCGCCATCGCCTGCAACAGCGCCGTGGTGTGCGTGCACCCTCGGGGACCACCGAACAACTCGCGCACTTTGTGCGTAAACCCGCGGGCGATCGACAATCCGATCAGCTCGCGATACCGCTCGACGATCTGCGGGCACTCCCGGTTGGGGTGCGACAGGAACTCCACCGCAGCATCGACGATCTCGAAGCTCGGCATCGCCACTTCCATGTCGAGCTGCATGTGATGGATCGTCAGCGGGTCGGGGTCGATGTCGAGATACAGCCCGGGCGGCTTCTGATCGCGCACGGCGCCGCGCAGCAGCAACCGATCGGCGGACTTGCGGAAGGCGCGCACGCGGTACTCGCGGTCGTGCAGCACCTCGAGCAGTTGGCCCGCCTCGTCGACTGGATCGGCGGGAAGGATCGATGCGGCGTCGAACAGGCTCGACGCGTCGGGCGCGTCGGAGGGTGGCAGCGTGGTCACGACGCGCACGGTACAAGTGCGACCGCCCGCACTCGCAGCTGGACAACCAGGGCCCGACGGCGCCGGCCTGCCTATGGTTGCCCGGTGAGTTCGCCGAGCGTCGATGCGCGCACCGCTGCGATCGTCGGTGTGGCCGCCGGATTGCTCGGTGGCACCTTCGGCGTCGGTGGCGGGCTGATCATCGTCCCCGGCCTGGTGTCATTCGCCGGAATGGAGCGGCGTCTGGCCCACGGCACCTCGCTCGCCGCGACACTCCCGATCGCCTGTGCGAGCCTGCTGACCTACATCGCGACGGGCAACGTCGATTGGCCGCTCGCCCTGTTCCTGGCGATCGGCGCGATCGGCGGCGCCTATCTCGGCACCCACCTCCTCCAGGTCATTCCCAAGCGCGCCTTGACGATTCTGTTCATCGCCGTGGTCGTGGCCACGGCGTTCCGTCTCCTCCTCACCGATACCGCTGGGGGGCGCAGCGATCTCACCGTGCTCATGGCCGTCGGCCTGGTACTGATCGGGTTCATCACCGGCACCCTCGCCGGGCTCCTCGGCATCGGCGGCGGGATCATCATGGTGCCGGCGATGGTCGTGTTGCTCGACGAACTTCCCGTGGTGGCCAAGGGCACGTCGGTGGCGGTGATCGTGCCGACGGCGATCATGGGCACGCTGCGCAACCGGAAGAAGTCGAACGCCGACCTGCGGGTGGCCGCGATCGTCGGTGGATTCGGCATCGTCAGCGCGGTGGTCGGCGGCCTCATCGCCAATCAGCTCAGCACGCAAGCCTCGAACATCATGTTCGCCGCGTTGTTGGCGTTCGTGGCGATCACCCAGGTGCTGAGCCTGCGCGCCGAATCCCGTGCCGAGGCGGCCACGAGCAGCCGGTGAGCGCCCTCGTCGTCCTCGCCCACCCCCGACGCGACAGCTTCACCGCCGCCCTCGCCGACCGGGCGGTCGCCGCCCTCGGCCCATCGACCGAGCTCATCGACCTGTATCGCAGCGGCTTCGATCCCACGATGGATCGCGACGAACACCGTCGCTACCTCGACGGCCAGCCGCCGATCGACCCGATCGCGGCCGAACATGGCCGCCAGCTCGCGGCGGCCGACCATGTGGTGTTCGTCTACCCCACGTGGTGGGGCTCAGTGCCGGCGATGCTCAAGGGCTGGCTCGACCGGGTGCTCGCTCCCGAGGTGGCGTTCACCCTCACCGACCGGTGGCCACACGTTCGCCCTGCGCTGACCAACGTGCGCTCCGTGACCGGTATCGCCACGTACGGCTCGCCTCGGTGGTACGTACGGCTGATCAACGACGGCGGTCGGCGCACGCTCACCCGGGCAATGCGCCTGGCCTGCGGCTGGCGGACGCGTACGAGATGGCTGGCGATGTACGGACTCGACACCTCGAGCGCCGCCGAGCGCGCGGCGTTCACCGACCGCGTCGAACGCACGCTGCGCGGCGTCACCGCGACGGTCCCGACGTGAACCCGTTGCGCCCGACGTCGCAGCGGGCCCTCGTGGTGTATGCCCATCCTGATCCCACCTCGTTCACGGCGGCCGCACGCGACCGCGCGATCGCCGCCCTCCAACAACGCGGGGCCGACGTCGAGCTGATCGACCTCTATGGCGAGGGCTTCGATCCGGCGCTGACCGCCGACGAACACCGCCACCATCTCGATCCGCCCGGCGATCCCGATCCGGCCGTCGCCCGCCACGGCGAGCTGCTCAGCTGGTGCGACACGCTGGTGCTCGTATACCCCACGTGGTGGTCGGCCCAGCCAGCGATCCTCAAGGGTTGGTTCGATCGGGTGTGGACCAGCGGAGTGGCCTGGACGCTGCCGGCGGGCACCAACCGCATCCGACCGCTCCTGCGCAATATCCACCGGATCGTCGTGATCACTACACACGGTTCTGGCCGACTGACCAACGTGGTCGAGGGCCGCGTCGGCAAGCGCACGGTCGGCCGTGGACTCCGGGTGATGTGCCATCCGCTCGCCCGCACCCAATGGCGGGCCTGCTACGACATGGACCGCAACTCCCCCGCCGACCGCGAACGTTTCCTCCGCCAACTCGACCGCCTGTAACGATCGTCTCAGGGGGCCGCGCGGTTAGGTGACCATCCACCGGTTGAGGGTTGGCCCGTGGTGTTCTCGCGGGTGTCACCCAAACACACCCAACCGGGGAGGTCACCGCCCATGATGTACGCCCTTCAAGCACGTGTCCATGACCCAGTGTTCAGTTTCATCGAGGAGCTGATTCCTGCGCCGCGGCCACACCCGCTGGGATGCCACCGACCTCGCACACCGAACCGTGTGGTGCTTCGTGGGCTGCTGATGCGACTGATCACCGGAGCGTCGTGGGAGACCATCGAGGTCGCCATGAACGGTGAGGTGTCCGACACGACGTTGCGCGCTCGTCGCGACGAGTGGATCGAAGCAGGGATCTTCTCCGCGCTGGTCGCGCATGCCATGAACGCCTACCAGCAGGTCATTGGCTACGACATGAACCACGTGTTCGTCGACGGCTGTAACAACGACGCCATATCCAGCCAGGGAACCGGCTTCAACCCTAAACACCCAGGTAAACAGGGATGGAAGTTCGTCGTCGCAGTCGATGCTGCCGGTGTGCCGATGTCGTTCGCGATCGATGGAGCGAACCGTCAGGACTACCCAATGATGTTCACCGTTCTCGACGAACTGCACATCCGTGACAAGACCCGCCTGGTCGGCACCCTGCACGCTGACCGCGGCTTCAACTACGCCTCAACACCAGGCCTACTGAACGACCGCTACGGCATCGACGACTTCCGCGCCCCACCACGCAAGCAACCCGGCCAAGGACGCGTCAAACGGTGCCCATCGGGCCCACGATGGATCGTCGAAGCCACCAACGCCTGGCTCCGCAACTACCGCCAACTCGCCTACAACACCGACCGGCACACACACCACCGCCACGCCGCGTTCTCACTCGCCATCGCGCTGTTCATCGTCCATCGAATCAGCAGCACCCATCACTCCAGCTGGCGCCCTATCCGCTGACCCCCCAGAGACGATCGTTACAGCTCGCTGATCGCGACGGCGATCTCGGCGGCGACGCTGGCGTTGTGCTCGGCGAGCGCCAGGTTGGCCGGGACACTCCGTCCTTCGGTGACCCGAGCGATGCGTTCCAACACGTACGGCGTCACGGCCGGCCCGACGACCCCGTCGGCGTCGGCCGCCTCCAGTGCGGCAGCGATCGCTGCGTCGATCTCGGCGCCATCGAGCGCAGCGTGTTCCGGAATCGGCACGGCCAGCAGGACGCCACCGGTCGGGCGCGTCGCCGTCGCCATCACCGTGGCGACCTCGGAGGCAGATTCCACGCGGTGAGCCACGGGGAGTCCCGAGCTGCGTGCATAGAACGCCGGGAAGTCGTCGTGACGCCATCCGAGCACCGGCACGCCCCGCGTTTCCAGGTACTCGAGCGTCTTGGCAAGATCGAGGAACGCCTTCGCGCCGGCCGACACGGTGACCACACGGTGGTGGGCGATCGCATCGAGGTCGGCAGAGATGTCGAAGCCGTCGCGGTGCACGCCGCCGATCCCGCCGGTGGCGAACACCGTCACCTGGCCGGCTGCGGCGATCGCCACCGATGCCGACACCGTCGTTGCGCCGACCGGCCAGCCCTGGGCCACCGCCACCGGCACATCCCGCTCGGCCATCTTGCGCGCCTCGCCCAAGATGCGTGGATACTCCTCGTCGGTCAACCCCAACCGCACCTCGCCATCGAGCACGGCCGTCACGGCGGGGACTGCGCCCCCGGCGCGCACAGCCGCAACGCACCGCTCGAGTGCACGCGCGTTGTCGGGTGACGGCAGGCCGAGGTTGGAGAAGATCGTCGACTCGAGCGCAACGATGGGCCGACCGGCGCGATGCGCATCAGCCACCTCAGGTGAACGGCGTGGGGTGATCACGCCGCGAGTGTGCCAGCGTCAGAACGTGCCGACGTACGCGCCGTCGGGGTTTCCGTCGGCGATCACGCCGGGGGCATCTTCGATGGTGATCGCCAGCGCCGACACCTCGCCCTCGACGGTGAACGTCTCGAGCTCGGGGTTCGGGCCGAGAATGCCGAGCGAAATCACCTGTCCGTCGGAGACCACACCCCACAACTGATAGGTCTGGTCGTCGCCCAGCGTCGGCAGCTCACGTGCTTCGAGGAAGCCGTGACCGTCTTGGTCGATCACCGCATCGGCCGACGCTGTGGAACCTTCGGCGACCAGCGTCGTTTCAACCGAGTCGCGGTCGGCCCGTGCGGTATCGAGGGCTGTCGCCAACGGATCGGTCGGCGCGTCGGCGCGGTCGGTGACCACCACCGTGATCGCCACGACGGCGACGATGGCCGCGGCGGCCGAACCGAGGAGCCACGCCGCCGACGACGAGAACCGGCGCCGCTGACGGGCCTCGTCGAGCGAGCGCACCGATCGATCGGCACCGACTTCGGGGGCGGGCGCGATCGGCGGCGGAACGGCCCCCGGCGTGGTGCCGATGATCCGTTGCAGTTCAGGGCCCGGTGCCGGCCGCTCCGGGTCGTCGTCGAGCTCGCTGGCGATCCGGTCCCACAGGTCGCCCGGTGCCTCCATGCCGGTGAACGCCAGCATCGTCGCCACCTCGCGATGGTCGGCCACCTCGGCGGCCGCCTTCGGATTGATCGCCAGATAGTCCTCGACCCGACGAGCCTCGTCGGGATCGACCGCATCGAGGGCGTACGCGCCCAGGAGCTCGTCGAGCTCGTAGGCGTCGCTCCGGTTCATGTCATCCATGCTGTCACTCATTGTTCATGCCGTTCCACTGGAGACGCCGGCTTCCAGCAATTCCTGTCGCAACCGTTTCAGCCCACTGCGGATGCGACTCTTCACCGTTCCTTCGGGCTCGCCGAGCTCGGCCGCCACTTCCTTGTACGTGCGGCCGCCGAAGTACGCCAGCTCGATCGCTTCACGCTCGCCCGGCTGGAGGGCCTCGAGCGCGTCGCGCACGTGTCCAGCGAGCGCCAGATCCCACACCTCGCGTGCCAGGTCGTACCCGCCGTCGGCCTGCTCGCGGGCCTCGCGCTCTTCGCGTGCACGGCGAGCGGCGTCCGAGCGGATGAGGTCGACCGAGCGGCCGTGGGTGTTGGCCAACAAGAAGCTGCGCAGCGTGCCGCGTTCGGGATCGAACCGGCTGGGGTCGTTCCACAGGCGAACGAACACCTCTTGCACGATCTCTTCGGCCCGCGAGGCGTCGCTGAGCAGGCGTTTTGCCAGGCCGAATACCGCGCCGGCGTGGCGCCGGTAGGCCTCGGCCAACGCCGCTTGCTCGTAGCGGCCGATCGCCACGACCAGTGCGGCGTCGGACGCTTCGACGTACTCCTGTCTCACATCTTCCATACGGATCAACCCGTCAGCGCGGATGACATCATTCTCGCACGAGACGACTGACCGCCTCCAGATGATGGGTTTGGGGGAACAGGTCGAGCACCTCCACGTGCTCGAGCCGATACCCCGCAGCGATGAGCGAACCGACGTCACGTGCACCGGCGACGGGATCGCAACTCACCAGGATCACCACCGGCGCGCCGGCGGCGACGACCGCTGCGCTACCGCCCGCGCCGAGCCCGGCGCGGGCCGGGTCCGCGATGAGCACGTCGACCGAGCGATCGGGTTCCCACTCGTCGACGCTCGATTGGTGGATCGTCCACTCGGCATCAGCGGCGTTGTGGCGTGCATCGGCACAGGCGCTGGCCGAGGTTTCGACGATCGTCACGCGTGCGACGTCGGCGAACACCGTCGCCGCGAACAACCCGACGCCCCCGTAGGCGTCGACGCCGTGATCCGCAGACTTCGCCTCCGGCGCAGCTCGACGGACTGCGTCGACCAGTAACTCGGCGCCCACTCGGCTCGCTTGGAAGAACGACCCCGCCGACACGCGCAACACTGCGTCGTCGACACGCTCGTGCAGCACGGCGCGCGGGCCGGTGGCCACATCGTCGGGGAGCCCGTTCGGCGCCGGCACCCGCCGCCCCTTTGGCCCCCGCCACCATGCGGTGCGCGCGCCGTCGAGATCCGACTCCCGCATGGTCAATTCCACGTCGGGATCGAGCCGCACCGCCGCCAGTGCCTCGGCCAGCGAAGCAACGGCGACCGGGCAGTCGTCGATCGCGACCACCTCGTGCGACCGCGCCGCGCGGAAGCCGGGGCGTCGGTCGGGGCCCCCGACCACGCGCACCGTGGTGCGGTAGCGGGTAGGTGGGACCGTGGCGCCGGCGACCATTACGTCGGCGACGTGCTCGGCCGGGATGTGCCCCGTCCGGGTGAATGCGTCGGCCGCGATCTCCACCTTCGCCGCGAGCTGCGCCGCGGCGTCGACGTGCATCCAATCGCATCCCCCGCAACCGGCCCGCCGATGGACGCACGACGGCGCGCGCCGTGTGGGCGAGGGCTCTGCGATGTGTTCGGCCCATCCCTCGGCGAAGTCGCGCCGATCACGGGTGATCGCCACGTCGATCAATTCGCCGGGCAATGCGCCGTCGACGAACACCACTCGCCCATCGGAATCGCGGGCGATCGCCCGACCACCGGCCACCAGCCGCTCCGCGCGCACTCGCACACGGCGAGCGTAGGAGCACGCACTCGCCGACACGACGGCAGCGTGCGCGACACTTGGCGCCATGACCCCATCTCCCGACGAAGAACGCTGGTACTGGGACCTTTCGCGGGGCACCGCCGTGCGTGCCAGCGAGCGCGGGCCCGGCGCGCAGACGATGGGCCCGTACGCATCGCGGGCCGAGGCGGAGCGGTGGCAGGAACGCGTCGACGATCGCAACGAGGCCTGGGAAGAGGCCGACGAGGAGTGGGCCGACGGACCGGGCGACGACGAGGCCGGCGACCAGGCTCCCGGCGGAGCGACCTCATGACTCGGCCGATCCAGATCGTGCCGTCGGTGCTCCCTGCCGACTTCGCCACGCTCGGCTCGGAGGTCGCGGCCTTGGAGGCGGCGGGGGTCGACGTGATCCAGTTCGACGTGATGGACGGCCAGTTCGTGCCCAACCTCACGTTCGGGCCGGACGTGATCGCCGCGTGCCGCCCGCATGCGAGCATTCCGTTCGAGGCTCATCTGATGGTGTACACACCGGAAGCGATGGCCAAGCAGTACGTCGACGCGGGGTGTCGACGGTTGATCGTGCACGCCGAGGCCTGTACCCACCTGCATCGGGTGCTCGGCAGCATCAACGACCTCGGCGCCGCCGCTGCGGTCGCGCTCAACCCGGCCACGCCGGCCAGCCATGTGGCCCACGTGCTCGACCTCGTCGAGATGGTGCTGGTGATGACGGTGAACCCCGGCTTCGGCGGCCAGAAGTACCTGGCATCGATGGAGCCGAAGATCGCCGAGGTGCGTTCGATGATCCACGCCGCCGGGCGCGCCGACGAGGTCGACGTGGAGGTCGACGGTGGCATCGGACCCGACACCATCGCCGGAGCGGCGCGCGCAGGCGCCAACGTGCTGGTCGCCGGAAGCGCGCTGTACCGCGATCCCGCCGGATTGGCCCACGCCGTCGACGATCTACGTCAGCGAGCAGTGGCCGCGGCGTGACCCGCGGGCGCTTCAGTTGCCCGGCGCGGGCCGCGCTGGCCGGGAACCCCTCCGATGGGTACGGCGGCGCCGTGGTCGCGGTCCCCGTCGACGCATGTCGCGCCACGGTGCACATCGATCGCCACGACCGCTTCGCCATCGACCCGGCGCCGACACCCGACGACACCTTCGACACCTGGCACGAGCTGGCCGAGCACGTCGATCGGTTCGGCTACCGGGGCAGCCGACCACTGTTGCTCGCCACCATTCGCCGGTTCGCCGCACACACCGGCGTGCTCCCGGTGCCCGTGGCGATTCGTCTGTCGACCTCGATCCCCCGCTCGGTGGGTCTGGCAGGTTCGTCGGCGATCGTCATCGCCACGCTCCGCGGGCTGTACGCGGCGAACGACATCGACGCTCCCCCACCCGACGAGCTGGCGTCGCTGGCCCTCTCGGTCGAAGTCGACGAGCTGGGCATCTCGGCCGGCCTCCAGGATCGTGTGGTGCAGGCATTCGGCGTGCCGGTGGCCATGGACTTCAGCGAGGCGGCCGAGCGATCGGTTGCCGGGATGCGTGCGGGGACGTATCGACCCCTCGACTGGCAGCATCTCGGACCGCTCCTCGTCGCCGCCCGGCCAACCGATGCCGAACCGAGTCACATTCCCCACGACGAGATGCGCGCTCGCGCCACGAGGGGCGACGACACGCTCCGCGAGGCGATGCACCGACTGGCCGACACGGCGCACCGCGCCGCTCGGGCGATCGACGACGGTGACCGCACCGAACTGGGGCGGGCCGTCGATGAGAGCTTCGACATCAGAGCGGCGAGCATCGGCGCCACCCCGGGCCAGCATCGCTCGGTAGAGATCGTGCGCGCCACGGGCGGATCGGCCAACTCGACCGGTTCGGGTGGTTCGATCGTCGCCGCGGCGCGCGACGACGAGCACCGTGACGAGTTGGCCGACGCGCTCACCGCCGACGGATGTGTGGTGTTGCCGGTCGGCCCGCTGTGACGGTTGACACGCCGATTGGTCGCGCCCAGAATGCGAAGGATCATTCGCGTTATCGACTGGGGGGTCGGATATGGGACGCATCGACAGCACCAACAGCCGCGCGGGTACTCCACGCACACGGTGGCGTGGCGCATTAGTGGCCGCGGCCATCGGCCTCTCAGCCGTCGGCGTCGCGTCGAGTGGGAGTGGGCCGGCGACCGCGGATTCACTGCCGACCGCGGCAGTGGCGATGGGCGACAGCTTCATCTCGGGTGAGGGGGCCGGCGCCTATCAGCCCGTCGTCGACGTCAACGGCGTGGCCCAGGGCTTCCCCGGTTGGGCGGCCGACAACTCCAACGCCTTCTTCTGCCATCGCTCCGCGAACGCGTCGATCGAGGTCGCCTCGCTCCCAGGTGTCGCCGAGCGGTTCAACCTTGCGTGCTCGGGCGGACAGCCCCACGACATCGCCAACGACTCGATCGCGCGAACCAGCGGCCGCACCGTCGAGGCGCAACTCGATCAGCTCGTCGCCGTGTCGCAGACACACGACATCGACGTGGTGCTGATCGGCCTCGGATCGAACAACTCGAGCTTCACGTTCGGCAGCGTCGCCGCAGACTGCGCCGGACGGTTCGTCGCCGACGGCTACATCGGCTGGTGGGAGTTCTGGGTGCCGATCATCAACTGGATCACCGGCGCGTCGAGTCCGCAGGATCCGTGCACCACCAACGACCTCGCCTCGGCGTCGGAGTTGGCCGCCGCCGAGACCGAGACCGAGGCCGCGGTGCGCCAGATCATCCAGACGCTCGACCAGATCGACGCCGACGGGCAGCACACCATCGTGCTCCAGGACTACACCAACCCGCTGCCGTTCGATTTCGACGACAAGTTCTTCGACGAGCGCCGTCGCACCGACACGCGTGACAAGTTCCGCCATCTCGTCCGCGAGCGCTACGCCGGTGGCTGTCCTGCCCACCGTGCCAGCCTCGGCCCGGCCCATCAGTTCAGCCAGGGGCTCGGCAGCCTCGTCGAGGGCGTCTTCACCCAGATGTCCACCGAGTTCCCGAGCGCCGATCTCGTCTACCTCAACGTGCAGCGGGCCTTCGACGGCGCGCGGCTCTGTGAACGCTCCAACAGCCCTTCGGGGGTGTTGGCCACACCGGTGCGCCTCCAGGACAAGTCGGGCGGCGCGCCGACCGGTGTGCCGCTGACGAGCATCAACGGGACCGACAAACTCGACATCTCCCGGATCCAGGGCGTGTGCACCGACTGGTTCCAGACCTGTCAGGAGTCGTGGCATCCGAACGCATCCGGCCACGCAGTCCTCGGCCAGTGCCTGTCGTCGGCGGTTGCCCGCAGCGGGTTCGACGACCGGGTGACGTGCGCGCGCAACGCGTCGACGGGAGCGATTTCGGCGAGCTGACCGTTGCCCGTGCGGGACAGAATGGGGTGATGACGGCGCGGGCGGCCCCGAGGCAAGCGCGCTCGCGCGAGACCTACGACCGGATCCTGCGGGCCGCCGACGAGCTGTTCGCCGAACGCGGCTCGGCGGCGGTGACCACCACACAGATCGCCACGCACGCGGGCGTCTCCGTCGGCGCGCTCTATCGGTTCTTCCCCGACAAGCGCGCGGTAGGCGAAGCCTTGGCGGCCCGCTACCTCGACGTTGCCGCAGTCGAGTTCGGCGAACAGATCGAGCGGGTCGAGTCGCTCACCGACGTTCCCGGCGCGTTGCGCCGGATCGTGGAAATCGCTGGACGGCTCGCACTGGAGCACCGTGGCTATTACCGGTTGACGAGCGAGGTCCGACCCGACGACGAGACCTCGATCGGTCACGGAGTGCGGCGCGCCATGATCGATACCTTCGACGATCTGCTGATTCGCCTCGGCGCCTCCCCGCCCGACGACGTGCGGAGGGCCGCAGTGACCATGGTGATCGAGACCGTGCGTCACACGCTGGCGAACGCCCCGGCCGACGAGCCGATGCGCGGCATCGTGATCGCGGAGCTGGCCGACATGGTCACGCAGTACGCAGCTCGTCGTCTCGCCGACAACTGATGGTTGCGACCTCGGCGGTTCGGCACCGGCCGCGCTCCCGGTCGGCGAGACCGGCCCCGCTGTGGCACCCCATCCCTACGCTGGGTCGGCGATGGGCATCACGCACACGCTGACGACAGCGTCCGGTTCGTTGCCGGCGTTGTCGCAGGCCGTTCACGCGCTCAAGCGCGGCGATGTGCTCGCGCCCGTGACCTTGCTCGTCGCGAACAGCCCGAGTGGCGTCATGGCCCGTCGCGCGCTGGGACGGCACGGGGTGACGGCGATCGATGCGCCCACGCTCGGACGCTTGGCCAACGACCTCGCCGCCGGCCACCCCGATCTGGCCCGTCGTCGCCCCGTGTCGGGACCGGTGCTCGAACAGGTCATCGACGACGCCCTGCGCACCGCGGCCGGCCCTGCCGTTGCCCGCCACCCCACCTCGATCCGGGCGATGCGCGACAGCTATCGCGAGCTCCGTCTCGCCGGAGCCGAAGCGCAGCGTCGGCTCGCCACGGCGTCGGCTCGTGGGGCGATGGTCGCAGCCGTGACCGCCGCCACCCACGATCGCCTGCGGACGCACTGGTACGACGAGGCCGACGCCCTGACTGCCGCGATCGACACCGTCCGCTCGGGTCGGCGGGTCCCGCCGCCGGTCGTGGTGTACCTCCCCGACCGACTCGACCACCTCACCATCGACCTCGTGGCCGCGATCGGCGAGGTCAGCGAAGTGCGACTGATCGTCACGTCGCCACATCCCGAGCTCGCGTCGCTCCCAACCTCACCGCACACGTCCGCGTCGAGCCCTCCGGCAGTCGAAGCCGCCACACGAGGCGCCACCCGACCGCCGTCGGTGATCTCCACCACCGATGCCGACGACGAGTGCCGGTGGGCCGCGCGCACGGTGATGGCATTGGCCCGAGACGGTGTCGCCCTCGACCGGATCATGGTGGTGTGGCCCACGATGGTGCCGTATGCGCGCGCGATCGTGCATCACCTCGACGCGGCCGGTATCGGTTGGAATGGGCGCGGCGGTACTGCGCCGCACGAGCGCACGACGCCGCGGGTGCTGCTCGATCTGCTCGAGTTGGGCCGCCGTGGACTGCGCCGACGCGACGTCTTCGCCCTCCTGGCGGGGGCGCCGATCCATGCCTCGAGCGGTCTGGCCCCGGTTGCCGAGTGGGAACGCATCGCTCGGTTGGCCGGTGTGGTCGGCCCCGACGACTGGCACGACCGCCTCGCCCCGTACGCCGACGATCCGCGATGGGCCGACGCGGCAACCTCGCTGGCCCACTTCGTCGACCAGCTTGCCAACAACCTCGACGATCGGCCCCGTAGCTGGTCGGAGTGGGTGGAATGGGCGCGCCGCTCGCTGACCGAGCTGCTGGGCGAGGGGTACCGGGCCCACCTCAGCGAGCCCGACGTGCGCGCCGACGAAGCGCTCGAACTCGCACTCGGGCACATCGCCGACCTCGACCGACTCGACCAGCCCGACAACGAACAGCCCGCCGATCCCCCGCACGACGACGGCCCCCCGCACAACGATCGGCGTGCACTCGAAGGAGGGCTCGACGATCGCTGGCCGATCGACGAGTCGCTCGGGGGCGGCCGAAAGGTGACTCGGGCGCGGTTCGCCTTGGCCTTGAGCGGCGAGCTCGACGATGCGCCGACCACCGAAGGGCGCGTCGGGCACGGTGTGACCGTCTGCTCGTTGTACGGCTCGCTCGGCGTCGATGCCGACGCCGCCGTGGTCGTCGGCGCCTCCGACGCCACCCTGCCCCCGCGCCCCACACCCGATCCCGTGCTCAGCGATGGCGATCGCCTCGCGGCGGGCCTGGCCACGAGCGACGACCTCACTCGCCGGCTGCGTGAGCGGTTCGACGACATCGTCGACCGTTGTGCTGTCACGTTCACCACGCCGCGCGGCGATCTGCGGCAGAGCGCCGAGCGGTCGCCGTCGGCGTGGATCCGCCCGTGGTTCGGCGAGCAGGCTCGGCACGTCGCATCGGCGCCAGCGGGCCTGCTCGGACTCGACTTTCCCGCAACCGCGGCCGAGCATCGTTGGCGGCGCCGACTGGCCGACCAACGAGCCGGTGTGACCATCGAGCGATTGTCGCGAGCCGACATCGATCCGATCACCCGACGCGCCGCCACCACGATCGTCGCCCGAGCGGCAGCACAGTTCACGCCCTTCGACGGCGACCTCACCGGCGTCGCCGTGCCCCCGCTCGCCACGAGTGGACGGTCGGTGTCGCCCAGCCGGCTCGAGGCGTGGGCCCGTTGCCCCCACGCCTACTTCGTGCGCTACCTGCTCGGCGTCGAGGCGATCGACGAGTTCGGCCCCAACCTGCATGTGCAGCCGCTCGACCGAGGCACCGCAGTACACGCCGCGCTCGACCGCTTCCACCGAGCGGTGCTCGCCGGCGAGCTGCCGCAACCCGGACCATCCGGGTGGGGCGACGAGCACCGGCGAGCGTTGCTGTCTGCGTTCGACGCCGTGTGCGTCGACCTCGAGCGGGCGGGGCGTGTCGGCCGTCCGGCATCGTGGGCCGACCGTCGAGACGAAATGCGCGACGACCTGTTGGGTTGGCTCGACGCCGATGGCGCCCTCGCCGCCGAGCGCAGCACTGTGATCGTCGGCTCCGAGGTGGGATTCGACGGTGTGGCGATCGAGCTGGGCGACGCCCACCAGTTGCCCGTACGCGGCAGCATCGACCGTGTCGACCGGACGGCCGACGGCACGATCATCGTCACCGACCACAAGACGGGCAGCGACCGCGACCTGCGCGGTCTCGACACCGACGACCCCACGCTCGGCGGACGACGCTTCCAGCTGGCGACCTACGCGGCAGCCGCCGATGTCACGGGTGGTGCGGCGGTACGCGCCGAGTATGCGTTCTTCGGCCGCTATCAGTACCGCCGCATCGGCATCGACTTCGATGCCGACACCACCGACAGGGCTACCGTCGCGATCGCCCACACGGTCGACGGCATTGATGCCGGCTGGTTTCCCCACCGTCCGGCGCGTCCAGGATGGCGGTTGTTCGTCGACTGCCCGTACTGCGAACCCGACGGTCTCGGCACGGGAGAACTCCACCAGGCGTGGCGTCGCAAGCGCATCGATGCACGAGGCGCCGCGTGGTTCGCTCCGCCCGCCGACCCCGATCCAGACGACGGCGCGAGCGATGACCGCTGAACAGCTGTCGCTGCTCGATGCGCCCGAGCCTCCCGACGCCGCCGCCCGCAGGCGCATCGCCGACGATCTCGACACGACGCTGTTCGTCGACGCCGGCGCCGGCTCCGGCAAGACTCAGGCACTCGTGCGGCGGGTCGTCAACCTCGTCGAGGCCGGTGTACCGATCACGTCGATCGCGGCAATCACGTTCACCGAGCGAGCTGCCGCCGAGCTGCGCAGCCGTGTACGCACTGCGCTCGAGGCGTCGCGCACGCCGACGGCCGACACGGCGGCGTCGCAACTCGAACAAGCGCCCATCGGCACGCTGCACGCATTCGCCCGGCGGCTGATCGGCGAAGCCCCGTTCTCCGCCGGAGTGCCGCCGGGCTTCACAGTGCTCGACGAACTCGAGAGTGCGCTCGCCTTCGACGACGCGTGGGACGACCTCGTCGCCGCGCTACTCGCCGAGGTCGAACCAGCCGGCGGTCCCGGAGCCGGTGGGCGACTCCTGGTGGAGTTGTGTGAGTTCGACGGGTTCGGCATTCAGCGCGGAATGCGCCGGATCGCCGACGACTTTCGTGCCAGCTGGGATCTCGTCGAGCTGTACGTCGATGCCGCCGTGCCGGAGGTTCCAGTGCTCGATCTCGCCGAGTTGCGCTCGGCGGTGGCGCGCCTCGCTGCATTCGACATCCCCGACGACGACCGCCAGCACGTGATCGTCGGCGACATCGTGGCCACGGCCGGTCTCCTCGATCGCCCACAACTCCGCCCGAAGCTCGACGGCGTGGCGCAGCTCGCCGATCGATGTGCTCCTTCCCGCATGGCCAGCAAAGGATCGAAGGCCAAATGGAAACGAGCGCACGGTGCCGACGGCCCAGAGCAACTCGAGGCGCTGCGCGCTGCCGAAGGGCGCGTCGGTGAGCTCGCCGGCGACTTGCTCGACTCGATCCGCCGCCAGCGGCGCCTGCTCCTCGGCGCGATCTTGCGACGGTTCGTGCTCGACGCCGCGACCGATCGCATCCGCAGCGGCACGCTCGAGTTCCACGATCTCCTCGTGGTGGCGCGGCGACTGGTACGCGACCACGCCGAGGTGCGCCGCGACCTGCACGACCGGTACACCCACCTGCTGCTCGACGAGTTCCAGGACACCGACCCGATTCAGCTCGAGCTCGCGGTGCGCATCACCGCACCGCCCGACGACCCCCGCCACGCCACCGACTGGCGATCGCTCGACCCGGTTCCCGGGCGGTTGTTCATGGTCGGCGATCCGAAGCAGTCGATCTACCGGTTCCGGCGAGCCGACATCGCGCAGTACCTGCGTGCCGCCGACCAGGTCGCCGCCGAGCACGTCGGGCTCACCGCCAACTTCCGATCGACGGCGGCCGTGATCGACTTCACCAACCGCGTGTTCGAGCAGCTGATCCGCGCCGACGCCGACCGTCAGCCTGGCTACACGCCGCTCATCGCCGCCCGCCCAGCCGACCTGCGCGGTCATGGATCGGTGACTGCGCTCGGAGTCGACCGTCACGACGACCTGCGCCGCGGCGATCGTCGCCGTTCGACCGACGACCCCGGCCCCGCCGATGTACTGCGGGCACGAGAGGCCGACGAGGTTGCCGCCGCCATCACCACGGCCCTCGCGGCTGGATGGCAGGTGGTCGACGCTGCCACCAACGTGCTCCGACCGTGCCGGCCCGCCGACATCACCGTGCTGCTCCCCACTCGTCTGTCGCTGCCCGCACTCGAAACCAGCCTCACGGAAGCGGGCATCGACTACCGGGCCGAGAACTCGTCCGTCGTGTACGCCTCGCCAGGAGTACGCGAGATGCTGCTGGCGCTGCGCGCCGCCGACGACAGCACCGACGAGCTCGCCGCCGTCGAAGTGCTGCGCACACCGCTCTACGGGTGCAGCGACCCAGAACTGTACGAGTGGGCCACGGCGGGCGGCACGTTCTCGATCTGGGCCGCGCCGCCCGAGGGGTTCGCCGAGCACCGGGTGGCCGCAGGGCTCGCGCACCTGCGGTCGATCGCCGAGCGCGTCCGTTCGCTGCCGCCGGCCGACCTCATCGCGCAGATCGCCGACGAACGGCGGGTGATCGATCTGGCGCTGGCCGGTGCCGACGCGGCCGACGCATGGCGGCGCATCCGCTTTGCCATCGAACGAGCTCGAGCATGGTCAGATGCCGGAGGCCGAGGCGTCCGGCGATACCTGGCATGGGCCTACCGTCAGGCGTCCGATCATCGAGTCGACGACGTCGTCCTCCCCGAGACCGATCACGACGCGGTACGCGTGATGACCATCCACGCGGCCAAGGGGTTGCAGTTCCCGATCACGATCGTCGCTGGCCTGACCACCCAGCCCCGGCCGCTCCCGACCGAAGGCGTGGTGTGGGCCGACTCCACGTGGATGCTCACGGGGCGTGGCGACGACGGTTTGTTCGACGAGCAAGCGCCCATCGAGGAACAGTTCAGCGACGCCGAGCGGCGGCGGCTGCTGTACGTGGCGTGCACCAGAGCGGTCGACCATCTCGTCGTGTCGCTCCACCGCATGGCCCCCGCGGCCAACAACCAGGAGTACGCCGACGAGTCACGGCTCACCGCCGCCGAACTCTTGTGGGTCGGGGGCGCTGCAGATCCGCACGTCGGTGCGGCGGGTACGCCCGAGTGGCGCCGGGGTGCGCACCGGCCGCCAGCTGCAGTGCCAACCGAATTGGAGTGGCCCGATGCCACCGCGTGGGCCGGCGAACACGACCGTGCGTTGCGCGCCGCCGCCCGTACGAGCACCGTCCCGGCCACGCAGCTCGGCGACCCGACCTCCACGGCACACACCGCCGACCCAGGGTTGGCCAAGGACCCCGCCGAACACGATCGGCCACCGTGGCGGCGCGGACGCTACGGCACCAACATCGGGCGCGCCGTGCACGCCGTGCTGCAGCACGGCGAACTCCGCGCGGGCGCCGACGTGCAACAGCTCGCCGCCGCGCACAGCGCCGCCGAAGGCATCGGCGCCGACGTCGACGAGGTGATCGACCTGGTCGAGTCGATCCGTCGCAGCTCGATCGTCCAGGCGGCAGCCACCGGCGCGCCCCACTGGCGCGAGCTCTTCGTTGCGGCGCCGATCGGCGAGCGTGTGCTCGAGGGGTACGTCGACCTGTTGGTTCGCACCGACGAAGGGCTGGTGGTGGTCGACTACAAGACCGACCGCTGGGCGGGTCACTCGGCCGAGCGCGCCGGGCGCTACCGGATGCAACTCGCCGCCTACGGCGTGGCCTTGAGCACGGTCCTCGACGAGACCCCGGTGGGCGGCGTGGTAGTCCACGCTCGTGCCGGACGGCCTGCCGAAGAGCTCCCGGTCGAACGTTGGGCCGACGCCCTCGACGAGGTGCGCGCTCTCGCGAACTGAGCCGCGACCGGCGGTCGCCGTTCAACTGGCGTCGTTGCCGACCAGGCGCGGCTGTTCGCCGTCGTCTGACTCATCGTCGTCATCGGCGTGGTCGCCGTCGTCGACATCATCGCCGTCGTCGTCGGCGGCCTCGTCGATCGACTCGGCCTCGGCGGCCTTGGCCGCGGCGCGCGCCGCACGCCGATCGACGTGGCCACGCACGCGCACTGCTTTGTGGTCCGGCACCGGCGTCACCGCCGCCCGGCCGAGTTCGAACACGCCGCGCATCGACACGGCCGCGAGACCGCGCAGAATCACGATGGCCACCATCGCCACCATGGCGATCACGGTGGGCACGGCCAGCGTGGCGATCAGCACCTGACGGTCCTCGAACAACAAGCTGAGCACACCCGAGTCGACGTCACTGCCGTCGAGGTTGACCGTGCGCACCGGGTCGTCGATCACCGGGCACTCCACTGCGGTGTCCTCGAGCCCGATCACGTCGTTGCCACCGAACGTGGGCGCCGGCGGGCGCACGGTCGACACGAGCGCACCGACCTCTCGATCGAATCCGGCGCCGACCAGGTACTGCTGACCCTCGTCGAGGAAGCGGTAGTCGATGCCGTAGCGCACATCGATCAACCCGTCGATCGCCCACTCGCTGGCCGAGCCAGCGCGCAGTTGATCGATCTGGAAGCGGACCACCTGGACGACGTCGTCTTTGCCCACCACGGTGCCGACAAAGGCCACGGCTGCCGGATCCGGGGCATCGCAGCCGGCCGGAATCGGGATCAGCCGCGTCGTGTCGGCTGGGAGTGTGGGCGGCGTGCCGTCATCGGCGCCGTCGTTCTGCGCATGTACGTGCGGCGCAAGCAGCAGCGAGCCGAACACGACCACGCCGATCAGCGCAGCGGTGCGGCGCAGTACGCCCGGCGTGATCACGGCTGAGAGGCTACGACCTCCACGTTGTCGACCGGTGTCAGTGGACGGGGCCGACGGTTATCGGCCGACGAACTTGGGGTCGCGCTTGTCGAGGAAGGCGCGAATCGCCTCGGCGGTGTCTTCGGTGGAGAAGTTCACCGTCTGTGAGAGACCCTCGGCGGTGAGCGCCTCTTCGAGCGTGCTGTCGAACGACTCGTCGAGCAACTTCTTGCTCATCGCCATCGCAATCGGCGGCCCGGCGGCGAGCCGGGTGGCCCAGTCGGCGACGAACTCATCGAGCTCGTCGCCCGGCACGACCCGGTTGACCAGCCCGATCTGGTCGGCCCGTTCGGCGTCGATGATGTCGGCGAACAACGCCAGCTCCTTCGCCCGGTGCAAGCCGATTCGCCGCGGAAGGATCCACGAGCCACCGAAGTCGAGGCTCAGTCCACGGCGAGCGAAGATCTCTGAGAACCGGGCGGTGTCGTCGGCAACGACCAGGTCGCACATCAACGCCAGGTTGAGACCGGCGCCAACCGCCACGCCACGCACCTTGGCGATCGTCGGCTGCGGCATGCGATGCAACGCCAGACACACTTCGTTGACGGCACGCATCGCCGCCAGTTGATGCGGTCGCTCGCCGTCGTCGCGACCCCACAGGTCGGCGCCAGCACAGAAGTTGCCGTCGGCGCCGGTGATCACCACCACACGAACGTCGGACTGGCCCGCCAACTCACGGAACTGCTCGCGCAATTCGTCCCACATCGCGCCGTCGATGGCGTTGAGCCGCTCCGGTCGGCGCAGCGTGATCTCGACGATCGCGTCGTCGCGGCGAACGGTGATCGACTGCAGTTCGATCGTGGTGGTGGCCATGTCGAGCGACGATACTGACCACGATGGGGTACAACCCGTACCGGAAGTACCGGGCCAAGCCCGCCGACTACGTCGCGGTGATCGCCGCGCTGGTCGTTGCCGCCGGCCTGGTCGCCTGGGCGTTCTTCGGCTGACGCCCGCGCTCCTCGGGC
>CBDDKF010000008.1:0-15283 GCA_965230015.1 Ilumatobacteraceae bacterium | reverse complement strand
AGGCGTTCGGTTCGAGTATCGCCACGTGACCGACGATGCGTGGCGCGTCGGTCGGGCGGGGGTGTTGCGCTCCTTTCTCGAGCGCCCATCGATCTACGCCACCGCTGCGGGACGGCGGCGCTGGCAGGCGCGCGCGGCGGCCAACCTCACCGCAGAGCTGGCGACCCTCAGCTGACGAATTGGCGATCGCTCAAGGCCCCGTCGGGCCGTCGTCGCCGCCGACAACCGAGGGGACCCGGTGATCCGGGCCCTTGTCTGTGCCGCGATGCACGCGATACTCGAGCGCGGCGTAGACCACCACACCCCCGAGGGTGATAGCGCCCATCAGCTCGATCGCTGCACGCAGCCCAATCACCTCGGCGAGGATGCCGAGCGGCGCCGCAGCGATGCCGAAGCCAGCAAAACTCAGCATCATCAGCGACTGGACGCGCCCTCGATGGGTGTCCTCGGTCATCGCCAACGCGATCGTGTTCGACAGCGATTGGTACCCCGTCGTACCCGCCCCCAACACGACTGTGACGAGCACGGCCACCCAGAACCAGGGCGCGGTGCCCAAGGCCATCACACCCACGCCGAACACCAAACCTGACACGATCATCAACCGCCACGCGCCGGGTCCGTCCGCACGGGCGGCGATCGGGACCGACACCGCGACGGCTCCGATCGAGCTGGCCGACATCAACAGTCCGACCATTCCGTCACCGAGCCCGAACTCGCCCTTCACGAGTGCCGGCACGAATGCGACGTAGTTGAAGCCGAACATGATCACCACAAACGAGGTGATCACGAGGCGACGGAGATGGGCGCGTTCCATCACGTAGCGCACGCCGTCGGCGATTTCCCTGAAGGGCCCTGCGCTGGTCTCCCTTGGCACTGCCTCGCCCGGCGGGCAACGCAGCAGCGTGAAGAACGCGGCAGAAGAAATCACCGCAGCAATCAGATATGCGCCACCCAGCCCGATGAATGCGACGCCCGCGATGGCACCGGCGAACGACGGGGCGAGTACACGGGTGCCGTTCATGCTCAACAGCGACAGGCTGATCGCGTTGCCGAGCTGGTCACGTCCGACGATGTCGGCGGTGAACGCCACCCGTGTCGGACCGTAGAACCCGAACGCGAACCCCTGGACAACTGCGGCGATGAACAACATCCAAATCTGGACCAGGTCGGTCACCACCATCACGCCCATGAACACTGCGGCCGCCATCAGCGCACCCTGCGCCACGATCAGCACGCGGCGCTTGGGGAGACGGTCGGCGGCCACGCCACCAAGCGGCGTGGCGATCAACATCGCCACGCCGAAGCACAGGTAGACGAGACCGAGCGCGCTCTCGCGCTCGGTGAGGTCCCATGCCAGCACGCCGCGCAGCAGGAACTGCATCTGCACCGACAGCATCGAAAACGTGCCGGCCCACCACAGCAGCTTGTAGTCCGGGTTGCGCAACGAGACGAACGCTGCGGAGAGGCCGGGGCGACGTAGGGACACCACGACCGTTCTAACAGCGGACCGGTGTCATGCGGGGTGCTGGAGTGCCATTACGCCCGGATGAATCCCTGTGCCACCGCGGTGGTGCGGACTGCATCAGCGACCGCGGCCGCCACACCGGGCTCGAACGCGCCGGGGATGACCCGCTCGGGTGTCGGAGTGTCGACGAGGGCGGCGAGCGCATCGGCGGCCGCTCGCTTCATCTCGATGGTGCACCGGGTGGCCCGCACGTCGAGCATCCCGCGGAACACCCCTGGGAAGGCCAGCACGTTGTTGATCTGGTTCGGGAAGTCGCTGCGCCCGGTGGCCACGATCGACACGTTCGGAGGCATCTCATCGGGCATCACTTCCGGCGTCGGGTTGGCCATGGCGAACACGATCGCATCGTCGGCCATGTCGGCGAGCCACGCCGGTTCGATGATGCCGGGTCCCGACAGTCCGAGGAGCACATCGGCACCCTTGATCGCTTCATGGGCGCCGCCGCGCCGGTCGTCGGTGTTCCCGCGTTCCACGAACCACTGCTTCGACGGATGAAGGCTCCCGCGGCCGTGGTGCAGGATGCCGCGACTGTCGCACCCGACGATGTCGCCGGTGCCGGCTTGTCCGGCGCCGGCGTCGTACAGCAGCTCGGCGACCGCAACACCCGCTGCCCCGGTGCCGATGATCGCCACGCGCAATTCGTCGACCGGCTTGTCGACGAGCTTGGCCGCGTTGATCAGCGCAGCGAGGGCGACGATCGCCGTGCCGTGCTGGTCGTCGTGGAACACCGGGATGTCGAGCTCTTCCTGCAGCCGGCGCTCGATGTCGAAGCAGTGCGGCGCCTTGATGTCTTCCAAGTTGATGCCACCGAAGCTCGGCGCGATGGCCTTGCCCACGGCAACCACCTCATCAACGGTGGGCGCGTCGACACAGACCGGATAGGCGTCGACGTCACCGAACTGCTTGAACAGCACGGCCTTACCCTCCATCACCGGCATCGCCGCCTCGGGGCCGATGTCACCCAGTCCGAGCACTGCACTGCCGTTCGACAGCACGGCGACCGCATTGGATCGTCCGGTGACCGTCCACCCCAGCTCGCGGTCATCGGCCACCGCCTGCGAGACGCGGCCCACGCCAGGGGTATACGCGAGGGCGAGGTCGTCGGGCCCCTCGATCGGCGCGGTCGGTTCGACCACGATCTTGCCGCGCCGGTGGAGGGCGAACGCCGGGTCGTCGGCATAGGCAGCTAGCGCGCGATCGTCGCGGTCGTTGCGCTCGTCGTTGGTGGAATGGGACATCGGTGCTCCTCAAGGGATGTACCGGACCCAACAGCGTCACCCGCCGCCGGATTCCGGCTGGTCGGGCGAGTTCGACAACGTTCAGCGTTGCTGACGTCGTGCCCCCCGCCGAACCCGTACCGGAATGAGTACGGGTGCGGGGACGCGTGCTGCTGCGGCGATTCCGGCTGCCGTGATGGTGGCAGCGACGGCGATCACAGCCGCGAGCACGAGGCATAGGGTAGCGGATCTGATTCACTGACGGCATGGCGCAGCTCATGACCGATCTGGAAACGATGCCGGCGCCGGCCGATCCGCTCCTCGACACCGACGAGCGCACCGAGACCGACGAGCCCACCGCAGCGCACATCGTGAAGACGAAGCGCGGCGAGAACGCAGCGGCCAAAGTGCTCGAGGCGCGCATCAACGGCACACCGATCGAAGCACTGTGCGGCTTCGTTTGGGTGCCGTCGCGCGACCCCAAACAGCTGCCGGTGTGCGAAGAGTGCAAGAGCGTCTACGAGATGTACAAGGCGTTCAACGGCGACCTGCCCGACACGCCGAGCGATTGAGCACGGTGCTCGACATCAACCGTTCTCCTGGCAAAAACGCGCGCCACTCGCGCGGAATCCCCAGAATTTCGGTGCGACGTGGGTGAACTGCGGATTCGGCCGGCGGTGCGTGGGCTGCTGCTCACGCCGCAGCGGGAGATCCTGCTCGTGCGCTTCGAGTTTCCGACGCGCACGGTGTGGGCCCCGCCCGGCGGCGGACTCGAGGACGGCGAGGACCACCTGGCGGCGCTCCGCCGCGAGCTGCGCGAAGAGGTCGGCCTGCACGATCCGACGATCGGCGCGCATGTCTGGAATCGCGAGCACATCATCCCGCACCTCGACGGCAAGTGGGACGGCCAACGCGACCGGCTGTACGTCGTGCCGACGACCCGCTTCGAGCCCCAGCCCGAACTCGACTGGGGCGAGCTGCATGCCGAGCGGGTGCACGAGCTGCGGTGGTGGCACGTCGATGAGATCGTCGCCGCAGCGGATCCGCGCGACACGACCACCGACGCGACGTTTGCCCCTCGCCGGCTCGGCGCCCTGCTCGGATCACTCCTCGACGATGGGCCGCCAACAGCGCCGATCGACACCGGCGTGTAGGCCCTCGATGGCCCTCCGCCTACCCCGTGCGCTGTTGGCTCGTACGGATGATGCAGGTCTGCTGCGCGGTGCCGATCAGTCGGCCGTCGTCGCTCCAGATGTCGAGCGACCCATGGCCGATGCCCTGGTGATACCCCTCGGGCCGGACGTCGAGGAGCACCCACTCGGTTGGTGCACGGTCGATCACCCGCACCGTGTTGTCGAGACTGGTTCCGCCAGGGACGATGCCCAATGCCGCGCATACGGCAAGCGGAATGATGTCGGCCACGAACGCTTGCGTTGCCGGTGACCCGATGCGGTGGTCCGGAATGCGACACCACAATCGCAGTGGCCCGGACTGCGGATGGTCCACCGCATCGAGCGCCCACGCCCCTGCCGCGACGCGTCGCTCGAGGTGGTCGAAGAACGTGCCCTCGGCATCGACGGCAAACGGTTCCGACATGTCGGGACAATCGTTCGGCGGCGGCACGTTGGGCATGGCCAGAAAGGAACGGGCGTCTCCGGACGACTTCGACGTCAATGCGCACAACGACGTGAACATCGGTCGCCCGTCGATCGATCCGACGACTTCGATCTGCGATGTCGCCCGACCGGCTGCTCCGGTTTCCACGACGATGTCGATGTCGTCGCCGGGCTGCGGCGAGCCGATGAACTGGGTCGTCACCCATTGCAACGAACGGCCGGTGGCCACCTCGGCCGCCTCGATCGACGCAGCGATCGCCGACCCGCCGTAGAGGAAGTCGAATGGCGTGCACAATGCCCGCCGGGCGTGCAGGGTAAACCGGTTCTGGCTGGCCGCAGCGGTCAGTTCCAGCAGCCCGAATCGGCCATCGTCGGCGCCTGTGTCACTCGTCGTCACCCCTCTACAGATACAGGGCGCTGGCGATGATAAAGAAGACGCTCACTCCCAAGATGTCGTTCGAGGCCGCGATGAACACACCGGTGGCCACCGCCGGATCGGCCCCAAACCGCTTGAGCACCAGCGGAACAACGGCTCCGAGGGTGGTGGCCATCGTCATCGCCACCATCAGCGCCAACGTCGCCGTCGCCGCCAACTCCACCGGGCGATCGACGTCGTTGATGCCCGACGTGGCCACGATGAACGCCGACAACACCAACCCGACGATCAGGCTGTTACTCAACCCGGTCGACGTCTCGCGCAACACCCGCCGAAGGTGATCGCCTTGCCAGATCGTTCCCGTGCTGATGCCCGACACCGTCACCTGCGACGCCTGAATTCCGGCGTTGCCGGCCATCGCCATCACCACCGGGATGAAGCTGGCCAGAATCGCCGCTTCGAGGAGCTGTTCTTCGAAGAGACCCACGGCAATCCCGGCGAGCGTCGATCCGACCAACCCGGCGAGCAACCACGGCAGGCGATGGCGGATCATCAGCGAGACACTGTCGTTGGGCCCGGCGTCCGGGTCGAGACCCGACGCGATGTTGAGGTTCTCCTGAATCTCGTCGGCGAGTACGTCGGCGAGCTCGTCGGGGGTGATCCCGCCGAGGAGCCGACCGTTCATGTCGACCACCGGAATCGTCGACGCGCCGGCATCGCGCGCCACGCGCAACACCTCCTCCTGATCGAGCCGCGGCCGTACCAGCACCATGTCGGTCTCGACCCACTGACCGACGGTGTCGCTGCCCGCATGCAGTAACAGATCCTCGGGTTCGATGTAGCCGACAAGGCCGCCATCGTCGTCCGTCGCGTAGATCGCCCGCACCGAACCGACCTTGGCGGCGCGGTCTTGGATAGCAGCGACCGTGCGGGTCAACGTCCACGACGCCGGTACCGCGATGAACTGATCGGTCATGATCGTGGCGGCCGTGTCCAGGCCATACGACAAGCGCGCGGCAAGGTCGCCAGGCGGCAATCGATCGATCACCCGCTCGCGCGTTTCTTCGGGTAAGAGGGTGATCAACTCCACCGCTTCGTCCAGATCGAGTCCTTCGGCGATGTCGATGAGTCGACCGATCGTCTCGTCGGCCGCAAGGATCGCTCCAGCCTCCGGGTCGACCACGTCGAGGATGCCGATCGCCCGCGCCATCGGCAGCCAGTGGAACAGCACGCGGGCGCGCTTGAGCGACAGCTCCTGCATCAACGCAAAGACCTGACGGATGTTCCACGTGCCGAGTTCGGCGAGCACCGCGTCACGGTCGCCCTCCTTGATCCGCCGGGAAAACCACTTTTCCGGTGGCTGTCCGTCGATCTCCCGTTCGAGCAGGTCCGTCCCGGTGTCGACCATGGCCGGGAAGCTAGTGCTGCGCTCCGGGCCGCGCTGCTGAACTGAATCGGTGGCGTCGACACACTGCACCGGCGACAGGCGCCGTGCCGCTAGCGGAAGTCGCGACTGCGCGTGCTCGCCGGCAACGGCAGCGGCTCCATGTGTTCGGCGACGACGTTGACCACTCCTTCGCTGCGCTCCAGACGGCCCCGGATCACGAGTGCGGCGGCCTCGCGGGCGACGCGTCGGAACCGCGCCCAGCAGCCCTTCGAGACGACGATGTTCATCAGCCCGGTCTCGTCTTCCAGGCTGATGAACGTGGTGCCCTGCGCGGTCATCGGCCGCTGACGATGGGTGACGACGCCAGCGACCTGGACGATCGACCCCGGCTCGGGATCCCACAGGTCGTCGGCGGTGAGCACGCCGCGGCGATCGAGATCGGCGCGTACGAACTGGGTCGGGTGACCGTCGGGGGCCACCCCCGTAGCCCACAGATCGGCGACCGCCTCTTCGACCGGGTCCATGCCCGGAAGGCGTGGCGCGTCGGCGCCGGTGACCACCCCTGCCAGACGCCCGGGACGCGACTGCGCGGTTGCCCCAACACTCCACAGCGCCTCACGCCGCTCCAGTCCGAGACACCCAAACGCCCCTGCGGTGGCCAGTGCTTCGAGGTGGGCGAGCGTGAGCTCGGGCACCCGCCGCACGAGATCTTCTGTTGTTCGGTAGGCACCGTTGCTCACGCGCTCAGCTTCGATGGCATCGGCGAGATCGCTACCGAGACTGCGCACCGACCCCAACCCGAGGCGTACCGCCACATCGCCGGTCGATGAACAACCCCCCGATGTTGATGGAAAGGGCTCGAGCGTGGCTGCGGCGAGTGACGCGTTGAGGTCGGGCGTGTGCACGACCACCCCGTGCCGCCGGGCATCGCGTACCAGGGTGTGCGGTGACCAAAAGCCCATCGGCTGGGCGTTCAGCAGGGCCGCGCAGAACGCCGTTGGCTCGTGGTACTTGATCCACGACGAGGCGTACACCAGGTAGGCGAAGCTCACCGAGTGCGATTCGGGGAACCCGTAGTTGGCGAACGCCTTCATCTTGGTGAACAACTCGTCGGCGACGTCGCCTTCGATTCCCCGCTCGGCCATCCCGGCGTACAGCCGTTCACGGAGCCGCTCCATGCGTGCTGCCGATCGTTTCGAACCCATCGCCTGGCGGAGCTCATCCGACTCGGCCGGGGTGAACCCGGCGACGTCGATCGCCATCTGCATCAACTGCTCTTGAAACAGCGGGACACCCAACGTCTTGCCCAAGCTGTTCTCGAGCAACGGATGGAGGTACGTCACTGGCTCTTGGCCATTGCGTCGACGGATGTACGGGTGCACGGAACCACCCTGGATCGGGCCGGGACGGATCAGCGCCACCTCGACGACGAGGTCGTAGAACGTGCGCGGCTTCAGCCGCGGCAACGTCGCCATCTGCGCCCGCGACTCGATCTGGAACACGCCAACCGTGTCGGCGCGGCACAACATGTCGTACACGTCGTCGTCTTGGGGGATCGTGGCCAGATCGATCTCGTAGCCGCGGTGATCGCGCACGAGGTCGACGGCGTAGTGCAACGCCGACAACATGCCGAGCCCGAGCAGGTCGAACTTGACCAAGCCGGTGCGGGCGCAGTCGTCCTTGTCCCATTGCAGCACCGAGCGCTTGTCCATGCGCGCCCACTCGACCGGACACACCTCGATCACCGGCCGATCGCAGATGACCATCCCTCCGGAGTGAATGCCAAGATGACGCGGCGCATCTTCCACTTCGGCGGCGAGCTCGATCACCGGTTGCGGGATGGTGCAGTCGGGTTGCTCCGCAGTCGCCGCGACATCACCCCAGGCGTCGACCTGCTTCGACCATGCGTCCTGCTGGCCCGGTTGATAGCCGAGCGCCTTGGCCATGTCGCGCACCGCCGAGCGCGAGCGATAGGTGATCACGTTGGCCACCTGCGCGGTGTGGTGTCGGCCGTAGCGCTCGTACACGTACTGGATCACCTCTTCTCGCCGATCGCTCTCGATGTCGATGTCGATGTCGGGCGGACCGTCACGCTCTGGCGAGAGAAACCGCTCGAACAGCAACCCGAGCGACACCGCATCGGCATTGGTGATCCCCAGCGCATAACACACCGCGGAGTTGGCGGCACTCCCCCGCCCCTGACACAAGATGTTGGCCCGCCGGCAGAACTCGACGATGTCCCACACGACGAGGAAGTAGCCAGCGAAATCGAGATGCTCGATCAGAGCCAGCTCGTGGTCGATCGTCGACCATGCCCGAGCACGCAGCGACGAGCCACCCATACTCCCGGCAGGGCGGTCGCCGTATCGTCGTCGACCGCCTGCTTCCACGACCTGACGAAGATGGGCCATCTCGCTGATCGGGGCGCCGTCGGCTCCGACTGGGCACGGAAACGGGGGCAGGTTCGGGGCCACCAGGGCCAAATCGAACGCCGTGGCACGGCCGATCTCCGCAGCTCGTTCGACCACGCCCGGGTATCGCCGAAATCGCCGGGCCTGTTCGACCCCGGAGCGCAAGTGGGCCCCGGCTCCCCCCGGAAGCCACGAATCGAGCTCGGCGAGGCTACGCCGAGCGCGCACAGCGGCGAGCGCTGTCGCCAGTCGCCGCTGAGCGGGGCGGGCGTAGTGCACGTTGTTCGTCGCCACGCACTCCACCCCTTCGCGATGGGCGATGTCGACCAGCGCATCGTTGCGCGCCGAATCGAGCGGGTCGCCGTGATCCCACAACTCGACGAGCACGCGGTCGCGACCGAACGCGGCGACCAACTGCTGCAGTTCACGGCGCGCCGCTGCGGGTCCATCACGAACCAACGCTGCGGGTACCGCTCCCTTGCGGCAGCCGGTGAGCGCCCATACGTGCCCGGCGGCGACCGTGGCGATATCGGCCATGGTGAAGCGAGCCACGCCCTTCTCGCCGGCGAGGTGTCCGTTGCTCAACGCTCTGGCGACACGGGCGTATCCATCGGGCCCATCAGCGAGCACCAACAGATGGTCACCGTCGGGGTCGGGGGCATACGTGTCGGGGACCAGCCCGGTCGCCACCTGCTGCGTCGTGTCGGCCTCGCTGCGAATGAACGACGGATGCTGCGCCGGTGTGCCATCAGCAGTCAGAGTGATCTCGGAGCCGAACACCGTCGGCAGCCCGACGGCGCGCGCCGCTTCGGCAAAGCGCACCACGCCGTAGAACCCGTTGTGATCGGTGATCGCCAGCGCTTCCAGTCCCAACCGTGCCGCTTCGGTGGCCAACTCTTCTGGATGCGACGCACCGTCGAGGAACGAGAAGTTCGAATGGCAGTGCAGTTCGGCATACGGCACCGCACCGGTCCCGGCGTGGAGCCCCTCGGGAGCTTCAAACGGCTGACGTTTCCGGCCCCAGGCGGGGCTGTCGCCGCCAGCGTTCCACGACGGACTGCCGGCGGGGCGGCCGTCGCGACCCGTTCGACCCGTCAGGGCTGCTTCGAGCTCCGACCACGACCACGACGGGTTGTTGAAGCCCATCCACCACAGTGTCGAACATATGTGCTACGAACGCAAGTTCGATAGGTGGACCAGGAGGCCGCGGAGGCCGGGGTCGGCGCGGTCGATGGCGGCTTCCCAGGTGAACCAGCCGATTTCTTGGCTCTCTCCCTCGGGTGGTTCAGGGTCGCGGTCGTCGCCGCCGAGCAGATAGCGCAGGTCGAGATGGGTATGGCCGCGCCCACCCTCGTGCACGTCGACATGCAGCAGCTCGGGAACCCCAGAACGGTCGAGCGGCCCGAGCATCGACAAGGCCAGCCCGGTCTCCTCGATCGACTCACGTAGCGCCGCCTCCCACGGCGACTCCCCCGGATCGAGATGGCCTCCTGGCTGCAGCCACAGCCCCAGTCGCTTGTGCCGCAGCAACACCACACCACGCTCCCCAACCACTACGCCCGACCCGGTCACATGCACCGGATCGGCATCGGTTGAGAATGGATCGGCCAGTTCGTCGTAAGCTGCAATGAAGTTGGCGATCGATTGCTCTTCTCGAGCGTCGACCGCCTGCCGTCCGGCCACATCGGCTCGAACCCGACGGCGAATCACATCCGCCCCGACCACACCACCGGTGTAGCAGGGGCCAGAATGACATGCCTGACATTTCCCCACGATTTCCGCTTGAGTTCGTCGGCCCCACGGCCGATACCCACCTGAAGGACGCGACCAGCGGACGGGATTCCATGGGTAACGACATCAATCTGGCACCTCGCATCTTGATCGCAGTCGCCGATCCCGACGTACGTCGGCACGGCGTGGCTGCACTGCGGAGTGCCGGGTTCTGCGTGAGCGCCCCGACCGATGGCGAAGCGGCGATGCTGCTCGCCGAATCGTTCACCCCCGACGTGCTGGTGATCGACGCCGACGTGCGCACGCCGAACGGTCGCCCGCTCTTCGAGCAGCTGCGCGAGCACAACGAGCACTACCTGTTGTGCGTCACCGACGACCGCAACGGCCACTCGCGAGCAGCGCTGTTGCGCGCCGGCGCCGACGATGCCATCTCGTTGCCCGTCTCGGCCGACGAGCTGGCAGCACGGTGCAGCGCGATGCTCCGCCGGCCACGCCAACTCCAACAGCGGGTCGACAGCAACGGCACTGCAGCCAGCCTCAGCCTCGGGCCACTCTCGATCGACCTCGGCCGCCGCGAAGTGCGCGTCGACGACACCGAGGTGCCGACCACACGAATCGAGTTCTCGCTGTTGGAACAGCTGTGCCGACGCCCCACCGAGGTGTGCACACGCGAAGACCTCCTCGACGCAGTGTGGGGTCCGCAATGGGTGGGCGACCACCACGTGGTCGACGTGCACCTGTCCAACCTGCGCCGCAAACTCGACAAGGCGGCGCCCGGGGTGAAGGTGATCCACACCGTGCGCGGCGTTGGCTTCCGACTGGCCAACGACGTCACCGATTCGCTCGATATGTCGCCAGTGTTCGGGCTGGCCACAGCGATTTAGTACCGCATCAGGCAACCTCCACCAGGTGGCGATGTGCCACCTACCCAGCGTTCAGGGACAGGTGTCGCGCGTGCTCGCCGAGCGTTGTACGACGCTCCGCCGATCGCGTACGTGCCGATACCGAGCGGTCCTTGTTCTCGGCGTCGTAGGCTGCGGAAACCGCAACGAACGACTCCGAGAAGCTGACGCAGCACTAGTCGTAGCGAGCGAGGAGCCACCATCGGCGGTGCTCGACGGCGACGAGCACGGCCTGCCCGTCGTCGGACACGATCTGCAGACGAGCCAACCGGCGATGACGCTGCGGCTCCCACCAACGCTCTTCGATCGGCCACGGCCCCGCCCAGTCGACGATCGACATGCGGCGACCACGCCGCCAGCCCACCGTTTCGTCACCTTCGAGCTCACACCAGCTCGCCGGCGTGCCCGACATCGCTCCTCGCCCATCGACGCGCACTGCGTCGCCCAGTTCGTCGACGAGTTCGATCGGTTGCGGCTCGACGAACACCGTCGCCGGCGAGGGGGCCGGCAACCCGCCTGGCCACGGACCCTGCGGACCACTCCCGGTGCCTGCTGCCGACACCGCCCGAGCACGCTGATCGAGATCGACCGTGACCGCCGGCACCCAGCGGTAACGATCGGCCGGCAGCCGTCCCCCGTTCCATACGGGCACGGTCACTGCGTGCTCCGAGGTCAGCGTGCTCAGCCGGGCGATCGCCCGGCCGGCACGGCGGTCGGCTTCTGACGATCCGCCCCACAATCCGAGCTGCAGCCCCTCGTCGGCGCGTAGATCGACCGGCTCGAGACGCAGCGTGGTGACGCCGCCGGTGAGCGCCTGCTCGCTGCCGCGGGGCAGCGCAATCCACGCATCGAGCTGCCACCGCACGCGCTCGACCAACGCCGCAGCGTTCAATCCCGCAGACCGGTACCACGAACGTTCCGAACGCTCCCCGTGTTCGCTCTCGAACGTCACGACCAGCCGGGTGCACACCTGACCGCTGGCGGACAGCGCACCGATCATGGTGTCGGCGAGCTGTTTGGCGACGAACACCACCGGATCAGAACGATCGACTGGCGTGTCGAACGTGTGCTCCACCCGGCGGTCGGGATCGGGGTCGACCGTCGACGCCGGGCGCACATCGACGCCGGCGGCGAGCGCATGCGCGTGGACGCCAGTGGGACCGAACCTGCCGAGTACGTCGACCCGATCGAGTTCGGCGAGATCTCCCAGTCGGCGCAACCCGAGACGGGCGAACAGCTCGACCAGTTCGGCGTCGACCTCGCCGAGGGTGTGCAACCACCCGATCGGGAGCGACGCGCAGAATTCGGGCGACCCTCCTGGATCGACGACGACCGGCGTCGCCCGGTCGACGGCCAACCGGGCGGCGATCCCCGACGCGAATCGACCGTCGGCGACACCCACCCCAGCGCGCACCGGCGTCGCCACCCCCTCGACGATCCCTGCAGCGATGTGTGCCACAACCTGGGTTTCGCCGCCGAGCAATCGCGACGGACCGCGTGTGGCCACGGCCAACCAGCCCGGCTCGATCACATCGAGCCGGGGCGACAACTCACCGATCACACGCACCAGCGGTTCGAAGGCACGCGCATCGCGATCGGGATCGTGATCGATCAGTTCGAGGTGCGGACAACGTTGCTGGGCCATCCGCCGACGCTGCCCGACCACCACTCCCTGCTCGGCCGCAGCGGGGGTGCGCGCCACCACGCGATTGGCAGCGAGCACCGCAGCGGGCTGTTCGGGGTGACATCCTGCGGCCACCGTGGGCCAATCAGCGCACCACAACGTGGCCAGCCGGGATGGGTCCGCTCGAGTGATTGCCGGCCGTCGCCCATTACTCCCCATGGCCCGTCGCCCCATGATTTGCGAGAGCAACCCGTTGCCGACGTTGACCACCGTGGCGGCGCCCCCCGGCGGCCAGTTCGACCGAACACGACCGCAGGTGCCCTGCCCCCTCGGCGATGCCCGACCAGTGTGGATCGGAAGCGCACAGCTCGACGTCGATCGCGCATCCGGCCGGGAGTTCGCCGAGCAGCACTAGGATCGCCCCGCGCCGACGGACCCGATCGGCGAGTCGCCGGAACGCACCTGGACGCACCCCCTCTGGCACGGCGGTGAACAGCACGTCGAACCCGTCGACCGCTGCCGCGGCAAGCTCCGCCCAGCGCGTCGGGCACCCCTCTACGGCGACCACCCGCTCGAGGCGCACACCAGATTCACTCAGCGCATCGAGCCCGATCGTGGACATCTGCAACAGACACACCCACGCGCCTTCGGACACTGCGGGGGCGATCAGACGAGCAGCCGTCGTGGTCGCCAGTGGACCCCGACACGCGATGCTCTGCCCGCGCACGATGTGTCGGCCCGGCAACAGTGCGGCCAACTCGTCGGGCGCCGGAAACGAACGCTCGCCGGCGAGCACCACCGGCGCGACTTGGGAACGGAGCTGCTCGAGCACCGCTGGGTTGGCAACCATCGCGCCACGCTATCCGCGAATCGAACATGTGTTCGCATCGCGCCGAACGCGCTCCCAGCCTGGTGCGCGGTGTGGTGTTATCCCTGTTTGGCGTTCCAGCGCTCACGCCCGGCGCGGCTGCGCTCGAGCAGGTGTGCGGGGACGAGACTGGCCGCAGCCGACGCAGCGGCGTCACCGCTTCCGGCCGCGTCACCCCCCGCAGGTGCCGCTGGTTCGTCGGGCTGCAGATCCTCGAACGACGGGGGTTCGACGCCCGGCCGCCAGTACTGGTACAGATCGCGCACCACGTCGGCCAGACCATCGGCATCGAACCCCTTGTTGAGGTCGACGGTGATCATGTTGGCGTAGATGTGCAATGAGTCGACCCGTCCGGTGGCAAAGAGCCGCCGGGCGAGTTCGTCCGACGGTGTGTTGCCGATCGCCTCGGCGGCGGAACCGAACCGCTCATGACCCTGGCCCGACAAGGTGCGATTGAGCTCGTAGCGCACCACGCCAGGGGTGGTGCTGGGCTTCTCTTGGACGGCGACGGGTTGACCCATGACGAGGGTCACGCTACTCCGACGACCGGCGCCGAGCGATATCGCTCGATCGCCCGCTAACGCAACGTGGCACCGAGCAACTCCGGGAACGCACGCGGCGTCACCGCTGCCACCGTTGCCCCGAGACGGCGAAGCGCCTCCGCGTTGGCCGCATCGTGGACCGGCGTGCCTTCGTCGCTCAGCGCGAGCAGCACGACCACCTCGACGCCCGCGGCGATCAGCGCCCGAGCTCTGGCGAGCATCGTTGCGTCGTCTCCGCCCTCGAACAGATCCGACACGAGGAACAGCACCGTGCGCTGTGGTGTCTCGACCACCCGCTGGCAGTAGGCCAGCGCCGAGGAGATGTCGGTGCCGCCGCCGAGTTGAACCCCGAACAGCACCTCGACCGGATCGTGCAGGTAGGGCGTGAGATCGGTGATCGACGTGTCGAAGGCGATCAGTTGGGTACGCAACGACGGCACTTGCGCAAGCACGCCGGCGAACAGCGAGGCATACACGACGCTGTCGGCCATCGACCCGGACTGATCGACGGCGATGAGCACGTCGCGGGCGATACCCCGTCGTCGCCGGGCATGACCGACCAGGCGTTCGGGCACCACCGTTCGATGCTCGGGGAGCCAGTGACGGAGGTTCGCGGCGATCGTGCGCTCCCAGTCGATGTCGCCAGGGCGTGGCCGTCGCGTGCGCGCCGACCGCGCCAGCGCTCCCCGCACCGCAGCCCGCGTCGGCTCGGCGAGCTGCTGCTCGACCTCGGCGAGGACGTCGGCGATGACCCGCCGCGCAGTAGCCCGGGTCTCGTCGGGCAGGGTGCGGTTGAGCTCGACGAGCAACGTCACCAGGTGGAGGTCGGGCTCGACCGACGAGAGCAACTCGGGTTCGAGCAACAGCTCGCGTAGGTCGAGTCGATCGATCGCATCGCGCTGCAACACCTGCACCACCGGTGTCGGGAAGTAGCGCCGAATGTCGCCGAGCCAGCGAACCACTGCCGGGCGCGAACGGCCGAGCCCGCCGCGGCGAGTACCTCCCTGGCGACGCGCCGCTGGACCGTGGTCGTACAGCGCGCCAAGCGCCCCATCGATGCCGACATCGTCGCCGCCGAGCCGGG
>CBDDKF010000007.1:0-115141 GCA_965230015.1 Ilumatobacteraceae bacterium | reverse complement strand
CCGACCGGTCAGCCGCTGCGTGTGGCCACACGTGGCTCGCGCAAGCGACTGCGCAATCCAATGCCGTCGCCGCGGCGATCGAAGGTGCCACCGGACGTCCCGTCGAGCTGGTCGTGGGTGCAGACCACCGGCGATCGTCGGGCCGACGTCCCCTTGCACGAAATTGGCGGACAAGGGGTGTTCGTCAAAGAGGTGCAACGGGCGGTGCTCGACGGGCGTGCCGACATCGCGGTGCACTCGGCCAAGGATCTCACGTCGACCCAAGAGCCGGGCCTGGTGATCGGTGCGATCTGCGCCCGGCGCACTGCGAACGACGCGCTGATCGGAGCATCGCTCGCCGAGCTCGCCGATGGGGCAACCGTGGCGACCGGGTCGGTCCGTCGCCGCGCGCAACTCGCCGATGCCCGCCCCGACCTGCAGTTCGTCGAGCTTCGCGGCAACATCGACACGCGGCTCGACAAGCTGCCCCACGGCGGAGCGCTGGTGATGGCCGTGGCCGCGCTCGAGATCGTCGGACGCACCGAGCGCATCGCCGACGTACTCCCGGTCGAGCGGTTCGTGCCTGCGGTCGGACAAGGCAGCGTGGCGGTGGAGTGCCGAGCCGACGATGCAACCACCCGCGACGCGCTCGAGGCGATCCGACGATCCCGCTACACATCATGCGGTTGCGGTGGAGCGGTCGTTCCTCGCCGAACTCGGCGCCGGCTGCACGATGCCGGTTGGCGCCCACGTCGCCGACGGTGTGCTGCACACCTTCCTCGCCGACGAATCGCTAACCAACGTGCACCGAGTGGCCACGCCACTCGTTGGCGGCCGACAAGATCGCGAGATCGCCGTCGAGGCCGCGCGCACGGCGCACAGCCGACGTGACCAGCCGGGCCAGCTAGCAGGACGGCGAGGCGGTGGCCGAACAACGATTGCGCGGGGTACGCGTGCTCGTGACTCGCGCCCACCCCGGCGAGCTGGCGTTGCTGCTCGCCGCTGAAGGTGCCACCGTCGTCCATTCGCCGCTGATCGCCGTCGAACCGCCCGCCGATGGCGGCGCCGAGCTGCAGGCACGGCTCGACGAACTCGACACGTTCGACTGGCTCGTCGTCACGTCGCCTGCTGGGGCCGAACGCGTCGTCGACGCGGTCGCCGCCGCGCCCGACCTGCGCATCGGCGCGGTCGGTACGGCCACCGCCCGGGTCGTGCGCGATGCCACCGGCCGCCAGGTGCTGACACCCCACGCATCAGCTCGCCGCGGCCCTCGGCGACGATCTGGTCACTGCGGGCCGGCGCACCGCCGAAACGATTCCTCCTCGCTCTCGCCGAGCAGGCGTCCGACGTGATCGAGACGACGCTGCGCAAGGCGGGCCACCAGGTGGTGCGCTGCACCGCATATCGCACGGCGCAGCAGCCGGCCGACCCGCGCGTCCTCGAGCGCGCCGACGCGCTGCTGCTGGCCTCGGGCTCGGCGGTGCGCAGCTGGGTCGACAGCGTCGGGTTGGCGGCACCACCGCTCGTCGTGGCGATCGGGCCGACCACCGCTAGCGTGGCCGACGATCTGGGGCTCAAGTTGTCGTCGGTGGCGGCCGATCATTCATTGCCAGGTCTTGTCGAGGCGCTGTGCACCGCAGTCGCTGAGGCTGCAACAATCGAGCGGGCGGATACCGGATCCGTCGACTGACAAAGCACGATCGTCGCATCCGTGGCGGTTGGAAGGAGTGACGTGATCGACGTTTCACGCCGAACACGTGTCGTTGCCGCCGCAGCGACCGTGGTCGGAGCGGCGCTGGTGGTGGGCACCAGCGCACTCAACGTCGATGCGCGCCCCGATATCTCGTTGCAGCAAGCTGCGCCCGGCGTCACCGACGGCCTCGGCGGCCGCAGGGAGCTCTGCTGCCACCATCTCCGCCGACGGTCGCTACGTCGCCTATCAAGCTCCGGCGTCGACCGACAACGGCACGACGAGCGCCTACCTGCACGACCGCGAACTCGGCGAGGTCACCGAACTCTCGGCGACCCCCGACGGTCTGCGCCCTGGCAACACCATCACACCGGTGATCTCCGGAGACGGATGCAGTGTGGTCGTTACGACCGAGACCAGCCTTCGACGTGTTCCGCGACGACGACACGGGCAATCGCTGGGACCTGTATCGCACGCGTCTGCCGCATTGCGACGGCGTGCTCGGCGATTGGGAACTCATCACCACGCACCCCGACACCGGCCTGGCGCGCGACGATCTCGATCCGGCCGATCGGCCGACGATCTCGGCCGCCGGCACGCTGGTTGCGTTCACCCACCCTGTCGATCACCTCTTCGACGTCGACGGCATTCGCGCCGTGTCGGTGGTCGATCTCGAGTTGCCCATCACCGACCCGCTGCGCACACAGCTCGCGGCCGGGTTCCCGGTGGTCGCACCCAACACCACGTTCACGCACCGCGGAATGGACCAACCGGCCTTCAGCGGCGACGGTCGGTATCTCGCCTACCGCTCCGATGCGGCGTCGGCCGAAGGTGTCGCCGAATGGGGGAGCGGCGTGGTCGCCGGCGGCCCAGCCACCCCGCAGGTGTACGTGTGGGACCGCGACGAAACCGACCCGTTCGCCGCAGTGCGCCTCGTGTCGGAGCGCCCCGACGGCACGCCGTCGGAGGTCGGCGCCGGATCGCCTGCCGTGTCACGCACCGGTGCGGCGATCACCTTCGTGTCCTCCGACCCGGTGCTGGTGCCGGCCGAGTTCGCCCCCTGCGATGGCACGTGTCCGAGTCAGGTGTTCCATCTCGATCGGGACGTCGACCGCAATGGACGGTTCGACGAGGCCGACCGCACCGCACTCACCATGCTGAGCGCTGTCGAGGGCGACGACGGAGTGCTCGTTGCGGGCGCGGCCCCGTCGTCGCAACCGGCGATCAGCGCCGACGGACATCTCGTCGCATTCGTCACCAAGGCCACGAACCTGCAGTTGATCCGCGCCGCCGGCGGCGGCGAGGCGACCGACGGCGACCTGCTGGTGGCCGACGTGGCCACCGGCGATCTCCGGCGAGCCGCCGTGTCCAACGACGGTGTTCGCCCTGCGCTCGGCGCCCACTCGGCCCCCGCTCTGAACGAGACCGGTCGGTCGATCGTGTTCGACACGTTGGCCGCTAGTGACCTCCTCGGTGACACGGTGGCAGGCGACGCCACCAGCGGCCGCCGAGTGGTTGCGGTGTCGACGCCGCCACGTCTGTCGCTCGCCGATGCCGATCTTGGGACCACCGTGGTTGGTCTCGAGAGCGACGAGTGGTACGTCGCCGTCATCAACGAGGGGCCCTCGTCGTTCAACCCGTTCCTGGTCGAGGTCAGCGATCCGCGTTTCCGCATCAACGCCGAGGACAGCACCTGCACGGCCACGTTGTCGGTGCCGCCGGGCGGCGACTGCACGGTGCGCGTCACGTTCGTTCCGACTACGCCCGGCCCGGCATCGGCCGAGCTCACCGTGGCCGAGGGCGGCTACGGCGCTGTCTCGGTCACATCGACCATCAGCGGTCGCGGGGGCGAGCCGGCGCTGACCGCCGAGCCCGCTGGCGCCGACCTGGGTGTGGTCGTCGTCGGTACCTCGAGCGCCGAGTTCCTCGTCGACATTGAGAACATCGGTGTCGTGCCCACGGCGGTCTCCACTGTCGGCGTCGGCGGCGCGCATGCCGACGACTTCGCCGTCACCACCAACAACTGTGCCGACCGCGCCCTCAACCCGCGCGCCACCTGCTCGATCGGTATCACGTTCACGCCGACGGCCGATGGTCGGCGCACGGCGCTGATCGATGTCGCCACCGACGCAGGGCAGTTCACGTCGATCGTTCTCGGCGGCGACGGCGAATTCACGCCCGAGGTGCTGTTCTTCACCGAAGAGGTCACCGCAGGCGGCAATCTCCTGGCCGTCGGCACCGGGTACCCGCCCAACAGCGAGGTCACCGTCACATTCGGTGACGGACCCGGCGAGTCGGTGATCGGCGTCACCGACGAGTTCGGCAACGTGTCGGTCGAGTTGCCGATCCCGCCCGACGAGCGCGGCGGTCAACGCAGCATCGTGGTGCAGTCCGACGACGGCAACGTCGCCGCAGCCGATGTCGCCGTGGTCGAGCAAGAGCAGCCGATGATCGGCATGCCCGGTTTCGGCCTGGGCTGAATCGGCGTCGACCGGCGGGTCTGAACCCTCGGTCGTGACGCGCCGGGTTACGGCTCGATCGTGATGCCGCCGAGGTTCACCGCGTTGGTGCACGTCGACTGGGCGGCGTCGCCGATCTCGTCGCAGCGCACCGTGAACGTGATGTTGTCGCCGGCCTGCAAACGAATCGGCGTGATGCGCGGCTCGAACAGCTGCCCGCGGACGTTGTCCAACGACCACACGAATCGTGTCTCGCCGTTGACCAGCAGGGTGGCCTGCCCGCCATCGTTGAACGGGTTCTCGATGCGCACGTCGGTCATGTCGAATTCGGTCTCGACCGTGGTCGATTGATCGACGGTCTCGGTGAGCGCGGGGGTCACCGACAACCGCAGGAAGGTCGGTGTGCCCGTCTGGACGCCGCCGCCGTTGGTGTTATCCGTGCCCGTGTCGTCGCCGGTGTCGGCGGCGTCGATGGGTGCGGTTGTCGTGACCGGCACCTCGGTACCCGTCGGAGCGAGCTCGTCGATCCGCTCGTTGACCTGCTGCTCGGCGGCGTCGCGAATCTCAGGACGCACCACACCGAACCACGCGGCCACGACGGCGCCGACGAGCACGAGCACTGCAGCGATGCGCCCCAACGTGGCTCCCGACACCGTGGGCGGCTGCACCAGGGCCATCGATGCCGAAGCCGGCGACGCCCCCTGCTGTTCGGCTTCGACGTCGAAGTCGAGCGTGCGCGTCGCTCGGCGCAGTCGGCCGCCTCGGGTGCGCGCCCGCAATCGGACCAAACTCGAGCCGCCGGGCGCGACGCCAACCGCAGGGGGGTCGAATGCCCCGTCGACCCGACGTGTCGGGTCGACGAGATGCAAACGGCAACTGGCGAGCGCGTTGCCATGGTTCTCGACCATGAACTCGAAGCTCGCCCGACGGCGCCCGCGTACCACCGGCTGCAGCGCAACGAGACGGGTGTCGGCGAACGACTCGACGGCCACGGTGAGTTCGGCGACGACGGTCTCGTCGACGTCGGAGGTGGGCAGGACGCGTATCGCGATCACGCTTGGTCCGGCCGCGGTGGTCGGCAGCGCAGGCGGGCTGATCGTGACCTCGACGATCTCTTGGGAGCCGCCGAACAGGGTGAGGTTCGGAGTGTTCACCGCCACCCAACTCGCGGTGAGTCCGGCGGGGAGGATCGTGTACGAGTCGGTGGATTCGCCGAGGTTGTGCACCGTCAGTTGCACGGTGACCGACGCGCCGGGGTCGATCGACATCTCGTCGTTCGAAAACCACGCCTGCACCGACACGGGCGCGAACGCTACAAGGTCGATCACGGCTGCCAGCGGCAAGCAGCGCCGCCGTGTCGCGTCGCTAGGCTCGCCGCCGTGAGCGCGCCGGAACCCGCCGATCGTCTCCGTCGGTTGCGGACCACCCCTGCGCTCCGCGACCTCCTGGCCGACGTGGTGGTCACCACCGACGATCTCGTCGCTCCGCTGTTCGTGCGCGAGGGGATCACCACGCCAGAACCGATCGTCTCGCTCCCTGGCGTGGTCCAGCACACGGTCGATTCGTTGCGCCGTGAGGTCGATGAGCTCCTCGCACTGGGCGTGCGGGCGATCGTGCTGTTCGGCGTTCCTGTGAGCAAGGATCCCACCGGCAGCGGAGCGTTCGATCCCGATGGCATCGTGCAGGTGGCGCTGCGCGCGCTGCGCGCCGATGTCGGCGACGAGGCGGTGCTCATCGCCGACCTGTGTGTCGACGAGTACACCGACCACGGACACTGCGGCGTGCTCGACGAGCGCGGACGCGTCGACAACGACGCCACCCTCGAGCTCTACTGCCGCGCCGCGGTCGCCCAAGCCGACGCCGGTGCACACATGGTGGCCCCGAGCGGGATGATGGACGGCCAGGTCGCCGCGATCCGCAGCGCCCTCGACGGCGCACACCACCTCGAACTGCCGATCATGGCGTATGCCGCGAAGTACGCCAGCGCTCTCTACGGACCCTTCCGCGACGCCGTCGATGTGGAGATCGCCGACGGTGGTGACCGGCGCGGCTACCAACAAGATCCGCGCCGCCGCCGCGAAGCGATGACCGAGATCGCCCGCGATCTCGACCAGGGCGCCGACATGGTGATGGTCAAGCCGGCCCTGGCCTATCTCGATGTGATTGCTGCAGCCAATGCGCGTTTCGAGGCGCCGCTCGCGGCGTATCACGTGAGCGGGGAGTACTCGATGGTGCACGCGGCGGCCGAGCGCGGATGGATCGACGGCCCTGCCGTGATGGCCGAGCACCTCACCGCCATCAAACGGGCCGGCGCCGACTTGATCCTCACCTACGCGGCCCGATCGTTCGCCGAAGCAGCCGGGAAGGTCCGCTGATGGGGACCATCGGCGTCTGCGACCCATCGGCCTGTGTCACCGCCGGCTGCTCGCCCACGGTCTGCGTTGGAGCCGGCGTGCCATCGAACCGAATCATGTTCGAGCGCTCGCAGGCCGCCATCCCGGGTGGCGTCAACTCCTCGATTCGCGCCTTCCGGTCGGTGGGTGGCGAGCCGTACGTGGTGGCGGGCGCATCCGGCGCGACGGTCATCGACGTCGAAGGGAACACCTACCTCGACCTGGTGCAGAGTTATGGCGCGGTCATCTTGGGGCACGGGCATCCGGCGATCACGGCCGCCGTCACGACAGCGGCAGCCGACGGCACGTCGTTCGGTGCACCGACCCCGCGTGAGATGAAGCTCGCCGAGGCGATCGCCGCACGAGTGCCCAGCTGTGAACGAGTGCGGTTGATGAACTCCGGGACCGAGGCGACCAGCACGGCAATTCGCCTGGCCCGCGGGGCCACCGGACGCGACCGGATCGTCACCTTCGCCGGCAACTTCCACGGCGCTACCGATGCGCTGCTGGCGGCTGGCGGCAGCGGCGTGGCCACGCTCGGCATCCCCGGTACCGCTGGCGTGCCGGCCGCAGCGGTGTCGGAGACCCTGGTCGTGCCCTACAACGAGGTTCCGGAACTCGACGACGCGGTGGCGGCCGTGATCGTCGAGCCGATCGCCGCCAACATGGGGGTGGTGGCGCCCGCACCGGGGTTCCTCGCAGGTCTGCGCGCCGAGTGCGATCGCGTCGGTGCGGTGTTGATCTTCGACGAGGTGATCACCGGGTTCCGCATCGGTCACGGCGGCGCACAGGCGAAGTACGACGTCATGCCCGACCTCACCTGTTTCGGCAAGGTCATCGGTGGTGGCCTGCCGATCGGTGCCGTGGGTGGTCGTACCGAGCTGATGGAGTACCTGTCGCCGCTCGGCCCGGTGTTCCACGCGGGCACGTTGGCCGGGAACCCGCTGGCGACCGCTGCCGGTCTGGCGGCGCTCGACCTGCTCGACGACGACGTGTACATCGAGCTGATGGCCCGTGCCCGTCACCTCTCAGCGCTGTTGCGTGATGCGTGCGCATCGGCCGGGTTCATTGCGTCGTTTCCGGTGGTCGGCACGCTGCTCGGCATCGTGTGTGGTGTCGAGCAGCCGGTTCGCAACTTCGACGAGGCCAAGGCGACCGACGAGGATGCCTACGCCCGCTTCTTCCACGCCATGCTCGCCGAAGGTGTCGCCATGGCGCCGGGCGCCTACGAGGCGATCTTCGTCGGCCTCGCCCACAGTGACGAGATCATCGCCGACCTCGGTGAGCGCGCTGCCCGAGCTGCTGCTGCCGCACTGCGCTAACCGTGCGCATCGCGCTCACCACCTGTCGGAAGTGGCCGAACCTCTCCGCGAGTGATGCGTTGCTGCGCGACGAGCTCGCCGGACGGGGACACGAGGTGCACCCCGATCCATGGAACGACGCAGCGATCGACACGTTCGTCGGGGCCGATGCGGTCGTGTTGCGTTCGAATTGGGACTATCACCACGACGTGGCGCGGTTCGCCGGGTGGCTCGACGGCCTGGAGCGAGCCGGGGCATGCGTGATCAACCCGCTGCCCCTTGTGCGGTGGAGCCTGACCAAGACCTATCTTGCCGACCTTCGCCGGAGCGGACTCCCGGTTCCCGAGCTGTGCGTCTTCTCCGGCGGCGATGCGACCGAGGTCCTCGAGTGGACGGCGGGTCGTGAGCGCGTGGTCATCAAGCCGTTGATCGGGGCGAGCGGGCACGACGTGCGCCTCGTGGGTGAGGCCGATGTCGCGGCGACCGTCGCCGCACTCGCCGACGATGATCGTCGCTACCTCGCGCAGCGCTTCGTCACCGACGTTGGCGGCGGCGAATGGGCGTTGGTGTTCTTCGGTGGACGGTTCCATCACGCCTACCAACGAGTCCCCGCACCCGGTGAGTTTCGAGTGAACTCGCAGTACGGCGGATCGCTGCGGCCGGGCGTGCCACCGCCAGAGCTCGTGTCGCTCGGTGAGGACGCCGTGGCGGAGCTGCCCGCCGACCCGGTGTACGCCCGCATCGACGTGATCGAGACGTCCGATGGGCCAGCGCTGATGGAGGTCGAGCTGAACGAGCCCGCGCTCGGGTTACACCTCCACCCGAACGCTCCGATCCGTTTCGCCGACGTGGTGGTCGACGCGATCGCGTCGTAGCCGAGTTCGTCTGCAGGCAGTTCCCGCTAGATCCAACCCCACCGTCTGGGCACGACACCACGATCTACGGTGTCGCCGTGACGCTGTGGGAGGTCGTCGTGGTGTTCGTGTTCACCTCGCTCGGCGCCACCGTCCACGCCTCGGTGGGTATCGGCGTGGCACTGGTTGCTGGCCCGCCGCTCCTGGCGATCGACCCACGCTTCCTCCCCGGCCCGGCGATCGTCGCGATCATGATGGTGACGGCGCGGCATCTGCTGGTCGACGGGCGGCACGCCGATCGCGGCACGATCAGGCGCGCCTACGTTGGCGTCCCGTTCGGTCTGGGCCTCGGCTACCTGGTGATTGCGATCGTCGACGAGTCGATGATGCGCGTGGTGATCGGCGGGGCGATCGTCGTTGCGTCGGCGGTGATGCTGCTCGGCGTGCACATCGTGCGAACGCCGCGCACCGACGTTCTCGGCGGAGGCGCCTTCTCGCTGAGCCTGATCGCGGCAGGGATCCCCGGTCCCGCGGCCGCAGTGGCGTTCAACGATCTCCGGCCGCCGGCGTACCGGGGCACGATGGGCTATCTCGGCATCCCCGTGGGCATCGTCTCGCTGGCACTGCTGGCGGTCGGCGGCGAGTACGGGCTCCACGAACTGGAACTCACCGCCTGGATGGTGCCCGGCGTCGTGGTCGGCCTGCTCGCCGGCCGGCACGTCCGCCCACTGGTCGACACGTCGTGGTTTCGGTCAGCCGTGCTGTGGCTGGCGCTCTTGGGCGGCGCGCTTGTCGCCATCCGCGAGCTGTGGTGACGCCTCACGGTCGCGCGCTCCGGTTTCGCCGTCGACCGATCGGGCGGTTGGGGGCGGGGTGCCAACGTCGGACACCGGCCGCGGTTGGTACGACTCGCGCGTCATCTGCGCCTCGGCGATGCGGTCCATGCGGAACCAGCGGATGTCGTTGCGCAGCTGACAGTGGGCGACGAGATACCACCGATCGTTGCCCCACGCCGCCATGACGGGCTCGATCGTTCGGCGGGTCTCGTTCCCGCTGTTGTCGCGATAGGTGACCCGCAGCGTGCGGTGTTCGGCAAGTGCTTGCTCGATCGACCGCACCACACCCGACGGCGCTGGTCTCACGCGTTCGCCAGGGAGCACCCACACCTGTTCGGCCAAGGTCGCTGCACGCTGTCGCGTTGCGTCGCTGAGGGTCGCCAGCACGCGGTCTGCAGCGTGTGTTGCGTCGAGACCGAACGGACTCCCCGGCGGCAGCATCGCGACCGCCACAGCGAGTGCGACGGCTTGCGATGGAGTGAGCGCAACTGGCGGCAGGGTGGCTTCGGCGTCCAAGACGTACCCGCCGCCTGGTCCTGGGCGCGCCCAGATCGGCGCCCCTGCTTGTTGCAACGCACTGATGTCGCGCTTGATCGTTCGCACGCTCACCTCCAGCCGGTCGGCGAGCGAGTCGGCGCGGAGTCCGTTGCCCCCGGCGCGGCGGAGTGCCTCGTGCACGGCATGCAGTCGGTCGGTGCGGTTCACATCGTCACCCTCTTGTCGGGGGTATGGCACGTGCCCTCGTCAGTAGGACCACGTTCTCAATGGTGACATAACGGTGACATCACGTCCAGCGACGCTGGCGACATGAGCAACCCCACGTCACATCGAGTCGATCCGCAGCGGCAATCCCGTCCTGTCCACGCCGTCCTCATCCCGGGGTATTGGCTCGGCGCATGGGCGTGGGAGGACGTCGAGCCGGGCCTGCGCACGGCGGGCGTCGTTCCACACGCGGTCACCTTGCCCGGGCTCGACGGCGGCGAGACCGCCGGTATCTCCCTCGGCGACCATGTCGAGGCCGTCGCCGATGTGGTCGGCGCACTGGACGGCGATGTCGTGCTCGTCGCCCACAGCGGTGGCGGGGCGGTGGCGCAGATGCTCGTCGACCGAGACCCCGACCGAGTTCGACGGGTGGTCTATGTGGACAGCGGTCCGCTCCGCGACGGCGTTGCGCTGTTCCCCGACCAAACGACCGATCTCGAGCTGCCGTCGTGGGAGGTGCTCGAGGCGCAAGGGAGCAGCCTCGACGGCATCGAGGTGGACGAGCTCGAACGGTTTCGTCGTCGTTCGCGGCCCCACCCCGTCGGCGTGGTGTCCGCTCCGGTCGCCGTCCGCAACGATCGCCGACTGGGAGTTCCCACGTCGGTGATCTGCACGAGTCTGCCGTCGACAGTGCTAACCGAGATGATTGCCGGGGGTCAGATGCCGAGCGAATTGCTCGACCTCGCCGATGTGCGTTACGTCGATCTGCCCACCGGCCACTGGCCGATGCTGTCGCGCCCGTTCGATCTGGCGGCGGTGTTGTCCATCGAGATTCATCTCGCCGCCGACGGCGAGAGTGGAGTCTGAGCCCCCTGCCGTCGCGGCCGTGGCCGTCGTCGATACCGTTGCGGCGTGCGTCCCCTGTTCACCGTGCGGTTCATCGCCGCGGTCGCTGCGCTGGTCGGGCTGGTGTTGCTGGTCAACACGGTGATCGTCGACGAGGAACCGCTCGAGGCGGTTGTCGACCCGGCGCCGCTCGATCGGCGCATCGACCTGATCGCTCCGGTGTTCTCCACGCAGCAATCCGCCGACTTCGAGATGGGGCGGCGGGAGGTCGAGTCTGGGTTTCTCGACATGATTCTCGACGGCGGTCGCATTGTGCGCGCCGCGCCAGGCACCCTCGGCGAAATCACGTGTGAAGACCTCGACGCGATCAACCGTTGTGCGTTGTTCGTCGACCTGCTCGGTGACGCCGTCGTGTGGTTCGCCCTCGTGCCTCAAGCGCCTCGTTCGACCGCCGAACTGCCCCCCGTGAACGATCTCCAGGACGGCTACGCCCTGCTCGACAACGGCTGGCAGATTCGTTATCCCCCGGTGATCGAACGCGAATGCGGGTCGCTCGACATCCCGTCGTTCAGCGACTTCCTACGCAACTACCGGGAGGGCAGTACGACCGTGGTCGACTTGGCGACCCAAGAAGTGGTCGCCGTGCGCTGCGCGCCGTAGCGCGCTGATGCGCGCCGTCGAATCGCTCTTTCGGAACACTGTCCGTACGCGTGTCGCAGCCTTGCCAAGCGCCAGGCGGGCGGTTGCGAGCTGGGTGAACGGTCATGGTCACGCGCGGCTGTCGGACGCGTCCGTCGCCTGCGCCTGCGCGTTCTCGATCACCTCGGCGTTGCGCGATTGAAGGTCATCGGGTGTGAACGCCTCCGGTGTCGCGCAATTCCGGACGTGCGCAACTGTCTTGTGCGTCGTTGAGCGCCTCGGTGTGTGACCATGCCGGACCGATCGCTGCCGGTCCGGTGAGTGTTGACTCGATCGTTTCGATCGGTGTCGATTGCGAGGGGATCGCGATCTGAGGGGTGCCACCGTTATGTGCGCCCTTCCTCCGTCGCGGTCTGCGTTGCGGGTCTGCGCGGTGTGGTTCCGAGCTTGACAAGCAGGGCGGGGAGGATCGTCGCGGTGACCAGGATCGAGCCGGCGATGGTGGCGGCGGTGAGCAGCCCGAGGTCGCTGATGACCGAGACGGGGGCGAACGCAAGCACGGTGAACCCGGCGATGGTGGTGAGGCTGGACGCGATGAGCGAGGCGCCAGTGCTGTGCGCGGCGTTCGCGATCGCGGTGTTGGGGTCGCTGGTGTGGTGGGCTTCGTCGAGGTAGCGGTGGGTGAAGTGGATCGTGTAGTCGACGCCGAGGCCGATGGTGAGTGAGGTGAGGAGCGCGGTCAGCGGGTTGTAGACGGTGCCGGTGAGTCGCATGAACGCGAGCACGAACGCGAGGACGGTGAGGATCGGCGCCACGGCGGCGATGCTGATGCCGGGGCGCCGGTGCGAGAAGCCGAAGTAGACGATGAGGAGCACTAACGCGGTCGCGATGGTGATGAGGGTGGAGATGCGTTGGCTCGATGTGATCTCGTTGCTGATGATCGTGGTCAGTAGATCGTCGCCGACGACGGTGATCACGGCGCCCCGCGCGGTCCAGGTCGATTCGATCTGGTCGATGAGATCGTTGGCGGTGTCTTGTCGGTCGATGCGTACGTCGACGTTGATCAGTGCGACGTCACCGTCGGCGGTGGTGGTGAGCGCGGTGACGGGAAGATCGAGTGCCTCGTCGTACACGGGTTGGCCGGCGACGCCGGCGGGCGGTGACGGCGAGGAGAGGAGTTCGTCGAGTCGTTCGAGGTCGCGTTGGGCGTCTGCGGTGGACAGGTCGCCGGTGATGAGGATGCTGGCGGTTGACGGCGTGCCGCCGAGCTGGTCGGTGAGGAGCGCGAGGTTCTGTTTGGTGGGGTGTCCGTCGGGAAGGAAGTCGCTGTTGGCGAAGTCGGTGGAGACCCCGAGCCCATACGCAAACGCGCCGATCGTGCCTGCGACCGCGACGGCGAGCACCGCGGTCGAGCGCCGTGCGGATGCGAGTGCAACGTTGCGCATCGCGGTAGTGGCGAGGGGTAGGCCGTCTCGGATCGGCCGTTGTTGGAGCGGTTTGTTGCGGCGGTCTCGTCGCCGGTCGAGCAGGGTTCGAGCGGCTGGGACGAACGTCAGCATCACGACCATTGCGGCGACGATGCCGACGGCGGCCAGAAGTCCGAAGTCGCGGATCGGCGGGAGTGGGCCGAGCGTGTTGGTCGAGAATGCGATGGCCGTCGTGCACGCGCCGAGCGCAATCGCCGCTCCGGTGAATCGAACGGCTTCCTCGGTTGCGTCGGTCGGCCCGTCGGCGTGGTGTTCGCGTCGTCGGCCGATGAACTGCAGCGCGTAGTCGACGCTGAGTCCGATCATCATCACGGGGATCACCGCGCCGATCACGCCGGCTGGCCCGACGATGCCGAGACCTCGCGGTCCGAGGAGCCCTTGGGCGCCGCCGAACCAGAGCACGGCCAGCAGGACACCGGCGAGGGTGATGAGGGTGTCTGCCGCCGTTCGGTAGAACACGACGAGGAGCGCGGCGACGACGATGAGGGCGAGCGGGAACAGCAGCTGGGTATCGGCCAGCCCATCTTGTAGGGCGGCGTCGAACTGCGCGTTCGACACCGTGGAGACCGTGATCTCGCCACCGCCGGTGGCCACCGCGGCGAAGCTCGCCTGAATCGACTGGCCAGCCTCCAAGAGCTCCTCGGTGGAAGCGAGGCCGCGCTGCTGGGTGATGAATCCGAGTCCGGCGATGGCGTCGCCGCCCGGGCCGTCGACGAGGAGCTCGTCGAGCCGGTCTCTTCTCGGGTCGTCGCCGACCGACATCGCCAGGACGCGTTCGATGTCGGCGTCGGCGACGTCCCCGGGAGCGACGCCGGCCAGGTCGGTGACGAGCGAAGCGTAGGTGACCGCTGGCGTGTCCGGGTCGAGGGTCGGGGCGACCTCGGCGAGGGCGAGCGCCCGTTGGGTCGCCAGGACGACGGCGTTGACGGCGTCAGCGGACATGACGTCGCCACGGGCGACGACCTGGATCGAGACGGCCCGACCGAGCTCGGGGAAGCTCTGCTCGAGCTCGGCGAGTGCTTGACCGGTCGGGCTGTCGGCGTCGATGAAGCTCTCCAACCCGCCCTCGTCCGGCTCGGTCAGCGCGGCTCCCATCGCGACAGCGGCGGTCGCGGCGAGCACCAGCAGCAGCACCAACCCGGGTGCGCGTGCGATGAGGCGAGACAGTCCTCGTCGCGGCGGCATCTCCGTGCCTCCGATCGGTGAGGCGCCCGATGCGTGGCCCGGCGCGGTCGGCGACGCCGTTGTGGATCGCTCGTTCATGACGACCCGCCCTCGTTGTCGGCATGGACGACGAGGTCGGCCTGCATCCCCGCAGCGCGGTGTCCGGGGACGTCGCAGTACACGACGTAGCTGCCCGGACTCAGGTCGATGGTGGCAAGGTCGCTGTCGCCCGTGCCGGCGCCGACCGACAGGCGAACTCCGAGGTCGCGACTATCGCGTTCGACGCGGAGTGTGTGGTGGGCTCGTCCGAGTTGGCGGTAGCCGATCGTGACACCGCCCGCGTCGTAGTCGACGTCGAGGCGGTCGGTGCCGAAGTGATGGTCGTGGGCATCGACGACGAGGTCGGCGGACGACAGGTCCACCTCGTCGGCGGCGCATGCCGTCGCCATGAGCATGATGACGACGAGCGCGGAGCGCATGCGAGTGGTCACGTCGCGGTCGCCACTCGTTCAGCGACGACGTATCCGCCGACAGGGATCACGGCCGCAACGAGCACGCGCGCCGTGGTCCATGCTGACCAGCCGTTTTTGGCCCGAGCCGAAGAGACGGCGAACAGGTACCAGATGAACGCGAGACCGTGGATCGGGCCGATCACCCGGCTCACGTCGGGGCCATCGAGCGACGCCCGCCACACGAGCGTTGAGAGCAACAGCAGATAGGTGGTCGCCTCGGTGATCGCCGCAGGTCGCAGTGACGTCACCACGGCTTGATCACCATCAAGGCGACGACGCCGACCCAGATCACTGACGCTGCTCCCGTCACCATGTGCAGCCGCTGCACGTCGTCAGCGATCGGCCGACCCGAGTCGAGTGCGTCGATCACCCTCCGCTGCATCGGCAAGACCGCCGCGAACACGACGAAGGCCCCGATCGCCCAGAGCCCGATCGACAGCTGCAGCCAGCGCGCCGACCAGAACCCCGACTCCGACGCCAGGATCACGCCGATTGCCGGGACCGCCAATGACGTGACCGCGTAGGACTCACTCGTACGCCGGTACGACCGCAGCGGCTCGTCCTGTGCCGACGTGGCCATCGACGCAGCCCGCGGGAACCTCGACGCGGCCATCGTGAACGGCCCGATGAACAGCACCGCCGACACGATGTGCGCCACCAGCATCACGTTCCGCAGCGTCAGCACGATCGATCGCCCGGTTGCACTCGGTGCGTCGGATTCGGGTAGTGAACACTATCCATATTCGGGGGACGATACACCCGTCCGCGCCATTCCGGTAGCGTCAACTACTCATGTGTGCGGCGACGACCCGACCAGCCCATGGCTGAACGAAGTCAGGGACCGGGCCGACCGCGTGATCCGTCCGTCGACGAGACGATCTTGCGAGCCGTCTTCCAGCAGCTCACCGAACGTGGCTACGACCATCTCCGAGTCGACGACATCGCGCGCCGCGCCGGGGTCAGCCTGTCGACGATCTACCGACGATGGCGCACCAAAGGGGAGCTCACCGCGGCAGCCCTTCGATGGGGCGCCGACCAGGGCGCGGCACCCACGGCCGAACCCACCGAGGTCCGCTCCTTCCTCGAACCGATCGCGGCACTACTCCGGCAGCACCCCGACTTCGTTCCCGGCATGGTCGTCGCGATGCGCAGCGAACCACAACTCGCCGAAGCCCTCCGGGATCAACTCAGACGACCCGACCAAGACCGCCTCGCCGACGACATCGCCGAACGAATCGGCACCTCGCGCGACGACGAAATGGTCCGCCTCCTCGTCGACCTTGGCCCAGCCGTCCTCTTCACCCGCTCCGTGATCGAAGACCAGCCCCCAACCGCCAAGGACGTCGATCTCATCGAGCAACTCATCACGCTCGCTGTCGAGAGACTCGCCGAGTAGTACGGCAACGACGAATCGAGTGGCACGCGAAGCTCCGAGCACCGCCAGGCGTGCCCAGGGCGAGCGGTCGCGCCGGTTATCGCTCGATTCTGGTGCTGCGCCAGTGCGGTTCGTTGCGGCGGGCGGGGCGGATCCACATCGACCCGATCGCGAGGATGGAGAGTGCGAGTCCGAGGAGGACGCTGCGGGCGGTGAAGTGCTCGAGTAGTGGTCCGGAGATGGTGTAGCCAATGGCGAATCCGATGGTGATGGCGACACCGATCGAGGCGTAGGCCCGCCCTCGGCCTGCTTCGGGGACGGTGCGGACGATGAACACTTCCCCGGTGACCATTTCGGGGCCGAGTGCGATGCCCCAGATCAGCCAGGCGGCGGGGAGTAGCCAGGCGATATCAGCTGCGACGCCGATCGCAGTCGCAGCGGCGTAGACGGGGGCGGAGGCGACGAGGATCCGCGGCAACGGCCAGGTGAAGGTGTGGCGTCCAGCGACGTAGAGGCCGATGACGGTGCCGACGCCGTATGCGGCGACCGACAGCCCGAACCAGTATCCGCCGACTTCGAGGTCGCGTTCGAACCAGACGATGGCGGCGGCGTGGGCGACGCCGATGGTGGCCATGGTGGCGGCGAGGTAGATGACGAGGCGGGTGAGGCCGGGTGCGGCGAGGATTGTGCGGGCACCTCGTGCGAGGTCGACGAGAGCGTCACCGGCGGTCTGTCCGTTGCGCTGCTCACGTCGTGTGATGTGGCCGGTGTCGAGTTGCTTGACGCTCTGCAGGATCACCCAGGCGAGGACGAAGGCGGCGGCGTTGACGGCGATGCCGGTTCGTGGTCCAACTGCGGCGACGATGAACGCGCCGACGGCGGGGCCGACGGAGATCGAGACACCTTGGATCAGTCGGCGCAGTGCGAGCAGTTGTTGGAGGTCGCCGCGGGCTTGGGTCGGGACGAGTGCGTCAAACGACGGGTTGTCGGCCTGGCCGCCTGCTCGGGCGAGGACGCCGAGTGAGACGGCGGCAAGGAGTGGGTCGACGGCAAACGCTGCGGCCAAGAGCGCGGCGCGAACGAGGTAGCTGGTGAGCAGGATGCGTTGCCGGTCGAAGGTGTCGGCGAGGACGCCGCCAGCAACGGCGCCGATCGCACCGACGCCCATCTCAGCGGCGAAGGTGATGGAGGTGAGGAGTTCGGAGCCGGTGCGTTCGTAGACGTAGAGCGGGAGCGCGACGAGGGTGATGCCATCGCCGGTCTCGGCGAGGAATTGGGCACCCACCATCCGCCGCACCCGCCTCCGGCGGAGCGGCGCGAGCACCGAGACGGAACCGGACGACTCTGCGCCCTCGCCGGCGGATACGTCGGTCGGTGTGCTGGCGGCGGCACTGGATGGCGGGGTGCTCATGATGTGTTCAGAACTGCGGGGCTTGCGGTTCGTAGGGCGCAGTGTCGAGGTCGACATCCGCTGCAGGAATGAGGACCTCGCATTCCATTTGGTCGGGGTCGCGGAAGAAGAGGCTGAGCTTTCGGCCGAAGTCGGTGACGACACCGTCGGTGGCGCCGGCATCGATGAGTCGTTGACGAATCGTGGCGAACGCGTCGGGGTCGGCGGCTCGGAAGCCGAGATGGTCGATCTTGCCGCGCCCGAACATCGGCCGGACATGGGTTGCATGGTCGTTGTCGCGCAACTCGAAGATGTTCATCTCGCACGCGGGTCCGATGTTGGCGATCACCATGCGAGGGCCGCCGGGGTACTCGGGTCCGTCATGTTCGATCGTGGCGTCGAACACCTCAACGTAGAAGTCCCGCAGCCGATCAGCGTCGTGGGTGATTGTGGCGGGGTGGTCGATGCCATTGGTGAGCATCAGATCTCCTTCGTGGTCAGCGCATTGGGCGGTGAGACGTCGACGCTCATGCCCACGATCAAGTGGTCGGCCGCAAGTAGTGGTGCACCGACGGCGGTCATGATGCGGACTCGTTCCAACCGTTCGCGGTGAGGTAGCCAGCGAGGTCAAGGGCTTCGGGGTTCCAGCGACGCAGGAAGCTGGGGTCACCGTCCATGCCGAACTCGTCGAATGCGCGGTACATCGAGGTGAGTTCCTCGCCCTGGCTGTCGAAGCACTCCTCCCACGTCATCTGGCGGTACTCGATCGGCCGGCCGACGACTCGGGCGAAGACATCGGCGATGTCGGTCATCGTGGCGCTGTCGCCAGCGAGCGGTGCGACGCGCCCCATCCAACGGTCCGGTTCGTCGAAGGCCGTCGCAACCATGGCACCGATGTCGGCGGTCGCCACCTGCCGGTAGACGCTGTCGGGGCGCAGCGGGAGGCTGATTGAGCCCGAGTTCAAGATGTCGTCGCGCTCCCACTCCCAGTTGTCGAGGAACGCAGCCGGGCGGAACACAGTGAATGCGAGCCCGGACTCGCGGAGTCGCTGCTCGATCAGCCACTTCGAGTCGAGGTGGGCGACACCGGTGTTGCGATCGCTCGTCGACGCCGCGGAATAGACGACGTGCCCGATCTTGGCAGCGGTCGCGGCGTCGGTCAGATTGATCCCCATCTCGATCTCGGCGTCCACACCGGCGGCGAGGAAGTCCTGAACCGAGAACAATGCACTGACGCCGTCCAGCGCCGTGTCGACCGAGGCCCGATCGAACAGGTCAGCTTCGACGACTTCTGCCCCGGCTGCCGCCAGTGCCTGTGCAGCCTTGCTGCCGGCCGACCGAGTGAGCGTCCGAACGCGGCGGCCTCGTGCCAGGAGGGCAGCGGCGACCGCGCCGCCCTGGGAGCCGGTCGCACCGGCGACGGCAATCGGACCGAACTGGGTCGTATGGGCAGTCATCTCGTTCTCCTTCTCCTTGTTGCTCTTGACGAATCGTACTGTCTCACTGTACAAACGTCCAACACGGCTTCGAGAGTCACCAGCTAGGCTGTAGATGACGGCGCGAATGCTGAGGAGACGCGGTGACCACGACCGACCACGCACGAACCCGCATCACCGGCCGAGACGCGATCGTTCGCGCGGTCTACGACACCGTCGTCGCAAGCGGGTTCGGCGAGGTCAAAGCACGCCAGCTCGCGGAAGCAGCAGGTGTCTCGCCAGGTCTGATCCATCACCACTGGCCAAACCTCGATGCGCTCGTTGTCGAGGCATTCGAACTCTTCGCTCAAGAAGCAGCAGACCTCACGGCATCCGCGGTCGACCCGCGCAGCGACCCCCGTCAGCAACTCCTCGATCTGATCGACGCACTGCTCCCCGACGGCGACGCACCCGAGGTTGCCCTCTGGGTCGAGGCCGCCTGTCAAGCCCGTCGCCAACCCGCGCTCGCCGACTCGGTCAAACGCACCGATCAGGCACTCATTGAGCTTGTCGCCGCCATCCTCCAACAAGGCAACGCACAAGGCATCTGGTCCGTCCCCGAACCCGACCGGACAGCAGCCTCAACCGTTGCCGTCATCGACGGACTGGCATTCCACAGCCTCGTACTCGACTCCATCGCGCCCGCCGAAGCGAGAACAACCGCCAGCTCCCTCATCAGCGCCGCCATCGAAGAATCGCCTCCATCCCACCTCAACCGGGCCGGTCTCGACTCGACCTCAGCGTTGTGACCCGACCAACCACCGACCATCGCTTCAACGACGGCGAGTCACTTGCCAGAGCATTCCTTGAACGCTGGAACAACGGTGACGCCGACGGGATCAGCGAACTCTTCGTCGATGACGCCGACTTCGTCAACGTGGTCGGCTTCTGGTGGACCAACCGGAGACACATCCGAAAGGCCCACGACTACGGCTTCCGCCGCATCTTCGGACCCTCTCGGATCGAGATCACCGAACTCGACGTCCGACACGTCACCGACGACGTCCACGTGATCCACACCGTGTCGACGCTTGACGGCCAACGATCACCTGCAGCCCGCCACCTGCCAGTGACCGCACAAGTTCACCCACCGACTCAATCGGGCACCGATGCGCTCGACGCGGTGCGCTGTGTTGCTCTGGCCCGTGGTTGAGTGTGCGTGCCCGCCGGGCTATGGGTTCGCGGGTAGGGAGGCCTCCACAGCGATGGCCATCGCGGCGAAGAAGAACGCTCCGCGCTCGTCGAGTTCAGTCAACGTGTCGAAGTACGAAGCAGCCTCTGCGCTTGTGATCGTTCCTGCCTCGACGGCTGACTGCACTGCCTTGTCGAACGGTCCTCCACCGGCGCGAGCGTCATCGAGACGGCGGTGCACGATCGGGAACGCCCAGCTGCGCTCGACATGGAGCCCCGCTCGCACGGCGAGGTCCGGAAGCTGTCGACCGACGAGCGGGTTCTGGAACATCGTTCGACGATGCGCCTTGATCCGTTCGAACACGTCGTGGTCGGCTCCGGCAACCAGATGCGAGCCGTGGTCTGGTTCTGACAGCACGACTTTGGCGCCGGGCTTGAGCACGCGTGCGATCTCACCAACGGCCACCTTTGGTTGTGGTGAGTGGACGAGCACGGCACGCGCCATACATGCGTCGAACGACGCCGACGAGAACGGGAGCGTCGCTGCGTCGCCAACGAACGCGTAGGCGCTGAGTCCGTCGACTCGGTTGCGGGCCGCGCCGACCATCGACGTCGAACGATCGATACCGACCGCTAGTCCAGATCGAGAGCCGAGTTCACGAAGATCCACGCCCGGTCCGCAGCCCACGTCGAGGACGACCGAGGAGTCGTCGAGCGCCAACCGCTCGACGAGCAGCTCGGGGCCAAGGCGACGTTGCTGTTCCATCCAACGAACGAACGCGTCAGCGTCGTCGGTCCGATCTACCTGATCGAATTCACCGACATCGATGCCAATCACCTCGCGACTCGCCACCACGACACTCTCCCACAGCCAACCCACGCATATCGCCAACGACTCCGCGCTCTCCTGACCCGGTCGGGTGCGGCACCGATGGGCTCGTCCATAGGTCCGCCTCGGCGCGTCCGCCGTGACCTGGTGGTCAGCAGAAGAGGCTTCCGTCGCAGCCGTCACCGATGCCGGCTGGGATCTCGGTGGTGGTGCGTGATTCGTACTCTTCTGCGTCGAGTTGAGTCACGCTCGAGGCGAGCTCAAACGGGTCTATGCGAGCGTCAGCGACGCCGAGGACGACGATGTTGGTCCCGTCGGGTGACCACACGATCGAACGTCGGGTGTTGTCGGGGTTGAGCCAACCGTCGACTCCGTTGACGTCGATGCTGTCGAAGGCGGGAGCGAGGGCTTGGTTGATCAGGTCCGTGTGGGCGGGTGATGTCAGCATTTGGGCTACGACGCGGTCACCGTCGAACCAAGTGACGAAGCGTTGCCCTGCCGAGTCGCTCCAGGCACCGTTGATCTCGACGAGAGCAGCAGTGCTCGGAGCGAGTTCCCAGCCTGGGATGCCGTCGGGGCGTCGGTGCATCGATGCGATGATCTCGGCGGCCTGCTCGTTGTCGATGCCGGTGCCCGTCAGCCGGACAAAGCCGCTCGGGTCCGAGGCCACCACTCGAGTATCACCGTCCGTTGCAAAGGCATCGTCCCAGCCGTCGATGGCGAGGGGCTGCCGCAGATCTGCAGGGGTCGACTCGATGCTGTTGGGTTGCGTCTGCAACGTGATCAGGACGTCGCGTTCGGCGTCGGCGAACACCTGTGTGAATGTCGGCGCGGCGGCGCTTCCTCCGGCAGCTTGTGCGCTCACGGGTGTTCCGGCGACCGCGATCGTCGCCGTCGGCAGGAGGCGTGGGATGTCGTCGACCGGAGTGGGCGCGGGAGGGGCGGCGGGCCATGCTTCGAGTCGGTCCTCTGGGTTGATCGGGGGACGCGCGGCGGTCATGTTCGGCGAGTCGGTCGCCATTGGCGTGGTCGATTGTGGGGGCGCCACGACATCGGGGTCGCTGGTCGGGGACGTGGCGGGTTGCGTCGTCGCAGTCGTGCTGTTGACCGCGGTCGGTGCCGGGTTCGATGCAGGGTTGATTTGTTCTGCTCCATCGTTGCCGAGTGTTGCGACCGCGAGGATGCCGACTCCGATCACGACCGCTGATGCTGCACCGGCGAACCAGCGGCGGTTGAAGTGGGATGCGTCGGTCGGCGTCCCCGGGGATGTGATCCGTTCGACGTCGGCCGGTTCGACAGCTTGCGCAAGAGCCTTGGACCAGTCGCGGAGTTGGTCGGTGACTTCAGGCATCGGTGCTCACCCCCAAGTGATGGCGAAGGCGTTCCAGCCCTCGGGTGCGGTGGGTTCTGACAGTGGACAACGACAACCCGAGAGCCTCGGCGGTCTCCGTTTGTGTCCATTCGCACGCCTCGATGAGCCAGACGACCTCGCGCTGGCGCCGAGGTAGTTGCTGCATCGCGGAGATCAATGCCGGCTCTACATGGGCCAGCTCGACGGGAGGTGACGCAGGAAGCCGGCCCTGCTTTCGGCGCCGAGACTTCGACAAGCCCACCCGGAACAGGTACGGCACCGGGTACTCCATGGACGCAACCCTGTCCCAGTTCTTCCAGGCGAACTCCAACGCAGAGCTGACGGCGTCGCCGACGTGACGCGGTGCCAGACGTCCGCCGTAGGCGCGTCGCAGCCGTGGCTCCGCTTCTCGGAAGAAGGCATCGAAGTTGTGCATAGCTGTGGTCATCGTCGTCTCTACACCTCGGAACCCTTGAGCGACGTGAAACCGCTACAAACGGTCTCTGGGGTCTCTCGGTGGACCGCAGCGAGCGATCGTCGCGCTGATCGCGCGCCGCTCCGAATTGCTGCTGTGGGCGGCATCCCGGCCCTTGTCGCTTGACGCTGCGTGTGCCGTCGTGCTGAGTACGCGCCGATTCCAGCGGACGATGCTGCTATGACCAGCACCCACGGCCACACAGCTGGTCGACCATCGTCGACCGGCCCGAACGCGATGGTCGGATAGCTGACCGGTCCCTCGAGACGCTCCAGGATCTGCAGCGGCATGACAGCGACACCGACGAGAACACGACTGCGACGGCGAGCCACGACATGCTTCCCCGGGACACGAGATCACCGTAAGGCACACCTCGACGGGGCCCGCTGGCCGACCTGCTTGGGCGGACCACCCCCCCCATCGCGAACGGGGTGCTACGGCTCGCTGCGCTCGACGATCTGTTGGCCGAGTCGGCTGAGTTCGTAGTGGACCCGCCGGCGGACTCGTCGCCTGGTGACCCAGCCGGCGGCGGCCATCTTGGTGAGGTGTTCGGAGACGGTCGATGGCGCGAGCGCGAGGCGGGCTGCGAGATCGATGGTGCTGGCCGGTTCAGAAGTTGATCGCAGGATCTCGTAGCGGGTGGCGCCGAGGAGCGTCGCGAGTGGTTGAACTTCGGGTTGGTGTTGTTCGTGGAGCAGCGCGGACCCGCGGGCGGGGTAGACGATGCGGATGGGGCCAGGTGGTTCGAGCATGAGACCGATGGACCGGTCGCCGAACACGGTTGGTACGAGCACGGGGCCGTCGTCGGGAACGGCGATATCGATGTTGTGTGGGGATTGTGTGACGAGGGTGGATGCGTGCATCGCCATCGTTGGGTGGAGTGAAGCGAGCACCGAGTTGAGGCCCTCGGCTGCGAAGCGTTGTGCGCGGACGTTGATGTCGGTTCGGAGGATGTCGGCAACGCGTGTCCACAGCGGCCCGAGAACGAAGTCGTGGCATGTGATCAGCTGATCGATCAGGCGGTCGCGGACCCTGTCGGGTTCCTCGCGGAGGTCGAGGTGGCGGTCGCGCCCGTCGAGCGCGAGGTCGAGTTCGCGTTGGACTTGGTCGACGGGCGTCTGCCGACACAGTGCGGTCTGACGGACGAATGCGTCCTTATCGTCGATCGACCGCGGGGCGGGGCTGAGAAACTCCGGAAAGAACCGGTCGCCACTCACGGTGTCGACGAGGGCATCCACATGGGTCTGCGCGAGCCGTTCCTGTGCGTTGTTCATCGCCGGCTCGCGCAGCCGTCTCGTCCTCGACAACAGCCGGACGAGCTGCAGCGTCTCTTCGGCAGGAGAGATCGCGAACCGCACGCCCGCACTCGCCTGCGGAGCCAGTGTGAGTCGAATCACCACTGAAGAGTATTCGGTCACAACCGAATCCATTCCGCCGCCGAGCACGTGCTTCTAGACCGGATGCGTGCACCCCACTGGGCAGCAACGAGCCGCAACTTGCTCAAGAGTCACCGCTCGCGTCGTCGAAGCGGCCGCGCCATCTCGACTCGGCACCGACTTCCGGTGGCTCATCACATCGTCGTGGGCCACGAACCTGGGCGACGGCTTCGCGATAGCCGCGGGTCCGCTGCTGGTCAACTCGCTCACCGATAACCCTGCGATCGTGGGGCTGGCGTGGATGCTCGGCCTGTTGCCCTGGCTGCTGTTCGGACTCCACGCAGGCGTCGTGGCCGACCGACTCGACCGCCGACGGGTCCTCATCGCAGCGAACACCACACGGGCGGCGATCCTCATCGTGCTCGCCTCCTTGATCTTCATGGATCGCATCGGTGTCGTCGCCGTGCTGGCAGCACTGTTCTTCATCGGCCTCGCCGAAGTGCTGGCGGACACGACGTCGTCGACGCTGCTGCCGATGCTCGTCCCACCCGACGAACTCAGCGCTGGTAACAGCCGGTTGGTGTTCGGGATCGTCGGACTGAACGAACTCGTGGGTCCGGCAATCGGCGCAGCACTGTTCACCCTGGGCGCAAGCGCCCCCTTCGCCGGCCAAGCCGCAGCGATCGCGCTGGGCATCACGCTCATCAGCCGACTCCGACTCCCACCCCGAACCCAACCGGGTACACCACACGCCCGAGCGACAGAACAAATCGCCGACGGCATCCGCTGGCTCTGGCACCATGCCGCGCTGCGGACGCTCGCCATCACGATCTTCGCATTCAATGTCACCTATGGCGCGGCCGCCGCCGTGCTGGTTGTACTCGCCACCCAACGCCTTGGACTCGATGCGCTCGGCTTCGGCCTACTCACATCGATCACCGCCATCGGAGGCGTCGTCGGCACGATCGCCTACAGCGCAACGAAGCAAACGATCGGCACCGCCGCGATCATGCGCATCGGGCTCACCATCGAGACTGCAAGCCACCTCGTGCTCGCCGTCACGACCAACGCATGGCCAGCGATGATCGCCATGTTCGCATTCGGAATGCACGCGTCAATGTGGGCGACAACCGCCGCCAGCGTGCGCCAAGCAGCCGTTCCGGAGAGCTTCCAAGGCCGCGTGGCAAGCGTCTACATGGTCGGCAACCACGCCGGCCACATCCTCGGAGCCATCGCCGGCGCTCTCCTCGCATCGACGGTCGGGATCACCGCCCCCTACTGGTTCGGCTTCGCTGGCTCAGCGCTCATCCTCACCGTCATCTGGCGCCAACTCGCCAACATCGCCAACACCCAAACCGCTGCCGCTTAGAAGGGCTCAACGCTTCGAGCGTCGGTCACTCGCTGCGAAGAGAGCGAGAGAAATGCGCGCTGCTTCGTGTGGAGGTCGTGCTCGCCGGCCATCTTCGTGGTCAATCGATCGAGCGGAGGCGGAGTCCGCGGATCGAGTCGAAGTGTTCATGGTTGCGCGTCACCACGCCGAGCCCACGCTCGAGCGCTGTCGCCGCGATGAGGGCATCGGGAAGGCGGTTCCGAACTCGCGGGCGATTCTCCCGGCTCGCTCAGCGATGGCGCGGTCGACGTCCACCTCGCGAAACGGTGCGAGCAACTGCGAACACAGATCGGTGGCCGAGTTGCCGGCGAAGAGTTCGGCTCTGGTGACGACCCAATAGTGCACGCGGTGACGATTCGGACGGAACTGGCGGGCGCCACGCAGCCCGCGTAGCTACGACTGGCTGCGTCGGGTGTCGGCCGTGCCGAAGCCGTCCCGGCGTTCGCGCGTCGTAGGTTTCGAGCTCTTCGAAGAGCGTGATCTGTAGTCCTGCGGGCGCGTTGAGACGCGAGTTCAACGAACGCCAAGGGGTTTCTGTGGGCTCCGCCACCACGTCAGCACCGGCGGATCGAAGGTCTTCGGTGATGCCCGCGGCATCGGCGACTTCGAAGGCGACTCGGATTCGTTCGCTGCGTTGACCATCGGCTTCGACGGTGTCGATCATGCGCCGTTGTGCTGGGTTCGCCAGCTCGAGGGTGGCGCGGCCGGCATCCAGGATCGCAACGCGTGCGTCGCCGTCACCTTCGAACGCGGCTTGTTCTCGGAGTCCGAGTACGTCTCGGTAGAAGTGGACGGCGGCGGCGTAGTCGTCGGCTTCGACGACAAGACGCAGTTGAGTGACACGGGACGGAGGCGGGGCTTCGTGCGGGGGCATGGACTGGACGGTACGCCTTGACGTCGGTGTCAAGGTCAAGACCAAATCCCGCTCCGAAGCACGGTGCAATTCACCGGGCGGTCGTGGCAATCAACCGGACTTCGGCCGAAGTGTCTGCGACGGCGGAACCGCTGCGCCCTTGAGAGCCCCACGTGCGGGGACGGCTGGCTTGGGCAAGTCCACCGCAACCGAGTGCGCACCGGTCGCTGCGCTGATCAGCTCGTCGACACGAGCCAGGCTCTGGTCGAGGTCGAATCGCTGCTGCTCGAGTCGCCGTTTGGCCTGTACGAGTTCATCCAACAGCTCACCTGAGATCGACAAGCGGGTTTCGTCACCGCTTGCGGCCTCCAGGAGCTCGGCGATCTTGGTCGTACAGAAGCCCGCACCGATGAGGTGCTGAATGTGGTTCACCCGAGCGATGGCGTCGCGCTCGAAGAGTCGGTAGTTGTTCGCCGCACGCGAGCTCGCCACAAGATGCTGACGCTCGTAGTGCCTGATCGCGCGAGCACTCACGCCAGTTGCCTCAGCGAGTTCACCAATCGTCAACATCGCTGACTCCGGTCGACCAGGTTCATGGCTCATGACTCGACGTGTGGCGCGAGGATCGCAGTCTCCGACTCACGCAACGCCCGTCGAGCCTAGACGCACCCGGCTACTGGCCGTTCGGTGCGCTCGCTTGCGATTGTCCCCTGATCATGGACCGACGCCGGGGTCGACGGTCTCGATGTTGAGCTGACCCGCCAGCCCCGCGGTCCGGTGTACCGACACGGCCATGAACTCCGGCGAAGCCGACATCTCCAGCAGCGTCGCCCGGCTGGGGTAGCGCACGATGGCGACCTCGTCCCACAGCTCCTCGACCTGACCGATCGATAGGAAGGAGACGTCGCCCTCGAAGACGATCTCGGCCCCGAAGAGCGGAAGCACGTCGCGCTGGCCTTCGGCGTACAGCGCGTACGCCTCGCGTCCGGTCAGGTCGGTTTCCCTGCCGTCCTCGTACTCGGCGAACTCCTTGAACTCGAGCAGGTTGACCATGTAGATCGGTCCGTCCGGCCCCGGTTGCTGGAACTCGGCGATCTGCTCTTCGGTGCTCGGCGAGAGCTGGTTCACGACGATCATGCCCTCGCCTGCAGGCCCTTGTTGGTCGTCGCGCTCATCAACAGTGGTGTTCTCTGTGGCCTCGTCGGTCGTCGTCGCCACGACGGTCTGGATGGTGTCCTCGGTGATGGTGTCTTCGGTGATCGTGTCCTCTGTGATGGTGTCCTCGGTGGGGTCAGCGTTCGAGTTGTCGCTGCCGCACGCGGCGACGAGCAATCCCACCGCCAGCAGTGCTGGTCCGGTGACCTTCTTCATATCGGTCTCCTTCCGATTGACAGCGCCGAGCGCGGTCCACGATTGGTGGACTCATCGTCGTGCAAGGCCGCCGATCGGGAATCCCACAGCGGGAGGCTTTCCCGGTACTCCTCCGGAAGTAGCTACCGGGCGTAGCCGGCGCTAGCTGAGCAGCGCGTGTGCGGCGGCGAGGCCGCTGTTGTGCGCACCCTCTACGCGCGGTCCGGCGAAGGCGTCCCCGGCGAGTACGAGGCGACCATCGAGGGTGGTCCAACACGGGTCCGGATACACCGCGCGCGGCGTCGCAAACCGCCACTTCTTCACCTGGCAGTCGACGATCGACGCCGCTCCGAGGTACGGCGCAGCGAGCTCTTGGAGCTGGCTCGCCAGAACGTCGGTGTCGTCGTCCCAGTGGGCCTCCGACCATGCGACCGCTGCATGCAGTGTCAAGGCGGGCACGTCGCTCACGCCTTTGCGCTGGTTGTCGGCGACGAAGGCCACGTCGTCGCCAGGTGCTTGCTGCGCGCCGTGCGGGCCGAGGTCGGGTGAGCGGTCGAGCACAGCAAGCAGACAGATCGTGCGGTCGTAGTCCGCATGGAACACGCTGCGGTCGAGCTCGATCGGCGAGTCGGCGAGCAACGAGAACGCTTGCGGGAGGGGTGTCGTGAGCACGACTGCGTCACCGTCGATCACCGTGGCATCGTCGAGGACGACGTCGCAGCCCTGCTCGCTGGGACGCACGGCGAACGCCATCACCGGGCAGCGCACATCGAGGCCGGTCGCCAGGTCCTTGGCCAAGCTGTTCATGCCGTTCGTGGCGACGTAGCGCGGATGGCCGTCGTCGCCGTCGAATCCGTTCGTCCACACGTCGACCAGACCGCGCGCCTGCCAGTCGTCGACCTGGGCGCCAAACGCCGGGGTGCGCACGGTGAAGAACTGTGCGCCGTGATCGAGTGTCGCCTCGCCGATGCGCCGCGTGGCGAGGCGTCCGCCGACCGACCGGCCCTTGTCGACCACCGTGACGTCGACGCCGGCGTCGTTCAGCTGGCGTGCAGCAACGAGCCCAGCGATGCCCGCGCCAACCACCGTGACGCGCATCAGCTCGCCGCTGCCGTCGCGGCGGTACCGGCTTCCCAGGCGTCCTGGGCTCGGTGCAGGAAGTCGAGCAGCACCATGTTGAACGTGGCCGCGTGCTCGACCATGAAGCCATGCGCCGCACCGCTGATCACCACGAGTTCGGCCGTGGGGATCCGCTCGGCGAGCTCTTCGCTGTCGCCTCGGGGGGTCAAGATGTCCTGGTTGCCCACCAGCACCAACGTGGGCACCTCAATCGTGTGCAGCTCATCGACGAGGTCGCCGTACTCGGTGGTGGCGTCGAGGATCGCGTCGACCTGGGCGGCGAAGGCGTGCGCCGGTCGGCCGAGAGCGAACGGACCAAGCCACCCGATGGCGGGGAGCAGTCGACGAAACGAGCGCGGCCCGATCACCCAGCGCGCCGCCTCGTGACCCATCGCGCCGATCCCGCGGGCGAGCGCCGCATCGCGCCAGCTGGCGAGCAGCTCTTCGCGCCATGGCAGGTTGCGCGCAGCAGTGCAGGCCAGGGTGAGCGAACGCACGCGCTCGGGGTACTTCACCGCAACGATCTGGCTGATCGCCCCACCCATCGATGCGCCGACCACGTGGGCGGTGTCGACGCCGGCGTCGTCGAGCGCGGCGATGGCGTCGTCGGCCATCTGCTCGAGGTGGTAGCGGCCATGGGGTTTGTCGCTCCGGCCGGCGCCACGGTTGTCGACGGCGATCGCCCGGTAGCGCGGCGCCGTGGCCAGGCGTTGCAGGTTCCAGCCGTTGCGGTCGGCGCCCAACCCCTGAATGAACAAGATTGGTGGGCCCGACCGGCGGCCGGTGACTTCGTAGTGGATGCGCACGTCGTCGGACGCGCGAACGAACGGCATCAGTTCCCTCCCGACACGCCGATCGGCAACCAGTCGAGCGGGGTGCCGGTACCGATGTCGCCGAGTTCGTCGAGCAGTCGGCCGATGTCGTGGCGCACACGGTCGGCCAGCTCCAGCTCGGCCAACGGCCCGCGGCGCTTGTTACGGGAGCGGCTCGGCGCGCCGATCTCGACCCGTGCGGTGCGCGTCATCGGGCTGCTGACCACCGCCGTTGGGAACACGCTCGTGCGTGCCGCCACCGCGGCGCCGATCAAGCTGTGATCGACGGCGCCAACGTCGCGGCCGCCGTTGGTGGCGCTCGCCGACATCACCACCAGCTCGCCCGCCGCAAGCGCGCCGCTGATCTCGTCGGGTTCGGCGAGCAGCGCGCCGAGGCGTTGGGCGAACGCGCCGACGGGGCCGCCGTCGGGGCGGCCGACGTAGCGCACCGGCCGATCGGTGGCATCGCTGATGGCGAACGCCGCGAGCACGGTGGACTGGGCGAGCGGGCGGGCGTTGATACAGATCAGTGCGCCCTTGCGGCGTGGCAACTGCTGGTCGCCGCCCACCGCAACGCTCCACCGGAGATGCGTGAGGGCGACCATCAAGCGGGCGAGGTCCGGATCGCGGCCCCAGTCGTCGACGACACCGCCGGGCTCCTCGGTCAGCCGTGTGACCGACGAGCCGATCGATGCAGCGGTACGGGCCATTACGTCGCCCGCGGCACCCGCGTGGCGAGCCAGCGGTAAACGCACGACACGGCCCATCGACGACTCGCTCATGCCGCAGGCTTCCGTGCCGGCTGACGGATCACCGTCGGCCAGCGATAGAGGCGGTCGATGACCGCGCGGGTCGTTGCCTCGGGAACCACGCCGAGGAGCGGGCGCATCGCCGAGTTGTCGGCGAGTCGTCCGCGCTGCAACGTCTCGACGACATGGTCGGGAATCGGTGCGCCGAGCAGGTAGCTCACCGCGCGGGCCACGACCCACGGCGGTCCGCTCACGGGTACGGGCAGCCTGTTGCCGCGGCGACTGGCCTGCAACGCGGTGATCGCTCCCGACGCCACCACGTTGACCGGCTGGTCGAGCCCGGTGTGGGCAGCGGCAACGATGGCCCGGGCGGCGTCGGCGTCTTCGATCACGGCGAACGGCGGATCGGTGAGTGCACTGAACGGCACGGCCGGCAAGCGCAGCAACCGACCGAGCGGCGATGGCACGTGGGGACCGATCACCGGAGCGAGTCGCAACGCGCCGACGGTGACACCGACTCGGGCGCCGACCGTCTCGGCGGTGCGCTCGATTTCGGCCACCGTGCGGCCCCAGTCGCTGGTGGGGCGGGTCGGCGCAGACTCGCTCGGACGGGTCAACGCACCGGTTCCACGACCGTAGATCTCGATTCCGCTGCGCACCACGATGTGTTCGAGCGACGGACACTCGGCAGCGGCGCCGATCACCGAGGTCGCCGCCAGATCGGTCAGCAGCGCAGCCTGGCGTGGCGTGGCGCGTGCGTTGGGTTCCCACACGCCGATGTGCACGAGTACGTGCGGGTCGAAGTCGACGATTGTCGACACGATGTGGTCGTGGTCATCCGGGTGGATACGGTGGTAATCGGTGCGGACCAGCCGTCGGCGTGGCGGGTCGGCATCGATACCCGCCAGTTCTCCGACCCAGTCCTCTGCCTCCAACATGGTGGCCACCAGCGTGCCGAGTTCGCCGCCGACACCGCTGACGAATACCCGCCGACCCGACATGCCAGATCACCGTAATCGCACACGTCGCGAACTAATCGTCTCAGCGATGGGAGTTGTCGTGGTCGGCGCGGCCGCAGCACATCGTCTGACGCGCTCATCTGGGGTGGTGGGCTCGCCGGGAGACGGCAGCGACGGCCTGCCCGACACCGATACGTCCACCAGCACGTCCACTAGCACTTCGACGACGAGCCCGTCGACGATCGAGGTCGCCGACGACGGCGGAACGCTGCAGGACGCGGCATCGGCGCTGGAGCCAGCGGAACGCATGGGTGTCGACCGACGGATCGCGTTTCCGGTCGAGGTGCACGACGACCTTGTGCTCTTGGACACATTCGGCCGTACACAGTCGGGCCGGCTGCACCAGGGCATCGACATCGGCCGCGGCGACGGCGCCAGTGGCGATGCACTGTTGGCCTGCGTCGACGGGGTGCTGGTCGAGCAGGTGCGGGTGGGAGATCCTCTCGACTACCGACAGGGCAACTCCTGGGTGCTGCAGGCCGCCGACGGGTATGCGTATCGGTATCACCACCTCGAAGAGTTCGCCCCCGGGCTCGAGGTGGGGAGCACCGTCGCGGTCGGCGACGTCATCGGCACGATGGGGGCAACCGGGAACACAGACTGGCCCCACCTGCACTTCGAGGTGCGACCGACCGGCCCGATCGGCACACCGGTCGATCCGATGGACTACCTGCGCCCGGTGCCGGACAACATCACCGTGTTCTGACGCACGCAGCGCCAATTTTCCGGGGCCTCGCTCGCGGTCGCGAATGTGTTGCGGTTGGGTTACGATCAGGCCGTCTCGCTGCGCGAAAACCGTCAAGATCCCGGCAACACCGGTCGATGCATCAACAGCGGCGAGACCTCCGCCACATCGAGATGACCGACCCCGACTCCGTCCCCCCGTCCCCGTCACGTTCGACCCCATCAGGTTCGGACCGCTGCGCCGACCCGTTGCGTCGTCGCTTGGTGATCGGTGCCGTCGGAGGCTCGTTGCTCGGAGCGTTCGGCCTGTCCCGCTTGGGCGGGGTGTTGGCCGACGAACCCGAGGTGATCCAGACGCTCAGCAGGGCCGGCTCGGCGCTACAGCCTGCGACGCGGCTCGGTCCGGTCGACGAGACCGTCGAGAGCGAGACCACCACGACCACCACCGAGGTCGGCGACGACATCGACCCGTCGAGTGTCGAACGTGCACCCGACGAGCTGCTCGACGTGCCCGAGGGCATGGTCATGTTTCCGCTGCTGCCAGCGTCGGACTGTTTCGTGCTCGACAACTACGGCGATGCGCGTGGGTGCTGCCGACTGCACGTGGGTGTCGACATCATGGGTTCGGAGAACCAGCCGGTGTTCGCCGTAGCCGACGGGGTGCTCACGCAGAAGTACACCAACACCGGCACTGCGGGTTGGGGGTGGAAACTCGAAGACGAAGAGAACGACGTCGTGTACAAGTACTTCCACCTCACCGAGGACCTGCGAGGTCTCGAAGTTGGCGACACCGTGCGCCGCGGTGACGTGATCGGCTACGTGGGCGACTCGGGAACCACGGTGGGCAACTTCCACGTGCACTTCGAGGTGCGCCCGGGCAACGTTCCGGTCGACCCGCTGCCGCTGCTCGACGTGCCCGACGCGTGCGGGATTTCCGACCCGCTGCGCGGCTGACCCCGCCGGCTTTTCAGCAGCGCAGCCGTCATACGACCTCGGCGTGTCGCCACCGCGTGATCATCCGTCGGTGCCGTCCACTGCCTCGAGCGAAAGTGCCTCGAGAAAAGGGTGGGCGGCGTCGAGGAGTGGCTCGATGCCGGTTGGCGACACTGCGGTTGCGTGGATGATGAGTCCCGGGTCGGCGATCCAGTACAGCCGGTTGGAGTTTTGATCCGACACGTAGCGCACCACGTCGCTCGCGATGAGATCCACGCACTGGCCCTCGCCGGATGTACTCCGCGGTCCGCACGGCTCGGGCTGGAGAGATGGATCGATCGTCAGGTCCCACCATGTGGCGCTCCGTCCGGCGATCTCGGCCTCGCCCCTTGCGTCGATCGAGACGAGGCCGCTCAGCCACATCTCGACTTCAGCTGCACTGGTCGGGTCGAGGTCGGCGACGCGCTCATGCGGTGAGACAGCGGTGGACTCGGGGTCGATGAATCCTTCACTGCGAAGGAGTGCGATCGACCCGAGCCCGTTGGTGATCGCGACGATGGCGCGCGGCTCGACGAGCTGTAGCCGCGTGGTCTCCACCGTCGTGTCGAGGTCGAGATCGACGACGACTTCGCCGAGATGCGTGCGGTACATGCCGGGTTGGAGGCGATCCTGTCGAACGCCAGCCATCGCGAGGAATTGGGGCCCCGAGGCCGTGTCCACCGAGTCGGTTGCGGAGACGCTGAGCGCAAGATCGATCGCCACGTCGGTGACGGTGTCCGTGTCGCCATCACCATGTGTGAGTAGCACGAGCGGCTGACCGTCGAGATCGGTGATGAACACGTCGAAGGGGCGACCAGCGGCAACGTGGACGAACTCGCTTGCCTCGGTGACGAAGACGGCGACACAGTCGTCACCATGACCACAAGGGAACGGAGGCGCACCCGGAACGGGATCGACGACGGCGTTGAGTTGGCGCACGGATCGTCCGTCACCCGCATTCACCTCGACGTCGTCGAGCACCTCGACATTGGGAAGGGTCGCGGCGAACGCAGCGAGGTCGCTGGGCATCGCAGCGGGTCCCGTCGGCGTCAACACCGCCGTCGGAACCAGCATGGTGATGGTGGAGTGGCCGTCTGTGGCGGGAACCGCGAACTCGACGGCATTCGGCGATGCCCGCCTGACGAACAGGTCGATGGGGGAGGTGATGTCGATGGTGGGCGCAAAGGTGTCGGCGACGTGTGTCCCTGCGGGGAGCGCCCATCCGTCGGCGCCGGCCCGGGTCGCCAACACTCCTGAGATCGTCGACGTCGCATCGTCGTTGTCGGCGGACCCGTGGGGGTCGGCGGGGCCGGTGGTCGCTGTCTGGGCTGACGTCGGGGCTTCGTCGGTCACCGTCGTTGCGGCCTCCTCGACAACCGTCGAGGACGGTGTGCTCGCCGTGGTGTTGTCGCTCGCTTCGAACCCGGCGCGGTCCAGGCTTTCCTGTGAGGAGGTCGAGTCTCCGCACGCACCCAGGGCCACAACGCAGAGCGCCACCATGACCACACGAACCGACGCAGAGCTTGGACCGCGACTGGCGGTCGGTGCGCCCCGGCGCTGCACATACTTCATCGTTCGACTCCATGGTGGTTGGCTCGGACGACGAGACCATCGTCGGAACCGGGGTCAATCCTTCGCCGTCGACGGAACGGTCGAAGGATCGCGTGCCTCGACCACGATGTACCGGTGATGAAACGGTCGACCGGGCGTGCATCGCCCGACATCGCTGCGCTGTTCAGCGCCGAGGGGCCGGACATCTTTGCGTATCTGCTGGTCCGCTCCGGCTCGCGCAGCGTCGCCGAGGACCTGACCAGCGAGACGTTTCTCGCCGCCGCGAAGGCGGCATCCACAGGAAAGGCCGACACCGTGACACCCGCGTGGCTGCAGACCGTTGCGAAGCGACGGTTGGTCGACCATTGGCGCTCGTCGTTCTCTCAACGGCGCCGGATCGAACGGCTGGAGCGGGAGTCGCTTCGCCATCCCGCCGCCGACCGCGACCCGGAAGGACGTGTGGAGGCGGCGCTCGACTCGCTCCCCGACCGCCAGCGCGCGGTGTTGGTACTGCGCTACCTCGACGACTTCTCGGTCAGCGAGGTCGCCGAAGCGCTCGGTCTCGGCTACAAGGCAACCGAGTCCCTGCTCAGCCGGGCCCGCGGCTCGTTTGCCCACGCGTACGGAGCGACTGATGCGAGCTGACGACGAGAACGAGATTCGCCGGGTCCTCAGGTCTGGCGTGCGGCCGAAGCCGATGACGCCGGAGGAACACGCGCGCATCATCGCTCGCATCGAACAGGGCCGGACGGAGGTCGGCCGGACCGAGCATGCCGGCCCTGGCGTACTGGCGCCGATCGACGACGGCGACGATGACGTCGAGCGGCGACGCTCACGTCGGCGGCTGACGATGATCGGGTGGGCGGCAGCCGCGCTGGTGATCGTGCTCATCGGGGGCCTGATCACGGTTCGGTCGTCGTCGGAGTCGGAGCCTGCAGCGACCCCGCCCGAGGCGCCGTTGGCGTGCCCGATCGAGTGGAACCGGGAGTACCTGGTCCCCCTCGGCGATGCGCTCGATCAGTGGCGTTCGGTCGACAACTGGGCCTTCACGCAAGGCGAACCCGATCTGGCGGAACTTGTCGGATCGGCGCTCGCCGGAGCGGCAGGGCTGCCGGACCCCGGACAGCGCGAGCGCGCACGCGCGGCGCTCGATGACCTCACCGCGCGCCTGTCAACCATCGACGACGCGTCGATCGTTGACTCGCTCACCGCAGCCGAGACACGAATCGACGCCGTGACACGCGGTATCGAGAGCGTCAACGGCGTCGTCGGCTCGTTCGACGAGCGTTGCGAATTGCGCACCATCGCCGCCGGTTCGTGACCGAGGCGCCCGATCCGCGTTAGCGCAACCGTGCTGGCGTGTCGCTAGTGCAGTTCGTGGGCCCGCATGATGAGCTCGCGGGCGAAGGGGTCGAGCTGGCGACCGGCGATGCGCTCGGTGACCTGGATGGCGTGCGTCGGGTCGTCGACCAGACCCGACCAGCGGATGTAGCCGCCCATCACGCCGATGATGCGATCGCCAACCTCTTCACCGTGCACCACCACGCGCACGTTGCGGTTGAGCAACTCGTGGAGCTCGGGGTACAGCGCCGTGAGGTACTGATCGACCCCGTCGTCGTTGAACGGCCGATGGCGTGCCGGGAGCTGCAGTTCCTCGTAGTTGTGCAGGTTGTGCGGTGCCTGGATGATCGACACGACACAGCCGAACCCGTTCTCGCGCAGCCAGATGATCTCTTCTTGGCGGCGCACCCGACGGTGGCTCTCGCCGACCCCGCCGGGACGCTCGCAGATCGCCAGCTTGTCCTTGAGGATCCAGGTGAAATGGCGGGGCGTAATGCCCAGCGCCCACTTGCCACGCAGTCGCGACGGCATCAGCGGTAGATCTCGTCGGCGGTCGGCATAACGGGCGACCACGCTACCGGCAGACGGGCCGCCAGCGCTCATGGAACGAGCACGAGTCGGCCGGCTCGGCGCACGATTCGACGGCCGTCGACCTCACACGCCCGATGCACCCCGGCCGCGACCTGCAACACCCGTTCGATGCTCGCCGCATCGGGCGGATACCCGTCGCGTCGCAACCACTCACGCAGCGCCCGTCGAGCGAGCGGTGCAGGCGCGGCGGCGACCGCAGCGGCGTCGGTTGCGTCGATCGCGGCCGCCAGCTCCTCGAGCAGGTCATCGTCGTCGCGCACGTGGCTGGCGGTGCGCGCGAGCAATTCGACTACATCACGTTCGGCGACGGCATCGAGCAGCGGCACGATCTCGTGGCGCACCCGATTCCGTCGAAACCGGGGGTCGTCGTTCGTCGGATCGACGATCGGGTCGAGAGCCCGCGCGGCACACAAGGCGTGGGTGTCGCGACGGCGGAGCGCTAGCAGCGGCTTGCTCGTCGACGGCCGCATCGCCCCGACGCCGCGGCTACCCGCGCCGCGCAGCAGGGCGAGGAGCAACGTTTCCGCCTGGTCGTCGGCGGTGTGTCCGGTGAGCGCGTCGGCGGGAAGCGCCGTGGCACGCGCCGCGCGAGCACGGGCCTCGAGGTTGGCCCCGGGCCCGACGTCGACGCGCGTCACCGTGCACGTGACCCCCACATCGGCCGCCAGGCGCACCGCGCGTTCGGCATCCTCGGCCGACCGCGGGTAGAGCCCGTGGTCGATGTGATGAGCGCGCATGTCCAACCCGGCCTGGCGGGCGAGGATCAACAAGGCGGTGGAGTCGGCGCCGCCCGAGTACGCGCAGACCACCGGCGTGCCAGCGGGAGGGAACGTGCAGCGATCGAGCAGCGCGTCGAGGTCGTTTCCCGGGACTCCCCGGGACGCCGTGTCCGAACTGGCCGGGTTGGGCCTAGAGGTCGAGGCGGCGTTCCTGCCGGCCATGCGGGTAGCGCTGGGACGACACGCTCTTCAGGTAGGCGAAGCCGAGCGCGGCGACGACGGCCAGAGCCACGAGGACCAACACGACGCCGATCCAGAAGTGCCACACGTTGGCGAGCATGATCGCAGGCTAGTTGGCGGGCACCCGGAACCGCAGATCGCTGCCGATTCGGCCCGAGCGGTCAGCCGATCTTGCCGTCGCCATCGATGTCGGTGTCGAAACACCGCTCGATACGCGCCAGCAGATCGGGTGGCATCTCGTCGTTGTGGCACTTCTCGGCGACCACAATGCGCAGCTCGGCGTGGAAGTCGAATGCCCCGAGACAGTCCATACAGCCGTCGAGGTGATGACGAATGGACGCATGGGTTTCCACCGTCAGCTCGCCGTCGAGGAATCGATCGAGTTCGCGGATCGTCTCGACGCAGTCGGCCGTATCGGTCGTCGGGGAGGGCTGTTCGCTCATGATGTTGTCGCTGTCGCTTCACCGTCTGCGCCGGCGGGAGACGCGCTCCGCAACCCGCGCTCGATTGCGTATTCGTGCAACGCCTTTTGCATCTGTTTTCTTCCCCGATGCAGTCGCGACATCACGGTGCCGATCGGAATGTCGAGCATTTCGGCGATTTCTTTGTACGAGAACCCCTCTACGTCGGCCAGCACCACGGGCAAGCGGAAGTTGTCCGGCAGCGACTCGAGGGCCGCTTTGACCTCGCTGTCGGGGAGCAGCGTCATCAACGACTCTTCCGCGGATCGACCGATCGCCGGGTCGGCGAGGGTGTCGATGCGCTTGTACAGGTACAGGTCCTCGACGTCGTCGAGGTCCGACTCGTCGGGACGCCGCTGCTTGGCCCGGTAGGTGTTGATGTAGGTGTTGGTCAGGATGCGAAACAACCAGGCCCGGAGGTTCGTGCCTTCGGTGAAGGTGTGAAAGCTGCGGTAGCCCTTGAGATAGGTCTCTTGGACGAGGTCTTCCGCGTCGGCGCGGTTGCGCGTCATCCGCAACGCAGCCGAGTACAGCTGGGGTGCGTACTCCATTGCCTGAGCAGCAAATACCTCGCGATCGGCCATGTGCGGTGCTCGTCAGTCCAGCTCGTCGACGACGCGGTCGACCGACGCCACGAACCTGTCGAGCAGGTCGGCCAGCTGATCACGTTCGTTCTCGTCGAACTCGGCGAGGATTCGAGCCATCGCCCGACTCCGACGGCTCGCTGCGGCGGCATGCCGCGCCCGTCCGGCGCCCGTGACCTTGACCACCACGACCCGTCCGTCTTCCGGCGACGGCGCACGCTCGGCCAGTCCGGCGGTGACGAGGCGGTCGACCGTGCGGGTGGCACACGAGGCGTCGATCCGCAGACGACCCGCAAGCTCGCGCATCTGCCGATCGCGACGTACCAGCAGGTCGAGGGCGTCCATCTGGCCCTGCTCGAGTGGGTGATCGCCGAAGATGTACCCACGCAGCGCCAACGCCGATGCGCCGCGCCGTAGCTCGACCCACGCCTTGCCGATCCGCCAGGCCCGAACGCGGTCGACGGCGTCGGTCAGGTCGACGCGGTGTTGGACGCTCGCAGTTCCGCTCATGACTCGTTTGTACGCTAGCGACCGATGACCGGGACCGACGGTGTGGAGCTCGCCGTCGGCGACGGCCTGACGAGTGCCGAGGTCGCTGACCGCATCGCCCGCGGGGCGGTGAATCGGGTCGACGATCGCAGTTCGCGCCCGCTGTCGGAGATCATCCGCAGCAACGTGTTGACGCGGTTCAACGCGATCATCGCGGCGCTGGCGGTGGTGGTGCTGATCGTCGGCGAAGTACGCGACGTGCTGTTTGCCTTCGTGATGATCTCGAACGCGGTGATCGGCACCGTGCAAGAGCTGCGATCGAAAGCCACGCTCGATCGGTTGTCGCTCGTCGCGGCGCCGCAGCTGACGGTGCGCCGTGACGGATCGACCACCACGATCGGCCCCGACGACGTCGTGATCGATGACGTGATCGTGATCGGGCCGGGCGACCAGATCGTGGTCGACGGGGTGGTGGTCGACGACGACGAACTGACCATCGACGAGTCGTTGCTCACCGGCGAGGCCGACCCGGTGGCCAAGGACCTGGGCGATGGTGTGCTGTCGGGGAGCTTCGTGGTCGCCGGTGGGGGAGCGATGCGCGCCACCGCGGTCGGCGACGACGCCTACGCCGCCAAGCTGGCCCGCGACGCACGCGCCTTTCGGCGCCCACGCACCGAGCTCGAGCGGGGCATCGACGGCATCTTGCGGGTGATCACCTGGCTGCTGGTGCCAGCGGGCCTGTTCCTGTTCCTCGGCCAGCGGTACGGCGAGGGCGACACGTTGCGCGAGTCGCTGCTCGGCACGGCGACCGGCCTGGTGGCGCTGGTGCCGCAGGGCCTGGTGTTGCTGCTGAGCATGGCCCAGGCGGTCGCCGTGATTCGCCTCGGGCGAGCCGGCGTGCTGGTGCAGCGCCTGGAAGCGGTGGAGACGCTCGCTCGAGTGACGCTGTTGGCCACCGACAAGACGGGCACGCTGACCACTGGCGCCGTGCGACTCGATCACGTCGTGGCCCTCGATGAACACTCGCCGGTCGACGACGCGCTCGGCGCCCTCGCAGCCGCCGACGAGCACCCCGACGCCACGATCTCGGCGATTGCCGTCGCCTATCCCGAGAGCCCGGACTGGGCGGTCGCCGGACGCGTGCCGTTCTCGTCGCGCTACAAGTTCAGCGCGATCGGCACGCCCGGTGCGCCAGCAGCAGCGTGGTATCTCGGCGCACCCGAAGTGCTCTTGCCGGTCGACGACCCGTCGCTGGTCGACGCCCAGGCGGCGGCCGAGGCGGGGATGCGTGTGTTGGTCGCGGCGCGCGCCGACGAACTCGCCGAGCCGGGTGTGCTCCCTGCAGGACTCACGCCGATTGCCCTCGTGGTGTGTGCCGACGAGATCCGCCCCGATGCCCGCGACACGGTGGAGTACTTCACCGCCGAGCACGTTGCGGTCAAGGTGATCTCGGGCGACAACCCGCGCACGGTCGCGGCGATCGCCGCCCGCTCCGGCGTGCCTGACGCCGATCGATGGATCGACGGACGCGAGCTTCCCTCCGTGCACATCGACGACCCCCACCCCGCAGATGTCGGTGCCGACTCGGGTGAGGGTGTCGGTGGCGATGGCGACGAGCGCGTCGGGGACTCCCGGGCCGACGACGAGCTCGTCGAGCAGATCGCCGAGCATGCCGTGTTCGGCCGTGTGACGCCCGAGGTGAAGCGGGCGTTCGTGCGGTCCTCGCAGCGGCATGGCGAGGTCGTCGCCATGACCGGCGACGGGGTCAACGACACACTGGCGTTGAAGGACGCCGACCTGGGCATCGCCATGGGATCCGGCACGTCCGCCGCCAAGTCGGTCGCCGAGCTCGTCCTGCTCGACAACCGGTTCGCCACGTTGCCTGGCGTGGTTGCCGAAGGACGCCGGGTGATCGCCAACATCAACCGCGTCGCTCGACTGTTCGTGACCAAAACTGTGTGGGCGGCAACGTTTGCGGTGATCGTCGGCATCGCCACCACGTCGTATCCGATCTTGCCGCGTCAGCTCACGGTGGTCGACGCCATCACGATCGGGATTCCCGGGTTCATCCTCAGTTTCGAGCCCAGCCACGAACCGGCCCGGTCGGGCTTCATCCGCAGGGTGTTGCGCTTCTGTGTGCCCGTCGGCCTGGTCGTCGGCATCGTGACGATGGCCGGGTTTGCCGTCGTGCGCTCGTCGTGGATCGATGCCGACCGCGATGCCGCGCAGAGCGCAGCGACGTTGCTGTTGACGATCCTGGGATTGGTCGCCCTCGAAGAGCTAATCCAACCGCTCGACCGCTACCGCACGTTGCTGCTCGTCGGACTGGTGGCGATGACCGTCAGCGCGTTCACGATCGGGCCGATCGCCGAGTTCTTCCTGCTCGAGATTCCGAGCCTCGATGTTGGTGCAGTGATCACGGTCGCGGCGGTCGTCGGTGCAGCCGGCATCGTCATCGCTGCCCGCTACGCCGGCGGGCTGTTCGACCGTTTCGACCACCAGCTGGCGCGCCTCACACAGCGCCGCCTCGACTGATCGGCGGCACGATCTGCGCCGATCAGCGCGGGGTCGCGACCGTCACTCCTCCTTCGGTGCGAAGAGCGAACCCGACTCGGCCCATCCTTCTTCGTCGGCAACGATCAACAGTTCGTCGCCGGCGTGCAGCACGGTGCCACCCTCCGGCATGAACGAGCCGCCGTCGCGGCGCACCAGCACGATCAGTACCCCTGCGGGAAGTCCCAAGCTGACGAGCGATTCGTCGGCGGCGGCACACGTCGGACCCAGGCGCACTTCGTGGAGGTCGGGGCCTTCGACGCCGGCGATCGCGGCGTCGAAGGTGGTGGTCGACGACGCCGGCTCCACCGCGGTGATCCGCAGACGACGTGCCACCCACGGAATCGTGGTGCCCTTCAGTAGCACCGAGGTCAACACCACGAAGAACACCACGTTGAACACCACGTCGGCACCGACGATGCCTTCGGTGACAGGGAACGTGGCCAAGATGATCGGCGTCGCGCCGCGCAGCCCGACCCACGACACGAAGGTCATCTCGCGCCACGAGTAGCGGAACGGCAGTAGCGAGGCGAACACGGCGATCGGTCGGGCGACGAAGATCAACAACAGCGCGACCACGATCGCTTCGCCGGCCACCGACGGGAGATCGCTGGGGAACACGAGCAAGCCGAGCACCACGAACATCGCGATCTGGAACAACCAGGCCAGCGAGTCGTGGAAGCGCAGCAGCGATCGACGGTGGAGGAAGTTGGTGTCGGCGAGCGTGACGCCCGCAACGTAGGTGGCCAGGAACCCGCTCCCGCCGGCGAACGTGAGCCCTTCGTACAGCAGCAGCACGAAGGCCACCGTGAGCACGGGGTACAACCCGTCGAAGTCGAGACGTAGGCGGTTGATGACGATCACCAAGCCGCGGGCGGCGAGATAGCCACCCACCGCCCCGAGCCCCATCTGTACGAAGAACGAGGCGACGAGCAGCACCGGGTTCGGTTCGTCGCTGGTGAGCAAGGTGATGATGCCGATGGTGAGGAACACCGCCATCGGGTCGTTGCTGCCGGATTCGAGCTCGAGCAGTGACTTCAGTCGTCGGGGAAGCGGCACACCGCGCGAGCCGAGTATCGAGAACACCGCCGCGGCGTCGGTCGAGGCGATCACGGCGCCGAGCAGCATCGCTTCGCCGACGTCCAGCGGGAGGATCAACGTCGCCAGACCGCCGAGCGTGAGCGCGCTGATCAACACCCCGACGCTCGCCAACGTGAGGCCCGGGGCGAGCACCGGACGGATCTGTTTGAACTTCGTATCGAGGCCGCCGCTGAACAGGATGAAGGCCAGCGCCACCGTGCCGAACTCGGCGGCCAGGTCGAAGTCGTCGAAGGCGATATCGAACAGGCCCTCGGAGCCGGCGAGCATGCCGAGCCCGAGGAACAGCAGCAGGCCGGGGACGCCGAGCTTCGCCGAGGTTTTTGACAGCAGCACCCCGCCGGCCAGCAGGAGCGCCGCCGCAAGGATCAGGGGATCGCCATCCACGTCGCGGCCATGCTCGCACACTCCCCGAAATCCCGGGGATTTCGTGCGCCTCGCGCCGGATTCCGCGAACAGAACGGTTGTGTTCGGCCCGTTCGGTCATCTATGTTAGTGATTGCTTACCGAGATGAACGCGATGTGACCGAAGGAGATGCCCGCAGCGATGTCGATGGACGCAGTGGCCCACGCCGTGGCCGAGCCCAACCGCCGTGCGATCTTGCGCCTGGTGCGCGACGGCGAACGGTCGGTCGGCGACATCGCCGCCGAGTTCGACATCACCCGGCCTGCGGTGAGCCAACACCTGCGCGTGCTGCACGACGCCGACCTCGTCACCGTGCGTGCGGTCGGCAATCGCCGCCTCTATCGCGCCCGTCCCGAGGGGCTCGGTGAACTCCGCCGATGGATGGAGGAGTTCTGGCGGGCCTCGTTGGCCACGTTGAAGGTCGAGGTCGAACGCGACCTCGGCACCCATCTCACCGACGTGTCGACGCCGGCACCCGCGTCCCCATCGACACCCGCGACCGACGAACGGAGCGATCCATGACTGCCGACACGACCAACGCTGGCAATACCGGCGGCGACCACAGCACAGGCAACGTCGCAGCGAGCGACACCGACGCAGGGAGTGCCGCACTCGTACTCACCGAGCGGATCCGGGCCACGCCCGACCAGGTGTTCGACTATCTCGTCGACCGCGACAAGTTGCTGCGGTGGATGGGCACCGACGCAACCATCGATCCGCAACCCGGCGGCGTGTTCCACGTCGACGTCAACGGCCGCGACGTGGCGTCCGGTTCGTACGTCGAGGTCGAACGGCCGAGCAAGGTCGTGTTCACATGGGGCTGGGAGGGCAGCGACGATGTGCCGCCCGGCTCGTCGACCGTGGCGATCGCGCTCCGCGCCGACGGTGCCGACACGATCGTCGAGCTGACCCACGCCGGCCTGCCCGGGGGCGACAGCGATCCGCATCGCATGGGCTGGACGCACTACCTCGCTCGCTTGGTGATCGCCGGCGCCGGCGGCGACCCCGGCCACGACACCTATCGCGACTGATTTCGGCCGCGATTGAACCGGCGACCGACGGGTCGTCGCCCACGTACACGAACTCAACAACAGGAGACCACCCATGGACGCGATGACCGCCTTCGAGGAGACCGACCAGCTCGTGCGCGCGCTGATCGCCGAGCTCACCCCCGATGATCGGGAGAAGCCGACGCCGTGTGCCGACTGGAACGTGCACGACCTGATCGCCCACATGTGCTCGGGTGGCCACATGGTCGCGGGCGGATTGGAGGGCGCCGCGCCCCCCGACCCGGCGCCGGACTTCCTCGCCGACGGACCCGCCGCGGGCTGGGATGCGACGGCGGCACACGTGCGCGCGGTCGCGACACCGGAACGACTGCAGGCGCTCCATCAGATGCCGTTTGGCGAGGTATCGGGCGAGATGGCGATGTCGGTGATCGTCGCCGACCATGCCACCCATGCCTGGGACCTCGCCATCGCCACCGGGCAGTCGGCTCGACCCAGCGACGAGTTGGCGGAGTTCTCCCTCGACGTGTGGGCGCACCTCGCGCCGCCGGAGGGTCGCGAGCCCGGCAGCGCCTTCGCCGCGGCGATCGATGTGCCCGCCGGCGCGTCGGCGGTCGATCGGCTCGCCGGCTACACCGGCCGCCAGCCCTAGCGCCGATATCCACGCAGGCGTGCGGCGTGGGGCACGCGAGACTCGTTGGCGATGCCCGACGACCTCTACGACGCGCGTGTTGCTGCGGCCTACGACCACTCGGACAGCGACGAATTCCAGCCCGACGTCATCTCGACCACCGTCGACCTCCTCGCGGAGTACGCAGGCGATGGGCGAGCGCTCGAGTTCGCCATCGGCACCGGGAGGATCGGGCTGCCGCTCAGCCAGCGCGGCGTCGACGTGGCAGGTATCGAACTGTCGCCGGCAATGATTCAGCAGCTGCGCGCCAAGCCGGGCGGGCAGGCGATCGACGTGACCATCGGCGACATGGCGACGACCCGCGTAGACGGCTCGTTCAGCCTGGTGTACCTCGTGTTCAACACGATCACGAACCTGCTCAGCCAAGACGAGCAGGTGGCCTGCTTCCAGAACGCGGCCGACCATCTCGAACCGGGTGGTCACTTCCTGATCGAGGTGTTCGTCCCGGCTCTACAGCGTCTCCCGCTCGGCGAGACACTCGTCGCCTTCGACGCGTCGGACAACCACGGCGGGATCGATCGGTACGACGTCGTCGGCCAAACCCTGGTGTCGCGCCACTACTTCGCTGGCGATGGCGCAGTACTCCGGCTCGATAGCCCGCATCGCTATGCGTTTCCGGCGGAGTTCGACCTGATGGCCAAAATGGCGGGCCTGTCGCCAGCGCAGCGCTGGGCAGATTGGCAGCGCAGCCCGTTCACGGCGACCTGCCCGTCGCACGTATCGGTGTGGGTCAAGTCGTGACCAGCTCGATCGCGGTGCGGCGGATCGCCGCAGACGACGCGGAACTCCTACGATCGATTCGGCTCGCTGCGCTCCTCGACGCACCGTCGGCGTTCGGGTCCTCGCACGAGGCCGAAGTCGTGCAGCCGCTCGAGTTCTGGCAGGAGCGCGCCACCCGAGCTGCCACCAGCCGCGGATCGGCCTATTGGTTTGCCGAGCGCGACGCCGAACTCGTCGGTCTCGTCGGCGGGTTCAGGCCACCCGAGGTCCCCGAGGATCGTGTCGACCTCGTGTCGATGTGGGTCGCGCCGGCGGCCCGCCGCCACGGCACCGGCCTGCTTCTCGTTGATGCCGTGCTCGGGTGGGGCCGTGACACCGGCGCCGACGCGATCGAACTGTGGGTCACGCGTGGCAACGACGCCGCAGCCGATCTGTACCGCCGGTGCGGCTTCACCGAAACCGGCGATGTTGCGCCGTTGCCGAGCGACCCGTGCAAGGACGAGATCCGAATGCGTCGGCCGCTCGGACACTCGCCAGGCGGCGCGGTCGACTGAGCGACACGCTCGCTAGCGTGCCGCCCGTCAGATGCGGCCGGAGGCTCGGCCGAGTCATTTCGAGTCATTTCGAGTCATTGAAGGAGTCGCCGTCAGGCATCGATGAGACCAGCTCCACCGTTTCTCGTGGCGTTGTGGCGAAAGGCCACCAGGCGATCGAGTACGCCCGACGACGACTACGGCCAGTGGTACGTCGACAAGGCGTACGTGGCGGCTGAGGTCGAACTCGACATCGGGCTCGTCACCACGGCGCTCATCCTCATCTACACCCAGGACTTTTGGCTCGCCCTGGCCACCTTGGTGGGCTTCATGATCCTGGAGTTCCTGACGTTGGCGGCGATCTCGATGGCCGAGAACGTGATTCGACTCCGCCGACAAATGGACATGTTGTTCGAGCGCAACGGCATGTCGGACGCGTTGGTCCACTTACGAGCCGAGGAACGCAAAGAAGACGAGGATCCCTGGAAGTTGGCGCGGATCATCGGCATCTCTGCCGCGGTGACGTGCGCCATCGTGCTCGTGCGCTCGATCGGGTAGCACCGCTGCTTCTCGGCGTTCCGAGGTGCGGAACCCGCAAACAGGAACGCCGAGAAACAGGTCTCGGTGGCGCAACAGCTCAGCGGTTGATGGCCGCGAGGATTCCCGCCGGATCGGCGTCGAACGCATCCTTGGCGTCTTGCGCAACGAAGGCGTAGTTGCGGCCCTCGTAGGTCGACGTGATCGAGGGATCGCCCTGCACTTCCACGCCTTGGGCGAGTGCGGTCGGGCAGAGGCCGTCGTATTCGAAGTTGGTGTCCACAGTCATCGGGTTGCTCCTTGATCGTTCAGATGTCGGGTCGTTGCAAATGTCGAGACCGCAAGTCTCGGCACTGGAAACTGCGCGCAGGCCCCGGCTATTCCCGGCACGTCACAGCGGGCGCTGGCTCGCTGCTCGCCGTGTCTACGATCGGCACATCGGGAAGTACGGACCACACCGCGATCCCGAGGTTCGAGCACGGATCCTCGAGGCGACCCGCGAGATCATCGCTGTGGAGGGCCCTGGTGGCGCATCGGTCGGCGCGATCGCCAGCGCGGCGGGAGCCGGCAAGCAAACGATCTATCGCTGGTGGCCGTCGCGTACTGCCCTCGTCGCCGATGCGTTGCAGGAGATCTTCGAGCGTGAGTCGGCGTTCCCGGTCACCGTCGACCCGATCGATGATCTCCGTACGCAGATGGCCGCCGTGGCGAAGGTGATGCGTTCGCCCGCAGGGTCGATGATTCGTGAGTTGCTCGCTGACGCACAAGCCGACCCCGAGGTGCTCAGCATGTTCCGAGAGCGGTTCTTCGAGCGCCGCCGAGAGCAAGCCCGCCACGCCCTCGAGCGCGGGGTGGCGTCGGGTGTGCTCCGCGCCGATCTCGACCCGACCACGGTGATCGATCTGCTCTACGCCCCGCTCTGGTTGCGACTGTTGACCAGACACGGGGCACTGACGAAGTCGGCTGCCAACCGCATCATCGACACCGCGCTCGTCGGGATCGCAGCACCTCGCGCAATGTGAGCGCTCGCTTCGGTTCTCGGCGTCCCGATGTGCGGAGGCCGCAAGCAGGAACGCCGAGAACCCGTGATCACTGCCGCGCGACGCGGGTTTGACCGGGGAAATCGGATTTCCCCGCCAGGGGAAGGAACTTTCCCCGCGAGTCGCGCCGAAATCGTCGTCGAGCAGCCCTACGTTGCGCGAGCACGTAGGCGGTGGAGGGCTGCCTCGAGTGGAAGTGAGCAGCAATGCGCGGAGATCGACAACGACGAACTGGCGACGCCATGCGCAGGGGCATCGGCATCACCTTGGTGGCCGGCGGACTCGCCGCAACCGCCTTTGGGGTCATCGGCGGCGGAGCCGGCGCTCACGGCTCGAACGCCGATCCACCGTCGCGTACCTACGCCTGCCGATTCCTCGAGCCCGACAATCCGCGTTGTGCCGCAGCATGGTCGGCCGAACCGCAGGCGTTGTACGACTGGATGGAGGTCAACATCGGCGACGCTGCGGGGCGCCACCGTGAGCTGATCCCCGACGGTCAGTTGTGCAGCGCGGGTCGCAGCAAGTTCGCCGCGTTCGATGTGCCTGGCGCCGACTGGCCCGTCACCGAGTTGACCCGTGAGGCCGACGGGCACTCGCACGTCCTCTTCGAGGCCACCGCGCCCCACGCCACCCAGTACTTCTGGTACTACCTGACACGCGAGGGCTTCGACCCGAACCAGCCGTTGCGGTGGGACGACTTGGAGCTCGTATACGACTCCGGAGCACTCCCGGCCGCACCGTCGTACCACTTCGACATCTGGTTCCCGGAGCGCACAGGTCGACACATCCTGTACATGATCTGGCAGCGCTCCGACAGCCCCGAGGCGTTCTACTCGTGTAGCGACGTGACGCTCGAATCCCTTACGACGCCGCCACCGACGACCACGCCGCCGACAACGCCGCCGCCGACGACGACGCCGCCGACGGTGCCCCCGGTGACGACGCCGCCGACCACTGCGCCCCCGTCCACGGGCACGTGGCGCACGGATGTGGCCTACGTGGCAGGGGATCGGGTGACGCTCGATGGTGTGGACTACGTGGCCAAATGGTGGACGCGCGGGTTCCGCCCCGACACGGTCGTCGACAACCCGTGGGACTCGCCGTGGCGGCGCGCCACCACTCCACCACCAACCACCACGCCGCCGACGACGGTGCCGCCGACCGTCCCCCCGGTGACGACCCCGCCGACCACCGCGCCGCCGACCACGACGCCGCCGGCGTCCACGGGTACCTGGCGAGCTGATGTGGCCTACGTGGCAGGTGATCGGGTGACGCTCGATGGTGTGGACTACGTGGCCAAGTGGTGGACGCGCGGGTTCCGTCCCGACACTCTCGTCGACAACGAGTGGGACACGCCATGGAGCGTGTTCGCATCGCAACGACCCGAGTGGCGGTCCGACGAGGTCTACCGCGACGGCGACCGCGTGACGTTCGACGGTCGCAGTTATGTCGCCAAGTGGTGGACCCGTGGCGACGTGCCGAACGCCGTCGTCGCCAATCCGTGGGATACCCCCCTGGCGCGAGCTGTAGCCGGCCCGCGCGCTGCCTACCGAGGCCGGATCGGTGTGTCGACGAGGGCACACATCTCGTCGATCCACCGGTCGTCGAGCGGTTCATCGACGACGATGATGCGGTACCACATGGTGCCGGCGATCAGCTCGGCAACGGAGCCGACCTGCTCGGTGGTGAGCGGACGCTCCCTGGAGATCGCCGACTGCAGCCTGCCGTGCCGCTCGGTGAGGAACCGCGACCGCAGGCGTTCCGCAAAGTCAGCGTCGTGCTGCGCGGCGGCGATGACGTGTTGCAAGCCCGGTCGGGCCCATCCGTTCACCGACTGGGCGAGGTCGGCGAGGTAGCTGCGAAGGCTTTGATCGTTCGGGCTGGTGCCGATCGAACGGTCGGCCTGCGCCAACAGCGCGTCGAGCACGATGTCGCCGACCGTCAGCCAGCGGTTGTACAGCGTTTGGCGGCTGACACCTGCGCCATCGGCGATCGCTCGTCGGGTCAGCGAGGGCGAATCGCCCACCGCAACGAGCCGCAGGGTCTCCGTGTACACGGCGCGCTCGACATCCACGCTCAACGGGCGCCCGCGCACCCGCCCGCGCACCGGTCCGTGCGACTTAGTGGACACGCTGCCCATTATTGCGCGAACCTGTGGCCATGGCCACGATCAACGCCGAGTACCACGACCTGCTCGACGCACCCAACACTGCGGTACTCACCACCCTGCACGGCGACGGCAGCCCCAATGCCTCGCCGGTGTGGTTCCTCTTCGAAGGCGACACCGTGTTGGTCTCGACTCTCGCCGACAGGGCGAAGCACCGGAATGTCGAGCGTGATGCACGCGTGTCGTTCACAGTGATCGACCCACAGAAGCCGTTGCGCTACCTCGAGGTGCGTGGCGACGTGCAGGTCGAGCCCGATCCCGATGGCGAACTACGCGACCGCATCGCCAACAAGCACGGATACGACGACGGCGCCGCCTTCGAACCACCCGGATCGACACGCGTCACGATGCGTCTGACTCCGCGCCGCGTGATCCATCACTAACGGCACGCAATGGAGCAGCCACCGGTCTCACGGACGGGGCGTCACTCTGTTCCATCGTCAGGAGTCGGGGCAATCGGCTCAGGTGAGCCGAGGGCGATGAATGCCGCGATGGCGGTGAGGGCGAGGGTGATCGTCGCAGCGGTGTACGCAGCGGTGATCGACGTGCTGGCGACGACGACGGACCCGATGGCGGCTCCGAGCGGTTGACCGCCGGCCGCGATGGTGCGGCCGACGGTGTTGACGGTGGACGTCAGTTCGTCGGGGGTGACGAGCTGCCGGTAGGTGATGCCGATGGTGATCGTCAGCATGATCCCGAACGCGAACGCAGCGATGCTCACCGGCGCAAGCGCTGCGGTCGTGATCAGCAGTGTCGCCGACGCGACCGACGACCACAGCAGCGATGCCGGCGTGACGAGCCGGACTCGTTCGGCACGGAAGATGCGTGGGAACACCACGGCTGCGATCAAGCCGCCAACACCGATGGCCGCGTAGAGCACGCCGAGGCGGGCATCGTCGCGGTCGTAGCCGAGTGTCTCGATGGACCACGGCACGAGCAGGCCAAGGATGCAGCCGATTGCGAGCGAGTTGGCAAACCCGGCCACGATGAGTACCAGGACGGTTCGTTGGCGGCGAACGAACGCGAGCGCGGTCGCCAGGTGTCGACGGATCGACAGCGGTGCCTCGCTGGGCTCGCTGCGCCGCAGATTCGATCGGATCGTGCTCTGCACTGCCGCCGCGAACAGGAATGTCAAGGCGTCGATCGACAGCGCATTCGCAGGGCCGATCGTGGCGATCAACACACCGGCGAGGACGGGGCCGACGATGTCTGCCGCCGACGCCAGCGTTGCCAACACACCGTTGGCCGATGCCAGCCGTTCCTTGTCGACGAGCGCAGGAACTGCACCGAAGACCGCGGCGTCGGAGAACACGAACGCAACCGCCGACAACAACGCCACGACGAACACCTGCCCGACGGTGAGCAGATTGAGCCACGCGGCGACCGGAATCGTCGCCACCAGCAGGCCTTCGGCGAGGTTGCCACCGATGATCAACCGGCGCCGATTGAACCGATCGGCGATCGGTCCCGCAATCCACCCCAGCAGCAAGTAGGGGACCAGTCGTGTCGCAAACACCAATCCTGTTAGTGCCGCCGACTCGGTGAGGTCGTACACCAACACCGGTAACACCACCGTCGACGCGGCCGTGCCGAACATCGACACGCCCTCGGCCAACGCCCACCGAGCAAACAGACGCTCCGATCTCAGCGTTGCGATCAACACACCATCGACACCTTGCCAGACCAGCGGGCTGCGACGACTCTCAGCGCGCTCACGCGCGCACCTCGGTGCTGCGGGCCGGATGGTGTGCCGAGCTACCGGGCAGGTGCCGGCGATGGGTCGTCGGCGGCGAGCAGCGCGGTTAGTGCGGCGATCCAGGCCCGACGAATCTGATTCGGCGTCCGCTCGTGGATGTCGGACAAGGTCCTGCCGGCCTCGGCGGCCGTGAGCACGTCGATGGTCGCCGCGACGTCCGCCCGTCGGGCGGGCGTCAGCCGGTCGAGCTCGGGCTCGAAGTAGCGATCGACATGCTCTGCGGCTCGGCGCCGCAACGCCGTGGTCGCCGGTGTGACCTCGGGATTCGAGAGCGCATATGCCTCGACACGCTGGGCCAATGGGGCGATGGTTTCCCAGTTGCGCATGCGGAGATCGACGAACTCCGAGATCCGACCGGTTCGATCCAGGCCAGGTGCAGGGGATGCGTCGAACAGATCCGCGTGGTGCTCGGCGAAGTACTCCGCCACCTGGCGGTACAGCTCGTCCATGCCGTCGAAGTAGCGGAACAGCGACGACGTCGAGATTCCCGCCTCGCTCGCCAGCATCTCTGTGGTGGCGACGCCGTCTGAACTCAACAGCCGGAGCGCCGCCTCGATCACGGCACGTCGACCGCGCTCCTTGCGGGCAGTCCGGCCGTCGATGCGGTCGGTGTCGGCCTGCTCCATGACGTCACCATAGCGGCCCTCCGAATCTTTTGGTAGCAACACTCCCACTTTCTTGCTAGAAAATGGGAGCAGTACTCCCACTTTCTCCGAACCGCAGGAGTTCCGACATGACCGACCGACTCGCCGACCTCTTGACCCGTCGGCCCCGCGCCTCGCTCGCGGCGTTGCTCGTCGCGTTCCTCGCCTTGGCCGCGGGCCTTCCGCTCACCGCGGAGCAGGCTGACGACTTCGCCTTCCTGCCGCCGAGCAGCGACATCGCTCAGGCCGACGACGTACTGGCTGAGTCGTTTCCCGACTCAGCAGGACTCTCGAACGTGACGGTGATCCATCGCGGCGATGTGCTGACGCCAGAAGGTTTTGCCCACGTCGATGCCGTCGTCGATGCCGTCGTTGTGGAGCCCGAGGTTGCTGCCCGTCTCGCTGCCTCGTCGCCGATCGTCTCGCTCGCCGACGTGTTCTCGGAAGCGCTGCAGACCGATGACCTGAGTGCGGTGTCCCAAGCCGACATCGACGCAGCGGCTGCCGACCCGAGAGTGTCGCCGTTCGTCGAGCGGCTCAGCGGTCAGACCGACGACGACACGCTCGCAGTGACGAGGATCCAATTGCGCACGCTCGACGGCGAGGACGCACCCGAAGATGCCGAGTTGGTCGTCGCCGCTGTCGTCGAGGACGTGGAGGGTCCGCTCGACGTGCGCAGCCTGTCCAAGGCGACACGCGACCAAGAGGCCGACGAGTCGATCGCATCGTCGACGATCCTTCTCGTCGCGCTCTCGCTCCTCCTGGTGATCGCTGCGCTCCTCGGCGTCTTCTACCGGACTGCGTCGGACGTGGCCCTGTCGATGCTCGGCTTGGCGATCACCATCGCCGGGACGCTCGGGTTCCAGGGCCTCGCCGGGCCGAACGGCCTCGACCTTATCGGCCCACCGAACCGCACGACGACCCTGGTGCCGATCATGCTGATCGGGCTCGTCGTCGACTACTCGATCCAATCGGTCGGCCGCTACCGCGAGCTACGCGCCGACGGGGTCGCCGTCACCCGGGCGGCCTCTCGTGGCCTGTCGTTGGTGATGCTGCCCCTCGGGCTGGCTGGGGCGACCACGATGATCAGTTTCCTCACGAACCTGTCGTCACCGATCCCTGCCAACGGTGACTTCGGCATCGTGGCCGCGTTCGGGATCGGGTTCGGGCTCGTGACGATGTTGACGCTCATGCCGAACGCTCGCCTCCTCCTCGACCGGCGGCGCGAGGCCAAGGGCGAGGCGCCAGTACGGGCGACCATGACCGATGCGGTTCCGGGCGCCGATGCGATCGCCAGCCGCCTCGGTGGCTTCGCCTCGCGCGCACCGCTCGTCGTTCTTGGTGCCACCGCGATCGTCACCATCGGGCTCGGGGTGTCGGCGACCGGTATCAGCACCGAATTCGATGCCGACGACTTCTTGCCGCCCGACGGCCAGACCGTCTCCGACGGCGATGACCTCGAAGCGGTGGGCGGCGAAGTCCAGATCGCCACCGTGCTCATCGAGGCCGAGTTGACCGACGACCGAACGCTGTACGACCTGTTCGTCCTCACCGAGGCGTTCGCCGACGAGACGACCCGGCCGACCGATGCGGTCGGCGACATCGAGCTGTCGCTGGCGGGCCTCCTCCAGGACTGGACTACCGACGACGGCACTGCCGACGACAAGTACGACGCCGAACTGGCGGCGTTGGCCGACAGCGCACTCGATGGGCTCGATGTCGATAGCGACCAGGCGCAGGCGGTGCTCGATCGGCTCGAATCGCTCGACCCTGCGTCGTTCGCCTTGGTCGCCGTGAACAACCCCGACGGTCCCGACAGGACGATGTTGCAGTACACGGCGTTGGCCGGCGACCTCGACTCCACGCAGGCGATGCTCGACGATGTTGATGCGCTCTGGTTCGGCGACGGCGATCAGATCACCGTCACCTCGACGAGCATCATGGGCCTCGAGATCACCAACGCCATGACCGAGAGTCAAACGCTGGCCATCGTGATCACGATCTCTGCGGCGCTGCTGGTTCTGGTGCTCTTCTTCTGGTTCACCGAGTTCAAGCCGATGCTCGCAGTGATCGCCGTGTTACCCATCGTCCTCGTCCTCATCTGGGTGCTCGGCTCGATGGCCCTGATCGGCATCCCCTACAACGTGATCACGGCGCTGATCACGGCGCTCGCGATCGGTATCGGCGTCGATTACACGATTCACGTGATCCATCGGTTCACCGAGGAGCACCACGAGGGAAAGTCCGTCGACGAAGCGACCGAGGCGACCCTGGCCACCACGGGGTCGGCATTGTTCGGTTCAGCGCTGACGACGACGCTGGCCTTCGCCGCACTGACCCTCAGCCCGCTCAGCCCATTTCAGCAATTCGGCATCGTGACCGGCTTGACGATCCTCTACTCGCTGATCGCATCGATCGTGGTGGTGCCAGCGATGCTCGTGCTCTGGGCGAAGTACCACCACTGGCGCTTCGGCGGCGACGAGCCGGCAGGATCAGCAGACCAGGGGGCTCCTCAGGGAGACCGGGACCAGGTCGACGTCGACGATGTCGACGCGGACGACATCGAGCCTGACGACGTCGCGACTGACGGACACGAGGTCGAGCCCACAGCAGCGCCAGCGGTGCCGAGCGTCCACCATGCTGCTCACTGACATGGTCGCCTGAGCGTGGCGGCGCTGGCCGCGGCGCTCACGACGGCGACGGAATCCAGTCGCCGTGGAACCCGTCGGGGATCCGCTGCGGGAGTCGCACACGCCCGACTGGTCCGGCGGCGATTTCGGTCGCGTCGAAGACAACGAGGTCGCTGTGTTCGGTGTCGGAGTCGATCGCCAGCAACCACCCTTCGTTCTCGCCGGCGGTGGCCGAGTCGGGCACGAAGATCGCTTCGGACAGCGAGCGTCCGGGCGCGCTCGACCACGACTGCGTCTCGCCGCCGCAAGTGTCGTGGGCGACCAGCGATGGCGCGCCGGCAGCCGACATCAACTCGATCGTGTAGCCATACCGGTAGGGACGGCCCCACCGGCGATCGTCGAGCCTCGGGAACTCCTGGATCCGTTCGTCGATCAGCGTCTGCCGTGCGGAGGCATTCGACTCGTCAAGCTCCCAACGCCAGAGCTGCGGCGGATACGGATCGCCGGGGCCGGTGCGAACGACGTCGAAGATCCGCTCGAACTGCACGACGTCGACGACGACGCCACGGTCGGTGTCGTACGCGTTGAGCGGATGGAACACCCAGCATGGATCGATGTCGAACCAGCGAACCGGCGCGCTCAGGTCGGCACGGTCGAGCAGTCCGACGCGCGCCGCGCCGTCGCGATTCCACGCATACGGAAACAGCGCCGGGTCGTCGTCGGCGTACTCGAGCGGGAGATCCCACACCACTACGTGCCGCTCGGTGACGGCGACATCGTGGATCGACCGGGGTCCGAGCAGATCGACTCGTCGCTGGCTGAGGAGGACGCCGTCGCTCCCGATCCGGTACACGGTGCAGGCGGGCTCGTCGTTGCCGCCGTAGCCGATGGCGAACACCTCACCGGTCGCAGGGTCGGTGTGGGGGTGGGCGGTGAACTCCGTGACGCCGGCGCCGAAGTCCTCACGGCGCACGGTTGCGAGGTCGTCGTCGAGCACGAATGGCTCGCACGTCTCCGTCATTGCGAGCAGTTGGCCGGCGACCACCATCGCGCTGGTGTTGGCGAGGTCGACCTGGTCGGTCGACGGGACCGATGGGGTCTCGCCGAGCGCACGGCTCACCTCGGGAGTTCGTACCCAACGGTTGACGAAACGAGTGGGGCGACCGGCATCGAGGTCGACGGCATGGGCCATCCCCGAACCGCTGAACCAGTGGTAGCCCTCGTCGACCGGCCCGACCGGGTTGGGGCCCAACCGCACGAGGCGCCCCGAGATCGGCGGCAACGTGCCCTCGGTGACGACGAGATCGCCCACGTCGAGTTCTTGGGTGACGGGGGCCTTCGTACCGCGGGTCCAAGCGCTCATGGCCGGCACCATAACAGCGTTATGACGACTCTGCAACAGTGTTATGGCAACGTTTCACCTATGCTCGTCACGTGGGCGAGGCCAACACCCCCGAGTCGTCGATCCAAGAATCGATGGCGGAATCGATGGAGGAGTCGATCGAGGAATCGATGCGCGCTCGCGTGCTGCGCGTCGCAGACGCACTCCTCGACTCCGAGGGCCCCGACGCGCTGTCGCTGCGCAAGATCGCCGACCTCGCCGACACGTCAACGCAGGCGGTGTACACCCAGTTCGGCGGCAAGCCGGGTCTGGTGGACGCGATGTACCGCTCGGGATATCAGCGACTCGCCGACGAACTCGACGCCATGCCGCACATCGCCGATCCGATCGAGCGCATTCGCGTCCTCGCCCGTGCGTACCGCCGGGTCGCGCTCGCCAATCCCGAGCACTACAAGTTGATGACCGGTCGTCCGATCGCCGACTTCGACCCGCCTCGGGACAGCCTTCGATTCGCGGCGTCGACCATGCAGCCGTTGGTCGACGCCGTGCGTGATGGATGCGAGTCGGGAGTGCTCGAGGGCGACCCGCGCACCGTGGCGATGCGGCTCTGGGCAGCTGGGCACGGTCGGGTCAGCCTGGAGCTCCACGGCCTGGTCGACGTCGACGACGACGAGGCCGATGAGTACTTCGACCGTCTCATCGACGCCCATCGGCGGTGACGTTCCGCGCGCCGTGGCGGCCGTGACGGTGGCGGCGCCTGACGGTGGCGATCGCTCAGGGCCGTGCGGACCACTCGACGTCCACGTCCAGCGGATAGGCAGGCCGCTCGATGCGTTGGAACGGGAGCCGTTCGAGTCGTGGGGTGGAAAGGCCTGCAGTGTCGACGTCGATGATGCGAACGGCCAACGGGCCGAACGCGGCACGAAAGTGGGCGTTCGACTTGACGATCAGGGCCCGCGCCGAGTTCGGGTCGACGCCGGCTGCGTCCAGCATCTGCACGTCCTCGTTCTGCACGCGCGTGGAGGTCAGCACGATCTGCACGGGACCGACGGCGACCGTCGCCGTGGGACCGATCCGGCGACGCACTCCGTCGTGGGTCGGCGACCGCATCACGTAGTCGCCATCGCCGAGGTGCACGACCCGCGCATCGAGTCGGACCTGTGCGTCGTCGGGTCCGACCTCGAGCGCAACCGATGAGTCGACCCCGGCTGCGGCTGCGGCGGCAACCGCCTGGGGCGCAGCGAGTCCGCAGATCACGATTGGGTGCGCGTCGTCGTAGTCGGCACGATGCTGCGCAACATCGGCCAACAGCGCTTCGAGCAGTTCGGTGCTGTCTCCCGACGCTCCGCCACCGGGGTTGTCGCCTTGATCGGACAACACCACGGTGCCGCGGGCGCCACGGAGCGCGCCGATCGCATCGTCGACCGGGTGCACGTCCGGGGCGAAGCGTTGGCGGTTGTCCCACGTCATCTCGGCCATCGACCGGGCAAGGGCGTCGGCGCGCGCCGTGTCGCCATCGGTGAGCACGTAGGTATGCACGCCTGCGAGGGGTGCGTCGCAACGGGCGTAGCCGGGGCACAGACTCCAGTCGATCACGTCTGGCGAGCGAGCTATCAGTGCGTCGAACTCGGCGAGGAGCTCGGCCATCGGTGCCGCCTCGTGGCTGGTCTGCGGCCCAGCGATGAGCAACGGCGGATGGCACCACCCGGCGGTGGGCTGAACCTCGCTGCGTGCGGCGGCGAGCGCGATGCGTGCCACGGTGTGGGCGCGCGGTCGCTGGTCGATGTGTGGGTAGGTGCGGTATGCGGCGAGTACGTCGGCGTGCTCGACCATCTCGGCGCTGAGCGTGGCGTGCCAGTCGAGGGTTGCACCGACGACCACGTCATCGCCGACGACCGCCCGGAGGCGGGCGAGCAGAAGTCCCTCGACATCGTCGATGTCGCGCGCGGCCATCGACCCGTGCAGTGCGAGCAGCACGATGTCGGGCTGCGCGTCGGCGATCGCCTCGACCATGTCGTTCACTAAGCCCTCGGCGTCGCCGGCGGGCAGCAGACCGCCGGTCTCGGCCCACGCAAACCCCACCGGCTCGACGACGTGTCCCGCTGCTTCGACGTGCTCGATGAAACCGCTGATCTCGGTCGACGAACCGTCGAATGCCCGACGCATCTTCGATGGTGGAATCTCAACGAAGTCGTCCCTCGTCGATGGCAGCGGGGGTGAACGCGTTCGACTCCTGATTCAGTCCGCCGATAGCGACACGTCGGGGGCGCGACATCACCAGTGCCGGAGGTCGATCGGCCACATGTCGACCACGTCCGTCCCGTCGACAACCCAGAAGCGTTCGTGGCGCGCAACGGTCGGGTCGAGGTGAGTCGGCACCAGTTGCACCCGGTCGCCCAGCCGGTACTCCGAGCGGGGATCGTCGATCACGATGTGCTCGTCGGAGCATCGCAAGATGTCGCCGCCAGCCAGCACAGGTCTGCCCTTGTCGAGTCCGAAGGCCTTCAGGCCCGCATCGACGACGGCCCTCGACCCGGGCGTGACGGAGACCACCGACGCCAGCACCGACACCGCGATGTCGAATGGCGACTCGAGTCGGGCGTAGTCGGCATCCAACAGGCAGTACGAGCCCGCCTGGATCTCGGTGGCCCATCGATTGACGGCATACGTGCCGGTGCCGCCTGCGGAGACGACGTCGCCACCGACGTCGTCGTGCGCATCGAGCAGTAGCGCCATCGACTCCTCTACGCGCTCGGGCCTTGTCGGCCCCCGCCATCATCAGATGACCCTCGTATCCCATCACGCCGCGGACATCGAGCCCGCGTCGACGTGCTTCGTCGGCGATGCGTCCTGCGTCTGCAGGGCGACAGCCGCACCGCGCCAGGCCCACGTCGACATCGACGAGCACGCGGCGCACTCCACCGCGCACCACGGCATCGATCAATTCGACCGAATCGACTGCCACCGTGATGTCGGCCCCCGATGCGACCAACGCGCCGAGCCGTGAGTAGTCGCGGACCTCGTTGGCCAACAGCAGGTCGTCACCGACGCCCGCAGCCATCATGCCCTCGATCTCGCGCACCGTGGCTGCGCAGAAGCTCTCGTGGCCCGCCGCCTCGAGTCGCCGAGCCAGCTCGGTCGACTTGAACGCCTTGACGTGGGGTCGAAGACGCCGACCTGGCAAGGCGTCGGCCATGGCGCGCACGTTGGCGTCGAAGATGGAGGCTTCGACGATCAACGCCGGCGTGGGGAGATCGGCACGCGTAGCGGGGAGGTTGCCCACGCTGAGCACCGACGAATCCAAGCGCCAAGTATGCACCACGACGCGACCGACCCGCCCAGGCGCACGGCGGCAGACGTGACGTCTACCGTCGTCGGCGTGACCGAGCTGTCGTGGACGCGTGAAGGAACCGGGCCCGAGTTGGTGATGATCAACGGCTACGGAGCGACCGCGGCCGACTGGGACCCGGTGTTCCTCGAGGCGCTCGCCGCCCAGTCGACGGTGGTACGCATCGACAATGCCGGGATGGGGGCATCGCCACCCTCGTCGGCGGCTGCGTCGATCGCGTCGATGGCTGAGGATGTTCGGCGCGTGGTCGAGCGTCTCTCGGGCGGGCCGTGCCCCGTGCTCGGTTGGTCGATGGGCGGGTTCATCGCCCAACAACTCGCCGCCGACGCACCGCAGTGCGTGTCAGCGCTCGTGTTGTTGTCGACCGATCCCGGTGGTGACCTTGCGGTGCAGCGCTCACCGGACGTGAGTCGTCAGTTGTACGACCACTCCGGATCACCTGCGGCCCGGGCGGAGCGCTTGATCGACGTGCTCTTCCCGCCGCCGCTCGCCACGACCATCGTCGAGCGGTTCGGCGACGTGGTGGCCGCCGCTCAGGCAGCGATCGACCTGGACGTGGTGCGCGCCCAGGAGGATGCGATGGCCGCGTGGTATGCCGAACGAGGAGTGCGCCCGCTCGGTGCCACCGACGTGCCGGTGCTGCTCGCGGCTGGTGCTGAGGACGTGGTCATCCCGTCGGCCAACGTCAGCGCGCTGGCGACGCAGTCGGCGCACGCCTGGACTGCGCTGTTCGACGGCTGCGGCCATGCCTTCATGGCTCAGGAACCGCGTCGTCTCGCGGCCCTCATCAACGCGTTCCTCGACCGATCGCCCGTGCCACACAGCTGACCGGCATGGCACAGTGGTCGCGTGTCCGCGAACGACGACCCACCGATCCGCACTCGCCGTGAGCCCCCATCGTTCCGGCGCGTACGGGTCGAGTCGACTGAACACCTCAGCCCGCACATGTTGCGTGTGGTCCTCGTCGGCGAAGAGCTCGCCGGGTTCGCCATCGAGTCGCCGGCCTCGAGCGTGCGCCTGCTGCTGCCGCCGGACGGCGGCGACGAGCTCGTCATGCCGACGTGGACGGGAAACCAATTCGAGCTGCCCGACGGTCGTCGCGCCCCGATCCGCACCTTCACGCCGCGCTACTTCGATGCCAGTCGATCGGCGCTCACCCTCGACGTGGTGCTCCACGATCACGGTGCGGCAACCGGCTGGGCTCGACGTGCCGTCGTCGGCGACGAGGTGGCGATCTCTGGCCCCGGCCGCAGCGAGCGGCTGCGCGCCGATGCTACGTCGTCGCTGCTCGTTGGCGACGAGTCGGCGTTACCCGCCATCGGCCAGTTGCTCGAAGCGCTTCCCGCTGACCACACCGTCGACGTGCACGCCGAGGTCCGCAGCGTCGATGCCCGCATCGACCTCCCCACCCACCCGAACGCCAACGTGACCTGGCACGATGCCGTTGCCGACGGCGCGCCAGGCGACTCGATGGTCGCTGCCGTCGTCGCGGTCGCCGAGTTGCCCGACGCGGTCTGGGTTGCTGGTGAGGCCGCTGCGGTCCAGCGGATCCGCAAGCATCTGTTCGACGAACGCGGCCGGGCCCGAGACACGGTGACGGCTCGCGGCTATTGGAAACTCGGTCGGGCCGCCACGTGACCGACGACCATCCGGGCGCTGTGGTGCTCCCGGATGGTCGCCGTGGTCGGGCCAACAACTCGCTCGAGCAGGCGGGTCGAGTTGTCGGTTGTGGGCGTCAGCTCAGCGGCGTCCAGGTGCTCGAGATGCTGATGAACGTCACCGAGTCGTTCACCGAGTTCCCGTCGACGGTCGCGGTGAACATGTAGCCGTCTCGCGCCTGAGTGTCGTTCACCTCCAGCTCGTAGCAGCCCGGCGACGGCCGGTCGGTCTGGTCGAGATTGAGGACCGCCGAGTCGAGGTCGGTCGAGGCGCGGACCTGCACCCTGGTAACGAACGCCCCAGGCTGGAAGTCCACGACGCAGTAGCGCACCGATGTCAGTGCATATGGCACACCGGCGATCGACGCCGGGCCCTGGAGTTGCTTGTGCGCGGCGGCTTCGTTGCCGTTGGGGGTTTGCATCACGACCCTGCTGGCCCACGGAATGAGGTCGGCGGGGGTCGACCCACCAAACCTCTCCTCCGGGCCGACCCCGTGGTGCATCTCGACGATGCCCGCCGGTCCGGCGGGGCCAGCCGGTCCCTGTGGGCCGGCGGGTCCGGCTGAGCCACCCGACTCGGCGAGTTCACGCAGGCTCGTCGGCGTGTAGAACCCGACGATGTCGATCACCACGTCGACGTTTCCGTTCGCGTTGTACACCTTGATCTTCCCGTCGGGTGAGAGTTGCACGTCGACCTTGTTCGGGGTCGGCGGCGCACCCGCGGTCACATTCAGGTTGGAGAGCAACGGCACGTTGGTGAGATCCGCCGGGAAGATGCGGAGGTTCGAGGCCGTCGTTGCGCCCACGGCAGTGACGTTCGCCGCGACGCCCGTTGCGTCCGACGGAATCGCCAGGTCGCCGGTGCACTCACCGTTGTTGCCGTGAATCGTTACTTCCATCGTTTCGTTGGGACCGAGCGGGGTCGACCGTGGTCCGATGTGGTCGGGATCACGGGTGTCGGTAACGCGGCAGCCCGCGGTCGGGTTGTAGGTCGTATCGGTGTCGCCTGGGGCGGCGGAGGCCGACCAGGCATGAACCAGCGCGAGCGATGCGGCGACGACGAGCGCGAGCGCAGCGGCGAGCCACACTTCTGTGTGGCGCGTCGCTGGAGTGCGAAGGTCCGGCCGGTAGCGGGAGGTGTCGGGGGTCATGAACGTCCTTTGGTTGCAGGGCGACCAGCTGGTCGGGCGCCGCGGATGCGTCGCCACCGTCCTGACGGTCGAGGCGCGCTCCACTTACAGCTGTTCGCGGCATCCACGTAGGTGCCATCGCGGCGCCCGCGTCGATGGTGCGGGAGACTGGACGCATGGCACACGCGCTCGGCGGCACCGAGGTTCACGACCTCTGGTCCGACGTCGTCGGCGACACGTTCCGGGTGTTCGTCGGTCACTGTGGAGCCGACCCACGCGGAGTGCTTCTCGTGACCGACGGAAACGGTCTGTTCGGGCTGACGGTCGACACGGTTCGGCTGATGCAGATTCCCGCGCTCGTGCCATCCCTACTCGTCGTGGGGGTCGGGTATCCCGGGGCAACAGCGGTCATCGACACCGTCGACTCGCGACAACGTGATCTCACGCCGACGGCGAGTTCACGTTTCCCGGGTTCAGGCGGCGCCGATGCGTTTCTCGCATTCATCTCGACCGAGCTTCGACCGTGGCTTGCCGCGCGATACCCGGGGGCGGCGGGCTCCAGCACGTACTTCGGCCACTCGCTCGGTGGGCTGTTCGGCGCCTATTCGTTGCTGACGGTTTCAACGGTGTTCGATCGCTACATCGTCAGTAGCCCGTCGTTGTGGTGGGACGACGAGGTGATCTTCGATATCGAACGCGACCGCGCGATGGGAGACGAGCTGCGCTCCAGCGTGTTCTTCGGGATCGGATCCCTCGAGACCGACGCCGGACGCCGTCTCGAAGGCAGCAAGCTTCCGGCGGGTCATCCCCTGAAACCTCCGCCGACTGCCCTCGACATGGTTGCCGACATGCACCGCTTCGTTGCTCAGCTCTCTTCGAGAAACGACCCCACACTCGACATCGCCAGCGTCGAGATCGCCGATGAGTTTCACGCCACGGCGCCCGGGCCCGTCCTGAGCCGTGCGCTTCGCTACTTCTTCCGAGATTGAGTTCCCGATGTGACTACACCGCGTGCCGCCCACCCTGTCGATCAGCGAGTCACACCGTGAACGGCTATACCGCGCTCGTCACCGGCGCCGGCTCGGGGCTCGGGCCAGCGATCGCCGCCCGTCTCGCCGATGACGGTTGGCACGTCGCCGTGAACGACATCAACCCGGACACAGCAGAGCGAACCGTTGCCGCCATCACCGACGCCGGCGGCTCAGCCACGGCGGCCGTCGCCGACATCACCGACCCGCACGCCACCACCGCCCTCGCGCTCGGCCTCGACTCCGCCGCCAATCCGATCGGTGCCGTCGTGCTCAACGCCACGGGGCCGCAACCGAACATCGCCTTGGCCGACACGAACTGGGACGACGTCGACGACCAACTCGCCTTCTTCGCCCGCGCCCCATTGCACCTCACCCGCATCGTCGCGCCGCTGATGGGTGCCCGCGGCTGGGGCCGCATCGTGCACATCGACAGCGAGGTCACCACCAAGCTCCCTCCTCACCGCACTGCGTACGTCACTGCAAAGGCCGCGCAAATCGGACTGATGCGCGCGGCAGCGCTCGAGTGTGCACCTGCCGGGATCACCGTGAACTCCGTTGCGCCCGGCTTCATCCCCGTCGAACGCCACGCCCACCTCGCAGACGAAGAACTCGAGGACTACCGCTCGACGATCCCCGTCGGCGATCTGGGCAGCCCCGCAGACGTCGCTGCCGCGGTGTCGTTCTTGGCGTCGCCCGAGGCGGGCTTCATCACCGGTCAGCGGATCGTCGTCGACGGCGGTCGACACCTCACCTGATCGACGCCCCGGCGACCGGCGGTGCGTTCGTCCGTCAGGGCCGTCAGCGCGCGTCGCGCGATGTGCGTCACTCGTCGATCACTGCATCGATCTCGATCTCGACGAGCCAGGCGGGGTCGATGAATCGAGACACCTCGACGAAGGTGCATGCCGGTCGAACGTCAGCGAACAACTCTCCGTGCACTGCCGCTGCTTGCTCCCATTGGTCGATGTCGCGCAGCATGATCCGAGTTCTGATCACCTCGGCCGGAGATGCTCCCAACTGGCCGAGGGAGGAGAACGCCACTTCGAAACACCGGCGGGTCTGGGCGGCGACGTCGCCTGCCCCCACTGTGTTCCCATCGTCGCCGATCGGTGCAGTGCCGCTCACGGCAACGTGAGAACCGACCCGTACGGCACGGGAGAACCCGATCTTCGGTTCCATTGGACTCGCCGACCCTGCTCGCTCGCGCATGGCGTGACCCTACGAGCGGCGATGGAGCCGTGAGCTGCATCGCCGTGGCTGATTCCTCGCAGCGGTCGTGTGGGCCGTGCGGGTAGAACTGGGCGGTGAGGATCGTGTCGTTGAACGCATGGGGCGGAGCGGTATTCGAGGCGCTCGAGAAGTGGATTCCGGAGTGCGGCGCCGATGTGTTGTGTCTGCAGGAGGTCACGCGCACCCAGGGGCTTACCGGATGGACTCGGTTTCGTGATGCCGAGCGAGCGCTGCCGCAACGGGCGAATCTGTACGACGACGTGTGCAACCTGCTCCCGACGCATGCCGGCAGCTTCGTTGCATCGGATGCGGGACCGGTGCGCACCGACGACGGCCGCGCCCACGCTCAAGAGTTCGGTCTCGGCTTGTTCGTGGATCCGGGGCTCGACACGATCGAACAGCGGTCGATGTTCGTACACGGCACGTTTGTCCACCATGACGAGTGGGCGATCGCCGATCGGCCGCGGACGGCCCAAGCGGTGCGCGTCGTCGACAATCGAACTCGTCGCGTCGTGACGGTGGTTCACCTGCATGGGCTGCGTGACCCGGCCGGCAAACACGACACACCTGCCCGTCGCCGCCAGGCCGAGCGGCTCGTGGAACTGGTGACCGGGCTCCGCGGTGAAGACGATCTTGTGGTGGTGTGCGGTGACTTCAACCTGCTCCCCGGCAGTGAGACACTCGGGCTGCTTCGCGAGATCGGGCTCACGGATCTGGTCGGGGATCGAGACACCCGCACCTCCCGTTACACGAAGCCGATTCGCCACGCCAACTACCTGTTGGTGTCGGATCCTGACGCAGTCGTTCACTTCGACGCGCCGGCGACTCCCGAAGTGTCTGATCATCGTCCGCTCGTCCTCGACATCTGACGATCTCGCCGGAGCAGCGGGCCTGGCTGCGCGCTCAGCACCTCGGCGAAGGCAGGAGCGAGCGTCGGTCCTCGAAGAAATCTTCGACCAGCTGTCGAATCATCGACTCGTCACGCGTCATGTTCACGCCGGCGACGTCGCCGGTGACCCACCCACGACACGAAACGGAGAGTCGAAGATGTCCACACTCAACAGCGTGATCGGCGTACTGCCGGTCACCGACCACACAGCCGCCGTCACCTGGTATCAAACCTGGATCGGGCGCGGACCCGACGTCGTTCCGACCGAAGGCGTCGCCGAGTGGCAGCTTGCCGAGAACGCATGGATCCAGGTGACCACCATGGCCAACGCTCCCGGGAAGTCGTCCGTCGTCGTCGGTGTCGACGATCTCGACGAGCATCTTCAACGGTGCGCATCGGCGCGGATCGAGATCGGTGAAGTCGAGGATCTCGGCTTCATTCGCCTCGCAGAGAGCGTTGATCCCGCCGGGAACAGCGTGGTGTTCGTCCAGGAGATGAGCGCAGCCTGAGGGGGTCTGTGGTTCGGCCGCGTCGATAGTCGAGCGACCGGAAGCGGTCAGTGCTCGTCGTCGGCGTATGGCCGACCGGAACGGAGTAGGTGGCGTGCGGTCGTCATCGACGCTCGACTCCATGTGGAGTTGAAGCCCAGTCGCTGTAGGTCGACGTTGAACTCGGCGAGACACAACACCTGATAGCCGAGCGAGGCGGCCTCGTCATACGTGAGGTCCGTTCGCTCGCGCAGGACGCCCGCCGCGATTCGATCGATCGTGGTCTGATACGACGTGCGGATCGTCGTTGCGAGTTCTGGGTCTCGCTGCGCTTCGACGAGCAGGCTGGCGAAGGCGAGGTCCTCGTGGAGGCTCTCGGTTACGTACGCATCGCCGAACAGGTACTCGGCGAGCTCGTCGATCGACGGCTCGGGACCGAGGCGATCGTCAGCTCGCTCGTCGTACCTCCGCTTGAGCGCGGCGAACGCCTCACGTATGAGTGCATCGCGATTCCCGATGTAGTGCCGGATCGTCGGCCGCTTGACCTCAGCCCGGTCCGCTACATCGTCGAGCGTGACCGCTTCGAGCCCCCGCTCGGCGACGAGCGAGATGAACGCGTGGACGATCTGCTCCGTGCGCTCCTCAGCCATGGAGGGACGCCCGGGCCGTCGGCTCGGTTCGTCGTCGCTGCCACGTGGTTGTTTCACGACGCGTCAGCATATTTACTGTCGAAATGACAATCAATTTGTGGCGTCAACCATGGCGGCGCAACCGTCCACCGTCGAACCGGTTGCCGCAGGTCGTGGCTGTGATCGTCGTTGCCAGCTTCGTCCTGAGCATCGTCGGCTCGCTGGTCGCGCCGACGCTGGCCAACCGCGCTCCGCTGATGCTCATGCTGCTCAGCCCCAACGATCGGCATCTGTTGATCGCGGCCACTGAGCTGCCGGCGGCCGTGTTCTTCTTCGCCGGGTTCCTACGTCAGGTGCTGTTCGACCCCTTTGCGTTCCTGTTCGGATTCTGGTTCGGGTACCGCGTCGTTGATCTCTTCGCTCGGCGCGGGCGTAGCCCTGCCGCCGTCCGGGCTCGATTTGAACGCCTCGCCGCGCTGTTGGTGATCGTCTCGCCGAACACCGTGGTGTCCATGCTCGCCGGGGCCAGCAGCATGACGTTTCGACGGTTCGTCATCCTCAACGCAGCGGGCACCACCCTTCACCTGCTCCTCGTGAGCTGGGTGAGCGCCCGACTCAGCACGCAGATCGAGCAAGTCCTCGATGTGATCGCCGCCATCGAAGTACCGCTGATGCTCGCCATGATCGCCGGAACGATCTTGGCGGTCCGACGGGGCCGTCGGACTGCCACCAACGGGACCTACGACGGCACTGTCGCCATCATCGGTGCCGGCATCTCCGGCCTTGTGGCGGCACGAGAATTGCACGGTCGAGCCGATCGGGTCATCGTGTTCGAGGCTCGCTCGGCCCCCGGAGGACGACTCGTTTCGACCGACGACATCGGTGGCGTCACGCTCGACCTCGGCGCTGACTGGATCGTCGAACCGACACAACTGGACCGGCTGATCGGTGCACCCGCGCGGGTTCGAACCTGCCCCTACCCGGACGACGCGACGTACGGCTCGACGGAGAGCGGCCTGACGATCGAGGCGCTCGACGACGCCGAGGAGCAACACCTCGTCGACACCACCTGGGCGCAGATCGTGCACGACCAACTCGTTCCATCGATTGCCGACACGATCGTGAACGACTGCCAGATCACCGAGGTGGACTACACCGGCACACCGATTCGACTCGCCACCGCGAGCGGCGAGACGTACGAGGCGGACTGCGTCGTCGTCGCCGTCCCGCTGCACGCGCTTAAGCACGGGCATCTCGTGTTCACCCCGCCGCTGCCGACCGAGAAGGCCGAAGCACTCGATGCTGCGCCGATCTGGGGCGGCATCAAGATGCTGATCGAGTTCGCCGACTGCTTCGCTCCCACCTACCTCGACATGTCCGACGGAGCCGCTGGCGAGCGCTTCTACGCGGACGCAACGATCGGCAAATCATCCGCGGCCAACGTCTTGTCGTTTGTTGCGGTCGGTCCCGCGGCGCAGCCCTACATCGACGTCGACGACGATCAACGGCTCGCACTCGTGCTCGCCGAACTCGACGAACTGTTCGACGGGGCCGCCACCCGCTCCTACGTTCGCCACGTCACTCAAGACTGGTCGAGCGAACCGTTCATCCACCAGGCGTACCTGGCCGATCACGCGCCCGACTGGCTGAGCCGTGAGCTCTGGGAGCCCGTCGACGACCGGATCTTCTTCGCCGGAGAAGCAGCGACACGACACGACGACTGGGGTGGCGTCCACGACGCTGCGCAATCCGCTCTCGACACCGTCGACATCATCCTCCAACCACCACGTCGCACTTGGTGGAGAACCCGACGATCGACACCGTGAGGAGCGACGCGCCGATCGCTTGCGGCCCGGAGGCCGACGGCATCGACCGTTGGACCTACGTCTGTCTTGGCTCGATCGTCGTCGGAACGCCGCAGCTCGGTTGGCTGCACCGAATAGGCCTCACGTGGAGCCCAGAGGCAGAATCGAACTCGCGACTACGCACTGCCAAGGAGAGTTCGGCATGCGCTAAACACCGCTGATTCCGCTCAGGGCTTGTCCGAATCGCTAGCCCTGCGACTATCGATGACTTAGGGCCTTCTGTAGTGCCGGCTCTAGGGCGCGTCGTGAGGGTCCCCCGCTGTTCACCAGTACGGCCTTCATGGCCGTGCAAGCGACGGGCGCTATGTCGATCATCGTCGCCGACGTCGACCTCGGCGGCAGCGACGATCCCGCCCGTTCGCTCTCCACATTGTCGCTCGTTACCGGCGCACTGATGATCATCGCCGGGCTCCTCCGGTTGGGCACGTTCCTTCGATTCGTCTCGCACTCGGTGATGACCGGCTTCATCAGTGCGGTCGGAATCAACATCGTCCTGGGCCAGATTGGCGACTTCACCGGCTACGACGCCGACGGTGCCGGTCGAATCACACGAACGATCGACACGGTCCTCCACTTCTGGAAGATCGACGGTCCGACCGTCATCGTGGGGATGACCACCATCGCCCTGATCGTGATGCTCCAACGCACCCGACTCGGCGCACTGGGTCTGGTCGTGGCGGTGGTGGCCGGTTCAGCGCTCGCCGCCGTGTTCGCTGCGACCGACCGCGACGTCGCCCTCGTCGCGGACATCGCCAACGTCCCCAACACGCTGCCGTTCATCACCGCACCTGCCCTGGGCGAGGTGTTCTCCCTCGTCGTCCCAGCCGCATCGCTGACCTTCGTCGGTCTCGTTCAAGGTGCCGCCGTTTCGTCAGGATTCCCGAACCCCGACGGGCAGGAATCCGACGTCTCCCAAGACTTTGTCGGACAGGGCGCCGGCAACATCGCCTCTGGCCTGTTCCAAGGCATCCCAGTCGGCGGATCGATGTCCGCGAGCGCCATCGCCGTGAGCGCTGGCGCACGCTCACGCGCAGCACTGCTGATCGCAGCCGCAGTGATGGCACTGATCGTTCTCCTGCTCGCCGACGCAGTCCGCTACATCGCAATGCCATCCCTCGCCGCCCTGCTGATCGTCGTCGGCATCGGCACGATCCAGCCCACCAAGATCCTCTCAGTCGCCCGAACCGGCCATGTCCCGCTCGCGGTCATGGTCGCCACGCTCGTGCTCACCATCGTGATCCCCCTGCAGTACTCAGTGCTCGTCGGCGTGGGGATGTCCGTGCTCTTGTTCGTGATCGGTCAGTCCAGCCGACTCGTCTCGCAGAGTCACCGCAAGCCGCTCGGAATCCGCACGTGGGCCTGTCAGACGAGTGGTGTAACTGGTCTGGCGGTGCTTGTTGGTTGTTGGGATCGTAGGCCTTAGAAGAGACGGCCCTCGAAGGTGATCGCGAATGCGTTGAGCGCCGGCTTCCAGCGGTTCATCCAACGTTCCTGGCCGGAGCCGGTCGGGTCGAGCGATCGCACGACCATGTAGAGGCATTTCATCGCGGCCTGCTCGTTGGGGAAGTGTCCGCGTGCTCGGGTCGCTCGCCGGAACCTGGCGTTCAGGCTCTCGATGGCGTTGGTCGAGTAGATCACCCGTCGGATCTCGGGTGAGTAGTCCAGGAACGGCACGAACTCGGGCCATGCGTTCGACCACAGGTTCCGGATCGCCGGGTAGCGGTCACCCCACTTGTCGTGGAACTCATCGAGGCGCCCCTCGGCGTCGGTCTCGTTGATCGCGGTGTAGACCGGTCGCAGGTCCTTGGCCATCGCGTCCCAGTCACGTCGGCTGGCAAGTCGGAAGGTGTTGCGGATCAGATGCAGCACACAGGTCTGAACGACCGCCAGCGGCCAGGTCGCTTCGATCGACTCCGGCAGGCCCTTGAGCCCGTCGCAGACGACGATGCAGACGTCGTCGACGCCACGGTTCTTGATCTCAGTGAGCACCTGCAGCCAGTACTTGGCGCCCTCACCGCCGGTCCCGATCCACAGTCCGAGGATGTCGCGTTTGCCGTCGACGGTGACGCCGATCGCGGTGTAAACGGGCCGGTTCGCGACTTGGCCGTCGCGAATCTTCACCACGATCGCGTCGATGAACACCACCGGATACACCCGATCCAGCGGCCGGTTCGCCCATTCGACCAGATCCTCGAGGACCCGGTCAGTGATCTTGGAGATCGTCTCCCGACTGACATCGGTGCCATAGGTCTCAGCCAGATGCGCCTGCACCTCGCCGGTCGTGAGCCCCTTCGCAGTGAGTGAGATGACCATCGAGTCGACCCCGTTCAGGCGGCGCTGCCGCTTCTTGACCGTGGCCGGTTCGAAACTGCTGTCCCGATCGCGGGGCACATCAACCTCGACCGGGCCGACCTCGGTGATCACCGTCTTGGACCGGGTGCCGTTGCGGGAGTTGCCGCCGTTGCGGCCAGCTGAGTCGTGCTTGGAATAACCGAGATGCTCATCCATCTCGACCTCCAAGCCGGTCTCGAGGATCTGCTTGGTGAGATCACCCAGCAGCCCATCGGGGCCGACCAGGTCGACCCCCTCGGCGCGCGCCTTCGCGACGAGCTCCTCGGCGACCGACTGATCAAGCCGGCCATCATCATCGGAGGGCGGTGTCGCCACCACCACATCATGGTCTGTCATCGTTGTCTGTCCTTCTCGCCGAGCGGGGTCGCTCAGCGTGTCAGGCCAGACCAGTTCCACCGTTCATCTGACAGTCCCCCGCACGTACGCGAACGGGAGGTGCGCGGAAGTGTCGGCCGGGTCTTGGTGGCCAACCCGTCGACTTCTGGACTCCGCACGGTCCTCGTCGGGCCGCCTGTCGTGGCTCGCACTTCCGGTGCCCCTGAGCGCAGATGTTGTCAATGAGGTGCTCTCTGGTATCGGCTGCTGGTGGGGGCGTCGGGTGTCTCTATGGGCATCCTCCGAGCGCGCATCGGACTGCGTGGGTTGTTGGTTCGGCTGTGGCGGCGCCGCCGATGGTGAGCGTGGTGCTCGTGCAGCTGGCGGGTTTGGGTCGCCATGTTGGGTATCGGGCGTTGTCGGGTTCTTCGGCGAGTAGGTAGGTGTTGCTGCCGTCGGTGTCGGCGACCCAGATCCGCATGCTCACGGCGGGGTGCGGGCCGCCGCGCGCCGCCCAGGCGAGCTGTGTTCCGTCCGGTGACCAGGCGGGAAAGCTGTTCTGCGTGAGGTCCTCGACGGGGTTGACGATGGTGCGGTCCGTTCCATCAGCACGTGCGTGGTAGATCTCAGACGCGGCGCCCGAGACCGCGTTGTTCGCGGTCCACGCCAGTCGGGTGCCGTCAGGTGACCACGTGAGCGGCCCGTAGGCGTTCTTCTGGCCGGTCGACAGGATCGCTCCATCGACGACGACGTCGGAGAAGTCCGAGCCGAACAGAGTGCGTTGGTAGGCGAGCTGATCGTCCGCAGTCGGTGAGTACTGAGGGTGGACGGCGTGTTTGATCCCGTCGCTGGAGTCGGTCAGTTTCTGCATCGTTCCGCTGATCCGGGAGCTCTGATAGATGTGCGAGTAGCCGTCGGGGTCTTGGCCGTGCCACACGATCCTCTCGCTGTCGGCGCGCCAATCGATGAACGCGTTGTGGATCGGCGCGGTGCGACTCGGGTCGCCGACGATCGGGAAGGTGCCAGCTTTGCGGGACAGGACCCGGCGGCTCGATCCGTCGATCTCGGCCAGGTACACCTCGCGTTCGTCGGTCTGCGGGTCGATGCCGGTCCAGGCGATGAACCGGCCATCAGGTGAGAACACCGGGCCCTGGTTGTTGGCTGGGGTGTGGGAACCTCCGTCGGAGATTGGTTGCGCACCGGAGCCGTCGGCGTTGCTGATCTGGATGTGATCTCCGTCGGACCAGGCGAATGACTTGCCATCTGGCGACCAGTCGCCCGGCAGGTTGCTGTCGTGTTGACCAGATTCCGGCAGGACCGCGTTGGTCGTCGATCCAGTCGCGTCCGCGGCCCACAGTCCGCGACCAAAGTCGATCCACATGACGCGGTCGGTGCAGGCGCTGCTCGACGAGACACGAACCGAACCCGTCGACGCCACGACCGCCGAGGCGACGAGCGCCACTGCCACGAACAACATCGCCAGAGAAGACCCGACGATCCTCCCGCCGGGGCCCTCCCAGGCAGCATTTCGCGAGCGCCTCACCAAGCTCATGCAACGACTCTCCCACTCACCTCCCCGCCGTGGAGTGAGTAGCCACTACTCACTCCGCTGCGTTCTCGCCGCAGCCACACCACGCCGACGAACGAGTCCGCAGTCGTGGACGGACTCGGACGCCATCAACCACGCAGCACACGGCCTGCCACGCAAGCCCGTCGGCCCGGTCGGCTCCTCCTCCACCAGCCGACCAATAACGCGACCTGTCGCGCGCCGGATACTCGACCCAGAACGGTACGACCCGCTCGGGTCGATCCACTCGGAACGCGCGTCCAGCCTGTGGTGTCGTTCAGGACACGTCGATCGGCCGGGTCCAAGTACGATGCGATCAGAGTGAAATTGGCGATGGCGTCACCGATGTTTCGCGTGGGAGCTGCGGTGATGGTCTCGATGACGGTTGCGGCGGCGTGTGGCTCGACGTCGTCGTCGGAGCTGCTGGAATCATCGAGCCGGGCGGTGACGACGACGGCGTACGCCGAGGGTGGTGAGCCGTCGGCAAGCGACGATGAACTATCGGATTCGAACGGCGAACCCGGAGCTCTGCCCCCGCCGCCCCGTGCGTTGCTCGTTGGGGATTCGACCCTGCTCGCAGTGGAGACGTACTCCGCCACGGACAGCCTGCAGGGCTTTTCTCACGATCTGGAGGTGGCCTCTTGCCGGACACTCGGCGTGGCCTCGTGTGGCGAGCCGCCGCGTCCCCCGAACGCGGTGGAGACGATCCGTGCGGCCACAGGGCCGTACGACGTCGTCGTCGTGATGGCGGGCTACGACGAGTGGTGGACGTCGTTCCCCCAGAGCCTCGAGCAGGTCGCGGCTGCCGCGCGCGAGGTCGGTTCGCAAACGCTGCTCTTCCTGAACTTCCGCGAAGGCTTCGGCTACGTCGCACCCGACGGCCGAATCGCGACCGAGGCGTTCGAAAACAACAACGAGACGCTCGAGCGGATCGCTGTCAGTGGCGCGCTACCTGAACTCGTGGTCGCAGATTGGTCTGGATACTCCGCGGGCGATGTTGGCGACGACTGGCTTGCGGACGACGGAATCCACCTGACCCCTCTCGGGGCGTGGGCGGTCGGCGACTACATCAGCCGGTGGATCGCGCACCTGTCGGGGCGTCCGTGCCCGACGATGCCTGACGGTCCGACCTGCGAGAATCCGGATCTCGCGCCGGACCGACCGTCGCGTGACGCTCTTCTCCCGGACCGCTGAGGTCGGTGCGGTCCGGTCGCATCTGCGCTCAGCTCGCGTCGGCTGCCAACTGTTCGAGCGCTCGCCGCGCCGTCGCATTCGACGGATCGATCTGGAGCGCGTCGTCGAGGAGTTCGATCGCCTGCTCGATGTTGTCGCGGTCTTCGGCGAGCGCTGCCAGGTTGATGAACGCGCGCGGATCGTTCGGGGCGAGGTCGGCGGCGGTGCGCCACGCGCGCTCGGCCCCGTCGAGGTCGCCGAGTTGCGCCGCTGCGAGGCCGAGGCCGAGTTGGGCGCGCGATGACGACGGATACGCGGTGAGCACCAGCTCGTAGACGGCCAGCGCGTCCGCTGCGCGGCCGGCCGCTGTCAGCAGCTCCGCCCGATCCATCGCGAGGTCGGGATCGCGCGTACCCGCGATCTGTTCCGCCGTCTCGAGTTGCTCCAGCGCCCGATCGATCAGGCCCGACGTCTGCGCAGTGGCGACCGCCTCGCCACTCTGGAGTGCGCGTGTCGTGAGACGTACCCCCGCCTGTCGGATGTCGAACCGTGCCGGGGCCAGCGACGCCGCTGATTCCAGTTGGTCAAGTGCTGCGGTGAGGTCGCCATCGTCCGCCGCGTCGAGTGCCTGCCGTGTCCTGATGTCGGCAACGGTTTCGGTGAGAGTCACCGCGATCACGGCGAACCCGGCGATCGCGATCGCGGACGTGAGCACGACCGTCCGCGTCGTCGAGATCGAACGACTCGATCGGTCGTCACCCGCCAGCGCTCCCCACAGCAGCCCGGCGATGAGCCATGCCAGCGGGTCGATGACGGGGTCGGCGAAGGCAAACAGGAGCGCCATGAGGTAAGCGATGAGCGACGCACCCATGGCGAGCGGCATCAACTCGTCACCTCGGCGCCTCCGGAAGTCCAGGGCGAGCCGCCCCACCAGCGCCGCGAAGGCCGCAGTGCCGACGATGCCAGTGGTCACCAGCAGGTCGAGCGGGAGCGAGTGCGCCCGATCGTGGAGCGCGTCGCTGCCGTGCTCGCGCTCGAAGGTCGCGTCGATTCCTTGCGGGAGCACGATGCGTTGGCTGTCGAGACCGCTGCCGAGGAGCGGTGCATCACTGAGCGCGGATGTGGTGGTGGACCAGAGGTCGATCCGGCCGAGCGCGGTGGACCGCGTCAGCTGCGGGACCACGAGCAGCAGCACGAGCACAGCGACGAGACCGCCCAGTGCCCACCGGGCGGTCGCCGGGACGGTCGATGTTCGCCCCTCTGCGGACCCATGGGATCGAGTCCTGCGAAGGACCGGAACGATCAGCGCCAACGCCACGACGGCGGCGAGCCAGGCGCCACGCGTGCCCGTGGCGACCAGTCCGGCGCCGATCATCACGAGTGCGACCATGGCGAAGCGACGCCAGCGTGGATCCGCGCTCCGAAGCTGCACGACGGCAATCGGAGCGACCATCGCCAGGTGTGCGCCGGCGAAGGTCGCGCTCCCCCAGGTGCTCCGCGCCCGCTCGACGCCGTTCGGCTCCCCGACGTCGACGATCTCGAGTCCGAACCGCTCGGCCACGGCGAGCAGACCGACGATCGCCCCGGCGATCACGAGGCCGCGCACGGCCAGCCGAACGATGTCGCCACGATCGCCAACGGATGCGCCGAGTGCGAACGCCGCGACGCCGACGGACGCTGCGATGAGCCCCGCCCCTCGGTTCGGTGCCCCGAACACGCTCATCCAGGGTGCAACGCCGACGAGCGTGGAGACACCGATGGCGGCCAGCCAAGGCAGAAACCAGCGCCACCGCGGCCAGATCAGTCGGCCTGCAGCCGCACACGCGGTGAGACCGACGGCGACCAGCAGCGCAACGCCGAGCAGCTTGACCACACGAAACGGAGCAAACGCCGGCGGGAGGACGAGCAGCGGGACTGCCGTGACGATGCCAGCGGCGCACCACCCGGCGATCGTCAACGAACGGTCAGGTGATGCGTCGCGTGCCACGTGAGGATCGGGACGGCCGGCGACTGCCGATCAACAGCGCCATGCCCAGCACGAGGAGCGCGATGCTCACGTGTATCACCGAATCCGAGTCCGCCCCCGTTGCGGGCAGGGTGCGCGCCGGTGGCGTTGTCGGCTGCGGTGTGGGAGGCGAGGTGTCCGTCGGCGGGTCGACAGGTGAGGGGTCCGCCGGTTCCTGGGACGGTGGTGGCGCGGTCGTGGTGGGAGGCTCCGTGGTGGGGGGAGGCTCCGTGGTGCCCGGTGTTCCGTTATCGCTTCCCGGTGTATCCATCACGACTCGCGCATAACGCTCGTGGTCGAACTGCAGTGGCCGGTCGAGGATCAACGAGCCACGATCGACGATGCAGGCGGACTCCTCGTTCGGCATCCCCGCGTCGATGGTGATGCAGTCGCCGATGCGGAACATGTCGAGCCAGTCGAAGCCGAGCAGGTCCTCGATGATGGGCAGCGTCGTCGATCCAGCGGTGATCGATTCGGTGATCGCTGTCTCGGGGAGGATGATCAGTTCGCCGTCTCCGCAGTCGTCGCCCGGATCGGCGTCGACCCATGTGCCGTCGGGTTGCCGCTGCTGCAATCGGTCGGACATCCGCCAGACGGCCGCTGGTGTTCGAACTGCCCGTGATGTGGTGATCGCACACGTGGCATATCGATCCGCCGTGGCCTGAATTTCCGCTGCATTGCCGGCAACGCGAGCACGCTGGTTGGCGTCCAACAACGCCGATCGCACGTTGGTCTCCGCCGTGATGTGGGCCTGCGGTGTGGGTTGCGTGAGTGGGTCGACGATCTGCTGGCGGAGATCGATCTGGCGGCGCACGGCCGCGTCGACGTTGTTCGGGCCTCCCTCGAGCCAGATGATGTTGGCGAGCGGGTCCGTGTCCACGCCGTCGACCATGTCCGCAATCTTCGCGGGATCGAAGTAACCGACACGAGCCTCGCCGCCGACGTAGATCAGCAGCGGTTCGCCGCGTTGGAGCGGGTCGGTCGGGTGCCAAAGGTGGGCCTCGAGGAATTCGCGGCGCAGCTCGGGATTCGTGAGCGACGATGACCAGGGGTGCTGAGCATCGGCTGCCTCCTGCAGCTCGCTCAGCACGTCGCGGGCGTAGTCGCTGTCGGGCGGGAAGCTCCGCCCATCGGTGGTGGTCACCGACACGATGTCGATATCGCCGGACACTCGCTTGACCGTTCCGTCGGCGTCTTCGAGCCAGACCTCCCACGACGAGGTGCCGTCGTCGAGCCGCACTTCGCGTAGCTCGAGCGCCCGCTCGTCGTAGACGTCGCCCGATCCCGCCGTGTCGAAGTTGTCGGCGGTTTCAGGCGGGTGGTTGCGACGTGGCACCTCGATCGTGCCCCGACGCACCCGGAGACCGTCTGCGGCGATGTCCACGTTCGGCGTTCGATCCAGTAGTTCGGTCCACTTCGAGGGCAGCGGCGGGTTCGGAGCTGCACATGCGGTCCGGGCTGCGGGACATGCCTCTCCGTACCATTCCTTCCATCGCTTGTCGTGTCGGTTGAGTACCCGCGTGCGCGTGTGGTCGTCCACCTCGGCTTCGTCCAGGCGGCGGATCAGTTCGGGTCGCGTGATTGGTTCGCGCATGGCAACCGATCCTCGATCACCGAGGCTGCGGGACCCGTCGGGGGTGTAGCCGATTTCGCCGCATCGATAACCGAGGAATCGGCAGTCGTCCAGGTTGACGTTCTTCGGTTTGATCGTCACCGGTTTCGGAGTGATCCCAAGTGTCGTCTCGAGCCATTCCAACGTCTCGTCGGCTCGAGAACGGATTGCCACCATGATCGGGCGTCCGTTGGCGCCGGTCAATTGTCGAAGGTTGGCGTCGGACACTCGGTCGATCGCCCACCCGCGAATCGCTTGGAGGGGTGAGACGGGTGTCCCCGAGGCGACCCCTCTGATGAGCGGAGATGCTTGATCGACCCGCGGGTTCACCTGGGCGGCTCGCATCTCATCCGTCGCACCCTCGAGCTTGCGTACTTCCTCGACGTTCAGGCGTTCACGAGCGCGGGCGAGCGCGTTCGCGACCCGTTCGCTGCGCGCGGAACGGGCCAGCCAGGTCAGCACCGCCTGCCCGGTGATCTCTTCGATCACGACCGAGCTGATGACCTCGACGCTCTCGCCGGTCTGCTCGATCAGTGCACGTATGTCGCCGCGTCCGCCAGCTGCGTCAGCCCGTTGTTTGAAGTCGAGGACGGAGGTGAAGAACCCCTCGATGCCCTGGTTGACCGCTGCGGCGACCGGAGCGAAGTCCTCGTCGTACAGGCGCGACAGGTCGGCTGCGATCGCGTCGATCTCGGCTTGCTTCTCCGCCGGGTCCAGCGCGAGGACGACCTGCGCGTGGTACTCGGCCCATGCCCAGGCGTACTGCACGGCGAGCAGCTCGGCCTCCGCCGTAGCTGAGTTGAGGTTGACCAGCCCGTTGCCGAGTGCGGCGAGCGCCGCCGGCATCGCGCTGATCATCGACGGGATGTTGGAGAAGAACGAGGCGCCAGCGCTGACGACCGACTCAGCAGTCTCGCCGTACAGCGCCCACGCGATGTCGCCCACTTCGAGCAGCGGCTGCGGGTTGAGCTTCGGGTCGACCTCGACGCGCACGCCGTTCGTCCAGCGACCGTTGCCGACGTCGAGGGTCACGTCTGTCGCAGGATCGAGATCGCGTTCGCCGCCGTCAGCGTCGATGACGATCGCTTTCACCGCCAGGTCGATGATCACCGACTCTCTCCCGGACAGCAACTCCCAACCGACACCCGGCAGCGACGTCGTCTCGACGGCGATCTTGAAGGTCGCCTCCGACTCGGGTCCGGGTCCGGGCGCGAGCACGGGGGCGAAGAATCCGAAGTCACCTGGAAGCGGAAACGCCTCGGTGAGCTCGACTGGGCCGAGTACCTGACCCTGGCCGATGTTGATCGCCCGGATCGGGGAGAGCACGATCGTGTCGGTGAGCGACAGGTTCTTGACCGTGCCTGTGAAGTTGGCGGTCTGGCCCTCGTCGATACGGGGCGGCGCCCCCTGATCGCGGTCGGCGTGGATCTCAATGGCGAGGATCGCCTCGCCCGCAACCGGCAGGATGCCGGAACCGATGCTCCGAATGGTCTGCTGTGGGCCGTCGTCGGGGTCGGTCAAGGCCTCGAAGAACGACGACACCTCGAAGGTGCCCGGCCGTTCGATCGTGACCGTGAGGTCGAGGTCGACCGACTCGCCTGACGCGATGCGCTCGATCGGGAACGTCCCCGCCTCGCCGCCCTCTGTCGGCGGCGGAACTGGTGGACTCGAGGTCGCCGGGAACGGAACCGGCTGCGGAACGACATCGAACAACTCGCCGCCGCGTCGCTGCACGAGGTCGAGGTCGATCCCGCCGTCTCCCTCAACGGTTTCGAACGGACGGACCGTCACCAGATCGCCCGAGTCCTCCGCCACCGACAGCCGCACCGTCATGGATACGTCTTGTGGGATGTACACGGGGTCGATCAGCTGACCGTTCTCGTCGCGTGGGCCATCTGTGCGGACCTCGAGTTGGACGGGTTCTTCTGGGCCGAGCACTTCGACCTGAAGTGGGGCGGCGCGCACCTCCCACGCACTCTCGATCGTGCCGGACACGACCTCACCGTTCCGGTTCCCGGTGACTTCCGCCCGCAGCGAGACGGTGCCCTCGGAGACGGCGGTGAGCTGCATGTCGAGGAATCCGACCGATGCTGGTCCCGTACCGAGCGTGCCGATCGGCCCCCCGTTGATCGACACGGTCGCGTCACCACCAGAACCATCCGTGTCCACCACGATGCTCGTGACCGTCACGCCGGTCACTTCCGTCCCGGTCGTGTTCTCGACACGGAGTCGGACGTCGGCGGGCTCGCCCCGTTTCACGAAGTTGCCGAGGCCATCCTCACGAAAGAACGCGCCGTCGAAGTCCGGGAGCTCGCATGAGCCGATCGTGGCGAGATACGAGGTAAACGCCGTCGACCCGTCGGGTTGGAATCGCCTCCCGCGGCCGATCGCGTCGCAGTTGTCGTTGATGTCGACGACGTCGTCGAGGGCCTGCCATCCGGGTGCGCCGCCGACGAGTCCGCGTATCGACTCGATCTCGCCGCCAGGAAAGCGCAGTGCTGCCGATGAGCCGGGCTGGCCCCCGGTCACGTTCATCGCGACGACGCCCTCCGCGTTCACTGCGCGGGCACGGCCGCCACTGATCGTCTGCAGGCTGCCGTTGTGGAAGAGGCCTTGTTCGAGACCGGAGGAGTAGAGCAGGTGGCCCTCTGCGGAGAAGTCGACCGGCGACACGAATCCTTCGAACTGCGGCACGACGGTCACCGAACCCGACTCGAGGAAGCCGAAACGGGCGGGGGTCCCCGGGAGCTGACCAAACACCGAACCAGCGCTGTTCACCGCCATGATGGTCGACAGCGCAGTGATCGGACTCGGGGGCGAGGCCCCCTGATAGCGCACGGCGTTCGACTCCGTCGTCGGGTTCCATGGGATGAGGCCGACGGTCTGATTGCCGTCGTCGGGGCCGAAGCCGTTGAACACGAACTGCTCGGTTCCGCCGATCACCGGACGAGGCAGTGCCGTGACGCCGGACTCACTGACGATCGACAGGCCGCTGTTGACGGCGATGAGGATCTCACCGTCGTCGTTGAAGTCGAGAACCGAAACGAACGCACTGGTCAACGGCGTGGTGTCGAGTTCGCCCTCGCTCCACACGGCGACACCGCTTTCACCCTTTGAGGCGTCGAAGTACGGTCCGGCAACCTGTCCGGCGTTGTTGATCAGGCGTGGGTTGAACCCTGCCGGAAGCTCCACGATCGTGCCCGCGGCGAATGCGGTTCCACTCCCGCTTCCTCCCGATGTCGGAACCATGACGAGCGAGACCGCCAGCAGCGCCAACGCGAGCGCGATCCGTGCGGACCCCGTGCGCGGCGTCCGCTGACGAGGCGCGCGCTCCCCGCTCGCCGGGCTGGGCGGTTGCGCCTTGGCGCCGAGTATCGATTCGTCCATGTCGCAACCCCTCCGCTACCTCGATGACCCCGGTTGGTCTTCACCACACGGGAACACGCTGATGACGTCACGCGCGTTCGGTTCGATCGCAGTGGTGTGCACGACGACGGCTGCGGAATCGGCTGGAACCCCCGCCAACGCTCTAACGACAACGACAAGGAGAGGATCCCGGCACCGCATCGCACGGACAGTACGAAGACCCGTCTAACAGACCGCCAACAATCAGCACGCCGCCCGTCCAAACGCTCGACTCTGCACTCTGACCGCACGCGCCAAACACGACAACCGCCCCTCCCAGAGCGGTATCGGCGCGTTCAGCAACGCGCTCAGATCCCCTCGGTATCGGCACCACTGCGCTCGCCGAGACGCTCCGTGTTGCTTCACCGGGTCGTCCGCTTCAGCTGAGCGGAGGCCGAACAGGATGGGGTGCCTCGAAGTTGGCCGCCCTGTTGGGGCACGGCCTTGACAGCGCTGGCGCAGTCCCGCCGGTCACTACCTCTTGACGGATTGACCGGTCGGCTCTGTACGGACACGACTGTGAGCGAGCTGGTGCACAGGAGTTTCGTGGGCGGGGTCGACGACCATGTCGTCTGGCTGCCGAGGATGCGGGTGTGATCAGTTCGTTCGTAGCCGGTAGCCCATACCACGGACGGTCTCGACGAGGTGCGGGTCGAGCTTCTTGCGGAGGTAGCGGACGTAGACGTCGACAACGTTGCTTCCGGGGTCGAAGTCGTAGCCCCAGATGTGGCTGAGCAACTGTTCGCGGGAGAGGACCTGGTCGGGATGGCGCATGAGGAACACCAGCATCTGGTATTCGCGTGCGGTTAACTCGACCGATCGTCCATCGATGGTGGCGCGTCGCGTGTGCAGGTCGAGGACCACCCCGCCGGCGTCGAGCGTCGTCGACTCGGTCGTCCCCGAGTCGCGCAGCCTCGCTCGGATTCGGGCGAGGAGCTCGTCGAAGCTGAATGGTTTCACGAGATAGTCGTCGGCGCCTTGGTCGAGGCCTTTCACCCGGTCGGGTATCGAGTCTCGTGCGGTGAGGATGACGACCGGCAGACACTCGCCACGGCGGCGGATCTTGGAGAGCACATCGAAGCCGTCGAGTTGCGGGAGTCCGAGGTCGAGGATCATGAGGTCGAAGTCGTCGTCGCGGGCGATGTCGGCGGCGGTGGCGCCGTTGCTGACCACCATTGTCGAGAAGCCAGCCGAGGTGAGGCCCCGGTCGATGAACGTCGAGATGCGGGGTTGGTCTTCGGCGATCAGGATGCGGTTCATGTCGATGCCTCTTCGTGGGTGTCGATCGGGCCGGTTGCGGCTATTGGGGTTCGGGTGAGCGGTGCGGATGTTGTGTGATGACGCGGCACCGTGATCGTGAACGTGGCGCCGCCGCCGGGTGTTTCGCTCACGTCGACGGTTCCGCCGTGGCCGTCGGTGACGGCGCGCACGATCGATAGTCCGAGCCCGGCTCCGTCGGCGCGAGGTCGGGTTGTGCTGCCGCGGTCGAAGCGTTGGAAGATGCGAGTCCGGTCGCTGACAGCAATGCCCGGCCCGGTGTCGCTCACCCTGAACCGGACGAGATCACCGCCGACGGCGCTCGCGATGCTGATGCGGTCGGAGGGTTCGGTGTGCTCGGCGGCGTTGCGGGCCAGGTTGAGGACGGCCTGGTTGATCCGTTGAGGATCGAGCCGTACCGTCCCTTCGCCGCAGGCCTCGAGCTCCCAGACCCGATCGGCGAGGGTGCGGGCCTTCATCACGAGCTCGGTGGTGAGGTCGCTCAGCTCGACCGGTTCGAGTTGGACGAAGTCGGTGTGTTCGGCCTTGGCCAGCAGTAGCAGGTCGTTGACGATGCGCGTCATCCTGTCGAGTTCGTCGGTGACGATGGTGATCGTCTCGGCTTGCTCGGTCGGGTCGTCGCCCATCACTTCGAGGTGACCGCGGACGACGGTTATTGGCGTCCGTAGCTCGTGACCGGCATCGTCGACGAATCGTCGTTGTGTGGCGAACGCCTCGTCGAGCCGGTCGAGCATGTCGTTGAACGTGTCGGCGAGCCGCCCGATCTCGTCGTTGGCGGTGACGGGGATGCGACGTGAAAGGTCGGTCTCGGTGATGGTCGTGGCGGTGTCGGTCAGTTCTCGAACAGGTCGGAGGAGTCGCCCGGCGAGAAGCCACGCAGCCCAGAGCGCGACGAGGACGACGCCAGAACTGACGATCGCCTCGGTGCGGATGAAGTCGTCGACCTCACGTTGCTCCTGCTGCTCGAAGTTGGCGACGACGAACACGCCGCGAACGTCGCCGTCTTGTGCGAGGGGGACGGCGAGGTACTGCACCGAGCCCGCCGAGGTGTCGACGGAGCCTCGTTCTCCCTCGGTAAGCGCCGACCAGCGGGCGACAAGATCGGGGTCACGATCGAGGCGGACTCCCTCGGGGGCGATGGTTGTTCGGTACGGCTGGCCGTCGACGAGGGTGATGTACACCTCACCCTCGCCGGGCACGTTGCGACGGAGGAACGAGTCGAAGATCGCCCGGACGTCGTCGCCGAACAGTTCTCCGGTGAAAGGGTCGATGCCCGAGGCGAGGCTAGCGATCTCCTCGGCCTCCTGGTCGAGCGAGTCGGCGACCTCGTCGGAGAGTCGATCGCGGAGCACTGCGCGCTGCAGGAACAGCCCGAGACCCATTGCCCCGAGCAGTAGAACCGCAATCAGGCCGAGGACTCGACCACGGAAACCGAGGCTGCGACGCTTCAGCCACCGGCGGCCGGTCGGTGCGTCAATCGTCGTCGCCGTCATCGTCGTCGCCGTCATCGTCGTCGTCGCCGTCGTCGTCGCCATCGTCTTCGACCGCTGGTGGTTCGGGCGCGGGCGCGGGCGCGGGCGCGGGCGCGGGCGCGATGGCGGGCGCAGGGGCTGGTGGTGGCGGCGGTGTTGGTGGTGGTGACGCGGGCTGGGGCGGAGCCGGCGCTCGGGTCGTTGGGACGGTCTGCGAATCGATCACGATCGGTGGAACGATCGACGCGCCGCCGGCGTCCGCATCCGCTTCGGGCTCAATCGTGGTGACAGTTGTGGTGGTGTCGACGCCCGCGGAGGTCGACGGCACTTCGGCCTCGGCGACATCGGGCCGCTCGTGGAGTTCGATGGCCGGGATCCGCTCGTCGGGAGAATCTGAACGGACTGATTGGATCGCCCAGCCGACCGAAGCGGAGATGACAGCGACAACGACGACTGTGGCGATTCGAGCGGCGAGATTCATCAGCGGTAAGCGAGTTGGCTGAGAGGATTGCGGAAGCGGGTGGACGAGTCGGGTGACTCTCCAACCGACGGCACGGCTCGGGGACCCTGAGACATCCGCGATCCCCGAGCCGATCGGTCCGGGCGGTTCAGCCCGCCGAGTCTGCGGACTCCGGAGAGTCGACTGACTCGGGCGCCGGTGCTGGTGCGGGTGCGGGCGCTGGCTCCGGTGTGTCGGGCGAGTCGACTGACTCGGGCGCGGGTGCTGGTGCGGGTGCGGGCGCTGGCTCCGGTGTGTCGGGCGAATCGACTGACTCGGGTGCCGGTGCGGGTGCGGGTGCGGGCTCCGGTGTGTCGGGCGAGTCGACGGAGTCCTCGACGCTCTCGTTTGGCGAGTCGGCGGACTCGGGCGAGGGATCGAAGCCGGGGTCGTCGGGGCTGTCGAACGGCGAGTCGACGGAGTCCTCGACGCTCTCGTTTGGCGAGTCGGCGGACTCGGGCGAGGGATCGAAGCCGGGGTCGTCGGGGCTGTCGAACGGTGAGTCGACGGAGTCCTCGACGCTCTCGTTTGGCGAGTCGGCGGACTCGGGCGAGGGATCGAAGCCGGGGTCGTCGGGGCTGTCGAACGGTGAGTCGACGGAGTCCTCGACGCTCTCGTTTGGCGAGTCGGTGGACTCGGGCGAGGGATCGATGGTCGTCGTGGTCACGTCGGTGGTGGTCGTTGCGGCGTCGGTGAGTTCGATCGCCGGGCGGCGGTCGTTGAGACGTAGACCGGGATCGGTTGCAGCGACCAATGCGCCGGCGGTGACGCCGGCGACTGCGGTCGCACCGACGACGACGGTCCAGCGGTTCTTTCGGGTGGGGCGCATTGCAGTGTCTCCTCAGTACGGGGTTCGGTTGGTACGGGTTCCATGGTGCGGGGCGATCGTGAGACCACGAGGAACGCCCGATGAGTTCTCTCTCATCAGTGATCTCATGCCGGCGACTTCTTCTCGGCGCCGTCGATCCAACGGTTGGCGAGATCGATCCGGGCCATGGTGTTGTCGATCCAGTTCGCCTCGAGCGTGCGGAACGAGCCGGTCGCGAGCCCGAGCGTCGCGGCGGCGATGCGCGTCCGCAGCGCCCGGCGCCCGTAGCAGCATTCGGCGGCCGCCAGCAGTTCGGCGCCGTAGCGATTCAGTCGCCGGGTCTGCGGCCACACCAGCGCGAGCACGCTGAGGTGGGCACAGAAGTTGGCGACATCGTCGATCCGATGGCCGACGCCGACCGTATCCACGTCAAGGAGGCCGACGATGTTGCCGCCCGCGACCATCAGCTGCGATTCGTAGAGGTCGCCGTGCACGGTCACGGTCTCATACAGATCGCCGCCGGCGGCGCAGGCGGCGAGGCGATCGAGCGTACGCCCTAGGATCGGCTGCACTCCGGGGACGGTCGCCTCGATCACGCCGCCGTGACGCCGAGCCTCGTCGAGCCAGCCGGGACGCCGTGTCGTATGCCCGACGCCCACCGGGAAACGGGCCATCAGATCCCTAATCGCCGCCGGGCCGGGGACGCCGCTTCCGCGCCGCAGAGCATCGCGAAGCGTCTCCCCCTGGATCGGCGGGAGAACCATCACGCCGCGATCGCTCCAGCCGATGCTGTTCGGCACCGGCAGCGTCTCGGCCAGCCGACGGTGCAGACGGTGCAGCGATTCGACCCGATCAGGCCGGACGACCTTCAAGAACAACCGGTGCGTACCGTCGTCGGCCTCGACGACTGCCCGTCGCCCCGGCCGGTACGCCCGCACCCGTAGACCGACATCGCCACCACCGACACCGAGGTCATCGAGCAGCGCTCGGACAGAGCTCCTGTCCAGGGCCGCATCGAGCCCCGGCAGGGCCGGGTCGTGACGCCACTCCCACACACTCGCCGTCTGCGAGCCGCTCTTCAGAATGGTCGCACCGTCCACCGGCCGACGCCCGACGGCGACGACATGTGTCTCGGTGGTCGTCGCGCCACCATCTGACTCGAGTTCGATACGGAACTGCACCGTGGTCGAGCGCCCCGGGCGATGAGCGACCTGCATCGGGCGGGCACCCAAGAATCGGCCACCCCGGGCGGCGACGTACTCGCCGAACAACTCGTCGACGTCATCGCCGAGCAGAAACTGGAGATCATCGGGCCAAACGTCGTAGACGCGCGCAGATTCCATGCGGCAATCGTCGGGACCAAACGTTGGTCGAAGATGAGCGACACATGAGAGACCCCTCACCCGCCGCCGTCTTCGCCCGTGCGACCAGGTGGTTCTCGGAGTACAGGCCAGATGAGACGGGCTTCATCGCGCCTTCACGATCGTCTCATCGCGGTGCTCGAACCTCGGGGCCGATCACCGCCGCCCGACCGAACCGAGAAAGCGAGAATCCGATGATCACCACCTTCCACCCCGCCCGCCGGCGCCAGTTCAAGTACGCCTACACCACCCGCCACCTGCCGCCGAACTGCGTGGCCGGCATGACCACCGTCGGCACGCCCCGATCTGGTGACATCGTCGTCGCTCGCGTGGTCGAGATCGGCCAGCACACCCGTATCGAGCGGACCGACAGCCGCAAGGCCACCCTGTTTCCGGGCGACGAGATCGTCGTGTGCTACGCCAACCGCTACGCCCCCGCCCAGTACGAGGCGGTCGTCCCCGACTCGCTCGGCGTCTGCGACCTCGTCGCCGCCGGCGGTGTCGCCGCGACCGCGTTGAGCCGGCATGCGGACAAGGACGAACCGACCGTCGTCGACGTGCTCGGCTTCGCCACCGATGCCAACGGCGACCGGATGAACCTCGACGACCATCGCGCCGTGCCCGCTGCCGCCACCCTGTCGGCGGCCGCGATGACGGCCGAGCGTCCGTTCACGATCGTCGTGGCGGGTACCTCGATGGACTCGGGCAAGACCACCACCGCTGCCGGGATCGTCAGGGGCCTCGTCGCCGGCGGGCTCGCGGTCGGCGCGGCGAAGGCGACCGGGACCGGCGCCGGCAACGACCTGTGGCTGATGAACGACGCCGGAGCGCTGCCGTGCCTCGACTTCACCGCCGTCGGACTGGCCTCTACGTACCTGATGGGCCACGATCGGATCGTCGAGTCGTACGTGTCGTTGCATGAACACCTGGCCGTGAGCGGCGTCGACGTCGCCGTGATCGAGATCGCCGACGGGCTGTTTCTCTCCGAGACCGCGGACCTCCTCGCCAGCGCCGAGTTGCAGGCCCGCTGCGACGGCGTGGTCTTCGCCGCCGGCGACGCTGCCGGGGCGTGCAACGGCGTCGAGCGGCTGCGAACGATGGGACTCGACGTGCTGGCAGTGTCGGGGCTGCTCACCGCATCTCCGCTCGCCATCCGTGAATCCCAGGCTTGTGTCGACGTGCCGGTCCTCGCTCTCGATGCGCTGTGGTCGGCGGATCATGCGCTCGTCGATGGCGCACGCTGTCGTTCACGACTTCGCAAGGTCGCCACGCCGATCCTGGTCGACGCGACGCCTGCCGGTCGGGTGACATCGCCGATCGCGTCATGATCCGCTTCCTCACCCTGCGCCGCGGCGCAGTGCTGGCCGTGCTGGTCGGCAACGGCCTCACCCAGGCCGGAGCCGCCGTCGTCGCTGCGCTGGCCGTCCAGTCGGCGTTCTCCCGCCTCGGCATCGACAACTCGGTCGGGTCAATCCTGATCGTCGGCGCCTCGCTGGCGGCCGCAGCCGCGGTCTCGGCGCTCCTCCGGGCGCGCGAACGCATCGACGCAGAGAGACTCGGTCAGAGCTACTGCCACGACCTGCGCATGCACCTGTTCGACCGGCTGACCGCCATGTCGCCCCGAGAACTATCGAGCCGCAGCACGGGTTCCACCGCGTTGCGCTTCGTCGGCGACCTCTCAGCGATCCGACGATGGGTGAGCCTCGGCCTCGCGCGACTCGCCGTGGGTGTGTCGATGATCACTGCGACGACCGTTGCGCTCATCGCCATCGACCCGCTGCTCGCTGCCGCCACCGGCGCAGCCACGCTGCTCGGCGGAGCCGCAGCACTCACGCAGGGACCCGGTCTCCGGCGCGCCACCCGTGAAGCACGACGACGCCGTAGCCGACTCGCCGGCCGAGTCACCGAGGCGATCGTCGCCGTCGGCACCGTCCAGGCAAACAACGCCGTTGACCGCGAACGCAACCGAGTCCAGCGCAACTCCCACCAACTACGCGACGCAATGATCGAACGATCTCGCCGGCTCGGCTCACTCCAGGCGATCGCCGAGGCGACCGCCTCGAGCGCCGTCGCACTGCTGCTCGTGGTCGCCCTCGTGGCCGGCCTGTCAGCACCCGAGGTCGCCGCGGCGATGACCGTGGTCGGCCTCCTCGTGCCACAGCTCCGCGGACTCGCCCGGGTACAGGAGTACCGCCAGCAACAGCAGGTCGCGCTCGACGCGCTCCATCGATTCGTCGACCGCCCCGCCATGCTCACCGACCCCGCCGACCCAGAACCGATCCGCGACGGGCCAGGCCGGCTCCGCCTCCGCAACGTGTCCCTCGGCGTGGTCGACGGCGTCCACGCCGAGATTCCCGCGGGCGCCACCGTCGCCCTCGTCGGACCGAACGGCTCCGGCAAGTCGACACTCATGGCGGGGATCGCACGCCTCGTCGACCTCGACGACGGATCGGTCGAACTCGACGGCACCGACCTCGCCACCGTGTCGCTGAGCGACGCCCGATCGGAGATTGGTGTCGCCGCTCCCGACCTGCCATTGATGCGGGGCTCGATCCGGCGAAATCTCACATACCGGCATCGCCACGCGACCGACGACGAGATCGACGCCGTCACACAGCTGTGCGACCTGCGCAGCTGGATCGACTCCGTCCCCGGCGGCCTCGCCCACCGACTCGACGAAGGGGGGGCGAACCTTTCGTCGGGTCAACGCCAACGACTGTTGCTCGCCAGGGCCGTGCTCGGTTCACCCCGCCTCCTGCTCCTCGATGAGCCCGACTCCAACCTCGACGCCGCCACAGCATCGGTTGTCGACCGCGTCATCGCGGCCCACGACGGGACGTGCGTGCTCGTCTCCCACCGCGCCGAACGCATTGCCGTCGCCGACCAGGTGTGGCACCTCGCCGACGGCCGCCTCGTCGAGCAAGGCCCGCCGCTCGAACTGCTCGAGCCGGGGACTCGCACAGCCGATCTGTTCCCACTCGGCTCGCAACCCGCCGAGCAGGAGTTGGTGTCGCAGCGAGGCTGAACAGCGCGGACAGGAAGCCGCCCGGCGCGGTTCGCCGACCGCGCCAGCCCAAACCCCTGCAAGGTGAATAGAGCCGCTCGGGATCGGCACGTGCACCATCACTCACTGCTCGGAAACGCGCGTCGGGCCCGTCGAGGCCGATGTGAGCGCTCCGTACTGATCACGGGTGAGGTCTAGCCGGTTGGGACGAACTCGCTGGCCGGCGGCCGGGCGTGTCCGCGAGGTGCTCGTCAGTATTCGAAGGGTCCGTGGAGCGCTGGGGTGAGGTCGATTTGGGGTCCGCGTTGATCGCTGGATTCGAAGCGGATGGAAACCCGTGCTCGCGTGCGGATCGAGTGTCAGGACTCAGCCGAAACCGATGTCAACCATCAACCGCAACAGTGCCGACCGTCAGCCGAAGCTCGAACGTCGAGCATCAGCCCAGAGCACATAGCGGACTGGAGCCCAGAGCGAGAATCGAACTCGCGACCTACGCATTACGAATGCGTTGCTCTACCGACTGAGCTATCTGGGCGCAGGCAGCGATGTTATCGGCCGTCGACGAGATGCCCGCCGAGGGGATCGCGGCCATTCCATGTGCCGAACGAGTCGTACGGCTCGAAGCGTGCGAACAGCTCTTCGCCGTACCACCGTTCGTGGCGCGTCCGGCGCATCACCTCGACGTGTTCGGGTGTGCGCCGGGCGAATGCGGTCGCGTCGGCGAGCGATGCCCACAGGCTGAACGTGCCGAGCCTGCCGACCGGTGCCTCGCCGATACCCACCACGTCGAGCAGTCCTGGTGACTGATGCAACTCGGTGTCGACGCTCCGGGCGGCATGACGGAATGTGCCCCACGACCGTCGCCGCACGTTGGCCCGGGTGATGATGGCCACAGGGCCCGCGTCCGACCCGGCGTCGAGGTCGTCGAGCACGTTGACCCCGCGCCACGAGCCGTGACCGCCTACGCCGCGCAAGCGCACATGCCACGCCTCTGCTGCGTCGGTCCACCGCCGGGCGATGTGATGGGTGCGCAGGAACACGTCGAGGTCGGCCTCGTCGTCCCACACGGCGAACATCGCCGTGCGGTGCAGGTCGGCGCCGCCAGCAGTGTCGTCGTCGTGTGCGGTGCCGAGGAGCCGCCAAAACCGCAGACCGTGCGTGCGGGCGAGCCGTGGCCGGTCGGTTGCCAGGCGAGCGAGGGCAAACGGCGTGAGCCAGCGGGTTTCGCTCACGAGGTGAAACGAGGCGATCCGAGCCATGTCGGGGCCATCGTGGCACGGCAGGATGAGTGACGTGAGTTCGTGGTTCGGCACGGTGGGCGACGTCATCGTCGTTGCGGTGGTCGGCTATCTCATCGGATCGATCCCGGTGGCCAACCTGCTCGCTCGTCGTGGCGGCGTCGACGACTTGCGCACCGTCGGCGACCGCAATCCCGGGTACTGGAACGCCAAAGAGAACCTCGGCCGGCGAGCCGCGGTCCCAGTGTTCGTCGGCGATGTGGCCAAGGGTGCCGTCGCCGCCGGGATCGGGTTGGCGCTGGCCGATTCGGGCGTGTGGGGTATCGCCTACGTGGCCACCGGCGCGGCAATGATCGGGCACGCACTCCCCGTGTTCGCCGGATTCCGCGGCGGACGCAGTGTGCTGACGTTCGTCGGGGGCGCCGTCGTGTACGCACCGCTGGCGGCGCTCGTGGCGATCGGCGTCCTCGTCGTGGTTGTGGCCGTCACCCGTTCGTTCGCCTGGGCGGCGCGAGTGGGGATCGTCGCCTTTCCGGTCGCTCAGCTGGTGATCGAGGGGCCGTATCGCACGGCGGCCACAGGTGTGCTGATGACCTTCATCGGCATGCGATTTCTGATGGCCGCCCGCGCCGCCAAGGGTGTAACGGTGGTGTCAGACACCATGTAACGGGCGAGCCGTTACAGAGCCGTTGAAGGGTGTCAGACACCACCGTTACAGCTCAGGCGTAGGTGCGGCCGCGCCAGTGGTGCGGCCCACGGCGGGTGATGCCGAGGGCGAGTGCCGCCGTGGCGAGTCCGTCGGCGAGCGGGCTCAGCCAATAGGCCACGCCGCGCTCGGCGTAGGCGCCTCGGGTGCCCGCCAGCGTGCCGAGGCGCACCGCCAAGAGGAGAAGGTCGAGCGGGTCGGCCACGTCCGGTGACGATCCGCCACAGCGGCAAGGTTTGGGCCAGCGCGACAACGGCGAGCCCGCCGAGTTGCCGAGCCGGTGAGTCCACGCCGGGGAGCGCAATCGAACGACCCCAGCCGCGCCATGTGTCGCCGAACGACTCGAACATGCGAACCGTCAGCACGTCGGCGCCGTCGAGGAACCCGACCCGCCACCCGATCGATGCCAGGTGGCGGGCGAGTGCGATGTCCTCGACCACCTCGCTGCGCACATGGTCGAAACCCCCGGCAGCCAGGAACGGCGACCTTCGCAGCGCCATGCACTGGCCGTTGGCCATCGCGCGGTCGGCCGCGACATCGACACCCGGCGGGCCGTATCGATACACCAGCGTGGTCAGCATCGCCGGGTGCAGCCAACGGGCACCAGACGTTGGGCAGTCGAAGCGTCCGCCGATCGTGAGGAAGTCGAACGTGTCGGCCCGAGCCCGTTCCACGACCGACATCGCGAGCGCCGGATCGGGACGGGTGTCGGCATCGAGCGTGACCACCCACTCCGCTGTCGCCGCCTCGATGCCCTGTTGCAGGGCCCAGGCCTTGCCCGCCCATCCATCGGGCAACGGCCGCCCGTTGATCACCCGCGCACCGGCGTCGGCGGCGATCGAGGCGGTGTTGTCGGTCGACTCGTCGTCGACCACCAGCACTTCTGACACCCCGGGCGCACCGACGATCGCGTCGAGCAGCGGGCCGATTCGTTGCGCTTCGTCGCGTGCGGGGACGACGATGCTCACGGTCGTCGGCGCGGGGGCGGTTGCGCCGGCACTCGACGTGCGCTCGATCGGCGATGCGGCGCGGGCGGCACCTCCGAGACGGGACAGCGCCACCGCGCCGGCCGCGGCGCGCACCGCGATGGAGAGTGCCTGTCGTGTCGTCATCACAGGTCGGCGGCGATCATGTCGGCGACGATGCGCGCGCTCGTCATCACCAATGGCAGCCCGCCGCCAGGATGGCTCGAGCCGCCGACGAGGTACAAGCCATCGCGAGTGCCGCGGTTGGCCGGACGAAGAAAGGCTGCCCGCGCTCCGTTCGACGATGTCCCGTAGATGGCGCCGCCCGGTGAGCGGTACCGCTCGGCGATGTCGTGCGGCGTCATCGTCTCGACGAATCGGGCGCCACTGGTGAGGTCGATACCGCGCGCCGCCAGTTGCTCGAAGATCAACGACGAGTAGCGCTCACGATCGACGTCGGCGCCCGGCGGTGTGTTGACGAGCAGAAACCAGTTCTCGAAGCCGTCGGGTGCTTGGGTCGGGTCGGTCACCGACGACACGCAGGCATACACCGTGGGCTCATCGGCCAGCCGGCCCGCCTCGAGCGCGTCGAACTCGCGGTGCTCGTCGCTCGAGAACCACACGTTGTGATGGCCGATGCCCCGGCGATCGTCGCGGGGCACACCGACGCACACCACGAACCCGCTCGTCGACCGCGGGGCGCGACGCACGCGTTGCAGCGCGGTCGGCTGCGGGAGCAGGTCGCGGTACAGATGCTCGGCATCGACATTGGCGACCACGATGTCGGCGGGCACTTGTTCGCCGCCGACCAGCGCGACACCCGTGACGCGCGACGGACCAGCGACGACCTGGGCCACTTCAGCGCCCACGTGCAGCTCGACGCCCATCGCCCTCGCGGTCGACTCGAGCGCACGGCGGATCGCGTCGAGGCCGCCGAGCGGATACCAGCAGCCGTAGGCCGACTCGAGGTGGGGGATACACGCCAATGTCGCCGGGGCGCGATACGGCGACGAGCCCGAGTAGGTGGCGTAGCGCCCGGCCCACTGCACCAATCGCGGATCGTCGAAACAGTTGCGCGCCGCTGCGTCGAGCGTGCGCAGCGGATCGATCGCCGTCAGATCGAGCGGGCTGCGCATTCGCCCCGCCAGTTGGGCGGGGCCATTCATTGGACCGGCGAAGAACGTTCGCTCGGCAACGGCCCAGATACGCCGTCCCCGCTCGTCGAACCGGCGCCATCCGCCCCCGGCACCGGCGCGCAGTTCGTCGAAGGCTGCCGCGGTGCGGGCTGCGTCGTCGTGAACGGTCACCGACGAACCGTCTGGCCAGAAGTAGCGGAACTGCGGGTCGAGCCGCACGAGCGAGAGTTGCTCGTCGATGGATGTGCCGGCCACCGAGAACAACTCGTCGAGCACCGCCGGCCACGTCACCAGCGACGGACCGACATCGAAGGTGAACCCGTCGCGACGCAGCGTGGCGAGCTTGCCGCCGACCACATCGTTGCGTTCGATGAGGTGAACCGAATGGCCCGCGGCGCGCAACCGGATCGCCGTGGCCAGACCGCCGACACCGCCACCGACGACCACCACTCGGCGGGCCGCCCGTCGATCACCCACGAGCGAGCTTCCCCAGTGCGGCTGCGGCGAACGGCAACATCGCCGCGCCGCCTACTGCGGCGACCGTCCGGTCGCGGAAGAAGGCGGCGAAGCCCAGGGTCTCCATCACCGCCATGAAGCTGTACTCGCCGACCAGCGGCGCCGAGGGCCGATCGCGTACCGGCAACAGTGCCTCGAACACGGTCATCAGCGCGGCGCTGGTGCCCAACCAGCCTGCGTAGTTCGACAGTGGGATGCCGCGATACCGGCCCGCCCGCTGCCACTTCCAATACCCCTCGCCGACCATCTGCGGATCGAGGAACGTATCCCATGCGGTGAGCGCCGCTGCGCCCACGGCGATGCGCGCGGAAGGTCGGCGGGTGACTGCGCTGGCGACCTCGCGCGCCGGCACCCCAAGCGCGAACCAGGCCATCGGCACGATGGCGGGAACGCCGCCGATCGTGGGCCGCAGCTGACCGGTGTAGTGGTATCGCCCGAACGGCCAGCCGGTGGTGGAGCCGACCCGTTCGACGGCCGTCGTCGCCACGGTCGTCGCCGCGGCCGCGACACCGGCGCGTCGCCAGCCCCATCGATCGGCGGTGTTGGCCAGCGTCGTCGCGAACGAGCCGGCGACGACCACCGTCGACAGCACTCGGCGCGCCCGGCCGCCCTGCGCGCACAGCGGTGTGGCGATCATCGCTGCGGCCGTCACGCTGCTGGCCACCGCGGCGAGGCGCGTCGCCGGCGTTGCCGTGATCACGACCCCGGCAGCATCATGCGCGCCGCTACGCGCGCCTTGGTGAACGTCGACACCGAGGCACGTCCGGAGAACACGTCGTACTGCCGGCCCTCGATCTCATCGAGGATCAGTCCGTACAGCGTGTGCGCCGCTCGGACGCAGCGCGCCGAGCGGTCGGGCAACATGGCGATGCCGAGGTCGGCCGACGCATACAACGCTCGGCAGCGGTCGATCTCGAAGCGCATCAGCTCGACGAACTCCGGCGACACCGTGCGCGTCGAGAGATCGACGCCGAACCGTTCGGTGTCGTCGAGCGGTACGTACTGGCGGCCGCGATCGAGGTCTTCGTCGATGTCGCGCAAGAAGTTGGTGAGCTGGAAGGCGTTGCCGAGGTCGCGGGCGTGTGGCGTGGCGGCGTCGAGATCGTCGGGTTCGAGAATCGGCAGCATCATCTCGCCGATGACGGCCGCCGAGCCGTCCATGTAGTCGAGGAGGTCGTCCCAGGTCTGGTACGAGTCGACGGTGAGGTCCATCGTCATCGACCGCAGGAACCGTTCGAACGCTTCGGGTGCGATGTCGAAGGCGCGCACCGTGTGGACCACCGCCTTCAACACCGGATCGTCGGAGCGTCCGGCGTCGAGATCGGCGAAGAACCGTCGGCCGAAATCGGCCAGCGCATCGGCGCGCACCTGGGTGGGCACATCGCGACCGCCCTGTGACGGAATCTCGTCGACGATGTCGTCGGCGTAGCGAGCGAAGGCGTACAGCGCATGCACATGGTGCTGCTTCACGCGTGGCAGCACCTTGGTCGACCAGTAGTAGGTGGTGCCGTGGCGCTTGTTGAACTCGCGGCACAGCGCGTAGCTGGCGTCGAGCGTGACCGGGCCCTCCGGCAACAGCTGAGTGGTCGGCGTGGGCGGTCGCCGACGCAGCGAGATGCTCATCGGTGCGCCGCTAACGCCGGTCGGCGTACTCGGCGACCCGCTCGGCCGCGAGCTTGCCCGAGATCAACACCATCGGGACGCCCACGCCGGGCAGTGTCGATGACCCCGTGAACACGAGCCCCGGGACCTTGCGGTTGACGTTGTTCGGGCGGAACGGTCCGGTCTGGAAGAACGTGTGGGCCAGGCCGAACGGAGTGCCCTCCTCCATTCCCATGCGCTCCCAGTCGGCGGGGTCGTACACCTCTTCGACCACGACGTCGGTCGGGTAGCCGAGGGACGCCGTGCGCGCCCGGAGTTCGTCGGTGATGCGGTCGCGTTCGCGTGACCAATCGATCGTGCCACTGAGATTTGGTGTGGGCTCGAGCACGTACAAGCTGCTGCACCCTTCCGGCGCCAACGACGGATCGTCGAGGCTGTGCAGGGTGACGAGGATCGACGGGTCGGGCATCCGGACGCCGTCGTCGATCAGCGCCTTGAACGACGCGTTCCAGTCGCGCCCGAAGTGGATGTTGTGATGCGCGGCGCCGGCCGGCGGCAAGCCGCGTACCCCGGCGACCCACAGCAGGCACGATGGTGAGTACTTGCCGTTGCGCGCCGCACGCGGCGCTCGTACATCGGGGAGCAGTTCGCGGTAGGCGACCGGCAGATCGGGGTTACACACCACGGCATCGGCTTCGATCGATGTGCCGTCGGCAAGTCCGACACCGGTGACTCTTCCGTCGCTGCCACGTTGGATGGCGGCGACGTCGGTGTCGTAGCGGATCTCGACGCCGGCCTTCTCGACGGCCGAGGCGAGGCCGGCGGCCATCATGTGCATGCCGCCCTCTGGCACGAACACGCCTTCGACCGAATCCATGTAGGTGATCACCGCGTAGAGGGCGAGTGCCTCGTAGGGCGCCAGGCCGGCGTACATCGACTGGAAGCTGAAGATGCGCTGCAGCCGCTCGTCGTCGAAGAACGAGGCCACCTTGCGCCCGAGCTTGCCGAACCCACCCAGGCGAACCAGCGACAGGCCGGCGCGCCACGGCTTCAAGAGGTCGAGGGGCGAATTGAAGTTGGCGTCGATGAACGCGTCGAGCTCGGCGGTGTACAGCTGCTCGAGCCAGTCGCAGAAGTGGAGGAACGCATCGGCTTCGCGCCGGTTGGCGAACTGCTCGATCTCGGTCGCCATCGCCTCACGGCCGTGCCGCACGAACAGCTCGGAACCGTCGGCGTACACGGCTCGGTACATCGGGTCGACCGGCTTGACCGTGATGAAGTCGTCCATCGACGCGCCTGCGGCGGCGAACGCGTCGGCGAGCAGGCCCGGCATGGTCAGCACGGTCGGCCCGTTGTCGAGACGGAACCCGTCGTGTTCGATCATTCCGGCGCGTCCACCGGGAATCGACTCGCGCTCGACGATCGTGACGTCGTGGCCCGCGCCACGCAGGTGAGCTGCCGCCGAGAGGCCGGCGAGTCCGGCGCCGATGACGATCGTGTTCATGTCGACCGCCAACTCACGTAGCTCGCCAGCTCGACCAGTTCGGTGGCGGCCTCGCTGTGGATCGGTGCGGCTTCGATCGCCGCGATCGCCGTCGCCGTGAGGTTGGCGATGTGCGCCTCGAGTTCGTCGAGGGCGCCGGTGTCGATGATCGCCTGCTGGATCGCGGCGACGCCGGCGTCGTCGAGACCAGGGTCGCCGACCATGTCCAGCGCGGCCCGCTGTGCGTCGTTCGCCGCGGCGACCGCACGCGCCAAGAGCGGCGTGGGCTTGCCCTCGCGCAGGTCGCTGCCCACCGGCTTGCCCGTCGTCGCCGCGTCGCCGAAGGCGCCCATCACGTCGTCGCGCATCTGGAACGCATCACCGAGCGGTAGTCCGTACGCGCTGAGTGCGGGGAGCAGCACGTCGGACCGTTCCGGGGCGGCGAGCAAGGCGCCGAGATGGAGCGGTCGTTCGATCGTGTACTTGCCCGACTTGTAGCGGCAGATGCGGTCGGCCTTGTGCACTCGGCGCTCGCCGCGGACCGACCCGGCGATGTCGAGGAACTGGCCGATGTTCAGCTCGATGCGCAGCTCGTTCCATACCTGCATCGCTTCGAGCGGCGCACCTTCGAGAAGGCGATCGGCGTAGACGAATGCCAGGTCACCGACCAGGATCGCCACGCCTTCGCCATAACGCCGCGATTCGCCGGCCCAGCCGGCGGCCGCGTGCTCGTCGCGCGCTACAGCATGTGTCGTCGGCTGCCCCCGGCGGGTTTCGGCATCGTCCATCACATCGTCGTGGAACAAGGCGAACGCATGCATCAGCTCGAACGCTGCGCCGGCATCGACGGCCGCTGCATCAGCGGGGGCACCGCCGGCGGCGACATAGCCCCAATGGCAGAACGCCGGGCGCAGTCGCTTGCCCCCCGACATCACCAGCCGTCGGATCTCGTCGATCGGTTGCGCCAGGTCGGCGTCGAATGCGGCCCACCGTTCGCGTTCTGCAATCAGCAGCTCGTCGAGGCGTTGATCGACGCGTGTCGCGATCGTGGCGAGCGTCGGTGGGGCGTTGCGTGGCGGATGATGTGTAGTCGTCGACGACACGAACAGGAGCGTACCGGCGGGCGTTCGGTGCCCGCCCCACGTGCTCACGATCGTCGTTGGGCGACGCGCCGCGGTCCGACGGGTGGCTACCGGTCGCCGGTGTCGAGCCCGGCGGTGACGTCGGTGATCCGCACCCGGGCGTCGTTGATGCGGGAGCGGCACAGCGCGATCAGCTCGGACGCGCGGGCGACCTGATCGGCGAGATGGTCGACGTCGACGTCGGTCTGTTCGAGGCGCGCCAGGATCTCGTCGAGCTCGTCGAGCGCATCTCGATAGCTGATGGTGTCGCCGTCGGCGGTGTCGCTCGTGTCGTGGTCGGTGTGTTCGGGCATCAGGAAGCTGCTTTCGGGTCGGGTCGGCGCGGCGCGGTGTGTGGGGTGGTGGACGTGACGGTGCTGTGCACCGTGCCGTCGATGGTCGACGTGTGCAGCTCGTCGCCGGGAGTGGTGTCGTTGGTCGAGCGGACGATGCCGCCATCGGCCCGTCGGGTGATGGTCCACCCCCGGGCGAGCTGCACTGCGGGGTCGACCGCCGCCCGCCGGGCGTCGAGCAGGTCGAGCCGGGTGGCCTGTCGCTCGAGCAACTCGCCGGGGCGTCGGGCGAGGCGCGTGGTGCACGCATCGAGGTGGACGTCGGCCCGATCGAGCACCGACGGGGTGCGTGTGGTGATCGCCGTGACGCGCGCGTCGAGTCGTTGGTCGGCCCGGTCGATCGCGGCGCGTGTCCGCGCGGCTACGCGCTCGGCGTGGGCATCGAGTCGAGTGGTCGCAGTGTGCAGAGCCCGCTCGCTCGAGCGGGCAATGGTCGCCGACCGCTCGTCGATCGCCTGGCGGAACGCGGTGGCCCGGTCGATCAACGCGGCGGCGCACGCGGTGGGCGTCTTGAGCGCGGTGTGGGCGACCTCGTCGGCGATGCTGCGGTCGATCTCGTGGCCCAACCCGGTGAGCACGGGGACGGGTGCCGTGGCGATGGCCAGCGCGATCGATTCGGCATCGAACACCGCGAGTTCGGTGCGCGCCCCGCCGCCACGGATCACCACGATGGCGTCGAGCTCGTAAGTGCCCAGCATGCCGACGGCGTTGGCCACCTGTTCGATCGCTCCGTCGCCCTGGACGCGCGTGTCGGCCACGTGGAGGTGAAAACCGACGCCGCTCGTACTGAGCTCTTCGTGAAAGTCGTGCCACGCCGCGGTGCCCAAGCTGGTGACCACACCGATGCGTTGCGGGGCAAGCGGGAGCTGGCGGCGCCCGTTGGCGTCGAGCAGCCCGGCTTCCGACAGGCGTCGCAGCACCTCCTCGCGCGACTGGGCGATCTCGCCGAGCGTGTAGCGGGGATCGATGCCCGACATCTTCAAGCCGAGCCGGCCGCCCGGTGCATAGAAGTCGAGGTAGCCGAAGATGCGTACCTTGAGCCCATCGGCCAGCTCCAGCCGGTGCTTGCGCAGCATCGGTCGCAGCCGCATCCGCGTGTTGGCAAAAAACTGCACGTGGATCACGGCCCGCTGACCGGGACCGCCACGACGGCGACCGCGATCGGGCTCGGGTTCAGGATCAGGATCGGTGAGTGTGAAGTAGGCGTGGTTGCCCCGATCGTTCCACCCGGCGATCTCGCCGCGCACCCACACTCCGTCGTGGAACGAGCGCCGCAATGACCCGTTGATGGCGTCGGCCAGCTCGGCGACGGTGAGGGTCGGGTTGGCCTCGTCGTCGAGCGGCTCGTCGCCGAAGTCGAACGCCGGCTGGCTCACGGCACCGATTCAATCACCGCACGACGGTGGAACGTGTGCTGTTACGCACCGAGCGACCGCACGGTGGCGTCGCCGTCGCCGGCATCGATGCCGTCGCTGGGCGTGTCGTCGAGAGCGAACAACTCGCCGTCGACGGGCAGACCTTTCTGGAGGCGCAGCGCCTCGAGCTGAAGCAGTGGCTTCTCCAACTGGCGTCGACGCGTCCCAGCCAGTTGGTCGAACGCCTTGTCGACCGACTCGAAACGCTTCTTCACCGTGTCGACCTGTCCGACGTACTTGCGCCACTGCACGCCGAACTGTCCCAGCAACTTGAGGATCTCGTCGCTGGTCTGTTCGATCATGAAGTTGTCGAAGGCCTGGCGGATCACGCCAAGGAACGCGAACAACGTGAGGGGTGAACACATCACCACGTTCTGGCGCATCGCCTCGTCGAGCAGACCGGGGTCGTGTTCGTGGATGAACCCGGTGAGTTGCTCGTTGGGGAGAAATAGCAGTACGTATTCGACGCTCTTGCCTGCGCTCTCGGCGGCGTAGTCGCGTTTGGCCAGCTCACGCACGCGCAGCCGGACGTCGCTGAGGAACCGCTTGAGGTGGGCTTCGCGTTCGGCGTCGGTGCGCGCCTCCAGGTAGCGAAGATACGAAGCCATCGGGAACTTCACGTCCATGTAGAGCTCGTGGCCCTTCGGCATCGGGAACGTGTAGTCGGGGCGGCCGGTGCCGCCCTCGATCACCGACTGGCGCGTGAAGTTCACGTTCTCCTGGAAGCCGGCGAGGCGGAGGACGTCGTCGGCGATGCGCTCGCCCCATTGCCCACGGGTTTGTGGATGGGCCAGTGCTTCTTTGAGGGCATGGGTGGAGTCGGCGAGGGCGTTGGCCACCTCGGCGTGGGCCTGCAGCGACGTGGACACCTGCCCGAAGCTCTCGGCGCTCGACTTGCCGATCGACGACACCAGCTCGCCGAGCCGGGTCAGTTCGTTGCGCATCTCTTCGTGCACCTGATCGAGGCGCGCGTCGATCACGTCCTTCTTGGCGGTGAGCTCGGCGGTGGCGTGCTGCTGGGCTTGTACTGCGGTGGCGCCGAGTTGCTCGCGTTGCAGGACGGCGCTTTGCTCGAGCGCTGCGGCGATCGCCGCATCACGTTCGCCGACCGCTTGCTCGCGGGCCTCGACGATCGCCGCCTGCACCGCCTGATCAACCGCTTCCTGCATCGACTGCTGGTCGAGCTGGCGGGCCAACTCGCCCCGCTCGTCGGCTCGGCGCGTGGTGACCAGTGCGACCACCGCCGCCAGCAGCGCGGCGCACACGATGCCCAGAAGGACCGCCACAAGAGTCATGCCCACCATGATGACCAGGGGGTGTCACACCGCCGCGGATGCGCTCTGAGCTGGCACTTTGCCCAGCACGCGTCGCCGCTGGTCGTGGGACGCGCGCCGCAGCGCTACCGCAGCGGAATCGTGAAGCAACGCTCGGCGAGCGTGCCGAGGGCGTACGACTCGTAGTCGACCCCAAAGTCGGCATACAGCGTGCGGCACGACTCGCTCCATGCGAGCGCAGCGGGCGACGACATGCGGTGCACCACCTGCATCACTCCGCCGTCGTAGACCCGGTACTCGGCCCACGTGCCGGGGAAGTCCTTCGTGCAGCCGATCTCCACCGTGGGGATTCCCGAACGTCGCATGGTGCGCACCCGATGGCGGTGGGTGTGGCCAGCGGTGTAGCCGAGCACCGCCGGGCGGCGCGCGGCCAACTCGTCGAGTGCGTCACTCGCGTCGGGGTGCAGACCGAAGTAGTCGTCGCTGCGCTTGCCGCTGTCCTGGCCGATCCACTGCTGGTGGTGGCCCATCACGATCACCGGGTCGGTCGATGCGGCGGCGAGGTCGTCGAGCCAGTCGATCTGCTCGCTGCGGATCGTGCCGGTGGTGGCGCCGGGGATCGCGGTGTCGAGCAATGCGATGTTCACTCCGGCGAGCTCTATCCAGGCGTCGCCCGCGTAGCGATCCTGATGGTGGTAGCTGTCGTGATTGCCGCGCACCACGTGGAGACGATCGCCGAACGGCTGGCGGTAGCAACGTTCGAACGCCGCCCACTCTTCGGGCCGCCCGTCGACCGAGAGATCGCCTTTGACCACGACCGCATCGGGGTTCAACGCAGCGATTTCGTCGGCCGCTGCGCCGTTCATCACCTCGGGATACGGATCGTCGCCGGGCGCCGCACGGCGGATCGGGCCTTCCGGATGGTCGTCGACGCGTCCCGCCTCGGTTTCGCCGAAATGCACGTCGTTCACCGTGGCGATGCGACTGCGCAGTGCGCCGTTCGGCCGCGGCAGTGTGGTCACTGCGACCTCGCTGCCGAACGCCGACACGACGTGTTCGGTGGCACCCTCCAGGCCGTCGACGCGATGTGTTTCGGTGCCCTCGTGGAGGACGATCAGATCGTCGGCGACGGTGGTGATGTCCATGGGGGCGAGCTTGGCATGTCGTGCGACGGCCCGCTCGTGCCAGGCCAACCCAGATGCGGGTTCAGCCGCCGATCCGGGAGCCGGTGAGGACCCAGCTCAGACGCGGATCACGGCCGACTTGACGACCTTGTCGTGCCACGTCTCTTTGTTGCTGTCCCACGCCGCCCACAGGTAGCCGAGGTAGAAGATGTAGGCCGAGATGATGTTGGCGAACAATTGTCGGCCGAGTGCCGCCCACACGCCGAGGGGCTCGTGGGTGGCTGCCCGCACCACCTTGATGCCGACGATACGGCACCCCCAGGTTTGTCCGGTGCGACCGAGTGCTCGGAGGTAGATCACGATCACGATGATGTAGCCGACGACACCGAGGGCGATGGCGGCGGCGAGCAGCCCGCCGTTAGGTGCCCCGGGCGGGCAGATCAGCTCGGTCTCGTTGCCGTTGTCGAACGTGACGCAATCGTCGAAGGCGGCAACACCGATGAAGATCGCCGGGATCACGAACACCATGGCGAACAACCCGTAGAGCAGCCCGTCGAGGAGCAACGAGCCGAATCGGATCCAGAAGCCGGCGCGCTCTTCGGGGCGGACCGGCGACGCACCGCCGGGCGCGGGAGGTGGCGCAGTTCCGACGAAGGCGCCGGGTGCACCGGGAGGTGGCGGTGGCGGTTGTCCGATCGACCCAGGCGGTGGAGGAGGCGGTGAACCGGGTGCGGGTGCGCCCGATCCGGGTTGCGGCGGCGGTGGCGGCTGGCTGGCCATGCGACGACGATGCCAGATCCCCACCCAGCGCGCGTGGATGGCCGCCGTCGGACTTCAGTGCCAGGGGCGTTCGCGGCGGGCGGCGATCGGCCGCGACCACCAGCGGCCGCTGAAGCGCCACGCGGATTGCTGCGGGGCAGCGGGAGCGGCGACCACCGGGCGCGGCCACAAGCCTTCGACCGCAGCGGCGATCGCCGCGGCTTCTTCGTCGGTTGGCGGCGGGGTGATCACGCCGTCACCCTAGGCGGGTCGGCCGCCGTCGGCCCCTTCGGCGGTCCATGTCTCGAGCGGTCGGCGTGTGACGATCGTGCCTGCGAGCTGATCGTGAAAGGTACGCCGCTGGGGGTTGGCGAAGGCCATGAGGAAGCCGAACAGCAGGATCGGGGAGATCAGCTGACGAGCGACGAACCGAGTTGCCGCATGCGCCGTGTCGATCGGCGACCCGTTGCGCACGTTGACCACCCGCGTCGCCGCAACTCGGTTGCCGATCCACTGCTGACGGGTCGAAATCGCGCGGGCATACAGCAGGGCGGCCACGAGGAACCCAGCGATCGCCACGAGTACGCCGATCACGGGTGCGCCGACGACGGCGATCACGATGCCGGGAACGAGGAGCACGGCTGTCACGAGCGAGTCGATCACCAGTCCCAGCGCTCGGGCGCCGACACCGGCGATCACCGGATCGAACCCCAGGCCGCCATCGGACTCCACCGTTGGTGCAGTGCCACGCGTCGACGGATCGGTCGACGTCGCGGTGGTGGGTGTACCGGCGCTGGTCGGCGCCGCGCTGGTGGGCGTGGTGTCGGTTGGCGTGCCGGGCGCCGGCGTGGCGGCGGTGGGTGCGGCGTCGTCGGCGGCGATCTGGGCCAGCAGGTCGTCGAGGTCGTCGGTGTCGTCGACGGGTTCCGGCGGGGGCGCGGGCCGGGACGTGGCCGGCGGCGCGCTCGACGGCGGCGAAGGGCGCGGAGGCTCCACCGTTGGCAGCGGCGGCAGGTCCGGGTTGGGGCCCTTACTGCTCGCCGCCAGCCCCGACGGCGGCGGAGGTGGCGGCGCGTCGGTCGGCGGCGCAGGACTGGGTGATGCTGCAGGACTGGGTGGCGGAGCAGGCGGAGTCGACGACGACGACCCAGGCGGGGGTGGCGGGGGTGACGCTGGTGGGGGCGGCGGCGTGGACTCGTCGCTCACAACGGGACGTTGCCGTGTTTGCGACGGGGGAGTTCTTCGCGCTTGGTGGCCAGCATCTGTAGCCCCGCCACGAGCTTCTGGCGGGTCTCGGCGGGATCGATCACGTCGTCGACATACCCCCGCTCGGCCGCCGCGTACGGGTTGGCATAGCGCTCGGTGTACTCGTCGACGAGTTCGGCGCGCCGCGCAGTCGGATCGGCGGCCTGCTGGAGCTCGCGGCGGTACACGATCTCGACCGCGCCCTGCGGGCCCATCACGGCCAGTTCGGCGGTCGGCCAGGCGAATGCCAGGTCGGCGCCGATCGACTTGGAGTTCATCACCACGTACGCACCGCCGTAGGCCTTGCGGGTGATCACCTGGATGCGCGGCACGGTTGCCTCGCAGTAGGCGTAGAGCAGCTTGGCGCCGTGGCGGATGATGCCGCCGTACTCCTGGTCGACGCCGGGGAGGAACCCGGGCACGTCGACGAAGGTGATCAACGGAATGTTGAACGCGTCGCAGGTGCGCACGAAGCGGGCCGCCTTCTCCGACGACTCGATGTCGAGCACACCGGCCAGCACCTTGGGCTGGTTGCCGACGATGCCCACCGACGTGCCGTCGATGCGGGCGAAGCCACACACGATCGACTTCGCCCAGTGTGGGTAGTACTCGAAGAACTCCCCGCCGTCGACCACGTGGCGGATCACTTCGACCATGTCGTAGGGCAGGTTCGGGCTGTCGGGCAGGATGTCGCGCAGCTCCGGGCACAGCCGGTCGGGATCGTCGCCGAGATCCTCCACCGGGGGCTCTTCGAGGTTGTTCGACGGCAGATACGAGAGCAGGAAGCGGACGTCGTCGAGGCAGGCCTTCTCGTCGTCGGCCACGAACGTGGCCACGCCCGACTTCGACGCGTGGCTCATGGCCCCGCCCAGCTCCTCGAGCGTCACGTCCTCGCCGGTGACCGTCTTCACCACGTCGGGGCCGGTGATGAACATGTGGCTCGATTCGCGGACCATGAAGATGAAGTCGGTCATCGCCGGGCTGTACACCGCGCCGCCCGCGCACGGCCCGAGGATCACCGAGATCTGCGGGACGACACCCGAGGCCAGCACGTTGCGGTAGAAGATCCCGCCGTAGCTGGCGAGCGACACGACACCTTCTTGGATGCGCGCACCCGCGCCGTCGTTGAGGCCGATCACCGGTGCCCCCACCTTGGCGGCGAGGTCCATCATCTTGTGGATCTTCTCGGCGAACACCTCGCCGAGGGCGCCACCGAACACGGTGAAGTCCTGGGAGAAGAGAAACACCTTGCGACCTTCGACGGTGCCCCAGCCGGTGATCACGCCATCGGTGTAGGGCCGCTCCTCGAGGCCGCTCGCCTCGGCACGATGGCGGGCCAGCAGATCGAGCTCGTGGAACGACCCATCGTCGAGCAGATACTCGATCCGTTCGCGGGCGAGCATCTTGCCCTTCTCGTGTTGGCGCTCGACGGCTCGCGGGGAGCCGGCATTGTGCGCCTGATCACGCCGCTCAGCGAGATCGTCGAGCTTCGACTGCATCGGGTTGGACTCGGTCGCCGTCACGGCGTTGAAGCTAGTAGCTGGCACCTGCGATGAGTAGTTGACGAAGTGCTGCTCGGACGGCGGTCAGTGCGGAGCGCGTCCGGCCCTCCGGCGGGGATCGGCCAAACTGCAGAGATGGCAGGTGAGCACGACGACGATCGAGTGCCGTTCGCGCTGCCGTTTCAACCGCCGATCGATCCGATGCTGGCCAAGCTCGCTCGCCGCATTCCGGCCGGCGACGACTGGCTCTTCGAACCGAAGTGGGACGGCTTTCGCGCGCTGATGTTCCGCGACGGCGACCGCCTGGAGATCTACAGTCGGAAGCGCCGACCGCTCGATCGCTACTTCCCTGAGCTCATCGAGCCACTGCGCGCCGCGATGCCGGAGCGGGCGGTGATCGACGGTGAGATCGTGGTGCCCGACGGTGCCGGTCGCGGTCTCGACTTCGATGCGCTGCTGCAGCGGATCCACCCGGCGAAGTCGCGGATCGACCGCCTCGCCAGCGAAACGCCAGCGAGTTTCGTCGCCTTCGATGTACTCGCCGTCGGCGACGACGACCTGCGCGGCGAGCCGATGACGGAGCGCCGCATTCGGCTGCTCGACGCGCTCGATCCGCAACCGCCCGTGTACATCACGCCGGCCAGCGCCAGCCGGGCGATCGCCGAGCAGTGGTTCGAGCGGTTCGAAGGAGCCGGGCTCGACGGGGTGATCGCCAAGCCGGTCGACGGCGTCTACGCACCGGGCAAGCGGACGTTGGTCAAGGTCAAACACGAACGAACTGCCGAGTGCGCAGTACCCGGCTACCGCATCCACAAGGACGGTGCCGGGGTCGGGTCGTTGCTCCTCGGTCTGTACGACGACTCGGGCGACCTCCATTCGGTTGGTGTCGCCGCCGCGTTCAGCCGGGCGCGCCGCGCCGAACTGCTCGACGAGCTGCAACCGCGCACGGTCGATGCGCTCGACGGCCACCCGTGGCGCGGGTGGGCCGAGCACGATGCCGAGCACGCCGGACCGGGCGGCGGCAGCCGATGGAACGCGGGTAAGGACCTGTCGTTCGTCCCCATCCGGATGGGCCTGGTGGCCGAGGTCACCTTCGGCCAGCTCGAAGGCGGTCGGTTCCGCCACGGCGTGGGGTTCGTTCGTTGGCGTCCCGACCGCGACCCCGAGAGCTGCACCTTCGAACAGCTCGACGTCGCCGACCCGGTCCGCTTCGACGAGGTCGTCACGGCGTCGGACGGCTGAGGTTCCGACGCACTGAGGCGTCGAACGAGGCGGGGACCCAGTTCGACCGCTAGCCGGGAACCGTGGTGGTCGCTTCGGGAATTGTCACGACGATCGACGGCGGAATCGTCAACGCCGTCGTCGGCGTGGTGCCGTCTTCGTTGAGCAACACGAAGGTCTGCGGGTCGCTGGTGACCACACCGACCGATGTCTGCGCGTTGACGGTCAGCGACCACTCGCCCGCGACGGTCATCGGCAAGCCGGCGCTCTGCTGGCGCACCGCAACGCCGCGTCCGTCGAGCGGGACCGGTTGGGTGATGGTGCCGATCGTGTCGTTGGGCGGGGCGGTGAACACCACCTCGAGGTTGGACAGGCCCGACTCGGGTTCGTCCACTTCGACCTCGAGCCCGAGCACACCGACCCGGTCGCTCGTCAACTTGACCGTGACATCGAAGTCGGCATCGTCGACCTGGACGCGCCGCTCGATCGCGTAATCGATACTCGGCGCCGTGGCGAAGCTCGGCGGCGACAGTGCGAGCGCCCACGCCGTGAGGGCGAACACGATGATGCCCAGCAGCGCTTCGATCCCGAAGGCTCGGCGCAGTCGCTCGGCCATCGGCAATGTCATCTCGTGCGCCCTGGCGAGGCGTTGGTTGACGAACTGCCGTGCCGACATCGCCACGAAGACCATCGCCGCCAAGATCACCATTCGCAGCACCACGACGCGCCCGTGGCTCGAACTGAACAGGTTTCCCCCGTCGACGCGGATCATCTCGGCGATCGCGGTGACGATGGTGACCACGATCGCCAGGTTGGAGATCCGACCGAACCCGCGCACGGCGTGCACCAGGTCTTCTTCGCCCGGTCCGGCCAGCACCACGCGGGCGACGAGGATTGCTCCACCGACCCAGATGGCCAACGCCAAGGCCTGCAATATGTTGAGGACCACGCCCAGTGCGGCGAAGTCGCCGCCGATGCGGGCCAGCCCGAGGGTGGCCACGCCGAGTGCCGGCAGGCCGAGCCCGGCGAGCTGGGTGGTCGGGTCGATCGCCCGATCGGGGCGGAATGCAACCCAGCCGATCACGATGGTCAGCGCGAGCTGTACGAGCGCGGCGATACCGGGCGTTCCGGCATCGAGCAGGTCGGTCCACGATGCCGGGTTGATGCCGCTCCCGAACGACGAACCCGTCACCGCGGCGGACGCGGCGATCACATAGAGCAATGACCCCAGCGCGGCGATGATCCAGGTGAGGCGCATGAACCGCACCGTCAGCAGGTACTCGACACCTTCGGGCCACGCGGCGGCGATCACGATCAACCCGCCGAACAGCGCACTCAGGCCGATCATCGACACGAGCCGGCCGAGCCACAGCGGTCCTTGACCGCCGTCGACCTCGTCGAGATCGACCACGGTCACCGAGTCGGTATCGGCGGTGACCGCGGTGTCGGTGCTGGTGTCGGCGCTCGTGTCGCCCGTCGTCGGCACGGTGGTGCCCGTCGTTGCATCGTCGGTGGTCGCCACCGTGGTGGGCGTCGTCCCGCTCTGCACGTTGAACGTGATGTTCCCCTGCCCGTTGGGTTCACCGTCGGGGTCGCTCACCAACCAGTTGGCTACGCAGGTACCGCTCGGGAGTGGTTCGGCGATCGCCGCGGTGAGCGTGCGGCCGTCGCTGTCGACCTCGGTGGCCTCGAGTGTCTGCAGCTCGGCATCACAGGTCAGCCCGATCGTGTTCGTTTCACCGAGCTCTTCGACGAACACGATGGTGATCGCCTCGGGCGACGTGGCCACGGTGCTGCCGTCGGCCGGTGTCGACTCGCTCACCGTGTTGTCGGCGGCCGCGGTGTCGGCGCCGATGAGCAACGCCATGACCGCCGCGCAGACGGCCGTCAGGAGGCGCGCGAGGACCCGCCACGGTGGCCGAACAGGTGTGCCCTCGTTCACGATCTGTCGAGGCTAGTGGGCAGGTTGGTTCAGGAGTCTGACCCCGGGGCGGCGGTGGTGTTCACCGTGGTGCCAGACTCGCCCTCCGACGTCATGGCCGATGTCTCGGTGGATGTCACGGCCACGCGCTGACAGGCCAGCGCGCCCATGTCGGCGGCGACGTCGTCGCGGCCAAGGGCGAGCTGTCCGAGCATCGTGGTCAGCGAGCTCAGGTCGGCATCGGCATCGGCCGCAGTGACCGAGGCGACCTCTGCCCATGCCGCCGACTGGTCGTCGGTGTTGCGCACGAACGCGCGGTGGTCGTCGTCGAGATCGTCGATGCGCGGCGGGTCGAGCGCACCTGCCCGGTCGGCTTCCCGGGCGAGAATCGACGACGCCGCATCGGCGAAGTCGGTCACACTGATCAACTCTGGCGGTTCGGGGAGGGCGTCGAGCTCGGCTGCGGTCTCGATGCAGATCGCCTCCAGGTCGGCGAGGTACTCCGCCGCGGTCGGGTCGGCGGGTTGCTCGTCGTCGCACGCAGCGGTGATCGCGGCCAGCGCAAGGGCGGTCGCGATGACCCCTCGCTGGCCACGGTGGGCGCCCGGCCGGAACATGGCCGGACACTGTATGGAACTGCCGCTCGAGGTTCGGCGCGGGCCCGGATCGAGTCGTCGGAGCTCCGACGCTGCTGTCCCACGATGCGCGTGGCAGCCGCTCGGTATGGTGGCCGGATGGCCACCCAGTCGTTGTATCGCCGGTACCGCCCGCAGCGGTTTGGTGATCTCAAGGGCCAGGATCACGTGGTGCAGGCGTTGCGCAGCGCGGTCGCCGAGGGACGCGAGGGACAGGCCTACTTGTTCTCCGGCCCGCGTGGCACTGGCAAGACCTCCACGGCGCGGATCTTGGCGAAGGTGCTCAATTGCGAGAACCCGCACGATGGCGAACCATGCGGTGTGTGCGAGTCGTGCCTGGCGGTCGAGCGTGGCACCAGCTACGACGTGCACGAACTCGATGCAGCGAGCAACAACGGCGTCGACGCCATGCGCGACCTCATCGAGAAGGCGTCGCTGGGCACTCCCGGGCGCCACAAGGTGTACATCCTCGACGAGGTGCACATGCTGTCGAAGGCGGCCGAGGCAGCGCTGCTGAAGACACTCGAGGAACCTCCCTCACATGTGGTCTTCGTGCTGGCCACCACCGATCCGCAGAAGATGTCCGACACGATCCGCAGTCGCACCCAGCATCTGCAGTTCCACTTGCTTCCTGCCGACACGCTCGCCGAGCACGTGCGCTGGGTCGCGGGCGACGCCGGGATCGACGTGTCCGACCGTGCGGTCGAGCAGGTGGTGTCGTCGGGCGCTGGCTCAGCGCGCGACACGCTGTCGGCACTCGAGCTGGCCGCCAACGCTGGCGACGCTGCGCTCGACGTGGTACCGCTCGCCGACTTCGTCGAGGCGATGATCGAGCGCAGCAGCGGTCAGGCGCTGACGATGATCGCCGATGCGATCGCCCTCGGCCGTGACCCGCGCACCCTCACCGAGGAGCTGATCGGGTATCTGCGGAATGCGTTCTTGAGTTTGATGGCACCACAGCTGGTGCAGCTGCCATCCGATCGAGTCGACGCCGTGGCTGCGCAGGCGCAGCGCCTCGGTGCCGCCGGTGCGGTGCGGGCGATCGAGCGCCTCGGCTCGGCGCTGGTCGAGATGCGGCACGCTCCCGACCCCCGGGTCCTGCTCGACGTGGTTGCCGTGCAACTCACAGCCGACGAAGTCGATGCCGACGTGGGCGCGTTGCTCACCCGTCTGCAGCGACTCGAAGCGCGGCTCGACGCGCTCGAGTCGGCACCACCTGTCTCAGGAACTGCACCAGCGGGCACCGCGCCGCCATCATCGGAGGCCACCCCGACCGCGCCGTCGGGGCGCGCCACGTTGGGGGCTCGTGCACGTCGGAGCGCAGAACCCGCACCTGCCGATCGCGACCCCGCCCCGACAGGCCGCAGCGACACGGCCGCGGCCGCGACGCCACCCGCCGAGCCGCCGCCCGCCGAGGAAGCCTCGCCGGTTCCCCCAGCCGCCGCCGGGCCCGAGGCACTCACTGCGGAACGGTGGGAGAACGACATCCGGCCGGGTTTGCGGGGCATGGCGCGCGCCGTGTTCACCCCGGCCGAACTCGTAGCCAGCACACCGACCGACATCACCCTGGCGCTGCCGAACCCGGTTCATCGCGACAAGTGCGAACAACATCGAGGTGCTGTCGAGAGCGCGCTCGCCAGTGCGCTCGGCACCGCCGTCGGTGTCACGCTGGTTGTTGCCGGTGGCGATCCCGGCGGCGGTGCGCCGCCGCGTGATCAGCCTGGCGGTACCGATGAACGCCCCGCGGTCGATCAGCGCCCCGCAGGGGCGAGCGCGGGGGAGGGCACCGCGGCACCCGCCGGAGGCGACGGAGCCGCCGGCGGCCGTGCGGAGCGCGTGGATGACGGGGTCGATGATGGTGTCGATGCGGCAACGCCGAGCGCGCCGGCGGTCGCCGATCTCCCTACCGACGAGGCCGACATCGACCTCGACGACCTGGTTGACGCACCGCCAGAAACCGTGAAGACGCCGCTCGACCGGCTGGCCGAAGCCTTTCCGGGCTCCGAGCTGATCGAGGAGTCGGGCTGAGTCGATGGCCAGTGCCTACACGCCACCGGTACAGACGCTGATCGACGAGCTCGGCCGGCTGCCGGGGATCGGACCGAAGTCGGCCCAACGAATCGCCTTTCATCTGCTCAAGCTGCCGACTGCCGACGTCGCCCGTCTGGCGCATGCCATCAACGACGCCAAGGACAAGGTGCGCTTCTGCGTGCGGTGCTTCAACGTCGCCGAGGACGAGTTCTGCCCGATCTGTGCCGACGATCGTCGCGATGCGACGGTGGTGTGCGTGGTCGAGGAGTCGCGCGACATCGTGGCGCTCGAGCGCACTGGCGAGTTCCGTGGCCGCTACCACGTCTTGCTGGGGGCGATGAACCCGTTGGAGGGAATCGGACCCGAGCAACTGAAGATCCGTGAGTTGCTGGCGCGGATCGACGCCGAGGGCATCACCGAGGTGATCTTGTGTACCAATCCGAACACCGAGGGTGAGGTCACGGCGATGTATCTCGCCCGGCAGCTACAGCCGCTCGGGTTGCAGGTCACGCGCATCGCCAGCGGGCTGCCCGTGGGCGGCGACCTCGAGTACGCCGACGAGTTGACGCTGGGGCGGGCGCTCGAGGGGCGGCGTCCGGTCGGCGACGGCTGAGGCCGCTCGGGACACCGCGTCGACCCATACGGTGTCGACCCGTACGGCGTCGGTCCACATGGCGGCGGTCGACATGGCGGCGGTCCACATGGTGTCGGCGCACATGGCGTCGGCCCACATGGCGGTGGTGCAACAACATGGCCCCGGAAATGACTGGGGCACCGCCTGCAACGAACCGGTAGCGGGCGGACGGGCCGGTTCGCATCGACGGTGCCCCAGAAGGGGTCGAGTTCGAGCACGCTGTTCGTGTGACGTTTCCAAACTGACGTTGCCACACTGTGTCGGTGCTCGACCATCGAGCGTTCAAGTTGTTACGAACAGATTACGGCAACCTCGATCGTTTCGTCAAGGACCGTCGTCAAGACGCCACTCGCCGTGTCAGATAGACCGCGCCGTGCGCGAGCGTGGGGCAAACGAACGTCGATTGGGTCAGAGGGCGGCACACATCGCAGTCCGGCCCGCGAAGCGTCCGATCGGAGACCGCCGTGGGATCAGACGGTGCGCAGGATCGCCGCGTCGCCTTGGCCACCGCCGCCGCACAGACCGACGGCGCCGACGCCGCCGCCGCGGCGACGCAGCTCGTGCAGCATCGTGAGGGCGAAGACGGTTGCCGCTCATGCCGATCGGATGGCCGAGCGCGATCGCTCCGCCATTGACGTTGACGATCTCGATGCATCGACCTCGAGCTCGCGCACCGAGTGCAGACCGACCGCGGCGAAGGCCTCGTTGATCTCGATCAGGTCGAGATCGTCGACGGCGATGCCGGCGCTTCTCGGCGGCCTTCAGCGATCGCCCGGCTCGGCTGGTGCAGCAACGAGGCGTTGTCGGGACCGGCGACCATGCCGTACGACACGAACTCGCCGAGCGGCGTTGACGCCGCGGCGCTCCGCCTCGGCCCGCGACATCATCGACCATCGCGCTGGCGCCGTCGGACAGCTGCGACGCGTTGCCCGCAGTGATCGTGCCCTCGGATTGTCGAACGCCGGGCGGAGCTTGCCGAGGCTCTCTGCGGTGGTGCCGGGGCGGACGCCCTCGTCGTGCTCGACGAGGATCGGCTCACCCTTGCGCTGGGGCACGCTCACCGGTGACGATCTCGTCGGCGAGGCGGCCGTCCTTGATCGCCGTTGGCGGCGCGCTCGTTGCTCAGCGCGGCGAACTCGTCCTGCGTCGGCGCGGCTGATCGTGTCGCTCGTGTAGCGGTCGGTGCCGAGGCCCATCAAGCAGGCGTCGAACGCACACCACAGGCCGTCGGCGATGATCGCAGTCGCGCAGCTCGGCGTTGCCGTAGCGGAAGCCGCCGCGGGCGCCGTCGGCGAGATACGGCGCATTGGTCATCGACTCCATGCCGCCGGCGACGACGATGTCGGCTTCACCGGCAGCGATCATCTGGTTGGCGAGATACAGCGCGTTGAGGCCGGAGAGGCAGACCTTGTTGACGTTGACCGCCGGGACGCTCATCGGGATGCCGGCTTTCACCGCTGCCTGGCGGCTCGGCACCTGGCCCTGGCCGGCCATCAGAACCTGGCCCATGATGACGTGCTGCGACCTCGTCGGGGGCGACGCCGGTGCGTTCTGAGCGCTTCGGTGATGGCGATGCCGCCGAGGTCTGCGGCGGAGAAGGAGGCGAGTGCGCCGGACAGCTTGCCGATTGGGAGTCCGGGCGCCGGCGACGATGACGGATCCGGGAGAGCTCATGACCTCGACCGTACCGCGTTTGAGCCGATTCGTTACCGATCGGTAGCGTCCGACGGTATGGAAGCGATCCTCGAGGCCATCCAGAACGGCGCCAGCGGTGAGGAGCATCGCCAACCTGCCGCTGCCGGAGAGCTACCGGGCGGCGTTCGTCCACCGTGACGACGTCGGAGATCTTCGAAGGTGTCGAGTCGTGGGACAAAGACCCGCGCAAGTCGATCCGCATCGACGACGTCGCCGTTGCCCGACCTGGCGCCGGACGAGGTGTACCTCGCGGTGATGGCGTCGAGCGATCAACTTCAACACGGTGTGGACGTCGATCTTCGAGCCACTGCCGACGTTCGGGTTCCTCGACCGGATGGCCCGCCAGAGCGAGTGGGCACAAGCGCCACGCGCTTGCCGTACCACATCGTCGGGTCGGACGCGTCGGCGTGTGATTCGTGCGCACCGGTTCAGCGGTGCGCAATTGGAAGCCGGGTGACCGGGTCACCGTGCACTGCAACTACGTCGACGACCAGGATCCCGAGCGCGCACAACGACTCGATGCTGGCGACGAACCAGTTGATCTGGGGTTTCGAGACGAACTTCGGCGGCGCTCGCCGACCTCGCCGTCGTCAAGGCCAACCAGCTGATGCCCAAGCCGACCCACCTGTCGTGGGAGGAGGCCGCGGTGCAACGGGCTGTGTTCAGCGCGACCTCGTACCGAATGATCGTCAGCGAGCACGGCGCGCAACATGAAGCAGGGCGACAGTGTGCTCATCTGGGGCGCGACCGGCGGCATCGGCGGCTACGCCGTGCAGTACGTGCTCAACGGCGGCGGCACCCCGATCGGCGTCGTGTCGTCGCCCGAGCGGGCCGAGCTCCTCAACAAGATGGGATGCGAGGCGGTCATCGATCGCCGCGCCGAGGGCTACCAGTTCTGGAAGGACGAGCACACCCAGGACGAGTCGGAGTGGCGTCGGTTCGGCAAGAAGATCCGCGAGCTGAACAACGGTGAGCGACGTCGACATCGTGTTCGAGCACCCCGGCCGCTCGACGATGGGCGCATCGATCTTCGCCGTGAAGCGCGGCGGCACGGTCGTCACCTGCGCGGCGACGTCGGGCTACATGGTCGAGTTCGACAACCGCCACTTCTGGATGAAGCTGAAGAACCTGAT
>CBDDKF010000006.1:0-205359 GCA_965230015.1 Ilumatobacteraceae bacterium | reverse complement strand
CGACGAAGGTGGGGTAGAACCGCTCGGCGAACTCGACGAAGATCTTCACGCCGCCCCACACGACCGCCGCGTCGAGCGCAGCCTGCTTGGCGTGCGGTAGCGGGGGTACGAAGTTGATGTCGCCTCGCTGAGTACCGCCAGAGGCGCCGTGATGATGACGTGCTCGGCGGAGTGCACGGCGCCGTCCGCAGTGGTGAGCCGCACCGGGGTGTCGGTGTAGTCGACCTCGACGATCTGGGTATTGAACCTGATCTGGTCGGGGACCGAGTCGACGACGTGGTCGTCGAACAAGTCGAGCCACGAGCTGTCGGCGAAGTTCAGATAGTCGAACTCGCCGAGCGGTTCGACGACGAGTTCGGCGCCGTTGTAGTACCCGCTCGGCGCGGTCGGGTCGTAGCGTTCCAGCCGACTGGTGATCGCCACGGACGGGTCGTCGACGATGGCGGTCAGTTCACTCTCTGGCGCGGTGAGCCACTCGGCGCCGAGCGAGACCGGAAAGTCGACGAAGTCGTCGGCGGTGCGCATACGGCCACCGTGCGACGCCGAGGCCTCGAACACCGTTGCCCGCAGGCCGCGCCGGTCGAGCAGATGAGCGGCGGTGAGGCCGGCGGCGCCGGCGCCGACGATGGCCACGTCGATGGGGCCAGCGGTGTTCGTTGCGTCGCTGTTCGTGTCGGCGGTCGTAGGAGTTGTCGGCATCGCGGTCGTGTCGGTGGTCGTCACGGTGGTGCTGGTGGTTGCGGCGGGCTGGTCGTTCGGCGAGCTGGGGGTGGTGGACCCGACGACGTTGTCCGCGGTCGAGTCGTTGCGACTGCATGCAGCAGCGATCGGCCGAGGCTCCTGCGACGGCCAGGAACCAGCGCCGTGAACGAACAGGCGTCAGCGGCGGACGACCGAAGAGATCATTTATCGTCATATTGACAAACAATCTATGGCGAGTGCGCGCGCGGAACACCGGGGATCGATGCGACAGCGGTCACACGGACGTTCACGGAATCATCAACACGATCGTCGGCGTGGTCGCCGCCAAGCGACCAGCGGTTGCCACACGTCGAAGCGCGCGCGTGTCGTCTCGTCGTTGGAGCGACCGGACCGCGAACATTGGCGCGATGGCCTACATCGACGACCGCGTCGTGCACGACGCCGACGCCCACATCATGGAGACGCCGGACTGGTTGCGCGACTACGCCGACCCGAGCGTGCGTGACCGCATCGAACGCCCCGGCTACGTGAACGAGATGCGCCAAACGGGCGACCCGGGTGGCGACGAAGTCGACCGTGACCGAGTTGGCCCGGGTGTTCGACCGGCTCGCCGAGCGACATCGGGCTGGCGAGTTCGACGTCGCCGAGCCGCGCGACGTCATCAACGGCAAGAACTTCGCCGCGATCGGATCGTTCCTCCCCGAAGACCGACCCCGTGCGCTCGACATGCTCGGCGTGAGCAGCCAGCTGATGTTCAACACGTTCCACAACAGCCGGCGGCAGCACGTGGGAGCACCAGGCCGACCTCGACCTCGCCTACGGCGCCGCCGAAGCTCACAACCGAGGCATGATCGAGTTCTGCTCGGCCGACCGCCGGCTCCTGCCGACGTGTTACGTCCCGCTCGCCGACTTCGACCGCGCCGCATCCACGGCCACCGCGGCGATCGAGATGGGTGCCGCCGCGCTGCTCGTTGCGTCCGGGTGTCCCGCTGGTCACTCGCCGTCGCACATCGAGCTCGACCGCGTGTGGCGACAGGCGGAAGAAGCCGGCATCCCGGTGGTCTTCCACGTCGGTGGCACCGGCGACCTCGTCGACCCGAACTACTTCCGCAACGGACTCCCGGTCCCCGCCGACTTCCACGGCGGCGAAGAGAACTTCCGCTCGGTCGACTACATGGCGATCCCGTTTCCGCCGATGCAGACCTTGGCCACGATGATCTTCGACGGCGTGCTCGAACGATTCCCCAAATCTGCGCATCGGCGTGATCGAGCAGGGTGCCAGCTGGTTGCCGAGTTGGATCAAGCAGATGGACTCGGCGATGGACGCGTTCGGCCGCCACGAAGAACGCCTGCAGGCGTTGTCACTCAGCCCACGTGACTATGTCGAACGGCAGATCCGGGTCACGCCGTATCCCACCGAAGATGTCGGCTGGATCACCGAGCAGGTCGGCCCCGACGTGTTGTTGTTCAGCACCGACTACCCACACGTGGAGGGTGGCCGGCGCCCGTTCGAGCGGTTCGAGCGCAGCCTCGGCGATGCCTCCGACGACGTGCGCGACCGTTTCTACTGCCGCAACTTCCTCGACTTGATGGGCAGCGCCGCCGCCGGTCTCGCCGCTGCGTAACCCCGGTTCGTTTGTGTCCAACTTCGGGCGCGACAGGTCGCCGCAAAGTTGCGCGCAAACGTCGTGCGCGTGCGGTCGCGCGGGTTAGTCGCCGGCGACGGGTCGGAAGTCGCCGTCGCTCAGCGGGGCATCGGGGTGGGCCATTGCCTTCTCACCGTTCTCGATCGCTTCGAGTAGGTGAATCGAGATGTCGGCGACGCGCACTTCGTCCTCGTCGACACCGGCGCCCTTCACACCGTCGTCGAGCATGATGTAGCAGAACGGGCAGGCGGTGGCGACGCGACTGGCGCCAGTGGACAGCGCCTCGGCGGCGCGTTCGTCGTTGACCTTGGTGCCGACGGTCTCTTCCATCCACATGCGGGCACCGCCGGCGCCGCAGCACATGCCCTTGGTGCCGTTGCGCGACATCTCGACGACCCTCGATGCCCTTGATGGAACCGACGACCTGCGCGGCGCCACGTAGATGTCGTTGTGCCGGCCCAGGTAACACGAGTCGTGGTACGTGATCCGCTCTTCCAGGCTGGCCTGGCTCACGTCGAGCTTGCCCTCGTCGATCAGCTGCTCGAGCAACTGGGTGTGGTGGATCACCTCGTAGTGGCCACCGACCTGCGGGTACTCGTTGAGCAGCGTGTTGAAGCAGTGCGGACACTGGGTGATGATCTTCTTCACGCCCATCTCGTTGAGCATCTCCACGTTGGGCTGGGCGAGCATCTGGAACAGGTACTCGTTGCCCGATCGGCGCGCGGAGTCGCCGGTGCACATCTCCGACGGGGCCGAGGATCGCCACGTCGATGCCGGCCCGACGCAGCAGTTGAGCCATCGACTGGGTGACCTTCTTGTTCTTGTCGTCGAACGATCCGGCGCACCCGACCCAGTAGAGGTACTCGGAGTCGAGCGTGTCGCCCGGGTCGGACGATGGTCACGCCGTCGATGCCGTCGGCCCAGTCGCCGCGCTCGCCCTGGTTCATGCCCCAGGGGTTCATCTGGTTCTCCATCGCCCGGTAGGCGTTGCCCAGCTCGGCGGGGAAGTTCGACTCCATCAGCGACAGGTAGCGCCGCATGTCGAAGATCTTGTCGGTGATCTCGATGTTCACCGGGCAGATCTCGTCGCACGCCTTGCAGGTGGTGCACGCCCACAGCTCTTCGGCGGTGATCCGCTCGAACAGCGAGTCGGCGCTGACCGTGATCTCCTTGTCGGTGCCGAGCGGCGGGGTGACCGAAGGGGTGCCGGTGGCCGCCATGACCTCGCCCGACTTGAGCACTATCTCGCGCGGATCGAGTGGCTTGCCCGTGGCGTGCGCCGGACACACGCTGGTGCAGCGACCGCACATGGTGCACGCGTCGAGGTCGAGGAGCTGCTTCCAGGTGAAGTCTTCGACCGTGGCGGCGCCGAAGCTCTCGAGCTCGGTCTCCATCAGGTTGGGCATGGGCCGCATCGCGCCCTTGGGGCGGTCCTTGTCGGCCAGGTACATGTTGATCGGCGACGTGAAGATGTGGCGCAGCATCGTCATCGGCAAGATCGCCAGGAACACGATGAACGACAGCACGTGGGCGCCCCACCACCACTGGTGCCACGTGCTCAGGCTGGACGCCGACCCAGGTGTCGACCAAGCCGGCCAGGGGGTAGCCGATGAACGACCAGTTCTCGTAGCTCGGCCGGCCCTCGACGGCGATGCGGAACATCTCGGCGCCGAAGCCGGTGAGGCCGACGGCGAACAACGTGCCCAGGATCACCGCATGCTCGGGCTTCGACTTGATGCGGATGCGGTACGGACGCTGCACGTAGCGGCGGACGATCGCCCACGTGACGCCGATCATGAAGATCAGCCCGGCGAAGTCGCCGACGAACGAATACGCCTTGTACGTGGTGCCGTGGAGGAACTTCAGCGACTCGGGGACCTGGTGGTCGATCTCGAGCACGGTCGTCACGCCGAGCAGCACGAGGAACGAGAAGTAGATCATCGAGTGCATCAACCCGGCGCCGGCATCGCGCAGCAGGGTCTGCATGTACACGCCGGCGCGGAAGTCCTTGATCCGCTGCTTGGCGTTCTTCTTCGTCGTGCGCCGCTGAGCGGGGAGCACCGCGCTCCCAGTTCTTCATCCGGTTGGCGAACATCAGGCCAGGACCCACACCAGCACCACCGGCATGATCGTGTAGAACGCGATCTGCAACGGGCCAGGGACGTTGACGAACACGACGCGGTGGATCGGACTGTCGCTCTTCCACCCGGTGATCTGCGGGAGGATCCCCGAGAAGATGGTGAAGATGCCGATGCCGACGCCTGCAGCGATCGCCAGCTGATGTGGTTTGACTCGCGCCGGCGGCCGTGGCGCGCCCCTCGGCAGAGTCGGTGTCGGTGCCCGGATCGGTTGCGGTGCTCATGGCGCGCGCAACGCTACTCGTCGGTAAGGATCGGGGGCCATATCGGCCGTCGGCGCCGCTGGCCGACGGGCGTCCGACATCGCGATGGTGCGGTCTCCACGCTCACGTGAACTGTTCGGGGAATCCGGCGCGTGGCGCCGGAAATCCCCGGTCTTCGGAGGGGCGTCAGCCGAAGTATTGGCGATCGAGTTCGCGAATGCGCGTGGCCAGCGAGGCCAGCAGCTTGTGCGAGATCGCCGGCACCTGATCGATCACGCCGAGGAAGCGACGTTGGTCGATCACCAGCAGGGTGCAGTCGGTGTCGCACACCACGGTGGCGGTGCGCGGGCCATGGTCGAGCAGCGACAGTTCACCGACCATGTCGCCGCCGCCGAGCGTGGCCACCTTGCGGCCGTTGCGCTTCACCGTGACTTCGCCGTCGAGGATCACGAACGCCTCGCGCCCGGTCTGGCCCTGATCGACGATCAGCGTCCCGGCCGTCATCGTGATCTCGTCGCTGGCGCGGGCCACCTTCTCGAGCTCCTTCTTGCTGCAGGAGCTGAACAACTTGACGTTGCGCAGGGTCTCGAGGTGCTGCTTCTTGCTGGCCATTCCGGGAACCTTAGGCGAGCGGACGTGACCAGCGTGACGCCCGCGCGGAGTCGCCGTCCGACGTTGCCCGAGTGAACAGCCTGGACGACGAGCGCGACCGGTCAGGCCGTGCCGGCTTGGGCGGCGACGGCCGCCGCTGCTGCCGCGATCTCGTCAGCATCGCCCAGGTACTCGGCGGAGGTCACGGCGAGCGCGTCGTCGAACTCGTAGCGCCGCGGCGCGCCGGTGGGGATGTTGACCTCGGCGATCTCGTCGTCGCTCACGTCTTCCAGGTGCTTCAACAACGCGCGCAGGGAGTTGCCGTGCGCGGTGACGAGCACCGTGAGGTCGGCCATCAACTGCGGCGCGATCGCGTCGTACCAGTAGGGCAGTACACGAGCGACGACGTCTTTGAGGCACTCCGCGGCAGGGAGCACGTCGGGGGGCAGCAACCGGTAGCGCGGGTCGTTGCGCGGGTGTTCGGGGCTGTCGACGTCAACCGGCGGCGGTGGCGTGTCGTAGCCGCGGCGCCAGGCGTGCACCTGCTCGGGTCCGTACTTGTCGGTGGTCTCTTTCTTGTCGAGCCCCTGCAGTGCCCCGTAGTGCCGCTCGTTCAGTCGCCAGTTGCGGCTGACCGGAATCCACACCTGGTCCATGCTGCGCAGTGCCAGGTTCTGCGTGACGACCGCTCGGGTCTGCAGCGACGTGTGCGACGTGTCGAAGTGCAGACCCGCTTCGAGCATCGTGTGGCCCGCCGCCTTGGCCTCGGCGACGCCTTTGTCGGTGAGGGGGACGTCGTGCCAGCCGGTGAACAAGTTCTTGAGGTTCCACTCGGATTGGCCGTGGCGGAGGATGACGAGCGTGCCGGTCATGACGCCGATCGTACGACCAGTGAGCCGCTGGCGCTGCCGCACACAGCTCTAGGGTTGCCGCCGATGAGTGGCGACGCGTGGCTCACGCTCGTGGTCCTCGTGGCGACGTTTGCCGTCCTTGTCCTCGATCGCGTCCCGACCGCGGCGGGACTCGGGGCGGCGGTGTTCGCGTTGCTCCTGCTCGGCGTGGTCGATCAAGACCAGGCGCTCACCGGGCTGTCGTCGAGTGCGCCGGTAACGATCGCCGCGCTCTACGTCCTCGCCGGTGCGGCGACCGCTACAGGCGCATTGACGCCAGTGATCGATCGATTGCTCGAAGCCGGCGGCCGCGGCGAGCGGGCCCGCCTGACCGGGATCGCCACCGCGGCGGCCGGATTCTCTGCCGTGTTGCCGAATACCCCACTTGTCGCCTTGGCCGCGCCCCGTGTGGTCACCTGGAGCCGTCGCACCGGCCGCTCGCCGGCGACCTATCTGATGCCGTTGTCGTTCGCCGCCGTGCTCGGCGGGGTGATCACGGTCATCGGTACATCGACCAACCTCGTCGTCTCCGACCTGCTCGTGGCCGCCGGCGGCGAGCCGCTCGACGTGTTCGAGATCACTGGCGCGGGGTTGCCGGTGGCGATCGTCGGCGTGTTCGTGCTGGTGGCTACCGCGCCACGGTTGCTCGGTCGGCGTCGCCCCGTCGACGAGCTCGACGAGCGCGCTCAGCGCTACACGATGGCGATGCGCGTCGACGCCGACGGGCCACTGGTCGGGCAGACGATCGGCGACGCCGCGTTACGTGACCTGGCGGGTGTGTTTCTCGCGGGGATCGAGCGCGACGGCCGCATCGTCACGGCACGCCCGGAGACGCGACTGGGTGCTGACGACCTGTGCTACTTCGTCGGCGACGTCGACAACATCGTCGACGTGATGGAGGTGCGCGGCCTGTCGAGCGCCGAGCGCCCGCACCTCGACGGCGCGTTGGAGCGACCCGGCAGCGCGCTCTACGAGGTGGTGGTGTCGGAACGTTCCGAACTCGCCGGCTCGACGCTGCGGGCCATCGGTTTCCGCGCCCGGTTCGACGCTGCCGTGCTGGCGATCCGTCGCCACGACGACGAGGTCCCCGGCAAGTTGGGCACGGTCGAGCTGCGCCCGGGTGACGTCCTCTTGTTGCTGGCCGGGCCCGAGTTCGGACGGCGGTTCCGAGGGCACCGCGACTTCTCCGTGGTGGCGCCGCTGTCGACGGCCCCACCACCGCGCCGGAGTTCGGCTGCGCTCGTGCTGGCGGCGATCGCAGCGATGGTCGTGCTGGCCGTCTCCGGCGCGCTGTCGTTGCTCGAAGCATCGTTGCTGGCCGCTGGCGCGGTCGTCGCTCTTCGGGCCATCTCGCTGACCGAGGCGCGGCGCGCGGTCAACCTCAACGTCGTGCTCACCATCGCCATGGCGATCAGTCTCGGCACCGCGGTCGCCGTGAGTGGCCTGGCCGCCGAGTTCGCCTCGGTGCTCGAATCGATCGGTGACCCGTTCGGCCAGACCGGGCAGATCGTCGCCGTGCTCGTGGCCACGATGCTGCTCACCGAGGTGCTGTCGAACAACGCAGCCGCGGCGGTGATGTTGCCGGTGGCCACGGCGACCGCCCTCGATGCAGGTCTCGATCCGCGTTCCATGGCGATCGTGGTGCTGATCGGTGCGTCGTGTTCGTTCCTTTCGCCGCTCGGCTACCAAACCAATCTGATGGTGTACGGCCTCGGCGGATATCGATTCGGTGACTTCACACGAGTGGGCGCACCGCTGACGCTGGCCACTGTGGTGGTTACGCCCATCGTCGTCCCGCTGTTCATCGGGGTCTGACGGCTCATCGGGGCGTGGTGCGACGCCGGCATGGCGCCGACCGCCAGTGTCAGCGCACGTCAGTTCGCGAACAGGCGATCGAGCGCATCGTCGGCGGCGTCGTCGAACGGCTGCACGACGACGTCGACGACACCGTTGGTCAGTTGATCGGCGAACGCGGTGGCGGCTTCGTCGGTGTGCGCCGTCACCGCAACACTTCCGTCGTAGCCCCATCGGCGCAGTGATGAAGCCAGTACGAGGTTGGCATCCACGCGGGGGATGGTCGACACGACCCATTGCGTGCCGTCCAACGGGAGGCTCGCCGGATACTCGGGATCGTCGGCGTCGCCGTAGCGGATGGAAACACGGTCGCCGTGCTCGGCGGCGACGGGGGTCAACTCGCGGCGTGGATCCCAGTCGACGATGAGCACGCAGTGGCCTGCTTCGGTCATCCGGTCGACGAGATGACGACCGAAGCGGCCGTACCCGTACACGATCACGTCGGCGCGTGGCCGCTCGGGTTCGTCGAGCGCCATGGTGCGCTCCCGCTCGAACACCGACAGCAGCGGTGCGATCCGGTCGTAGATCTGGTGCGAGTACAGGATCAGATACGTCGAGATGCCGATCGTGATCATTCCGACGAGCGTCACCAGGCCGACCGCATCGTTGTCGACGTGGCCGAGGTCGCGACCGAGCGCGATCAGGATCAGTGAGAACTCGCTGATCTGCGCGACGGCGAGGCCACACAGGAACGACACCCGTTTCGGGTACCGCATCACGCCCATGATCACCATCACGATCAGCGGATTGCCGATCAGCACGAACAACGACAACACGATCGCCGCTGGGATCTGGGAGCCGATCGCCGAGAAGTCGAGTTGCGCACCCAGCTCGATGAAGAAGAACAGCAGGAGGAAGTCGCGCAGGCCAGACAGCGACGACGCGAGCGATTCCCGGTACGGCGTGGACGCCAGCGCGAAGCCGGCGAGGAACGCGCCGACCTCGACCGAAAAGTCGAGCCACGAGCTGAGCGCAGCCACCGACACGGCCCAGGCAACAGCGCTGACGATCAGCAGCTCGCTCGAGGTGGCCACGTAGCGCATCGCCCACGGCAGCACCCAGCGCATCACGATCGCCATGCCGATCAGGAGCGCTGCGCCCTGGAGTGCGACGAGCCCGAACTGGGCGGCGACGGACCCTTCTCGATCCCCGCCGAAGCTGCTCAGGCTGATCATCACCAGCACGACGACGATGTCCTGCACGATCAGGAATCCGAGGGCGATGCGGCCGTGCAGCTCTTCGATCTCGCGTTTGTCCGACAGCAGCTTGACGATGATGATCGTCGACGAGAACGTCAACGCCACGGCCACATAGAGCGCCACCGTCGGTGACATGCCGAGCGCAACGGACAGCCCGAATCCGACGAGCGACGTGAACAACACTTGGCCGAGGCCGGTGATCAGCGCCACGCGACCGGTGGTGCGAACGAGCTGAATGTCGAGTTTCAGCCCGACCAGGAACAACAGGACGGCGATGCCGATTTCGGCGAACAGCTCGAGCGGTTCGGTGTCGCGAACCCAACCGAGCGCCGACGGTCCGACCAGGATGCCGACGGCGATGAACGCCACGATCAACGGCTGTTTGGCGCGCGTCGCGAGGAATCCGACGACCGCCGCCATTGCCAGCACGGCGGCGGTGAGCGTGAACGTATCGTTGGCCGCGAGCATGGCTTCAGATCGATCGTAAGAACGGCTGGTTCACGGGTGAACCTCGTTCGTTTCGCGGACGACGCGGGCTCGATACGCTTCGGGCGCGATCGCCGGCGGGTAGTTGGCGATCGACCACGCGGCACCGCATCTGCGACGCCCGCCCCGAGCCAGCGAGGCCTGATGACGACCGAAACGATGAGTGCGCTCGAATCCGAGTCGATCTCGATCTTCCGCGAGGTAGCTGCCGAGTTCGAACGACCGGTGCTGTTGTTCTCGGGCGGCAAGGACTCGGTGGTCATGCTGCACCTGGCCCAGCGGGCGTTCGCCCCGGGGCGAATCCCGTTCCCGATCATGCACGTCGACACCGGCCACAACTTCGACGAGCTGATGGAGTTCCGCGACCGCACCGTCGACGAGTTCGGCGTGGAGCTGGTGGTGGCCTCGGTGCAGGCGTCGATCGATGCTGGCCGCGTGCGCGAAGACACGGGTCCGCGGGCGACGCGCAATGCGCTGCAAACGGTGACGTTGCTCGATGCGATCGCCGAGCACGGCTTCGATGCGGTGTTCGGTGGCGGCCGCCGCGACGAAGAGCGTGCTCGGGCGAAAGAGCGGATCTACAGCCATCGCGACGAGTTCGGCCAGTGGGATCCGAAGAACCAGCGGCCCGAGCTGTGGAACCTGTACAACGCTCGTCACCGCAAGGGCGAGCACTTGCGCGTGTTCCCGTTGTCGAACTGGACCGAACTCGACATCTGGCGGTTCATCAACGAGCGCAACGTGCCGTTGCCGCCGTTGTATTTTGCCCACAGCCGCCAGGTGTTTGCCCGCGACGGGATGCTGATGGCGGTGAACCGCCACGTACAGATGCTCGACGGCGAAGAGCCGTTCGAAGCAACGGTGCGCTTCCGCACGATCGGTGACGCCACGTGCACCGCCGCGGTGGAGTCTGCCGCCTTCTCCGTCGACGACATCGTCGCCGAGACCGCGGTGGCGCGGATCACCGAGCGTGGGGCGACCCGCGCCGACGACCGCATCTCCGAGGCGGGCATGGAAGATCGCAAGCGCCAGGGGTACTTCTGATGGTTGGTGGAGTGGAAGCACCGGCTCAGCACGGCGGCGGCTCCAGCCGCTTCGCCGGCTGCGTCGTGAAGGGGTACTTCTGATGGTTGGTGGAATGGAAGCACCGGCTCAGCACGGCGGCGGCTCCAGCCGCTTCGCCGGCTGCGTCGTGAAGGGGTACTTCTGATGGTTGGTGAGCTCGAACCGCTCCGCTTTGCCACGGTCGGCAGCGTCGACGACGGCAAGTCGACCCTGATCGGTCGCTTGCTGCACGACTCGAAGTCGATCTTCGAAGACCAGCTCGAGCACGTCGAGGCGGTCAGCAAGAAGCGCGGCAACGACTACGTCGACCTCGCGCTGCTCACCGACGGGCTGCGCGCCGAGCGCGAGCAGGGCATCACGATCGACGTCGCCTACCGCTACTTCTCCACGCCGCGGCGCAACTTCATCATCGCCGACTGCCCCGGGCACATTCAGTACACGCGCAACATGATCACCGGCGCGTCTACGGTCGATCTGGCCACGCTGCTGATCGACGCCCGCAACGGCGTCGTCGAGCAGACCCGACGGCACAGCTTGCTCGTGTCGCTGCTCGGGGTGCCGCACCTGGTGATCGCCGTCAACAAGATGGACCTGGTCGACTACAGCCAAGAGCGGTTCGACGAAATCCGTCAGCAGTTCACCGAGTTCGCCCAGAAGCTCGAGCTGCGCGACGTGACGTTCATTCCGATCTCGGCGTTCGAGGGCGACAACGTGGTCGACCGCTCGGCCAACATGGGGTGGTATCAGGGCTCGACGTTCCTCAACCATCTCGAGTCGCTGTACGTCGCCAGCGACGACAACCTGATCGATACGCGGTTCCCGGTGCAGTACGTGATTCGTCCGCACACGACCGCCCACCAGGACTATCGCGGGTATGCCGGTACGCCGGCGGCGGGCACGATGAAGCCCGGCGACGAAGTTGTCGTGCTGCCCTCGGGTCTGGAAACCACCATCGCCGGCATCGACACGTTCGACTCGTTGGCCGAGGGCACTGCCGGCGTGCCCGATGCTCGTCCCGGCCAGGCGGTCACCGTGCGGCTGGCCGACAACCTCGACGTGTCGCGTGGCGACATGATCTGCCGCCCGCACAATCGGCCCGAAGTGACCCAAGACCTCGAAGCGATGATCTGCTGGATGGACTCGACGGCGTCGCTCACGCCGCGCACGATCTACACGCTCAAGCACACCACGCGCACGGTGCGGGCGATGGTCACCGACCTGCGATACCGCCTCGACATCAACACGATGCACCGCGACGAAGACGCGACCACGCTCGAGATGAACGAGATCGGGCGCGCCGTGCTGCGCTGCACCGAGCCGGTGTTCGTCGACGACTACCGCCGCAATCGGGTGACCGGCAGTTTCATCCTGATCGACGAGGCGACCAATCAGACCGTGGCCGGCGGGATGATTCGCCGCACCAACACCTGACCGTCATCATCGGCACGCTGGTGAGCAGTACCCCCGCGAACGACAACATCGTGTGGCACGACACTGCGGTGTCGCGTGCCGACCGGTGGTCGGCGCACGGTCTGCGCGGCGCCACCGTGTGGTTCACGGGTCTGTCGGGGTCGGGCAAGTCGACGATCGCCAACGGCGTCGCCGAACGGCTGCTCGCCGCAGGCCGTCCCGCCTATCTCCTCGACGGCGACAACGTGCGCCACGGGTTGAACGCCGATCTCGGATTCTCCGCCGAGGATCGTGCAGAGAACGTCCGCCGCATCGGCGAGGTGGCAAGGCTGATGGCCGACGCGGGGCTCGTCGTCCTCGTGCCCGTGATCTCGCCGTACCGCGCCGACCGTGACCGTGTGCGGGCGATCCACGAGGCCGCCGATCTTCCGTTCGTGGAGGTGTTCGTCGACACCCCGCTCGAGCTGTGCGAGCAGCGTGACCCCAAGGGCCTCTACGCCAAGGCTCGCGCCGGTGAGCTCACCGGGATGACTGGCATCGACGACCCGTACGAGGCGCCGTTGGCTCCCGAGCTGCGGCTGGCGCCGACTGCGCTCGACGAGCAAACGGCGGCCGTCGTCGCCGCCCTCCCGCGCTAGTCGGTCAGTTCGTTGCGCCTTCTCGGCGTGGACCGTTGCGCCTCCCGCAACCATCGACGCCAAGAAACGACGACGCCGAGAAGCGACGGGGATGTCTGCTCGGGAGTTCTCGGCGTCTGTCGATGCGTCTTCCGCAACTGTCGACGCCGAGAAACAACGACGCCGAGAAGCGACGGCACTGCGCGCACTCAGTGGCGGCGCGTGCTCAACACGACGGTTCGGTACTGCAGCGACCAGCGGGCCGTTTCACCACCGCACCTCGTCGCCAGCGCAGCGGTCAGCTCGCGTGCAACCGTCTGCTGCAGCTCGGGCGAGAGGAGGCGGTGGGAACTGTGCGTGCTGATCCGCCGCACCACGTCGACCACCGGGAGCTCGTCGATCCAGGTGACTTCATGACGGACCAAGGGAGCGAAGGCTCCCGTGGCCACGAGCGGATCGCCGATCTGGGCCTGGAAGCTCGGGTCGTCGAGGTAGCGGCCGGGAACCCCGTCGATGAGCTCGGGAGCGACCCGGCGGTACACGTCGAGATAGGCGTCGACCAGGGCAGCATCGTTCTCGTCGTTCCAGAAGGCGATCCAGCTGCCGCCGGGTCGCACCGTGCGTGCGGCGATGTCGGCGCCTCGTGCCGGGTCGATCCAGTGCCAGGCCTGGGCGGAGTACATCACGTCGCACGGTGTGGGCGTCCACTGCTCGAGCCGGCTGGTGACGACCTCGATGCCGTGCGATCGAGCGACCGCCGCCATGCGTTCGTCGGCCTCGACCCCCAGCACGTCGACCCCGTGCTGGCGCAGCAATCGGGCGGCCTTCCCGGTCCCGCATCCCACGTCGACCGCTAGCCCGGCACACCGCTCGGCGACGAACGACACCACCTCGGACGGATAACCCGGGCGGTAGCGGTCGTAGCTGGCGGCATCGCCGCCGAACACCGTGGCGCGATCGTTCACCGCACCAGTGTCGCAGGTGCCCGCGTGCGGATTCTCGGCGTCGGTGGTTGCGCGGTCCGCAACCGTCGACGCCGAGAAACGACGGGGGATATCTGCTCGGGAGTACTCGGCGTTCGTGGTTGTGCCTTCCGCAACTGACGACGCCGAGAAACGACGACCCGGTGGGCGACGCGCAATCCCCGGTGATCGGCGCGACGCCGACTGCTACGTTCGCTCCCGCTGACACCACGGAGGTACGTCATGCGCAGCACCACAACAGCCTGAGTCCGGCCCCGCTCGCGGAGCACCCAGCGGAGGCGACGCCGCGCGCTTCGGCGCGCCCTGGCTGTGAGGAACGAATCGTGTACCCCGAACTGGCGCGCAGGTTTCTGCGCTGGACGCTGCTGCGTGATGCCCTGGCCCGTGGCTGGTGGCTGGTCACTGCGCTGTACCTGGTGGTGGTCGCTGAGCTGACCGCACCGCAACTCATCTTGATCGGCGTGTTCCAGGGGATCACGGTGCTCGTCGCCGAGGTGCCCGCCGGTGTGCTCGCGGATGCGATCAGTCGACGGCTCACGCTGGTGCTGGCGCACATGGTGATGGGGGTGGGGATGACGGTGGTCGGATTCACGCAGTCGTTCGCCGTGCTCGTGGTGGCCAACTGTTTGTGGGGTCTCGGTTGGGCGCTCACCAGCGGCGCCGACGTCGCGTGGATCACCGACGAGCTGGACCGTCCCGATCTCATCGATGCGGTGCTGTCGGCCCAAGGCCGGGCGCGGCTGTACGGAGCGGTCACCGGCATCGTCGTGTTCGGTGCACTCGGCGCGGCGACCACGTTGGCGGTTGCCGTGGTCGTGGGCGGGCTCGCCATGGTGGCTCTCGGTCTGACAACGGTGACTCGGTGGCCAGAGACGGGCTTCGTTCCGGTTCCCAGTGGCGAGCGGATCGCTACGTCGTGGCTGATCCTGCGCAGCGGTGTCCGTCTCGCCGCACGCGATCGAGTGATCGTTGCAGTGCTCGTCGCAACCTTCCTGGTGAACGGCGCAGCCGAGGGCTTCGGACGCCTCTACGAGCTTCGCCTGATCGAGCTCGGCGTGCCGGGCGAGCCGGATCCGGTCGTGTGGTTCGCCGCCATCGCCGTGATCGCGGCGGTGCTCGGGGCCATCGCGTTGCGCATCGTCGAGGCGCACATCGACGGCCGAGATGTCGTCCGCCGTCTCTACGTCGCTGCATGCGCGGTTGGCGCGGCCGGGCTGGTCCTCTTTGCGTCGGCGCCGAACGCGGCGATGGCGGTCGTCGGCGCGCTCGTGGTGTCGGGGCTCAGCTTCCCGATCATCCGCGTGCTCGGGACGATTGCGGTCAACCGCCGGACGGCGAGCCAGACGCGCGCCACCGTGCATTCCCAGCTGTCGCAAGCCGAGAACCTCGGCGAGGTGGTGCTCGGCGTAGTGATCGCGTCGGTCGCCACCGGCTCGCCCGTCGCCGTCCTGGTGGTGTCGGCGACTCTCGTCGCCATGGCCGGGATGGTCGTGTGGCAGCGGCTGGCGATCGACCGACGGTGACGGGTTTGGCGGCGGGGATCAGTCCGCCGGGTATCGCCGGGGCGGGTGAGACGCAACGATTGATACGTAGCGATGGATACCTAGCGATGGAGGTACCGCTTGTAGCCCTTGTGTGTAGCGACGAAGTCGTGTGCTTCGTAGAGCCGATGTGCGTCGGCTCGATCGACCTTGCTGGTGAGTTGCACCCGGTAGCAGCCGAGCTCGCACGCTCGGCGCACGGCGTGGTCGAGCAACCGATCACCGATGTCTTGCCCGCGCATGTCGGCGGCCACGTGCATGCTCTCGATTTCGGCGCAGAGTCCGCCGCGGTGCTGCAGGTGACGGAAGGTGATCAACTGCAGCATCGCCACCAGCCGCCCACCGAGGTCGGCGACCATCAGGTAGTTCCCGTCGGTGCGTTCGATCTCGCGGATGGCATCGACGAAGTTTCCCATTGCGGCGGGAAGATGGATCGGGCTGTCGTCGTCCTCGACCAGGCGGCCTCCCGACAGCAACGCCAGCAGTCCATCGATGTCGGTGGGAAGCGCGTCGCGCAGGTACAGCTGCATCGACTACCAGCATGATGCCTGCGCCGACGCAAACGTGGGATCATTCGCCGATGGCCGAGTCGACGAGCACCCCCGTCAAGTGGCAGCGCGCGCTGGTGACCGGCGCGTCGTCGGGGATCGGCGACGCATTCGCTCGCCAGCTCGCCGCTGCCGGCACCGAACTCGTGGTCGTCGCCCGTGACGAGCAGCGTCTGCGCGCCCTCGCCGACGACGTGGATGTTTCGTGTGAGGTGCTGCCTGCCGACCTCGGCGACGCACCGCAACTCGCGCGGGTCGCCGACCGCATCAGCGCCGACGACGATCCGATCGATCTGGTGATCAACAACGCCGGCTTCGGCAACGTTGGTCCGCTGGCCGAACTCGACCCCGACGACGAAGCGGCCGTCGTGGCCGTCAACGTCACCGCCCTGCTGCGGCTGTCGCAGACCGCAGCGGCCGCGTTCGTCGGCCGGGCAACTGCGGACGCTCCGGCAGGGATTCTCAACGTGTCGTCGATGGCCGCGTTCATGGCCACTCCGCAGACGGCCACGTACAACGCCACCAAAGCCTTCGTCAACGCTGTCTCCGAGGCGCTGCATCTCGAGGTGCGCGACGAGCACGTACATGTCACCGTGCTGTGCCCAGGCTTCACCCGCACCGAGTTCCAGGACCGCGCCGAGTACGACGCATCGTCGGTTCCCGACTGGCTGTGGCAGACCGCCGACGAGGTCGCCGCCGCTGGGTTGGCTGGGGTTGCGGCGAACAAGGCCGTGGTGGTGTCGGGCGCCAAGAATCGTGTCGGCTCCTCGGTGGTCAACGCGCTGCCCGGCTCGTTGCGTCGATACCTGGCGGCGCGGATGCCGGGATGAGGAGCGTCTGGCTGTGAGGAGTACAGATCCGAATGTGAATCCGACGACTGAGCAGATTGTGGTGACGGTTGTGCTGATGGTTGTGCGGGTGTCTGGGTGAGCGACGACGAACTCACCGCCGCGGCCCGGCGCGTCCACCAGCACGCCTACTGCCCGTACTCCAACTACCGCGTCGGCGCCGCCTTGCGCACCGACGTCGGGATCGTGGCGGCGCCCAACGTGGAGAACGCCGCGTACCCCCTCGGCACCTGCGCCGAGGCGGGCGCGATCGCAGCGATGGCCGCAGCTGGTGGGCGGCGCATCTACGAGGTGGTGGTGGTCACCGACGGCGATCGTCCTGGCACGCCGTGTGGCGGGTGCCGACAACGGCTCTCTGAGTTCGCCGGGCGCGACGTGGTGGTCCACAGCCTCACCGTGGCGTCCGATGAGCGCCTCGAGCGCACGATCGGCGAGCTGTTGCCGGACGCGTTTGGGCCCTCTGACGTGGGGGAACACGAAACAGACTGACAACTCGTACATTAGTTGAGTCGATAGGACTCAGGAAATGTGCGTCACGGGTTGCGACTGCATCAAGGGGGTCGTAGCGTTGATGCCATCCGATCTTCGGATGCATCCGTCCTCCCCCCACATTCAGTCCGCACTCCGGATCAGTAAGGAGCCCCCATGGCTAAGGCAGTCGGCATCGACCTCGGCACCACCAACTCCGTCGTCGCCGTCCTCGAAGGTGGCGACCCGGTCGTCATCCCCAATGCCGAAGGCAGCCGCACGACCCCCTCGGTCGTCGCCTTCTCCAAGACCGGCGAAGTGCTCGTCGGCGAAGTCGCCAAGCGCCAAGCGATCACCAACCCCGACCGCACCTTCCGCTCGATCAAGCGGCACATGGGCGAGAGCTGGAAGTCCGACGACGTCGACGGCAAGCAGTACACGCCGCAAGAGATCTCGGCGCGCACCCTGATGAAGCTGAAGCGCGACGCCGAGTCGTACCTCGGCGACACTGTCACCCAGGCGGTCATCACAGTGCCGGCGTACTTCGACGACGCGCAGCGCACCGCCACCAAGGAAGCTGGCACCATCGCCGGCCTCGAGGTGCTGCGCATCATCAACGAGCCCACGGCCGCTGCGCTGGCGTATGGCCTCGACAAGGGATCTGAAGACGAGACCGTGCTGGTGTTCGACCTCGGCGGCGGCACCTTCGACGTGTCGGTGCTCGAGATCGGCGACGGCGTTTTCGAGGTGAAGTCGACCCACGGCGACACCAGCCTGGGCGGCGACGACTGGGACCAGCGCATCGTCGACTGGCTGGTCGAGCAGTTCAAGGCGGCGCACGGCGTCGACCTGAGCCAAGACCGCATGGCGGCGCAGCGTCTCCAGGAGGCCGCCGAAAAGGCCAAGATCGAACTCAGCCAGGTGCAGCAGGCGCAGATCAACCTGCCGTTCATCACAGCAACCGCCGACGGACCGCTGCACCTCGACGAGAGCCTCAGCCGCTCGAAGTTCCAAGAGATGACCGCCGACCTCATCGAGCGCTGCCGCGTGCCGTTCGAGCAGGCGTTGAAGGACGCCGGCGTGAGCAAGGGCGACCTCAACCACGTGATCCTCGTCGGCGGCTCCACCCGCATGCCTGCGGTCAGCGAGCTCGTCGAGTCGATGACGGGCGAAGAGCCCAACAAGAGCGTCAACCCCGACGAGGTCGTGGCCATCGGCGCGGCGATCCAGGCGGGCGTGCTGCGCGGCGACGTGAAGGACGTGCTGCTGCTCGACGTGACCCCGCTCAGCCTCGGTATCGAGACCAAGGGCGGCGTGATGACGCGCCTCATCGAGCGCAACACCACGATCCCCACCAAGCGCACCGAGGTGTTCACCACGGCCGAAGACAGCCAGCCGTCGGTGGAGATCCACGTGCTGCAAGGCGAGCGCGAAATGGCCAGCTACAACAAGACCCTCGGCAAGTTCCAGCTCGTCGATCTGCCACCCGCCCCGCGCGGTGTGCCGCAGATCGAGGTGACCTTCGACATCGACGCCAACGGCATCGTCCACGTGTCGGCGAAGGACCGGGCGACCAACAAGGAACAGTCGATGACCATCACCGGCCAGTCGACCCTCGACAAGAACGACATCGATCAGATGGTCAAAGACGCCGAGGCGCACGCCGACGAAGACCGTCAGCGTCGCGAAGAGGCTGAGGTGCGCAACAACGCCGACTCGCTCGTGTACCAAACCGAGAAGGTGCTGCGCGAGCAGGGCGACAACGTGTCGGCCGACGAGAAGCAGGCGGTCGAGCAGCCGCTCGCCGACCTCAAGAAGGCGCTCGAGGGCAACGACAACGACGCCATCAAGACCGCCACGGAAACGTTGATGTCGGCCAGCCAGGCGTTCAGTCAGAAGCTGTACGAGGCGGCGTCGAAGGACGCCAACGCGGCAGGTTCGTCGGCGTCGGGCCAGGAGACCGGTGACACCGGTGCCGGAGCGGTCGACGACGACGACATCGTCGACGCCGAGATCGTCGACGAAGAGAAGTGACGTCGAGCGCGACGCGCAAGGCGGCGACATGACCGACAACACGATCGGCGCACCCGACGACGGCACCGAGCGGGCCAGCGAAATCGACGACATCACGTCGTCGATGCCGCGGCCCGCCCCCGGTGCCGCGTCGGCGGCGTCACCACCACACACCGCCGGCACCGGCGATGGCGACATCGCCGACGTCGATGATCTCGACGAGTTCGACGCCGTGGCACCCGACTTCTCCGATGTCGACGTCGAGGCGCTGCTCACCGAGCGCGAGGAGTATCGGGCGTTGGCGCAGCGCGTGCAGGCCGACTTCGACAACTACCGGCGCCGAATGCAAACCCAAGCGCAGGCCGATGCCGACCGGGCGACCGGACGGCTTGCCGAAGCGCTGCTGCCGGTGCTCGACGCCGCCGAGGCCGCGTACTTGCGCCACCCCGACGAGGTCGGTCCGCTGCTCAACCAGATGCTGGTGGAGCTGAAGAAGCAAGGGCTCGAGCTCGTCAACCTCGACGGCGCGCCGTTCGACCCCGAGGTGGCCGAAGCGGTCGCCCACGAACCGGCGGGCGGCGGCGAGCCGACCGTCGCCGAGGTGTTGCGCAGTGGCTACCTGTGGAAGGGCAAGGTGCTGCGCGCGGCGATGGTGAAAACAACCGACTAGCGCCCACAGCCGGCGTGTGGCCGGCGACCACCGTGGTGGCCGGCCAGGAGCAAACCGATAGTGCACCGGAGGAGGTGACCGACGATGGCTCCCCAACGAGAGTGGTTCGAGACCGACTACTACAAGATCCTCGGCGTCGACGACGATGCCTCGGCGAAAGACATCACCAAGGCGTATCGCAAGCTCGCCCGCGATTTGCACCCCGACAAGAACCCTGGCGACTCCGCTGCTGAGGAGCGTTTCAAGGAGGTGTCGGCCGCCTACGACGTGCTCGGCGACGAGGACAAGCGCGCCGAGTACGACGAGGTGCGTCAGATGGGTCCCCTCGGCGGGATGGGCGGCGCACCCGGCGGTGGTCAAGGTGGCTTCCGGTTCAACGTCGGCGACGACGGCGGCGGCCTCGGCGACCTGTTCGGCAACCTCTTCGGACGTGGCGGGCGCGGGGGTCCTGCGCCCGGTGGAGCGAACGGGCCGGCGGGTGTCGGCCCGCGGCGCGGCGACGACATCACCGCGCACCTCACGATCGACTTCGAAGACGCCGTTTCCGGAATCACCACCACGCTGTACCTCACGACCGATGCCCAGTGCTCCAACTGCGGCGGCTCTGGCGCCCGGCCCGGCACCAGTCCGACGATCTGTTCGAACTGCGGCGGTCGCGGCGTGGTCGACGACAACCAGGGCTTGTTCTCGTTCTCCTCGCCGTGCCGCGTCTGCCAGGGCAAGGGCGTGCGGATCGACGACCCGTGCCCGACCTGCCACGGCGGTGGAGTCGAGAAGCGCCAGCGCGAGGTCAAGACGCGTATCCCCGCGGGCGTGAAAGACGGTCAGACGATCCGTCTCAAGGGACGTGGCGGACCGGGACGCAACGGCGGTCCGGCCGGCGACCTGCTCGTCGAACTCACCGTGATGCCGCACCAGATGTTCGGCCGGCAGGGCAACAACCTGACCGTCGCCGTTCCGGTGACGTACGCCGAGGCGGCGCTCGGCGGTGAGATCGATGTTCCGACGCTCGACGGCTCGCGCGTCACGCTACGGCTGAAGCCAGGGACGCCAAGTGGCAGCCGGCACCGGGTGAAGGCACGCGGCATCGACACGTCGTCGGCCACCGGCGACCTGATCGTCACCGTCAACGTGCAGGTACCGACCGATCTCACCGACGAGCAACGGGCGGCACTCGAACAGCTGGCGGAGGCGACTACCGTGAACCCGAGGGCATCGCTGGCATGAGCACAGATCGCAGCAACCAACGGATCGAACGCTCGGCGACGCACGCCGTGTATGTGATCTCGGTGGCCGCCGAGCTGGCCGGCATGCACCCGCAGACGTTGCGCATCTACGAGCGTCGCGGCTTGGTGACCCCTGCGCGTACGCAAGGCGGCAACCGGCGCTACTCCGATGCCGACATCGCACTGCTCCGACGCATTTCGCAGCTCACCGACGAGGGGCTCAACCTCGAGGGCATTCGGCGAGTGATGCAGCTCGAAGTGGAGAACGCGGCGCTACGCGACGAACTGAGCGAGACCCGCCGTGTCGCCGAAGACGCCCTGGCCGCCGCCGAAGGACGCGGCGGCGATCTGGTGCCGCTCCGGCAGGCCGTGGCCGTATTCGGCGAGCGGCCGTCGATCTTCGATCGCGACTGACTCGTCACGCTCAGCCCCTGGAAGGCGTATCAAGTGGACGAGATCGGGCGCGTTCGCTCGACGACTCCCGGCGGCGCGCGCTATCACTCGGGTCGGTGTGCGCAACGTGCCGGCTATCGGATGGGTGGGAGCGCCGTCGCCGACGCGCATTACCGGTCACTCTCAGTCGTCTGCGCGTTCGGGCTGTGGTTGGGGTCAGCGAGGCAGGAGTTTCGACACGTTGTCCGAGCTGGCGTTGGCGACCCAGATGTTGGTGCCGTCAAAGGCCACGCCAAACGGGTTGTCGCCGACGTCGATGGTGGCGGTGACGGTGTTAGTGGCTTGGTCGATGACCGACACATTGTCCGACACGGCGTTGGTGACCCAGATGTTGGTGCCGTCGAAGGCCACGCCAAACGGGTTGTCGCCGACGTCGATGGTGGCGGTGACGGTGTTGGTCGCCGGGTCGATGACCGACACATTGTCCGAGCCGGTGTTGGTGACCCAGATGTTGGTGCCGTCGAAGGCCACCCCAAACGGGTTGTCGCCGACGTCGATGGTGGCGGTGACGGTGTTGGTCGCCGGGTCGATGACCGACACATTGTCCGAGCCGGTGTTGGTGACCCAGATGTTGGTGCCGTCGAAGGCCACCCCAAACGGGGCGGTGCCGACGTCGATGGTGGCGGTGACGGTGTTGGTCGCCGGGTCGATGACCGACACATTGTCCGAGTTGGCGTTGGTAATCCAGATGTTGGTGCCGTCAAAGGCCACTCCACGCGGGTTGTCGCCGACGTCGATGGTGGCGGTGACGGTGTTGGTGGCCGGGTCGATGACCGACACGTTGTCCGAGCTGGCGTTGGTGACCCAGATGTTGGTGCCGTCAAAGGCCACCCCAAGCGAGCCGGTGCCGACGGGGATGGTGGCGGTGACGGTGTTGGTCGCCGGGTCGATGACCGACACATCGTTGGAGAACGCGTAGGTGACCCAGATGTTGGCGCCGTCAAAGGCCACCGCCTCCGGGCTGTCGCCGACGGGGACGATGGCGGTGCGTCCTGGGTCTTGGTCCCAGCGCAGGGTGGCGATCTGTTCGTCGCTGATGCGATTCGCCGACCCTGCCGGTCCTGCCGGTCCTTGCGCGCCGTCCGCTCCCGCTGGTCCTTGTGGTCCGGCTGGTCCTGGCGCGCCGTCGCTTCCAGGTGGTCCGGCGGGGCCGTCGTCTCCTGGTGGTCCGGCTGGACCTTGCTCGCCGGTCGGTCCTGGCGCACCGGCGGGTCCGTCGTCTCCTGGCGGGCCAGCGGGGCCCTGGGCACCGGCGGGACCCTGGGCACCGGCGGGACCGGCCGGGCCCGCGGGGCCCTGAGCTCCGGCGTCGCCGGCTCCCACCGCGGGGAGGAAGTAGCCGTTGACGTCGACCACCACGTCGACCTCACCGGTCCAGTTGAACACCTGGAACGACCCGCTGTCCGACAACGAGGTGACGACGGCGTTGGGGATCGGGGACTGACCGGGACCCGGGTTCAGGTTGGAGGCGAGCGGGCGCTCGCCGTCGGGCCAGATGGTGAGGAAGGTCTGCTCGGTTGGGGCGACGGCGGTGACGTTCAGCGACACACCGGTCGCTGCGCGGGGGATGTCGGAACACTCACCGTTGTCGCCGGTGGCCTGGAACGTTGCGGTCCCTTGCGGACCGAGCGCGTCGATCGAGCCGACCCGATCGGGCTCGGGTCGCGTGTCGGCCAGGCGGCACGGCGACATCGCCACGAACATCGATCCCTCGTCGTCGGTCGCGGCTCGCACCGCCAAGCCGGCGACGAGGGCGCTGATCACGACGGCACCGGCGACCGCGAGCGTCGTCGGTGATCGCCGACCATGCGGGCGTCTGCTGCGTTCAGAGCGAACACCTGCGGAAGTTGCCCGGGGAAGATGGCGAGGTGGCGTGTGCATGTGGGGCTCCACGGTGCAGTGCGGGTTTCCGGGAGTACAGCGAAAAGAACGCACGGGTGCGTTCAGAAATCCTCACGGTGCCCGATCGACGTCGGCCACACGCCCCGCCTTGGGCTCCACGACGTCCGAACCTCGGGACACGAACCCGGGAACTGAACCAAAGCACCAACACCGCCGCTGCCAACCGTTTGTGGTGCCCGGCCATCGGATCGACCTGCCCACACCCACGGGATCCGACACATCATGTTCACCGTCGACTACATCGACGGCGTCCACTACCGCCCTCCAGCAGCACGGCGCTTAGCTCGTCGAAGAGGTGATGCAGTAACAAAGACGCCTACCGCCTCGGCGATCTCCGCGGGCATCATCGTCGCTCTCGCCCAAGACCTCGGCCGAGACTGACGGGCTCCTGGCACCAGGGCGTACGCGGAATTCCACCCACCCGATAATCCCGGCGATCCCGTCAACGGAACACCGCACTGGTTCGGCACCTCGCGCTCGGGTTCACCCGAGCGATATCAGCCGGTTTCGACGACAACGCCGTAGCGCTGTTGGGCGGCTTGGGCTGATGTGCCGAGGAGGTCGCCGATGCGCTGCCATGGGACGTTCTTGGCGCGGGCGGCGGTGATCGCATCGACGATCTGTTGTTCGCTGCGAGCCCGGGCCAGCGCGGCTCGTTCGAGTAGGTACTCCTCGACGGGGCGCTCGTCGGCGGGGTCGGGTTCGCAGTCCTCGAAGCGCTTTGCGAGTTCGTCGGCGTGGTCGAGGATCTCTTGAATCGAACGAGGCATCAGGTCTCCAGGAACTTGGGTCGGGCGGCCATTGCGTGAACGATGAACTCAACGCCCTCAGCGGTTGCGACGCCGATCTCGAGCATCCGACCAGCGGTGTCGGCGCCGATGAGCATGTCGAGATCGTCGAGGTCGAACACTCGGATCGGGTGTCGGTAGGCGTGGAGCATGTCGTCGTCTTGGATCCCGTGTCGGCGTGCGCTCGCCACGATCACAGGATCCACAACATCAACTTACCTTGATGACGTGCTCTCGGAGTGGTCGGCTGGATGACCTCATCCATCTACGAGAGGAGCACCGCTGTGCACACGACCACCATCATCCGACCCAGGACGGCTGCTGATTCGTTCGGCGAACTCGTTCACATCGACGCCGATGCCGACGGCCAACGATTGAACCGTGCGATAGCGGGCTTCCTAGCCGGCTATTCCGGCCAAACGATGACGGCGTACCGCGTCGATCTGAAGAAGTTCATCGCCTGGCTCGACCAGAGAGACATCGCCGTGTTCGATGCCGAGCGCGCTCACATCGAGCTGTACGCCCGCTGGTCCGAAACCCAAGGGCTCGCACCCGCGACCATTGGTCGGCGCTTGTCGACGATCTGCGGGTTCTACACCTACTCGCCGAAGAACGTCTCTTTGACAGGAACCCTGCAGCTCATGTTCGCCGACCGAAGCAGAACTACGAATCGAGCACGCTCGGCTTGGACCGCAACGAACTCGGCGGGTTCCTCGTCCAGGCCGGTCTGTGCGGCGGACGCGATCACGCGCTGGCCTGTCTGCTGGCGTTGAACGGGCTGCGCATCTCCGAGGCCCTCGGCGCCGACATCGACGACCTCGATCAGAACCGCGGACACCGGACGCTGTTCGTCCACCGCAAGGGCGGCAAGACCGTCACCATTCCACTCGCGCCGCGCACTGCTCGGGCGCTCGATCTGTACATCGGCGAGCGAGTCGAGGGGCCGATCTTCATGAACCATGACATGACCAGGCGTCTCGACCGCCACGCCGCGACTCGCATTGTGAAGCGGTTGGCGAAGGCCGCCGGGATCGACAAGCGGATCTCTCCGCACTCCCTGCGGCACAGCTTCATCACCGCCGCCCTCGATGCCGGTGTCCCGCTCCGAGATGTCCAAGAGGCTGCATCGCACGCCGATCCGAGAACGACGATGCGCTACGACCGCGGACGAGGCTCTCTCGACCGCCACGCCACCTACATCGTCGCCACCTTCGTCGCTCGCGCGAGCCGCTGACTAGATACGGCGATACCGCGCGCCTCAACGCGCCCGCAGGTGCCGGTTCCCGATCGGGTTGACGACGCTTCGAGACACGTCAATATCGGGCGCGTTCCGTCGCCCGCGCGTTACCGAGCGCATCCGGCCCGCGGCATTGGCCGGATGTCGAGCGGGTGTCCGCGCTTCGTGGCTCGCGCGATACCGAGCGGGCGGGTCCAGCCGCAACTTGGTCGTGCCGGCCGGCCTAGCGCGCGTTGATCAGATTGGTCGCGATCGCGGTACAAGGCGCGCTTCCTGTATTCAACTGATGTGTTGACAAGCTGTTTGGGAACTCGCTACGTTCGTATACAACACATCAGTTGAATACAGGAGGACGGTATGGGGCTACCTGCCGACGACGGCCTGTCGGCGGTGTTCGCCGCGCTAGCGGATCCGACACGGCGCGACATGGTCGCCCGGCTGACCGAGGGTGACGCGACGGTCAACGATCTCGCCGAGCCCTACGACATGTCGCTCCAGGCGGTCTCGCGGCATCTCCGGGTGCTCGAGGACGCCGGCGTCGTGAGCCGACGCAAGGACGCCCAACGCCGTCCGGCCCATCTCGAAGCGGAGGTCTTCGATCTCATGACCCATTGGATCGAGCGGTACCGACAGCGAGCCGAGCAGCGCTTTCAGCGTCTCGACGCCGTCCTGGCCGAACTCGACGACACAACCAACACCACCACGACCGAGAGCACTGCTCAAGGAGAATCCTCATGAACCAGACATCGACCAACGAGACCACGGTCGTCGCGGACGGGGACGTCCCGACGATCACTACGACACGCGAGTTCGACGCTCCGCCGTCGGCGGTGTTCCGGGCTCACACCGATCCCGAGCTGTACGCCCGTTGGTCCGGGCCAACGGACATCGTCACCACGATCGACTCGTGGGACTGCCGGACCGGGGGGTCGTGGGCGTTCACGCAGCGGTCGGCTGCGGGGGACGGCGAGTTCGGGTTCTATGGGTCGTTCCACCATGTGCGTGAGGATGAGTCGATCGTGCAGACGTTCACCTTCGCTGACTTTCCCGACGGCGTGTCGCTCGAACGCTTGACCCTCACCCCACTCGACGATGGACGACGAACCCGCCTGGTGGCGACGTCGTTGGTCGACAGCTTCGAGACCCGCGACGCGATGATCTCGAGCGGGATGGAGACCGGCATCGTCGAGGGCTACGTCAAACTCGACGCGGTCCTCGCCGACGGAGCGCGGTCGTGAGTGCCGTCGACACGCGGCCGTTGCCACTTCGCCCGACAACTGGGCCGGCTCGTCGGTGGGCGGCGCGGACGGTCGCTGTGACTGGCCCGGCGTTCGTTGCCGTGGTGATCGTGCAGGCCGCTGTTCGCGACGGGTTTTCGCTGGCCGATCATCCGTTGAGTCTGCTTGCGCTCGGGCCGGGCGGATCCGTCCAGATCGCTGCGTTCGTGGTCGCCGGGGCCGTGTTCGCTGCTGCCGGGCTCGCGGTGAGCCGGACGGCGCTACCGAGAGCTTCGTTGTGGCCGGCACGGCTGATCGGTGTGTTCGGGATCTGTTTGCTGCTCTCGGGCGTGTTTCCCGCGGATCCGGCCAACGGCTACCCCGCCGGTGCCGACGACGCCGCCACCTGGGTCGGTGCTGTCCACAGTGCCGCAGCCGGGATCGGTGGCCTCGCGCTTGTCGCCGTGGCCACGGTCGCGGCTCGCCGACACGTTCGCAGCGGCGAACGCCGCGCGGGAGTCGTGGCCGGTGTCGTCGCAGCGAGCTCACTCATCCTCGGCGCGGCCGGCTCCGGCACCGGCGACTTCCGCATCGCTTTCGTCGGTGGGGCGATCGCTTGGGTCTGGGCCTCAATTTACCTCGCAGACCAGCTCGTTCCCGGTCCAGCCGACAGCCAGCAGCCGCACGCGGAACGCGCAGAAGCACTGTGAGCGGGGCGTGGGCGCCCGATCGCGACGGTCTGCGTGGCAAGGTCGCCGTCGTGGCGGGCGCCACGAGAGGTGCCGGGCGAGGCATCGCCGTCGCGTTGGGCGAGGCCGGTGCGACGGTGATCTGTACCGGCCGTTCGAGTCGAACTGCCGGCCTGCACTCCGACTATCAGGGTCGCGACGAGACCATCGAAGAGACCGCCGGTCTCGTCAACGATGCCGGAGGGACGGGCATCGCGATCGCCACCGACCACCTCGACACCGACCAGGTGCGCTCGCTCGCGACGGCCATCGCTGGACGCTTCGGGCGCATTGACGTACTGGTGAACGACATCTGGGGCGGAGAGGACCTGAAGGGTGGACCGGCCGACTGGAATCGGCCTCTGTGGGAGTGCGATCTCGACGATGGACTCCGGCTGTTGCGTCTCGCGATCGACACACACCTCGTCACCTCCCACACGCTGCTCCCACTGCTCGTGGCCCGACCCGGCGGTCTCGTGGTCGAAGTCACCGACGGCACCTGGGCCTACAACGCCGACCACTACCGGATCTCGGTGTTCTACGACCTGGCCAAAGTCGCCATCAACCGGCTCGCTTGGTCCCAAGGCCACGAACTCGCCACCTACCAAGCGACCGCGGTCGGGGTCACCCCCGGTTGGCTGCGCTCGGAGATCATGCTCGACGCATTCGGCGTCACCGAAGACAACTGGACCACCGCCGACGCCCCACCCGGATTCGCAACATCGGAGTCTCCCCGTTACGTCGGGCGAGGCGTCGCAGCGATCGCCGGCGACCCCGACCGCAGCCGCTGGAACCAGGCGTCGGTCACCGTCGGCGAACTCGCCACTCGCTACGGCTTCAGCGACCTCGACGGCACCAAACCCGACGCCTGGCGCTACATCGCCGACAGCGCCACCAACCCCGACGTCGACCCGCAGCACTACCGATGATCCAACGACCACGGCCCGTCCGCAACGCCAGGCTGCGGCGATGAGCGCACCCACCGAGCGACCCGAGACGTCCGAGATCGTGGCGCAACTCCGCGCCGAGGGGGATGACACGACCCGCGCTGAACTCGCAGCGCGCTACGGGATCCACACCTCAGACGCCGTCGGCATCCCGATGCGCCGCCTCAAGCAGCTCGCGAAACCGCTCGCACCCGATCACGCCCTCGCGAGTGAGCTGTGGGCGAGCGGGCTCTACGAAGCGCGCACCATCGCCACGCTCATCGACGACCCCGCCCTCGTCCGCGCCGACCAGATGAACGCATGGTGTGCCGACTTCGACAACTGGGCCATCGTCGACTCGGCCTGTTTCAACCTCTTCGACAAGAGCCCCGACGCCTGGAACATGATCACACCCTGGGCCGACCACGGCGCCGAGTTCATCCGACGCGCCGGCTTCGCGCTGCTGTGGGCGCTCGCACTCCACGACCGAGATGCCCACGACTCCCGCTTCCGGTCACACCTCGGCCTGATCGAGCAACACAGCACCGACGAACGGCCACTCGTCGGCAAGTCCCAGACCATGGCACTCCGTGCGATCGCCACCAAACGACCCGCACTCCGCGCCGAGGTCGTCGCCCTCGCCCAACGCCTCACGACGAGCGCCAACCCAGCAGCACGACGCGTCGGACGACCCATCACCAAAGCCTTCAGCAACACCCAGTAGCCCACCGGGACGGCGTACCCGCAGTGGCGGCGCCATACGCATCGGATGGTCGAGGCGGCCCCCAGCGCTGCAGACTGCATCGCGAAGGAACAGCCCCACCCACGATCAGGCGCTCTGCGCGGACCCGGTCTTGGTTCGCACCGGATGCATCGCTCCCGGAGTCGATCCTTCCGGGAGCTGCGTGCGGGCGGTCACCTGCCTGCGGGCCCTGGTCAGCTGGCGGTGATGTGTTCGACGAGCTGGTCGATGACGGTGCCCCACCCGTCTAGGAAGCCCATCTCTTCGTGTTGATTCTTGCCGGCGGGGTCCTGGTGGACAGCGATCGCCCGGTAGGTGCAGCCGCCGTCTCCGTTCGGTCGGAACTCGAGGATCCCGGTGAAGGGCATGAACCCCTCAACGGGTCGGTAGCCGGTCGTCAGGGCGCTGGTCCACACGATGCGTTCGCCGGGGACGATCTCGAGGTAGCAGCCGGTGCTGTCGGCCATCTCGTTGCCGTCGGGGTCGGCCATCACGGTGCGGAACCCGCCGCCGGGTCGCAGGTCGATCTCGCACAGCGTCGTCGAGTACGGCTTGGGTGCGAACCAGTGCTTGACCGAGTCGGGATCGGTCCACGCAGCGAACACGGCCTCGGTCGTGACGGGGACATCGCGGACGAGTTCGAGGTCGAGTTCAGGGTTGATGGTGTGAGGGGTGAAGCTCATGGCTACTCCTGGGAGTCGTTGTGTTGGTTGATGAGGAAGTCGTCGAGTTGGTCGAGGCGTTGTTCCCACTGTCGGCGTTGGTCGACGAGCCAACCCTCGAGCTGTTCAAGCCCGTCGGATGACAGGCGGTAGGTGCGGGTCCGGCCTTGCTTGGCCGATGTCACCAGTCCCGCTCGTTCCAACACACCGAGGTGCTGGGTGAACGACGGCAACGCCATGTCAAACGGTTCCGCCAAGACCGACGTGGATGCCGGTCCCGATACGAGTCGTTCGACGACCTGGCGGCGTGTCGGGTCGGCGAGGGCTTTGAGGACCTCCTCGATGTCGACACGATGCTCAGGCACGGACCTAAGTATGGCGGAGTCAGACACAAAGGTCAAGACCTAAGTATTTCTGCATTGTTCGGCGAGGCGGGCCGGCTCCTCGCTACGGAGGGTGCTGCGTAGGTTGGTGCGCGTGCAGGGGATCGATGTGTTGTGGACTTCGGAGGACCTGGTGAGTGCCGAGCACTTCCGACTCGAAACCGACCGAAGCGGCGCTCGCTTGTCCGGGACGACGGTGATCGTGTTCGAGGGCCGTCCTGCGCACCTGGACTACGAGGTGATGGTTGATGAGGCGTGGCGAACGAGCAGCGCCCACATCGAACTCGTCGGCCATCGCTCCGTGGGCGTCGACATCACCGTCGACGCCGGGGAGTGGACGATCAACGGGAACGTCGATCCGGCGCTGGCCGGGTGTGTCGACATCGATCTCGGGTGGACTCCGGCGACCAACGTGTTGCCGATCCGCCAGCTCGGCGTCGATGTCGGTGACGCCGCCGAGGTCATCGCTGCGTGGCTCCAGTTTCCCGAGTTGACGATCGTGGCGAACCGTCAGCGCTACGAGCGCCTGGGCGACACGACGTGGCGGTACCGGTCCGGCCCGTTCGACTTCGTGCTCGAGACCACCGCCGATGGCATCGTCACGCGCTACGGCGACGACTTGTGGGTCGCGCGGTCCGTCTCGATCATCGAGCCGTGATGGACGCCTCCGCGGCAGGTTGACGTGTCGGCCGCCCGGTTCAAACTGACCGAAGCGGCGGAGCGTGGTGGCCATACAGTCACGATTCGAAGGCCGACATGACTGCACGCATCTCTCACACCTCGTTTAGCTGCCTCGACGCCTACGCACTCTCCGAATGGTGGAAAGGCCTCCTCGGCTACGCCGACATGCCCGGGGACCCCAACGAGCCCGGTGACGAGGAGTGCATGATCCACGATCCCCAGACCGGGGCGCGGCTGCTGTTCATCGAAGTCGACGAGTTGCAGCCCGCTCTCGGACGAGTACACCTCGACCTCGCAAGCGCCGATCGCACCCGCGATGCCGAGATCGAACAGGCCCTCGCTCACGGCGCCACCCCGGTCGCCGACCGACGCAACCCCGACGGCACCGGCTGGATGGTGCTCGCCGACCCCGCCGGCAACCACTTCTGCATCGTCCGTGGCCCCCACGAACGTCAGGACTGACTGCCGGAACCGACTTCGACGGGGTTGACCACGATGTGGAGGTCGTCGATCAGATCGGCGTCGAGGAACGAGCGGATGGTGGTCGCGCCGCCTCCGATGCGCACGTCGAGCCCCTTGGCTGCGGCGAGGGCCTGGTCGAGTACGTCGGCAGGGGTCGTGTGGCAGAAGTGGAAGGTGGTGTCGCCCAACGTGAACGAGGGTTGTTCGTGATGTGTGAGCACGAACACCGGGACTCCGAACGGGGGCCGGTCACCACACCAGCCGGTCCAGTCGTGATCGGCCCATGGGCTGCGCTGGGGGCCGAACTTGTTGCGACCCATGATCTCGGCACCGATCCCGAGATCGAAGTCCCGCGCGAAACGATCATCCACACCCCGGGTGCCACCGGGTTCGGTCCGAGCGGGGAAGCTGGCCGTGGCGAACGCCCATGACATGAACTCGCCCGGATCGACGTGGCCGAACGGGCGCTCCAGCGATTGGCCGTCGCCGGCGCCGCAGCCGTCGGCCGACACCGTGAAGTTCTGAACTCTGACTCGTTGTCGCATGGTGAGTTCCTCTGCTCAGCCGACCGGCGCCGAAGCGCGGTCAGTTGGAGTGTGTCCAGACCATCGGGTTGAACGGCCGATGAATGGTGCGTCGGTGCCGATCGCATGCACGGCGCGAGGCGTGATGTCGAAGACGTCGTAGGGAGGCGGGCCTGCGGTCGGCGCGCCGTACGGGGCGATGAGCGCTCCGTCGTCGACCGTGACCTCCCATCCGTAGGTCGAGCGGTAGGCATCGGCCACGGCGTCGAGTCTGCGTGGGTTGGTGACGTGGCGGCTCGTGCCCGACCAGATGATGTCGATCGCCGGCCGACTGGTCGCGACCGAGACCTCCCCGCCGGCATGCAACGTCGGACTCTTCGCTGCGGTACGGGATGACGCGACGTACAGGTAGCCGGCGGTCTGCACGGCGAACACGGGTCGGGTGTGTGGCCGGCCGGCTGGGTCGATCGTCGTCAGCCAGAAGGTGCCGCCGGCGCCCAGTTGGGTGTGCAGCTCGTCCCAGGCGATCGTGCTGTCGAGGGCTGGTTGCAGTTCGTGGTCGTCGTACTGATGGGTGATGTTGACCGCTCGAGTGGGGCCGTGGAGGTGGTGCATCGGGGATCGCCTGGGTCAGTACTGCTCGCGGAAGTTGCCGATGAGCGTGATGGTGTTCCCGTCGGGATCATCGACCGAACAGATCCGCACGCCGCGATTCGCGTCGAGGATCTCGCCGGCGTCGATCCCTCGCACGCCCAACGCTGTGACGTGTTGGTCGATGTCGGAGACGGCGATGTTCGCGAGGCTGTGGCCGGCGTGCTCGGGTGAGTGGAACATCTGGATCCAGCCGGTGTCGGTGGTTCGCCACTCGGCGAGGTTGCCGGGCATCGGTACGTTCGTCGCCGGTGCGTCGAAGAAGCGGCGGTACCAGTCGTGGCTGGCGTCGAAGTCGCTGACCGCAACAACGGCGAGGGTGTGCTCGATGGCCATGGTGGATGCCTTCAGTTCGACGAGTGTCGACCGATTGCGAGTAGCAACCGGTGTTGCTAGGAACAATAGCTAGACTGATTGCGTGGCGCAAGCGGTCGATCCGATCCAGCTCGACGTCCCCGATGGTCGGTCAGGGTGTCCGATCAACATGTCGATGGAGTTGCTCGGCGACCGATGGAGCTTCATCGTGCTGCGCGACATCATGTTCGGCGGCTGGACCCGGTTCCGCGAGTTGCTCGAGAACTCGCTCGAAGGCATCGCCAGCAACGTGCTCGCGTCACGGCTCGCGAAGCTCACCGATGCCGGGCTCCTCACACGCAACGCGGTCGAAGGTCATCGCCAGAAGATCGACTACTTCCTCACTGAGCCCGCCATCCAACTCGTTCCACTGATCGTCGAACTCGGCGACTGGGGTTCACGCTGGCTTCCCACCACCTCGGAGCTCGCGGTACGCGCGCGGCTTCTCGCCGACGGCGGACTAGACCTCGCCGCCCGATTCATGGACGAACTCCGCTCGATCCACCTCGACCAGAAGCCGCGCCCCGATGGCGGCGTGCTCGCCGACCTCGACGCCGCCTACACACGCGTCGCCAACGACAACCACTGAACTCCCGCCCGGACTGCGGGCCGACTTGGGAAGAACTTGGACCCGGAGGACCAAATCCGGTCTCCCGATCCGGCGGGTGGCTCGGCTCGACACGTTGCAGCGCATGACGCTGAAGCGAATGGACAATGTCGGCATCGTCGTGGACGATCTCGACGCCGCGAGAGCGTTCTTCGCTGAGCTCGGACTCGTGCTCGAAGGCGAAATGACCGTCGATGGCGATTGGGCGTCACGCGTCGTCGGCATCGAGGACAAGGTCACCGACGTCGCCGTGATGCGCACCCCCGACGGGAACAACCGGATCGAGCTGATGCGCTCCGAGCAGCCCGGCAACCTCACCGGTGAGCGCAACGCGCCTCCCAACACTCACGGAATCCGACGCATCATGTTCGCTGTCGACGACATCGACGGTGTCCTCGATCGCCTCCGCCAGCACGGAGCCGAGCTCGTCGGCGAGGTCATGCAGTACGAAGACACCTACCGCCTCTGCTACCTCCGCGGACCTGAGGGCATCATCGTCGCACTCGCCCAAGAGCTCGCCTGAGGTGGCCTCCCAGCCGCGAAACCCACTCGATAATCCCGGCGATCCAGACCGCTGAACACCGCTCGATAGCGATGCCTCTTTGGGTGTCAAGGGGGTTCTTCGGGCCGTCGGGGCGCGCATGGTTGGCGGCCTCTTGCGGGGTGGCGGGGCCGGTCGTAGGGTCGTGTTCGGGTCCGGGAAGTGACTTGTCCGAAGAGCCGGTTGTTCAGGATGTGAGGCCGGTCACGCTGGAGACAGAGTCGTTCCTGGGTGTCCTCCCGGACCCACCTGATCGTCAGGCGCGGAGGTGTCGGGCGTCGTTGACGAGGTGCCGGTAGACGGTGTCGGAGATCCGTCGCTTCAACGCTCGCAGTGCCTCTTTGGGGGTCTTGCCTTCCTCGATCTTGCGGTCGTAGTAGCGGCGCCCGATGGTGTCGTGGCGGAGTTGGCTGATGGCGATCACTTGGATCGCCCAGTTGAGCTGCCGGTTGCCTCGCGGGTTCAACCGGTGGCGGACCTTGTCGCCGGAGGAGGCTTCGATTGGGGCGGTTGCGTTGTAGCTGGCGTAGTGATCCCGTGAGGCGAACCGGTCGATGTTGCCGGTGTGGCCGATGATGATCGCAGCGGTGATCGGGCCCAGCCCGACGACGTCGGTGAGCGACGTTCCTGATGCTTTGACGGCGGCGGTGATGCGCCGCTTGGACACCTTCATCGTCGCTGCGATCTGGTTGATCGAGTCGACGAGGTCGCGGGCGAGGTCGAGGCGCTGACGTCCCATCGAGTCGGTCGGTGTGAACCGGTCGAGCAGCGTGTTCACCCTGGTCATCGAGGTCATCCGGAAGTCGGCGCCACCGGGGAACATCTCACACAACAGTGCGTGCAGTCGACAGCTCTCGATGTTCTTCTGGCGGCCCAGATCACGCTGACGCTTGGCCAACAACCGCAAGATGCGCGTGTGATCGTCGGGCAACACGACAGCGAGGTCGTTGGCCCGCAACGCGGCAATGGCGACTGAGCGGGCGTCGTTGGGGTCGTTCTTTTGCGACCGACCCGTCGACAGCGTGCGCACTCTCGAGGCACGCACTGCGGGCACGTCGATGACGGTCTCGCCGGCAGCGATCAACTGCTGGGCGAGGAGGTAGCCGAGGCCCTGCGCGGACTCGACCGCCCACACGCGATCGTCTCGGAAACTGTCGGCCCACTCACGCAGCAGCACGGCCTGGGTGGGACATGAACGGATGCAGATCTCGTCGACAACGGCCTCGAACGCGTCGACGGCAACAGCGGTGTGGGACGCCTTGTGTGGGTCGATCCCGATGGTGATGGACATGGGCTGGGTGCCTTTCTCTCGGCGGGTGAAGCCGAGGTGGGCACTCCTGATTCGAGCCGATCGTGTTCGCGCCTCTTTCGAGCCACACCCCGACCAATGGACACCGGCCGGCTGGCAGTTCGATACAAAGCCAACCCGAAGGCGGCAGGCACATCAGAGTCAACCGGCCGGCACCATCGACGCTACGACAACCGCCGCAACGCACCAGTCGACTCAATCAGGCACGTCGGGCGTGCGGCAAGTGCTCGGAAACGTCGGGCGAGTCGTTGAGAGGGATCGTCGTCGGTCGAGTCGGCACCTGTCGGTTGCGCTGTACGGGGGACGCTGTGGGCAGGCGGCTCAGTCGTCTGTATTGAGCTGTGGTGGTGTTGCTCTTCCGTGTAGCTCAACCGCCTGCGTGATGATGTCGCTGATCGGGACGTTGTCGAGTGTCGTGATTGCAGCGTTCTCGTAGTTGAGAGGGACGAGCGCGTTCGCCTGGCCGTTGTCGATCCCGACCCGCAACAACACGATGTTTACAGCGTCGGCCTCTGACACAGGTGCGGTCGATTCAGTGACGACTCCAACGAACTCGGTCGACCCAATCACCGGGAGATCGCGGCCACACCCGCGAACGGTCGCCGGGTCGACGTAGCGGACTGCTGCGACCAATGTCTCGGGGAGATTCGGATCACCAAGTGCGTCGACGACTCGGTATGTGACCGGGAGCAGGTCAAGAGGAATTGACGGGATCTCCGAACCATCGTCTTGGCGGGCCTCGAGCTCCTCGATCGGCGGGAGTAGATCCATCGTTGTTTCGTCGCCAACAGCGACGATCTCGCCAAGGAACGCTCGGGCGTGCGAGAACTCGGGGGCGAACACACTCTCCAGGATGTTCTGCCACGACGCGAGCACGTAGTCCTTGTCGTCGGCGTAGCCGGCGTCAGCCTGAGTGCATCGCGTCGGCGATTCGAGCTCGGCCAACTCATCGACACCGAGCGACGGCACCACCTCCTCGCGATCACTCGACGTCGCAGAGCGTGTATCCCCCCTGTCGCGCTCACCCACGGGAAGCACATCGCTGGTGCCGCTCATCGACGTGTCATCGTCTCCACACGCACCGATCACCAGCGCAACAGCAACCACCACAGCCGCAAGGTGGGGTGACCGAACAGGCACTCTCCTCATCAGCGACTCAACAGTCGCCTCGGTTCGGCCCGCTGGACGCGCACCTCAAAGAACATCGGGAGGACCCCAGCGCCGCACAACGGGCGAATGGAGTCAGAGATCAGCCGGGTCTCCGTGTGCCAGAACCGGACGTCACTCGATTGTCCCACCACCACATCTTGCCGCCCAACAAGGCCGCGACGCGCGCAGCAAGGAGCCGCACATATCGCGCTCTTCTGTCGTGTCCGTGGGTGAGTTGAGGGCCTATCCGCGGGTGCACCCCGCCTGATTCCTAGGTTTCGCGCTGTCGAAGGCTCGAAACGAACAGGAAGGCAGACGGGGTGCTGAACACCAAGGTATGGGAGCGGGCGTGCGGGTTGGCGCGCACGGTCGTGGAGGGGGTCCGCGTCGATGACACCGACGGCTCGATCGTGGTGTCGGTGCGCCCCAACGCCAAGGCTCGAAGCCGCTGTGGCCGCTGTCATCGTCGAGCGCCTCGATACGACCACGGCGACGGTCGCCGCCGGTGGCGGGCATTGGATGCGGGCACGACGAAGGTGTTCATCGAGGCCGACGCGCCACGGGTTCGCTGTCGCACGCACGGTCCGACGGTGGTGGCGGTGCCGTGGGCTCGTCATGGTGTCGGCCACACCCGCGACTTCGACGACCTGGCGGCGTGGCTGGCGGTGCGCACCTCGAAGTCTGCGACGTGTGAGTTGTTGCGGGTGGCGTGGCGCACCGTTGGTGCGATCGTCACCCGAGTCAACAATGACGTCGAGCAACGTGTCGATCGGCTCGCAGGGTTGTGCCGGATCGGGATCGATGAGATCTCATACAAACGCGGGCACCGCTACCTGATCGTCGTGGTCGATCACGACACCGGGCATCTGGTGTGGGCCGGCCCGGGTCGCACCGACGCCGACTTGGAGGTGTTCTTCGATGAGCTCGGCGACGAACGCGCCGCCGAGTTGACCCACGTATCGGCTGATATGGCGGGCTGGATCGCCCGGGTCGTCGCGAAACGCGCCCCGAATGCGCAGCGGTGTGCGGATCCGTTCCATGTCGTCGCGTGGGCGATCGAAGCGCTCGATGTCGAACGCCGCCGAGCCTGGAACCAGGCATCCGGGCGCAGCAAGATCCCCAACACCACCTCCCAGCGGGGACGAGCGACAGGCACGTCGCTCGGCATCGCACGAGCGCGCTACGCGCTCTGGAAGAACCCCGGTGATCTCACCGAGAACCAGCGCGCCCAGCTCGACTGGATCGCCAAGATCGACCCCCGACTCCACCGCGCCTACCTGCTCAAAGAAGGACTGCGCTTCGTTTTCGCCGCCAAGGGCGACGCCGGCAAACACGCCCTCGACCGGTGGCTGTCATGGGCCCGGCGGTCGCGCATGCCGGCCTTCGTCGACCTCGCTCGCAAGATCGTGAAACACCGCGAGGCGATCGATCACGCCCTCGACTCGCGGCTGTCCAATGCACTGATCGAGTCCACCAACACCAAGATCCGACTCCTCACCCGGATCGCGTTCGGCTTCCACGGACCCGAACCCCTCATCGCCCTCGCACTGCTCGCGCTCGGCAGCCACCCGCCTGCCCTACCAGGCCGAACCTGACCCACAGATCCAGCAGAAGAGCGACATATCGTGCACGCTCTCAAGGCCATTAACCCCGCCCATCGCGGCACGTACGGCTCGGCTTCGGGCGCGCCGAAGCGCCGGCTCTGTAGGGTCGTTGCTGTTCACCGGTGGGGTTTCCGGTCGGGTCGTGTGAACTCGGTGGTGGGTGCGGGAAACAATGAGTTGATGGGTTCTCGTTCCGATGCTGCTGTGATCGCTGCATCGATCGACGATCCGGCCGAGTTCGGTCGCATCTTCGACAGGTACGCGACGGTCATGTACCGGTACTTCGTTCGTCGCGTTGACCCGGACAAGGCCCAGGAGTTACTCGGTGAGCTGTTCCGGATCGCGTTTGAGCGTCGCTGCTCGTTCGACCAAACCCGCACAGAGGCTCGACCGTGGCTCTACGGGATTGCGTCTCGGCTGATCTCTAAGCACTGGCGGAGCGAGTACCGCCGGTTGGACGCGGTAGCACGGCTCGCAGCTAGAGGGATCGGTGGACCCGACGCTACGGAGCGGGTTAACGCTCGCCTCGATGTCGATGCGGTATGGCCACAGTTTGCCCAGGCTGTTGTCGACCTTCCTTCAGGGGAGCGCGATGTGCTCGTGCTGCGAGCATGGGAAGACCTCAGCTACGACGAGATCGCCGAGTCGTTGGGTATTCCTGTGGGGACTGTTCGATCGCGACTCAACCGGGTACGGCGACGTCTACGCGAACTCGATACGACCACCGGGAGACAACACCATGACTGACGACTTCGAACCCGTTCGTCGGCTGCGACCAGACGACGTGCTGTCGGAGGATCAAGCTGACCCGTCGGTCTTCACCCGAGCGAAGGATGAGCTGATGTCAACAATCTCCCCGGACAACACAGCAGCAAACAATCCGCTGACGATGCCCGATGTGTATCCCCGCCTGGCATACAACGACGAGCGGGCAGCGGTGAAGTATCTCGCCGACGTGTTTCAGCTTGAAGAGATCCGCGAAGCCCGATTTGAGCACGGCGACGTGATGCTTGCCTGGCTACGCGTCGGAACCGGCGTGGTCATGGTCGGTCACGCAAGCGAGGACGTGCATCAGATCAGTAGCCCAGCCGAAGTTGGCAGGACCACCGTGCAGATGATGGTGCGGGTCCAGAACGTGGATGCCCACTACGAGCATGCTGTGGCCCGGGGCGCCGACATCACCATGCCGATCGAGAACGCGTTCTACGGCGAGCGGCGCTACGAGGCGACCGACCTCGAGGGCCACCGGTGGCACTTCGGCGAACCGCTCCGAGACGTCGAGGCTCGAAGCCGCGTCGTCTCGGCAAGCAAGGCGGAGACCTCGTGAGATTCGATCAAATCAATCTCGTCGTCGCCGACATGTACGCAACCGTCGCCTTCTACAGACTTCTTGGGCTCGAGATCCCCGACACGATCCCTGCGTTCCAAAGCCATCATCGGTCCGCCGAGGTCGGTGATGGACTTGACCTTGACTTCGACAGCGTTCAGTTCGCTCGATTGTGGAATGAGGGCAGCGCGCCCGCACGCGGTGGTGGCGTCGTCATCGGGTTTCGAGTGACCACCAGAGAAGAAGTCGACCAAGCCCACAGACGGATCGTCGATCGTGGCCACCACAGCTTGCAACAGCCGTACGACGCGTTCTGGGGTGCGCGCTACGCAGTAGTACAGGACCCCGACGGCAACGCAGTCGGCATCATGAGCGACCGTGACGAGGCGCGTCGCACTACACCGCCAACACCGCGCTGAGGTCCGACGAAGGCTTCTGCCACACACGACTTGAACCAACCGGCATCGCCCCACGCATATCTCCGCCGCACCTTGCCCACGAAGACCGCTCTGTAGCGGCACATCGCGCTCGGCGAAGTGCGCTGTTTCGCTCATCGCGGCCGTCCGAGCCGATACCGCACGACAGCAACCGATCGCCCCTGCCGGATACATCGCGGGTCCGTTGAGCTGCGGCGCAGCCATTCTCGTTGCGCAGTCCCGCGCGAGCGCACTGTGCCACTCCGGTTCCGCAACACCGCGGTGACGAACTCGACGGCTCGCTTCGGCCTAGTTCCGAAGCGCCGTCTCGACACCGATCACTATCGCCATGCCAAAGAACAGCACTGTGGTGATGAGCGTTTGCAGGATCACACGGTTGAAGTAGCGCACCTGCTTGATCGCCTCGACCTGCAACAGATGCTGTCCCTCGGCCGCCTCCATCTCGAATAGCTCGCGCAGATGCGGGGTGGGCTCGTAGATCAGACAGCGCAGCAGGTACACGATCGACAGGGAGATCGTCGCGACCTGTGCAAACATGAGGAGTAGCGAAAGCCAGGTGTCCGACAGGCTGAACAGGAAGGCTGAGGCTGCGAGCAGGATCGCCAGCACGGCCAGCAGTGCAGAGGATTTGGCGTCGATCTCAGCCATGGTGTCCCTGGCTTCCTCGGTCGTCATCTCATTCATGCCGACCTCGGCCTGCATGTCGACGCAGACGGGCGACAGCATGAGCTGATCCTCCTTGGGAAGGACGAGCGCGTCCATCCGGGCGGACAAGGTCGATAGAAATCTGGGTGGGCGCATCCCGGGAGTCCTTGGGTCAGGTGGGGCCACTCTCATCATGCGGAGAGCGGTATGAGGTTCAACCTACGAAGCACGGCACGGGTCTGGTGCCGTCTCGGTGATGGCGCAACCCGCAGGGCGCCCAGGGTGCGCGCAGTGGCTTGAGACTCAGCGCCACAGTCGGCGCAGCCCGCGTCGACGCCGCGGCCGCAGCACTTCCCCGGTCGTCGGGTCGGTCGAGATGGGTACCCGTTCCACAGCCCATGGACGTCGAAGTTGCCCGGTGGCGACCGCGCCGTGTTGTGCATCCTCGACGGTGTCGACGGGACGCAGCGGTCCGCGCAAGCCGGCCGCGCCGATCGCCGCGCCGAGGGCCACGCACTGCCGACGCGCCGAGCGCAGGTCGGCGTCGGGATAGTCGGGGTATCCGCTGTCGCCGACACGGAGAGCGACGGGTCCGCCAGCGTCGGCAATGCCGAGATCGGTGAGTTCTGCGGCGAGCAGCGGCGGCTCGACCAGCTCGTCGAACCATGTGGCCGACACGTCGTCGCGACGCTGGCCCAGGTCTGGCGCGGTGATGCCGGTGCCGCTGACCGACGCGGCTGCCACCGGCATTCCGGCGTGTTGCACCATGGCGAACGTATCGCCGGGTGCCGCCACGCGCGTCGAGCGGGTGATCTCTGGCGGCGAGGCGCGAGCGAGCGCAACAGGGCTTGGCTCGACGGTCACGTCGACGAACCCGGCCAGCTCGGCGAGTTGCTCGAGATGGCGAACCCGGCGATCGGCCCACCCGATCACCATCAGCCAGCGGCGGGGTCCGTCGTCGACGAGCAGCGTCGATCCGATGTCGTCGTGTTCGGCGAACCCATGACGCACCGTGTTCAGTTCGACTCCGGTCAGTCCGGTGACGTCTCGGCGCTGCAACGTGGCGCCCTGCGCGAACGTCGCCAGCCGCGTCGGCGCACCGTCGTCGGCGAGTTCGGCGCGCGTAAACACCAAGGCATCGACCAATGCTCGGTCGTCGCCGGTCGCACCGATGGCGACCTCGGCCGCGCCGGTCAGCTCGCCGTTCGCGAATCGCACGCCGCGTACGACCGTGCTGGTCAGCTCGAGTCCGACGCCGTTGCCGCGTGTGGGTGCTGCGAGCCCGATCATGATGTTGCCCGTTGGTCGGTGGTGGTCCGTTCGCCGGTGTTGGCGGCCACGACGCCGATGGTTGCGTCGGGCACGACCCACACTCGGCCGGGCGCCGTTACGGACGACACGTCCTCGGGAACACCCAGACGGAATGCCTCGTCGGGATCGCCGAGCGCCCCGATTGCCCGACGGTCGATGTCGGCCAGCGGCCCAGCGTCGGCGATGGTGGCGACCGTGGCGACGATGTCGGCGGTGTCGATGTTGCCGACGATACGGGCGAGCGCGCTGTCGAGCCGTCCACGGTCGATGGCGTCGAGCGCCCGGCGGGCCGCGCCGAGGTCGTCGATCAGAACCAGGTGCCGTGGCACGTCAGTGTCTCCCTCCAGCGCCACCGTCCCTGCGAGGTGCTCGAGTGCATCGACCATTGCGGTCATGGCGCTGCTGTCGGTTGGGCTCACGGCGAGTTGGCAGTGGGGCAGCCGGTCGGCGGCCCGTCGAGTGCTCTGGGTGGCGAGCGCCGCAAGGATGGTGACGTCGTCGGGTGCCAGCCGCTCGGCGATGCCGTCGAGCATGCTGCGAAACACCTCGCGCACTCCCGATCGCACGCCGCCAACCAGCAGCACGCTCTGCCCGGGGACCCACCACCACACTGCGGGTTCGTTCACCTCGGGGCGGTCGAGCACGCCGATCGGCACGCCATCGCCCGGATGACCAGCACGCAAGGTGCCGGCGTCGGGTGTGGACGGGATCGGCGGTGGTCGTAGTTGCGGTACGAGGCGCTCGTGCGGCGCGGCGTCGCGCAGCAGTTGCGCCGTGCGGGCGACGTCGGGCGGGGTGGTGCCGGTGCGGTCGATGCGGCGCTGCAGTCGCCGTTCGAGCGGCGTCGGTGCTCGGCTCACCACGAATGGCGCGGTCAGGCCACGGTCGGTTGATCGGCGCGGCGAGTGCGGGGTGAACCACTGTGGGGGGTGCTCGTCGATGGTGACGGTGGCGCTGCGTACGCCGGCGCGGTCGACGATGTCGATGTGTGTGCCGGCCAACGAACGCAATGTCCGGTCGGCGAGTTTGGGCACGGCCACCGCCCGTTCGCGCACCGAGACGAGCTGCAATCCGTCGCGTGCGGCGCACAGCTCGGCCAGGTGCGCCAGGTCGGCCGCTCGTGCGCCGTCGCTGGTGTCGGCCGCGATCAACAAGACCCGTGCCGGTCGCATGGGTGCCCGCAAGAGCGCGTCGAGTCGTTGAAGGAAGCGGCGGTCGACGATCGACGGATCGCCGTCAGCCACCACCAGGTTGGGGATGTCGGCGAGCGCGGGGACCGCGCTGGGCCCAGGGCCGGTGGCGTCGATGAGCCATAGCTCCTCGGGTGGCTGGGAGAGGCACAACGACAGCGCGATCGTGGTTGCCATGTCGGCCGCGACGGCCTGGCGCGGAGCGACGATGTCGATCGCTCGGTCGTCGCTGGCGTCGAGCGTGATCGCGCCGTTGCGTCCACGCCCGATCGCCACGGACCATCCGGCTGGCGGGCGCTCGTCGAGCAGATCGAGAAGGTCGGGTGCGTCTGGCGCATCGGCCGTGCTATCGCTTCGGTCGTCGGTGGCTGACGTGTCGCGGTCGAGGGCGATGCGCCGAGCCCACGGCTCGGCGGTGGACGCATCCACCAGCAGGGGGAGCAGGGTTCGGGAGCCGTCGCCGTCGACGATCGCCCCCGGTCGGTCGTCGGCCAACCGCAGCTCGATACCGGTGGTTGGCGGCACCTCGTGGGAGTGGTCGGCGGCGACGGCGAGCACCACGTCGCTCGGCGGATCGATCACGATGCTGCGCAACACGCCCTGTTGCTGGCGCCACACGCGCGGCGCGTCGATCACGAGCAACGTGCGCTGCGCGGTAGTCGCAGCGAACGCACCGGATGTGACGGCTGGCGCAGCCCGCCCGTCGAGCCAGTTCGCGGCGGCGGCATCGCCGACGAGGACCTCCACGCTCGACCCGTGGCGCACATGGGGCACCCACTTCATCGACTCCCACAGGGCGGCGTCGTCGTCGGTGGTCACGACGACGATCGAGATGTTCTGCGGGTCGGCGGCCTCGGCGACGCTGAGGCACAGCGTGCGCAACGCGTCGAGCGCAAGGTCGCGCGGTCCGGTCACCGCCACCCCCGCCAGCGGGTCGATGGTGAGTGGCCGTCCATCGGTGTCGACGCCGACCACTGCGGCCGGGCCGGCAGTGGCGGCTGCCGGCTGCCATGTGGGCGGTGTGGTGTCGAGGCGGAAGCCGCGGCCGCCGACCACCAGGTGGCCTGCGGAGGGATCGTCGTGCCGGAAGCGCGGCCACGGCGTGGTCGCGGTGAGCGGGCGGCCGCCCAGCATGGGCACCGGCTGATGATCGCCTGGCGTCACGGTCACGCGCCCGTCGTCGGTCACGTCGATCAGTACAGCCGCGCTCTCCACCGGCGCGTCGGCCAGCTCGGCCGCATTGATGCGCCGGCCTGGTCCCAGCCGGTACCGGCCGGGTTCGAGCTGGAACGTGCGCCTGCTGCCGGGCCCGCTGGTTGCGCTGAGCACGGTGCTCGGCGGCTCGCTGTGTGACGTCGGGCGTGGGTCGCTGTCGATCACCGACCCGTGGCGCACCACCTCGAGCAGAGGGCGTGTCGATTCGACCGGCCGTTCGTCGACGGCGACCACGCGCGGTGTGGCCTGTCCTGTCACGTCGGCGACCACGTCGGCCACGCTCGGTTCGTGGCCCATGGCGTCGGCATCGATGCGCACGTCGGCATCACCGTGTGGTGTCCGCACGACGAGCTCCATCGCTGGGCATGGTACGCGCCAGCGGCGGCCGCGATCTCGTGCTCAAGGTGTGCGCAGATCGTGCCGATATCCACCGCGTGGTGCTCCGCCGCACACACCCGTCGACCGCGTCGTCATCCGACGACGGAGGACGCCGTCTGCAGTCGACGTCGCGCTCGCACCCCGTACCCTGGACGGTTCGATGACGCCGAACACCGTGTCCTGGCGCCACGTGGTGGCGGCGTTGACCGCGTTGGTTGCCGTCCTCGGTGCCGTCGTCGTCATCGTGCGCAGCGACGGTGTCGAATCGGTCGATGCGGCGACCGCTCGCGCCACGCGGTGGTTCGTGCACCAGCAGTCGGGTCGTGTGGTGTTGATCGACGGGTACGGCGGGCGGCCGTTGGCCAGTCTCGACACCGAGGTGCCAGGTGAGCCGCTGACGATCGCCCAGGGTGCGGCCGGAGCGTTCCTGATCAACGACGCCACGGCAGAGACCCGGGCGATCGACCCCGTCGAGCTGCGGTTGGGATCGCCGCTCAGCCTGGCCACCCTTGGTCGCGGCGATGCCATTGCGGGCGTCGGCCAGGTCGGGTTGGTCGTGGTCGATCCGTCGAACGACGTCGGCTCGGTCGTTCCCGTCGGTGGCGAAACCGTGGGGTTCGACGTGCTCGTCGGTGAGGCCGCAGTGGTCGCACCCGACGGCGGTGTGTGGTCGTTGGTCGACGGCAGCCTGCGACGAACCACGTCAACGTCGACCGAGCGGTTTGCTGCCTCGACCACCGACGGCGAGCTGTCGCTGCTCGGCAACGTGCCCGTCCTGCTCGATCGCACCGAGCGGCGAGTACTCGTGGGCGCCGACGGCACGTGGCAGAGCCTGCCGACCTCTGCCGATCCGAGCGAGCTCGTCGTGCAACAACCGGGTCCCCCCGGTCGATGCGCGTGGGTCGCCACCGGCGACGAGCTGTGGTGTGTGTCGCGAGATGGCATCGACGAGGCCGCTGAGGTGCCCGGTTTGGGCGCAGGCGGCGGCGACGTCTTGGCCATCGCCGGCGACGCTGCGGCGCTCGTGGAACGCGGTCCCAGTGCCATCGTCCGCTTCGACTGGCGCTCGGGAGAAATCCTCGACGATGTGGCCGCCACGGTGTCCAGCGACGCGCCGCTCGCTGTGTCGGCGACCGTCGATCTCGTGTGGGTCGACGACGTGGCAGGCGACTTCGTGTGGGCCGTCAACCCGTGGGGCATCGAGGCGATCGACAAGAACGCCAGCGGCATCTTGGTGCTCGGCGACGACGGCGACGTGATGGACGAGGGTGAGTCGAGCGGATCCGCCGGCGGCGAAGCCGACGAGTCATCGGCGGTCGAGCCCGACGAGCGCGAGCCCGACGACAACGGTGTCGACGATCCGCCGGTTGCGGTCGCCGATGCCGTCACCGCGCGCACCGGCGCCAACGTGCAGATTTCCGTGACGGCGAACGACTACGACCCCGATGGTGAGGCGATCGCCGTGTCCGAGGTTGGCCGGGCGAGCAACGGCACGGTCGAGATCGGCACCGCGTCCACCGTGGTGTACACCCCCGAAGACGGTTATGTCGGCCTCGACGACTTCACGTACACGATCGTCGACGGTGACGGGAGCACCGCCCAGGCCACGGTGGTGGTCGAGCTTTTGCCCGTCGACGCCACGAACGGTTCACCCGTCGGTATCGCCGACGAGGCCGACACCGGCCCGGGGGTGGCGGTGGTGGTCGACGTGCTGCGCAACGACGTCGACCCCGAACGCGACTCGCTCAGCATTGGTTCGTTCACCCCGCCGGCGGGCGTGGGTGCGGCGTCGATCGGCGATGTCACCGAAACGGTCGGCCCGTCCGGACTGCCTGCGCTGCGGTTTGCCCCGGCGAACGGATTCGAAGGCACGGCGCGATTCACCTACCGACCGCTCGACGCCCTCGATGCACTCGGCGACGACGTCGAGGTCACCGTCGAGGTGGCCAGCACCGACGACGCCAACCGTCCCCCAACGGCGCGCCCCGACGCGGTGCGCACCCGCCGCGGGGTACGCACCGTGGTGCCGGTGTTGGTCAACGACATCGACCCCGATGGCGATCGTCTCGAACTCGATCTGGTCGAACCGCTGCCCGACGGCCTCATCGTCGACGTCGAGGGCCAACAGCTGGCGATCACCGCAGGCGGCGGAGCTGCCGAACTCGTGCCGTTCCAGTACGAGATCTCCGATGCCTTCGACCACGTCGTGCGCGGGGCGGTGCTCGTCGGGGTGATCGACGATGTGGAACCGAACCGCCCACCCGTGGTCACCGCCGACACGGCCAAAGCGGTGGTCGGCGAGTCGGTGGTGCTCGACGTGCTGGTGAACGATGTCGACCCCGACGGCGACCCGCTGGTGATCACCGATGCCACCCAACCCGACGACGAACGCGGGACGCGTCGATGTGCTGGGCAGCGACCGGGTGCAGTTCACGCCGACCTCACTCGACGACGACGACGAGGAGCTCAACGCCCGCTTCACCTACACGGTGAGCGATGGCAACGGGCACGAGGTGACCGGCGACGTCACCGTGACCGTGCTGCCAGAAGCGCTCGCTGCCCCGCCGTTCGCCCGCGACGACTCCACGTTCACCTTCGTCGACACACCGGTCACGATCGATGTGTTGCGCAACGACGGCGATCCCAGCGGCGGCCGGCCCACGCTGGTCGGTCGCCCTGGTTGCCCGGCCGGCGGCGCTGCGGTGGTGACGATCGACAACCAGGTCCGCTTCGACCCGCCGGCAGGTCAGTCCGGTGCGTTCCGCTGCACGTACGAGGTCACGAATGCGCAGGGGCTGCGGGCGAGCGCGTCGATCGTGATCTCGGTGCGCGAGCCGTTGCTGGTCAACGAGCCGCCGGACGCGGTGCGCGACCGGCTCACCGTCGAGCAGGAGTCGACTGCGTCGATCGACGTGACGCGCAACGACAGCGACCCCGACGGCGACGACGCCGAACTCACGGTGGTGTCGTCGACCGCTCCGCTGATCGGCACGGCCGTGCGCAACGGCAACACGATCACGTTCACCGCGGGTCTCGAGCTGGGACCCACGTTGATCAACTACCAGGTGCGCGACGCCGACGGCGCGATCAGCCTCGGCCAGCTCTCGGTGTTCGTCGTCGAGCCGATCAACGAGCCTCCGGTGGCGCTGCCCGACCAGCGGACCGTGTTCGGTCCCGGCCAGCCGGAAGGGTTCGACCCGCTCGAGAACGACTTCGACCCCGACGACACCCCCGGCGGTCTGGAGCTGGTGTCGGTGGAGCTGGTCAGTGGCGACGGCTCGGTGACGCGCTCCGGATCGATCGTCACGATGACCCCCGCCGCGGAGTTCGTCGGCGACCTCGTCGCCAGCTACACGATCGCCGATGGCGAGGGACTGACCGCATCGTCGCAGATCGTGCTCAACGTGCTCGAGCCACTGAACCGCCAGCCCGAGGCGGTCGACGACCGTGCCGAGGTGGCCAACGGCGGCACGGTCACGACCGCGATCCTGTTCAACGATGTCGATCCCGACGGTGATCCGCTCGAGGTGAGCTTGCTCGGCGGACCGTCGCCCGATCTCGGCTCGGCTTCGCTGAACGGAGACCGCACGGTCACGTTCGTCGCCGATCCCGGCGCGTCGGGCACCACTTCGATTCCGTACCAGATCAGCGACGGCGAGCTCACGTCGTCGGCAGCGCTGTCGATCGTGGTGCTGCCGTGCACCGAGTCGGCGCCGATCGCTCAGGATGCGTTCCTCGAGACCGGATACCAGCAGCCGGTGCAGATCAACCTCGGCGCACTGTCGGCCAACGGCGAGATCGTCGACGTGTCGGGTCCTGCCGGACTCGCCGGCGGGGTCTACTCGCCGCCGCCCGGCGAGAACGGCAACGTCACGGTCGGCTACGCAGTGGTCAATGGATGCCGGCAGCGGGCCACCGGAGTGGTCACGATCGACGTCAATCAGAGCCCGGCCGTACAACCGCAATCGTTCACCCTCGGCCGCGGCGGGATCCGCGAGATCCCTGTCGGCGCGCTCGCGTCCGACGACGAACCGCTGTCGATCGCCGATGTCGCCGGTGCGCCTTCGTGGGTGGGCGTCACCGATGGCGTCGTCGTGATCCAGCCCGACGAGGGGGCTCCGCAGGGTCTCACCGAGTTCTCGGTGGTCGTCGCCGATCCAGGCGGCCTCACCGCCACGGTGCCCATCGCCGTCACGGTCACCAACGCGCCGCCGGTGGCCACCGCCGACCAGATCGATGTGTCGAACGGCGCGCCGACCACGATCGACCTGGCGGCCAACGACACCGACCCCGACGGCCCCCGAAGGGCAGTTGCGCGTGCGCGAGGTGCCCTCCACCATCACCTTCGCCGACGGCGGCACCGGCACGGTCACCCTGGGTGCCAACGGGCGTTCGGTGACCGTCGACCCGGGATCGGCCGAAGGCAACGCCTCGTTCTCGTACGTCGTCGAGGACGCCGACGGCGATCGCTCGGCGCCGGCGACCGTCACCGTGCTCGGCCCGCGCATCAACCAACCGCCGTTCGCCCGCAACCAGCCGCGCGAGGTCGAGGTGGGGACAACCGAGTCGTTCCTGCTCGATGCGGGCGACCCTGACGGCGACTCGGTCAGCGTCGATCAGTTCGAGGATCCCTCCGGTGTGGTGATCGCGCGTGACGGCCTCAACGTCACCGTGAGTGCGCCCTCGGCTGGCACGTACGAGTTCACCTACCGGGTCACCGACGGCACCGACGTGTCGGCGACGGCCACGGTAACGATCACCGTCGTCACGCCGCCGAGCACCACCGACCCGCCGACGAGTTCGACGCAGCCGCCGCCGGACACCACGGTGTCGACACCGACCACGGAGAGCACGACCACCACGACTGCCACGACCGTGGCCGCCGCACCGACCGCGCCGACCACGCCCACCTCGGTCGCCGGCTGAGCTGTTCGCCGGGTGCGCCTCGCCGTCGCTACACCGCGACGGGTGATCGGGTGGCGGTGCGCAGCGAGCGCAGGCTGAGTCGCCACCGCAACCGTTGCCACCGAGTGCGGTCGTCGCCGATCGCCCGCTCGACCGCGTCGAGATACAGCGCGGCATCACTGGCCGACTGATCCAATCCGACCGGATCGCCGAAGGTCGCCGCGCTCGACAGGGCGGCCAAACGCCCCAGCTCCCATCGTGCCGCAGCGCCGGTGACGTCCGCTCCGGCACCGGCGATCTCCAAGTCGGTGTCCGACTCGTCGATCGCCAGGCCGCCGTCGACGAGCGCGTCGGTAGCACTCGCCCACGCGCCGCGGATCCGTTCGGCGGCAACTCGATTCTTCAACCGGCGCGTGCGCCGGCGGGCTTTGACGAACAGGATCAACGCCGCGGCGATCACCACGGGCATCAACGCCGCAGCGCTCACCGCCACCACACGAAGCACCCAGTCGAAGGCGGTCGACAACGCGCCGTCGTCGCTGTTGCTGTCGGCAGCCGTAGTCGTGTCGTTCTGGTCGGCAGGTTCTGGCGGCGGGGCGATCGGCGGCTGCGGTGCAGCAGGCGTCTGCGTGCGTGGCTCGGGTGGCGTCGGAGTGTCGTCGGGCGCTTCCTCCGCGGGCACCGGATCCACGGCAACCCAGCGGCCGTCGTCGAGCGCCAGCTCGGGCCACACCACGGCGTCGGCCGACGACACGGTGACCGCCCCCTCACCCGGCTCGATCACGAATCCGGTGGCGACACGAGCGTCGGCGCCGAGAGCTCGGGCCAACAACACGTACGACGCGGCGAACTGTTCGGCGGTGCCGCGTCGTGTGTCGCGCAGGAACCGCTCGAGCAGCGCCCGCTGCAACCCGCCGCCTTGTACTCCGGAGTCGAGCACGAATTCGTCGCGCATCGTGGCAGCGATGCGATCGAGTCGTTCGATCGTGGTCCCTTCGCCGCCGAGTTGTTCGGCGAGTTCGGTGAGACCCGACACCGAATCGTCGATCTCGCGCGTCGCCAAGGCGACCCCGCCCGCCGCCGCGGGCGCGAGATTGGCGGCGACTTCGATCGATCCGCTCGGCCGGTCGACCAAGCGCAACACCGTGCGGTCGGCGTCGGTCTCCACCGCGGTATCGATGGCCACCGGCGGACCTGGAAGCGGAACGAGCGAGATGTCGTCGTCGAGGAAGGCGATCACGTACTCCTGCGCCGTCGGCCCGGCGGGTCCCAACGTCTGCCCGATCGGCCGCACGATGACCGTTGGGGTCCACCGTTCGCCGTCGTAGTCGGAGAGCGCTGCGGTGCGCCAGCGAATCGGTATCGCACCATCGGATTCGATGCGATGCACGTCGATCGGCGGATCGAGGTTGCGCAGCGCGAGGGTGGCTTCGATCGGATCGAGCAGTGGCGCGGTGCGTTGCGGCGGCTCGTTGCGGCGAGGATCGGCGCGCACCGACCATCGCGACCGGCACGCTGACCAGCGCAGCGATGGCCAGTGCCGTGGCCACGAGGGGGACGAGCCGGCGTTCGCCGACGAGCAGGCCGGCGCGTTCGGCCAGCGACGTACCTGGTCGCAGCGCGGCCAGGCAGATGGGCGAGGATGCCCGATCACGAGAAGCCCCACCAGGTGTGCTCCCGCTGGCGCGCTCAGGCCCACCACGGCCACGTAGGCCAGCGCAGGGGGTGCGAGCGGGAGCAGATGCCAGCGGGCGCGCACGGCGAGGACTGCCGAAATGGCGGTCGCCGCCGATACGAGGAGGGCGATCGTGCCCACCAGGTCGGCGGTGACCGGGCTCGGCCACTCAGTGGTCAGCAGCCGTTGCGGGCCCGCCACCGCTGCGTCGACGACGTCAGCGAGCCCACCGCCTTGACTGAGCACCGCGATGAGTACGGCGACCACGGCGCCGATGGGCGCGATCACCGCGGTCCATCGTGGTGCGCACGATGGCTGCGGCGGCAGGCAGGGCGCCGGCCAGCGGGAGCACCCACAACCATCGATCGAAGACAGCGCAGGCGAGCCCTCCGAGGGTCACGCCGATGAGGGCGACGATGGCCAACCGGGCGCGCGACATCAGGTCCACGAGCGCCACCTGCGGACGAACTCGCGGGCGTCGTCGGCGGCGAACAGGATCCCCTGTCCTCCCTGCGCGCCGCGCCCGATGCGCACGGTGGCCATCTGATCGAGCGACGCGAACCGACTCGACGGACCCCGAGGGCCGGTCACCATCAGCACCGCGCTGCGCGCCAGACCGCCGGAAAACAACGTCGCCACGGGGATCGTGTCGTCGTCGTCGGTGCACTGCACTGGCGTGAGCAAATCGAGCACCGCGGGTTCACTGGCGATCGATGTCGGTGTGCCTGGTACCTCGCGCGAGGTGGTGCGCAGCACCACGTCGAGGCCGGTGCGGATGGCGTGCGCGGCAAGCGTCGCCGCCACGTCGACTGCTTCTTCGAAATCGTCGGCGTCGATCGCCCGCCGCGCCGTATCGAGCACCACGGTGAACTCCGGGCGGCGTACCTCGACGTGTTCGCGCACCATCAGCGTGCCCAGCCGGGCGGTGGTTGGCCAGTGGATCAGTCGTGGGTCGTCGCCGCTCACGTACTCGCGCATCGACACGAAGCCCGACATCGGGTCGGTCGTTGCTCGGCGGATGACCGATTCGTTCTCGACCCACGCGCACCGCACCGTGTGGTCCGGTGAGGTCGTACACCTTCGGGTGGACGATGACCGATGCGGTCGCGCGATCGGCTCGGCGTCCCACCGCGAGCCACAGCGGGTCGATGCGCACGATGTCGAAGGGGCCGACGTCGAACACCCCGCGACGATGCGTGGGGATTGCGCCATCGACGAGCTCTTCGGGTGCGCGCGGCAACGGGAGCGAGCTCGACGCGGCCCTCGACGCCGTCACATGTGTCCGACGAGCGTGGCTCGACCCGACCGGAACGCCGTGGTGTTGCGCACCTTGTACGTCAACGGGACAGGGTCACCGCGAGCGATGCGCAGTGCGTCGACGCGCCGCGTCACCGTGGCGCGCAACGGGCGCTGCGCAGCGAGCACGGCCATCAGCAGGACCGCGCCGGCGGCGACGGCGCCGATCACGAGTTCTTCGTAACCCCACCACAGGCCGAGGATCGCGGCGGAGATGCCGCACAGCAGCAGGCCAAGCCCGGAGCGGGTGAGCACCGCTCAGCCCTCGCGGGCGCGGGGGACTGGGATCGACTCGACCAGTTCGGCGAGCACGGCGTCGATGCGTACGCCGCGTAGCTCGGCGTCGGGGGTCAGTGCCATGCGGTGCGAACACACCGGCGCCACGATCGCCTTGATGTCGTCGGGTGTCACGTAGGTGCGGGCATCGGTGGCGGCGAACGCCCTGGCGACGCGCAACATGGTCAGCGTGCCGCGGGTGGAGACGCCCAGGCGGAGATCGGGGTGGCTGCGCGTGGCCGCAGCGATGGCGACGATGTAGTCGTGGATCGAGCGCACCACTTCGATGCGGTCGATTTCGTCGATCACCTGGTCGAGCTCGGTGGCGTCGGTGACCGGTTCGAGGTCGTGGTCGTCGAGGTGCCGATGGAACCGTTCGAGGATCGACACCTCGGTGTCGGGTGTCGGCGTAGCCGAGTGACAGGCGCATGGCGAAGCGGTCGAGTTGCACGTCGGGGAGCGGGAACGTGCCTTGGAAGTCGCGCGGGTTCTGCGTGGCGATCACAAAAAAGGGTCGGGGGGACGGGGCGGGACACACCGTCGGCGCTGACCTGACGTTCTTCCATCACCTCGAGCAGCGCCGATTGGGTCTTGGGGCTGCCGCGGTTGATCTCGTCGCCGATGAGCACGTTGGTGAACACCGGACCCTCACGGAACGAGAACGAGCCGCTGCTCTGATCGAACACCATCACGCCGGTGATGTCGGTGGGCAACAGGTCGGGCGTGAACTGCACCCGCTTCCAGCTACCGGCGATCGAGTTGGCGATCGCCTTGGCGAGACTGGTCTTGCCGGTTCCCGGCACGTCGTCGAGCAGCAGGTGGCCCTCGGTGAGCAGGCAGCACAACGCCAAACGGATCTCGTCGCGTTTGCCGCGCACGATCCGGTCGACGTTGTCGACCATCGCGTCGGCGACGTCGGCGACCTTGCCGGACGGAAGGCCCGATGGAGCCCCGGATGGTTGCCCCGCCCACCATGACCACGCAGTGTAGTGGTGCCACCACGGGGCAGCGCTGCACCCGTCGAGTCCGCCGCTGCCCCGTGTGCTTCTCGGCGCCGGCGCCTGCGGTTTCTGCAACCGACGGCACCGAGAAGCGACGGGCCGGGTCAAATGCGCACGCCCATGTTGACGAGCCCGAGCGTGCCCTCGCCGTTCCACGTCGGTGCTGCGACGAGCGTGATGCCGGTGCCGTCGGTTGCCGGGTTGTCGGCCAGCGGGTCGGTCGACCACGTCGTGTCGGGCGAACCGAACTCGGCATAGGGACCGTCGAGATACACCTGCTCGGTGTATGGCTCGTCGAAGTACAGCTGCGCCGTGAGCACCTCGCCGCCGTCGACGCGTGCGCTGGTGTGGATGTGCACCGCGCGGCCGTTGTACCAACCGGGATAGATCGTCTGGAACTCGACGATGCCGTCGGCATCGGCGGTCTGGAACCCACGCAAGAACGTCGTGCCCTCGCCTTCGTCTTTGCCCGTGCCGTTGTCGATGTACGAGGAGTAGTCGCCTGTGGCGTCGGCGTGCCAGATCTCCACTTCGGCCCCGGGTATCGGCTGGCTGGTGTCATCGACCACGCGGATACCGAGCCGCAGGGGGTGCCCGGGGTAGCCCTCGGTGACGTCGCGTCGGTCGAGCTGGTCGATGGTCGGGAACGGTCCCGCTGTGGAGGAGGGGAGGGCGGCGCAGATCGCGAGCGCGGCGAACTGATCCGCCGTGAGTGCCGGCGGTTCGGTCGAGTCGGACTCGGCCGACTCGGGGGTAGCCGCGCTCGTGGTCGGATCTGGGTCGGTAGGAGACGGCGCCGATGCCGCGGGCGTCGTATCCGTTGTGCCATTCGTCGAGTCGAGTGGGGCGGTGCTGGCAGCATCGCTGGTCGCGCTCGAGTCGCCGCTCTCGCTACTGCATGCGGCCACTGCGGCGGCACCAGCGCCGATCAGGAAGGTCCGTCGACCGACTCGACTGTTCATGGCGCGCACCGTACGCCTTGGGGGTAAGGACGGGCCGTGAAACCGCGCGCTTCAAGAGTGTGCGGCGAAGTCCGCCGCTCGTTGTGCCAGCTCGGCGGCGTTGACGAGTCCGACCTCCAGCGCCAGCGTTTCGAAGGCGTCGTGCCACGCCTCCCAGTAGGTGGCTGCCTGCAGGTCGTCGCCGCGCGTGTCGCGGCGGGCAATCTGTGCGATGAGCTGCTGGCGGAACGACTCGTAGTCGATCAGCCCGGCGTCGCAAGCCGCCATCGTCGTGGCGAACACCCTGCTCTGCCACGCATCGTCGAAGACGATCTCGCCGTTCGCCCGGGGTGGCGCCGCTGCTCCCTCGGTGTCGAGGTCGGGCCTCACCGGGCGACGCCGATCATATGGTCGCGGGTGACTAGCGCCGCGAGCGCTTCCTCATCGAGGTCGTCGGTTCCCGCGGGCCGTTCCGGAAGTACGAAGTAGCGCACTTCCGACGAAGAGTCCCACACCTTGATGTCGATGTCGGCCGGGAGGTCGCAGCCCATTTCGGCGATCACCTGGCGCGGCTCGCGCACGACGCGTGAGCGATACGGCAACGACTTGTACCACGCTGGTGGCAGGCCGAGCAGCCCCCACGGGTAGCACGAACACAACGTGCACACGACGACGTTGTGGGTGGCGGGCGTGTTCTCCACCACCACGAGATGATCGACCTGCGGCCCGCCGAGGCCGAGCTCGCCGATCGCGCTCAGCCCGTCGGCGAGCAAGCGCGCCTTGAACGCCGGGTCGCTCCACGCCTTGGCGACCACCCTGGCCCCGTGCATCGGGCCGAGCTCGTTCTCGAAGTAGTCGAGGGTGGCATCGACGGCAGCGGGATCGATCAATCCCTTCTCGATGAGGATCGCTTCGAGTGCGTTGGCCCGTAGCGCACGTGGATCGTCGTCGTGCTCATGATCATGGCCACGATCGTGCTCATGATCGTGAGGGTGATCGTGGTGTTCGCTGCTCACGACGGCTCCAGGTACGGCTCGAACAGATCGACGCTCACGGTGTGGTCGCCGTCGCCCCACAGGTCGCTCGCCGAGAACTGCACCGCGTACGCGTACTGCGGGTCGTCACCGTCGCCGTGAGCGCGCGAGTCGGGGAACACGAAGGCGGGATACGCGTGCGTCACCACCCCGCGGTGCCCACGCACATACCCCGGCAGGCGCGTGTGTCCTACCGGGTGGATATCGCGCGCGCGAACCTCGTCGCCGACCGCAAACAGCGGTGGTCGATCGAGCGCGCGATGGGGCCCTCCGTCGGGCGACGTCTCTGGCAGTCCGCGTGGTGGACTCGCAGTTGGTCGGGCGCGGTCGTCGCCGGCGCGGGCGTCGACCTCGGCGCTGTCGAGCAGACCGCGCTCGACCACGCGGACCTCCAGCGAACCGAGCCAGCGGCCGAAGTAGTCGGCGGTGAGGTAGAACGCCGGATCGAGGCGTTCGATCGAGTGGCGGAACTCGTCGGTGTTGCCCACGATCTGGACTGCGGTGGCAAGACCGAACGCGCTCCGCTCCCACGGCGCATGGAACATCGCCTCGTCGCGCACCATCGGCCCGAAGCCCTCCATGCCGCCCATGTCGTGGATGCCGTCCATCTTGCTCCTCTGCGCCGAGGAGGCCGACGCTAGCTCGCCGGGTTCGCGGCTGATCGCTCGATGGTGGTGGCCCAACAACCGCGCGGTTGGTTGTGGACGTGGACCGACACCACGTCGGCGCGCTCGAAGAAGGCGAGCGCCGAGTCGGCGAGTTCTGCCCCGTCGACGAGAGCGGCGTCGACCATCATCTCGTCGGCGTCGAACGCGTGCAGCGAGAGCGAACGCACGACGAGTTGCTGCGGCACGTCTGCGGTGTCCGGTTCGCCGCAATCGTCGCGGTGCAGAAAGATCGGGCTGGCCGACCGGTACGGGCTGTCGCCGGCGAAAGGGTCGTGCGACACCAGGATGAGTTCGTCGCCGACGTCGGCATCGCGCAGGCACTGCCGGCACGGGTAACCCGGAGCTGCGTCGGCCACGTAGCGAACACCTCCGACTTGGCGCAGCTCGGCGGCTCGTTGACGTGTGATCGGGCGGAAGGTGAGTCCGTCGGCGAGGGGCATGGGACGATTCTCGCCAGACGGCGCCCGAGATTCTGGCGGGAATCAGTCATCGCATCGGCCGGTTCAACGCCACGCCTGACGGCCACTGATCACCCGGCGCGGCATGCCGCTGCGCTCGATACGACACCGCCGTACCGACGTGTGTCCATCACTTCTCGGCGTTGCTGGTTGCGGCTGGCGCACACGAGCACGCCAAGAATCGGTGGTTTGGGCCTGTGAGCCGATTGTCAGCGTTCTGCAAAGAACTTGTTAAGTCGCAGATCGGTCGCGCCGATCCAACAAGCATGACCGTCATCCGACGCCTCACTCGCCTTTCCGTTGCCCTTGCGATCTCCGCCACCGCCGTGGCGACCGCCACCGCGTCTCCCGCCGCCGCAAGCGGCGGCACCTACGTGGTGGAGCCTGGCGACTATCTGCTGCGCATCGCCAGCGACCACAGCGTGGCGCTCAAGGCGTTGCTCGACGTGAACGATCTCACGGCCGAGAGCATCATCATTCCGGGCCAGCGTCTGACGATTCCCGAAGGGGGCTCCGCGCCCGCCCCTGAGCGCTCAGCCGCGCCAGCTGCCAGCGGCGGCGGAGGCGCAGCTGCGTCGACGTACACGGTCGTTTCCGGCGACGCGCTGTCGCTGATCGCCAACCGCTACGGCGTCCGTTTGTCGGCGCTGCTGCAGGCCAACGATCTCAGCATGACGAGCGTGATCATGCCCGGCCAACAACTGGCGATCCCTGCCGGGGGCACCGCACCATCGGCCGCTCCTGCGCCCGCCGCCGAGCCCAGCGCAGCTCCCGCTCCGGCTGCGCCGTCCGGACTGACGTACACGATCGTGTCCGGCGACTCGCTGTCGATCATCGCGATGCGTCACGGCGTGAGCCTTGGGGCCTTGCTCCAAGAGAACGATCTCGGCCTCGACACCATCATCCACCCCGGTCACGAACTCGCCATCCCTGCAGGCGGAACGGCGCCCGCCAGCGCACCCGCCGCAGCGCCCCAGGCGGCAGCGAGCACGCCGTCGTCGCGGGCCGACGCGGTGGTCAACTTCGCTCGGGCGCAGGTTGGCAGGGACTACAAGTTCTTCACCAAGGGCCCCGACACCTTCGACTGCTCGGGTCTCACCCTTGCTGCCTATGAGCAGGTCGGCGTGTCGCTCGTCCACTACAGCGCCGCGCAGGCCATGCAGGGCACCGCCGTCGACTTCGAGAACGAGGCGATCAAGCCCGGCGACCTGATCTTCCAGAAGCGCCGTGGATCGAAGACCATCAACCATGTCGGCATCGCGGTGAGCGCGACCCAGTGGGTGCACGCCAGCGATCCGACCAATGGCGTGGTCCTCACGGCGATTCCGCCCAAGAGCACGATCGACTCCGTTCGTCGCTACGTCGACGGCTGACCCCGAGCCCGGTTGCTGCTCGGCGTCGCCGCCGCCCGGTAGTCGTTACTCTGCGACCGTCCGATCGAGGAGGGTGCAATGGGGATACGACGAGTGGTCACGGGTCACGACGCGAGCGGCAAGGCGGTGGTCGCCAGCGACGAGGTCGTCGAACCGACCACGAGCGAGATCGTGCCGGGGTTCGAGTTCTTCAGGATGTGGGGCGGCGATCAACCGGCGCACTTCCCCGATGACGGCAGCCACCCCGACGCCGTGCAGTACTTCCCCCCGCTGGGCGGGTTTCGGTTCGGGCTGTTCACCGTGCCGCCAGACGATCAAGCGCCGCTCGGCGACATCGACTTCGAGGCGGCGCTCGCCGAGATGGAACAGAAGCTGCCAGGCATGGCGGGGCACATGGAACCGGACAATCCCGGTATGCACACCACCGCGTCGGTCGACTACGAGTTCATCGTCTCGGGTCGCGTCGTACTCGAACTCGACGATGGCGCCACCGCCGAGTTGGGGCCAGGCGACACCGTGGTACAAAACGGGACCCGCCACGCCTGGCGCAACCCATACGACGAGCCGTGCCAGATGGTCGTGGTGCTCGTCGGCGCACACCACGACGCGATGTCATGAGTGGTGATGTCGTCACTCCGGCCGCGGTGCGCGAGGGTCTCGAACGGGCCCGAGGCAGGCTGTCGAATTCGGGCACGTGGTGGGATGCCGAGCAAGTTGGGGCGATCGCTCGACGCGCCGACGCCCTCGATGGCTTCGATTTCGCCAAGCGCAGCTGATCCCGCACCGTTGACCCCGGTGGGCGGGGGACGGTCAGGCTCCAGGCCCCGGGCTGGCTCGGTCGTCAGGGCAACGGGTGATCGCAGTCGAAGGCCAGAAACGGCTGGCCGTCTTCGACCGGAGCGGTCCACGGGAAGGTGGCCTCGCCGCCATCGTGGAAGTAGTGGGCGACACTGCCGGAGATCGCCGCAGGGAAGCTGACCGTCCCGGCGCCGTACTCGAACAGCCACTCGTCGATCGCGCCGACCTCGGCCACCTCGGTCGCCAGTACCGCCGCGGGGCTGTGGGCCAGCACGGCTCGGCAAGCAGCGTCGTCGAACAGACCGCGGATCGCCGGGTGGGTCATCTCGAGAAGCCAATCGACGTGGCTCACTGACCGCGCTGCCCCGTAGTCGGCGACGAAGGCATGGAGGTCGACGGACCCCGGTGTCGATCCGTCGCTTGGCGACGTCTCGGCTGCATCGTCGTCGAAGCAGTGGTGGTCGGGCTCCTGCGCGGTCCACACCCAACGCCCGGCACCGGCGGCGGTCCACACCCACACGCCAGACGCGAACGACTGGATCTCGCCGGGGCTGAGGTGCGTGATACCCGAGCACCGGTCATCGACGGTGGCGACGGCACCGGATTGATCGCCGTCGTCGTCGTCTGTTTCGTCGGTAGTGCCCCCGCCAGTCTCTGTCTCGTCCGCCGCCGCGTCACCAGCGCCCGCCTCGCCGGCGGCACTCGCCTCGGCGTCGCTCTCGTTGCCACCCTCCGCGGGTTGGCCATCGGCGGTTTCTTCTTCGGTCTCGGCGTCGTCGGCAACGCCGTCATCGTCCGTCGTGCCCGCCGCGGGTTGGTTGATGTACGGGACCAGGCCCGAACCCAAGCCGTGGTTCTCGCCGAGTTCGTCCCACACGCTCGGGATCTCCTCTGCAGGCGGGGCGGGATCGCCATCCATGCCGCGTGGGTCGGCTCCCGGCAGGTGGAGCTCCACCGGTAGATGCGCGTCGCCACGAACGAAGACCGTCAGGCCCAGCGTGCCGGTCAGAAGGAGGCCGGCGATGAGCCGTACCGTGCGGCGGTGGCGCGGGGTCTTCACGAACCACCGGCTGAACTTCATCGGCACCAACCAACCAGCGCGATCGACGAGGAAGTTCGTTTCATCGAGCGCCTCCGCTTCCGTCATCGGGAGGTGCTCGTCTCGGGCGGTGCTGTGCTTGTCGGGCATGGACTCGACAGTCGATTGCGGCCGTGAGAACCGCGTGAAAACTGGGCCGTGCGCTCGTTCCGACGCGCCGCTTGCTCGGCGCCGAGTGCGGGTCAGCCGACAGCGACTGGGCGGGCGGGGTCAGCCGACCACTGCGACCACGAGCCCGGGTAGAGGCGGCCCCGTATGCCGACCGACTCCAGAGCGAGCAGATTGTGGCACGCGCTCACGCCGCTGCCGCAGTACACGATCGGCTCGTCGCCCACGTCGGCGAACCGTGCGGCCAACTCACTCGGTGATCGGAATCGCCCATCGACAAGGTTGTCGGCGAACGGCAGGTTGATCGCGCCGGGGATGTGACCGGCACGTGCATCGATCGGCTCGGTCTCGCCGCGGTAGCGCTCGGCGGCGCGGGCGTCGATCACGACGGCGCCCGACGCGGCTTCGTCGGCAACGCGGTCGGCGTCGACCAGTCGGCCCGTGGGCCACGGTCGGTTCGAGAAGTTGCCGGGTGGTACATCGACCTCGCCGGCCTCGATCTGATCGGGTGGCCAGCGTGCATCGAGCAATGCCGCAGGATGGCCGATTAGCCGCAGCATCCACACCAATCGTGATGCGGGAACGCCCTCACGATCGTCGTAGGCGACGAGCGGTTGGCCGTCGGAAAGCCCGATGGCGCGCATCCCTTCTCCGAACACGTCGGCTGGCGGGAACGGATGCCGGCCGTCGGCCGCGGTCGGCGGGCTGGCCAACCAGGCGTCGAGGTCGACCCATACCGCGCCCGGTCGATGCCCGGCCACGAACGCCGCGTGTCCGTCAGCCCCGTCGAGGTACCACCGAACGTCGGCGAGTAACGCTCCGTCGAGCGCCGCGAGTTCGGCCTCGCCGACGATCGGCGGGAGGAGATCGTGGGGAGCGCTCTTCGACACATCGCGATCGTATTTCGGCGCTGCCGACGTCGTAGAGCTACGACTGCTCTGTGCTCAGGCTTCGAGGAGTTCCAGCAGCTTTGTGGTCGTCGCCCAATTGCGGATGGTCATGTGCTGATACTCCGGCGTCGACGCCAGCCTGCTGAGCCGGCTCTGCGATCGACGTTCGGCGAGTCGGGCGAAGTAGAGCACGCCAGTCCCGGGCCAGACCTGATCGACGCCGTCGCGTAGCGCGACCGCCGCAAGAGCTCGCTTGGGGGTCAAGCTCTTGCGCAGGAACACGACATCGGAGAGGTATCGATCGCGATCCGCTCCGAACCCGTCGGGCGCGTTCGCCACGACGCCGCGCATCTGGCGGTGTGACCGAACGACCACCTTTACTGCGGTGTCGAGCTGCGCAACGAGCGCTTCCTCGATCGCTCGCTCGAGTGAGCCCAGTTGCGCATCGGTCTGGAACACGACGTTGCCGGACTGGATGTAGGTCTGCACGTCGTCGTAGCCCTCGGCCTCGAACATGGCCCGCAGCTCCGCCATCGAGATCAGGTTCTTGCCGCCGACGTTGATTCCCCGCAGCAACGCGACGCAGCGTGTCGGCACCGTCAGTCCCAGTCGATCGAGAGGTAGCGCATCGCTTCGGCGAGTGCGTCGGCGGCGAGGTCGTTGCGCGGCGGCGCCACGTGGGTTGGCTCGCTGAGCGCAGCGATGTCGTCGCTCGACGGCAACGCGGCGGGATCGCGCAGTGCCAACGTGTCGGCCAGGCGATCGACCGGTTCGTCGACAACGGGTTCTTCAGGCGGATCGTCGTGGGGTGCACCGCGGACCACTTGGAGGTGCCGGCGGCGAGGCGCGGGGTCGCGCTCTGGTGTGGGGCGGAAGGTGTCGTCGTCGGTGTCGCCGACGTCGGGGGCGTGGGGGTGTTTGCGCCAGATGTCGAGCAGCTGCGGCTCCACGAGGAACTCGTCGGCGAGCACGAACATCGCGGCCACGATGTGCTTGCACACCGAGTCGTAGTCGTCGTCGGGACACGAGCACCGGGTGAGCAGGTCGCGGGCGACCGGCATGCCGTCGCCGGGCGTGACCTGCAACGTGACCACGTATGGCGTCGACCGTGAACCGAGGATCTCGCAGGTGACGATGCCGGGCGCGATGTCGATGTCGGTGACGGCGTCTTGTTTGGCGTAGCGCTTGCCGCGTCGCAGTCGTTCGGGGTCGGAGAGTTCGGCGGCGAGCACCTTGATCACCGTGGATGGCAGCCGTCCCGGGTGGGTGGTGCCGTAGGGCTTGCGCGGTGCACTCATCGTGCGTCGTCCAGTGTGACCAGCTCGGCCAGCTCGTCGTTGTCGAGCTCGGACACCCACGCCTCGGACGTGCCGACCACGGCGTCGGCCAGCGCGCGCTTCTCGTCGATGATCTTGCCGATGCGTTCCTCGACGGTGCCTTCGCACACCATCTTGTGCACGTTCACCAGCCGCTCCTGCCCGATCCGCCATGCGCGGTCGGTGGCCTGATCTTCCACCGCCGGATTCCACCAACGGTCGTAGTGCACGACCTGGCTGGCGGCGGTGAGGTTCAGCCCCGTGCCGCCCGCCTTGAGCGACACGATCAGCAGCGGGCTCGCGGTGCCGGCCTGGAAGTCGTCGACCATACGGTCGCGCGCAGTGCGGCTGACGCCGCCGTGGAGGAACGGCACGCTCATCTCGTGCTGCTCGGCGAGATGACGCACGAGCAGGTCGCCCATCTGACGGAACTGGGTGAACACCAACGCCTGTTCGTCGGCGTCGAAGATGTCGGTGAGCAACTCGTCGAACCGGTTGAGCTTGCCCGAGCGGCCGGCGAGGCGAGAGCCATCCCCCAGTGCGTGCGCAGGGTGGTTGCAGATCTGCTTCAGCCGGGTGAGCGCCCGCAGCACTACGCCACGCCGCTGCATCCCGTCGAGGTCTTTCGCCTCGTCGAGCAGCTGGTCGACGACCTGTTGGTACATCGTGGCCTGCTCTTTGGTCAGCTTGGCGTAGGCGATCTGTTCGAGCTTGTCGGGCAGGTCGGGGAGCAGACGCTTGTCGGCTTTGGTGCGGCGCAACACGAACGGGTCGGTGATCCGCCGCAGGCGACCCGCCACGTCGAGATCGCGCGACCGCTCGATGGGCCCGGCGTACTTCCGACGGAATCCGTCGAGCGAGCCGAGCATGCCGGGGTTGACGGCGTCGAGGATCGCCCACAGCTCGCTGAGGCGGTTCTCGACCGGGGTGCCGGTGAGCGCCAGTTTCTGCGTGGCTCGCAGCTGACGCACCGCCTTGGCTGCCTTGGTGTGTGGGTTCTTCACCATCTGCGCTTCGTCGAGCACCACGGTGGTCCAGTCGATCGCCGCGAGGTGTTCGAGGTCGCGAGGAAGGAGCCCGTAGGTGGTCACCACGAGTTCGTTCGTCGGGTCGGTAGTGAACAGCTCGTCGTGATCGCCGTTGCGCCGCCGGTTGCTGCCGTGGTGGATGCGCACGTCGAGCTCGGGTGCGAACCGCTCGGCCTCAGTGCTCCAGTTGCGCACCACCGACAGCGGACACACCACCAGGTGGGGTCCGGGCCGGTCGGCGAGGTGGGCCAATGTCGTTGCGGTCTTGCCCAAGCCCATGTCGTCGGCGAGGCAGCCGCCCAAGCCGAGTTCGGACAGGCGCCGCATCCAGGTGAGGCCGCGGCGTTGGTAGTGGCGCAGTTCGCCGCGGAACCCGGCCGGCTCGGTGGCCTCTTCCAGCTGGTCGTCGGGAAGCCCAGCGAGGAGTTCTTCGACCCAATCGCGTAGGTCGTGGTCGATGCGCGCGCCTGCGTCGGCCCCGGTGGAGTCGGCGGGGGGCGTTGTGTCGCTGTCGGTGCGGTGCAGGATCATCGCCCGGTCGGCATCGGCGTCGTCGCCGTTGGCCAGCGACAGCAGCTCGATCGGACCGACCTCGGAGTGGTCGTGGATCAACTCGAGCTGTCGTTCGCGGTGACGGCGGAGTTGGTCGGGGTCGATGCGCACCCAGCGATCGCCGGTGTGCAACAAGCGGGCACCGGCCTCGGTGGCTCGGGCCAGTTCGGTGTCGGAGATCGGTGTGTTGTCGATCACCACCGACCACTCCACGAGCGCCTCGCGGCCAAGACCGTGTTTGCGGTCGTCGATCGGTGCCGGTGTGGCGGTGCCCGCCACCCGGGGCCGCTCGCGCACAAGGCGCTCGGGGCCGAGCAGCTCGATGCCCATGCGGTGGAGCACGGCGGGCGCTTCGTCGAGGAAGTCTTCGACTTCGTCGACGTCGAGTTCGACGCCCACGGGTTCGTGTTCGAGCGCCAGGTCGGCGAGGCCGGGGATGGCCGGGGCGATCGCAATGACGGCGTCGTTGAGGTGGCCGACGAGCGTGTCGAGGTGCTCGGGCTTGCGGGCCACGTCGAGCGCCGTGGCGTTGCGTTCCCACACGTCGTTGGCCGTGCACCAGCGCGTGGAGTCGGACTCGTCGACGAGTTCGAGCCGCACCTCCCACGGCTCGTTCGGGTCGCCCGGCACGTCGAGGCGGACGCGCGTGACGATCGCCGGCTCGCCCGACAGCCGCCGGTGATATCGATCGAGGTCGACGCGCAGTTGGCCGAGCGCATCGTGGTACTCGTCGGTGCCGGTGCGGATCACGTGATCGGCACCGGCCAACGCGTTAAACACAGCGCGCGTCGCCTGTGCGTCGGCGCTGCGCTTGCGGCCGAGGTCGGGCTTCCAGCCGGTCTGGTGCAGGAGACCGCGGGCGAGGCCGTCGACCATCTGGGCGTGGATCGTGGTGGCGTCGACAGCGTCGCTGAGCGCACACAGCGGCGGCATCGACGCATCGAAGCCGGCGAGCAGGTCGGTGGTGGTGTCGTCGACGATCGGCACCCAGCGAGCCGCCGTGAACGGTCCTTCGTCGACCACTGCGACGCTGAGGCGACGCCGATCGACGGTTGCCCGGGCGAGTTCGCTCAACCGGGCGAACCAGGCGAGCGTGTCGGACAGCGCATCGCCGGCGGGGACCTCGCTCAGCCAGACCGCCGCGCCCAGCGGGGGCAGTTCCACGGTCGACACCGGGGCGGCGATGCCGTGCTCAGACAGCGTCAGCCGGCCGATCGGGCCGTATGACAGCGGTGAATCGTGCCAGCCGATGCGGGTGCCGTCGCCCGATCGCTGACGGAAGTCGGAGTAGAACCAGGCGATCGACGCGGTATCGGTGCCGTTCCAGCCCCACACGTGCAACGCGCCGCTGCGCCACGTTCCTTGCGCCACGAATGGCGGTCGATGTCGCGAGCGCAGCGCCACCCCACCGAACCTACCGAGACGGTGTCACATCGGCGGTCGATGATCCGCTGGGGAGGCACTCGTCCGGCTTGACGGACGGCGAGGGGTGGTCGAGAGTTGCGCGATGAGTGCGCCCAGCCGCCGTTCGTCCACGCCGCGCAGCGCGCTCGAGGAGATCGCCTGGCCGCAACTCGACGACCGCACCGTCGACACGCTCCGCCGCGCCGGGTACGAGCGTCGCTTAGAGCCGGGCGACGTGTTGTTCGACGTGGACGCCCCCGGGTACGACTTCCACCTGATCGTCGAGGGGTCGGTTGACATCATCGATCGGTCCGACGATCACGTGGTGGTCACCATCGAAGCGGGGAACTTCGTCGGCGACCTCGGCATGTTGATGGGCCAAGGGACGTTTCTTGCCGCGGTGGCGTGCGAGCCGACGGATGCGATCGTGGTGCCGCAACAGCGGCTGCTCGAACTCGTGGCGATGGTGCCGGAGGTCGCCGACGTGATCGTCGCCTCGTTCGCCGCCCGTCGTCGGCTGATCATCGAATGGGGCGAGGGCGGCCTGGTGATCGTGGGGCGCGAAGCCGAGGGCGCCACGGTTGCGCTGCTCGAGTTCGTGTCGCGCAACCGCATCGGCCACCGATTCGTCGATGCCAGCGATCGAACTGCCGCACATGAGGTGCTCGCCTCGTGCGGCCTCGAGCTCGAGGCGCTGTCGGAGGGTCCGGTGGTGGTCGTCGGGCGCTCGCGGGCATTGGTCGCGCCGTCGACACTCGATCTGGCCCGTGCCGTTGGCATCGACCTGTCGGTGAGCGACGGCGATGTGTTCGACGTGATCGTGGTCGGTGCCGGCCCCGGCGGGCTCGCTGCGGGTGTGTACGCCGCGTCGGAGGGGCTGTCGACGCTGGTGATCGAAGACACCGCACTCGGCGGCCAAGCGGGAACGTCGTCGCGTATCGAGAACTACCTGGGGTTCTCCACGGGCGTGTCGGGAGCCGAGCTGGCCTTTCAAGGTGGTATCCAGGCCGTGAAGTTCGGCGCCCGCTTCGCGGTGCCGCATCGTGCCGTTGCCCTTCGCTCGTTCCCCGATCGATTCGAGGTCGCATTGGCCGATGGCACCTGCGTGCGCGGTCGGGCAGTCGTGTTGGCCTGCGGCGTGACGTATCGGCGTCTCCCGCTCGAGCGTTTGGAAGACCTCGAGGGCGCGGGCGTGTACTACGCCGCCACCGAACTCGAGGCGCGGTTCACGCGCGGTGCGGGTGCAGTGATCGTCGGCGGTGGGAACTCTGCCGGCCAGGCCGCGATGTTCTTGTCGCGCAGCGCCGGCACGACCTATGTGGTGGTGCGCGGCGACGGGCTGTCGGCAACCATGTCGAGTTATCTGACCCAGCGGATCGACGCCGATCCCGACATCACGTTGCTCACCCACAGCGAGGTGGTGGAGCTCCACGGCGACGATCGGCTCGACGCCGTCACGATCCGCAACAACCAGAGCGGCGAATCCGTGCGTATCGACACCGGTGCGCTGTTCGTGATGATCGGCGCAGTGCCGAACACCGAGTGGTTGCCCGATGACATCGATGTCGACGACCGTGGCTTCGTGGTCACCGGTGCGTCGAGTCCGTTCGCCACGTCGGTGCCGGGGGTGTTCGCCGTCGGCGACATCCGCAGCGGCTCGATCAAGCGTGTGGCGTCGGCGGTCGGTGAGGGTTCTGTCGTCGTCTCGGCGATCCACGACTACCTCGAGGGTTTGGCCCTCGGCCGCGGTCCCGGCGGCAGCCGACTGACGCCTTCACCACGCGATGGCATCATCATCGGCGGCGATGTCGTCGCCCGTGATCGTGCTGTGGAGTGCTCCCCGCTCGCGCTCCACGGCCTTCTTCCGGTCGATGCTCGAGCGAGGCGACGTGCGTGCGCTGCACGAGCCGCTCGAGGGCCTCGTGTTCATCGGCCCGATCGAGGTCGGCGCGCGCACGTTCACTACTCCCGAGTCGCTGATGTCGTGGCTGTTGGACGAGGCCGAGCAACCGGTGTTCGTGAAAGAGACGGTCAACCGACCGGTGCTCGAGAAGGTGATCGCCGACGACCGGTTTCTTCGTGAGGTCCGTCACGCGTTTCTCATCCGGCGGCCTGAGGAGATCGCGGCGTCGTGGTGGGCGCTGGAGGGCGACATGCGCATCTTCGACACCGGTGTCGAGGCGCTGCATGAGCTGTTCATGGCCGTCCGTGCGGCCGGTGGGGCGCCGCCCGTGGTGATCGACTCCGACGACCTTGTCGCGCACCCGGCGGCGACGATGCGTGCGTTTTGTGACGGAGTCGACCTGCCGTTCATCGCGGACGCCCTGCGGTGGGAGGCGGGCGTGCCGGCAGCGTGGGAGCGGACGGCGCGCTGGCACGAGGATGCATCTGCCAGCACCGGGTTTGTCGTGCCGAGCTCGCCCGACCGTCACGGGCTCGAATCGCACGACGAGGGTCCGCCGATTCGCCGCCCACCACCGGCGGTTCTACGAGGCGCTGCGTGCGTTTCGTCTCCGGCGCGACGTCTCGCCGTCGACCTGAGCGTCGGATTGTCGCCTGCCAACGCACTTCTCCAGGAGATCTCGGGCCGGTCTGCAGGACTGGGGCGGTGGTGTGGTTCATCGTGCAGGCATGAACGAAATCACTCCCCATCCGTCCACCTTCTCGTCTCGTCTGGGCGCCGCGATGTGGCTGCTCACCGGGGCGTTTCTCGCCGTTGCGGTCACCGTGATCGGCGCAGCGACCTGGTCAGCCAACGCGGCCCCAGGCGACGTTGACACGACGTACGTGCCAACCCCGGGTTGTCGGTTGGTCGACACCCGGCCCGGCGAAACGAACAACATTGGATCGCGCGATACCCCGCTCGGGCCCGGTGACACCCACACCGTCGCGGTGCGCGGCGACAACGGCCAGTGTGTCGGTGCGTTGGCGATTCCCGACGATGCGACCGGTGTGGCGTTGAACGTGACCGCGGTGGGTGCCACTGCGGCGTCGAACATTCGGGTGTATCCCGCTGACCTCAACGAGCCGCCGTTGTTGTCGAATCTCAACGTGACGGCTGGTGGGCCGTCGACGCCGAACAAGGTCGATGTGCGTCTGTCGCCCGACGGGGCGATCACGGTCTACAACTTCAAGGGTCAAGTGCATGTGGTGCTCGATGTGGTCGGCTACTACACCTCGGGTTCGCTCACCGAGATCGACCGGCGGCTTGCTGAACTCGATCGCCGCACCAACGAACTCGAAGCCGGAACCGGAAACGGCGATGGCGTCGATACCGAGCTGCTCGCCCGACTCGACCGCATGGAAACCGCCATCGAGGCCAACGAAGACGCCCGGTCGTTCATGGTCAGCAACTACAGCGAGAGTTATGGCGCCCTCAGTAATGGACCGGAGGAAGTTGTTGCTGTGCCGGTGACGGCGCCCAGCGATGGACACGTCACCGTGTCGTTCTCGACATCGGCCTTTCATAGCGACGGCGGAAGCGTTGCGTGTCGCCCCGAACGCGACGACTTCGACTGGGGGATGAACATTCCCGAGGAATCCGGCTTCATGTTCTGGGACGCGAGCGTCTCCGACGTCGAGGGTTCGATCGCCGGGTCGAGGCGGATGGAGATCTCCGCTGGCGAAGAGGTCACGTTTGGCCTCTGGTGCGAGGAGTTCGTCAACGGCGGCGGGGTCCTCTACTCCACGATCACCGCGCTGTTCACCCCGGTGCCGTGACCGGCGAGATGGTGTCCGAAGAGGAACGGCGAGATGGTCTCCAGGAGATCTCGGGCGGTTCTGCAGGACTGCGGCGGTGATGTGGTTCATCGTGCAGGCATGAACGAAATCACTCCCCATCACTCATCTCTGTCGTCTCGTCTGGGGGCCGCGATCTGGTTGCTCACCGGGGCATTCATCGCCGTTGCGGTCACCGTGATCGGCGCCGCCACCTGGTCGGCCAACGCTGCGCCGGGCGACGGCGACACGACCTATGTACCGACCCCTGGCTGTCGGTTGGTCGACACCCGTCCCGGCGAAACGAACAACATCGGCGAACGCGACACCCCGCTGGGCCCGGGCGACACCCACACCGTCCAGGTGCGTGGCGACAACGGCCAGTGCGTTGGTGCATTGGCGATCCCCGGTGATGCGACCGGTGTGGCGTTGAACGTCACCGCGGTGGGTGCCACGGCGGCGTCGAACATCCGGGTGTATCCGGCTGATCTGGTCGAGCCGCCGTTGTTGTCGAATCTCAACGTGACCGCTGGTGGCCCGTCGACGCCGAACAAGGTCGATGTGCGTCTCTCGCCGGACGGGGCGATCACGATCTACAACTTCAAGGGTCGGGTCGATGTGGTGCTCGACGTGGTCGGGTACTACACGTCTGGTTCACTCACCGAGATCGACCAGCGGCTCGCTGAACTCGATCGCCGCACCAACGAACTCGAAGCCGGAACCGGAAACGGCGACGGCGTCGACACCGAGGTGCTCGCACGACTCGACCGCGTCGAAGCCGCCGTCGCCGCGAACGAAGACGACGTTGCGGCACTCGATGAGGCCCAACCGTTCGTCGAGAGCGGCACTCAGCTGAATCAGATACAGCTGAGAGGCGCCCCCATACCGGTCGTCAGCACGGCGGTGACGGCACCGGTCGACGGGTACGTCACGGCGAGTTACTCGACGGGGCTGCGACACACAGCCAGCGGGATCGTCCGCTGCCAGGTCGACACCGATGCGCCGGGTTGGGGCCTGGATATCCCCGTTGGCGGATCCGGCTACAGCTTCTTGACAGCTGGGCCCGAGGCGAACCACGACGAGGAGATGCTGTCAGGCATTCGTCGCTTCTTCATCCGGGCGGGGGAGACCGTCACGTACACGTTGTGGTGTGAAGAGGTCAGCGATGGCGGTGCGGCCCAGGCGAGCACGCTCGTTGCACTCTTCACGCCACTGCGATGACCGCTTTGCGATGACCCCTGCGACGTTGTGCGCGCCCGGCCGGCCGACGGGCCAACCGTTATGCCGGCACGGGTGCCGCAGCGAAGTCGCGCAACGCGGCAGCCATCTCCTCGCGTACCCACTCGCCGGTGGCCACCACGTCGACCGCCGGGATCGAGGTGTGCGTATGGCCGTCGACCGCGAGGTGGCGGGCTTCGTTGCCGGCCTCGGTGAGTGCGGCGGCGTAGGCCGCGCCCTCGTCGCGCAGCGGGTCGAACTCGCACGTGACGATCAACGCTGGCGGCAGGTCGGCGAGGTTGCCGCGGATCGGTGCGACGTGCGGATGCTCACGATCGGTGGGGTCGGTGTAGTGATCGAAGAACCACTGCATCAGCGCTCGGGTGAGGATGTAGCCGTCGGCGTTCTCGTGGTGCGATCCCCGGTCGAGGTCGGTGTCGACCACCGGACACAGCAGCACCTGTCCGGCGATCGCCGGGCCACCCTCATCGCGGGCGCGTTGCGCAGTGACGGCGGCGACGTTGCCGCCCGCACTCCACCCGGCAACGACGACGGGCGCGCCGTTGCCGCCGAGCTCGGCCTGGTGATCGGCGACCCATTGCGCTGCGGCGAGTCCGTCGTCGGCCGCTGCCGGGAAGGTCGCTTCTGGTGCATGGCGGTAGTTCACCGACACGATCACGCAGTTGCTGCGCACACACAGATCGCGACACATCGGGTCGTCGCTGATGTGCGATCCGAGCACCCAGCCGCCACCGTGGAAGTAGACGACAACCGGATGCGGGCCCTCGGTGGGCGGTCGATACAGCCGGTAGTCGAGCTCGCTGTCGGGACCGGGCAGCGTGCCGTCCACGATCTCGCCCACCTCGGGTCCAGGCGGGCTCATTGCCGCCGACGCCTCCATGAAGGCCCGGGCCTCGTCGGGCGACATCGACTCGATCGGCGGCAACCCCAGCTCGGCCATCGCCTCGAGCACCAACATCACGTCGGGCTGCAGCGGCCGGATCAGCCCGTCGTTGTTCACGGTGCGAACGTCGCCGGTGCGGGTGAACCCGAGGTAGTCGCGGTCCACCACCTCGTCGCACGTTTCGCGGTAGCGGCCGACGCCGCCGAGGTAAGGCAGGAACACCTGCGGCTTGCCCGGCACGTTGGCGCCCATGTACCACGAGTTGGCGGTGGGCATCAGCGTGAGGCTGGCGAAGGTGTTCACGTGGCCCACCCAGTGGTCTTGGGCCTGTTGGGTCGGTTCGATCGTGGCGTACCCGTCGGCCCGGAGATGGTCGATCGTGTCGGCGATCCAGTCCACGTGCTGCTCGATCGACACCATCATGTTCGACAGCACCGATGGGCTCTGCGGCCCGGTGATCATGAACAGGTTGGGGAAGCCCACCGCCATCAACCCGAGGTAGGTGTGCGGACCATCGGCCCAGGCGTCTTTCAGCGTGACGCCGTTTCGGCCAGCGATGTCGACCGACACGATGGCGCCGGTCATCGCGTCGAAGCCTGTGGCCAGCACGATGGCGTCGACGTCGAGGTCGTCGGCGCCGTCGAGGCTGATGCCCGATGCGGTCACCGTGGAGATCGGCGTGGCCCGCAGGTCGACCAGGTCGACGTTGTCACGATTGAACGTGGCGTAGTAGTCGGTGTCGAGACACGGCCGCTTGGTCAACACGTAGTGGTTGGTGGGGCAGAGGGTCTCGGCCACGTCGGGGTCGTCGACGATCGAGCGGATCTTGTCGTGCAAAAAGTCGACCAGCGTTTGGTTGGCGTCGGGATTGGTCTGCAGATCGGTGAAGCCACCGCCGTAGCCGACGAGTTCACCGCGCTCCCAGGCCTCTTCGTAGGCCGCATTGCGTTCCGCTTCCGTCACGTCGAGTGCGCCGACGGTGCCGGGCTCGTTCGGCACGCCGATCTGCGAGTAGCGAGCCTCGTGGCGGTACGCCTCGCGATCGGCCTCGTACGCCGCCATGCGCTCGTCGGAGACCGGGCCGTTGTGCGCGGGGATCGAGAAGTTGGGCGTGCGTTGCAGCACGGTGAGCTGCTCGGCCTGCTCGGCGATGAGCGGGATCGATTGGATCGCCGACGATCCGGTGCCGATCACGGCCACCTTCTTGCCGGTGAAGTCGACACCGTCGTGCGGCCATGTACTGGTGGAGTACACGTCGCCCTCGAAGTTGTCGATGCCGGCGACGTCGGGGGTCTTAGGCACCGAGAGGCAGCCGGTGGCCATCACGTAGTAGGGCGCGGTGAGTTCGTCGCCCGATGCGGTGGTGATCGTCCACGTGTTGGTGTCGTCGTTCCACACCGCCCCGGCGACGCGGGTGCCGAAGCGGATGTCGCGGCGCAGGTCGTGCTTGTCGGCGACGAACTGGGCGTAGCGCAGGATCTCGGGCTGGGTGGCGTAGCGCTCTGACCACGTCCACTCGTCTTGCAGTTCCGGGTCCCAGCTGTAGGAGTAGTCGACGGTCAGGATGTCGCAGCGCGCGCCCGGATAGCGGTTCCAGTACCAGGTGCCGCCGACGTCGTCGGCCGCTTCCAACACCACGGCGTTGAGTCCCGATCGGCGCGCCCGCACCAGCTGGTACATGCCGGCAAACCCAGCGCCCACGATGACCATGTCGAACTGCTCGCTCATTGCGACCCCCTTGTCCCTCGACGCGTTCTGTCATCAGTCTCCCAGGTCGCCCGTTGTCCGGGCGAGCCCGTCGAGTCCGGCGAGCCGACCGTTGCGGTGAGCGAGACGGCCCACAGGTGGCGCATTCGCTCACCGGTGGTGGCGGGTCGTCGTTTGCGGTGAGGGAGGTGGCCCACAGGTGGCGCGTTCGCTCACCGGTGATGGCCGGTCGTCGTCTGCGGTGAGGGAAACGGCCCGCAGGTGGCGCATTCGCTCACCGGCGTTGCCAGGTGTGGCAACTTGACGTCATGGGCAACATCACTGGAACGCGAGGGAGCATTCGGTCGCTGCTGTGGTTGAGCGCAGCGATGTTGGTGGCGGTGGTCGCGACGCTGGTGGTGACGGCTACCTGGTCTGCCGACGCGGCGCCGGGTGACGACGATGCCACCTATGTGCCATGGCCGGGGTGCCGATTGACCGACACACGATCGGGTTCGCAGATCGGACCGAGTGGCACACCGTTGGGTGCCGATGAGGTGCTGACGGTGGAGGTGTTCGGCGACCAGGGCGAGTGCGTGGGCGACTTGGCGATCCCGAGCGACGCAGTGGGGCTGGCGACCAACGTCACCGTCGTGGATGCGACGGCACAGTCGAACTTACGCGTGTACCGCGGCGACCTCACCGAGCCGCCGTTGTTGTCGAACTTGAACGTCACACCCGGTGCGCCGCCGACACCCAACAAGGTCGACACCCAGCTGGCGCCGGATGGAACTTTGAAGGTCTACAACTTCAGGGGCTCGGTCAACGTGATCATCGATGTGGTCGGCTACTACACCGCGCAGAGCTTGCTGGAGCTGGCGGCGCAGGCTGGCACGCCAGGGCCGCAAGGTCCGGAGGGTCCGGTCGGTCCGGAGGGTCCGGAGGGTCCGGCCGGACCAAGCGGGATCACGCCGGCGCCGGGCAAGTTCACTCCAACGCAGATCGTGGAAGGCGCGATCGTCAGCTGCGGCACCGTCTCGGCAAGTGGTCTGATGTGTTCGCAACCTCTAGTCAACGGCATAGCGATCGAGGACACTGATACCGCCGACGTGATCTGCGCGGCGACGGTCGGGACCGGCGAGGACGGCGTCGGGGTGCTGCTCGGCGCCGGGGATCGATACACGTACGCGATGTCGTCGTGGTCAATCGTCGATGGGACCCTCACCGTCACCGACATCACCTGCACGGATCCGGCGCCGTAGCCCCACGTGGGGTCTCGCGAGCGCACCGTATGTAGCCCGGTTCGCGCTCGTCGGGACATGTGACATCGTTTCGAGATGGGGCAACCTCTTGATGGGCACATAACGGTTCGGTCGCTGCTGTGGTTCGCGACAGCGGTGTTGATGGGGGTGGTCGCCACGTTGGTGGTGATGTCGGCGTGGTCGGCTGATGCTGCGCCGGGTGATGACGACGCGACGTATGTGCCGTGGCCGGGGTGTCGATTGACCGACACGCGGGCGGGTTCGCAGATCGGACCGCGTGGCACTGCGTTGGGTGCTGACGAGGTGATGACCGTGGAGGTGCACGGCGACCAAGGCGAGTGCACCGGTGCGTTGGCGATCCCGAGCGACGCAGTGGGGCTGGCGACCAACGTCACCGTCGTCGATGCGACGGCGCAGTCGAACATTCGGGTGTACCGCGGTGATCTGACGGAACCGCCGTTGTTGTCGAATCTCAACGTCACGCCGGGTGCGCCGCCGACGCCCAACAAGGTCGACACGCAGCTCGCTCCGGACGGGACGTTGAAGGTCTACAACTTCAGGGGCTCGGTCAACGTGGTGATCGATGTGGTCGGCTACTACACCGCGCAGAGCTTGATGGAGCTGGCGGCGCAGGCCGGCACCCCGGGGCCACAGGGTCCACAAGGACCAGTCGGTCCAAGCGGCATCACTCCGGCGCCGGGACAGTTGACCTCGACGCAGATCGTCGAGGGGGCGATCGTGGAGTGCGGCACCGTTCACGCCAATGCGACGACGTGCACCGCGCCGCGGATCAACGGGCTGATGATGCGCGCAGATGCCGCCACCGCCACGGCGATTTGCTCCGCAACGGTGGGTACAGAGCTGGTGTCGGTGCCCGCTGCCGGTGGCGCGCCGGACGAGGACGCGTACCAGTTCGTCGGTTCGGCCTGGAGCATCCTCGAAACTGACGAGCTTGCGGCTGCGTTCTCGTGCGCGCTCCCTGCGTCGTAGCTCGGCTCGGGCGCTGCCACCCGAGTAGAAGTGCCATCCGGCGCGACTCCGCCGGTGAGTGTGCAATCGTCGGCGGATGGGACATCTGGTAGACGCACGGGTGAGTGTCCGGTCGTTGCTGTGGTTCGCCGCGGCGGTGTTGGTGGGGGTGGTGGCGACGTTGGTGGTGTCGTCGGCGTGGTCGGCTGATGCTGCGCCCGGTGATGACGATGCGACATATGTGCCGTGGCCGGGCTGCCGGTTGACCGACACGCGTGCTGATTCGCAGATCGGATCGCGTGGCACAAAGCTCGGTGCCGATGAGGTGATGACGGTCGAGGTGCACGGCAACCAAGGGGAGTGCGTCGACGACTTGGCGATCCCGACTGATGCGGTGGGGTTGGCGACGAACGTGACCGTGGTCGATGCGACGGCGCAGTCGAACATCCGCGTGTATCGCGGTGACCTGACCGTGCCGCCGTTGTTGTCGAACTTGAACGTCACGCCGGGTGCGCCGCCGACGCCGAACAAGGTCGATACGCAGTTGGCGCCGGATGGGACGTTGAAGGTCTACAACTTCAAGGGGTCGGTCAACATCGTGATCGACGTCGTCGGCTACTACACGCCACAGAGTCTCATTGAGCTGGCCGCAAACGCCGGAGGCGCCGTCGGCCCGCAGGGGCCGGCCGGTCCGGCGGGGCCCGCGGGTCCCCCGGGGACGACGGGACGAATCCTGATGTCCGAGGGCGTGGGCCCCGACCGCGGTGAGGACGGCGTCGAGATCCGCGCCGTGGGCAACTATGTGGAGGTCGGCGGGTCAGCCGGCGATGCCACCAAGTATCTGCGCGCCCCCTCCGAGATCGGCGGGCTCGACTATCGGCTGACCGGACTTGCGTATTGCATGGTGAACCCGCTCGGAGCAACAGCGGGGAAGATCCGGGAGGTCGTCATCGTGGGAGTCGACCAAGCGTCGAGCCCGGGCTCGTCTGATTTCCTCGCCATCGATTCTGCAGATCGAGAGGGGTCCGGTTGTTGGTTCATCCCGATCTCCGACCCGCAGGTCAGCCGCGCCGTGATGGTGCACTTCTCATTCATCGGTCCGCTCAATTCGGTCGTTCAGTTCGAGTCGATCCGTTCGATCTGGGAGCCGGTGAGCTCCTAGCCGTTTCACCCGGCGGGCCCGACACCCGACCGGCGGCTGTGACAACGTTCCCCGATGCGGAACGTGATCAACACTCGGGTGACGATTGGTTCGGTGCTGTGGTTTGGCGCCGCGGTGTTGCTGGGGGTGGTCGCCACGTTGGTGGTGTCGTCGGCATGGTCGGCCGACGCTGCGCCCGGTGATGACGATGCGACGTATGTGCCGTGGCCGGGGTGCCGCTTGACCGACACTCGGGCCGACTCGCAGATCGGACCGCGCGGCACTGCGCTCGGCGCAGACGAGGTGATGACCGTCGAGGTGCACGGAGACCAAGGCGAGTGCGTTGACGACTTGGCGATCTCTTCCGACGCCGTGGGGTTGGCGGCGAACGTGACGGTGGTGGATGCGACGGCGCAGTCGAACATCCGTGTGTATCGCGGTGATCTGACGGAGCCGCCGTTGTTGTCGAATCTGAATGTGACGCCGGGGGCGCCACCGACGCCGAACAAGGTCGACACGCAGTTGGCGCCGGATGGGACGTTGAAGGTCTACAACTTCAAGGGTTCGGTCAACGTCATCATCGACGTCGTCGGCTACTACACGCCGCAGAGCCTGCTCGAACTCGCCGCGCAAGCCGGTGTTCCTGGGCCACAAGGTCCACAAGGCCCACAGGGGCCGACGGGTCCGAGCGGTATCACGCCCCCTCCGGGGGTCTTCACGCCCACGCAGATCGTGGAGGGCGCCGTCGTGACGTGTAGCACCGTCACACTGAACGGCCGGAGGTGCAACGAGCCGCGGGTGAACGGGTTGTTCGTCACCAGCTCGGAGAGTGCAGGTGTGATCTGCAATGCGACGACCGGAACCGACCAGACCGTCTCCGGCGTGGCCGCGACGGCCGACGACGCCTACGAGTATGTGACGTCATCGTGGTCGATCGACACGGCGGCTGCTCTTCGATTCACGATCCTTACGTGCGTCGAACCGGCATAGCCGCGCCGACCTCGCACTGCGGCCGGGTGCGTATGACATCGTCTGTGGATGGGACAGCTACTTGATACGCGGGTAACGGTTCGGTCGTTGCTGTGGTTTGTCGCAGCGGTGTTGGTGGGGGTGGTCGCCACGTTGGTGGTGTCGGCGGCGTGGTCGGCTGATGCTGCGCCGGGTGATGACGATGCGACGTATGTGCCGTGGCCGGGGTGCCGGCTGACCGACACGCGGTCGGCTTCGCAGATCGGTCCGCGTGGCGAGAAGCTCGGCGCGGGTGAGGTGATGACGGTCGAGGTGCACGGCAACCAAGGGGAGTGCGTCGACGACTTGGCGATCCCTGATGATGCGGTGGGTTTGGCGACGAATGTGACGGTGGTGGATGCGACGGCGCAGTCGAATATCCGCGTGTATCGCGGTGACCTGACGGAGCCGCCGTTGTTGTCGAACTTGAACGTCACGCCGGGTGCGCCGCCGACGCCGAACAAGGTCGATACGCAGTTGGCGCCGGATGGAACGTTGAAGGTCTACAACTTCAAGGGTTCGGTCAACGTCGTGATCGACGTGGTCGGCTACTACACCGCGCAGAGCCTGCTGGAGCTGGCCGGGCAGGGCGGGAGTGGCGTCGGACCACAGGGCCCGGTCGGGCCTCAGGGGCCAGCGGGAACCGTCGGTCGCATCGTGGCGACCGAGGGCGTGGGCCCGGAGTTCGCCAACGGTGAGTCGCAATTCTTCGCAAGCGGGGAGGGTGTGTATGTCGGTGGCCCTGCGATCGCCTATCGACATCTGCGCGGCGCGACGGAGATCGGCGGATCCGACTACCGGTTGTCCGGTGTCTCGACGTGTCTGACCGACAGCCAACTCGGCGCCAACGGAACGATCACCCAAACGCGGATCACCTCGACCAAACAGGCGACGATCGACCCCGCGGCGGAACTTGCCACGGACGACACCGACCGTTCCGGCCCGGGCTGCTACTTCGTGTCCATCCCGGATCACAGTCCTGCCCGTAGCTACACCGTCCGGTACTTCTTCAGCTCGCAGGCCAGCCAGGACGTGGTGTTTACCTCGATTCAGTCGATCTGGGAGCCGATCGAGAGCTGAGTCGACAGCACGGCCCGGTGTCGGTGCGCGTCGGTCGGCCGCGCCGTGCGGTGTCTGCAGTAGCGCGATGCCCCGAGCCGTGCGGTGAGGGAAGCGGCCCACAGGCGCCTTCCCTCACCGGTGGGGGCGGGTGCGAGCCTGCGGTGAGCGAAACGGCCAACAGGTGGCGCGTTGGCTCACCGGTGGTGCGGGGTGTGGCAACTTGGCGCGATGGGGAACGTGATGAACGCACGGGTGAGTGTTCGGTCGCTGTTGTGGCTGAGCGGAGCGATGGCGATGGGCGTGGTCGCCACATTGGTGGTGATAGCGGCGTGGTCGGCCGACGCTGCGCCGGGTGATGACGATGCGACGTATGTGCCGTGGCCGGGGTGCCGGTTGGTCGACACGCGGCCGGCGTCCCAGGTTGGGCCGCGCGGCACCAAGTTGAGCGCGGAGGAGGCGATGACGGTTGCGGTGTACGGCAACCAAGGTCAGTGCACGGGCGAGTTGGCGATCCCCAACGACGCCGTCGGGTTGGCGACGAACGTCACCGTGGTCGATGCCACGGCGAACTCCAACATCCGCGTCTACCGCGGTGACCTGGACACACCGCCGCTGCTGTCGAATCTCAACGTGGTTCCCGGAGGACCGCCGACACCGAACAAGGTCGACACCCAGCTCGCTCCTAACGGCACCCTCAAGGTGTACAACGCCAACGGAGCGGTGCACGTCATCATCGACGTCGTCGGCTTCTACAGCCCCACGAGCCTCGTGCAGCTGGCGACGACCGGTGGCCCGCAGGGTCCGCCTGGACCCGCCGGCCCAGCCGGTGTCGTCACGATGCACCACGGCCACGGACCGGATACGTCGTCGCCCGACGATCCGGTGTTGTTCGTCGTGCCGAAACACTCGGAGACGAGGGTCGAGATCAATGCGGATGACTACGGCGAGGCCTTCAAGGAGTTGCATGCGCCCCGCTCGATTGCCGGAGTCGACTACGCGCTGACGTCGGTGCAGTACTGCTTCGAGTCGTTCGGGTTCGCGTTTCTCTCGTCGCGAGCGGTGTACGCCACGCCCGACGATTCGGTGCCGGTTGGCGGATCCCCTCCCGTGGCCGAAGAGCTCGCTGCCGATCAGACGGATGTAGAAAGCGGATGCCAGGTGCTCGAGGTCAACGACGATGAACCTCGCCGGGCGGTGACGGTGATGTTCGGCATCGATGGCGGAGACCCGTTCGACGGAGTCCCCCAAGGTGTCGACTTCAGGGGTCTCACGAGTACCTGGACACCGATCGACTAGGGCGCTTCGAGCGCGGCGACCAACTGTGGTCGCAGCATGTCCCAGTAGCGTCGTCACCATGTTCGGTGCGGTGGTCGATCCGGCGCCGTACCTGCCGTATCGCGATGGCCCTTCGCCTCGATCGGCCGTTGAGTTCCGCTGGCGGCTCGGGCTCCGTCCGCTCGCCCCTGCCGACTGGTTCGAGTTCGGGCCGGGCGCCGACGAGTTGATCGCCGCCAAGCCCGACTTGATGGCGGGCCGCGCCGACACGGTGTTCGCCACGATCGACGATGGCGTCCTCGACGAAGCGCGCGAAGTGGCCGAGCTCGCCGAGGAGCATCTTGCGCAGCATCACGCCGATCGTGCTGCTGTGGTCGACCGCACGCTCCATCCCCTCGACGCGGCTGCTCGGCTGGTGCCTGAGGATCTCGTGTTGCTCGTCGAGCGCCACGGCAGGCTGGTGTTCGGCGGTGGCTCCGTGTGTTTCCCCAACCGCTGGGACCTGCGCTCGAAGCTCGGGCTGACGATGGCCGAAGTGCACACCCCGGTGCCGCGCCTCAACGACCAGCTGGCCGACCCGATCGACGATGCGCTACGGCGGTTGGATCCGGCGCGCAGTTTCTGGCGTCTCGGATGGACGCTGATCGACACGCCCGATCACTTCACTCCAGTCGATGCCGGCGACCGTCCTGCCGAGCAGGCGAAGCCGTCTGACCTGTACGTCCGGGTCGAGCGCGAGACGCTGCGACGCCTGCCACGCACCGGCGCCATCGTGTTCACAATCCGCACCTACGTGACACCGCTGCCCGCCGTTGCCGACATGGGGCGAGCCGAGTTGGCGGCCGCTGTGGCCGCCTGGCCCGGTGATGTGCTGGCCTACAAGGGGCTTGCCAGCGTCGCCGAAGAATTGGTTCGCTACCTGGAGGAAGCCTCTCCAGAGGTTGATAAGATATGACTCAAGATTATTGATAACGACGCGCACCGCGCCGTGACCCGCCGAGACACACCATCACGGAGTAGCAGCACCCCCATGGCATTCGACCCGAAGAAGTGGACCATCAAGACCCAGGAGGCCTTCGCTGGCGCGATCGACGACGCCAAGGCCAGGTCGAATCCTGAACTGACGCCCGACCACGTGCTCGGGGCGATGATGCGCCAAGACGGCACGATCGTTCCTGCCGTGTTGGCCAAGCTCGGCCTGGCACCGTTGATGGTTCGCAACCGCGCCGAAGAAGCGGTCGACAAGCTGCCCAAGGCCTACGGCGGCGACGAGCCGCGGATGAGCAAGGAGCTCACCAACACCGTCGCCAACGCCGAGAGCTACCAGAAGGATCTGCGCGACGACTTCTTGTCGGTCGAGCACCTCCTGTTGGCGATGAACAGCCGCCTCGACATCGGCTCCGAGGAACTGCTCCAGGCGCTCAAGGACGTACGTGGCTCACACCGGGTCACCGACCAGAACCCGGAAGACACCTTCGCCGCGCTCGAGAAGTACGGCCAAGACATGACGGCGCGTGCCGCCGAGGGCAAGATCGACCCGGTCATCGGCCGCGATGAAGAGATCCGTCGCACCATTCAGGTGCTGTCTCGGCGAACCAAGAACAACCCGGTGCTCATCGGCGAGCCCGGCGTTGGCAAGACGGCAATCGTCGAAGGCTTGGCGATCCGTATCGCCGACGGCGACGTGCCCGAGGGCCTGAAGAACAAGCGGCTGATCGCGCTCGACATCGGCTCGATGCTCGCCGGCGCCAAGTACCGCGGCGAGTTCGAGGAGCGGCTCAAGGCCGTACTCAAGGAGATCACCGACGCCGAGGGTGAAGTGATCACCTTCGTCGACGAGCTGCACACCATCGTCGGTGCCGGCGGCGCCGAGGGCGCGATCGACGCCGGCAACATGATCAAGCCGATGCTCGCCCGTGGCGAGCTGCGGATGATCGGCGCGACCACGCTCGACGAGTACCGCAAGTACATCGAGAAGGACCCGGCGCTGGAGCGTCGCTTCCAGCAGGTGTACGTGGGCGAGCCGTCGGTGGAGGACACCATCGGCATCCTGCGCGGCCTGAAGGAGCGCTACGAGGTGCACCACGGTGTGCGCATCCAAGACTCGGCGCTGGTCAGCGCGGCCGCGTTGTCCGACCGCTACATCACCAGCCGTTTCCTGCCCGACAAGGCGATCGACCTCGTCGACGAGGCCGCGTCGAAGCTGCGTATCGAGATCGACTCGTTGCCCACCGAGATCGACGTGGTCGAGCGGCGCATCCTGCAGCTCGAGATCGAGCAGGTGGCGCTCGAGAAGGAGTCAGACAGCGCGTCGAAGGAGCGCCTCGACGCGCTGCACGACGAGCTCGCCGAACTGAACTCCCGCGTGGTCGGGATGAAGGAGCGCTGGGAGCAAGAGAAGCAAGCGATCGAAGCGATCCGCGCGCTGAAGGAAGAGCTCGAAGAGCTGAAGACCGCCGTCGAGCGCGAGACCGACCTGAACCTCGCCGCCGAGATGCGCTACGGGCGGATCCCCGAACTCGAGCGGCGTATCGAAGAGGCCACCAAGCATCTCGACGAGCTGCAAGAAGAGAACGCCTTCCTCAAAGAGGAGGTCGACGCCGAAGACATCGCCGAGGTCGTCGCCAAGTCGACGGGCATTCCGCTCAGCCGGCTCATGCAGTCCGAAACGCAGAAGCTCGTGCACCTGGAGGACCTGTTGCACGAGCGGGTGATCGGCCAAGACGACGCCGTCAACGCGGTGGCCAACGCGATCCGTCGCAGCCGCGCTGGGCTCTCGGATCCCAACCGGCCGATCGGGTCGTTCATGTTCCTCGGCCCGACGGGTGTCGGCAAGACCGAGCTGGCGCGTGCGCTGGCTGAGTTCTTGTTCGACGACGAGAAGGCGATGGTGCGCATCGACATGGGCGAGTACATGGAGAAGTTCTCCGTGTCGCGCCTGATCGGTGCGCCCCCCGGATATGTCGGCTACGACGAGGGCGGCCAGCTGACCGAAGCCGTACGCCGACGTCCGTATTCGGTGGTGCTGCTCGACGAGATCGAGAAGGCACATCCGGATGTGTTCAACACGTTGCTGCAGTTGCTCGACGACGGGCGGCTCACCGACGGACAGGGCCGCACGGTCGACTTCACCAACGTGGTGTTGATCATGACGTCCAACCTCCCGGGCGATCCGTTGGAGTTCTTCAAGCCGGAGTTCATCAACCGGATCGACGACATCATTCGGTTCCGTTCGCTGAGTGAAGCCGACTTGGAGCGGATCGTCGAGGTGCAACTCGGACGTCTGCGTTCCCGGCTCGCCGATCGGCGAATCGAGCTCGATGTGGACGCCGAGGCGATGGCCCAACTGGCTCGCGAGGGATTCGACCCGGCGTTCGGTGCTCGTCCCCTCAAGCGGGTGATCCAGCGCGAGATCGGCGACCAAGCGTCGTTGCTGATCCTGGAGGGCAAGGTGCAAGAGGGCGGCAGTCTGGTCGTCCGTGCCGGCTCCACCGACGAGACCGGCTCCACCGGCCCCCTCCTCGTCTCCGCGGGCTAACCGTTCTCCCGAAATCCTGTCGAAATCGCGCGCCAGGCGCGCGGATCCGACAGGAATTCGGGAGCGGCGTTGACCGTGGTTCCGAAATCCTGTCGAAATCGCGCGCCAGGCGCGCGGATCCGACAGAAATCCGAGAAGGCGTTGACCGTGCTGCCGAAATCCTGTCGAAATCGCGCGCCAGGCGCGCGGATCTGACAGGAATTCAGGGGGTTGGCAGTGGAGCTGCGGGCTCTTGTTGGGTGGTCGGGCCTGCGGCGTTGGACCGTGCCTGGGCTTCGGCGCGAGGCGGCAAGGTCAGGCGGAACGTGGCCGGCTGGGGTCGGACCAGTTCGAGCCGGCCGCCGTCGGACTCGGCCAGGCGGCGAGCGAGGGCGAGGCCCCGACCGTGCGCCGCGCGGTGATCGGTCTGGCGATCGAACAGCGTGGGCACCTTCTTCACAGGAATGCCCGAGCCCTCGTCTTCAATCGTCACCGACGTGTCTTGCACGAGCACCGCGACGGTGCCTGAACCGTGACGGAGGGCATTGTCGAACAGGATCCCCAGCACCTGGCCAACGAGGCCCGGCGTACCCACGACGGTGTCGACATGGCCGGTGGTGACCACCAGCTGACGACGCGCACGGTCGTAGCGCGGTTGCCAGTCGGCAACGTGGCCGTCGACGATCGCAGTGAGGTCGAGTTCGGCACGTTCGCCAGTGCTGCCCTGGCGGGCGACGCGCAGCAGCTCGTCGAGCGTTTGGTTGAGCTCGTGTGCCTGGGCGAGCACCGCCTCGGCCTCGGCGGACACCACCGGATCGGCGGACCGCTCGAGCAGCTCGAGACGCATCATGATCGCCGTCAGACCGGTGCGCAGTTGGTGCGTTGCGTCGGCGGTGAAGCCACGCTCGGCGTCGAGCATCCGCCCGACCCTGCTGGCCGAGAGGCGTAGCGAACGCGAGATGTCGTCGATCTCGTCGATGCCCGATGCCGGTGGTCCCGTGACGCTGAAGTCGCCTTCGCCCAATCGTGAGGCCGCTCGTGACAGGCGCTCCAGGGGACGAGCCAGCTGACGGGCTTGCACCCAGGCCAGCAGGGCGGCGGCGGCGATCGCAGTCGCGGCGATGATCGCCAGACGCACGAACACCTCGCCGGGAACCTGCCCGCCCTCGGCATCGCGGACGATCAGCACGACCGGCACGAGCAATACGCCGATGACCACCACCACGACGGTGACGGTGGAGGCGACCAATCGGCGTCGCACGTCAGTCTCCGCAGTGGCCGCTGGCGCAATGAGCGCCGTGACTCGGCCGACAGGAGCGCGCCGAACTCACGGCTCGAAGCGGAAGCCGACACCGCGCACGGTGACGATCTTCGATGGCGGATCGGAGCGGTCGTTGATCTTGCGCCGCAGCGTCGACGTGTGGGTGTCGAGCGTGCGCGTCGAACCCCACCAATTCTCGTCCCACACCGAGCTCATGATCTGCTCTCGCTTGAGGGTGACGCCCGGCTGGCGCATCAGGAACTCGAGGAGGTCGAACTCCTTCGTCGTGAGCTCCACCTCGTCGCGTGTGCCGTCGTCGTCGGTCACGAAGCAGCGGCGCGCCTCGGCGTCGAGTTCGATGCCCGCGCCGATCAGCGCGGCAGCTCCCTGATGCGAGCGGGCCTGGTCGGCAACTCGCAACCGGGCACGAATGCGAGCGACGAGTTCGGCCAGACGGAACGGCTTGGCAACGTAGTCGTCGGCGCCCGCGTTGAGCCCGACGATCACGTCGGTTTCCTCAGCCCGGGCGGTGAGCATGATGATCGGCAACTCGGCGTCGTTCGCCCGCGCCCTGCGGCATACGTCGAGGCCGTCGATGTCGGGCAACGTCAGGTCGAGGAGCACCAAGCCGAGCTCGCCCGACTCGATCGCCGCAAGCGCATCGTGGCCGGTCCCGACGTGGATCACCTCGAATTCCTCGGCGCGCAGCACGCGCACGAGCGGCTCGCTGATTCGCTCGTCGTCCTCGACGAGCAGCACGCTGGTGGTGCTCTGCGTGGAGGCTGGTGGCGCCGACATCACGTCGGCAGTCGGAGCGAGCGCGGTGGGTCCCATCACCTGCCTATCGGCAGGCCACGGCACCGACTTGAGCGGTTCTTGACACTTCCTTAAGGCTCAGTTGGCGCGCGATCCGAGCAACTCTTGGCGCAGCTCGACGAGCTTCTCGGCAGGCTCACCGTCGGACCACGGGTCGGCGGTGAGGACGCGTTCGTATTGCTCCCACTCGTTGCGCACGCCAGCAAGATCTCCGGTTCGTGCGTATGCCCGCATCCTCAGGCCGACGAGCTCCTCATGACCAGGGAGTACGGCGAGGCCTTTGCCCGTCGCCCAGAACACCAGCTCGGTGTCGCCGAGCGAGAGCGCATGCCCGGCCAACTCGCTCGCTGCGGTGATGGCGAGCAGGACCAACTGGGAGGACGTTCCTTCGACCTCCGGCCACAAGTAGTTGGTGCCGGAGAACGGCAGCCCGCGAATCCGTTCGACTGCCGGTCGGAGGGTGTCGATCGCTTGCTGAGGAGGTTGGAGACGCGCATGCTGGAGCCGGTGCTCGATCAACGCTGCGTCGGTCACCACACGATCGTCGAGTGCAAGCGCATCGGACAACGTGCGTGGAATCCACTCGTTCCCTGCGGGCGGCGGCGACAGCCTGGCCAGGCCACGTCGTGCCTCCGATACGACGTTGGCGAACGTCGCATCGCGCACGTCGATCTCCCACAGGGCGGCCCGTGCTCCCGACCGTGTAGCCCGGTCTCGATGCGTCGCCAACCACGCAATGAGTTCGACCGTCTTCGACCGCTCAAACGTGGCGAGGTTGCCGTCGCTATCGGTGATCGTCATCGGCCCGACGAGCCCGACGACGATCGCATGATCGAGTCCCGCATACCGATCGGCGTCGTCGACCTCGTGGTCGTCGTGCCACTGCGGTTGGAGATCGTCGAGTTCCCCCGACGATTCGATCGGCGCAGTGCACTCCTCGAGCAATCCGGACACGTCAGCGAGGTCCTGCTCGGTCACGCCGATCGGTGTGAGCGTGCATGATGCGCCAAACGCGTCGAGTCTCCACGTGCGGTCTGCGAGCGCCAAGCGTGGACCGGGCGTGGGATCAACATCGACGTTGTCGGTCGTGTCGATCACCACGAGTGCCACGCCCGGAGGTGGCGGTTCGGGCGATGTCGAGGCCCCGCTGTCGGCAGCGATCACGATCGTTGGTTCCCAGGCCTCTCCACCAGTCCGCCGAGTACGGAGGCCGAACGTCGATCTGCCATCGGGGAGCTGCGGAGCCAGCGAGCGTGCCAACCGCATGGCACCGGCCACGTCAGTTGCGCGATGCGCGTTGCGGTGCTGCAGCGTGACCGTGTCGGAGAGGCCAACGACGATGAGGTTGGCCACTTCGGCATACGTCGACGCCGCGAGGCCGGTCGCCGTCGCAGTCACGATCGGTCGGACCTGTTCGATGCTCCCGGCGACCGTGAGCGTTCGGCAGGCCTCGAGGTCGACCAGGACGTCGGCGCCGTCGTCGGTGATACCGATCTGGACCAGTGCGCTGCATGGCATGCCCGCCTGACGTGCGTCTGCGGCGAGCAGCTCGATCGGCACGGCGGCGTCGAGTGTCCATCGCGCGCCATCACCGGTCCATGGGCTAGGCAGCGCGGCGGGTGCAGTGAGTTGCACCCGGATGTCCCCATCGTCGCCAAGCTCGATCCAGCCGATGCGCACCTCGTCGCTCGACAGCTGCGTGGCGATCGCCCGCATCGCGACGTCGAGTCGAAGCAGGCGCTCGCCCGGGTCGCTCAACCGCAGACGTCGCTCGGTTGCAGCGTGCGCGTCGTTGGGAGCGGGGAGTCGGCTGTGTGGCGGGGCAGTGCGCAGCCGGGCTCGACGGCGAACTCCGACGAGCGCGAGAACTCCTGCAGCAAGCAGGGCGGCGTGCTCGAGCCGCACTGGCGACGTCGAGCTCGACGATGCCGGCGTGAATTCGTGATCGTCGGGGTGACCGGCGGGCGTCGGAGAGCTTGTCGAGGTGCTCGCTGAGCCGGCGACGCCTCCAGCGGTTGCGTCGTCACCAGCAGGGGAACCGGTGTGGGATACGTCGGGAGCCACGGACGCGTCGTCGTCGACGGGCGGTGCCGTGTCTGCGGATGTCGCCTGCGGAGCCGCCTCGGCCGGATCGGTTTCGAGATCGCTCGGCATTGTGCCGACGGCGTCGGGCGGCGGGCCGGTGGGGGCCGGTGTTGCAGCCGTAGGGGTCGGCACCGAGGGCACTGCGTCAGGGGCCGAGGAATCCTGGCCTGCGTCACTGTCGACGTCGGTCGGCGCAGCAGTTGTCGCCGGACGGTCCGGCGAAGCGGCTGGCGGTGAGTCGTCGGCCACGGTGTCGACGAGGACGGCGTCGGCATCGCCCTCCGCCTCCGCGCTTTGCGGAAGCTCGAGCACCCATCCCGGCACGATCACGTCGGGGTCATCGAACACCGCACCATCGGCCATCTGGCGCCCACCGTTGAGCTCCCAGATCGACGTCCACGCAGTGCCGTCGCCGAGGTATCGCTCGGCGATGTCCCAGAGCGTGTCGCCGAGCATCACCGAGTGCATCGCACGGCCGGCGTCGGCTGCGGTGCCACCGTCGTCGAGTGCGGAGGGCGAGCCGTCGGTCTCCACTTGCGACTGTGCAGCGCCGATGTCGGGTGGGATCAGCAGCTCCCACCCGATGTCGATCAACGCCGGGTTGGTGAACTGGCGCCCGTCGGCCATCGTGCGCCCGAGGTTCGCATCGAGGATGCGCTCGGCGAGTATCATCGTTTCCGACGCATCGCCTGAGCCGAGGCGTTCCGCGATCGACCACACGCTGTCGCCGCGCTGCACCACGTAGTGGCCCGCGTCGACGCGCTCATCGCGATGCGTCTGTTCACTCGACGGAAGTTGGCCGCCCGCGCCGAACACCGAGACCTCCCTCTCGGCGTCGGGCGAGGAAACCGCTGCAGTCGTCGATGGCGCCACCGCGTCGGGGACCACGTGCGAGATCGACGGCGCCGTCCCGGCGACGGCAACCTTCGGGTTCGCCAGTGGCACCACGACGAGGAGACCGATCGCGATGTATCGACCAATTGCGGTGGCCCATCCGAGTCCGGGTGCGGTAGGTCGCCTCAGGCCGCCATCACGAACGAGGTAGACAAGTTCGATCACGGTCGTGATCACCACGACCGCCGACGCGGCGAGTGCGGCGACGATGCTGACTCGAATCAGCACGTCGACGACGGTGCCGTCCTCGAGTGGTTCGCGAAGCGCCGATCCGAGGTTCCATCGCCAGGGGGCCTGCACGCCCGCCAGCGGGTTCCAGGACCCGAACCGACGCTGTGCTGCGGTGACGGCGGCCAGCGGGATGACGACTCCGATGCCGACCAGTACGACGACCGAGCGAAGGAATCGGCCGACACGTAGCGGTGTGCCCTCGCGGCGACCGATTGCGGGGCTCACGGCGCTCGCTCCGCGCGCACGGTGCCCACACCGGTCACCCGAACACCCGCATCTTCCACATTGACGGTGACAGAGATTCGGTCACCGTCGATCGCCACGGCAGTCACCGATCCCTCGAGCCCGTAACTGGCGAGCAGCGCCGCTGCGGTGTCGAGGGCTGCTTGGCGGGCTGGCACAGCATCGATCTCGATCACCGAGTCGCCCCGCAGGTCGGAGATCTCGGCGACCTGGGCGCCGGCGCGCGCTGACTGGAAGGCGATCGAGTGTGCTGCGGAGCGATTGGAGACACCCCGGTCGACATCGCGCGCCAACCACACGAGTCCGAGGAAGGTGAACGCAAACAGCAGCGCCAGTCCGGCGACGAGCCCCGAACCGCGATCGCCGCGCAGTCGGCGCTGCCCCCGGGGCACCGCTGTAGTCGTTGACGATCTAGGGGTCGACGCCGCTCGATGCGGGCTCATGGCTGCGGATCCAGGGCGCGGAACGGGTCGATGCGAGCGAAGGCAGTGGCCGTCGAGCGGCTGTCGCCGCTTGCGGCGAGGGGCCCGAGATCTGCTGACGTAGCCGTACAGCTCACCGTTGCCGAAACGATGCCCCCAGGCTCGAAACCAGACGTGTCGATGGAGACCGAGGGCTGTGCACAGCTCGTCGAGTCGTTGAGCATCACGGCAGCAACACGCTGCGCGGCCGCCTGCGCCGCCGATGGCGATCGTTCTTGCGCAGCTGCCTGCGCGGCCGCCTCCGCCGCTGACTGTGTGGTCGCTCGTCCGTCGACCGAGCGACCGACGAACACGAGTACCAGGGCCAGACCGATGATCGCCGGTGCGAGGATCGCAAGGCCCAGTGCATCCGCACTGCCGCGATCTGTTGCGCAGCGTGCACGAGTCGATGCGCGGTGGAGAGTCACGGCGTCAGCTCCTCGACGGGCAGCGCTTCGGTCACACGCACGGCGACCCCGGTACCGCGGATAATGCCGGGCGCGGTTGCGTCGACGGTCACTGCGACCACATCGCCGCGCCGATCGACGACAACCGCCACGTTGCGCAGGTCGGTGTCGGCCTCCAGGATCGCCATCGCTGCGGCTTGCGCATCGCCGCTGCCGACTGCGGACCGTGCCACGAGTGCTGCGGTGTCCCGGGCGACGACCCGCGCTTCCGTGCGGGCGTGGCTCCACAACGCGGCCTGGACGGCGGCGAACGCCAAGATCACGAACAGCGGCGTCAGGAGCGCAACCGCGAGCGACGTCGATCCGCGGTCGCGACAGGCTCCCCGGCTGTCTACCGGTTCGTCGATGCTGGCGCGAGTGCTCATCCGTCGGAGTTGCGGTCGGAGTGCCGTACGGGGCTACGGCGCGCTCGGCGACTGCACCGGTGTGCTCGCCGTGGAGCGAATCTGGCTCCAGATGATCGCTGCCACCACGGCGACGCTGATCGCCGCGGCGGCGTACCACAGAACCTGTTCGATGGAGACGGCGCCGCGGTCGCGGCCGTCGACCGGGTCGACTCCGTAGTGCTGCGGTCGCCATCGATCGATGACAGCCAGGACGCTGGCGAACAGTAGCTGCGGGTCGTGCATCTCGATCTCCGTTCCGATGTTGAGGTGGTGGTCGTGTGGGTAGCGGGGCGGGTCAGTTCAGATTCAGTGCGGGGTAGATCAACAGCGCCATGAACAGCAAGGCCATGCCCACAAGTGGTGGCGTGACCTTGTCGGTGCGGATCCGGGCGTCGGCCTCGAGTTCGGCCGCCAGCGAGGAGCGGAGCGTGGCGCACTTCGCAGCAAGGGTGCGGGCAACCGGAGCGCCTTCGGTCGATGCCAATGCAGCCGTTGCTGCAACCTGTTCCAGCTCGACGATGCCGAGATCGTCGGCGACGACGGTGAGGGCATTGCCCATGCTGTGGCCCATGGCGGCGACCTCGCGCATGCGACGGCGGAGTTCGACGAACAGACGCCCGTCGCCGGCCCGTGCCGCTCGCTCGAGCGCTCCCTCGTACCCGGTATTGCCTGCCAGCAGCATCGTGACCATGTCGACGTAGGCGCCCAACTGGTATCGCAGATCAACCCGGACGGCAGCCGCCCTCGCCATGGCGTCGCTGTGCACCAGAGCAGCGCCGAGCACCGAGGCAGCCAGTGAAGCAACGGCCGGGATGACCCAGTCGAGCGAGGCGTCGCCGGTCGCTACCAACACGGCGACGACGAGCGTCGGGGTGACAAGACCGAGCAGCGCAGCCGCGAACATCAACGTGACGTGGCGCTCGGGTGATCGCCCGATCAGCCGAAGCGGTAACCGGCGAGCGTCGACCCATCGTTGCGCCGGCCCCGGGATCCAGCCGTTGCTGGTGTGCGAGGTCCACTCGACGCCGTCACCTGTCCGTAAACGCCGAACGGCGCTCCCCACGCTGGGCCGCGGGGCCCGCCAGCTGCTGACCACCATCCATGCGGCGACGATCGCCGCACACGAGGCAGCGACGAGGAGGCCGGTGGCCCTCATCGCGCTGCTCCGGCGTCTGTGGTTGCGCCAACCGAACCAGCGCGTGCAAGGAACCGACCCGGTCGTGGGTAGCGGGCCAGTCGCTGAACGCGCACGAGGAGTGCGCCGTAGATCACGAGCACGATCGCGACGAACACTTGCCCGGCCGGTTCGTCGTACGGGGCGAGGTATTCCGCGCGGCCGAACACGAGTAAACCGACGATGAGGCCGCCCATCATCAAGGTGAGCAAGGTCACTTCACGACGAACAGGGGCACGTTCGGCCTCGATGAGCCGGTGCCTGTCGGCTTGCGACCGTGCCTGCTCCGCCACCGCCGACAACACCGCCGTGGTTCGGCCGCCCCGCTCGATGGCGATCGCCAGGCCCGCGGCGATGAGATCGCCGAGCGGATCGTCGATGTCGTCGGCGAAGGTACGCATCGCGGTCTCGGTTGATCGGTGCCCGAGACCGGTGGACAGGCGACGAACCGCAGGTCGAATCTCTGGCGCAGCGGTCGGCACCGTGGCGGCGATCGCCCCGATTGGCTGCTCACCTGCGAGCAGCACGTCGCGCAGGTTCTCCACCCACGATGCAAGCGCCTCGGTCGTCGCCGCCGAGCCAGTCGGTGCGGGCGCACATGCGCGGGCGGACAGCCACCAGACCCCGCCACCGACCACGATCGATGGCAGGAGCCAGCCCGACGTCGCGAGCACGATGACTCCGGCGACTGCGCCGCCGATCGCGGGTGCCGGACGCACGTGGACGCTGTGCCGCACACGATTCGGCGCTGGCGGTGTGATCGCGATGTAGACCGCAAGGACTCCCAGTGCGGTGGCGGCGATGAGCACGGCGACGTCGACGCTCATCGATCGTCATCCGGAGCGAACAGCGTGGTTGGGTAGCCCGCCATCTGCAGGCGGCGCAGATGGCCGGCTGAGAGCGGGAGTCGTTGGCGCAGCACGCCGTCGTCGGCGATCGTCCACGCGTCTGTGCTGGCGACACCGCCCGCCTCTCCCAGTCCGCCCACCTCGATGATCGAGGTGATGCGACGAACAGGCGCTTCGTCACGCGCTGCGTTGCGGACCAGGTCGATGTGCACGACGAAGTCGACGGTCTGGGCGATCAGGGACGACACCGCGAACTCTGGCAGCTGTGTGTTCGATTTGGCGACGTAGTACGCGAGTCGCTGCAGGACGACCTCGGCCGTATGCGCATGGATCGTCGCCAGCGAACCTCGCTTACACATCGACGCGACGTCGAGCATGTCGAGGGCTTCGTCCTCTACGAGCTCGCCCACTACGACGCGATCGGGGTTGAGGCGTCGCGTGAGTTCCACGAGTTGGCGCGTGGTGACCTCGCCCTCCCCCTCGGCGTTCGCGGTGCGGGTGTAGAGCGCCGGCGCATCGGGGTGGCGAGGATCGTCCTCGAGGCGCAGTTCGAGCAGGTTCTTCTCAACGGTGACGATCCGCTCGAGCGGGGAGATCTCGCCGAGCAGTTCCGTGAGCAACGTCGTCTTGCCGGCGCCTGGGGGGCCGGACACCAGAATGGTGAACCCAGCGCGGACGAGCGCGCTGAGGCGCGGGATCTCTTCGTGGGGGAACAACCCGAGGTCGGCCAGCCCGGCCAATCCGACGTGGCGCACGAGGAATCGACGGATGGCGATGCGCGGGTGGGTCGAGATGCCGTGCTCGTCGCCACCGCCCAGCACCATCACCACACGCGCACCATCGTTGCTCTGCAGAGTGAGCATCGGTTCGGACGTGTCCAGCCGTCGCTCGCCCGTTGTGGTCGCCCGCAACGCGAGGCGCTTCTGGAAGGCAGTGAGGTCGGCGTCGTGTGCCCACAACGCGCCCACGTCGATCTTGCGGCCGTCGCGATAGGTGACCCACGTCGAGTGTGGGCCGTTGACGTCGATCTCCTCTACGTCGGGATCGCTGAGGTACGGCTCGAGTGGCCCTGCGCCGGACAGTTCGGCGACGACGCGTGCCCGAATTCGCTGCTCGCTGAGCTCGTCGAGTGGCCGCTCGCCCCGACGCAGCCGCTCGGCGTTCACTTCGGAGAGTTCCTCGGCCACCCATGCTCCGAGCATCAGTTGCTGGCGACGTTCGTCGAAGACGATCCCGCGACCGTCGCTCTCGTCGTGATCGAGAGCATCGACCAGCCGTGCGGTGACTCGGTCGGTGAGTGTGCCGACGGTGGCGTCGTCGTCGCTCGTCGGATCGGCGCGAGTGAACGTCATCTCAGCCCGGGAATTCGCTTGGTGCCGCATGGTGTGCGATGGGTTGGGCTGAGGCGAGCACGTTCACGCTCAGTTGACGTGCCGCTCGAAGCAGTGGCATGCGGCCGAATCGGCGGGTCGAAACTCCAGGCCGTCCTGCCAGCACTGCTGCCGCCAGGTCGTCGATCGGAAGTGCGGCGGTATCGATTGCTCGACCGGCGCTCTCGCCGACGAACGTGCCGATCTCTGCTGGGTCGAACGGATCGTCGCCGATCACTGCGAGTGTCAGCGGTGCCGCAGTGGCGGAGGCCAACCGTTCTGCAGTCTCGGTCAATCGCTCGACTCGCACTGCCGCGGCACGCGCGGTCGCCTGTTGGCGGTGTACCAGCACGACTGCGTCGGCCACGAGGAGCGACGCTGGCAACGTGTGACGTGGATCGAGTGCTCCGTGATCGAGAAGCGCATCGAAGCTGACGCGGGTGCGGATCGTCTCGGCGATGATGGGGTCGGCCTCTGCCACGGCCCGCCAGGCCTCGGTTGCGCGCACTGGTGCGACGATCGCATCGATGCCGCTCGCACTGCGGTGGATCAGTGGTTCGAGCAACTCGTGTCGGAATCCTTCTGCACGGCTGCGCGTGACGAGCGTGGAAATCGATGGCGAGAGCTGCGTGTCGAGCCATCCGGCGAGCGCTCCGCCGGTGGGATCGAGTTCGACTGCGACGCACGTCCGATCGGCGGGCCATGATGCGGCCAGGGCAAGCGCAGTCGTGGTCGTTGCCTCCCCGACGATCGAGATGGAAGTCACTCGCCCTCTTGACCTTCGGTATCGGCAACCGCAGCACGGTCACCAGACGGCTCGGCCAGCACGATGCGCACGTCGTCGGCGGCAGCGATCGTTGCGGCATCGGCCGCCAGTACTTCGACCGACACCGACAGGGTGCCCAGCGCATTCGACGTTTCGGTCGGCAGTCCGACGATGCGACCGGTGACCACTGTCGGCTCGCCAGTGCCGTCGACCGTGTCGCGCGCTGGGATCACCAGCTCGACGGGCACGCGCTCGCGCACACCGATGGGTATCGAGCCGTCGTTGACCTGGATCGCAACGACCGCGTTTCCCGGGCTGACAAGTGGTTCAGCTTGAACTGATTGCGGCGTGACCAGGCTGCCCGACACCAGCCGGACCTTGGCGTAGGTGCCGAGCAGTGAGTCGAGGTCTGAACCGTCGACCACATTGACCGAGCTGTCGAGATCGGCGTCGACTGCCCGCAGCATCGAAGGTTCGATCTGCTCACCTGCGGGTACGTCGACGACGACCTGCACGGCCGACGACGACTCGTTGAGCCCGCTATAAACCCAGATGTTGGCGCCGATGGCGAGGGCCCCGAGGGCCACGCCGACGGCGATCCTGTTCCATCGCCGACTCGCAGGTCGGAAACGCGCCGCCGACGAGCCGGCGGTGGGCAGCGGATCCGGAGCCCCGCCGCGGCGTTGCGTGCGCGCCGTGTCGGTCACGGCCCGAGGACTCCGAGTACGTCCGGTTGTGCGGCAAGGACGGCCGCCGCAGCGACGACGAGTGGCGGGCCAAAGGGGATCGACCGCAATCGGGCAATCGTCGCGACGATCACGGCACCACCTGCCGCGAGCGCCAGCATGGCGAGCGCGAGCCGCCAGTCGGCCACGCCCATGGCTGCACCTAGCACTGCCGCCGTCTTCACATCGCCGAACCCCATCGCGCCCGGCGACACCAGGTGGAGCACCAGCATCGGCGCGGTCGCCGCGGCGAGGCCTGCGGCCACCGATGTGGCGGGCCACTCGGCCCCGCCGATCGTCTCGATCGTCAGTGCACCGGTGAGTGTGATGGCGGCCACTCCCACGAGCGCGTTCGGGAGTCGCTGTGTGTAGATGTCGGCGACCACTGCCGGCAGCAGCGCACCGACGGTCACGACGGATGCGACTGGAGACGTGGCCGTGACCGATGCGCTCCACAGCAGGACTGCGGTGGCCGTGACCGTGACAACCGTTGCCACGTGGCGCAGCGCACCGGCGCTCGGCGCGACCGACGGGGCTCCCGTCCCCAACTGGTCGCTCACGGCGATCGGTTTCACTTGTCGGCTGCTCCCCAGCGCCCGCTCGGTTGCCCACTCGTCCGGCGGCTGCCCGCCCGCCACCGGATTCGTGGAATCTAGTCGCGCGTCATTGGTGTTGTAGACGCCGTCGTTGCCCATCGCGAGGTGAGTGGGCGCATGGCGGTGCCGAGCGGAAAGGGTTCTCGACGCGCAAGCGAAACTCAGCCACTCATCGAGCGGACCGTCCACTCGAGCAGCCACGACAAGAAGTTGTAGAGGTGGTGCTCGGGAGTGTCGGCGTCGTCGGCTTCATCGGCGTCGTCATCATCGGAGATGTCGAGCATCGCGCCGAGCACGAGTCGCACGGCGTTGACCGACTGCATGAAGGCCGTCGTCTGACCCTCGTCGAGGTACTTCGGGCCGTCGGGTCCGAGGGTCTCGGTCACCGAGTCGATCGCCGCAACGCGGCTCGTTACCAGCTCCTCGCGCATGAGGCGCTGGTATTCGGCTTCCTTCTCGGGGTCGTCGGGATACACGGCCGGAAACAGGCGAGCGATCAGGGGACTGGCTTCTTCGTCGTCGGCCTCGGTGAGCAACGCCTTCAACTCGCCCATCAGGCGGATGAGCAGGTCGCGCTCTTCCTGATCGAGGTTGATCTGCCAGCCCTGGCGGCCCTGCTTGATCGGCGGCGTGAACGGACGAGCCATCAGCGCCGCCCTCGGCCGGTGTTGCCCGATGTCATTGCTCGGGGTGTTCCATCGTGGCCCACAAGCTGTGCTCGTGAAGGCGGAACACGTGCATCTCCGCTTCCTCGCGGGTGCCCGAGGCGACCACGGCGCGACCCTTCTCGTGCACATCGAGCATCAACTCGGTGGCCTTCTCGAGCGAGTACCCGAACAGCTTCTGGAACACGAACGTGACGTAGCTCATCAGGTTCACCGGGTCGTTCCACACCAGCACGATCCACGGGCGGTCGGTCGCCGATGTCTCGTCGACATCGGGTTCCACCACCTCGGTGGGTTCCAGCGTGGTCGGCACGATTCCATTATTGCCGTCGGTTCGGTGTGGTCCCATGGCGCGGCTCGCCCAAACTGTTCGCGAAATCCGGCGCGAGGCGCCTGGAATCCCCGGATTGCGGAGATGCCTTCCCGCGCTGGCGGGTGTGGTGGTGTGCGACACTCGCCCGGGGCGCGCAGTGGGCGGGTCCACGAAGTGGAGGCATCCGATGACCACCAGCACTCGCGCACAGGCCGTGATGTGGATGACGATCGGGGCGGCGATTGCGCTGATCGTTGCGATGGCGATCACCCAGCCGTGGAACGCGCAGGCTGCGCCGGGTGACGACGATGCGACGTTCGTTCCCACGGCCGGCTGCCGTCTCACCGACACGCGATCGCCCGACAACATCGGGCCGCGCTCCACGCCGTTGGGCGAGGGCGACATCCTCGAGGTGATGGTGTACGGCGCCAACGGCCAGTGCACGGGCGACCTGGCGATCCCCACCGATGCCGTCGGCGTGGCGCTCAACATGACGGCCGTCGGGGCGACCGCATCGTCGAACCTGCGGATCTATCCCGCCAACCTCACCGAGGTGCCGCTGCTGTCGAACCTCAACGTCACCGCCGGTGGCCCGCCCACACCGAACAAGGTCGACGTGCAGCTGTCGCCCGACGGCAAGCTGAAGGTGTTCAACTTCCGTGGCTCGGTGAACGTGATCCTCGACGTGGTCGGCTACTACACCTCGGCGAGCCTCACCACGCTCGCTGGACAGACCGGTACGCCAGGGCCGCAGGGTCCTGCCGGTCCGCAGGGGCCAGCCGGCGACAACGCCAGCGTGCTGTTCGCCCTCCTCGATGCCGACGGCGAGTCGCTTGGGGGTTCCGGGTTGACCGCATCGGTCAACACCGGGCCCGGTGAGTACAGCATCACCTTCGACCGCCCGGTGGTCGACGTGTGCGCGATCTCGCTGACGCCGTACGACGAGGATTCCGATCCGGTGACGATGGCGTATGAGGGTGACAGCGAATCGGCGACGGTCCTCGTCGAGGCGCGAAAGGTGAGCGACCAGACGCTGTTCAATACATCCTTCGACATCGTGGCCACATGCCCGTCGGATCCGGTGTCCGTGCCCGGGCCCTCGTGAGATGTGGTGGCAATGACACTGCCTGAACTCGACCACGCCACCGCTCCCCACGACTGGGCCGCGATCCATGACGAGGTGCGCTCTGCGGGCGGGGTGATCGTCGAGGGATTACTCGATGTGTCCTTCGTCGAGCAGTTGAACGCCGATGTCGATCGGTATCTGGCCGCACACGCCGATGCGGGAAGGGCCGAGACCGGGTCGGAGCTGTACGACCGTTTCCTCGGCGCACGCACGATCCGATTGCACGGACTGCTCGACAAGATCCCGAGCACCGAAGGCCTGCTCGCCCATCCCGAGCTCGTCGCGTGGGCCGAGCAGAGCATGTCGGCGCTGGCGGCGTCGGTGTTGCTCAGCGCCGGTGAGATGATCGAGATCCGCAGCGGCGAGCCCGCGCAGTTGCCGCACCGCGACAGCGACTCGTGGCCGGCGATGCCGATCGGCGACACGCCGGTGGTGGTCAATGCGATCGTGGCGCTCGACGAGGTGACCCTCGACAACGGCGCCACCTATGTCGCGCCGGGCAGCTGGGCCTGGCCGCCAGAGCGGCGCGCCGAGGCGAGCGAATTCGCCCGCGCGGTGATGTCACCCGGCGACGCGCTGCTGTTCCGCGGCGACGTGATCCACGGTGGCGGCGAGAACGACAGCGATGGCCGTCGCCGGGTGATCTCGGTGTCGTATTGCGCCGCGTGGCTGCGGCCGGTGGAGAACAGCTTCCTCACCGTGCCTGCAGCCACCGCTGCGGCGGCGTCCTCGCCGATGCAGGCGCTACTCGGCTACCGCGCCCACGACGGCATCGCCCACGGCGGCGGGATGGTCGGCCTCTACGAAAACGGTGACCCCGGCGCGTACCTCAGTCAGTAGCACCGGCGCGCAGTGCGGGCGATTCGCCGAGCGGGCGCTCGATCAACACACCTGTGCGTTTGTCGAGTTGCATACGACGAGCTCGCCACCGGTGATCGAGATGTTGAACGGTCCCGGACTTGATCCAGCGACGTTGCTCCTTCCACCCAAGACCGACGACGAGAGCCCGTTGGCCTGATTCGAGAACCCGCCGGAGACCGACGAGGTTTCGCCGGTGGCGACGTTGCTCGATCCCCCCGACACCGAAGCCGACACCCCCTGGGCCCTGCCACTCTGGCCGCCAGAGACACTCGCCCTCACGCCGCTGGCATGGTTGAAGGCGCCGCCGCTCACCGAGGCGTGGTTGGCGTCCGCTCGGTTCTGCTCTCCGCCAGTGACGGTCGCATACTGCGCCGCCACGACGTTGTTCGATCCGAACACCACCCCACTGTGGCCGCGGTAGCTGTTCTCGGTGCCCGACACCAGGTTGTGGCTGCCGCCGCGCAACTGGGCGCCGGTGGCGTCTTCGTTGTACCCGATGATCAAGTTGCCGCGCCCGTTGCATCCCTCGAAGCCGGCCGTGTTGCACAGCGTGTCGCCAGTGCCGTCGACAATGCGCACGTTCACACCGTCGAACGTGAACGTCGGCTGGCCGTCGACGATGCCGACGTTCACCGGGGCGAGCTTGGCTTCGAGGTCCACGTTGGTCACGCGCATCTCGGCGACCTCGGCTTCGAGTGCGCCGTTGGTGGCGCGCAGTGTCGCCACCTCCGACTCGAGCGCGCTGAGGCGTTGGTCGAGTTCCGACAGGCTCTCGGCGGTGTAGAAGCCGACCACGTCGGCCAGCACGTTGACGGTGCCGTTCTGATTGAAGATCTTGATCGCGCCGTCGGGCGACAGCTTCACGTCGACCTTGTTGGGGGTCGGTGACTGCCCTGCCACCCAGTTCAGGTTCGACGCCGTGGGAACGTCGTCGATGTTGGCGGGAAACACCCGCAGGTTCGACTGTGCGGTCGGATTGGCGATCGTGACGTTCATCGCCACGGCCACCGCCGACGATGGGATGTTGCAGTTGCCGACCTGTCCGGTGACTTGTTGCACGTAGGTGTCACGTGGTCCGAGGGGTGTCTTGCGCGGACCGTCGGGGTCCTGGCCCGGACGGAAGTCGAACAGTCGACAGTTGTCGATCGGCTCAAACGTGGAGTCGCTGTCGCCGGGAGCGGCGTCGACGCTCAACGCCGACATCACCACCCACGCTGCCGCCAACGCCAACAGCGCGCCGGTGACGAACCACACCAACGATCGAACTCGAACCGCAACCACCATCGCTACTCCCTTGGGATCCGCGTCGCCCCGCCCGATGCCAGACGACCAAACCCGAGATTGTGGCCACAACGGGCACGCCGTGCACGAGTGCGCCGGGATTTGCCGGGCGCGCCCGAGACCTACTCCGAACTGTTCGCGGAATCCGGCGCGTGGCGCCTGGAATGCCCGGTTCTTCGGTCACGGGTCGATCACATGTTCACGCGTTGGTGCGGAGATTGCCCGTCTCGTACCATGAGCCTCGTCATGGCCGTTGGCAGTCGACCACTTGTCCCCTCCAGGTTGACGCCCGGCGGAGTGGCTCACGGCTCCAAGCGCGCCGCCACCACGGTGATCGGCGGCTACATCGCGTTGACCAAGCCGCGGATCATCGAGCTGCTGCTGATCACCACCGTGCCAACGATGGTCCTCGCCGAACGCGGCTGGCCGTCGACCTGGCTCGTCGTGGTCACCCTCATCGGTGGCGCCCTCGCTGCCGGTGGTGCCAACGCCACCAACATGTACGTCGATCGCGACATCGACGCGTTGATGGAGCGCACGCAACACCGGCCGCTCGTCACCGGACTGATCAAGCCGCGCAACGCCCTGATCTTCGCCGCCGTTCTTCAGGTCGCTGCGTTCGCCGTGTTGTGGGCGGGCGCCAACCTGCTGTCCGCCGTACTCGCCTTCGGCGCGGCGGCGTTCTATGTCGGCGTCTACACGCTGTGGCTCAAGCGCACCAGCACGCAGAACATCGTGATCGGTGGCGCCGCCGGCGCTGTCCCGGTACTTGTCGGCTGGGCCGCAGTGCAGAACTCGTTGTCGTGGACCCCGGTGGTCCTGTTCATCGCCATGTTCCTCTGGACGCCGCCGCACTTCTGGGCGCTGGCCGTGAAGTACGCCGACGACTACCGCAGCGCCGACGTGCCGATGCTCCCCGCTGTGGCACCGTTCGCTCAGGCCGTGCGCCAGATGCTCTGGTACACGATCGCGCTGGTCATCACCACGCTGGTGCTCATCCCCGTGGCCGACCTCGGGTGGATCTACGGCATCACCGCAGCGGTCCTCGGCGCCATGTTCATCGGGGGCACCATCTACTTGGGCAAGCGTCCTTCGCCTGCGGCGAGCATGCGCCTGTTCACGTTCTCGATCACGTACGTCACCGTGCTGTTCGGCGCGATGACCCTCGACGTGCTCGTGCGCTACGGCTGGTAACGCACCGTCCCCTCCCGTTCTGTTCGCGACTTCAGGCGCGTGGCGCCTGGAATCCCCGGTTTTTCGGTGGGGCGTCGGCGGGTGATGGGCGGGCGAATGGCAGCGCAGGATTCCCAAGCGCACGAGGTTTCGGCTCGGCGGCGGACCGGCGGGTAGTGTCTCGCCCGTCGTCGGGCGCCTGTGCGCGTACCCGGCGGACCGAGAGAACGAGTTCGCATTTACGCATGACGACCATCACATGACGACCATCGACACCCGAGCGGAAACGATCACCGACGACACCGGCACCGACACGACTACAGACGAGCCCTTCGAAGCGGGCGAAGTACTGCTGTCGTCGCCGGTTGCCCACTGGCTGATCTCCGCCGACCACAAGCGGATCGGGCGCACCTACCTGGGTGCCGCCTTCCTCACGGTGATCACCACGATCGTGGTCAACATCTTGTTGGCCATCGAACGCACCGACGGCGACTCCGTCGTGCTCGACGAGAACGTGCTCGCCCAACTCCTCGACGCGCAACGCGTCGGGTTGGTGTTCGGCACCCTGCTGCCACTGGCGATGGCGCTGTGCGTGATCGTCGTGCCGCTGCAGATCGGCGCCCGCTCGCTCGCCTTCCCGCGCATGGCTGCGGTTGGCTTCTGGATCTGGTTCGGCGGCGCCGTTGCCTTCGCCATTGCGCTGGCCAACAACGGCGGTTCGCTCGGCGGCTCCGAAGACATGGTGTCGCTGTTCTTCCTCGGCGTCGGCACGATGGCCGTCGGCCTCACCGCCACCGCCGCCTCGATCGTCACCAGCGTGCTCACCACGCGGGCCCCCGGCATGACGCTGCGGCGCACACCGTTCTTCACCTGGTCGGCGATGATCTTCTCGCTCGGCGTCATCGTCGTGATGCCGGTACTGGTCGGTGCGCTGACCTACCTGTTCATGGACCACCGCTACCCGCGGGAAGGCTTCGGCGGGAACGCCGGCTTCTACACGTGGGCCGGATGGATCCTCACCCAGCCGGCGACCTACCTGTTTGCCATCCCGGCGATCGGCGTGTTCGCCGAACTGCTGCCGGTGGTGTTCGGCAAGCGCGCCCCCGCACGCGGCGTGATGATCGCCGGGCTCGGCCTGGTCGGCGTCGCCGCGCTGTCGGCCGTGACCCAGCAGAACATCCAGAACCTCCCCTGGGAAGGCGGCGGGTTCGACACCGACAACCTCGGCGACAAGTTCCAAGACCTGGCGCCGTATGTGATCTTCAACGCCATCCCCATCGCCGGCCTGCTGCTGGTGTTCTTGATGGGCCTGTTCCTCGCCAAGCCAGACGACAGCGGCTTCGGCTTCTTCCTCACCAGCTCGTTCCTGTTCGCCTTCTTCGGCTTCGGGATGATCCTGGTCGGCATGATCGGCGGGATCATGTACGCCCTCGACGACCTCGGCGTGCAAGGCACCGTGTTCGAAGAAGCGGTGATCGTGTACGTCGCCTACGGCGGGGTACTCGGCATCATGGGCGGCATCGCCCACTGGGTGCCCAAGTGGCGCGGCGGCACCTTCCCCGTCGGCATCGCCGTACCGCTCGCCCTGCTCGGCGTGCTGGCCACGATCCTCGCCTCGTTCCCGCACTACATCGCCGGCCTGCTCGACCAAGAAGGCGGCCTGTTCTACAGCGACAACGACCTGCTGATCTGGAACGTCCTCGTGTTGGTCGGTCACGGGCTGATGCTCGCCGTGGTGCTGATCTTCATCGCCGCGTTGGTGCTGCTCGTGAAGGCCGATCCCGACGGCAACGACGCCGCCGACCCGTGGAACGCCCAGACCGTTGAGTGGACCACCACGTCGCCCGCTCCGCCGGAGAACTTCGTCGACCTGCCGATGGTGCACTCCGCTGAACCGGCATACGACCTCGACGAGCAGCGACGAGCGTCTGCTGCTGCCGATGGAGGTGGATCATGAGCCTCGCCCTCCCGGCCGCGCCCGCACCGGCGCCGCGTCGCCAGATGCTCGTGGTGTCGATCCTCGGCGCCGCGTCGATGATCATGCTCACCGGGTCGATGCTCGCCATCTGGGCGCTGCAGCGCACCCGCGCGCTCGACACCTTCGATGTGTGGCTGCCCGACGGCGTGACCATCCCTGAAGTGCCGTCGAACGTGATGCTCGTCGCCTTCGTCGGTGTGGGTGTGATGGTCCAATGGGCCCACTGGTCGGCAGAACACGGCGACCGAGCGCACACGGTGCTGGCCCTCGGGCTCACCGGGCTGTTCGGCATCTTGATCATTAACGCCCAGGCCTTCATCTGGTTCGAAATGGGTATGGGTGCCGCCGACGGCACCTACCAAGCGATGTTCTATGCGATCACCGGCATGTTCGTGGTGCTGCTGATCGTCGGCGTGGCATTCACCACCGTCGCTGCGTTCCGCTTCATCGGCGGGCGCGAAGACGATCGGGAGTTGCTCGCCGCCCACGCCATCTACTGGTACGCCGTTGCCGTCTGTTTCGCCGGCATCTGGTTCCTCGTCTACGTCACCAAGTGAGCCGCTGAATGTTCACCACCGGTACCAAGTTCCTCGTCGGCGCCACCGTCGTTTCGATCATCGTCACCGTCGTCTACGGGGTCACCCAAGACGGCGTGATGGGCACGATCGGATTGATCTCGGCGTCGGTCGCCCTGGCGCTCGTCACCGGCGTCAACTTGTTCACCCGCGACGCCAACATCTTCATCGACGACGACGCCGCTGTGGCCACCTGCCCTGCGGGCAACCCCGCCCCCGGTCCGAGCGCCTGGCCGCTGTTGTTCGCCCTCGGTGCGTTCGTGATGGTGATCGGCCTGGTCACGGTCGAGGCGATGTTCATCATCGGGCTCATCGCCATGCTCGCCGGCGGCGCCGAGTGGACCGCCCAGGCGTGGGCCGAACGGGCCTCGGGCAGCACCGCCCACAACCGTGAGGTGCGCGCTCGCATCGCCAACCCACTCGAGTACCCCATCGGCGGTGCAGCGATCATCGGCGTGATCGCCTACTCGTTCAGCCGGATCATGCTGTACCTGTCGAAGGTCAACGTGGTGATCGTGTTCTCGGTGCTCGGTGCGCTGATTCTCGCCGCGGCCTTCTTCTTCGCCTACCGGCCCAACGTGAAGCGCAGTGTGATGGTCGGCACGATGTCGGTCGCCGGCGTCGCGCTAGTCGCCGGTGGTGTGGTCACGGGCGTGGACGGCGAGCGCGACATCCCCGAGCACGAAACGGCACAGGGCGAAGCCGCAGAGGGGCTCTGCGAGAGCACCGAGAAGACCGAAGCCGACAAGAACGCGGCGCAAACCGTCGCCGCCCAGGCGAGCGTCGCTGCCGAGATCACACTGAACGACGACGGCACGCTCACCAAGCGGCTCAATGGCCCGGCCGAGTCGTCGGCACTCACCCTGCCCCGTTCGAACCCGAGCAACATCGTGTTCCGCAACGAGTCGTCGGAGAAGCGTCGTCTGTCGGTCGACCTCGGCGCCGTCGACCCCGACGCCGGTGAGCCAGAAGCCACGTCCGAGGTCGAGCGCGTGCAGCAGTGCACCGCACTCGTCGAAGAGGGCGGGGTGCAGAACATCACGCTCACCATCGGCCCGCCGAGCAACTCGGTGGAAGGCGGCTACTTCTTCTTCGTGCCCGGCGTGGAGTCGGCGTTCCTGGAGTTGATCGTTCCGTGAGCGGACAGCTGTTTCGATCGCAAACGATGAACAAACGAACAAGTAGGTCGGCTCCAACAGGCGCGAGTACCGTCGGCTCAGTGAGTCGCCTCCGCATCGCCGCCGTGGTCGCCCTCGGCGCGCTCGTCGCCGGATGCGCCCAAGACGCTCCGCAAGACACGTTCGATCCCGCCGGCCCCAACGCGCAGAAGATCCAGAACCTGCAGGTGCCGGTGTTCATCATCGCCGGCATCGTCGGTGTGGTCGTGCTGTCGGTCGTCGCCTTCGTGATCTGGCGCTACCGCGACCGTGGCCAGGCGATCCCCGAACAAACCCACGGCAAGCCGGCCCTCGAGATCTTCCTCACGATCATTCCGGCGCTGATCCTCATCGGTATCGCCATCCCCACCGTGTCGACCGTGTTCGCCCTCGCCGAAGACGACGACACCGAGTGCATCATCAACGTCACCGGTCAGCAGTGGTGGTGGGAAGTCGACTACCCGGTGCAGGACGGCTGCGGTGGCATCACCGAACCGATCGTCACCTCGGGGCAGATGGTGCTGCCGGTCGACACCCCGGTGCTCGTGCGTGGCACCTCGCGTGACGTCATCCACTCGTGGTGGATTCCCCGTCTCAACGGCAAGCGCGACATGGTCCCCGGTCGTGTGCAAACCAACCGCATGCAGGCCGACGAGCCCGGCATCTACGCCGGTCAGTGCACCGAGTTCTGCGGCCTGTCGCACGCCAACATGCGCATGGAAGTGGTGGCCCTCGAAGCCGACGACTTCGAGACGTGGAAGGCCAACCAGCTCAGCGCCTACGAGTCGCCGACCAACGAGGTGGCCCTCGCCGGCGAGTCCACGTTCATCGCCCAGTGTTCTCGGTGTCACCAGGTGAACGGCCTCGAAGACTCCGACGGCGACCCGATCGTGTCACGGCCCGACCTCAACGTGTTCTCGGGCGCCGCACCCAACCTGTCGTACCTGATGACCCGCAACACCTTCGCCGGCGCGATGTTCGACCTGCTCACGCCCGAGTGTCGAGCCGACGTGTGGGAGGCGCCACCCGAAGAGTTCGGCGAGCGCTACCTCGCCGGCGTCACCCCCGAATGCCTCAACCGGGTGGAGCTACGCGATTGGCTGCGTGACTCGCCCGCCGTGAAGCCGATGTACACCGACCCGACCCAGCTCGCCGAAACCAACGGCCTGCCCCGTGGCATGCCATACCTGGCCCTCAGCGAGGACCAGATCGACGAGCTCGTCGCGTACCTGCTGGAACGCAAGTAACCGGAGCACGCACCGATGGCCATCATCGAACGCCCAACCGACACACCGGCGCTGGCGCCGGGTGGTGACGCGCCCGCGGTCACGCCGACGCGGTCGTACGGCTACTTCCGTCGACCGGTGGAAACCACCGGCTGGCGTTCGTGGGCGTTCACCGTCGACCACAAGAAGATCGGCATCATGTACGGCGTCGTCGCCATGCTGTTCTTCGTTGTCGGCGGCGTGGAAGCACTGTTCATCCGCCTCCAGCTCGCCCAGCCAGAAGGCACCGTGTTGTCGGCCGACGCCTACAACCAGATGTTCACGATGCACGCCACCACGATGGTGTTCCTCTTCGTGATGCCGATGGCGGCAGCGTTCGCCAACTACATGATCCCGCTGCAGATCGGCGCCCGCGACGTGGCGTTCCCCCGTCTCAACGCGTTGAGCTTGTGGACGTTCGTGTTCGGTGGCATCTTCCTCAACACCTCCTGGTTCCTCGGTGGCGCCGCCGACGGTGGCTGGTTCATGTACGCCCCGAACAGCGCCGTGCCGTTCTCGCCGAGCAACGGCGTCGACTACTGGACGCTCGGCCTGCTGATCACCGGTATCGCCTCGCTGGTCGGTGCCGTCAACCTGATCGTCACCGTGCTCAACATGCGGGCGCCTGGCATGACGATGATGCGGGTTCCGATCTTCACCTGGATGGCCCTGGTCACCCAGTTCCTGCTGCTGTTCGCCATGCCGGTGATCACCGTGGCCCTCGTGCTGCTGCTGTTCCAGCGCAACTACGACGCCACGTTCTTCGAAGTTGCCGAAGGCGCCGACCCACTGCTGTGGCAGCACCTGTTCTGGATCTTCGGTCACCCCGAGGTGTACATCATCGTGCTCCCGGCGTTCGGCATCATCTCCGAAGTGCTGCCGGTGTTCTCCAAGAAGCCGCTGTTCGGCTACCCGTTCGTGGTGTTCTCCGGCGCAGCGATCGGCTTCGTCGGCTGGGGCGTGTGGGCCCACCACATGTTCGCTTCGGGCTTGGGACCGATCTCGGTGGCGGTGTTCTCGGTGGCCACGATGGCCATCGCCGTGCCCACCGGCGTGAAGATCATCAACTGGACGCTCACCATGTGGGGCGGCAAGTTGCGGTTCACCACTGCGATGTTGTTCGCCACCGGCCTGATCGTGATGTTCACGATCGGTGGTCTGTCGGGTGTGACGCACTCGGTGGCGCCGTCCGACACGCAGCAGACCGACACCTATTACATCGTCGCCCACTTCCACTATGTGATCTTCGGTGGTGCGGTGCTCGGCTTGTTCGCCGGCATGTACTACTGGTGGCCGAAGGTGTTCGGCAAGATGCTCAACGAGTCGTGGGGCAAGGCCAACTTCTGGACGATGATCATCGGCATGAACCTCACCTTCGGTCCGATGCACATCATCGGTCTGCAGGGTCAGCCGCGGCGCATGTACATCTGGACCGAAAGCCGCGCCGGTGAAGGCTTCTTCAACCTCGGGTTCTGGAACCTCGTGTCCACCATCGGCTCGTTCATCCTCGCCGTTGGTGCGCTGCTGTTCTTCATCAACGTGTGGGTCAGCCGCAAGAACCCGCCGGCTCCCGCCGACCCGTGGGATGCGCGCAGCCTCGAGTGGATTGCCGAGAGCCCGCCCAAGGAATACAACTTCGAGCGCACGCCCACCGTGCACGCCCTCGACGAGATGTTCCATCGCAAGTACGAAGACGTGGGCGAAGGCGACGAGCACGAGTACGTCAAGGTGGCCACGGCCGAGGAGATCCAGGCCCAAGAGGTGGAGAACCGCGATCCCCACATCCACCTGCCGTCGCCGTCGTACTGGCCGATCGTGTTGTCGTTCTCGCTGCCGGTGATCGCCTACGGCATCATCTACTCGACGCTGCTGGTCATCGTCGGCTTGGCGATCGCCACCGTGGCGATGTTCGGCTGGGCCCTCGAGCCGCCCACCGCCGACGATTCCGAGTTCGATCCGCCCGCCGACGACGGTGGCGGCCAACCGAGCAAGGAGCTGGTCGCCAGTGGCTGACACCACGATCGATCCTGCCGACGCGCCAGCCCCCGACTCGGCGACCGACACCGCCGACACCCACGAGGCGATTCCCGCCGGCTACAACGACGGCCAAGATCACATCGGCCTCGAGCACCACACATCGACCGGCCTGTCGAACACCAAGCTGGCGATGTGGCTGTTCCTCGGCAGCGAGTGTCTGCTGTTCGGTGGACTGATCTCCACCTACATGCTGTACCGCAACCGGCGTGCCGACACGCTCGGCCCCGACCAGTTGTGGGACATCCCGTTCACCTCGGCCACCAGCTTCATCCTGCTGATGTCGTCGCTCACGATGGTGCTCGCCGTGCAGGCGGCCAAACGCGAAGACGACCGCAACACCCGGCTGTGGCTCACCGTGACTGCACTGCTCGGCGGACTGTTCCTCGCCGGCCAGATCTACGAGTTCACCGTGTTCTACCGAGAGGGTCTCGGGTTCACCACCAACCTGTTCGCGTCGAGCTTCTACACGCTCGTCGGCTTCCACGGTGCTCACGTCTCGGTCGGCATCATCATGCTGATGGCGCTCGTCGGCATGTTGCTGCGCAATCGAGTGCACGGCAACAAGGCCGAAACCGTCGAGATGATCGGCCTGTACTGGCACTTCGTCGACATCGTGTGGATCATCATCTTCACCCTCGTCTACCTGATCCCGGCCTGATTCTGGAGCGGCACCGATGAGCACCGACACATCAACGACCGGCGACACCGAGCACCACTTCGGCGAGGACATCACCGCCACCGAACCATCGGCGATCCCTCACGAACACAAGGACCTGCGCGATCGCGACTACGTGTTCATCGCGTTCATGCTGCTCGTGCTCACCGCACTCGAAGTCGCCGCCAGCTACGTCCCGCTCGGGTCGTGGAAGGTGCCGCTGCTGCTGATCATGATGGTGATCAAGTTCGTCTGCGTGGCCAGCTTCTTCATGCACCTGCGTGGCGACGCACGGATCTTCACGTGGATGTTCTACAGCGGCGTGTTCCTGGCCCTCGGCGTGTACCTCGCCGCTCTTACTACGTTCCACTTCTTCGCCCCCTAGCCCCCGGCGTGGCCCGGGGAGGACTCCCCCATGCTCCTGGCCCAAGCGATCGACAGCGCTGCGAACGACACCAACCCGTGGCGCTACCAGTTCCACCCTGAGGTGTGGATCCTGGTTGGTTCATTGACCGCGTTGTACATCTACATGGTCAAGGTGGTCGGCCCGCGGGCCGTGCCCGAAGGCACCCCGCCCGTCAGCCGCAAGAACAAATACGCCTTCGTTGGCGCAATGGTGATGCTGTGGGTGGCCAGCGACTGGCCGCTGCACGACATCAGCGAGGAGTACCTCTACTCGGCGCACATGTTCCAACACATGATGCTCACCTACTTCCTCCCGCCGTTGGCCCTGTTGGCCACGCCGGAGTGGTTGCTGCGGGTGCTGATCGGCAACGGCAAGCTGTATTCGGCGCTGTCGTTCATGTGTCGGCCCGTGGTCGCTGGTGTGGCGTTCAACGTGGCGGTCATCGTCACCCACATTCCGATCGCCGTGAACGAGTCGGTGGCCAACGGGCCGCTGCACTACTCGCTGCACTTCGTGGTGGTGATGCTGTCGCTCTTGATGTGGATGCCGGTGTGCGGACCGTTCCCCGAGTACCACCTCACCCCGATTGGCAAGTCGATCTACCTGTTCCTGCAGTCGATCGTGCCGACGCTGCCCGCGGCCTGGCTGACCTTCGCCGAAGGCACGGTGTACGAGGCCTACGACATCCCGACACGACTGCTCGGCCTGAGCATCACCGAAGATCAACAGCTCGCCGGCGCAGTGATGAAGCTCGGCGGATCGATCTTCTTGTGGACGCTCATCGTGTTCATCTACTTCAAGCGGTTCGCCAGCACATACCGCAGCGAGCACAACTACAAGCGGCGCGGCGCCATGCCCACCGCCGAGATCACCGGGCACGACGAGTTCCCGATGACCACCGAAGATGTCGAGCGTGAATTCGCCCGCTCCCAGTCGGCGCCGAGCGGGAATCCACCTGCCGACGACGCGTCAAACGACGCCGTGTCGCGCTGATCGCGTCGGTAACCTCGCCACGTGATCGACCAGCGACTGCTGCGCACCGACCTCGACGGCCTCCGCACAGCCCTTGCGCGGCGGGCCCGCCCGGCGATCATCGACGAACTCGAGCACGCCGCCCGGCTCGACGCCCGCCTGCGTGACATCACGGTCGAACGCGACGAGTGCCGCGCCCGGGTGAACTCGATCTCCAAAGAGGTCGGCGCCCTCCGGCGTGACGGCGACATCGAGGCCGCCGAGAAGCTCCAGGCCGAGAGCCGCGACCTCGGTTCGCGCGAGAAGGGCCTGGCCGCCGAGCACGACGAGGTCGCCGCCGCCCTCCACGAACTGTTGTTGGGCATCCCCAACACGCCGCACCCCGACGCCCCCGACGGGGCGAGCGACGCCGACAACCCGGTGATCGTCGGACCGGTGGCCACCCATGCCACGTACCCCGATCACCAGCGCGTCCCGCACTGGGAAACCGCAGAAGCGCTCGGCATCCTCGACAACGAGCGGGCGGTCAAGGTGTCGGGCGCGATGTTCACCATGCAGCGCGGTGCTGGCGCCACGCTGGCCCGCGCCCTGTGTCAGTACGGGCTCGACGCCAACGCCGACGACTTCGAAGAGATCCGTCCGCCGTCGCTCGTCAGCACGGCCACGCTCACCGCCACCGGACAGCTGCCCAAGTTCGCCGACGACGCGTACGCCATCGAGCGCGACGACCTGTGGTGCATCCCCACCGCCGAGGTGCCGCTCACCTCGATCTACGGCGACGAGATCCTCGACCACGCCGAACTGCCGATGCGCTTCATGGCCTACAGCCCCGCCTATCGCCGCGAGGCCGGCGCCGCGGGACGCGACACCCGCGGGATGTTGCGCGCCCACGAATTCGACAAGGTCGAGATCCTCGCGTTGGCGACCCCGGAGCAGGCTCCCGAGCTGCTCACCGAGATGCGCGACCGCGCCGAGCGGGTGATCGCCCGCCTCGAGTTGCCGTATCGGGTGATCGAGATCTGCACGGGCGACTTGGGTCAGAGCCACCACCGCAGCTTCGACGTGGAGGTGTATGCGCCCGGCGCGGACGACTGGCTCGAGGTGTCGTCGATCAGCTGGTTCAGCGACTACCAGGCCCGTCGGGCCAACATCCGATATCGCCGGGTGGACGACGAGGGCAACCCGCGCAAGGGCACCGATCTCGTGCACACGCTCAACGGGTCGGCGCTGGCCGTGCCACGTGTGTGGGCGGCGATCATCGAGAACTATCGCAACACCGACGGCTCGGTGACGGTCCCCGAGGTGCTCCGCCCGTACATGCGCGGCATGATGCGCATCGAGCCGCGAGTCGCACATGTCGGCGCCGCCCACTGATGTTGCAATGACCGACTTCAGCACCGCCGACTCCACTGCCGCCGATCGGGCCGCCGGGCTCCGGGCTCGGCGGCAGCAATACGAAACCGCTGGGCTCGACGTCGGCGACCTCGCCCCCGACCCGGTCGACCAATGGTGGCAGTGGCACGACGAGGCTGCGGCCGCCGCGGTCGCCGAACCGCATGCCATGACCGTGTCGACCGTTGGCCTCGACGGGATCCCCGACGCGCGCATCGTGCTGGCCCGCGAGGTCGACGCCGACGGCATCGTCTTCTACACCAACTACCACAGCGCGAAGAGCCGGCAGCTCGACGACGCACCCGGCGCCGCCGCATCGTTCGCCTGGCTCGATCTGCACCGCCAGGTACGGGTGCGCGGACGCGTCGAGCGAGTTTCGGCAGAACAGAGCGATGCCTACTTCGCGTCTCGTCCGCGCGGCAGTCGCGTGGGCGCGTGGGCATCGCCGCAGAGCGAAGTGATCGCCGATCGTTCGGTGCTCGAAGAACGAGTCGCCGGCTACGACGAGCAATTCGCCGACGAGCCGGTGCCCAGGCCACCGCACTGGGGCGGATGGCGGATCGTCCCCACCGAGTGGGAGTTCTGGCAAGGTCGCCCGAGCCGACTTCACGATCGACTGCGTTACCGCCGTACCGACGCCGACGGTTGGACCATCGAACGCCTCGCGCCCTGACGCTGTAACGGTGGTGACGCTCCTATGTGGTGTCAAGTGGTGTGGTGTTCGAGTTGTCGGAAGAGTTGGCGGGTGATGTAGCGCTTGAGGCAGCGTTGGATGTCGCGGGTTGATTTGCCGTCGGCGCGGCGGCGTTCGACGTAGGTCTTGGTGGTGGGGTCGAGGCGCATGCGGGTGAGCACGATGGTGTGGATTGCTTGGTTGAGGCGTCGGTCGCCGGATCGGTTGAGTCGGTGTCGGTTGGTGATGCCTGATGATGCGGGGATGGGGGCGGTCCCGGCGAGCATGGCGAAGGCGGCATCGGATCGGATCCGTCCGGGGTGTGACCAGGCGCATAACACGGTGGCCGCGACGATTGGTCCGACCCCGCAGTTGTTCATGATGTCGGGGCGCCAGGAACCGACGATGTTGCGGATTGCTGTTTCGTGTTGTTTGGCTTCGTGAGCGAGGGCAGTTGCTCGGCGGGCGAGGCAGCGCAGCACGTGCGCGGTTTCTCGTGTGGTGAGGTCCCAGCGAGGATCGACGCGTAGCCGACTGCAGGTCGTGAGCATCTCAGCAGTCGTCATGTTGCGGAGTTTCGAGCGGAGTTGTTCGGGCGCGGCGACAACGAGAGCGTGGAGCTGACGTTGAGTGTCGGTGCCCGAATCGACTGCCAGACGGCGAGCCGCGAGCCGCACCGAGAGGGCCTGGCGTGCGCCGCTGGCTCGTGGTTCGCTGAGATGCTCACGGCTCAGTGCCTCGCGGGCTGCGCGTACTGCGTCGATCGGATCGGACTTGGCGCCATGGCGACGCTTGGTTCGCTGGGGCCGGTCCAGTTCGATCACCACCTCGCCGCGCTCGACAAGGAAGCGGGCCAATCCAGCGCCATACCCGTTGGCGCCTTCGATGGCCCACGCCCGTAACCCGCCGCAACGCTCAGCACGCTCGACAAGACACCGGTACCCCTCCGGGGTGGTATCAGCAGTCGTCGTCTCGACCGTTGCCGCGGTTGCTGCGGTCACGATCGCCGCGGTGTGGGTGTGTTTATGCGTATCGACACCAATGACGACATCGACAGTTTCTGCCAGCATGGACACTGCGTTTCTCCTTTGAACGTGGAACGTGAGGTTCCGGTCCAGGACGGAGATCGGCAGGACTGTGATGGGACACGCCAGGCTCAACTGGCGGTCAAGCTCCTAATCAGGCCAGTCACTCCGGCCAGGGCCGGGGCCAACAACCCAATACGGACAAGTCACCAACAAGACACCACGGTCAGTCAGACACAGAGTCACGCACCAAGTCATCAACCACAACACACCACCACCAACCGCAGCAGCGCGCCACCCCCACACTCACAGTCAGACACCACCGTTACAGAACGGATGCTGCGTGGAACACAACGAACCGAAAACGGAACGAGATCGGGGTTGAAGCATCGGCCGATCGGGGCGAGGCTGGTGTGATGACGTCCACGAAGGTCCTCGTTGTCGACGACGAGCCGACGGTACGCGAGGTGGTCGTCGGATATCTCCGGCGCGACGGACACGACGTGGCCGAAGCCGCCGACGGCAACACCGCGCTCGAACTGCTCGACGCCGACCCGCCCGATCTGGTCGTGCTCGACATGATGCTGCCGGGCGTGAACGGTCTCGACATCCTGCGCCGCGTGCGCTCGTCGAGCCAGATCCCGGTGATCATGCTCACCGCCCGCGCCGAAGAGACCGACCGCGTCTCCGGCCTCGAACTCGGCGCCGACGATTACGTGGTCAAACCGTTCTCGCCGCGTGAGCTCGCGGCGCGCGTCAACGGCGTGCTGCGGCGCACCAGCGGCCGCAATGTGTCGTCACCTCAACCGCTCGACTTCGGCGAGCTGCGCATCGAACCGCTCAGTCGCGAGGTCACCCTCAACGGCGAGAACGTCGAGCTGACACCCAAGGAATTCGACGTGCTGGCGTTCCTCGCCGCGTCACCTCGCCAGGTGTTTTCCCGTGCCGAGCTGCTCGAGTCGGTGTGGCAGTCGTCGCCCGAATGGCAAGACCCGGCCACCGTCACCGTGCACGTGCGGCGCATCCGCAACAAGATCGAGAACGACCCCGAGCACCCGCGGTGGATCACCACCGTGTGGGGCGTCGGCTACCGGTTCGAGCCATGAGCAACACCACGATCACGTCCACCGACGACACGGCCCCCAGCCCGTGGGACGAGCTGCCGGTGCAAAAGGCTCACGCAATGAACCGGCTCGGCCGCCGCTTCCTCGCCGCGCAGCTCGCGGTGCTCGGCGTGGCGCTGTTGATGATCGCCGTCGCCGCGCAGACGATGTTCATCTCCGACCACGACGTCACCATGCTGATGTGGGCGCTGATTCCCGCCGTGATGGCTGCCGCGCTGGCCGCCATGCTGCTCGCTCGCCCGGTGGCCCGCGATGCCAAGCGCATCTGCGATGCCGCGATGCGTGTGGCCGACGGCGACCTGAGCGCACGCACGGGCGTGATCCGCAACGACGAACTCGGCGAGGCCGCCGAGATGTTCGACCGCATGGTCGACCGCCTCGATGCGATCGAGAACGAGCGGTCGCTGATGTTGTCGTCGATCAGCCACGATCTGCGCACGCCGCTCGCTGCGTTGCGCGCCTCGGTCGAGGCGATCCGTGACGGCGTGGCCGACGACCCCGATCAGTACTTGAAGGGCATGGAACGACAGGTGCGTGCGCTGTCGGCATTGGTCGACGACCTGCAGTTGCACACCCGCTTGGTCAGCGGCACGCTCGACCTTCACCGCACGCGTCTCGACCTCACCGAACTGGCCGACGAAGCGATGGAAACGGTTCGCCCGTTGGCCGAGAGTCGCAGCATCAAGCTGCTGCTCGACGCCGAGCGGCGCGTGGTGGTCGAAGCCGACGGCCCGCAGATCGGCCGTGTGGTGCGCAACCTGCTCGACAACGCCATCCGTTATTCGCCCAACGACTCGGTGGTCACCGTCACCCTCGAACAGATGGGCAGCGACGCCCGGCTGCGGGTGGCCGACGAAGGCCCCGGCTTCCCGCCGGGCTTCCGCGAGCGGGCCTTCGAGCCGTTCACTCGCGCCGACCCGGCGCGCGACACGCGCACCGGCACGGCCGGGCTCGGATTGTCGATCGCTCGCGGCATCGTCGCCGCTCACGACGGACGGATCGCCATCGGCCCGGGGCCCGGCGGTGTCGTCGAAGTCCAGTTGCCGGTTGCCGCGTCGTCGGCGCTACGACCAGCTCGCCAACGCGTCGACGAGTCCGTCGATGAGTCGTTCGGTGTGGGGCGTTAGCCCCGGACCCTCCCAGTCCCACCACAGCGGACTCGACCCGCGCACTCGGGGCGGCAGCTCGACCTGCACGCCGCCGTCGCGTGGCAGGTTCACCGGATTGTTCGGATGCACCCCGCGCAGCGTGGACGGAATGCGCTCGAGGTCGGTGACCACGTCGTAGGCCGGCAGCGTGCGTCGCAGTGCCCCTCCGACGTGCTCGGCGAAGTCGCGGTTCCCGCCGCCGAGCAACAACGACGAGAACATGCCCCGCCGGCCGAACCCATGAATGGTCGCGACGATGTCGACGTCGTCGAGAAACCCGGCGAGGGCGGGCGACTCCGCCGGGCGCACCTTGGTCGACGCCAGATGCCGGCGCGTGCCCGGCGGCTGGATGATCCCGTAGTACGACACGTCGGCTTGCGCGGCGACTCGCTCGGCGATCACGTCGGTCATCTCTTCGAGCGAACCGCCGTGGTAGGCCATCACGCCGACGCGCACACCTGCCTGAGCACGGATCTCGCACCGCTCCTCTACGCCATCCAGTGCCAGCAGCTCGGTCAGCGTCGAGGCTCGCTCGAGACCGTCGGGCGGACTCACCGACCATCTCCTCCGAGCCACGACCTCACGAGGCTCGATGATCGCACCTGTGGCGGGGGGCGCCCTCACTGTGACCACGTCGTCCAACACCGAGTCTGCCGGTGACGACCCCTCGCGATCGGCGACCTGGCTCTACGATGTCGCCCGTGCTGGTGTGGATGGACTTAGAGATGACCGGGCTCGATCACACCAGCGACGTCATCGTCGAAATCGCCACCTTGATCACCGACGACGACCTGGCGATCATCGAGGAAGGCCCCGATCTGGTGATCCACCAGCCCGACGAGGTGCTCGACGCCATGGACCCGTTCGTGGTCGACATGCACACCCGCTCGGGTCTGCTCGACCAGATCAAGGCGTCGACGATCAGCCTCGACGAAGCTGGCCAAGCGACGCTCGAGTTCATCCAACGTCACGTGCCCGAGCCGATGACGGTGCCGCTGTGTGGCAACTCGATCGGCACCGACCGCCGGTTCCTGGCGGCGTATCTCCCCGACATCGAGAACCACCTGCACTACCGCTCGATCGACGTGTCGAGCATCAAAGAGCTGGTGAAGCGCTGGTACCCCGACCTCGACGGCCGGCGCCCGCAGGGCAAGGGTGCGCATCGCGCCCTCGACGACATTCGTGCCTCGGTCGCCGAGCTCGAGTTCTATCGGCAGTACGTGTTCGTCGACGCCGACGCGCTCACGCTGCCCGAACCGCCAGCGGACGAGCCGACCACCGTTGCCGACAATGATCAACCGGCACCGACGGCCAGCGACTGACCTGGCGGGCGGCGTGATCGCCGCCGCCCTCGTGCTCGCCGCGTGCAGCACGACCTCGAGCGAGCCCGACGTGGCGGGCGCCGGGACACCGCCGCCGACCGCGGCGTCGTCGACGCTGCCCCCGCCGAACTCCTCCGCCCCGACCACTGTGGCGCCGTCGGCGATCGTGATCGAGCGCCTGTGGAGTCCTGAGAACGCGGTCGCGGAGATGAACGGCTCGGGCGCATCGCCCAACGCGGTCGTGACGGTCGACGACGACACCCAGGCCGACGCCACCTTCGACTTCGGGCCGGACGGCGAGTTCACCATGCGCGTCGAGATTCTCGACGAAGGTGCCCACACAGTGTGTGTCGACGACGCCTGCGGACGTGTCTACACCCGGGCGATCGACGCCGAGTCGATCGAGGAGGTCGAGGCCAAGATCGACGAGGCGATCGGATTGGCCCGGGAGCGCTTCGACTTCGAGACGGCGCTGCCCGAGTGGCGCATCGAGGTGGCGGGACCGATGTCCGGAACCGGCGGCTCGACCGACATCGACAGCAAGACCATCGTGATCAACTCCAACCGCAACCGGTCGCTGGAGGAGTACGTGGTAACCGTGCTCCACGAGTGGGGCCATGCGGTCGACGCCGAGTGGATGAGCGACGACGACCGCGCGACGTATCGAGCGCTGCGCGGCATCGACCCCGACACCGAATGGCGGTTGCCCGGTGCCCACGACATCGATACCTGGGGTCTGCAACCGAGCGAGGACTTCGCCGAAGTGATGGCCGCGTACTGGACGGGCGGCGAGCACGTTCCCCGCACGGGGGAGCTGGCGCCACCCCCCGACGACGCCACCTTCGCTGCAGTCGTGGAACTCCTCGACGGCCGCACCTGAGCAACAGATCGACGCCGGACATTCGGTGGCCCGGCCCGGCTCCAAGCTCAGCCGGGATGCTTTCACCGCATCGTTTCGACTCGCTGTGACCACGTTGCGACCGAGCCGACCCTGCGTGGTGAGTGAGCAGGCTGTTCGGAGGCCGGTTGCGACGCCGTGGTAATCGAGCACCCGTTGCATACGTATTCGTACTCAATATCTGCGACATCCAAGGGTGGGGTTGTGGTCGACTCGGTGAGCACCGGTTCGGGCTCGGCGGTGCTGGGGCTTGCCGCCTCAGCGGTGTCGAGTGTGCCGAAGATCGCGATGCCGGCAACTGCGGCGGTGAGTGCCGAGCGGGTGACCGTGTTGCGAGTGCGGTGTGTGGACATGAGAACGGCTCCGTATCTCGGGATGCCCCCGCATCCCGTCACCATTCCTGACGTCGCACGCCACCGTCCCTTACACCCGCATGATGCTCGCTGATCTCGATCTGGGTCCGGTGGCCGAGGGGGGTCAGACGTTGTCGGGGACGGGTCCGGCGTGTTCGTCTCGCTCGATGTCAGCCACGAGTGTCGATCTTGTTGGTCGATGGCGACCCTTGTGCGGCGAGGAGGTGGTGGCCGGTGAGGGAGTGGGTTGCGGTGGCGATGTCGACGGGCGGGCCTTGGTAGACGACGGTTCCGCCGTCGTGTCCGGCGCCGGGTCCGAGGTCGATGATGTGGTCGGCGCGGGCGATCACGTCGAGGTCGTGTTCGACGACGATCACGCTGGCGCCGTCGTCGACGATGCGATCGAGCAGTCCGATGAGGTGTGCGGTGTCGGCGAGGTGAAGGCCGCTGGTGGGTTCGTCGAGGACGTAGATGTCGGCGTCGCCGGCGAGTTCGATCGCCAACCGTAAGCGTTGCCGCTCTCCGCCCGAGAGGGTGGAGAGGGCTTGGCCGAGTGCGACGTATCCGATGCCGACGTCGACGAGGGAGTTGAGCATCGGGCAGATCTTGTCCTCGCCGTGGAAGAAGTCGGCGGCGTCGACGATGGACATCTCCAGCACGTCGGCGATCGTCGCGTCGTGGAAGGTGAGTTCGAGCACGTCGTCGTCGTACCGGCGGCCGTTGCAGGTGTCGCACCGCGATGCGATGGAGCCGAGGTGGGCGAGGTCGGTGTAGACGACCCCCAGTCCGTTGCAGATCGCGCACGCGCCGTCGGAGTTGAAGCTGAACATGCCCGGCTTGACGTCGTTGGCCTTTGCGAACAGGGCGCGGATGTCGTCGAACACCCCGGTGTAGGTGGCCGGTGTGGAGCGCTGGGATCCCTTGATCGGTGACTGATCGACGAACACGACGTCGTCGCGTGCCGGGAGTGCGTCGATGAGGGTGCTCTTGCCGGATCCGGCCACACCGGTGACCGCGACGAGCACACCGAGGGGGATGGTGACCGACACGTCGTCGAAGTTGTTCGCCGTCACGTGCTCGATCGCAATCGTCCCGGTGGAGGGGCGGGGGTTGGACTTGATCCGCTGACGCTCATCGAGGTGACGACCGGTCGGTGTCTTCGACTTCTTCAGGCGGGCGACGGTGCCCTCGAAGCACACCTCGCCACCTGTGGTGCCGGAGCCAGGGCCGAGGTCGATCACGTGATCGGCGGCTGCGATCACGTCGGGGTCGTGCTCGACGACGAGGACGGTGTTGCCCTTGTCGCGGAGCCGCTCGAGCAGCCCGATCATCCGCGCCGTGTCATGGGCGTGGAGGCCGGTGGTGGGTTCGTCGAACACATACGTGAGGTCGACCAAGGCCGAGTCGAGATGGCGGACCATCTTCACTCGTTGCGCCTCGCCGCCCGACAGCGTCCCGGCTTGGCGATCGAGGCTGAGATAGCCGAGGCCGATCTCGACCAGGTTGTTCAACATTGACGACAACGGCCTGACCAGTGGCGCGACCTCTGGGAGATCGAGCGACGCGACCCACCCGGCGAGCTGGTCGATCTGCATCGTGGCGCACTCAGCGATCGTGGTGCCGTCGATCGCGCACGCCCGCCCGGCCGGGCCGAGGCGCGACCCGTGACAGTCGGGACACACGCCGAACGTCGCAGCGGCCTCGACGGCACGGCGCACATGCGGTTTGAGGGATTCGATGTCCTTGTCCAGATAGAGGCGCTGGATCTTGTCCAGCACGCCTTCGTAGGCCAGGTTGTAGCTGCCCGTCTTCACCTTCGGGCCCTCACCGCGCAACAGCTGCTCGAGGTCGATCTTCGACCATTTCGAGAGCGGCTTGTCGTTATCGAAGAACCCGGACCCGGCGTACACCTTCCAGAACAGCGAGTCGACTGCGAAGTTCGGGAACACCAACGCCCCGTCGTTCAACGACAAGCTCTGATCCAGCACATGGTCGAGGTCGATCGTCGACACCCGACCGACGCCCTCACAGGTGGGGCACATGCCGGCGGGATCGTTGAACGACAACTCACTCGGCCCGGCCACGGCTGGCTGGCCGATGCGGGCGAACAAGATGCGCAGCATCGTCCACGTGTCGGTTGCGGTGCCGACCGTGGAGCGCAGGTTGGCGGCCATCGGTTCCTGGTCGACCACGATCGCGGCCGACAGGTTCGACAGTGAATCGACGTCGGGGCGTGGGAGGGCTGGCATCAACGACTGCAAGAACGCGTTGTAGGTCTCGTTGATCAACCGCTGCGACTCCGCCGCAACCGTGTCGAACACCAGTGACGACTTCCCCGACCCCGACACACCCGTGAACACCACCAACTTGTGCTTCGGGACATCTACATCGACGCCGCGCAGGTTGTTTTGCCGAGCGCCTCGAACCTCGATCGCCGGGACGGTCTTGGCTGCCATCAGACGCCTGGCGCGTCGACGCGGCCGGACTCGACGTAGGTCTTGAGTTGCTCGAGGTCCTTCACGTGCAGCTTGCGCGCCCAGCGCGACATCACCGCCTGCACCAGGTGCCGCAGCCCGAACGGCAACGGCACCTCGGCCTCGAAGTCGAGCGCTGCCATCGTCCGATCGTCGCCGAGCGGCGTGGCCACGAAGTCGACCCGAGGTGTGATGGTCGTGCCGAGCGGGCCCTTGTTCTCCAACCGGTTCGTCACCCGCAACCCGTCGACGTCGACGATGCGCTGCCGGCCCTGCACGACACCCTTGTTGTTCCGGAACACGATCTCCGAACCTGCAGACCGGCCGTCGCCCTCCACGCCGCACACGAAGCCGGTCGCCTCAGGCCACGCCGACCAGCCCATCACGTGCTGCTGATTGAGTTGCGCCTCGAACACCCGCTCCGCCGGGGCATCGATCTCGATCGTTTCGGTCCACTTCATCATCGTTCTGCCAACCTCTCCCTACACATCGGATATGCTTTGGACATCAAATGATTCGAACATCAAGATAAACGGGAGTGGGGATGGAAAGCAACGCCAGCGACCTTTTCGTCGAGATTCGAGCACTCGGCGCCGCCATGGACGCCTTCGAACGCGCTGCCAGCCGAGCCCTCGACATCAACCGCTCCGACCTCCACGCCCTCAACGCACTCGAACACGGACCCCTCAGCCACGGCGACCTCGCAGCGCGCCTCGGGCTCACTTCGGGCACCGTGACGACACTCGTCGATCGACTTGAAACGGCCGGCTACGTCGAGCGACAACCCGACCCAAGCGACCGCCGCCGCAGCGAAGTCGCACTCACACCCGCCACCTATCAAGCCTTCGCCCGTGTCTACCGCCCATGCGGGCAAGCCGTCGAACATCGACTCCGCGACCTCGACCGCTCAGCGCAGCGCGCCGCCGTCACAGCACTCCAACTCGCCTCGCGCGCCATCCACGACACAGCCGACAGCCTCCCCAGCTGACCGTCACCGAGCCGGCCGGCCCCATTGGCGACGACCGTGATCGGTTTCGACCGCCCTGGGTGGGAGGTCGCAGGCCTAGGTGGGGCGGAGTTCGTGTACCAGTCGTCGAATGACACACATCTCAGACAGGTTCTTGGTGAGCTCCATCGATGCCCACCCGATGATGTAGACGAATGGACGGTCGTCGTCGTATGGGAAACGTGTCAGCGTTCCGGACGACAGTTGTTCGTCGTCGAGGCCATCGACGAAGGTTGTCCACTGCGACCAGTGACTTCGGATCAACGGCAACGACTCTGAGGGGCCCGGCCACTTCACCGTGTCTGCGGCAGGCGCCTCGCTTTCGTTGGCATGGGCGAGCAGGACCGACAACCACCAGATCGGATGCCACATCGTCCAGCCCAGCGATGGCGTGGGCAGGTCTGGCGGCTCTTCGTCGAGCTCGCCAAACCAACCGTCATCTCGTTCGTGCACGGTCCAGCTGCGGTCGCTTGAACGCCACAGGCACTCTTCGAGGGTGACGCCGTCGAGTACCTCCTCGGCCAGCTCGGACATGACTGCGACCTGTCGGTCGAGCACCTTGCGCGGGTCTGGATCCGACGGGATCGGCAACCTCACGGGCACCATTGCGACGTTAGTTGTCGGCCAGCAACGTGCCGACCGGAAGGCTGCCGGCTACTCATCGACAACTGCCAGCGACATTCGTCGTTGGGTCGGTGCGAACCCGGGTCGTTCGAACAGTGTGTAGGCAGCATTGTTGAAGTGCCATGTGCTGAGCTCGACGCGGTCGACGCGTTGCTGTCGGGCCCAGTCGAGCACCGCCAGACAGAGCGATGTCCCGACTCCTGTGCGGCGATGCTCAGCGGTGACGACGAGTTGATCGAGCTCGACCGTTGCAGCCTGGTGAACTAACGGATGATCGGGCGCTGTTCAGCGCAGCAACTCCCACAGCGTCGCGCTCGATCGCTCTGCGAATCTCGATCCCCATTGGTTGGCACCCTCGCACAAGACGAATTCCAGTCGACCAGCGATTTCTCTTCGACGCGTGGCCGCGACTCCGTGGATCCCACTCGAGGGCCGAATCCCAGTCTCTACCGGCGACCGCGTACCGTCCCCGATGTGCGTACCTTGTCAACGATTGCGTTGAAGAGATACCTGCTGTTCGATCACGACGGGGTCCTCGTTGACACCGAGCATTGGTACTACCGGGCCGGCCAACGCGCCCTGGCAACCATCGGCCTCGACCTGCCAAAAGCCGAGTACCTGCACGACATGAACGCCGGCAACGGAACCTGGGCACGCGCCAAGACGGCTGGCGTTTCTGCGTCGACAATCGATCAGCTGAGAGCACTACGCGATCAGTGGTACCGCGAGTACCTCGTTACAGAACCCATTGAGATCCCGGGCGTACTCGATGCGCTCGAGGAACTCTCCACACGCGCGCACATGGCCATCGTGACGACGGCCAAACGCGCCGACTTCGAGATCATTCATGCCGGACGCAGCATCACCCAGTTCATGGACTTCGTCCTCGTGCGTGAGGACTACCAGCACGCCAAGCCACATCCCGAGCCGTACCTCACTGCGTTGGATCGCTACCAGGCGCCCAAAGCCCAGGCGCTCGTCGTTGAGGACTCCGCCAGAGGGCTGAGCTCCGCCGTCGCCGCCGGGATCGACTGCGCCATCGTTCACAACGATTTCACCCAAGGCAGCGACTTCTCCCAAGCACAACATCGAATCAGGAACCTGATCGAACTCGTCGACGTGATCAACCACGAATGAAGCCGTCGTCCATCGACACCTGCAGACCAACAGCCCGGCTCACGGACGTCGCTCATCTGAACTCGATCGTCGCCCCACTCAGAACTCGGCACCGCGCGCTCGGTCTGCGCGAGCGGTATCAGCGCGGGTTCCATGGCGCGGCTGGGTTCTGCCGGAGGGGTTCACCGCGCCCGCCAGGGAGGTCCCAAGCGTCGGGGAAGCAGTGACGTTCTGGATCTCGATGGCACAGCAGCAACGGGACGGCGTGACAGTCTTGCCGGGGTGGATGCCGATCGGTTCAACACCAGTTGGCACGAAGCCGCCGAACGCGCAACGTTCGATCTCTACGAACCTGACACCGACCAGTACAGGTGGACCGGCGGATACGACAGCCACAGCGTCCACATCAGCATCCGCGGGCTCGTTGACGATCACATCACCCACGTCGAGACGTGGGCAGATGCCCCAGGACTCGACGACGACGTCCTTCGCCAGGTCTCGACCATCCAACTGGAGATGCGTCACCGCGCCGAAAGTGGTGGCGACGCACCCGATGACCCACCCGTGCTCGACCCCGACGAGCGGCTCGTGACCGTCGGCGAGGACGCCTACCGGTGTGCAGGGCGCCGGCTCGTCGGCGTGACCAACCTGTGGGCCGGCCACATCGGGATCGACGGCCTCTACGTGCAGATCTGCACCACCTCACCCGCAGACGAAATCGCCATTCGCATCTGCACCGATGCGCATGCGCTCACTCGTACACCACCTCGACATCGCTAGCGCGGTACTACCGGGCCGGCCAACGCGGCCATTCCCGGTCCGGCAGTTCGCCACGATCGGGACACCAGGCCGTTACCCGGTACGGGTCGTTGCGCGTCAGTCGTTGGGCGTCGTGCTGGTCGTGTAGTCCACGATGGTGGGGATCACAGCGGGCAGAGGGTTGTAGGTGGCGTTCCAGGTGGATTGGTCGACGAGCTCGACCTGGGCAGCGATGTTGAGGAGCTGGTCGCGGCTGAGGTCGCCCGAGTTGAGTGTCAGGGTGGTGTGTTCGTCGATCTCGATGTTCAGCATCTGGTACGGCGAGTCCGGTGAGGTGTACAGGTAGCCGGGTCGCCCGGCGATGTCGACGCGCTCGGTGTGGGCGCCTGCTTCGATCGCCGTGATGGCGGCGGCCGGTCGGACCTGCATCGTGAGGGCGTTATGGACGTTGACGATCGGGATGGCGCCCGCCGGCCAGCCGGTGCCGATGGGACCGGTGAGGTCGGTGAGACCGGGAGGCAACTCTTCGGCGACGTAGCCGTCGAGTCGACCGTCGACGATGATCGGCCGAATCGCTTCGATCACCTCGTACAGCACATCGGTGTCGGCGCCGATCACCCGAACGACGATCCCATCGACGGTGCTCCGCAGCTCGATGGACGACTCGCCACGACTCTCGACGATGTCCGGGTCCCTGACGGGTTCGCCGAGTGTCGGTTCGAGGAGGCCATCGTTGGCCACCGCCACGTTGACGAGGTCGCTTGGAACGTCCCAGTCGGCCGGGCCGACCGTACCGATCCAGTGGCTGCCGTCGATTTCGATGCCTGCCAGGCCGTACGTAGCGAAGGCGTAGGTGGCGCCGCGGCCCTCGTCCGGCACGAGCGTCTCGTCGATCATCGGGAACACGGTGACGCGGTAGGGCACGACGCTGCCGGGCTCGGGTAGGCCACCGTCGTCGGGCAACGTCGCCATCGTTGGGGTTGCGGCTGCGACCGCCGCGTCCCACTCTGTGTCGGTTGGCGTCCGCATGGCCGAGGCGTACTCGAGGAGCCGGTCGTGGTCGAGTCCTCGGCTGCCGAGGAGGTGGACGTCACCGTCGGCGGTCCACGTCAGGGACCGATACTGATCATCGTCCGCGATGGTCGTGATAAAGCCAGGGTTGCCGTTGACGTCGACGTCGCTGACCGAGGCCGCTCCGATGCGCCCGAGCGCGGCGCCCTGGGCGGTGCCGGGCATGCTGAGCAGCCACATCGACTCACCGGTATCGGACTCCCAACGCATCTCTGGTCCTGCTTCCACTGTTGCGGCGTCGTTGATGAACCAGGCTTCGATCCGTCCGCCGGTCGCCCGCTTGGCGACGCCGGCGGGCAGCCCGGCCGGGTCGATCACGGCGTCGGTGCCCTCGAGGCGGGTGTATTCGGCGGCCATCAGCAGGGCGTCGCGGTCGACCTGGTGGCCGGTGATCGTGACCCATGTTCCGCTGCTCTCATACGACACAACAAGCCCAGGCGAATCCTCGTAGAGGGAGCCGGGAACGCCCTGCACGGTGACCGGCTCCGCTCCGGCGGGAATGTCGGGCCGTCCCGCGTCGACATCGATCACATCGACGACAAACGCCGGCGCCGTTTCGGGTAGCAGCGAGGCGGTCGCAAAGACCTGAGTCGACATCGACGACCCGGTGATGCCGCGCCTGGTGCTGAGATGGGTGAGCGACCAGCCGTCGGGGATCGGGTCGAGCACTAGTGCCCGTTCGCCCGCTTGCGCAACCGGAACAGCAGGACCAGCGGAGTCGATCGACGGTTGGGAAGCGTCGGGATCGGTTCCTCTGGTGGCTGGCGGTTCCTGTGCCGGTGCCGGGTCGCCTGCGTCACGGTTGCTGGCCGTCGCCCACACCGCGGCAACGCCGAGCACCAGCAAGGCGGCCGCTGCGGCATTCAACCACGTCCGGCCTCGTGCCCGGCGCGGAGGCTCCGTGCGCAACCGGTGCGTGGGATCGCCCCGCAGCTCGAGCGAAGCATCCGCTGATGCGACAGGCGACGGCCCGGCGTGTGACTCGTTCCCGAACAACTCGCGGCGCATCACCGCACGGTCGCGTGGCGACAACGGCGCTACGTCGGGGCACAACGATTCGAAGGTCTCGAGGTCGGTCATGTCGACGCTCCCTGGTCAGATCGGAGTCGTAAACGAATACGGCGGACGCGAGCGCGGATGGTGCTGGCCGGGACGTCGAGCGCTGCGGAGATCTCGGCGCTCGATAGGTGCTCCCACGCGACCAGGACGAGCAATTCGCGGTCGTCGGGATCCAACCGATCGATCGCGTCGAGGATCCGCTCGGCATCGCGTTCGGCATCAATGCGCTCGTCGACCGCGACGAGGGGGTCGCCGGGAACTCGTGTCGCCTCACCCAGCCGTCGGTGGGTTCGGGTGAGGCGCTGCTCGTCGCGCCAGTGACGGCGCAGCAGGTTCGTCGCAATCCCGTACAACCAAGCCCGTTCATCGCCAAGGCTGCGGTCGAAACGATCGAACTGTTCCAACGCGACCCGGAACGTCTCCGCCGTCACATCCAACGCGACATCGTCACCCGCGCGACGGGCGATGTAGCGGTGGATCGTGTCGACATGCGCATCGAACCACGCGCCGACCTGGCGACGTGCGTCCCCGCCACGACCCGAATCGTCCGGCTCAACCACCACCACACCTACTCTTGCCCCCCGCCGTTGGGCCTGATGAAAGAAACTCGGTAGAAGTCACCCATCGACCGGCCAACCGGCCGACAGGCGCTGCCGTTCGATCGAGTTCGGGGCGTCTAGCGCGTCGCTCGCTCGACTTCGTCGCAGATCTCGTCGAGATAGTCGGCCGTCGATTGTGCGATGTCGCGTCCGTCTGGGGGTGAGTCAGCGCGTTCGCGAACAGCGAGCGCGTGTTCGACAAGATCTCGATGCTGAGGCACTTCCGTGGTGATCCAGTGGCCGGCGCCACTCTTGGAAGTGACGTCAGCGGTCCGGGCGGTGTACAGCATGCGGGCCACGCCGAGCACGCACCACGACGTCAAGGCTGGATCGAACTCGGTGCGGTCTGGATCCTCGAGGGCCCGACGGATCGAGGGGCCGACGGTGCGCCAGTACGCGTTCGTGTTGTCGGCGATGAACTGTCGAACATGGTCGTCATCGACTGCGATGTCGATCTCGTCCGGCTCGGGGCCTCGCACCGCGACCCCGTATCGGGCGAGCGTGAGCCAGATGACCGGGTTGATCTCGAAGCAGCCGTCGTCGTGGTGGAACTCGCCGTGCAGCGTCCACGGCCGCGTGACCGGCCGAGGGGCTGTCCGGAGGTCATCCCAGGTGACATACGACCCGTCGATGTCGGTTCCAGCGGTCTCGGTCTTCGCAGCCTCGTGGGCTGTACGGACAGCGTCGACGGTGCCACCGGTGGCGGGTGAAGAGGACACCGCCACGAAATCGACGTCGCTGTCAGGTCGCCAGTTTCCGAGCGCAATCGATCCGACGAGGTAGAGGCCCTCGATGAGTCCGGGCGCGTGTTCATCATGATGTCGCAGCCACGAGTCAACGGCGGCTCGAGCGGGGCCTGGAATCTGCCTCGGCATGCTCGGAGCCTGACACGCCACAAGTGCGCGGTCACCGCAGTATCAGCAGTCGTCGTCATCGAACGTGCGGCGGTAGTAGTCCGCACTGAGCTCATAGCCGAGAGTTTCATAGAAGCTCGCTGCTCGCCGCGTCGCCAGCGCGACATAGCGAGCACCTCGGTCGGTGGCCCATCGCTCGGCGGACTTCATCAGCTCGCGACCGACGCCTGTCCGGCGAAACCGAGTATCCACCATGAGTTCCTCGACCCAGCCGACATCGCCATTGGCGAAGAGCGTGCGATGGCTGTGCACCACGAGATACCCGACCAGTCGACCGTTGGTTGTGGCCACTAACACGGCGGCGTCGGGCTCGTCGAGGAGGCGCTCAAACGAGTCGAACACGGCAGCCTCGTCAGGTTCGAACGAGGTAGCGAACGCTTGAACTAAAGGCAGCAAAGATGGTCCGTCGCGACGCTCAGCGCGACGGACTTCGACAGGAGCCTCCATCCCGATGACCGTAGCCATGCGAACAGGAGCCAAACCGAGGAAACCAAGCCTCGTAGCGGCATCGAGCGGCACGAACCCGTCCGATATCGCCGCGACCTTGCAACGACGGACCCCACAAAGACTGACTGGGTACTGCTGGCGGCTGAGTAGTGCGTACTCAAGCGTTGAGCGACCGGCCCATGGGACACTCCGCCGCATGGGCAACACCGTCGAGATTCGCATCCGAACCGTCATCTGGACCGCCACCGCGGCGGTGCTGTCCGTTGCGGCGACGTTGATCGTCACCTCGGCGTGGTCTGCTGGCGCAGCGCCTGGCGACACTGACTCGACCTACGTCCCAACAGCGGGGTGTCGGGCGTTTGATCTCCGACCGGCACCGAATCAGGTCGGATCGCGTTCGACACCACTGGGAGCTGGTGAGGTGTATACCCAGCAGATCACCGGCGGTGTTGGCGAGTGCACCGGCCCGTTAGCGATTCCCGCTGATGCCGTAGCGGTGGCAATGAACGTCACCGCGGTGAACCCGACCGCGCAAACCAACCTGCGGCTGTTCCCTGCCGATCTGGCCGACGTGCCGTTGTTGTCGAATCTGAACGTGGCGGCCGGTCAGGCGCCGTTTCCGAACAAGGTCGATGTGACGTTGTCGCCGGGCGGCGCGATCAAGATCTTCAACCAGAACGGGTCCGTGTCGGTGCTCGGCGACGTGGTTGGCTACTACACCAAGTCGTCACTCACCGAGATCGCTACCCGCCTCGCCGCCCTCGAAGCCAACGACAACACCCAAGACAACGCAATCGCGGCGTTGGACGCCGCGCAACCGTTCATCAGAGTGAGCGAAACCGAAGCCACTGCGCTGCCTGCCGGGGTGACGCCGACGGAGATCGTCTCGGTTCAAGTGACCGCACCTGTCGACGGCCACGTCGCCACGATCGCCACCGGCTTCATGTTCGAGAGTACCGACACCCAGATCCTGGACTGCGGTGTGATGGACTCGGTCAGCGAGACGCCTTCGGGTGAGGAACTGTTTTGGCAGTCGCCGTCCAATGGAGACTGGTCGCATCTGTCGGCGTCCCGGGTGTTCGATATCGCTGCCGGCGAAACTGCCTCTTACTACCTCGTCTGCCGCAACTTCAGCGCCGGTGGTGTGAGCAGCGTCGGCTCGCCTCGTTTGACCGCGGTCTTCACACCAGCCCCGTAGCGCATTGTCAGCTCATGAGGATGACGGCCGATGACAAGTATCGATACGAGTGCTTGGTCTGACGTTCAAGTCGAGAGCCGTGTCGAAGGTGGCCATCGCAACGAGGTATGGACAGGCACGGCCCCAGTCGGCCGCGTTGCGATCCGCCGAAGTCGTCGTTCCGCCGAATCGCTTGCCTGGGAACTGGAACTACTCGCCGCACTCGATGCCGACGGATTCTTGGTGCCGGTGCCATTGCTGACCGACGACGGCCGATCATCAGCCGATGGCATCGTGGTGCAGCGGTGGATCGACGGGATCCCACCGCGCGAACCGAACGATTGGGAACTCGTTGCTACCGAACTCCGCCGCCTCCACAGCCGTTTCGCGGCGCATCGGCAGCGACCGGGTTGTCAGACGATCACCGAACTCAACCGGTCGTCTCGAAGTGTTGACGCTGACATGTCGACTCTCCCAGACGATGCGGCCACCGACGTCCTCGCCGCTTTCGCGACGATGACGCGCGTGGCGACCTCAGTCGTGCACGGTGATCCGGGAGCATCGAATCTGCGGATTACTGATGACGGTCGTGTCGGTCTACTCGACTGGGACGAGAGCCGTGTCGACGTCGTGCACCTCGACTTGGCCAACCTCGGCATCCAGGTCCTCAGAGAAGACGAACACCAACGAGCACTCCGCTGCGCAGGCGCGTGGGAGGTTGCGAACGCCTGGACTGCCGAGCCGAGCTACGCACGCCAACGACTCGCACACCTACGCACACTCGCAACCGCTACGTAGCCCCACCCGCAACCAAGCAACAGACCCGCCGGAGTACGGCACGTTGGCGCTCGGGATGTGCGCTGGAATGTGCGGTCGAGGGCGTCCGTGGTCTACGTGAGCGATTTCTGAAGGAAGAAGCGCGTGTGGCCGACCGGGAAGTCATCGAGCTTGCCGAACACGGCGTAGCCAAGACGCTCGTAGAACCCGAGCGCCTGAAAGTCATAGGTGTCAACGTGAGCTGAGCCGACATCGCGGCGGCGAGCAGCATCCTCGATCGACGCCATCAGCGCTGAACCGAGGCCAACGCCACGTTGAGCGACGTCAACCCAAAGGTGGCTGACGAAGAGCCAGCCCCAATGGGTGTGCCCAACTGCTCCTCCCACGAGGTCGCCGTGGACTCGTGCGACGACCGCAAGGGGCTGGTACTCCTCGGGAGGCGCAACAGTCTCGTTGGCCGCCACCAAGTTTGAGACGACCAGGCGAACCGTGTCTGAATCGGGCGAATCCAGCACGCACAGATCGACAGCGGCGTCCACGATCACAAGCCTGCCATCGCCGACAACCCGCTCAAGAACGACTTCGCCGGTCCCCGGCGACGCTGCAACGGGCACCCGTCGCTCGGTTGTGGCCGCTCTGCATCCTCCGCGCCGAACGCGCATGATATCGATCGATGCCACGTCGGTGTTCTGACGCCGCGGAGCAGTCGACATTCCTCGATCGCGCCGATCGATCTCAGGAAGGGGGAAGCAAGCGGGCATCGCAGCACGTCGAACGTTCAGCGATCAGCGCGAAGATGCGCGCCGGTTACGAAGACGCCGGCGCCGTACAGGGTCGGTAGCTCGTTCACTGCCACTGAACGGTCGGCAGCTGGTCGGCTGAGCAAGAATTGTGTGGTGGACGATCGGCGCACACTCCCGTTGCTGGTGCTGATCTCAGGGGCACCGGGGTCGGGGAAGAGCACCCTCGCAGCCGAGGTCGCGGCTGCATTGGGTGTACCCAGGTTGAGCCGTGATGAGTTGTGGTCAGGTCTCCGGTTCACTCATGCGCGTGGCGCGCCGGCGATCGTCGCCACGCGCGGTATCACTGCGGAGTACGGCGCACTGGAGCATCTGTTGGCCGTGGGAGTGAGCGTTGTCGCTGATGGCACTTTGTATCGCGGTGAGATGGAAGGAAGCATCCGTCGGCTGTGCGATCTTGCCGACGTCGTGAACTTGCACTGCACGTGCTCGGTTGCGCTCGATCGCTATCGCCAACGGCAACTCAGCTCGGGCGTTGCCGCCGACGTCGTTGATGCCACCGTGGATGACCTGGCAGCAAGGCGAGGCCAGTTCACCTCACCATTGGACCTGGCGTGTCGACAGATCGTGGTGTCCAACGAGGCGCGCTTCGATCCACCCGTCGATGAACTGGTCGCTGCGCTCGGATAGATCCCAGCACGGCAGCCCTTGAGAACGAGACGCATCGGCACCGATGCGCTCACCGAACTACACGGGAATGCGTGGCGCCCTATCGGGGTGGGCACCGGTTTGGAGTGTTGCGGGGTTTCGAGCTTCGAGCATTCGTCTGCGGGCTATCGTGACGACTGGGCCGTGACTGGCGCTGTCGAGGTGGAGCCACCACCGTGGAGCGGTCCCGGAGACGCCGTGCGCCTGGGCATCGAACGAACCCGGGAGTAACGATGACTGTCCACGAGCCGGCTACCGCCAACCAGATTGACCGCATCGGCCTCGACCCAGCCAAAGGTCGTGAGGCCGACGCCTTCCGCGCTGCACTTGATGTGGTGCAGGCGGTCGAACCCGACGTGGCCACCCACATTCGAGGCGAGCTCGAGAGTCAGCGAAGCCAGCTCAAGCTGATTGCGTCGGAGAACTACGCATCTCCTGCGGTACTGCTCGCGATGGGGAACTGGTTCTCCGACAAGTACGCCGAGGGCACCCCTGGACATCGGTTCTACGCCGGGTGCGAGTACGTCGATCGCATCGAGACGCTCGCCGCCGACCACGCCCGCGAGCTGTTCGGCGCCCGGTATGCCTATGTCCAGCCCCACTCGGGCATCGACGCCAACTTGGTGGCGTTCTGGTCGATACTCGCCCAGCGGGTCGAGTCTCCGTACCTCGTCGAGTCGGGGGTGCGCCATGTGAACGACCTATCCGTGAGCGACTGGGCGGCGCTGCGCCGATCGCTTGGCGATCAGCGACTGATTGGGATGAGCCTCGACGCGGGCGGACACCTGACCCACGGTTTCCGGCCAAACATCTCGGGAAAGATGTTCGATCAGCGCAGCTATGGCGTCGACCCGCAGACCGAGTTGCTCGACTACGACACCGTGGCTGCGCTGGCCCGGGAGTTTCGGCCGTTGGTGATCGTTGCCGGCTATTCGGCGTATCCGCGCCGGGTCGACTTCGCCAAGATGCGCGAGATCGCCGACGAGGTCGGTGCGACGCTGATGGTCGACATGGCGCACTTCGCCGGGCTGGTCGCAGGCAAGGCGTTCACGGGCGACTTCGATCCGTTGCCGCATGCCCACATCGTCACGTCGACGACACACAAGTCGCTTCGAGGCCCCCGTGGCGGTGTCGTGCTGACCAACGACTCCGAACTCCCTGAGTTCATCGACAAGGGCTGTCCGATGGTGCTCGGCGGCCCGCTGAGCAACATGATGGCCGCCAAAGCCGTCGCATTCGCGGAGGCCCGACGAAGCGAGTTTCGCGAGTACGCACAACGCGTTGTCGACAACGCTCAGGCGTTGGCCGAGGGCATCGCGAAGCGGGGAGGCCGGCTCGTCACCGGAGGCACCGACAACCATCTCGTATTGGTCGACGTGCGCGGGTTCGGCGTGACGGGTCGACAGGCCGAGTCGGCGCTGGAGTCGGCGGGCGTCATCGTCAACCGCAATTCGATCCCGAACGATCCGAACGGCGCCTGGTACACGTCAGGCATCCGACTCGGAACACCTGCGCTCACCACCATCGGAATGGGCGCCGACGACATGGACGAGGTCGCCGAACTGATCTGTGACGTCCTGCACGCCTCAACACCCACCGCAACCTCGACTGGGGCGCCCTCACAGGCAAGGTTCGACCTCAGCGCGGTCACTCGCGATACCACTCGCGTCCGAGCGGCATCGCTCCTTACGGCTCACCCGCTCTACCCCGAGGTCGGTTTCCTCCCCGGCTAGTCACCCGCCACGGTCACCGCCCGCGCTCCGCGTGTAGCTCCTATCAAGTGATGCCGGGGTGCCGCCCATGAGACCATGGCTTATCCAGAGTGGGCACGACTGACCTGCGAACGGCGGCACTTCCGTGCCTCAGCCCCGCCCATAACTGCGGCCACTCGGACCTCCACCAACCGCCCGGAATCGGCGCGAGCAGCGTGCGCGGATGCTCTCGCAAATGCGCGTCGGGCTGTCGGTGGCGACATGGGCGGTCCGGCGCGATCGGCCGTACCGGCGATCGAGCGGGCTCGGCGAGCCTCTTCCAGCGGTCACTACTGGACGCTTTCAGTCGCTCTCGCGCTGTGGAGCGCGCCGGTTCGTACTATGCCGCATCTGAGCGGATCCCGCGGCAACCGATGAGCGAAGTCACCGGATGTTGGGCGTTCGCAGAGCACGCCCCAACCGAATCGTTCGATTCGTATCGGTGAACCTAGAGCAGTGACTCGATGAAGTCCGCGACGGCGTCGTCGCGGTGGTCGCCGATCACGTGGTCGGCCGCCGCGCGGGCTTCGCTGACGGCGTTGTCGACGGCGACGCCGAGGCCCGCCCACATCAGCATCTCGCGATCGTTGTGGTTATCGCCGAATGCGACCACGTCGGAGGCGCTGTGGCCGCGTTGGCCGACGAGATGGGCGATTGCACGGGACTTGTCGACGCCGACGCCGGTGATCTCGACGAAGTCCGCGCCTGAGCACCCGAGCGTCAACGCCGCGGGAAGGTGTGGCTCCAGCAGTTCGGCGAGGTCCGTGCGTACCACCGTCTGATGGCGCACCAGCACCTTCGTCACCGACGTGTGCCGACCCGGCCGGCGCGCGATCCCGAACGGGTGAAGGTCGTCGTGGCGTCGCGCGATGTCGTCGAACTCGGCATCCCACGCCGACGAGTCGGCCATCTCCCAGCCGTAGGACAGACCAGGAACGGCGCGATCGAGTTCGGTGAACAACCCGCTGAGATGGTCGGGATCGATTGGGAAGCGATGGACGGTGGAATCGGATGCGATGTCGTGGATGATCGACCCGTTCGAACAGACCAACACATCGGCGACGTCGTGCGTGGCGACCTTGTCCATCGCTGACCGTGGTGCGCGGCCGGTCGCCGCGATCACGTAGAAGCCGCGCTCGCGGGCCGCGCGGAGCACGTCGACCGTCCGTGGGGTGAGTTCATGGTCGGCGCCCAGCAGCGTTCCGTCGAGGTCGCTCGCAATCACCCGGAGGCGTGCGGTATCGAGGGCGACGGTCATTCACGGCGTCCAGCAATCCGCAGCGCCGTTCGGAAGAAGCCGCTCGATCCAACGTTCACACTGCGATGATCGCACAACCACGTCAGTGCCATGCCAGAGCGACTAACCGGCCCGGAGCCCACGCATATCGTCCTTGCAGGACGAGCCTCGAACATCGCTCGGGAACGGCACGTTGGGGACTCGTGGGTGTGCGTGGAGGTTTCTGCGTTAGTAGCTGCCGGTCGTGCCTGGCGATCGGTAGGTGGACACGAAGCCACGGTGCTGACGTTGTCAGTCCACGAGCAGCCGACTGAGCCGGGCGACCTGGTCGCCGGTAAGACCGAGTTGTGTAGTGAGGAGGTTGGGCGGGTCGACTGCTGACATCCACGCACGGAGCGCCTGCCGCCGATCCGTGATCGCAGCCTCGAGCTCATGGTCCGGCAGGATGCGCTCACGGCCTTGACCCGGATGCGCGTGGAGCCACTCTGCGTAGCCGCGAATTCCAAGCTCGTAGTCGGCTTCGATCTCGGCGATGGTCACGTTGTTGAGCGCCAGAATCATCGCGGCAACCAGGCCGGTGCGGTCCTTTCCGGCAGAGCAGTGGAACAGCAGTCCCGTCTCAGCTTCTGCGATTGCTTCGAAGGCAGAGCGAAGCAACTCAGGGAAGTACTCAAACGTCGCCGGGTAGTAGCTCGGGTGGGCGAGGAGTTCGCCCCAGCGGGCCATGAACTCTTGGTGTCGTTGATCCTCGATCGGTCGGTGCAAGCGAGTAATGCTCTTCAACACCGCATCATCGATGTCGGGGTCGTGTGCGGTGCGCCCGATCTCGTCGCCGTTGCGAAGGTCGACAATCGTGCGTACGCCAGAACCGTGGAGTGCGGTCCACCCTTCGGAGGTGATTGGTTCGACGCGGCCTGATCGGAACAGCCGTCCGAAGGCGGTGACGGTGCCGTCAGTTCGATGCAGTCCGCCCAGATCTCGGGCGTTGCACGAGCCGGTCCATCGGACACTGCGAGTCATGTCGGGACAGTAGAGCGAACGGACACAACCGGATGGTCGGCGCAGTTGTGCGATCGCCGCAATCACGGGCGTCGTGGCGAGAAGCAACCGACGATGTGCTCGATGGGTTGCGCGAAGAATGCCACTCTTCGGCGGCGGCGTTCAGGTCTCGATGCGGCGGGCGTCGGCCTTTGACTGTTCGATTGGTGTCTCGCCGGCGTGGGCCCACCTCCATGCGTAGGTCAGTCGATCCCGCTCGGGTTGTTCGATGACGATCTCCATGACGAACGGTCCAACCATCTCGCGTTGCACGAACCTCGCCGAGCCAGCCTGCGCTGCGATCATCTCGGTGACGAACGGTGCCTCGGAGTGCGCGACGAAGAGCCGGTCGCGGTCGTCCGGTCCGACCGCAAGCAGCGACCGCTCGCGGTGCTGAACGCCTTGTTCTCGTGATGTTGCCTCGTAGTCGATGCACACGCCGCCGTTCGGGAGGGGCGAGACCTCAATGCGCGACACGAATGGCCCGCTCTCGGGGCCATCGCCTGTTCCGAAGTAGACACCGGGCGACTGGGCGAGCTTGGCCGCGAGCGACATAACGCCACCCATACTCGCGCGGCCGCCGGCGTCCCTGCACGTGCGATGTATCGGCACCGGTGGGCTCGTCCACCAGCGCACAACGATTTCGACGAAGCCGGGCCGGATCACATTTGAGCGCAGCGGGGCAAGCGCCACCCCACTCGATCTGGCCAACGCTTCCGTTGCGGCGAACGCAACGTGAAGATGGGCAGCGTCGGTCGCCGCTCGGCAACACCAGTCGCACACCCACTGCGCATCCACTTGGAATCCGCACCGCTGCGCTGCAGGCTCTGCGCAGAAGCGTTCGCGCCGGGTCCGGCGCGACTGACGCTGCGCCCGCCCACCTCCGGTAGCCCACCGCCACGTGAGTAATCAATTACTCAGGCAACCGCGCCGAGGCGGGTCGTATGGTCGGCTCAACGTTGCTCCGCATCGGGTGTGCGGGCAGAAGGGCGGAGTATGAAGCGTCAACTGATGGCTATCGCGGGCGTGATCGGAGGCGTCACATTGCTGGCGGCACCGGCTGTCGAGGCGGGCGGGTTTGCGTACATCGGCGACAGGGCGGTGGTGGTCGACGTCTCGGTGATCAACGGGCCGGCTGACGTCAGCGACATCACGATCGAGGTGTTCGACCGCAACGACGGATCGATGGTGGCGATGGGCAGTGACCCGTCCGAGCTCGACTGCGGGACCCCGTTCGTCGAGCTCGCCACGGCGCAAGAGTCGTGTTACGCCACTGAGCTCGCAGGTAGCGACAACACGCCCGGGCTGTACCAGCTCGGTGCGGTGCTGCCGCCCGGCTACGTCCTCAGTTCGGTGGAGTGCTCCACGTTCGACCCGCCACGTGACGACCTGGACGATCTCGATTTCAATCCCAACGAACGATTCACGGGCACACTCGGTGAGTTCTCGATCGACAGTGAGGTGCCGGTTCGTTGTGAGGTTGCGGTCGAATACATCACCCGTCCCGTGACGGCCGACGTGGTCGTGATCAACGACGACGGTGGCACCGCCGACGGCTCGACGTTCGTCGTCGAGGTGTACGACGACGGCGGCATGCTCGTCGACTCCGCGCCCGACCCGGCGCCCAACGATCCAGCGACCTCGGCAGTGTTCGATCTGCCCTTCGGCGACTACACCTTCGGCGTGTCGGGCACCGACGGCTACGAGATCAGTGTGGAGGTCACGGTGGAAGAGATCGAAGAGATCATCGACGACCCGAGCGCCGAGTTCACCGTCGCCCAGGCACAGACCGCAGCGGGTGTGATCACCGCCGACGATGTACCGGCGCCGACCACGACGACCGAGCCGCCGGCGACCACGGCGGCACCAACCACGGTGGCAGAGACCACGCCGCCTCCCGCCCCGCCAACCACCCTGGCCGCCGAGTTGCCGGCGACCGGAGCGACGTCGCAGACCCTGCCGCTCGTCGTGTTGGCCATTGCACTGCTCGGCGTCGGCGCCGTTGCCGTGGGCGTCACCAGGCGCTCGTAGTACCGAACGCACGCCGCCGCTCCGGGCCCTCGTTGGCCCGGGGCGGCCGGTAGCGTGCCGCGCATGCGCGCAGTCGTTCTCGACGATCACGGGGGCCCCGAGGTCCTGACCATCCGCGACGTGCCCGATCCCCAGCCGGGCGTCGGCGAGATCGCGGTCAACGTTGAACACACGGCGCTCAATCGCGCCGACGTGCTGCAACGCATGGGCATGTATCCCGACCCGCGCGGACGCGACATCGAGATCCCTGGCCTCGAGTACGCAGGGCACGTCGCGGCGCTCGGACCCGACGTCGATGGCTGGCAGATCGGCGATCGCGTGATGGGCATCGAGGCGGGCGGCTGTTACGCCGAGCGGCTGGTCACCCACAGCCGCCAGGCGCTGCCGGTACCCAACACCGTGTCGTCGCGCGACGCGGTGGCGATACCCGAGGTATTCCTCACCGCGTGGGATGCGTTGGTGGTGCAGGGCGGTCTCACCAGCGGCCGCTGGGCGCTGGTGCACGCTGGCGCATCCGGTGTCGGCACCGCTGCGATCCAGATCGCTCGCGCCATCGGGGCGCGCATCGCAGTGACCTGTTCTGCGGGCAAGGCCGACGCGTGCCGCATGCTCGGTGCCGACGTGGTCCTCGAACGCTCACCGGCCGACTGGCTCGGCGCATGGCGCAACGCCGTTCCTGAGGGAGCCGACGTGGTGCTCGACGTGATCGGCGGCGAGGAGGCCGAGCGCAACCTGCATGCTGCGGCGGTCGATGGCACCGTGGTGCAGGTCGGGCTGATGGGCGGCGGGAACGCGAGTGTCAACCTCGGGTTGTTGCTCACCAAGCGCGTCACGTGGATCGGCACCACGTTGCGCAGCCGACCGATCGAGCGCAAGATCGCCATCTCGCAGCGGTTCGCCGCTGAGGTGATTCCGCTGTTCGAACGCGAGCTGCTGCGCCCGGTGATCGACTCGCGTTACCCGTTCGAGCGCATCGGCGAGGCCCATGCGCACATGGAGTCAAACGCCAACGTTGGAAAGATCGTCATCGACATCGCCGGATGACTCGCCCGCGGAGGCGGCGCGCCGGTGGTTGCGCAGGCTGAACCATGCGCCCACACCGAGGATGACCACGGCGGCAACGCCGAACAGGATCCACAGCGTGGCGTTCGAGCTGCTCGGATCGCCGAAGTTGAACTGCACCGCGCCAACGAGCAGATGGCCGTCCTCGGCGGCGGTCATCAGGTAGCGAATGATGTAGGTGCCCTGCTGCTCGAGCGATTCGAACTCGGCCTTGGCGGCGAAGTCGGAGATGCGCGTGCTGGTGGTGGTGATCACCTCTTCGTCGGGATCGAGCAGCGCGATCTCGACGTCGTCGCCGATCGTGGTGTCGAACGTGAGGGTCACTTCGTCGATCGGTTGATCGATCGTCGACCCCGATGCGGGTGTGGCCACCACGTTGGCGTCGTGGGCGCTCGCCATGCCGGCTGCAGCACCAACGATCAGTGCGCCACCGACGAGCGCCGGCACCGTCCGCCGGGCGACTCGGGAGAGCATCGAAGGTCGCACGACAACCATTCAATCAGCCAATTCGTTGGGCTTGGCGTCGACCTGGCGGCCCTTCCACGTGACCGTGCGGCGAGTGACGACCAGCCACGCGCTTCGCACGAAGATCAGCACGAAGGCCACCACCGCTAGCGGAAACAGGATGGCGGTGAGCGGGTGGATCGATCCGGCGCGCCGTCCGAGCACCCAGAGCTGCAGCGCGCTGAGCGGATACACGAACGGGATCGCCAACCATCCTCCGGCGAGCGAGGCTACCCAGGCGAGTGTGGCCAGGAGCCACCACCAGCGGGTCGCGCCGGCCCCGGTGGCCAGCGAGCGGCTCCATCCGCGGATCGTGTCGCCGAGACCCCCCGGGTACATCCGGAACTGTGTGTCGGGGCGGCCCGTGAACAGCGACGACCGACCAACGGCGCGAGCGAGGGCGATGTCTTCGGTGTGTTGCCCACGCACCGCGTCGTTGCCGTGCCCGCCCGAGGCGTCGTAGGTCGCCCGATCCACGGCGATCACCGGACCGAATGCCACCGTCGCTGCCGCCGCCGGGCCGAGCGGGGTGAACGCACCGCATCCCATCAGCGCGGCCACGTTGGCCACCACGCTGGCCTGCTCGCCAGCGCTCCCCATCCGATGCCACGGTTGTACCGACACCACACCGGAACGGTCGCGCTCGACCGCCGCAGCCAGTCGATCGAGCAGGTCTGGCGCGGGACGCACGTCGGCATCGAGGAACACCAACACCGGCGCCACTGTGGCCGCAGCCCCCGCCGCGCATGCGTGTGGTTTGCCGAGCCAACCGGCGGGGAGCGTGGGTGGGCGCGCTACCTGCGCACCCGCGGCTGTGGCGATCGCCGCCGTGTCGTCGTCGGAGTGATCGTCGACCACCACCAGCTGGTCGCCGGGTCGCAGCTGTGCCACCAACGGGGCAAGCAGGTGCGGCAGCGATCCCGCCTCGTTACGCGCCGGAACGACCACTGCCACCGACTGGCGATCGGGCGCGTCGCTGGTGGTGCTGGTGGTGGACGGCAGCGGGCGCATCCGCCACAGCAGTAGCCAACCGAGCGACCACCCGCAGGCGAACACCACCAGGTCGATCTGCCAACTCATGTCACCCCAATGTTGAGCGCCGCGCGTCGATCGCGCGAAACCTCCTTGACCCGCGGTAGCCGATCGTGGTTGTCTCTATCCCGCTGGCGCCACCATGGCGCGCGCAACGAACACACCGAACACGCCTCACGAGCAGAAAGGACGCACCGATGGTCACGATGTGGCACACCGACATCACGCCGGTCGCCGGTCGCGTCCGCGGCGCGCGCACGGTCGCGCCCCTCTCGGGATCCTGGCGGTTCGCGTGTGCCCCCTCGTCGAACGCCGGCAATCCGTCTTTTGGCAACTCGTCCAACCCGCGAACCGCATCGACCCTCGAGTACTGCGGCACCGGTGGCTACATGACCACCGACTCGATCCAGGTCGTGACCACCAAGCCGCATGTGCATCCCGGCACCTCGCCAGGAGTGCTGACGTAACACCAACGTCAGATCACCTCTCCGAGGCCGCCGGGTTGAAAAACCCGGCGGCCTTTCTGATTTTTCGGCCCAATGACCAACTGCAACGAACTGCATCCACCAGACCAGACCCACGAACAGCACAGCAAGGAACCGACATGAACATCGTCATCGAACCCCGCGAACCCGACTGTATCGACGCTCCCGGCATCGACGCCGGGAGCACGGCACCAGCGGCCCGATGCGCCGACGGGAACGGCACGCTCACCGCGCTGTTCTTCTCCGACGACGTGATCGACATCGCCCGCGCCAAGGCGATGTGCCGACGGTGTCCACTTCAGGCGTCGTGTCTCGCCGAAGCCCTCGAACGCGCCGAGCCATGGGGCGTGTGGGGCGGCGAGCTCATCTCCGGCGGACGGATCGTCGCCAACAAGCGCCCCTGTGGCCGCCCGCCCAAGCGGCCCCGCCCGGCGCTGATCGTCGACGAACTCGGTCCCGTCAACGCCGACGAGGTCGACGCGGCCGGCAGCGTGTCGGTCAACGTCGCATGATCCCCCCGACGGCTGCGGTGCCCCGGACTCCCCCCACCGGGCCACCGCGGCCGTAAGGGAACGTTTCGTGCTCGTAGAGCGACCTGTTCTCATGTGCTCAGTACCCTGCAACGGGTGAACATCCGGCCGCGGCTGCTGGCGATCTCCCTCGTGGTCGCCCTCGTCATCAGCGTCGGCGCGGGGTTCCTCATCGCCCGCTCCGGTGACGACGAGCCCGACGCGGTGCTCGACAACCCGCAAACCGTCGAGACCTTCCCCAACAACGGGTTGGGCAACGACCTCGTCGAAGGCGACCTCCTCCCGGTGACCACCCTGTTCGACCGCGACGAGAACGAAGTCGTCACCACGTCGTTGCTCGGCCAACCGACGGTGATGAACTTCTGGTTCTCCACCTGCCCGCCGTGTGCCAAAGAACTCCCTGACTTCGCCGAGGTGCACAGTGAGGTGGGCGACGAGGTGCGGTTCGTCGGGGTCAACACCATCGACTCGGTGGAAACGATGGAACGATTCGCCGGCGAACGCGGCGTGACCTACGAACAGCTGCGTGATCCGCTCGCCGAACTCACCGACGCCATCGGCGCGGTGGCGTTCCCGATCACCTTGTTCGTCACCTCCGACGGCACGATCATCGAGCAGACCGGCGTACTCGACGCCGATCAGCTCCGCGAACGTGTCGACGAGCTGCAGACCATCGACGCCGAGATCCAGGAAGCCCAATAGAGCCATCATGGAGAGCACATGAGCCTGTCGTTCATTCGCGGTCTGGTCGCCGCGGTCAACCCATGCGGGTTCATCCTGCTGCCGACGTACTTGATGTACTTCCTCGGCATGCAGGGCCAGCTGCCGGGGTCCCAGCGGGCGTCGATTCGCCGAGCGCTGTTGGTGAGTGCCGCTGTGTCGTCCGGGTTCTTGTCGGTGTTCCTCGTGGCGGGCGTGATCTCGTACAACTTCACCAGCTGGATCCAGCAGAACGCCAAGTACGCCACCGGCCTGATTGGCGTGGCACTGGTCGTTCTGGGGATTGCCATGCTGTTCGGGTACAAGCTCCCGTTCATGACGCCGCAGATCAACACGGGCGGTCAGCCGAAGAACACCACCAAGGCGATGTTCGTGTTCGGTGTGGCCTACGCCGTGGCCTCGATCGGGTGCACGATCGGCCTGTTCATCGCTACGGTGTTCTCCACTACCTCACGCGACGGGGTGGTCGCCGGTGTCGGCAACGTGTTGGCCTACGGCGCCGGCATGGCCCTGTTGGTGTCGGCGCTCACCGTCGCCTTGGCCTTTGCCAACACCAGTCTGTTGAAGGTGCTGCGCAACGGCATGCAGTACGTCGACAAGATCGCCGCAGCATTCGTCGTGATCTCTGGCTTCTACCTGCTGTGGTACTTCTACTGGGTCGACGTGCGCGAAGAGGGCGACCCGATCACCGATTGGGCGCTCGAACAGCAGGCCGAAGCCACGATCTTCTTGAACGACCACTGGCAGACGGTGGCCATCGTGCTCACCGCCGTGGTCGGCGCCGCTGCAGCGTTCGTCTTCTTGCGCCGCGGCCCGAGCGACGACACCGCAGTGGTCGAGGCGGCCGACGGACGAGTGGACGGTGTGGTCGACGGTGCGGCCGGCACCAACGGCACTGGAGCTACCGAGGTCATCGCAGCCGATGTGTCGGCGGATGCGCCCGCCGAGGCCAGCGACGAGGAACCCGCCGACGCCGTGTGAGCCCGGGTGTGACCCCGGTCACCGCCCGACGCTGCCAAATCAGTCACCTGACCGATGTGACGGCCTACCTGAGGTCGGCACACTCGGACCCATGACACCCCTCGATGGACTCCACCCCGAGCTGCTGCTCGGCGAGCACCGTCGCCGACTTGCCGACGGCGAACAGCAGGCCTCGTTCCTGCGGTCGCTGGCTCGCTGGCGTCGCGCGCTGAACCAGAACCGATAAGAATCGTCCCATGACGACCCGCGGCGACCTGGCGTTCGTCGGCCGCTCCGACGAACTCGACGTACTGGTCGACGCGATCGGCCGCGACAGTGCCGACGTCGTGCTCGTCTCTGGCGAATCCGGCCTCGGCAAGTCGCGCCTTGTGCGCGAGGCCCTGGCGGATACCGATCTCACGGTGCTCGTCGGCGCCGGCTCGCCGACCTCGTACGGACGGCCGTTCGACGTGTTCCGCTCGGCGATCGAGCCAGCCGTCGGCTGGTGGACGACGATTCCCGACGACCTGGTCGGCTCCGCCGAGACGTTGGCCACTATTCTCGGACCCACCGCACCACGCCTCGGTGGTCTCGAGTCGTCGCCACCTGACGCACTGGCGGGCGATCCGATCGCCGCCGGGGTCGCGCTGGTCGCCCACCTCGAGCCCGACGTGATCGTGATCGAGGACCTCCACTGGGCCGACGTCGAGTCGCTGCAGATCCTCGAACGCGTGCTCACCGCGCCCGATCGGCCGACCGTGGTGGCCACGTACCGGCCAGAAGACCTACCGCCGGGGCATCCGGCGATCGAACTCCTCCGGCACATCGAGCGCCGCCAACCGGCGCGGATCCGACTCGAACCGTTGTCGGCCGACGAGATCAGCGCGATGGTCACCGCCGCGATCGGCGACGAGCCCGACGACCGTTTGGTCGAGACCCTCCTGGCGCGTACCGGCGGCAACCCGCTGTATCTCGAAGAGTTCCTCATCGCCAATCGCGGCGACCCGCGTTCGCTGCTCGAGTCGGCGATTCCGTGGAACCTGAGCGAAGCGATCGGTCACCGCCTCAGTGAACTGAGCGACGACGAACGGTCGGTGTTGTCGATGGCCGCCGTGCTGGGCTCGTCGGCCGACTACGAGGTGCTGCGGTCGGCCAGCGGGTTCGACGACGACCTGTTGATCAGCCGCTTGCGTCTGCTCGTCGGTCGAGGGCTGCTGGAGGAGCGCGCCGTCGACCGGTTCCACTTCCGTCACGAGCTCGTGCGCGAGGCGATCCTCGAATCGCTGCTCGGTCGAGAGAAGCGGTACTTGCACAGCCGCGCCTTCGAAGCGACCAACGAGCTGTGTCCCGCCGATCACGCATCGATCGCCCGCCACGCCATCAAGGCTGCGCGCATCGACGACGTTGAACGGCTGGCACCTGCGGGAATCCGCGACTATCTCGAGTCGGGTTCGCCGTTTCAGGCGCTGCTGGTCGCCGAGGAAGCGCTCGACGCGTTCCCCGACCACCCCGAGTTGCTCGAACTTGCCGCCCGCGCCGCTTGGCTGTTGGGACGGCTTGGCACAGCACGCCGCCACGCCGACCGATGGCGGCGGATCGAGGCGCGCACCGGGTCGGTGCGCCTTCCCGAAGCACTCGCCCTCGTCGGCCGGATCGCGTTCGAAGCGGCCGACTTCGATGCCGAACGCGAAGCGTTCGAAGAGCTACGCGTGGGCACCGACGACGACGCGCCGGTCGAGCAGCGAGCCCGTGCGCTGGTTGCCGTTGCGCAGCATCACATGCTGCACCACGAAGCCGAGCTGGCCATCGAGTACGCCGACTGTGCGATCGAACTCGCCGACACGATCGGCTCTGACGACATTCGCCGGTTGGCCATGGTGGAACGCGCCAGCACGCTGGTGAAGCGCGATCCCCACGCCGCCGACATGTTGCGCGAGCTCGCCGACCAAAGCACCGCAGTCGGCGATCACCTCACCGCCGCACGCGCCCTGTTCAACCTCAGCGCATGCCAGGAACCCGACGAGGCCGAGATCACCCTCGTCGAGATGCGACGAGCGGCGATCAAGAGCGGCTCCGACGTGATGGCGGTGCACAGCTTCGCCGAGCGTCGTGCCCACCTGGCGATCTCGCGAGGTGATCTGGCAGCGGCGATCACTGCGGTGCGCCGCTCGCGCGTACTCGGCGGCGACAGCCGCTGGATCGACGCGCTCACCGGACTCGACGCGCTGCTCACTGCAGAAACCGGTGACCTCGACGAAGCACGCTGCCTGCTCGAGACCGATCACGACGATGCTGAGCCCCGACGTCGCGACCCGTGGCTGCTCGCCGTACAGGCGACCCTCTCCGAACCCGACGTCGACCTGCTCGCCGAGGTCCTCGCCGAGATGGCCAAGGTCCGTCAAGCCAACGAGTTGTTCCTGCTGACGTTCCGCACGCTGCTGCGCAACGGCGTCGGCCCCGACACGTTGCAGCGGCTGGCGAAGGAACTCGCCGACGGATCGCCGGGCGGCGACGCCGTGGTCGCCGTGCTCGCTGAACGAGCGGACGATCCCGACGCCGTGACGAAGCTCGAGGCCGCTGCCGACCGCCTCGCCGATCAGGCGACGACCGAGGGCGTGCCGATCGATCTGCCACCTCCGCTGCGTGCCGAGGTGTGGATCTCGCTCGCCCGCGCGCAGCGCCGCAACGGCGACACCGACGCATCGCGCAAGAGTGCGGGCAAGGCGCTGGATCTGCTCGAGCACTGGCCAGGCGCGCGCCGCGACGAGGCTGCGCAGCTGGCGGCAAAGGGTCGTTCGGCGCCGAGCGACGGCGCGCTCACCGGGCGCGAGCACGACGTGGCCAGCTTGGTTGCCAAGGGAATGACCAACGGCGAGATCGCCGATGCGCTGTTCATCTCACGCAAGACCGTGTCGACGCACGTCAGCCACATCCTGGCCAAGCTGGGTCTGTCGACTCGCACCCAGATCGCCCGCTGGTTCCTCGAGCAGTAGGCGGGCGCTGCTCGTCGAGCGGCAGTGCCGTGGTCGACTTCAGCTCTTCCATCACGAAGATCGTGCGCACGTCGTAGAGGTCGATCGCCTCGATGAGCCGTCGGTAGAACTCGTCGTACGCCGGGATGCTGGCCACGCGCACCTTCAGCGTGTAGTCGATGTCGCCGCTGGTGCGGTACGCCTCGAGCACCTCGGGGAAGTCGGCGAGCGCCGCCCGAAAGCGTCGAATCCACTCCGAACTGTGGTCGTTGGTGCGAATGTTGACCAAGGCCAACACGTCGAGGCCGACGGCATGGGGGTCGACGATGGCTACCTGACGAGCGATGGTGCCGTCGTCTTCGAGCGCCCGAATCCGCCGCCAGCACGGTGTGGCGGTGAGCCCCACGGCGTCGGCCACCTCGCGGGCGCTGCGACTGGCATCGTTCTGCAGGAGACGCACGATTTCCCGATCGATCGAGTCCACAATCGAAGAATACTGCGTAGTAGATGAGACGAGTGGGTAAATCTTGCGTCAGATGGTGGCAAGTCCGCGAAGTTCGCAACACCTTCGATGGTGCAGTTCCGTACGGTTGTCGCATGGAGTTGCGGCGCCACTTCACCGAACACCCGGCATCGGTCGACGAGACCTATGGCGAGCACGCACGCGTCGCCTTCGGCTTCGCCGCGTCGCTGGCTGCCGCATCAGTTGCTGCGGCCATCCACGCCGTCGTGCCCTCGTTGTGTGAACGCACCGCCAGCCGGCGTGTGTGTGCGCTCTACGAGAAGATGACCACCGGCAAGCGGGCGGCGAACGCTCCGCAGCGGCTCGCCGCCTAGCCCACCTCGTGACGCGGCCGCCTAGGGCGGGGTGCAATCGATGTCGAGCGCCGCGTAGTTCTCGTCGTAGGCGCCGACGCACGTGTACGGGGTGTCGGTGACGCCGCCGTCGAGCATGGAGTTCGCCACCGACGTATCGCCTCCGCTGAGCGCCGTGTCGCCGACGATCGTCGAATCCTGAATCGTCGCCTCGGCGTTGGACGTATTGCCGACTCCCACGGTGATGCTGGTGCCGCCGCTGGCGGTGGCGGTGGTGTTGTCGATCGTCGGCGACGCCGAGCTCTGGTTGAAGATGGCGTAGCTGACGTTGCCGCCGCTGACGCTGACGGTCGTGTTGCTGATCGTTGTCGGCGAGGAAGCGTTGACAATGCCGTAGTTGTTGTTGGTGCCGTCGCCAGCCGTGACGGTGGTGTCGTCGATCACGGCCGCCGACGCGGTGTTGTAGATGCCGTAGGTGGCGTTGGTGCTGTTGAGCGCGGTGACGGTGGTGTTGCTGATCGTCGATGGCGACGACGAGTTGAAGATGCCGTAGTTGCTGCTGCCGTCGGTGGCCGATGCGGTGGTGTTGTTGATCGTCGGCGACGAGGAGAGGTTGTTGATGCCGACGCTCGTGCCTGCATCGGTCGCCGAGGCGACGGAGTTGCTGATGATCGGTGACGACATGACGTTGTTGATGCCAAAGCCGCCGGTGCCGCCGGACGCGGAGGCAACGGTGTGATCGATGGTCGTCGAGGTCGACGAGTTGTTGTTGATACCCGAGTTGTTGAAGGCCCCAGAGGCCGTTGCGGTGACGTGACTGATGGTCTTCGGATCGGATCCGCTGGTGTAGATGCCGATCGAGTAGTTCGAGCCAGCGGTGTTCTCCACCGTGATGTGCCGGATCGCTGACGCTGCCGACATGTCGATGGTGGCTGACTTACCGCTCAGGTTGTCGCCGCCGCAGGCGCACGTGATGGTCGTGATCGACTGACCCGACCCCTCGATCTCCACGTGCTCGGGCACCACCACGGGTTCCTTCTCCGTGTATCGGCCGGGTGCGATCTTGACGAGAATCGGCGTGTCTTCGGTGGCGACCGAGGCTTTGGCGAGAGCGTCGCTGAGCGACTCCACGTCGCCGGTGCCGTCGTCGGCGACCCACAGGACGCGTGCGGGTGACTCGGCGTCTTGTCCCGGTGCCCCTAGTGGCCCGGTGGCGCCTTTCTCGCCGGGTTCGCCCTTGTCGCCCTGGTCGCCGGTGTCTCCCTTTGCGCCTTGTGGTCCGGGTTCGCCTTGGGGTCCGGTGGGTCCTTCGGGTCCTTGTGGTCCGGCGGTGCCGCTTTGTTGGGCGAGTTGGGTGAGGCTGGTGGGGGTGTAGTAGCCGACGACGTCGATGATGATGTCGACTTGGCCGTTGGCGTTGAACACTTTGAGTGTGCCGTTGGGGGCGAGTTGGACGTCGACTTTGTTGGGGGTGGGTGGTGCGCCGGCGAAGACGTTGAGGTTGGACAGCAGTGGTGGGGTGGGGAGGTCGCCGCGGTAGACGCGGATGTTGGAGTTGGTGGTGGCGCCGACGGCGGTGACGTTGGTGGCGAGGGCGACGGCGTCGGTGGGGATGGCCAGGGTCCCGGTGCAGTCGCCGTTGTTGCCGTGGACGGCCACGGTCATCACGTCACCGGCGCCGAGTGGTGTCGAGCGCGGGCCGACTTGAGTGGCGGGCCGGGTGTCGGTGAGTCGGCAGCCGGGCCACGGGACGTAGGTCGAATCGGTATCACCGGGGGCGGCGTCGGCACCCCAGGCCGACACTGCGACCAACGTCCCGACCACGCCGACCACGGTGGCAGCGGCGATCCCGCCCCATCGGCGTGTTGCCTCTCGGTTGTGGATGTCGTGTCGTGTCTGCCCGGGTGCGCCCATGTAGCGAGCGTGACCCAGCTCGCTCAAGAGTCACTCAGATGTCACTCAACGGTGGTGCTTGGCAGGGCCGCCATCGCTACGACTATGGCGGCGTGCAGTCGGTGTCGAGTGCCACGTAGTTCTCGTCGTAGGCGCCGACACAGACATACCCGGTTCCGACGACGTCGCCGTCGAGCAGCGAGTTCGCCACCGACATCGAGCCTGCACTCAGCGCCCTTTCGCCGACCATGGTCGAGTTGTTGATCTCGGCAGTGCTGACCGAGTTGCTGACTCCCGCCGAGAGGCTCGTCGCACCGGTGCCGATCGCGGTGCTGTTGACGATCATCGGCGACGCCGCATCCCGGTTGCGGATGCCGTAACTGATCGTGCCGCCGTCGGCCGTCGCGGTCACGGCGTCCAAGGTCGGCGCCGACGCAACGTTGAGGACGCCATAGTTCGTGGTCGCGCCGCTGGCCCTTGCGGTGACGTGGCTGACGGCGATCGGGCCGGACCCCTTCGTGAAGACGCCCACGGAAAAGATCGGTCCACCGGGATGTTCAACCGTCACGTGGCGCAATGCCGATCCCGTCGTCAAGACGATCACGGAGTAGAAGCCAGTGGTGATGGAGCCGCCGCTGGTACAGGCGCAGGTGATGGTGGTGATGCCTTGGCCGGAGCCGACGACGTCGACGTGTTCGGGCACGACGAGAGTCCCTGTTTCGGTGTAGCGGCCTGGTGCGATTCGTACGAGGAAGGGCTCGTCGGCGGTAGTGCTGCTCGCAGCGGTGAGAGCATCGGACACGGTGTCGAAGTCGCCGGTGCCGTCGTCGGCGACCCACAGCACGCGTGCGGGCGACTCGGCATCGACGCCGTCCGCTCCGGGTGGCCCGGTTGCCCCGGTCGCACCCTGGGCTCCGGGGTCGCCCTTCTCGCCTGGGTCGCCCTTGTCACCCTTTTCTCCTTGTTCGCCCTGCGGACCCTGTTCGCCTTGGGATCCTTGTTCGCCCTGTTCGCCTGGTGGTCCGGGTTCGCCTTGGGGTCCGGCTGGTCCTTGTGGCCCCGGGATGCCTCCGGTGTTGTTGGCGAGTTGGGTGAGGCTGGTGGGGGTGTAGTAGCCGACGACGTCGATGATGATGTCGACTTGGCCGTTGGCGTTGAACACTTTGAGTGTGCCGTTGGGGGCGAGTTGGACGTCGACTTTGTTGGGGGTGGGTGGTGCGCCGGCGAAGACGTTGAGGTTGGATAGCAGTGGTGGGGTGGGGAGGTCGCCGCGGTAGACGCGGATGTTGGAGTTGGTGGTGGCGCCGACGGCGGTGACGTTGGTGGCGAGGGCGACGGCGTCGGTGGGGATGGCCAGGGGTCCGGTGCAGTCGCCGTTGTTGCCGTGGACGGCCACGGTCATGATGTCGCTGGCGCCGAGTGGTGTCGAGCGCGGGCCGACTTGAGTGGCGGGTCGGGTGTCGGTGAGTCGGCAGCCGGGCCACGGGACGTAGGTCGAATCGGTGTCACCGGGGGCGGCGTCGGCACCCCAGGCCGACACTGCGACCAACGTTCCCACCACGCCGACCACGGTGGCAGCGGCGATCCCGCCCCATCGGCGGCCGATCGATCGATCGTTGTTGGTGTTGTTCTGTGCCTGCGTGGTTACGCCCATGGAAACGATCGTGCGCGCGCACGCTCAAGACTCACTCAGGCGGCACTCAACACTCGTTGCCCGCAGTCTTTGCTGCTGGGCTACGGCACTGGCAGGCAGTTGGCGTCGAGCGGCGCGTAGTTCTCGTCGTACGCCCCCACACATACGTAGCCGCTTCCGTTCACACCGCCGTCGAGCATCGACGTGGCCACCGATGTCTCCCCGCCGTCGATTGCGGCCGATTCACCGGCAATCGCCGAGTCCTGCACTTCCATGGGTGCGGTGAGCGGCCCGACGAACTGGAGCACGCCGAGGTCGTCGCCGGTGCTTCCCGCCGCTGAGACGGTTACTCCCTTGAGGATCGGCGACGACTGGAAGTTGAACAGCCCGTAGTTCGTGTCGCTCCCGCCAGTCACGGTGATGGAAGTGTTGGCGAGGGTTGGCGACGACGACGAGTTCTGGATACCAGTGCCGGTGGCGCTGCTGTCGGTAACAGTCACCGTGCTGTTGGCGATCGACGGGGACGACGAGTCCGTGTTGATCATCCCGAAGTTGTTGGTGCCAGCGCTGGCGGTGGCGGTGACGTTGGTGATGGTTGGCGACGATGACGAGTTTCGAATGCCGACGCTCTGGTCGCCGCCGATCGCGTCTGCGGCCACGTTGCTGATCCTGAGCGACGAGGAGCCGGCGTTGTACACGGCGAAGTTGTCGCTGGCGCCCGTCGCGGTCGCGGCGACATCGCTGATGCTCTTGGGGTCGGGACCACTGGTGTAGATACCGATCGACCGTGACGACCCGCCGGTGTTGATGATCGTGAGGTCGCGGAGCGCTGACATGGACGACATGTTCACCGTGGCGGTCGTCTCCGCCGCCCCGCTTCCGCCACAGGCGCACGCAAGGCTGGTGATCCCTTCACCAGAGCCGACGACGTCGACGTGGGCGGGCACGATGACCGTGCTGGCTTCTGTGTACTGACCTGGTGCAATGCGCACGAGGGTGGGCATGCTCTCGGTGGCTGTCGACGCCTCGGCAAGCGCTGCGGTGACCGATGTGAAGTCGCCGGTTCCGTCGTCGGCCACCCACAACACACGCGCTGGTGACGTCGCGTCCTCTCCCTTCTCGCCTTGGGGTCCTGGGGTGCCGGTTTGTTGGGCGAGTTGGGTGAGGCTGGTGGGGGTGTAGTAGCCGACGACGTCGATGATGATGTCGACTTGGCCGTTGGCGTTGAACACTTTGAGTGTGCCGTTGGGGGCGAGTTGGACGTCGACTTTGTTGGGGGTGGGTGGTGCGCCGGCGAAGACGTTGAGGTTGGATAGCAGTGGTGGGGGTGGGGAGGTCGCCGCGGTAGACGCGGATGTTGGAGTTGGTGGTGGCGCCGACGGCGGTGACGTTGGTGGCGAGGGCGACGGCGTCGGTGGGGATGGCCAGGGGTCCGGTGCAGTCGCCGTTGTTGCCGTGGACGGCCACGGTCATGATGTCGCTGGCGCCGAGTGGTGTGTTGCGTGGGCCGATTTGGGTGGTGGGTCGGGTGTCGGTGAGTCGGCAGCCGGGCCAGGGGACGTAGGTGGAGTCGGTGTCACCGGGGGCGGCGTCGGCACCCCAGGCCGACACTGCGACCAACGTCCCGACGACGCCGACCACGGCGGCGACGGCGATTCCTCCCCATCGGCGGCCGATCGGTCGGTGGTCGTCGGCGTTCGTTCGTGTGTGTCCGAGTGTGGTCATGGCACACCTCCCAAGCGCCACAGTGCGGCGCGCCGCTCAACGCTCACTCAACCGCCACTCAAGCCACGGTTGTCGTTACCCCTTGACGAGATCGCCAGGGTTGCGAATGGATCGCGGGGACCCGCCACAATGTCGCAGTGCGGTACCGGCTCGATGGCTTCGAGATCGATCTCTCGACCAGGACGATCAGCGGTCGGGACGGTGCGATCCACGTGGAGCCGCAGGTGTACGACGTCATGGTCTACCTGCTGGAACACCGCGATCGCGCCGTGAGCAAGATCGAGCTCATGGAGGCGATTTGGGGCGACCAGTTCATCTCCGAGTCGGCGCTGACGTCACGCATCAAGTCGGCGCGCGCAGCCCTCGACGACAGCGGTCGCGACCAGCGAGTGATTCGAACCGTTCACGGTTTCGGGTATCAGTTCGTGGCCGCCGCACAACCGCTTGGCGCATCTGCTGCACAGGTTGGCGAGGCGCGCTCGCCCCGCGCGTCGCTCCCCAGGTTCGCCGATCCATTGCGTGGACGGTCCGCCGAGCTCGGCGAGATCGCAGCGCTGGTCGACCGACACCAGCTGGTCACGCTGGTGGGCACCGGTGGTACCGGCAAGACCCGGCTGGCCGTCGAGGTCGTCGGCGCAACGGACGAGCCGGAGCGGCCGGCGGTCTTCGTCGACTTGGCGGCGACACGCGATGCCGATGCGCTTCCGTTGGCAATCGCCAGTGCACTGGGCATCGAAACCGGCGATCGACCCGATCTACTGGCGGCGGTCGGCGAGTACCTCTCAGCGCTGCCACACACGTTGATCATCGACAATTGCGAGCACGTCCTCGCTGCGGCTGCGTCCGCCGTCGCCGAGCTACTGCCCACCTCTGAGCACAGTCGGATCCTGGCCACCAGCCGCGAGCCGCTCGGCGTCGCTGGCGAACGGCTCTACCGACTCGGCCCGCTCGACACGATGAGCCCGGCGGCAGCGGCTGCCGACGTGACCGCGCTCGAACAGAGCCCGGCTGCGCAACTGTTCGTGGATCGCGCCCACCTCGCCGACGACGGGTGGCAACTCGACGCCTCGACCGCGCAACGCATCGCCGAACTGTGTCGCGCGCTCGACGGCCTGCCTCTGGCGATCGAGCTCGCCGCCGGGCGTGTATCGACGTTCGGGCTCGACGATCTCGTCGGGGTGCTCGACCGGCGGCTCGACGTGCTCGGCGATCGCTCGTCGGTGCGTGAACACCGACATCGCACGCTGCGAGCCACCGTCGAGTGGTCGTACGACCTGCTCGAAGAGTCCGAGCGGAGGCTGTTTCGTGCGTTGTCGGTCCTCCCCGGCGGCGTGTCGCTCGACGCGGTGGAGTGGTTGTCGACCCGCCTCGAACTCGACGTCGACGGGCTCGCTGCGCTGGCCCGTCTCGTCGACGCGTCGCTCCTCACTCGCACCACCGGCCCCGCTGGCTCCCGCTACGTCCAGCTGGAGACCCTGCGCGCGTTCGGCCTCGACCAGCTCGACGACCACGACGAGGCATCGGTGGTGCGGCATGCTGCGGCGGACTCCGTCGTCGTTGCGCTCGAGCGCATTCACGATGGGATGAACACCGCCGACGAGGTGCGCTGGACCAATCGCTTGCGTGCCGAGATGGCCAACGTCCGATTCGCTCGGCAGTACTTCGACACCGCCGACGACATCGATCAACTCGTGACCATCAATCGCCTGTTGACCGGGTGGGCCCGACTACGCGACGCCACCGAGGTGTGGTCGTGGTCCGACGACCTCGTCGACCGGCTCCCGGCCGACGACCCACGAGCCGCAACCGCGCTCGCCATGCAAGCGCAGGCGACCTGGCGCCGTGGCAACTTCGTCGCCGCACAGCAGATCGCCCTTCGGGCACTCGATGCCGCTTCTGACGATTGGACGGTGAGCCAGGCGAAGTGGGAGTTGGGCGCAGCACTGCTGTTCGCCGGCGATCTCCCTGGTGCGACCGCTGCCTGGGTCGACGCCGACCGGATCGACCGGGATGGGCTCGCGCTCGGCGCGGCCGCGGTCGCCACCGGATACACGGGCGACCTCGCCGCGGCCCACCAGTTGCTCGATCGGAGCGAAAGTGCGACAACCACACCGCAGTCGGCGGCCGCATGGTTGAACTACTGCCGGGCCGAGGTCGACAACGTTGCTGGTGAGATGAACACGGAGGCCCTCGAGCGAGCGATCGCATCGGCGCGCACGCTCGATGCTCCGTTCATCGAGGGCGTTGCCACGGTCACGCTGGCGTCGCAGTACACCGCGATGGGCGACACTCAGCAGGCCGCCGCCAAGTACTCCGACCTGATCGGGCTCTGGCTTCGGTCGGGGAGCTGGACACAGCTGTGGACCACGCTGCGACAGGCGAGCGAGCTGCTCGCGGAGCGTCACCCGCACACGGCCTTGGCGATTCTGCGCACGGCCGACGCCGATCACACCAGCTCGGCGGCACTCGACGCCGACTCGGCGGCGCGCATCGGCGAGCTCACGGCACGACTCGAGGCCGCGGTCGACGAGTCGGTCGAGCCGCTCCCGCGGCTCACCGTTGCCGAGCAGACACGCTCGGCGCTGGCCGATCTCGTCGGCTGACCCACCGGCTCGCCGGTATGGAGACGATCTCGACAGATCTCCACGTGGCCTCCAAGCACCCCACATAGGCCATCCGTACGTTCGCTCGTATCAGCAGTTCCTCCCATGGAACTCCCGACGCAGAGGACGAGCGATGACCCTTCCACCACACATCAACCCGCACCCCACCCCCCGCCGGCTGCTCGGCGTGTGGGCCCACCCCGACGACGAGGCATACCTCTCGGCCGGTCTGATGGGCCGAGTCATCGACAGGGGCGGCAGTGTGACCGTCGTCGCCGCGACCAACGGCGAACTCGGCACCGGCGACCCCAACCTGGCAGGCAGCGAGGGGTTTGCGCAGGTTCGTCGGCGCGAGCTCAGCGCCAGCCTCGGACAGCTCGGCGTCACCGACATCCGCTTTCTCGATGTTGCCGACGGTGCATGCGAGCAGGAGCCAACCGACCGCGCGGTCGCCCGACTCGTCGACATCATCGGCGACGTCCGTCCCGATGCGATCGTCACCTTCGGACCCGACGGCATCACGGGTCACCCCGACCACCGTGCGGTGTCGAGCTGGGTGACGGCCGCGTGGCTCGACTCCGATCAGCGCGCCGACGTGCTGTACGCCGCCATGACGCACTCGTTCCTCGCCAAGTACGCCGACTTGCACGATCGGCTTGGGCTGTTCGACGAGTACGGCGACGGTCCCGCCGGCATCGACGACGCCGACGTTGTGCTCCGCTGCGCATTGACGTACTGCGAGCTCGAACGCAAGCGTGCAGCACTGGCGGAACACGCCAGTCAGACGAATGGGCTGGCCGAGGCGGTCGGCGAGGCGACGTTCCGCCGTTGGTGGCGCGACGAGAATTTCCGTGCGCCGACAGTGCACGAACTGGCCACTGCGGCGTGGGCCGCAGCCGGACGAGGACTGGTCGGATCATGAGTCACGTCGACGACCCGCCGACGACGACGGCCCCAGGAGGCGCACACGGGCTGCGTCACGCCGTGCGCGACGGCGTGGTCGACGTGACGCCAATGGTGATCGGCGTCGTGCCGTTCGCCTTGGCCATCGGCACAGCCATCGGTGCGTCAACGCTGTCGACTGCGCAAGGTTTGGTGAGCGCGCCGACGATCCTCGCTGGTTCGGCCCAACTCACGATGGTCGAGATGACCACCGCCGGCGTGGCCCCGCTCGTGATCGTCGTGTCGGCGATCATCATCAACGCTCGCCTGTTGCTGTACAGCGCGTCGCTTGCCCCCTGGTTTGCCAACCGGCCGCGGTGGATGCGATTTGCGCTCGCCGTCCCCGTGGTGGATCAGCTGTACTTCACCGCCGCGCCGCGGTTCGACCGAGGCGACCTCGACGAGGCGGGTCGAACGGCGTATTTCTTCGGTGCGGCGGCGTGGCTCGTGAGCGCATGGGTGGCCGCCCAAGCCGTGGCTATCTTCGTGGGCGCCACCGTCCCGGCATGGGTTGGTCTCGACCTCGCGGCGCCGTTGGCGCTCGTCGGGCTCGTCGCCAAGTCGGTCGACAGCACACCGGCGCGCATTGCTGCGGCGGTCGCGGCGATCATCGCGGTGGCCGCAGTTGGCCTGCCGCTGAACACGGCGATGCTGCTGGCGATCATCGTCGGCATCGCCGCCGGCACATGGATGCGCCCGAGCACCCGGCACACGCCGGCGAATCATGAGGTCGCGACATGACCACATGGATCGTGATCGCCGTCATCGGCGCAGTCAGCTACTGCTTCCGCGTCAGCATGTTCGTGATCCTCGCGGGTCGAACCGTGCCCGCATCGTGGGAGCGACCGATGGCGGTCGTCGGGCCCGCGGCGATCACCGCGCTGCTCGCCACGATGCTCTTCACCACACGAGGTCACTTCGATCCGGCCGACATCGGGCGGTTGGTCGCAGTGGCGGTCGGATTCCTCGTGGTACGCCGGACCGGCAACGTGATGCACGCGTTTGCCGCTGGGTTTCCGGTGTTCTGGGCGATCGACCTGGTGGTCTAACACGTGGCCGCATCAGTGCTGCTGCGGCGGCCTGCGGCTGTCGCCGCGCGGGATACTCGTGCGGTGCGATACCGATTCGACGGGGTCGAGCTCGATACGGCCGCGTACGAGCTGCGCGTCGATGGCGCGCGCGTACCCGTCGAGCCGCAGGTGTTCGAGGTACTCGCCTATCTGCTCGAACATCGAGATCGTGTGGTGCCGCGCACGGAGATCCTCGACGCCGTCTGGGGTGATCGCTTCGTGTCCGACAGCGCGCTGGCCTCGCGTATCGCTGCCGCCCGTGCGGCGATCGGCGACGACGGCACAGCGCAGCGCTACATCCGCACCGTCCACGGCCGTGGGGTCCAGGTGGTCGCCGATGTCGAGGTGGTGGCGGCAGTTGCGTCGCCGATCGTGAGTCGTGAGGCCACGGATCGCCAGCAGACGGTGCGCTTCGTGCGCTCGCGCGACGGGACCGAACTCGCCGTCGCGTCGGTCGGCGCGGGAACGCCGATGATCAAGGTGGCGAACTGGATGACCCACGTCGACAAGGACTGGGACAGTCCGGTGTGGCGGCATTGGATCGGGGCCCTCGGCGATCGGTTCCGATTCATCCGCTACGACTCGCGCGGCTGCGGCCTGTCCGAACGCGACCTCGGCGACAGTGATCTGACCGACATCGATGTGTGGATCGACGATCTCAATGCGGTCGTCGACGATCACGAGGTCGAACGCTTCGTGCTGTTCGGCATGTCGCAAGGCGCGATTCCCGCGGTGGCGTACGCCGCCCGACATCCCAAACGCATCTCCCACCTGGTGATCTATGGGGGGGTATCGACGCGGCATGCGCCGGCGTGGCCACGCGGCACTGGCCGAAGCGAGCACGATCCTCGACTTGATCCGTGTTGGCTGGGGCGGGACCAATCCGGCGTTCCGGTCGTTCTTCACGATGATGTTCCTCCCCGAGGCCACCTCGGAACAGATCCGGTGGTTCAACCAGCTCCAGGCCGACACGTCGACGGCCGCCAATGCGGCACGGCTCGAAGAGGCGTTCTACGACGTCGACATCGGCGACCTCGCGGCGCAGGTCGCCGTGCCCACCCTGGTGCTGCACTGCCGCGACGATGCGGCGACGCCGTACGACGAGGGCCGACGCCTGGCGGCAGCAATTCCCGGCGCCGAGTTCGTCACCCTCGACAGTCCGAATCACATCCTCGTTCACGACGAGGCAGCGTGGCCGGACTTCCTCGCCCACGTCGACGAGTTCGTCACACGCGCTTAGGCGTAGTGCAGCTTGGCGGCCGCCTCGGTGAGCTCGTCGCGATGATCTGGGTGGGCGATGTCGATCAGCGTGCGGGCCCGTTCGCGGATCGACTTGCCGCGTAGCTCGGCCACCCCGAACTCGGTGACCACCTTGTCGACGGTGTTCTTCGGGGTGGTCACGACGTCGCCGGCGGCAAGTCGGGGGACGATGCGCGACGCGCCACTTGAGGTGGTGGCGTGCAGCACCACGAAGCCCTGCCCTCCGTCGGAGTACATCGCGCCGCGGGCGAAGTCGTTCTGTCCGCCGGACGACGAGAAGTACTTGCCACCGATGGTTTCCGATGCACATTGCCCGAGGAGATCGACCGTGAGCGTGGCGTTGATCGACACGAAATCGGGTTCGTTGGCGATGATCCGGGGATCGTTCACGTAACGCACTGCATGCAGCTCAATTGCGGTGTTCTCGTGGAGGAAGTCGTGGAGGCGCTGCGTACCGAGAGCGAACGTGCCAACCGTCTTGGTGCGGTTCAGTCGCTTCTTCACGCCGTTGACCACACCGGACTCGAGCAGGTCGATCACCCCGTCGGACAACAGCTCGGTGTGCACACCGAGATCGCGATGATCGGAGAGGGCCGCCATGATCGCGTTCGGAATCGCGCCGATCCCGGTCTGGATCGTCGAACCGTCGGCGATGCGCTCGGCAACGAACTCGGCGATTCGTCGATCGGTGTCTCCGGGCTGCACCGGCGGCACCTCGACGAGCGGCCGGTCGCTGCGACACCAGCCCTCGACCTGCGACATGTGCACCTGGTTGCGTCCGAACGTGCGCGGCATGGCGTCGGTGACCTCGAGAAAGATCCGGCTGCGGCCGATGAAGCTGGCGGTGTAGTCCGCCGACACGCCGAGCGAGAAGTAGCCGTGACGGTCGGGTGGCGCTGCGGCCGCCACCACCAACGGGTCTTCGGTGCGCATCCGCATGAGGGCGTACACCTCGCTGAAGTGTGCCGGCACCAGCCCGACGCTGTCGTTGGCGAAGTACGGCCGGGTGACATGGCTCAAGAAGTACGAGATGTGCTTCAAGTTCGGGAGAAACTCGCCCCTGAGGTAACGCCGATCGTGTAGCGCGTGCATCTGGTGGATGCGGACGTCCTCGAAGCGGTTCGGGTCGGCGGCAGCGGCGTCTTCGATCGCGTCGAGGATCGCCGTGGGTTCGCCGTTCGCCAGGGGGACGATGATCTGGGTGCCTGGCCCGATGTGCTCGAGCACATCGGGCGCGGCGTTCGGGGCCTCGGTGCGGTCCATGCGCACACCGTAGGAGTTCTGTCGATCGGATACCTTCCGCAGCATGAGCTCAATCCGCACCACCGACGAAGAGGTGCCGATTCGCCCGGCCGCAACGGTGATGTTGGTGCGCGACGCAGCCGACGGCGCCGAGGTCTTGATGCTCCAGCGCACTGCGGGCGCAGCGTTCGGCGCCGGCATGTACGTGTTTCCCGGTGGTCGCGTCGATCCGGCCGACAGCGGGCGCGACGTCGAGGTGCGCTGCCTCGGCCACGACGATCGTTCGGCGTCGGCGCGTCTCGGTATCGACCGCGGCGGTCTGGCGTATTGGATCGCCGCAGTGCGCGAGTGCTTCGAAGAGGCGGGGGTGCTGCTCGCCGAGCGGTCCGACGGGGGCCGACACGAACCGCGCCCCTACGACCGCCACGCCGTTCACGACGGCACCGTGTCGATGGCCGAGCTGTGCAACCGCGACAACCTCCGCATCCAGCTTGGCGACATCCACTACGTCGACCATTGGGTGACACCGCGCGGCGAAGCGCGTCGATTCGACACCCGCTTCTTCGTGGCTGCTGCGCCGGCCGAACAGACCGCCATCCACGACAACAGCGAAACCGTCGACAGCCGTTGGGTGACCCCGGCTGCCGCACTGACCCTCCAAGCGGCCGGTGAGCTGGTGATGATGCCGCCGACGATCGCCAACCTGCGCTTTCTCGACGACCATCGATCCGTCGACGACATTCTGGCTGCGGCGGCGAAGAAAGACCGTCCGCTGCGCACCGAGCCGAAGTTGCGCCGAGATGCGGACGGCACAGTCGTCGGTGTGGCGATGCCCGGCGACGACGACTACGACGACCTGGACTAAGGCACTCGCGACGACGACGCTCTGGACTGACGCGCCGCGCCTAGTTGGCGCTCGACTGCGCGGCTTGCGCGTCGATCTCGGCGAATGCCGCGTTGACCGTGTCGAACAGCCGCGCCGAGCACCCGGCCATGTCGACGTCGCCGTCGCTCGGTGGGGCGACGGTGTCGACGATCGTCGCGGCGATCGCCCGAAACGCATCGGCGGCCGGGCCGACACCGTCGAGTGCGACCGGTGCGCCGGCATCGCCGCCGGCAGCCACGCTGGGCTCCAGCGGTACCTGGCCCAGCAGCGGCGCGTCGATGGCTTCGGCCAAGGCGGCGCCGCCACCCTCGCCGAACAGGGCGTAGGTCGAACCGTGTTCGCAGGTGAACGAGCTCATGTTCTCGACCACGCCGATCACGTCGAGGAAGCTGCGGCGGGCCATGTCGGCCGCGCGTTGGGCGACCTTCTGCGCGGCGAGGGCCGGCGTGGTGACCACGACGAGGTCGGTGCTGGGCAGCAGCCGGGCCAGGCCCATCTGCACGTCGCCGGTACCCGGCGGCATGTCGATGAGCAGGTAGTCGAGCTCGCCCCAGCGCACGTCGCGCAAGAACTGCTCGACGGCCTTGGTCAACATCAGGCCACGCCACATCAAGGCGGTGTCTTCGTCGACGAGGAAGCCGGTCGACACCACCTTGAGCAGGCCGTCGCCGACGCGCCGTTCGTTGGGCATGATCTTCGGCTTGTCTGAGTCGTCGACCGGCTTGGCCTCCATCCGGTCGTCGATGCCCAGCAGCCGCGGCACGCTGAACCCCCAGATGTCGGCGTCGAGCACGCCGACGGTGTGGCCGCGTGCGGCGATCGCTGCGGCGAGGTTGACCGTGACCGAACTCTTGCCGACGCCGCCCTTGCCGCTGGCGATCGCCAGCACCTTGCACGACAACGGAACCTCGGTGTCGGGGGCGTTCTCGCGCGCATTCCAGCGCGCCTTGGTCATCACCGCGCTGCGTTCTTCGGCGTCCATTTCGCCCCAGCTGATCTTGACCTCGCGCACGCCGGGGTGGCGAGCCACGCGGGACTCCACGTCGCGCTTGATTTCCGCGCGTAGCGGACACCCCCGGATGGTCAGCTTGATCCCGACCGTGACCACGCCATCGGCGGATACCTGGACGCCCGGGACCATCCCCAAGGTGACGATGTCGGCACCCAACTCGGGATCGATCACGGTGCGCAGCACGTCGGTGACTGCGTCGACCGTTGGCGGTTCGACGGTGGGTGTCTGGGTTGGCTCGGCGGAAACGGCGTCGGCCATGAGGGTATTTTACCGGCCAGTTCCGTGTAATCTCACCATGTGGATCGGGCCGTGGAACGCGCCGGGCAAGACGCCGTTCGCCCCGCGCGCAACCCCGCTGCGGCCGATCGCCAGCCGCCACCGCTCGACCTGCTGAAGACGCTGGGCGACAACACGCGCTACGCGATCTACCTCGAGCTGGCCCGCTCGTCGCGGCCATTGACCACGGCCGAGATCGCCGACTCGCTCGGACTCCACGCCAATACCGTGCGCCCGCACCTGGAGCGCATGCGCGACCTCGCATTGCTCGACGTGCAGGTGGCCGGACGCGGCGACGTCGGACGCCCCCAACACCGGTACTCGGTGGCCGCCGACTCGCCATCGCTCGGGCTGGAACCCCCGACGATTCCCGTGCTGGCCCGCATGGTGCTCTCGCTGGCCCGCCGCCTCGACGCCAGCGGCGACGACGCCGAGGCCGTCGGTATCGACGAAGGCACACGGCGCGCTGCGCCCTATGTTGCTGCGCCTTCCGCGCTCGAAGCGGTGGTCGACGACCTCGACCGACTTGGCTTCGACCCGGTGGTCACCGCCGCCCCCGACGACGAAGGGGCGATCGTGGCCTTCGCCAACTGCCCGTTTGCCGAGTTGGCCGCCGAGCACCCCGAGGTGGTGTGCGGGCTCCACCGCGGACTGGTCGCCGGATTCGTCGCCGAGATGGGCGACGCCGAAACTCATGAGTTCTGCACCCTCACCAGTCGTACTCCGTGCCGTGTCACCGTCAGTCCCCGTTGATCTGGCGTGGATCGGCCGACAGGTCGCGACTGGTGACGCCCCGATATCCTGATACCACCGACTTGGAGGTTCCATGATCACGCTGACCGACTCCGCCGCCGTCAAGGTTCGCCAACTCCTCACCGAGGAAGGTGCCGACGAACTCGCCCTGCGCGTGGCTGTGCGCCCTGGTGGGTGCAGCGGGTTCTCCTACGAGATGTTCTTCGATGGCGATATCGCCGCCGACGACACTCGGGCCAGCTACGAAGAGGGTTCGGTGACCGTCGTCGTCGATCCCGCGTCGGCGCAGCTCCTCGAAGGTGCCACGCTCGACTACAAGGACGGTCTCGACCAGTCCGGGTTCGCCATCACGAACCCCAACGCCAGCCGCACCTGCGGCTGCGGGCAGAGCTTCTCCTGACCGCCGGCCCGTCCGGGCCGCTCTCCATCTCGAACCGACGCCGCCTCAGGCCGTCACGCGGTCGAGCGTGTCGACCAGCTCGCTCTCGTCCCACACGGCGTCGAGTCGCTCCACGATGATGCCGTTGGCGTCGGTCACGAACAGCGCGGGCTCGTAGAACATCCCGAGCGCCTCCACCGCGGGGGCGAGCGTGGTAGCCCTGTCGTCCGTGTACACCTCGGCGTGCACAAACGACACCAGGCCGTCGTAGGCAGGCGCTGCCGAGACCATTGCGTCGAGTGCTGGCGCGCACGTGCCCGTGGCACAGAACGCTGGGGATCCAACGAGGTAGGACACCGGCAGCCCCAGTTCGAGCGCCTCGGTCAGCGTGACCTCGTGAAACGGGCACGGATCTGGATCGCGCGTGCAGATCGGGTCGACGCCCCGATCGTCGTCGAAGGTGGGGGTGTCGAACGGCGGCAGTGCTTGGCCCGGAATTGGAACGGGCACGTTGGCCGGATCGGCCACGTCGAAGTTGGCGCCGCCCTCTGGGCCCCCCTCGACCACCAGCGCGTAGAAGCCGGGCTCGTCGATCGTGGGCCGGAAGTCGTAGTACGGGGCGGGCTCGATGTCGCGACGGACGGCGATGATCGGATCGCCCAGCGCGTTGCCGCCGAGGTCGGTGACCTGGGCGGTGAGTGTGTCGGGGCCGTCCTGGATCAGCTGGGCAGCACCGGTCGACAAGCTGAGGGGAAGGCGCAACTCGCCGGGCACTTGAACGCCTTGGGGGAACCGCTGGACCAGCGTGAAACCGTCGGCGCCGGGCTCATTGAAGGGCTCGAACTCGCCTGTGTTCGCCGCGTTGTCGCTGCTGTCACTGTCGGAGGAGCCGCAGGCGGCAACGAATCCGCCGGCGACGGCACCCAGGATCAGGGTGCGCCGGCTGACTCGGGCTTGTGCCCGCAGCCGTCGTTGGTGGAGTGATGAGGACTGGATGATGTGCCGTGTCATGAGGAGGGTGCGTTGCCTCGGGGGTCGCGGCGTGGGATCGTGTGAGCGCCATGACCAACGGGCGGGCGACTGAGCGCGTAGATCTCCGACGATACCGGCGTCGCATCATCGGATGGGGCGCGGGCCTGGCCCTCGTCGTGCTGATGGTCGGCGCCATTGCCACCCTGGTGCGCGTCGAAAACGACCTCGAATCGCGGACCGAGGATGTGTTGACCGAGCTCGGCTATGTCGGCTTGGCCGCGACCTTCGACGGGCAGGACGGCACGATCGCCTGCGCGGCACCGGTCTCGTCTGCCGACGTGGATGTGATCGAAACCGAAGTTGCGTCGCTGCGTGGCGTTCGCTCGATCAGCGTCGAGTCGGCCTGCGTGGTCGATTCGGCCCTCGTCGATGCACCGGAGGCGACGACCGACGTCGCCAGCGATGCCGACGACATCGCCGGTCGGGCGGCGCCCACCGACGACGTCGAGTCGGGCGCCCTGGACGACGCCGACGAGTCTGGTGTCACCGTCCCGTCGGACGCCGACGCCGCCACCGCGACGATCGGCGATCTGATCGCCGCCGACCCGCAGTTCTCCGCGCTGCGGAGCGCGGCGTCGATCGCTGGCGTCGACCTGTTCGATGGGCCAGGCCCAGTCACCATCTTCGCCCCGACCAACGACGCCTTCGGTGCGCTCGACCCTGCGGTGGCCGGAGAACTCAACGCCGACCCGCAGCTGATGGAAGCCGTGCTCGCCCACCACGTGGTCGACGCAACGCTGCTCGCCGACGAGCTCCCCGCCGGCGACCTGACCATGCTCGACGGCACCACCGTGACGATCGCGCTCGGTGAGAACGGCACGGTGGGAGTGGTCAGCGGCGACGTCGAGGCCTCGGTGACCACCGCCGATCTCACTGCCTCGAACGGGGTGCTGCACGTGATCGACCAGGTCCTGCTGCCCGCCGATCTCGATCTTGGTCTCGACCCGCCGCCATCGTCGCAACCGGCCGACACAGCCGCTGACGAAACTGACATCGTCGCCGCCACCTACCGCGATGGGCAGCTCGTGCTCGACGGCAGGGTTGCCGACGAGAGTCAGCGCGCTGGCCTGGTCGGTGTGGCCGCCGACCGGCTCGACGCGGACAACATCGTCGAGCAGCTCACCGTCGACGCCCAGTCGGGCGTCGACCCGGGTGTGGCCTTTGGCTTGGCGGTGCTGATCGATGCGCTCGTCCTCGAGTTCGCCGACGGCACGGCCGCCATCGTCGACGATGGGTTGGTGTTGCGCGGCACGGTGGTCGACGCCGATGCCCGCGCCCGGGTCGAGGCCGCCACCAACGGCCTCGATGGGGTCGAGCTCGACATCGCCGAGCGGCCCATCGCATCGGGCGAGTCGGCCGCCGCCCTCGCCGCCGACATGAGCGCAACGCTGGCCGCAACCCCGATCGAGTTCGCCCCTGGGAGCGACCAACCGTTGGCTACGGCCGACGCCGTGTTCGACCGGTTGGCCGCAGACGCCAAGCGGGTCGAGGGCGTGCTCATCACCATCGAGGGGCACACCGACACTGCCGGCGACGAGGCGACCAACCAGGCGCTGTCGCAGTTGCGCGCCGATGCGGTGGTCGCCGCACTGATCGACCGCGGCGTACCCGCCGCCGACCTCGTGGCCGTCGGTCGCGGTGAAACGTCGCCGATCATCGTCGATGGGCAAGAAGATGCGGCCGCCAGCCGCCGGGTGACCGTGCTCGTGGAACTACGCTGAGGGTCGCGTGCCGTACACACTTGCGATGTTCTTCGTGTGGGGTCTGGCGATGGCGCTCATCGGCGTGGGCGTTGGCTGGCTTCTGCGCTCGGTCGGGGCACGTGCCCGCTCAGGCGCGGCAACACGCGAAGCGGCCGAAGCCGCAGCGGCCGATCGCTGGCGCGATCAAGAAGCCGAACTGCACGCGGCGTTGCGCGAGCGCGATCGGCTGCGCGTCGAGGTGGCCGAGCTGCGGGGTGAAGAGTTCGTCCCCACCGACGACGAGCCCACTGCACGCCACGGCTGATCCGTCGAGCGGGCCGCTCCCACCGCGCCACCAGTGGGGAGGCGGCCATCACGATGTGTCAGCGCGATGTGCCAGCATGGCGTCATGACGAAGCCGCTCGGTCCGTACTCGCCCGTCGTTCGTGCCGGTGACTTCTTGATCGTGTCGGGCCAAGGCGGGTTGCTCGACGGTGTGAAGGTCGCTGGCGGAGTGCGGGGTGAGACGACGCAGGCCATCGCCAACCTGGCGACGCTGCTCGAATCGGAAGGCGCAACGCTGAACGACGTGGTCAAGACCACGTGCTTCCTCACCGACATGGAGAACTTCGCCTCCTTCAACGAGGCCTACATCGACGGTTTCGGCAAGCACCGTCCTGCTCGCTCGACCGTTGCGGCAGCCGGCCTCCCCGGCAACTTCTTGGTCGAGATCGAGGCCTGGGCATACAAGCCCGTCTGAACACCTGTCTGAACACGCGGCGGCACGACCGGGTACGCTCAACTCATGCCCGGCGCCATCGCCATCGTCATCGTGTTGCTGCTCATCCCGGTGGTCGTACTGATGACCGGAGGGGTCGTGTCGGCCATCCTCGGTGAGGTCTTCTACCGCGACGGCCGTGCCCGCAACGAGGGCAGCGAGCTGCTCGACCTCCCCGACTGAATCGGCGACCGATGGTCGCCCCGCCCGCTCGCGTCGACTTGGTGGTGCGTAATGCACGGCTGGTGGCGACCCTCGATGCTGACGACCGTGAGCTGGTCGGCGGCTGGGTGGCGATCGACGACGGGATCATCGCCGCTGTTGGCACGGGCCCTGCACCCGACGCCGCTGAGGTACTCGATGCCACCGACTGTCTGGTCACCCCCGGGCTGATCAACACCCACCATCATCTGTATCAGAACCTCACGCGCGCCCATCCGGTGATGACCGGCCAACCGTTGTTCGGCTGGTTGACCGCGCTGTATCCGGTGTGGCGCCATCTCGACGCCGAAGCCGCGTACCTCTCGGCCTGGGTGGGGTTGGCCGAGCTGGCGCTGTCGGGATGCACCACGTCGAGCGACCACCTGTATCTGCACCCGCGCGACGGGGGCGACCTGCTCGGCGCGTCGATCGACGCAGCGAGCGACATCGGCATGCGGTTCCATCCGACACACGGGTCGATGTCGCTGTCACGCAAGGACGGCGGGTTGCCGCCCGACGACGTGGTGCTCGACGACGACGAGGTCCTCGCCGCTGCCGAGGCGGCAGTGGCCCAGCACCACGACCGCACGCCGGGGGCGATGACCCGGGTGGCGATCGCCCCCTGCTCGCCGTTCAGCGTGACCGAACGACTGATGCGCGAGTCGGCCGAGCTCGCCGAGCGCCTCGACGTCCGGTTGCACACGCACTTCGCCGAGAATTCTGAGGACGACGACTTCAGCCTGGCAACCTTCGGCTGCCGACCGATCGAGTACCTCGAGCGCACCGGCTGGTGCACCGACCGCACGTGGGTGGCGCACTGCGTGACGCCCACTGCCGACGAGATCGTTCGGCTGGGCGCGGCCGGTGTCGGCGTGTCGCACTGCCCGTCGAGCAATCTGATCCTCTCGTCGGGAATTGCGGCGATCAACGACCTGCGCGCGGCCGGATGCCCGGTCAGCCTGGGCGTCGACGGCTCGTCGTCGGCCGATGCCGCGTCGCTGTGGCTCGAAGCGCGTCAGGCGATGCTGCTGTCCAAGTTGCGCGATGGTGCCCATGCCAGCGACGCCCGAACGGTGCTCGATGTGGCCACGCGCGGTGGCGCCGCGTGTCTCGGACGTTCTGGCGAACTCGGCACGCTCACGCCCGGCGCCGTCGGCGACGTCACGGTGTGGTCGCAGACCGGACCGGTGTTCGCTGGTGCGGCCGATCCCGTCGAGGCCTGGGTGCGCTGTGGACCATCCACCGCTCGCCACACCGTGGTCGCCGGTCGGCCGGTCGTGCGCAACGGCGAGCTGGTGCACGCACGCGCCGCCGAGGTGCTCGCCGCGCACGATGCCGCCGCGCAGGCGATGCACCGCCACGCCGACACGCACTAGAGCTGGTGTAACGCTGGTCTCTGAGACGACCGTTACAGGGATTGACGTCCGCGACGGGCCGATTCCGACCAGACTGTGGGGCGTGTTGTCCCCCCGACACATCACCGCACTGGCTGTTGCCGCGGCCGCACTGGTCGCCGCCGGCTGCAGCGCCGACGAGGGCAGCGCGTCGAACAACGGCGTTCCCGCCACGATCGGTCTCGGTTCGAACATCGACGGCACCGTGGGAGGGGTCGACGGTCTGGCGGCCAACGCCGACGACGTCGACACCATCGTGATGATCGGTGACTCGATCACCTTCGGCGCCATGCCAGAGATCGAGTCGCGGTTCACCAACCTCGGGTTCGACGACGTCACGATCGATGCGGTGCCCGGCAAGCGCATCGCCCGCGACATCGTCGACAATCCGGCGGGTTCGTCGGTGGCGCAGTTCATCGCCGGCGCCGAGGCCGACCGCGACGACGAGCTGTGGATCGTGGCGCTGGGTACCAACGATGTCGGTCAGTACGGCAGTGCCGAAGAGATCGCCGGTGCGGTCAACGAGGTGCTCGACGCCGTTCCCGACCACGTGCCGCTGGTGTGGGTCGACGTGTACTTCCGCGACAAGCCCGAAGAGGCGGCACAGGTCAACGCCATCATCCGCGAGCGCATCAGCCGACGCGGCAACGCGGTGGTGGCGCCGTGGACCGAGTTCGCCGAAGCCGAGGGTGTGCTCGTCGCCGACGGTGTGCACACCACCGACGCCGGTGCCGACACGTTCGCCTTCGTGGTCACCGACTCGACCCGCGCCTTCCTCGGCCGCTGACAGGTTCGGCCCCACCCAAAAAACTGGGGATTTCACGCGCCAGGCGCGCGATTTCGACAGGATTTCGGGGAACGGTTCAGCCTTCCCAGCGGGACTGACCGAAGCGGTAGCCCACCGAGCGCACGGTTTGGATCAGGCTGGCATGCTCTTCACCGAGCTTGGCGCGCAGCCGCCGCACGTGAACGTCGACGGTACGTGCGCCGCCGTAGTACTCGTATCCCCACACGCGGCTGAGCAGAATCTCGCGAGTGAACACCTTGCCCGGGTTCTGCGCGAGGAACTTGAGCAGCTCGTACTCCATGTAGGTCATGTCGAGCGGGCGTCCGGAGATCGACGCCTGGTACGTCTCGAGGTTCAGTGACAGTTCGCCGTACTCGACCAGATCGGCACGGTGCACCTCGATGTGCGCGTTGAGGAGATGACGAAGCCGAGCCTCGAGTTCGGCCGGATGGAACGGTGCGAGGCAGAAGTCGTCGAAGAGGTCGTCGCGGTGTTCGAGTTCGCCGATCTGTCCACCGCCGATCAACACCATCGCGGGTGTCGGCGGCTCGCTGCGACGCAGGGCGCGCAGGAACGCCCACCCGGTCTCGGCGTCGTCGCCGAGCTCGACGATGGCACCTGCCCAACCTGCGTCGGGGGCGTGCTCGTCGGGTTGCTCACCAGCAGGCACCGCCTTCCATGCGTAGCCCGCAAGGTCGAGCGTGCGCGCCAACTCCGGGCTCGCCGGATCAGGGGCGACAACGAGCATGGTGGTTGGGTCTTTCACACCTGGCTCTCGACCGCGCTCACAGCGCGGTGAGGTACCTCTCGAGTTCGAAGCCACTGACGTGGGTCTTGTACGCCCGCCACTCGCTGCGCTTGTTGCGCAAGAACCACTCGAAGATGTGTTCGCCGAGCGCCTCGTGGACGAGCTCAGACTGTTCCATCGTGGCCAGCGCCTCGGCCAACGACTGAGGGAGCTGGGCGATGCCGAGCTTGGCCAGCACGTCGTCGCCGATCTCGAACAGGTTGGCGTCGGCCTCGTCGGGCAGTTCGTAGCCTTCGCGCACACCGCGCATCCCCGCAGCCAGCATGAGCGAGAACGCCAAGTACGGATTGCACGCCGGGTCGGACGAGCGGTACTCGATGCGCGTGGCGAACGGATTGCCGCGCTTGGCGATGGGCACTCGAATCAGGCCACTGCGGTTGTTGCGTGCCCAGCTGACGTGCACGGGCGCCTCGAAACCGGGGACGAGGCGCTTGTAGCTGTTGACGGTTTGGTTGGTCACCGCCGTGATCTCAGCGGCGTGCCGCAGCAGCCCCGCCATGAACGACTTCGCCAGGCCCGACAGGTGGTAGTCGTCGTCGCCGTCGTAGAACGCGTTGCGGTCGTCGGCGAACAACGACATGTGGACGTGCATCCCCGAACCCTGGACGCCCTCGAGCGGCTTGGGCATGAAGGTCGCGTACACGCCCTCGCGTGCGGCGACCTCGCGCACGGCGACGCGAAACGTCATGATGCCGTCGGCCATCGTGAGCGCATCGGTGTGCCGTAGATCGATCTCCTGCTGGCCCGGTGCGTCCTCGTGGAAGCTGTACTCGACCGGCAATCCCATCGACTCGAGTGTGCGGATCGTGCGCTTACGCAGCTGACTGGTGACGTCGCTACTCGTGAGATCGAAGTAGCCCCCGCTGTCGATGGGCACGGGCCGGGTGCCGGGTTCGGGCGGTTCGAAGTAGAAGAACTCGACGTCGGGGGCAACGTAGAAGGTGAACCCTGCGTCGTGGGCGTCGCGTACGTGGCGTCGCAGCACCTGCCGCGGATCGCCCTCGAACGGTGTGCCGTCGAGGTTGTGGATGTCGCAGAAGATGCGCGCCTCGGGCGTTTTCGTGCCACCCCACGGCAACAACTCGAACGTGTCGGGGTCGGGCATCGCCAACACGTCGGCCTCTTGCACACGGGAGAACCCGTCGATCGATGAACCGTCGAAGGTCATCCCGTCGTCGAGGGCGTTCTCGAGTTCGGCAGGCGTGATGGCCAGGCTCTTCAGCGTGCCGAGCACGTCCGTGAACCACAGCCGCACCAACCGCACTCCACGCTCTTCGACGCTGCGCAATACGTAGTCGCGCTGGTGCTCGCGCATCTCCGTCACCTCATGAGTCTGTCGTGGGGGGACCGCGTCGGACAACGCGGGGAACGAAACAGGGCGGGAGGCCGTAGCCCCCCGCCCTGTCTGGTGCCGCCGATCGGCTGACCGGCGACGTCGGAAATCGGCCGAATCGGCCGGGTTACATCGCCGAGCAGACGGTGTCGACCATCAGCCGCGTGACCACGTACGGGTCCATGTTGGCGTTGGGTCGACGGTCTTCGAGGTAGCCCTTCTTGTCGACAGCCACCTGCCACGGGATGCGGATCGACGCACCGCGGTCGGACACGCCGTAGCTGAACTGGTCGAAGCGCTGCGTCTCGTGGGCGCCGGTGAGGCGATCCTCGACGCCGACGCCGTAGTTCTCGATGTGCAGCTGGGCCTTCTTGCCGAGCGCCTTGGCGGCGGCCTCGATGTACTTGTAGCCGCCGTCCTCGCGCATCTCGATGGTGGAGAAGTTGGTGTGCGCACCGGCACCGTTCCAGTCGCCCTTGGCAGGCTTGGGGTCGATGGTCACGGCGACGCCGTAGTCCTCAGCGACCCGGTACAGCAGCCAGCGGGCGACCCACAGCTGGTCGGCGACGTCCATCGGGCTGAGCGGGCCAACCTGGAACTCCCACTGACCCGGCATCACTTCGGCGTTGATACCCGACACCGAGATGCCGGCACCGAGGCAGGCGTCGAGGTGATCCTCGACGATCGCCCGGCCGTGGATCTCGTCTTCACCGACGCCGCAGTAGTAGCCGCCCTGGGGCTCGGGGTAACCGGCGGGCGGGAAGCCGTATGGCCGCCCGTCCTTCATGAACGTGTACTCCTGCTCGATACCGAACAGGGACTCGTGCTTCTTGTACTTGCGGGCGGTACGCGCCGCCGCTGCGCGGGTGTTGCTGGGGTGCGGCTTGCCCGACACGAGCATCACCTCGCACATCACCAGCTTGTTGTCGCCACCGCGGATCGGGTCCGGGTACGAGGCGACCGGCTTGAGCACGCAGTCGCTCTTGTCGCCGGTGGCCTGGTTGGTGCTCGAGCCGTCGAAGCCCCAGATGGGGAGTTCGGCGCCGTCGGGCAGGATCTTCGTCTTCGAGCGCAACTTGGCGGTGGGCTCGGTGCCGTCGATCCAGATGTACTCAGCCTTGTAGACCACAGGTGTCCTCTCTTGCAGGGGTATTTCAGGGGTGGTGGAGGGCGGCGTCGGCGTGCGAGCACGCAGCGTCAGTGTCCGCCCGGTAAACGATGCGGAATCCTCACAATAGGCCGTGACAATGCGATTGCCCGATTGTGAACGCTGTGTGAAATCAACGGGCGATGGCCCGTTCGGTCAGCGGGCGATCGCCCGTTCCGTCAGGTCGGGGTCGGCCGCGATCTGCGTTTCTGTGAAGGCCACCTGACGCCAGTTCTTCTCGCTGAACCGCACCATCTGCTGGTCGTACAGCGGCGACCCGCGGTCGCCGGTTTCGCCGTAGGTCAACAACGCCCACGCCGTGACGTCGTCGGTGCCGAACTGCACCGCCATCACGAAGCTGGTGCCGAAGTTGATCGGGTAGCCCTCGCCGCGGATCGGACTGCCGGGCACGATCGGGTCGCCGCGCACCGGCGCCGGTTCGGTCGAGGTCAACAACTCGGCGGCCAGCGACGACCACTCGACGATGTTGGTCACCCCATCGGCGTCGGTGCCGCCGTGCAGCGGGATGCGTTGCTCGGTGCGCTCGGTGAACTGCGCCGATCCAAGTGTGGAGTCGAGTCCGAACCCCGCTGCCTCGATGGTCTGCACCGCGCGCCCCAGGGCGATGAGGATCGGCGTGGCGTCGGGGTTCGGCTGGGACGGTGTCGCCGTGGCGTTGAGCGGATCGAACGGCGGCGCAAACAGTGGGCCTGGCGCGGTCCGCTCGGCATCGGTGAACTGGGCCATCGTTTCGCGCCACAGAATCGGACCGGTGCGATCGAGGTCGTAGCGTCCGTCCCATGCCGCGAGCACGTCGCATGCCTGGGTGAGGTCGATGAAGGCGGCGGGCAGGATCTCGCCACCGAAGCCGTCGAGCAGTTCGGGAACCGCAACGACCGGTGTGGCCCGACACGCCTCGACGGTCGAGGCGCGCAACAGCCGGGCGGTGCCTGCGGTGTTGTCGAAGGCTGCGTCGCGCAGCTCGATGCCGGTGAATCGATCGTCGTCGCCCGCCAAACCGAGCGGGTTGTTGTTGCCGAGCACTGCGGCGCTCTGCCGGGCGCGCATCGACTGGGGGACGTCGCGTTCGCCTTGCAACACCGACGATGCGTCGAGCGTGAACTCGGCGCTCGGGACCCAGTAGCTCTCGTTCGAGTTGAACAGGTAGTCGGTGCGATCGACCATCGGGAACCCCGACCACGGGATCAGCCCGGGGTCGCGCGCGCCTGCGACGTCTTGCCATTCGTTGCCCGACACCGAGCCATCGAGCAGCACCATGCCGCGGTCGAATGCGGCGCCAACGAACGGATTCTGCTCGCGTTCGGCCACCCATTGAGCCTGCGCCGACTCGGTCAGGTTGGGCGTTGCCGAAGTGTCGGCGTACCACACCGTGCCGTCGGACCCGGTGGCCACCACGTTGAACATCGGGTTGCCCTGGAACTCTTCGTGCACCTCGATCAGTTCGTCGAGCGACTCGACCGCCAACAGCGCCTGGTACTGCTCGATGAACTCGTCGTTGTCGAGGTTGGCGTCGCGGTAGCTCACCGCCACCTCGTCGTTCCACCCGATGCCGGGCAGGTCGATCAGTGGTCCGTACTGACTGCGCCACAGCGTGCGCGTTTCGGTGTCGACGGTGCCGTCCGGGCGGAGGATCTCGATGCTGTGATCCACCGATTCCATCGGTGTCGACACACCGTCGACGAGGTAGGCGGTCGGGTCCTCTGGGTCGAGGGTGAGCGAGTACGCAGTGAACCGATGCCCGGCCGACACGGTGTGCGCCCACGCCACGCCCGACGTGAAGCCGAGCCCGATACCCGGCACGCCGATCAGGTTCGCCCCGTACACGTTGTACGACCCCGGCACGGTCACTTGGATCTCGTGCAGGCGCAGCTCGCCTTCCCAGGGCAGGTGCGGGTTGGCGACGAGCAGCCCTGATGCGTCGGCGGTGCGGTCGCGTCCGACGGCCCACCCGTTGCTGCCCAGGTCGAATGGGCCGAACTCGGGGAGTCGCTCGGCGATCTCGGCACGGTCGAACAGCGCCGGCTCTTCGGGCTGGTCCTCACCCAGCATCGGCTCGGGGGGCTGAGCATCGGCCACGTACGGCGCGAGCTGCGCACTCGACATCAGCAGCGACACCGACCGTGAATAGGTGTAGATCTCGACGGGTTCGAGCGGCCGTACCCAGTCGGTGTCGCCACACCACCCGACCAGACCGCGTCGGCCTGTGGCGTCGAGGTGATCGTTCCAGCCGGCAGCAAACGCGGTGAACGCATCGACGATCGGATCGGGGGCCTCGGCGAAGTCGGCTTCAGCGATCTCGGCGATGCCGATCGCTCGCCAGGCGAAGTCGCTTTCGATGTTCTCACCCTCCGGCCCTGGCCCGAGGTTGGCCGACCGTTCGCCGTACACCTTCAACACCTGATCGATCAGCGTGCACCCGTGGTCTTCGGCGCTCACCCACCCCTGGCCGTACATCGCGCCTTCGCGGTTGGGGGCGAGCACGTGCGCCACGCCGTCGGTGGTGCGTCGGATCGTCGCCTCGTAGGTCGGAGGGACCGTCGTGGTGGTCGTCGTTGTCGTGGTGGTGGTCGTCGTGGTGGTGGTCGACGTGGTCGTGGTGTCCGGCGATGTGGGCAGCGGGATCGACTTGGGACCCTCGCCGGGGGTGCATGTCGCGGCGATCACGGCGAAGGCGATCGCGACGGTGATCGTCACCATCACCGTCCGCGTCCGTCGCACCTGGTCATAGTGCCAGATCGCCGTGCGTGGACCGAGTCGGATCGCGTCCCCCGCGGTGGACCGGTGACGAGGCGCAACGCAGTGGTGCCGACGTCGGCTCAGTAGCCTGAACGCATGGCGGTCGTGCGCGTTGCTCTGGCCCAGATCAATCCCACGGTGGGCGACCTCGCAGGCAATGTCGCCCGCATCGTCGACGCCTACGACCGAGCCGACGCGGCGGGGTGCGACATCGTTGCGTTCCCCGAGTTGGCCGTCACCGGGTATCCGCCCGAAGACCTCATGCTCAAGCCCGGGTTCGTCGAGGACAACCTCGACGCGCTCGCCAAGATCGCCGCGCACACGCGGCGGTGTGCCGCCGTGGTGGGATTCGTCGACCGCGGCCGCGACTTGTACAACGCAGCTGCGGTGTGTGCGGGCGGCGACATCCTCGGCCGCTATCACAAGCGGCTGCTGCCCAACTCGTCGGTGTTCGACGAGGCGCGCTACTTCGTGCCCGGCGAGGGTTCCGATCCGCTCGAGTGCTACGTCGTGGCGGGCGTCCCCGTCGGCATCTCGATCTGCGAAGACGTGTGGAGCCCCACCGGCGCAGTCGCTCAGCAGGCTGCCGCAGGTGCGGAGCTGAACATCAACATCAACGCCTCACCGTTCAGCATCGGCAAACAAGCGCGGCGCGAACGCATGTTGGCCACGCGGGCCACCGATGCGCACTGCGCACTCGTGTACGTCAACCAAGTCGGCGGCCAGGACGAGTTGGTGTTCGACGGCGGCTCGGTCGTGTTCGACCACGACGGCCGGCTGTTGGCCCGCGCGCCCTCGTTCGTCGAGGACCTGTCGATCGTCGACGTGCCGGTGCCGCCGGTGTATCGCAAGCGGCTGCTCGACCCGCGTGGCCGGATCACCGAGCCGCTGTTGCCGGCGGTGCACGTGTCGGACGTGTCGCGGGCGAGCGACGTGGCCGCGGTGGCGGGCGATGTGGCCGAACCGCTCGATGCCGACCGCGAGTTGTACGACGCCCTCGTCCTGGGCACTCGCGACTACTGCGCCAAGAACGGCTTCGACGACGTGGTGATCGGTCTGTCGGGTGGTATCGACTCCACGCTCGTCGCCTGCATCGCGGCCGACGCGCTCGGCCCCGAGCATGTGCACGGCGTGTCGATGCCCTCGCGATATTCGAGCGATCACTCCAAGTCGGATGCCGAGGCGTTGGCGACCAATCTCGGCGTCGACTACCGCACCATCTCGATCGAACCGGCCTTCGCCGCCTACCTCGACATGCTGGCGCCGTCGTTCGCCGGCCGCGAGCCCGGCCTAACGCTCGAGAACGTGCAGAGCCGGTGCCGCGGCCAGCTCCTCATGGCGCTCTCCAACGAGTTCGGCTGGATGGTGCTGACCACCGGCAACAAGAGCGAGATGGCCGTTGGCTACTTCACGATCTACGGCGACTCGGTCGGCGGGTACGCCGTGATCAAAGACGTGCTCAAGCTGCGGGTGTACGACCTGTGTCGCTACGTGAATGCCGAGGCGGTGCGCCGTGGTGGCGTGGCGCCGATTCCCGAGTCGGTGATCACCAAGCCGCCCTCGGCCGAGCTGCGACCCGATCAACGCGACGATCAGAGCCTGCCGCCGTACGAAGCGCTCGATCCGATCCTCGAGCAGTACGTGGAAGACGATCGCACCGCAGCCGAGATCGTCGAGATGGGCCACGACGCCGATCTGGTGCAGCGCATCACCCGACTGGTCGACATCGCCGAGTACAAGCGTCGCCAGTCACCGCCTGGTGTGCGCGTGAGCCGGAAGGCGTTCGGCAAGGACCGGCGCCTCCCGATCACCAACGGCTACCGCTCGCTGTAGCCAAGGGGCGCGACAGCGGGTCATGGACCCGTGTCCCGTGCTCTGGTGAGTGAAACCAACGTGTGTAGTGGTTTCGCTCACCGATGCGGATTGACGCCAACGTCCGATCGCAGCGCACCACACTCGTTGGGATGGGTCACGACCACAGCCACGGCGCGCTCGACGAGGCGACGCACCGCGCGATCGAGGACGGCGTCGACCCGACGGTGCGGCGGGCACTGTGGTGGACGGTCGGTGCGTGTGCCGTGGTGGTGGTGATCGGTCTGATCGTGCTGTGGCCGCGCGGCGGAGACGACCGCATCGATCCGCTCGGCCTCGACGGTGATCCCATTCCTGCCACGGTGCTCTCGGTCGAAGAGGTGCCGTGCGACTTCGATCCGTTGCTGGCCTGCAAGATCGTCGAGGTGCGGATCGACGGCGGCGAGCTCGACGGACAGACGCGCACGATCGAGCAGCCGTTGTCGAGCACGATCAGCGCAGGAGACGGCGTGCTCGTCGACATCGAACCGTTGCCGGACGGCACCGAGTTGATCACCTTCTTCGACTTCCAACGATCCACGCCGATGCTCCTGCTGCTGGTGCTGTTCGTGACGGCGATCCTCGTGTTGGGGCGGTGGCGCGGTCTTGGGGCGCTCGCTGGGCTCGCGATGAGCTTGATGGTGATCGTCGTGTTCGCCCTGCCCGCGCTGCTCGACGGTCGGAACCCGGTGGCCATCGCCCTGGTCGCTGCCGGCGCGATCGCCTTCGTTGCATTGTTCCTCGCCCACGGTGTGACCCTGGCCACCTCGGTCGCCTTGTTGTCGACGTTCGCCAGCCTGGCGATCACCGGTGCGCTGGCCTGGATCTTCCTCACGGCGTCGAACTTCACCGGCTTGTCCGACGACTCGGTGGGCTTTCTCACCGCATTGGGCAGCGACATCGACCCGCGGGGGCTACTGCTCGCCGGCGTGGTGATCGGCGCGCTCGGCGTGCTCGACGACGTGACCGTGACCCAGGTGTCGGCGGTGTGGGAGCTCAAGCGGGCCACCCCCAACGCGGGCTTTCGCGAGCTCATCCAGCCCGCGTTGCGCATCGGCCGCGATCACATTTCGTCGACGGTCAACACCCTGTTCCTGGCGTACGCCGGCGCTGCGCTCCCGTTGCTGTTGTTGTTCAGCGAGGCCGAACAGTCGATCGGATCGGTGGCGACGCGTGAAATCGTGGCCGTCGAGATCGTGCGTGCGCTGGTCGGATCGATCGGTTTGGTCGCCTCGGTGCCGATCGCCACCGCACTGGCTGCGAAGGTGGTGTCATCGACGAACACCGAGACTCAAGCAGCGGCGGCGACCGACATGACGGGGCACACCACCACGCCAACCCCGCCGCCGCCTCCGGAACCGCCGGAGGGGTACTCCCCCCGCCGATCGAGCTGACCGAAGGGCTGCGCACCCAGATCGCATCGAACCTGGCGCAGCATGAACGCGTGGCGACCCCGCTGGAAGATCGGCGGCATGCCGCCGTGGCCATCGTGTTGGTCGACTCGCTCGTCGGCGACGACCTGCACGATCCCTACGGCGCAACTGCCGAGGACATGGAGGTGGTGCCCTCGGATACGTCGGACCTCGATGGCCAGATGGCGGGCGTCGCCGGTGGCGCCGCGTTCGTTCTCTGTCGACGTAGCGCCGGGTTGAATCGTCATGCCTCGCAGTGGGCGCTCCCCGGCGGTCGGCTCGACCCCGGCGAGTCGCCGATCGAGGCGGCGCTCCGAGAGACACACGAAGAGGTCGGTCTGCAGCTCGGCGCCGACGACGTGCTCGGCGTGCTCGACGACTACCCCACGCGCTCGGGCTACGTGATCACACCGGTGGTCGTGTGGGGAGGAGCGGGCATCGAGCTTCGTCCAGATCCCGGCGAGGTGCTTGCCGCATATCGCATCGGTGTGCACCACCTGCAGCGCAGCGACTCGCCGCGCTTCGTGTCGATCCCCGAGAGCGATCGCCCGGTGGTGCAGGTGCCGCTGGGTGGCGACCTGATCCACGCGCCCACCGGCGCGCTCCTCGTGCAGTTCCGCTGGGTCGGCCTCGACGGCCGTGTCGACGAGCGCGTCGACCACTTCGAGCAGCCGGTCTTCGCCTGGGGCTGAGCCCGGCAGCCGTCCCCAGTGGCTTCTCGGTGTCGAGGGTTGCGGGTTGCGCAACTGAGGGCGCCGAGAAGCGGGATGCAACTCACGGCGCCGAGAACGGCGGGCCGAGAACCGCAGGGCTTCTCGGGGTCGAGGGTTGCGGGTTGCGCGTCTGAGGGCGCCGAGTAGTGACGCCGAGAACCGGAGGGCTTCTCGGGGTCGAGGGTTGCGGTTTGCGCAACTGAGGGCGCCGAGAAGCGGGATGCAAATCACGTTGCCGAGTAGCGACGCCGAGAACGGCGGCGCCGAGAGGTGGCGGACGTCAGCGGCCGGAGTGGCCGAAGCCGCCGCCGCGGTCGGCGCCGTCGAGCTCGTCGGTCACCTGCCAGGCGATGCGCTCCACGGGCATGATCACCAACTGCGCGATGCGATCGCCGCGCGAGACCTCGTAGGCAACGCTCGGGTCGGTGTTCACCAGCGCCACCTTGATCTCGCCCCGGTAGCCGCTGTCGATCAGCCCCGGCGCGTTGACGATGCTGATCCCGTGCTTGGCCGCCATGCCCGACCGGGGCAACACGAAACCGCCATGACCATCGGGGACGGCGATCGAGATGCCGGTGGGCACGAGCGCTCGTCCGCCGCCGGCCGCCAGCTGTGCTGGCTCCCGTGCCACCAGGTCGATCCCGGCGTCGCCGTCGCGGGCGTACTCCGGCAACGGCAGGTCGGGATCGAGACGAACGATGGGCACCGAGATCGACACGCCCGGGATCGTACGGCTTCGGCGGTGTCTGCTACGCCGTAGACGATGGGGTCGACCAACGCTGGGCCGGGACTTCGTCCGTTCCGCTTCCCGCTGACCTACGACGAGTGCCGGGCGCGGTTCAGGGCGAGCGCGCACGCCGCCGGCCTAGCGTGGACCGCGCATCCCATTGCGGCACGTGGTCCGCACGGCCAAGAGCTGACCATCGACGCCACCACGCTGGGTGACCCCGACGCCGAGCGGGCGCTGCTCGTCCTCGCCGGCGTGCACGGCGACGAGGGGTTCTCCAGCTCGGCGATCATGTGCGCGGCGATCGACCGCTGGTCGTCCGACCCGCCCCCCGATGTGCGCGTCGTGTTCGTCCACGGCGTCAACCCGTGGGGGATGGCCAACTGGCGCCGGCAGAACGAGTCGAACGTCGATCTCAATCGCAATTGGAACCGTGACGGGAGAGACCCCGATCCGAATCTTGGGTACGCCGAGTTGCATCCTGCGTTGTGTCCCGACAGCCCACATCCTCCCGATGCCGACTCGCTGCTGTCGGTGACCCGTCGACTGATCGACGAGCACGGGTACGGCTGGGTGAAGGCGGCCGTCACCGAAGGCCAGTACACCCATGCCGACGGGCTGTACTACGGGGGAGCGCGCACCGAGGAGTCGACGCGCCGCGTCGCCGACATCGTCGCCGAACGGCTGGACGGCGCGCACCAAGTGCTCGTGGTCGACCTCCACACAGGCCACGGTGAGTTCGGCACCTACACCCTGTTGTCGGTCGCCCCGCCTGGCAGCGATGACGATGCATGGATTCGGCAGACCTTCGACGCAGCACGGATCGAGAACACCAGCACGCCCGACACCACCTCGCCACCCAAGCGCGGCCAGATCGCGCTCGGCCTTGCCGACGTGGTCCCCTCGGCGGCCACCTGGCGCACGGTCACGTTCGAACTCGGCACCCTGTCCGACACCCGGATGATCCTCAACGAGCGCGCCGAGCATTGGGTGTGGCATCACGGCGACCCCACCGATCCGCGGTTCGCCGACATCTTGTGGGAACACCGTTGCGGGTCGACACCCGACGACGCCGAATGGGAGCGGGCCGCGCTGGACCACGGACGGCGCACGCTCGACGATGCGCTCGCTGGCAGTGTGCGCTAGTCGCCGGCACGCCGTACGATCTGCGAACGCGGTCGAGTTCGTCGACCGCCCGAGGAAAGGAACTTCCCGTGAGCATGTTCGACAAGGCCAAGGATCTCGCTTCGTCCAACAAGGACAAGATCAAAGACGGGATCGACAAGGGCAAGGGCATGATCAAGGGCAAGGTCGGCGGCCACGACGACAAGGTCGATCAGGGCGCAGAGATGGCCAAGGACGCCCTCGACAAACTCGACGACGGCGACGCCGAGTCGTCGAAGAACTGACCTCGTCGACGAGCGCGCCGACCGGCGTGATGAACGAACGGCCGTGGCGATGAGTTCGTCGCGCCCCCGTCCGCCGTCGGTCAACTCGCTGGCCACGCAATTCGCCGACTCGGGCATTCCTCACCCAGTTCTCGTCGACCTCGCTCGTCAGGCGATCGCCGACGACGCGGTCGACGACCTCGGCGCACGCGTCAGCGCCTTCTCGCGCTCGTTGCTCACTCCGGTGATCAACGCCACCGGAGTGCTGCTGCACACCAACCTCGGGCGGGCGCCGATCTCGTTCGAGTCATCGGCCGAGCCGTTGACCGTCGAGTTCGATCTCGCCACCGGCGAGCGCGGGTCGCGCCAGCGCGCCGTGGGCTCGCTGTTCGCCAGGCTGTGCCATACCGAGGCGGCGATGGTGGTGAACAACAACGCGGCAGCCGTGCTGCTCGTGTTGGCCGCGCTTGCCGAAGGCCGCGACGTTCCGGTGAGTCGCGGCGAAAGCGTAGAGATCGGCGGCTCGTTCCGCGTGCCCGATGTGATGGAGCAGGGCGGTGCCCGACTGGTCGACGTAGGGACGACGAACCGCACCCGGCTCGACGACTATCGGCGTGCCGTCGAGCGCAGCGACGTCGACGCTGCCGTGGTGCTCAAGGTGCACCCGAGCAACTATCGGATCGACGGATTCGTCGAGGACACATCGGTGGCCGAGCTCGCCACCCTCGGCGTCCCCGTGGTGGCCGACATCGGCAGCGGCCTCATCGATGCCGACTGTCCGTGGCTGCCCGGACCCCCGCCGCAGTGGCTAGCCGACGAGCCGGCCGCAGTGCAGAGCTTGCGCGACGGCGCCGCGCTCGTCACCTTCAGCGGTGACAAGTTGTTCGGTGGGCCCCAGGCGGGAGTGATCGCCGGGCGTCGCGACCTCGTGGAACGGTGCATGCGGCACCCGCTGGCCCGGGCGTTGCGTCCGGGCAGCCTGGTGCTGTTGGCGATGCAGGCCACCGCGCTCGCCTACCTGGATCGAGCTGTGGTCGAGCGGGTGCCGTTCTGGACGATGGCCGCCGCATCGCTGGCCACGCTCGAGAGGCGCGCGGGGGCGATCGTCGACACCGTCGACATCCCCGACGCACGCGCCGTCGCCACCGAGGCGCTGCCGGGCGCAGGATCGGCACCCGGAGTGACGATGCCGTCGAGGGGGATCGAGTTGTCCGGCGACTACGTCGACGCACTCCGCCATCAACCGTCGCCGGTAATCGCCCGTCGAGTCGACGACACCACCGTGCTCGACCTGCGCTCGGTGCGCGCCGTCGACGACCCCGTGCTGATCCGGGCGATCACCGACGTTGTGTCGTGAGCGTCATCGCCACCGCCGGCCACGTCGATCACGGGAAGTCGACGCTCGTCCGCGCCTTGACCGGCACCGACCCCGACCGACTCGAGGAAGAACAGCGGCGGGGACTGACGATCGATCTCGGGTTTGCCCACACCACGCTGCCGTCGGGGCGGGCGCTGAGCATCGTGGACGTGCCGGGTCACGTGCGCTTTCTCGGCAACATGCTCGCAGGGGTCGGCGGGGTGAGCGCCACGCTGTTCGTCGTGTCGGCGGTGGAGGGCTGGAAACCCCAGTCTGAAGAGCACCTGCGGATCCTGGAGCTGCTGGGGATCGAAATCGGCGTGATCGCACTGACCATGACCGATCTCGTCGACGACGATCTCCTCGAGCTCGCCCAGCTCGACGTGGCCGAGCACGTTGCCGGCACGATGCTCGCCGACGCGCCGGTCGTCGCCGTCGCGGCGCCGGCGGGCGATGGCATCGACGAACTGCGCGCGGCGATCGATGAGGCGATCGCCGCCGCCACACCGACGGCCGACCACGATCGTCCGCGGCTGTGGGTCGATCGGGCCTTCGCGGCGACCGGATCGGGAACCGTCGTCACCGGAACGCTGGCGGGAGGATCGCTGCGCACCGACCAGACCGTGGTGGTTGCCCCAGCGGGACACACGGCGCGCATCCGCGCGCTGCAGAGCGCGGGACACCAGCTCGACGCGGTCGAACCCGGCGAGCGGGTCGCGGTGAACCTCACCGGGGTCGGCGTCGCCGACGTGGGTCGTGGCGACGCCCTCGTGGAGCCCGATCGCTGGATGCTCACCGACCGATTCGACGCATCGATCCAGGTGCTGGCCTCGCTCGACCACGATGTGTCCCGGCGTGGCGCCTACGTCGCCTACATCGGGAGCGGCTCGTTTCCGGCATCGGTGCGTGTGTTGGGGAGCGACGCGTTGGCCCCGGGCGCCGACGGCGCGCTGCGTGTGTTCCTCGACGAAGCGGTCCCCTTGTTGCCCGGCGATCGATACATCCTGCGCGAGACCGGCCGCTCCGAAACGGTCGGCGGCGGGGAGGTGCTCGACATCGCCCCGGTCACCCGCGCAGCCGACGCTGCTCCCGACCGCTCGATCGAGCGGGTCGTTCGTGAGCGCGGTTGGGTCGACGTGGACGAACTCGAGCTGCTCACCGGCGAGCGAGTCGCACCCGTGCTGGGCCGGTGGGTGGCCACCGACGACGAGCTCGAGCGCGTGCGTCGCGAGGTCGACGAACTCGTCGACGACGCCGGCGCGATCGGCGTCGACGTTGCGGCGCTCGACGAACGTCAGCGAGCCGCGGCGGAAGCCAGCGACGACATCGTGATCGACGGCGGTCGCGTGCGCCGTGCCGACGCAGTCGACCCGTTCGACGACCACCCGCTGCTGGACGCTCTTGCCGCTGGGGGTCTGCAACCACCTGCACCCGACGGCGTTGCGCGTGACGAGCTGCGCGAGCTGATTCGGCGGGGATCGGTGTTCGAGCGCGACGGCGTGTACTTCCACGCCTCAGCGATCGACCTGGCCGCCGACGTGGTTCGTGAGTTGCTCGCCGAGCACCCCGGCGGATTCACCGTCGCCCAGTTCCGCGATGCCACGGGGACGAGCCGCAAGTACGCACTGCCGATCCTCGGCCTCCTCGACGCCGGTGGGCGGACCAGGCGGCGCGACGATCTCCGAATCGCGGGCCCGCGCTTGTAACGATCGTCTCTGAGGCCAGCGTTACATCTGGGCGTCAGGCGGGATAGAGGTGGCGGCGCTCGGCGTCGGTGAGGCCGCCCCACACGCCGTATCGCTCGCCCCTTCGCACGGCATGGTCGAGGCAGTCGGTGCGCACCGGGCAGCCCGCGCACACGGCCTTGGCTCGCTGCTCGCGCGCCGACTTGGCCGACTTCTTCTCGGCCCGCATCGGGGGATAGAAGAGCGAACCGAACTCGCCCTGGCACGCCGCATCGGCCCGCCAGTACTCGCCGTCGATCCGTTCAACACTGCTCATCGTCAACCTCCAGCGACGGCGAACGTAGGGACGCCGTGGGGAGGTGGTCAAGCAGTGGTGCGGCCTGTTCTTCTTCCGTTTACCCGCCGTTCTCACACGCGACGGATCGGCGCCCAACCGTTCGCCGATCAGTCGTTCGCTGATCAGTACGCGCGGAAGCCGCGCTTGGTCTTCCGGCCGAGGTGGCCGGCGGCGACCATCCGCCGCAGTGCCGGCTCCGCCGCGTAGTTCGGATCGCGGAACTCGGCGTAGAGCGCGTCGAGAATGGCCAGCGACGTGTCGAGACCAACCAGGTCGAGCAGCTCGAACGGCCCCATCGGGAAGTTGCAGCCACCCTTCATCGCCGTATCGATGTCGTCCATCGACGCAGTGCCCGTCTCCCACATGCGGATCGCGTTGTTGAGGTACGGGAACAGCAACGCATTGACGACGAAGCCGGCACGATCCTCGACGAGGACCGCGTCTTTGCCGCAGTTTTCGGCGAACGCCACGGCGGCGTCGATCGTGGCATCCGAGGCGGTGATCGGGCGGATGACCTCGACCAGCGACATCATCGGCGCCGGATTGAAGAAGTGGATGCCGCACACTTGCTCGGGGCGTTCGGTGACCATCGCCAGCTCGACCACCGGCAGCGTGGAGGTGTTGGTGGCAATGATCGCCTCGGGCTTGGCGATGCGGTCGAGCCGTTCGAACAGCTCCTTCTTCACCTCGAGGTCTTCCACCACGCTTTCGATCAGCAGGTCGCAGTCGTCGAGGGCGTGCACGTCGTCGGTGACCGTGATGCGCGACATGATCTCGGCCTTTTCGTCCTCGGTCATGCGCTCCTTGGCGACGTGCCGCGACAAACCTTTGTCGATGCCCACCAGCACGGCGTCGGCGCCGTGCTGGGTGCGCGAGCGGACGATGGCGTCGGCGCCTGCGCGCGCGACGACCTCGGCCAGTCCCGACCCCATGATTCCCGAACCGAGCACTCCGACACGCCGAATCATCGTCATGCCGCGACCATAACTACCGGCCGGTAACCGGGCCAAAGGTGGGGCCAAGACGAGGCCACCGGGTCGGCCGCGAATCGGGCGAATCCCGACGCCGCCGCGGGCGCGCATAGATTCGTCGCCGAGCCGGCGCCCGACGGGCACGGTGGTGCCCATCCATGTTCGTCCTGCTCGCGCTTCACCTCGTCGTCGGCGTTTCCATCATCGCCGCCGGCCGCGCGCTCGGTCGGCGGGCATTTCTGGTTGCCGCGATCCCGGCGGTGGCGATGTGTGGGTATGCCATCACCCAGGCCGGTGGAGTGCTCGACGGCACGCCGGTGACCGAGTCGTACACGTGGATCTCCGGTCTCGACCTGGCGATCGACCTACGGCTCGACGCCTTCGCCTTGGCGATGGTTGCGCTCGTGTCGGGCATCGGAGTGCTCATCTGCGTGTACTCGCTCGGCTACTTCGCCGACGACCACGACGACGGCCAGCAACAGGACGAGCACGACAACCACGGCGACGCGCACGGCGAGCACGACGACGACCACGAACCGCCGCCGGCGATCGGTCGCTTGGCCGGCGTGATGGTGTTGTTCGCCGGATCGATGCTCGGCGTGGTGCTCACCGACCACCTGATCGCGCTGTTCATCTTCTGGGAGCTCACGTCGGTGACGTCGTTCCTGCTGATCGGCAACGACGACCGCCAGGCGCGAGCGCGCGTCGCCGCCAACCAGGCGATCTTCATCACCGGCGCCGGGGGGCTCGTGCTGCTGGCCGGGCTGATCCTGATCGGCCAAGCGGGCGGCACGTTCCGCCTCTCGGAGCTGGCCGCCGATCCACCGACTGGGGGTCTGGTCAACGCCGGGCTGGTGTGCGTGCTCATCGGCGCATTCACCAAGTCGGCGCAGGCCCCGTTCAGCAGCTGGCTGCCGATGGCCATGGTCGCACCGACTCCCATCAGCGCGTACTTGCACTCGGCGACGATGGTGAAGGCCGGCGTCTACCTGGTCGCACGAATGGCGCCGCTGTTCGCGCTCGACGGGGCCTGGCGTCCGCTGGTGTTGATCGTCGGCGCGGTCACGATGGTGATCGGCGGACTGCGGTCGATGCGCCAACACGACCTCAAGCTGCTCCTGGCCTACGGCACCGTCAGCCAGCTCGGGTTCATGATGCTGTTGTTCGGCGCCGGCGAGTATCACATCGCCGAGGCGGGCATCGTTTTGCTGCTCGCCCATGCGGCGTTCAAGGCAGCGCTGTTCATGGTGGTCGGGATCGTCGACCACACGTTGGGCACGCGCGACATCCGCCACATCGGGCGGCTCGGTCGAGGCTGGCGACCCGTCTTGATCGTCGGTGCGATCAGTGCGGCATCGATGGCCGGTCTGCCGCCCCTCCTCGGCTTCATCTCCAAGGAGAAGGCGCTCGACGGCTACCTCGAGCACGCCGACTTCGCCGGAGGAACTGTCGTGCTCGCCGTGATCGTGGTGTCGTCGGTGTTCACCTTTGCCTACTCGGCGCGGTTCGTGCTCGGGTTGTTCGGGGTGTTCTTCGAGGCGCCTGCCGATGGAGCCGCTGCCGACGCCGCCCACCACGTCGAACGATCGTCGGCTGCCGACCATCACCACACTCCCACCGTGTTGTTCTGGGCGCCCGCGGCAGTGCTCGCCACCTTCACCGTGGTCGCCGGTATCGCGCCCGTCATCGTCGACCACCTCGTCGAAGCGGCAACCGTTGCGTTGTATCCGGGTACAGAACCCAAGCCCGTCGAGCTGTGGTCGGGCTTCACCGCGGCGTTCGCGCTTTCGCTGCTGATCATCGGCACCGGGATCGTCCTCGCCGTGGCGCGGACACCGGTGGAAGAACTCCAGCGCCGCGCCTCGAAGGTCCTCGCGCCCGTGCCCTCGGGCGAGGAGGGATTCGTCGCGGTGCTCGCCGGGATCACCGGCACCGCCCGGCGGGTCACCGCCACGCTGCAGAACGGCTCGTTGCCGATCTACGTGGCCGTGATCGTGCTCGTGGCGATCGTCGCCCCGCTCACCGGGTTCGCCACCGCGTTCGATTCGCTCCCTGAATGGGTGGCCACGCCAGCACACGTGGTGATCGTGGCGGTGATCACTGCGGCGGCGTTGGGCGCGTCGATCGTTCGCCACCGCATCGCCGCGGCACTGATGCTCGGCGCGGTCGGTTACGCGATGGCCGGACTGTACGTCGCGCAGGGTGCACCCGACTTGGCGTTGACGCAGTTCTCGATCGAGACGTTGAGCACCGTGCTGTTCGTGCTCGTGTTGCGGTTCTTGCCGCGCTCGTGGAGCATCCGAGCCCCGGCCATCGCCAATCCACTGCGCCTCGCGGTGTCGGCGATCGTCGGTGTCGGCATCTTCATCTTCGCCATCGTGGCGAGCGAGTCGCGCGACGACGTCCCGCAACCGTCGATGTCGGAGGAGATGGTCGACGCCGCACTGCCGGAAGGCAAAGGCCACAACGTCGTCAACATCATCCTCGTCGACTTCCGCGGTTGGGACACGATGGGCGAGATCAGCGTGCTGGTCGTCGCCGCCGTCGGGGCCGTCAGCCTGGCCCGCATGGGTCGTCGCCGGAGCGACACGGAGGCACCGGTGTTCGAGGAGGAGGTCGAGGTCGGCGATCCAGACGCCACGAGCCTCGAATCCGGCGCCGACGACGACGAGCTGGACGACGACCACGCCAACGGGCTCGAGGGGTCGGAGGGTCGACGATGAGCGACACGCCGTCGACCGAACCATCGGCAATCGGCCCGAGCGCCGAGCAGCGTGACGGTGATCATCGCCACGTATCGAGCCGGATGGTGATCCTCGACACCGCGTCGAAGGTTCTGTACCACTCGATCCTCGTCCTGGCGTTGTACTTCGTGTTGGCCGGACACAACCGCCCCGGGGGTGGCTTCGTCAGCGGACTCACCGTCGGCGCGGCGGTCGCCCTGCGGTATGTCACCGGTGGCGCAGCTGCGGTGCGCACCACTTTCCGTATTCCTGCGCATGTGATTCTCGGCGCAGGTCTGTTGCTGGCTGCCGGCACCGCGTTCGTTCCGCTGCTGTTCGGTGAAGCGATCCTCGAGCATGCCGACGCAACAGTGACGCTGCCGCTGTTCGACTCGGTCAAGCTGAACACGGTCATCTTGTTCGACATCGGGGTCGACCTGGTGGTGATCGGTCTGGTGATGATGGCGTTCGCCGCGTTTGGCGACGACAACGTGCCCCCGCCGCTTGGTCGGGCGCACACCACCGCCGGCCCCGACGGCGGCGATGAGGTCCACGATGACGCTGCGTCCGGCACGGAGACGGCCCCATGACCGTGCTCTTCGCCTTCGCCGCAGCACTGCTGTTCGCCACCGGCACGTGGATGTTGCTGCAGCGTCGATTGTCGAGAATCCTCATCGGCGTCGGCCTGGTCGGTCACGGGTCGAACCTGTTGCTGCTCACGTCCGGCGGGCCCGGCGGTTCAGCGCCGATCATCGACACGGGTGATCCCGCCGACTTCTCCGATCCGCTCCCGCAAGCACTCGCGCTGACCTCGATCGTGATCACGTTCGGAGTCACCGCGTTCCTGCTCGCCCTCGGCTACCGAAGCTGGCGGATCACTCGTGACGACCTTGTCGAGAACGATGTGGAAGACCGTCTGATCGCCCGGCAGCACGACCCCGACGAACTCGTCGAGGAGACGCTGCTCGCCGAGCAGGAGCAACGCGACGACGAGGGGTTGGAGTGACCGACCTCATCCCGCTCGTGGTCATCGTGCCGTTGCTCGCAGCGGCGCTGTGTGTGATCGCCGCGCGTCACCGACGCGTGCAACGGATCGTGTCGCTCATCGCGCTGTCGTCCAACGTGGTCACCTCGATCGTCCTGCTCATCGAGGTCGACGACGAGGGGATTCTCGTCACCCAGGCGGGCGGTTGGCGAGTGCCGATCGGCATCACGTTGATGGTCGACCGGCTGTCGGCGGTGATGCTCGTCGTGTCGTCGTTGATGCTGATCTCGGTGATGGTCTACGCCATCGGCCTCGGCGACGAGGAGCGTCGCTTCGCTGCGTTCCACCCGATCTACCTCGCCCTCGCCGCCGGAGTGTCGGCGAGCTTCATCACTGGCGATCTGTTCAACCTGTTCGTGGCGTTCGAGGTGATGCTGGTCGCCAGCTACGTGCTCCTCACCCTTGGCGGTCGACGCGCCCAGGTGCGGTCCGGCATGACCTACGTGATCATCAGCCTGATCGCGTCGACGTTCTTCGTCACCGCACTGGCGTTGCTGTACGCGGCGACGGGCACCGTCAACATGGTCGAACTGGCCGAGCGCATGCCGGAACTCGAAGCCGGTGTCCGGCTCGGGTTCTCGTTGCTGCTCGTGGTGGTGTTCGGCATCAAGGCGGGTGTGTTCCCTCTGTTCTTCTGGCTGCCCGACAGCTACCCCACTGCGCCGGGCGCGATCACGGCCGTGTTCGCCGGACTGCTCACCAAGGTCGGCGTGTACGCCATCATTCGCAGCCAGACCCTGCTGTTCCCGCCCGACGATCGGCAAGGCACGTTGCTGTTGGTGGTCGCGGCGCTGACGATGATCATCGGGGTGTTCGGCGCGCTCTCGCAAGACGACCTGCGACGCATCCTGTCGTTCCACGTGATCAGCCAGATCGGCTACATGATCTTCGGCCTGGCGATGTTCACGTTGGCGGGGATCGCTGGCGCGGTGTTCTACGTGGTGCACCACATCGCGGTGAAGACGTCGTTGTTCCTCGTCGCCGGGATGGTCGAGTTCCGCACCGGATCGGGACGCTTGTCGCACGTGGGCGGCCTCGTCCGATCGGCGCCGGTCGTGGCCATCCTGTTCGCGTTCCCCGCGCTCAGCCTGGCGGGCTTGCCACCGTTCTCGGGCTTCATCGCCAAGTTCGCACTGGTCGATGCCGGCCTCGACAAGGGCGTGTATCTGGTGGTGGTCGCCTCGTTGCTGGCGAGTCTGCTCACCGTGATGTCGATGGCCAAGATCTGGCTCGGCGTGTTCTGGGGCGACGCCGAAGATGCGCGGGTCGTGCGCCGCCTGCGCGACCCGTCGTCGCGCTCGCCGTACCTGATGGGCATCGCCACCGGCGTCGTTGTGTCGATCAGTTTGGCACTGATCGTGTTCGCCGATCCGGTGTACCAATTCGCCGAGCGGGCCGCCGAAGAGCTGCTCGAACCGGGTCGCTACGTCGAGGCAGTCTTGGGTACCGACGAAAGCGGCGGATCGTGAGCATGAACCGCCTCAAGCTGCCGATGCTGGTGATCTGGCTGACCCTGCTGTGGGCGATGTTGTGGGGCGACTTCGGGATCAACAACCTGATCGCTGGAGTGGCGATCGCCCTCCTCGTCACCGTGATCGGACGGCCCACCGGCGTCAGCGGCTTCGAATCGGCGCCGTTCCGGCCGTGGTGGGTGGCGGTGTATTGCGGGTACTTCCTGTACCTCCTGGTGGTGTCGAACGTGGCCGTCGCCCGCGAGATCCTGCGTCCACGGCCGCAGTTGGCGCGGGCGATCATCGCGGTGCCGTTGCACGTGGGGACCGACGGTGTGGTCACGGTGGTGGCCAACACGATCACGCTCACGCCCGGCACGTTGACGGTCGACGTGCGCCTCGGCGACGACGCCAATGGCGAGCCACCAGTGCTGTACGTGCACGTGCTCCAACTCGATCGGGAGTCGGTGCTCGACAGCATCTTCCGTATCGAGCGTCTCGCGGTGCGTGCCTTCGGCACCGCCGAACAACTCGCCGCAGTCGACGCCGCGCTCGACGAGCGCGCCCTGGGGGGCGAGCACTGATGGTGGTCATTGCCGCTTTCGTGCTGCTCACGATCGGTACCGCCGGTTTCGTGTACCGATTGCTGCGCGGACCCACGCTCGCCGACCGGGTCGTCGGCCTCGACGGGCTGCTGTCGATCGTGGTGATTGCGATCATCGTCACCGCGGCCGAGCGGATCAGTTTCGTCACGATCGAAACTGTGCTCGTGGCGGTGCTGGTCGGCTTCGTCGGTACTGCGGCGCTCGGCCGTTTCATCGAACGGAGGGGCAGCTGATGGTCGACGTGATCAGCGGCACGCTCATCGTGCTCGGCTGCGCCTTTGCGGCCATTGGCGGCATCGGCACCTGGCGGTTCCCCGACGTGCTCTCGCGGATGCACGCCGCAGCGAAGGCGCCGACGCTCGGTTTGGTGCTCGTGTCGGTGGGGGCGGCGTTGCGCATCGACACGCTGTTGGCCACGACCACGCTGGCACTTGTGGTGATCCTCCAGCTGCTGACCTCGCCGCTCGGCGCGCATGCGTTGAGTCGGGCGACCCGCCGACACATCGATGCAGAGGTCGACGCCGGCGTGGACGAGTTGCTGGCCGACGAGCTGGCCCTCGACGACGAAGCCACCGACGAGCGCTGAACCGCGCCGCGTGGGTGTCGGCGCGACCGTCTGCGCCGAGCCGACTGACTACGACTCGATGATCGTGACGGTGTTGATGCGCACTTCGGCCGCAGGGATGCCCTCGAGCGTCCCCGCCGCCTCCATCTCCACGACCGTTTCGTCGAAGCCCGACCCGACCTGACCGAACAGTGAGTACAGCGGCGGCAACGAGGCACCGTCGTCGCCGGTGATGATGAAGAACTGGCTGCCGTTGGTGTCGGGGCCGCTGTTGGCCATGGCGATCGAGCCGATCTGGTACTCGCCCGCCTGCGGCAGCTCGTCGGCGAACCGGTAGCCGGGGTTGCCGGTGCCGGTGGCCGTGGGATCACCGCACTGCACCACGAAACCGGGAATGATGCGGTGGCAGATCGTGTCGTCGAAGTACTTGTTGCGGGCGAGGAACACGAAGTTGTTCGTGGTCTCCGGGGCCGCCTGGGCGTCGAGATCGATGGTGAACTCGCCGAGGTTGGTGTCGACCACCGCCTGGTACGTGGCATCGACGTCGATGCACATCGGCGGCGGGCTGTCGAACTGCTGGACCGGCTCGGTCACACCCTCGACCGGGGGGCACTCCGCAGGCACTTCGTCGCCCGTTCCATCAGCGGTGGTGTCGCTCGCCGAGTCGGTTGCGGCGCTGGTGGGTTCGTCGTCGGTCGCCTCAGGAGCGGCCGTCTGCGGCGTGGCGTCGTCGGAGTCGCCGCACGCACTCAATGCGAGCAGCGCGACAACCGCCAGACCAGCGGCGACGCGACGGTGCGTGCGCCCCGTGCTCACTCCGACTCCTCCTCGCTGCCGGGCTCTGGTGAGGCCGGAGTGGTGACGGTGACGGGTGTGGTCGAGTCGGGGGTGGTCACGGTGACGGGCGACGTGACCGGCGTAGTGGTCACCACCGACGGATTGTCGTTGTCGTCGTCGCCGACGATCTGGCTGGCGATCCACACGAGCGCGAACACGGCGATGATCGCCGCTGCCGCGATCAGTCCGATCCGGATGTAGCGCTGGCGGTTGTCGGCGCGCACCTGGTCCATCTGCGCCTGCGCGCGGTTGGCCTTTTGGCGTTCACGTTTCGGGGTTCCCACGAGGTCGGCACGTTAGCCGCCACCCGCCCCGATCAGTCGTCGCTTCAAGGCTCAAGTCGGCCCGCGTGTACGCCGATGAACCCACGTAGCAACCTGGCGCGTTGGCGCTTTCTCCGATGACCCTGATCGCTGAGCTGGACGCAGCACCACACCCGGAACCGACCCACAGCCGGGCGGCACGCTCCGTCGGGGCTGTGCTGTGTGCGGTCGCCATGTCGGCGTGGGCGGTGTGGCTGGTGTGGCGTCTGGCGACGATCCATACGGCAATCGGGGCGGCGGTCTTCGCGTTGGAGCTCGTCGCTGCGGCGGCCGCGTGTGCCCTCGTTGCAGGTCTCTGGAACACCGGTTCACCAACGGCTCCTGCCCAGCGGGGGTCGGCGCGGCGGATGCGCGAGTGGCTCACCGATGCCGACGACGAGCGACGATCGGCACGCCGCGCGTGTGCCGACGTGGCCAGGACGGTGCGACGGACGCCCGACGGGCCACGGCCCGAGATCACCGGGACCGACATGGTGCGAACCGTCGTCGCCACCGAGGGACTGCGCCGCGCTGCGTTCGTGGCAGTGGTGGTGATCGTGCTGCTGTCGGGGCGGGTGCCGTTCGACGTGCCGCCGGTGTGGGCAGCCGTGGCGTTGGGTGCCGCGTTCCTGGTGCTGCCGCTCGGACTTGGTGTGTTGTCGGGGTGGCGCCTGCGACCCGGTGATCGGTTCTTCTGGTCGCTCGCCACGATCGGTGCGGGCCTTGGCCGGACGTCGTCGGCGTCGGTCGTTCCCGCCCGGTGGACCGCAGCCATGGCCACCGTGGTGGTCTTGAATCTGGCCGTGGCGCTGCGTGGTGTGAGCGACCGCTGGACCCACGGTCTCGACGCGATGTCGCGCGACGCGCGACTCGCCGCGATGGTCGTGGCCCTCACCGTTGCAGCTGGTGCGCTCACCACCCTGCGTACGCTGCCGCATCCCGACGTCGGGCTGTTCGGGGCGACCGGTCGCCTCGATGAAGTCACCACCCGCCGCTGGGCGCTCGGCGCCACGGGCGCGGTGGCCGTGCTCGGCCTGGTGCTCGGTGTGGCCACGCCCGGCGTGACCTCCTAGCAGGCTCGCCAGGTTGCGTGGTCAGCCGGGCGCTGTGGCCTGGTCGAGTGCTTGTGTGAATCGCCGTTTCCCTGCCGCGGTCATCATCGGTAGCAAGAGGGCGAAGTGGTGCTCGATGCCCTGGGCAACATCTGGCCAGTCGATGTGGTCTCGCTGTTCCATCTCGCGCAGGTAGTCCATCCAGTGGCGACTCAGGATCCACAGCGAGCGGGTGACCACTTGTAGGTCGATGTCGACGTCGGAGCGAAAGAGGCCCTCGTGGTCGATGCGTGAGATCAGCTCGTGAAGTTCGTCGAAGTCGGCAACGAGGATCGGACTGGGCGGCACGACCTCGTCGGCATCGTGAAAGATGCCCGGATCGCGCATCAGGAAGCGGTACGTCCACGTGAGCTTCATCGCGAACAACAGGTGATCCACGTAGTCCTCGGCGATGTCGCCGTTCACCCGCTGAGCGGCACGCTCGGTGGTCATCACGCGGACCGTCTCGCTGAGGTGCAGCGCGAGATCGAGTTTCGTCGGGAAGTGGTAGGTGAGGTTGCCCTGCGAGATGCCGACATCGCCGGCGATCTGCGCCAGCTTGGTCGAGCCGTAGCCAGTCCGGTTGAACCGCTGGAGGGCAGCTGCGGCGATCCGATCTGCGGTGGTGGGGGTCACGTTGGGGAGCTCTCGCGTGTTGTCGATGTCACATTGCAGGTGTAGGTATCAGATCCTAATCTCTAGGTACAGAAACCTAACCTCGTGACACGGACGTCGCGAACCAGATCGGAGTACTGCACCATGGAACCGCTCAGCATCGACGTTGAGGCGCTGCGCCGGCCGAGCTGGTCGCCGGCCGAAGCTGCCAACGCTGCTCTGGTCGCCGACTTCGTTCAGTTGCTGATGAACGAGCACGACTTCGCGGCGCTCGAGGATCGATTCGGCGGTGGCGCATACCGCCAGCACAACCACGGAATTCGCGATGGTCTCGATGGCGTGATCGAGACGGTGGGCGGACTGGTGAAGCGCTTCCCGGAGTACGCATACGACGTCAAGCACATCCTCGTCGACGACGACGTCGTGGTCTTCCACTCGCACGCAACGCTGCGCGCGGCGCACCGCGGTAACGATCGCAAGGGTTTCAACATCACCGATCGTTGGCGTGTCCAGAACGGTGAGCTCGTCGAGCACTGGGATTCGATTCAGCCGATGGACCTCTTCGCCCGGTGCTACGTGCTGCTCACGGGGGGAAGGGTGCGCAACAACAACGGCAGCTACTGATGGCGCTCGCCGGGTGAGCAGCTGAGCGCGGGACCATCTCGACAACCCACTCGGGACGACCACCGCGCGCCTGCCAGGATGACCCGCGGTGGGGGACGAGTTTCCAACGCCCGATCGGGCGACGTTCATCGAGGTCAACCGAACTCGCTTGCGGGCGTGGGAGTGGGGCGACCCGAGTTCGCCTCCGGTCGTGTTGGTCCACGGGGCATACGACCACGGCCGTACCTGGGACGCCTTCGCGCCGCTGCTGGTGGAACTCGGCTTTCAGGCGGTGGCGATCGACGTCCGCGGACACGGTGACTCCGGACGCTTGTCGTCGGGGATGACGTGGAGCGCATCGACGCTCGATCTCTGCGAGCTGGCACGGGTGCTCGCGCCGGAACCGGACGCACCGATCGGGATGATCGGGCACTCGATGGGCGGCGGCATGACCCTCACCGCTGCGGCCACCATGCCCGAGCGATTCGCGTGGCTCGTCAACCTCGACGGCCTCGGTCCGCCGGCCGATGCCTTCGACGACGACATCATCGACATCGCCACGCGCTGCGTCGACGACATCGACAAATTCCGCAGCCAACCACCACGACCATGGGCGTCGCGCGCGGCGCTCGCCGAACGCCGCGGGGCGATCAACATTCGCTTGCCGCGACCGTTCCTCGACCACCTGGTGGAACACGGCACGGTCGAGGTCGAGGGTGGCTACGTGTGGAAGTGGGACCCCGTGTTCCGCACGTTCATCCCCGACGGCTTCTCCCTCGATGTGGTGCTCGCTCAGTACCCGTATGTGACGGCCCCCGCGCTCGTGCTGGTCAGCTCTGAGGACGACGCGTGGACCGAAGTGCACGATGAAGAGGCCGAGCGTCGGGTCGCGCTGCTCGCCGACGGCCGACTCGAGGCTGTCCCGGATGCTGGCCACTACGTCCACATCGAGCAGCCCGAGTTCGTGCTCGACCGGATTTCCACGTTCCTCGACGAGATCGGTGCACGACCGTGACCGACCTGCTCGTGCTTCACGACATCGGAACCTCGGGCGGCGCTGAATGGGTCGCCGCGTTCGCCGACTGGCCGGGTGCGGTGGTGGCGCCGGATCTGCCAGGACATCACGGCACCGCGGCGCCGGTGGGCGGCAACTACGACACCGGCGATGCCGTGATCGCCGGGCTCGACGCGTTGCGCGGTGGGACATACGACGATCTCGTGGTGGTCGGCATCGGCCACAGCGGCGCCGCAGCACAGGTGCTCGCCCTCGGTGGTCGGGCCGCAGCGGTGGTGTTGGTCGACGGCCTCGGCGGGCCGTGGCTCGACCCTGCGGCGGTCGATGCCCGCCGCCGAGCGCTGCGCCGCCAGATCCTGTCCACCCCTGCTGCCCTCGCGATGCCGGATCCCGGCGCCGACGACCCCCGGGCGACGATGGTGCTGGGTGCGGTCGACCGAGACTTCGCCGTCACACAGGCAGCAGCAATGCCGGTGCCCGTGCTCGTCGTGGAGACGCCGTTGTCGCCAACTCCCGACGCGCCCGAACTGGCGGCCTGCTTCGCCGACGCCACCGTCGAGCACCTCGACGAACGAATCCCCGGCCGCGTCGCCGAGCTGGTCCAGGCGTGGTGGTCGCATCGCGGCGGCCGAGCCGAACAACCGGCTTGAGTCGATTACTTCCCGACTGCTCTGATCGAGCGCGATGTACGCCCGTCCGTCCGATCGCGTCGACGACCAACGCGCCGCCCTGGAGCTGCTCGGCGAGGCACCCTTCGTCCACCTCGTATCGAGCGGTGCCGCGGGGCTCGAGGTGAGCAGTCTGCCGATGATCGTCGATCGTGCGGGTGGCCAGCTGGTGGGACACCTCGCCCGCGCGAACCCCCACTGGAAGCGCCTCGACGGCTGCCCTGCGGTGGCCATTGCGGTGGCCTCCGATACCTATGTGTCGCCCAGCTGGTACCCGTCCAAGCCGGCAAGCGGTGGACGCGTCGTGCCGACGTGGAACTACGAAGCGGTACACGTCCACGGGGTCGCCAACACACACGACGATCCCGCGTGGATCACCGACGTGGTCGATCGGCTCACCGAGCGCCACGAGGCGCGGCGCACCGACGGCGGCGAACGATGGGCCATCGGCGACGCCCCTGCCGACTTCCTCGCCCAGCAGGTGCGGGCGATCATCGGCGTGTCGGTGTCGATCGAACAGATCGACGCCAAGCGCAAGCTCAGTGGCAACCGTTCCGCCGAAGATCGAGCCGGTGTCGTGCGCGGCCTGTCGGCCACCGCTGGAGCGCCGCAGCGGATGATCGATGCGATGGCGGCCGCGCTCGACCAGGCCGACGTTGGGGCCGACGATAGGGCCGACGTTGGGGCCGACGATGGGGCCGATGATGCCGCCGAGCCCGCCGCCGACGATGGCGCCTGAGCGACCCATCAGATCGTCGCACCGGTCACTCGTGCCCGTGGGCGGGCGCTTGTACATTGGAGCCGTGCCCACCCTCCGCCTGTTCGCGTCGGCTCGCGAGGCCGCGGGTGTCGGAGCCGACACCATCGATGGCGCCACGGTCGGCGAAGTGCTCGATGCGGCCCGCCACCGCTACGGCGAGCGATTCGATGCAGTCCTACCAACGTGTCGTATCTGGGTGAACGGCGCCGCGGCCGAAGCGACCACCACGGTCGATGCTGCCGACGAAGTGGCAGTGCTGCCACCGGTCTCAGGAGGATGTTCATGACCACCACCGATCAGGCCGATCCGAGCGAGCTGTCGCTCGACGAGCTGCGCGCGCTGCGCGAGCAGTTGCAGCTCGAAGACGATGCGGTGTCGTATGCCCGGCGCGTCGCGCAAGCGCGGCTCGACCTGATCACCGCCGAAGTCGGGCGGCGCGGCGGGGCGGTCGACGAGGAGTTGCGCTCGGTGCTGTCGTCACACCTCACCGGCGGACCGGCTCGGCCCCCACGGCCGACCGAAGATCTGAGCGACCATCCGCTTGCGGTGGAACTCGACGAGATCTGTGCCGAACATGGCCTCGGCCGGCTCGCGTCGCTCGACAGCGACGAACTCGAGGCGCTGCGCACCGCAGTCGCCGGCTTCGAACAGCGCGTGTCGTCCGACCGGCGAGCGCGTTTCGAGCGACTCGATGCGCTGAGCGCCGAGCTCGTGCGCCGCTACCGCGACGGCGAAGCCGATATCGACGGCATCGCCGCCAGCGACGCCCAGGGCTGACGTCGACGGCCGATCTACGGCGGCCAACGTCAGCGGCTGCGTCTGTCGACGCCGCGACGCGGCATCGGAATTCCCGACCGGCTGGGTCGGGAGAGTGCCGCGACACGCCGTTATCGTGTCGCCGTCGTGCAACGCGCTGCGATCATCTCGCTTCACACGTCGCCGCTACTTCAACCCGGTTCGGGCGACAGCGGTGGAATGAACGTGTACGTGCGCGAGCTCACCTCTGCGTTGGCCCAGGCGGGTGTGGAGTGCACCACGTTCACCCGTGCCGATCGGCCCGGCCTCCCCGAGGTGATCGACGTCGAGCCCGGCCATCGCGTGGTGCACGTCGAGGCCGGCCCCTACGACTTGGCCAAGGAGCAGCTGCCGACCACCACCGATCTGTTCGCCGACGGCGTGCGCGACTGGCTCGGCGAGCACGGGCGCCCCGACGTGATCCACGGTAACTACTGGCTCAGCGGTGTCGTCGGACACCGCCTGAAGCACGAACTGGACATTCCGTTCGTCACCACGTTCCACACCTTGGCGCGGGTCAAGGCCGAAGGCGGCGACCCCGAGCCCGAGTGGCGCGATCGCGCCGAAGCCGAGATCGTGCAGTGCGCCGACGCGATCTGTGTGTCGTGCGAACCCGAAGCCGAACAGTTCCGCCGTCTTTATGGTGAACCGCAGGGCCGACTGGAGATCGTCGCCCCCGGTGTGGAGCACGCCTTCTTCGCCCCCGGCGATCAACAAGGGGCACGCCACGCGATCGACGTCGACCCCGACCGTCCGCTGGTGCTGTTCGTCGGACGTATCCAGGCATTGAAGGGCCCCGACGTGGCCATCGGCGCGCTTGCCGAACTCGCCGCCACCGATGCCCAGCTGCTGATCGTTGGCGGTGCCAGTGGTGTTGGCGGCAATGGCGAACTCGCGGCGGCACGCCGTTTGGTCGCCGACCTCGGCCTCGAGGAGCGGGTGCGTTTCGTCGAGCCGCAACCGCACCACATCTTGTCGTCGTACTACCGCGCCGCCGACGTGGTGGTGGTCCCCAGTCGCAGCGAGAGTTTCGGACTCGTCGCCCTCGAAGCCGCAGCATGTGGCATCCCGGTGGTGGCCAGCGGCGTTGGTGGCTTGCTGAGCCTGATCGACGACGGTCGTACCGGAACGCTCGTGGCCGATCGCTCACCGCACGCCTTCGCTGCGGCGATCGACGAGCTGCTCGCCGATCCGCTGCGCCGTGCCGAGATGGGGGCAGCAGCGGTCGAGCGAGCCCGTCGCTACACGTGGAGCTTCGCCGCGGCGCGGTTGCGGCGCGTGTACACCGACCTCTCTGTGCGCGAGTTGGTGTCGTGCGCATGACACGCCACCGCACTCGATGAGCGACGCCTACACCTCCGCCGACCTGGCCGTGCTCGAACGGCAGATCGACGAATGGCTCGGCGCCTTGCGCGCCGAACACGACCACATCGTGGCGATCGACCGGGCCACCGACGATGTGATCCGTTGGTACGTGCGAATGCGTGGCGACGACAAGGAGTTCACCACGGTCTGGCTCACCCTGGGCCAGCGCACCCTGCGCTACGAGACCTACGTGATGCCCGCACCGGAGGAACAGCAGGCGCTGCTCTACGAGCACGTGCTGCGGCGCAACGACACCATGGTCGGCGCGCACTTCTCGATCGGCGCCGAAGATGCGCTGTTCTTGCGCGGCGAGCTGGCGGCCAACGCGGTGACGCTCGACGAGCTCGACCGCATCCTCGGCACGCTCTACTCCCAGGTCGAGCAGTGTTTCCTCGCGCTGTTGCGCATCGGCTTCGCGAGCCGGTTCGGATCGGCCTAGGCCTGGCGCTGGCGACCCAGCGGTCGCGAGTTTCCGCCCACGTCCCGGACGCGCCCACCTACGGACGACCGGGCGGGCTTGATCGGAGGAGTCGGTCCACGTCCTAGCCCGCCCGGTCGCTAGCGTCCCGGCGATGAACGACGACGAACCGGTCGAGTTGGTGGTGATCGGTGGCGGCAACATGGGTGAGGCGCTGCTCGGCGGGTTGCTCGCATCGGGGGCACATGCGCCCGATGCCGTCGCCGTGGTGGAGATCGACGCCGATCGTCGTACGACCCTGGCCGACACGTTCCCGGGGGTGGCGGTCCACGAGGTGTGCCCGCCGTGCCGAGCGGCCGTGCTCGCCGTCAAGCCGCAGCACACCGCCGATGCCGCGGCGGCCGCGGTCGATGCCGGTGCGTCGCGCTTGCTCTCGATCGCTGCCGGGGTGACCACGGGTGCGCTCGAGGAGGCGATCGCCGGACGGTCGACTGGTGAAGACGGCGACGTCGCCGTGGTGCGGGCGATGCCCAACACCCCGGCGCTCGTCGGTCGCGGCGCATCGGCGATCAGCGGAGGGAGCGCAGCGGCGCCGCACGACCTGGAGTGGGCGGCTTCGATCCTCGGCGCCGTCGGCATCGTCGACGAACTCGCCGAGCACGACCTCGATGCGTTCACCGCCACGATCGGGTCCGGTCCCGCATACGTGTTTCTCGTCGCCGAGGCGTTGATCGATGCCGCGGTGGCCGAAGGGCTCGATGCGGCCACTGCGCGACGCGCCGTCGTTCAACTGATGGTCGGCGCGGCGGCCCTGCTCGAGTCGGGTGACGACCCAGCCGAGCTGCGCCGCAGGGTGACGTCGCCGGGCGGCACCACCGAAGCCGGTCTCGGCGCGCTCGATCGCGCTGAGGTGCGTGGGGCCTTCGCCGACGCAGTCCGCGCTGCCACGGAGCGCGGTCGTCAGCTCGGGTGACCGCGGGCGATGGGCGCCCGCGACTTCGTGAACACGAGAAAAATTGACGTGCCCCTTTTCACACCGACGCGCGATCGCCTATGGTGAACGGCGTGGAGACGCGTCCACCGGAAACGGTGGACGGCGCCGACAGGGCTGGTGCCATCGGGGGGTTGGCACCGGCCCTTGTCGCGTTTTGGGCCAGTGTCCCGAACACCAGAGTGGACTGCCCAGTGGACGGCAGAGTGACCAGCACGCCCGCCCAGTAGGTTGCCGCCGATGACCCGTCGGTACGACACGATCAGCGTTCTCACCGACTACGGAACCGACGACGAGTTCGCCGGGGTGCTGCGGGCGGTGGTACGTGATCTTGCGCCGCAGGTCGCGATGATCGACCTCACCCACGGCATCGCGCCGTTCGACGTGCGCGGTGGATCGCTCGCCCTCGCCAGAGCCATCGCCTACGTCCCCGTTGGTGTGGTGCTGGCGATCGTCGATCCTGGCGTGGCCACCGAGCGCCGGGCGATCGCGGTCGAGGTCGCCGGCGGCGATGGCGTGTTGATCGGGCCCGACAACGGGCTGCTCGCGCCTGCGGTGGCACTCGCCGGTGGTGCGGAACGCGCCGTGGAGCTGACCAACCCCGAGTATCAGCTCGCTGCACCCGGGGCGACGTTTGCCGGTCGCGACGTGTTCGCCCCCGCGGCAGCCCATGTATGTAACGGTGTCGAGCTGACCGAGCTCGGGCCGTTGCTCGACGTGGATCTGCTGATGCCCGGCGTGGTCCCACTCGTGCAGGCCGACGAGCAGCGGGTGCTCGCGCAGGTGTTGTGGGTCGACCGATTCGGCAACGCCCAACTGAATGTGGCCCCCGACGACCTGGCCGACACGTTCGGCGAACGGATCGAGGTGCACATCGAGCATCCCACCACCGGTGCGGTCACCCGCAGCGCGCGCCGCGTCCGGGCGTTCGCCGAACTCGGCGGCGGTGAAGTTGGCTTGGTACTCGATTCCACCGGCTTGTTGGCGCTGGCGCTCGACCAACGGTCGGCAGCCGACGAGCTCGAACTGGCCCCTGGAGACCAAGTCACCCTCATCCCCGGCGAACCCGACGAGGGCATCACCCAGCCGGTCGGTATCCCCACACGCCGCTGACCGCGGCGTGCTGACCGGGCGTGCTGACCAGGGCGTGCTGACCGGGCGTGCTGACCCGGCGCTGCATCGATCCGGGTCGGTATCGTGAAGGTCGTTATGCGTCCCGCGACCACCCTCACGCTCGGACTGTTGCTGGTGGCCATCCTGCTGGCCGGCACGATCTCGTTGCTCCAGCTCTGAGCAGCACACCGGGGCCCCTGTTGTCCCCGGTGCCCAGCCGATCTACGCTCATCTGCGCCGTTGTCGGGGATCGGCGCGCGCACATCGAGTTGGATCGAGGGAGAACCGTGAATCTGGCCAGCATCATCGACGCTCACGACGCCGACAACGTGGCGTTGATCGGGCGACGTCGCAGCACCACCTATGGCGAGCTGCGCGAGCAGGTCGCCGCCTGTCGCGGCGGCCTTGCCGAACTGGGCATCGGTGATGGCGACCGCGTCGCGCTGCTGCTCGGCAACTCCCGGCGGTTCGTCGTGTCGTACCTGTCGATCCTCGGGCTCGGTGCCGTCGCGGTACCGCTCAACCCCACCAGCCCCGCACCCGAGGTGCGCGATCAGATCAACGCCGTCGGTGCCAAAGCCGTGGTGCTCGACAACGTGAGCACCCCGATGTGGACCCACCTCGACCGCAGCGAAGTGCCGTCGGTCGAAATCGAGATCAACACCGACGGCACCGATGCCGGCCCGGGTAGTCCGATCGCCTTCGACGACCTGCTCAGCGCAGCGCCGGTCGAGGTGGTCGACGTCGATCCCGATCACCTCGCGGCGCTGCTGTTCACCAGCGGTACCGCCGGCTCGCCGAAGGCGGCGATGCTCACCCACGACAATCTGCTGTCGAACATCGATCAGGCGTCGGGCAGCTCAGCTCAGGTCAACGAGACCGACGTGATCTACGGATTGCTCCCGGTGTTCCACATCATGGGCCTCAACGTCGTGCTCGGCATGGGCCTGCTACGCGGCGCAACGATCGTGTTGGTGCAGCGGTTCGATCCGGCCACGGCGGTGCAGACCATCGTCGATCGCCAGGTCACCGTGCTCCCGGGCGCACCGGGCGTGTGGAAGGCGTTCGCCCACTTCGACGAACTGCCGCCCGACACCTTCTCCAACGTGCGGGTGGCGCTGTCGGGCGCGGCCCGGCTGCCGGTATCGGTCGCCGAAACGATGCGCGACCGGTTCGGCGTGGTCATCCGTGAGGGGTACGGCCTCACCGAGGCCAGCCCGATCGTCACCACCATGGTCGGCAGCGAGGTGCGCTTCGGTTCGGTCGGTCGGGCGCTCGGCGGAGTCGAAGTTCGTCTGGTGAACGACGACGGCGACGCGCTGGTCGGCGACGTCGGCGAGATCTGGGTGCGTGGCCGCAACGTGTTCCCGGGCTACTGGGAAGACCCCGCCGCCACCGCCGACGTGATCAACGACGACGGGTGGCTGATGACCGGCGACATGGCCACTGCCGACGACGACGGCTACCTCTACCTCGTCGATCGCAGCAAGGACTTGATCATCGTCTCGGGCTTCAACGTGTACCCCGCAGAGGTCGAAGAGATCCTGATGAGCCACCCCGAGGTGCTCGAGGCGGGTGTGGTCGGCGTGCCGCATCCCAACAGCGGTGAAGCGGTGAAGGCCTACGTGGTCACCACCGACGACTCCGACCTCGACGAGGACGCGCTCGTCGACTACAGCCGCGACCGACTCGCGCGGTACAAGTGTCCGTCGAAGGTGATCTTCGTCGACGAGTTGCCGCGTAACACCCACGGCAAGCTCGTGCGGCGCAACCTCGACGAGTCGCTGCGCGTCGGCGCCTGACGACCGACGAATCCATCGGGCGCATTCGTCGCGAAACTCTGCGCGACGATCGCGCTCACAGCTTTGTGAAAGCGTGCACGAGGGCTCTAACGTCATAGGTGATGGCTGGCCAGCGGACGCGCCGACGAATTCCCGAGGCGACCGTTGCCCGCTTGCCGGTGTACCTGCGGATCCTCACCGAGCAGTTCGACGAGGGTGTCACCAACATCTCGTCGGAGGAACTGGCGGAACTGGCCGGAGTGAACGCCGCCAAGGTGCGCAAGGACCTCAGCTACCTCGGGAGCTACGGCACGCGCGGCGTCGGCTACGACGTGGAGTTCCTCGTGTACCAGGTGCAGCGCGAACTCGGCCTCACCCACGACTGGCCGGTAGTGATCATCGGCGCCGGCAACCTCGGTCAGGCCCTCGCCGGCTACGGCGGGTTCGGCGAGCGAGGGTTCCCGATCGGTGGCGTCGTCGACGTCGCGCCCAGCAAGATCGGTTCCGTTGTGGGAGGTGTGCGCGTCCGCCACATCGACGAGCTCGGCCAGATCGTCGCTTCCAAGAACATCTCGATCGGCGTCATCGCCACCCCTGGCCCGGCTGCCCAAGATGCCGCCGACGCGCTCGTCGCGGCCGGCGTCACCAGCATCCTCAACTTCGCTCCCGCCGTGATCGGGGTGCCGGCCGGTATCTCGGTACGCAAGGTCGACCTGGCCGTCGAGCTGCAGATCCTGAGCTACTACGAACAGCGTCGTGCCGGCGGCCAACAGGCGGGTTTGCGCGCCGTTCCGGGTGGCCGCGGCCGAGGCGCGAGCGCGTAGGCTGATCACGCCATGTCGGTCCTCGTCGTCGGTGTCAGTCACCGCAGTGCACCTCTCCCGCTGTTGGAGCGGATCACGATCAACGACGAGGCGATGCCCAAGGCGATCACCCACCTCGCCCGGCGCGACACCATCCGCGAGGCCGTGGTGCTCTCCACGTGCAACCGCACCGAGGTGTACGTGGTTGCCGAGCTGTTCCACGGCGCCTATGGCGACATCCGCGACTTCCTGTGTGAACAGTCCGGGTTGCACGTCGACGAACTTGCGCCGCACCTCTATTCGCAACACGATCGGGCTGCGGTCGAGCACCTCTACGACGTGGTCGCCGGACTCGACTCGGCAGTGCTCGGCGAAAGCGAGATCCTCGGCCAAGTGCGCGGCGCATGGGATGCCGCTCAGCGTTCCGGCGGCGCCCGGTCGTCGCTGAACCTGTTGTTCCGCAGCGCGGTCGAAGCTGGCAAACGCGTCCGTACCGACACCTCGATCGGGCATGGGACCGCATCGGTGAGCCATGCCGCTGTCGAAATGATCGCCGACGTCGATGGCGATCTCCACGAACGTTCCGTCTTGGTGATCGGTGCTGGCTCGATGGGCGACGGCGTCGCAGTTGCGCTGGCCCGTGCCGGTGCTCGCCAGTTGGTCGTGGCCAACCGGGCGCGTGGGCGCGCCGACGATCTGGCCGCCCGTGTCAACGGCCGGGCGATCGACTTCGCCGACATTCCCACGGCGATCGGCGATGCCGACATCGTCGTCACCGGCACCGGATCCGGACAGCCGATCCTTACCGAAGAGCTTCTCGAACCCACGTTGCGCAGTCGCCATCGCCCACCATGCTCCACATCGTGGACATCGCCGTTCCCCGCGACGTCGAACCAGCCGTCGCCGAGATGCTCCGGCGTCGAGGTCCTCGATCTCGATGATCTGCGTGACTGGGCTGCCCGCGGACTGGCCCAGCGCGCCAGCCGTGACCGCCGCAGGTGCGCGGGATCCTCGCCGATGAGGTCGACCGCTATCTCGCTCGAGAGCAACCGCCCGGCAAGCTGCACCCCTCGTGGCGTCGATGCATCGCGCCGCCGAGCGAGATCCGCGACGTGCCGAGTTCGATCGATTTGCCGCGAAGTTGGCCTCGCCAACCTCGACGCCGAGCAGCGCACCGCTGGTCGACGCGCTGACCCGGTCGATCATCGCCAAGCTGCTGCACGATCCTTCGATCCGCCTCAAGCAGCAGGCGGGCACGCCGCAGGGCGAGCGCAACGCCGCCGCGGTGCGCGATCTGTTCGACCTCTGAATGACCGCAACGGAATGACCCCGACCGGTCAGCCGCT
>CBDDKF010000005.1:0-186052 GCA_965230015.1 Ilumatobacteraceae bacterium | reverse complement strand
GACCAGCGTCCCGTCACCGGAGATGTCAATGCCCACTGCCGGCGGGTGCACTTCGTCGCGTCCTGCGCGCTCCACCGAACCGTCGGGACGGCGCACCCACAGCTGCACCATGCCGTCGCGGTCGACGGCGCCGATCACTCGCCCGTCGCCCGACGAGGCCGTGTACTCGACCAGCTCGTCGAGTCCGGTGAGTGGCTGCCATGCACTCCACTCGGTGCCGTCAGCGGAACGTGTGCTCAGCACCACCGCGCCGTGCCGCGTGCCGGCGACGAGCAACGTGCCGTCCTCAGAGAGGCTCGCTGCACCCGACAAGGTCAGCGAGTCCGGCGCCGTGAGCACGGTGGAGGTGCCCTCGTAGCGAACCACGACTTCGCTACCAGATGCGGTGGCCAACCAACGGCCGGTCGCGTCGAGAGCGTTCGCCCAGATGGTCGCGTCCGACGCCGGCTCGTCGATGCGCCAGGTGCGCAGCGTGCCGTCTTCGGCGGTGGTCGCCAGTGTGCTGTCGCCGAGGAAACGGGCGTTGGTGACCACGGTTGGATGGCGCAGGTCGGGGCCCACCTGTTCGCTGGTGCGGATCACGCGCACCACGGCGCGTCCGTCGGAGCTTGCGGATACCACGTAACGTCCGGACGGCGAGATCGCGATCGAGTTGACCCAGCTGGAGAACGTGGGCCCCGTGCTGGCGAGTTCGGTGAGCTCGAGGTTGGAGTCGTGGCCGTCGATCCGCCACGCGCGGATCTCGCCGTTGCGGTACCCAGCGAGGAGCACTCGATCGTTCGACGTGAGACAGATGGCTCCGACGCCGACGTCGGGTGAGCCGGCGTCGCGCCACAGCTGAGTGCCGGTGTCAGCTGCCCACAAGGTGACCGATCCGTCGAGATGGGCGCAGGCCACGAGATTGCGTCCGATGTCGACGCCGTACACGGTGCCCATTGGTCCGATCACGGTGTCGAAATACGCAGCCAGGTCGCCTCGGACCCTGCGTATCGACCATCGGGCCACGCCGGGGGCGGCGCCTCCAGCCAAGAGTGCGGCTCCATCTGCGTCGAAGGTCAGCGTGTGGACGGGTCCGGCGAACTGCATCCGATCGTCGGCGAGCACGGTGACCGCGGGATGAGTCAGGTGTGGCGCGGGGATCACCTCGGGCCCGGTGAGCACTCGGTCGGCGTCGAGCTCGTCGAGGGCTGGGTGGGCGAGGTCGACCACGGTGACCCGGCGGTCGGTTCCGCCCACGGCAAGCACGGTGCCGTCTGGTGATAGGGCGACCGCGTATGCATCCGCATTGGGCGAGGTGACGGCGAGCTCGGCGCGGCGCGTGAGTTGGGCTCGGTCGGTGTCGCCAACCGTCATGATCGTGACCGTGCCGCGCGCCGAGTTGGTGACGGCAACCACGGGTGCGTCGTCGGCGACCGCAACCACGGTGGGCCCTGGGTCGCCGAGGTAGCGACCACCCGGTAGCGGCGAGGTCGAGGCGATCAGCGCCGAGCGGGTCGTTGCCGTCGGTGCCTGTTGGTGGGCGATGATCGAGATCTGCGCAGCCAGCGCGGCATCGATGTCGCGCAACATCGTCGACTGCATCGCTAGCTGTCGCGACAACACTTCTTGATCGCGCCGCCGTCGTTCGGCGCGTGCTGCACGAGAGGCATCCACGTAGGCCAGCTGGTCGTCGCTCAGCCGTGGTGCGCCGGCGGCGAGGATCAGCGCGTCGGCGTCGTCGAGCAGGCTGCCGACGAGCAGGGCGTCGGGATTGCGGTCGAGTTCCACCCATGTGGCTGCCGACACGGCGATCCGCCGCAACACGCTCAGCTGATGCCGCAGCTGGTCGACCCACTCGGCCAATCGTGGCCACGCGGCGAGCAGCGACTCGTGACTGATGGTGATGGTGTCGACGTCGAGCGTCAGCAGGCGCTTGCCGACAAAGGTGTCGATCACCTGGTCGAGCTCCGGCCACTGGCCGGTCGCGAGTGCCGCCCCGGTGTCGGCGTGGCCGATCAGGTCGCCGAGCTGGCGGGTACGGCGGGTGGGCAATGCGTTGTCGCCAAGTTGCACGAGCTGTTCGAACAGTCGCCGACACGTCGCCCGGCCGACGTTCGACAATGCGGCGTGGGCGTCCTCGGCGGTGCCTTCGAGGGCGCGTGCGAGCCCGCCGATGTCGTGGTACCGGCGCAGTGTGAGGTGTCGATCGGGCGCGTCTTCGGCCAGCTGAAACAGCACGTGCGACAGCAGCGGTAGTGCCTCCGTCGTGCCGTGGGCGTGGGCGTGTCGACTGAACTCGTCGATCAGGCGCACGGTGAGTTCAGTGTCGACGTCCAACCCCACCGCTCGAGCCGGTCCGACGATGCACTCGGTTGCTTCCTCGGTCGACGGTGCCTCGACGATCACAGGGCCCAGTTGCAGTCCGTCGCGCAGGAGGGGGATGTCGATCGCCCGGTCGAAGAAGTCGGCGCGCATGCCGATGACCACTGCGGTGCTCGGCTCGCGACACGCGTCGCCGATGGCGGTGATCGCCTTCTCGAGGTGGTCGCGCTGATCGTCGGCGAGGAGTTCTTCGAACTGGTCGATCACAACCACACGGCAGCAAGGGTCGGGCTGCTCGGCGAGTGGCTGGAGGACGTTGGCAAGGTCGACCGGCGTCGTGTACGCCACGGAGGCTCCGCCAGCTGCCGCACACACGCGGGAGGTGCCGGCGTTGAGGGCGGCCACCAATCCGGCGCGCAGCACCGACGTCTTCCCGGCGCCCGACGCGCCGGTGACGATCAACGGGCTCGGCGGCAGCGCAGCGACCACGCCGGCTTGCCGGGGCGCGGTGAGGCGGTCTTCGACCAGCGCGAGCAGCCGGTGGGTGAGTGCGCCGCGCCCGTAGAACAGCTCGGCGTGATCCTCGGTGAACGATCGCAAACCGAGGTACGGGTTGCGGCGAGCGGCGCTCGGGGTGGCGTCGCTTCGCTTCTCGGTGTCGCGCAACTCGTAGAGGGTGTTCATCCACTGGTCGATGTGCGTCGCTTCGAGCAGCTCGAGCACGGTGGCGAAGTCGGCGTTGTCGCGGGCGTATGGGAGGTGCTTGCCGGTGATCCACCCGTGGATGGTCGACACCGGTCGCCCGACCCGGTCGCCGAGCGCGGCGTAGTTGTAGGTGGAGCGCGACTTGAGCTGACGGAGCGCGGCCGTGTAGAGCTCGCGGTCCGCCATCTCCGGCGGGGGCACGCTCATGGTGCGCTCACCGGCTCGCTGTGTTGTCCAAACCCGTCACACTGCGCGCGAATCGTCACCCGGGCTCCCATCAACCGCTGCTATCCGTCGCGCCCCGAACCGTACGGGCGCAATGCAGGTCCGGACAAGGTCGAACGCGACATGTACGCGCGTGCATGTCGACGCACACTGCTCACGTGCCGATGGTTACGGCAGCGGTACCCAGGTGCTCGAAACGCCGACGAACGATGCGCCATCGCCAGAGCTGTTGCCGCTGACCTGGAATGACAGCAGGCTGCTTTCGCAGGGTTGATCGTCGTCGACGGCGAGGTCGCAACAGCCGGCGGTGCTGACGCCGACCAGATCGAGCGCGATGGTGGTGCTCCCGACTGGGCTGCTCGCCACAACCCGCACTTGGCTCACCTTGCTGTTGAGGTCATTGAAGTTGCGGACGCAGTAGCGAATCTCGTCGAGCGCGTAGTCGACGCCGGCCATCGACGTTGAATATCGCGCGCGCAACGTGCGCCGATGAAGAAGGAGGTCAGTTGCGTGCCTCGCGGTGCTCATTCTCGGCGCTCTGTGTTGCGGAGAGTGCGAACGACGGCGCCGAGAAGCGACGGACGTCGCCAACGTGCGGCGTGATCGACCTTGGGATCGTGCTAGTCGAGCGGTGTCCAGGTGCTCGTGACTCCAACGAACGACACACCGTCGCCCATGCTGTCGCCGCCCACGCTAAAGCTGGCCACGATGCCATCCCTCGCTTGGGTGTCGTCGACGACCACGTCGTAGCACCCGGGGTCGCCGACCGGGTCGAGCGCCGCGGCGAGGGTGGCTGTGGCCAGCTCACTCCGCGCGGTCAGTTGCACTCCCCGCACGGCGGTGGACTCGCTGGTGAAGTTGGTGACGCAGTACGTGATCTTCGAGAGGGCGTAGTCGGATCCGTCCCTCGACACCGGGCCATTGATCGACATGATCGCGGTCCGCGATGCGCCGGTCAGCGAATCGGTGGTGACGGTTGTCGACGACGGGCTGCGAGCAACCGTGGCGCCAAGCGTGATGGCGGGGGTGTCGGGCCCGTACCCGTTGTGTAGTTCGACGATGCCCGCCGGCCCGGGCGTCGCGGCAGCAGCGGCGAGTTCTTTGAGGCTGGTGGCGGTGTAGTAGCCGACGATGTCGATCACGAGGTGAACGTTGCCTTTGAAGTTGTAGGCCTTGATCTTGCCGTCGGGGGAGAGTTGGACGTCGACCTTGTTGGGTGTCGGTGGGGCGCCGGCGGTGACGTTGAGGTTCGACAGCAGCGGTACTTCGGTGAGGTTGGCGGGGAAGATGCGGATGTTGGATGACGTCGTGGCGCCGACCGCGGTGACGTTGGCGGCGATGCCGGTGGCGTCGGTGGGGATGGAGAGTGGGCCGGTGCACTCGCCGTTAGAGCCGTGGATGGTGATCTCGTAGGTCTCGTCGGGGCCGAGTGGGGTGGAGCGCGGGCCGACGTTGTCCGCTCCGGACCGAGTGTCGGTGATCCGGCAGCCGGCGGTTGGGTTGTAGGTGGTGTCGGTGTCGCCAGGTGCGGCGTCGGCCGACCAAGCGGCGCTGACGATCAACGTTGCGGCGACGGCGGCAGCGGCTGTCGCAGCCAACGTCATGAGTGACCGGACTCGGATCTCGACGGTGCGTGTCATGGCGATGAATATCGCGCGCCAGCGCGAGCGCCAGTGACGACGGAGGTGCGACGCATTCCGCGACGCGAGCGTTCTCGAAGTCGAAGTTTGCGGAAGGCGCAAACGAGAGCGCCGAGAAGCGACGCGGATCGTTGATGAAACCAGGACGCACGTGGCGGGTCGCTGGGGAGGTCGATCAGCTGGTTGTACGCGATGCGTCGCTCTGGATGCTCAGCCCAGGCGTCGATGAGCACCGGCTGCTCCAGCTCGACCAAGCTGATCGGCGAGAACCCGGTGTACGCCGCGAACTCGGCGTGCTGTTCGGGCGCAGTCAGCGACGTAGGAACCCCATGGTCGCGCCGACGTCGGCCGGGTCGACTTGCTCAATCAACCACCATGCGCCGTCGCCAACGAGCGCGTCGCGCAACATGGCGACGGAGCCTCGGCCGAGAATCTGCAGTCGAGCAGGGCCCACTCGTTCTCGGCGTCGTCGGTTGCGGAAGCCGCCAAAGATGGCGCCGAGAAACGACAGGTGGGGTGGAGACCTTCGAGGGTGCGGGTTATGGCCTGATGCCAGCAAACCACAGCTGCGTCCGCAGCGGAGGCAGGCAACTGTGCGGTCGACCGGGGTGCCGCAAACCTGCACACAAGAGCAGCGGAGCGGTCGGCGGGGATGCGGGAGCGTGTCAAGCTGTGGGGACCGCGCCGTCCGACGAGCGGCGGTGCTCAGCCCCCACGGGAGGTCCCGATGATGGTGACGGTACGGATCCAGACGCTTGTTTGGCTGGTGACCGGGTTGGTGTTGGGGGTGGTGGCGACAGTCGTCGTGACGGCCGCGTGGGATGTCGATGCGGCGCCCGGCGACGCGGACTCGACGTTCGTGCCGACCGCTGGTTGTCGATTGGTCGACACTCGCACCGGTGCCGACAACGTTGGCGATCGGTCGGCTGCGCTCGGGCCCGGCGACATCTTCGAGATCGACGTGCACGGCTCCAACGGCGAGTGCACCGGCCCCTTGGCGATCCCGGTCGATGCTGTCGGGGTGGCGTTCAACGTCACGGCGGTGAATGCGACGGCGCGGTCGAATCTGCGGATCTATCCCGGCGATCTCGCCGAGGTGCCGCTGTTGTCGAACCTCAATGTCACGCCCGGCGGGCCACCCACGCCGAACAAGGTGGATGTGCAGCTGTCGCCGTCGGGGTCGGTGAAGGTGTTCAACTTCAACGGGTCGGTCGACGTGATCTTCGACGTCGTCGGCTACTACACGAAGTCGTCGCTGCTCGAGATCGACCAACGCCTCGACGCGCTCGAGAACCCCGAGCGGCGTGTGGTGGTGACCGGTGCCGCGTTTCAAGCGGCGCTCGGAGCGACGACGTACATATCGGCAGGCACGTGCGCGTCGAACTTGACGACCGTTACCGGCCTCTTGTTAGAACTGGTGGTGATCCGGGGCGAAGGCCAAGCTTTCGGGTCGGGGTCTCGGATGGTTCGCCCGTTAACCGGCTGCCCACCTCGGAATGGTGGGGTGTGGCTCACTACTTGGCTTGCGACCGAGGTCTCGGACGAGGCTGTGGCTGAAGAGAGGTCTGATCGCTCGAAGAGGCATTGCCCTTCCTCGTCTGCTCACCAGCGGGCCTTCGAGAAGGGAACACAGCAGTGACCGAACCAGTGATCATCGGGATGGATCCGCACAAGTCGTCGAACACGATCGCGGTCCTCACCAGAGACGAGACGCTCCTCGCGAGACGACGATTCGAGAACTCCAACGATGGCCTTGCGGCGATGCTCGACGCCGTGGCCGAGTATCCGGATCGGGTGTGGGCGGTCGAGGGATCGAACGGGGTCGGCCGCTCGATCGCGCAGCGCCTGGTCGCGATCGCCGAGCCCGTCGTCGACGTGCCGGCGAAACTCGCCACACGCGTGCGCGTCTATTCGACCGGGCACGGCACCAAGACCGACAACGCCGACGCAGTCGCGATCGCCAGGGCAGCAATCCACTCGCCACACCTGCGGCGAGTGCTTCCCGACGATGCGACCGTGGCGATGAAGTTGTTGTCGGATCGCCGCAAGGAACTCGTCGGGCTGCGCACCCAAGCCATGTGCCGACTGCATCGGCTGCTGCGCGAGCTGATCCCGGGCGGCGCACCCACCTCGCTCACCGCCGAGGCCGCATTCGACCTGCTCAGCGACCTGAAACCCGACGACCCAGCGAACGAGATGCGCCTCGAGATCGCGATCGATCACATCGAAGACGTGATGCGCATCGACCGCAAGCTCGACGACTACACCCGTCGCATCGTCGCCGAGATCAAGACATCGGGCACGACCCTGACGCGCGTCTTCGGCGTCGGGCCGCTCAACGCGGCGGTGATCATCGGTGAGGTCGGTGACGTATCGAGGTTCCCGTCGAGAGATCACTTCGCCAGCTACACCGGCACCGCGCCGATCGCTGCGTCATCAGGTGATCACCACCGGCACCGGTTGAACCGTGCTGGGAACCGCACCATGAACCACGCTCTCCACATCGCGGCGATCGTTCAGATCCGACACGACACCCCCGGTCGCGCCTACTACCGACGCAAAGTCGCCGAAGGGAAGTCGACCAAAGAAGCAATCCGCTGCGTGAAACGACGCATCTCCGACGCGGTGTGGCGTCAACTCCAAGTCGACCGAAGCGACGATCAACACCAAGACAACACCTGGCCCCGCTGGGCCTCGACACGCGGCGGCCAACCCCACTACCGGTCACCCGACACTCCACGCGCCAACGGTCGCCCGATGCAGCCCCGACCCATCGCGACCTAACCTCGACCACGGGTTCGGGGTGTGGCCTCACCGAAGCATCAGCACCAGGGTTCAAGCTGATCACGCGGCAGGCCTCACGGCCCACAGACGTCCCACTCTGCCCACCCCGAACCCACCCGGGTTGACAGAGAGGAGCCATGTACGGGAGTATCCCGCTCCCGCCCGGCGCAACGGTGACCGGGATGAGGGTCGGCATCCGCGACTCGAACGCGGGGCAGAACGCCACGGTTGAGTTGGAGCGTGCGACGGCGACGGGCACGCTCGAGCCGATCGGATCGGTGACAACGTCAGGGTCGGGGGGATTTCAGTCGGGTCTGGAAGCCACGGTTACACCGACGGTGATCGGCGAAGGCGAGCATCTTCAGGTGACCTTCGATCAGCCCGTCGCGGGCGCCACGATGGTGCTGTGCAGCGTCGAGGTGACGTACACGCTGCCGTAGCCGACGTCGGCCATCCTTCCCTGCGACGGCGCACGTTCCGCGGCTTCTCGGCGCGGAGGATTACGGCTTCCGCAAACGGCGACCCCGAGAAGCAGTAGCCCTGCCGATCGCGACGCCAGCGCCGTCATGACCGGCCGGCGTTGAGTGGGCTGTCGCCTGCCGTCGTTTGGTGGCAGATTTGCGGGCGCAGGCCGTCGCAAACCTGCCACCAAACGTGTCCACGCAGCGGTGCCGATTGACGGGGCGGCGGGGTGGCGCGACGATCGGTGATCGATCGGAGGGAGTCGTCGATGAAGCGGATCACCTTGGGGATGGCGGTGGTCGGGTTGCTCGGGTTGGTGGTGTCGGCGGGCGGGGTCACGGCTGCGCCCCCGGATGCAGCCGATCTCGCAGCCGACTGCAACGACGACGGAGTGGTGACGCCCACCGGTGACGCCCGCTACGTCGGCGGTACCGGTGAGCTCGTCGGCAACTGCGCGATCGTCGTGCCTGCTGGGTCGCGGCTCGTGCTCCGTGGCGTCGAATTGAGTGGGGCGGATGCGTTCGTGGTCCGCACCGAGAGCACCGGCGGGGCAGGTGCCACCGTGCGCGTGGTCAACTCGACCTTCGACTTCGGCTCGTTCGTCGAGTTCACGCCGGGAGCGAACGCGGGCGACCCGGGTGTACCCGATGGCGACATCACCCTTTCGTTGCGCCGCACGAAGATCCGCGCAGCGGGGATCATCCTTGCGACGTCGCTCGACTGGCCGAGCGGCCGTACCATCGTCGGTAGCTCCGACTTGACCGCGACGTCCGGCGGGATTTCGATCGAGTCGTCGGAACTCGGTGGTGTCGACGGCACGACCCGGGTGGTCAGGAGCACGCTCACGGCAGCGACCGACATCGGTGTGAGCGCCGGCCCCGATGGTCGTACCGTGGTACGCAACAACACCGTGAGCGCTGGGGGATCGACGATCGTCACCGTCGGCGCAGGTGGACGTTGCGCCACGAGCGGCAACACCCCGCCGCTCGTCTGCACCTGATCGGATCGGAGCCGCCGCGATTCTCGGCGTCGATGATTGCGGCATGCGCCACTAACGACGCCAAGAAGCAGCCGCCGAGACTGCCCCGCCGCCGATCTTGCGGGCTGAGAAGCGGCGCACAACTCGCAAGAAACACGCAAGCAGGGCGTTACTGCGCGAACCGATCGGGGACGAGGTCGCTGACTTGGGTGAGCTGATCGCTACGCAGGTGGCCGGCCTCCTTCAGCAGCATCTGCCCAAGCCCGTCCATGGTCACCTCGTGGCCAAAGAGCACCGCCGATACGTACACAAGTGAAAGGGCGGCGTGCTGGTCCAACCTGGGTGCGATGCCCGTCGCCGACGCAACGAGCGCGTCCGCATGTCGAGCGTCGAGTGGTACGAGGTCCTCTACCTCGTACCTGCCTGCGGCGAGGTCGCTCTTCGTGAAGATTGATTCGGCGACTTGGTCGAAGGTCAGCTCGGTCGCTGCGATGTGCAGCGCACACACAACCAGTTGCCCTTCGCGCTCGTGTGGATTCTTGGAGTTGGACAGGAAGACACATGCCGCACGGAATCGGTTGCTGGGGACGTCGACGCCTAGCTCCTCAGCCAACTCGCGGCGGACTGACTCGCGCATGTCCGGCCAGCCGTGGCGATCGCGGTCGAGGCCGCCGTTCTCGAGGCGACCCGGTTCGCACACACCACCAGCGGTCGCACTGACGACTCCCGGACCGCTTCGTACCGCTCGTGAGCGTCGGGTCAACACCACCTTTTGATCGGCGGTGAGGAGCGTGCCGAAGCTGGTGAGCAACGGCTGCCGCCGGCCGTGTCGCTCAAGCGAGTCAACCCCTACGAAGCTCATGTCGACGTTCAGATTGTCCTCGGGCTTGAGGTGCTTGCAGCCCCAGTACTTCGTTCCCTGCTCGGTGGCTGCATAACACGACTCGGTTGTGCTGAGCACGGCGACGAGCGCTCCTGTCTCGCGATCCTCTGCGGCATCGATCCGATTGACGATCATCACCCGGCTGTCGTAGTCGCCCGCCGCTTGCGTTTCCGGTGACGAATCGCACGCCGGTGAGTGGAACTCTTCGTAGGTCCCGCACCGCTCGGACCCCACGCGGTACTCGCTCGAACTCCACACCCGGACGTGGTCGGCGATGCGGGCGCGTGCGTCCAGCGAGTCGAAGAGTACGGCAGCACCGGTACATCGCGAAGCGAAGCGCGCGAACTCGAGTTGGCTCGACTGCACATGCTCGATGCTGCTGGTTCGCCGGAACGGCGCGCGTGCGTCGGAGGCCAGGATGGCTCGACGTCGTACATCGTCACCGCTGCGTTTGAACAGCAGCGATGCGAGCAGTCCGTATGGCTGCGGCGTTGTGAGTTGCTGGACGGCACGATCGATGGCGCGGATCTCGGCGCTCGACCAGCCCCGTCCAAGCTGTTCCCAAGTCCCGGCTCCGAAGTCGGCCGCTCGGTCGTGCCGCAGCGCCGAGTACACCTGCGTGGCGATTGCCCTGTCGAGACCGGCATCCTTCTTCAGACTGCGTCGAAGCGGCTTGGCGAGCAGCCATCGTTCGATCGTTGCGCTTCGTTCGATAGCGGCGAGCACTAGGGCGACGAAGCCGGCCGCGAGGATTGGCGCGACGACTTGGAACCACTCATCCTGCGAGGGCCAGAGCGAACCGAACGTCAGCGGTCTTCCTCCGCTGCGAGTCGAATCCGGACGAATGCTCGGTCGTCAAACGAATCGTTGATGCTGTTCGGATGCTTGGTCGTGCGAGACCGGATCAACAGTGGATCGGAACGAAGCGTTGCAGACAGGTGTTGCTCCGCGTCTGCGAGCGTTGCGGCCGGTCCGAGGTAGCCATCCGTCATCAGCACAACGTCGACGGCGTCGGATCCGATCGGGATCTCCTGGATGTAGTCCGCTGGCACCTCGGTGCCATCGACGGCGCCGAAGCCGAATCGTGCATGCGGACTGTTGCGGAGGGCGCGTGCCGATCGAAGCGCCGGCTCGATCTGGCTGCGAGCCTGTTCTGCTATCTGGCGCGCCGCGTCCGTGCGCTCGTTCGAGAGTCCCTGATCGGCGAGATCCGCTTCGATGATCAGGGCACGGTATTCGCCCGCTGCGGTGTCGACCGGATTGTGGCCTGCGAACGGCTGGTCGCCCACCACCACGTGTATGTCGCCGACGCGGACCACGCGCCGGCCGAGGGCGTCGAGGATCGCCATCGTGAAGCACGGTCGCGAGTTTGACGACACCGTTGCAGCCGCAATCGCGGCCGTGAAGTGGCCGACGATCGCTCCTGCAGTCGAGGGCCGGTGGCCGTCGAGTTGCTCGAACGCGATTCGGGCAGCGTCGTGGAGTAGTGGTTCGTCAATCGTCTTCGGAGTCGACTGATCGAGGACCATCACCCAACGCTCGGACTCGAAGATCGCATCGAGACAAGGTGCCCCAGCCTTGGCGCTACGGAGCATCGATTCGACGATGCGCATTGAGGCGAAGCTACCCGAGTGCTACCTCGTGCTCGTCGTCGCAACTGTCCGGCCACGTGGCGGAGCGGAGGAACCCACCGGCTACAACCCGACGAGGCCCGACGATCAGCTACCGACGCGGAAGGCGGCGTCGTCGATCACGACCTGCCAACGGGCATCGGAAGCAATCTCGAGGTCGGTGATGCTGCGGTAGTCGGCGTCGAAGTAGATCGCACCGGTCGTCGCCAGCTCAAGCGTGTCCTCGTGGATGAGCTCATCGCCGCGCCACGCGCGCACCGTGACCGGATAGTCCTCGGCCGCGGGCCAGGCGACACCCATGTACGCGCCGACGAAGTCGAACGGCTCATCCGACGAGATCCGGCCCGGGCTGCCCGAACCGTTGTATCCCACGAACTCGCCCGACTGATTGGTGTTGACGTACCCGGGGCCGCCGTAGACGAGGCGGTGGGTCGCTACCCAGTTCGACCAGTCGAGGCCGAAGTAGCCGTTCGGCACTTCGGCGATCGTGTTCGCTGCCGTGAAGTCGTCGAACCCAACGACGACCTCGGTCGTCAGCGGCGAGGGTTGTTCGTCGAGGTTGACGAAGTCCGACACCATCACGGGCACGTCGACGACGGAAACCAGGCGCTGCGCTCCCGGGTCTACCCCGGACAGATTGAGCGTCCACTCGCCAGGGCCGACGCTCGCGCTGTAGCGGCCATCGACGACCTCGACCGCCACGTCCTCTGAGTCGTGTTCGACGGTGATGTTGTCGGCGTCACTGCCCTCGAGTTCCACCGACCCGCTGATTGTCAGCTCCGGCGCGAGCCCGTAGGGCCCGCACTGGCCCATCGCCACGATGCCGACGGGTGACCCTTCCATCTCCGCGAAGGCGACCTCTTGCAGTGCCGAGCCTGACGTCAGCACCCAACCGTCTGGCGTCTGAGCCTCGAAGCGGTACGTGCCCTGCTGGCTGACAAGCGAGTTGTCGTCGCCGAGGAGCATCGGGAAGTTGGCGAAGCCGTTCATGTTCGACTGCGTGACCGTCGAACCTGCTGGCCCCTCGCCAGCGACTGACAGCGATGCGTACGGCCGGTCGCCGATGTCGAACTCGCTGTTTGCGTTCACGTCGCGGTAAGCAAAGCATGAGGTGTTCAGTGCATTGCCGCGCCCGTTGGCCGACGAAGCGGTGCTGTCGGCATCGTTGCCAACCAGCATGCTGTACGTGAGGAGCCCAAGCCCCCCGAGCACCACGATCACTCCGATCATGCGGAGTTGAGTAGGAAGAGTTGGGCTTCCAAGCGTCTCCCTCTCTCCCTCGCGGCCTCGGATCTCGGGCTTCGCCACCGGTGCGAGAGTACTGGCCCACAAGGCTCGAGCGAGTGCCGCTGGAGTTTGGTTGCGCTGCGCCATGCGCTCTGTCGCTCGATCAACGCTTTTGGTGTCTCGCGCACACGTCCGACTCACCGAAGCGGAGTGTCGGCCGCGAGCGAAGTCCTGCGATCCGCTAGCGAAGCGGCGCTCCCAAGTCCGACCTGCCCGGGGAAGTTCGGAGTTGTCCGAGACGGTCGTTCGGGCGAACGCTATGCGCTAGTTTGCCCTTCTTGGTTGGCAGTCCCCCGAGGCCGTACCAAGCACAACGATGAGTAGACGTGAGCTAGTCGACGACGTTGGGCCGTCCGCGAGTGTTCGGCCACAACCGGTTCTCGAGATTGTGCCGACGTATCTTCCGTCGGTCTCGAACCTCGCCCGAGCGGGCGCGCGTGCCGTCGACCTGGTGCTGGCGGCGTGTTTGCTCCTTGTCTCGGGGCCCTTGATGGGAGTCGTTGGGTTAGTCGTGAAGGCGACGAGTTCCGGTCCTGCGATCTTCAGGCAGACGAGAGTGGGAGCGGACAACAAAACGTTCACCGTCCTGAAGTTCAGGACGATGGATGACGGCACACATAGCGAGGTGCTTTCGGACCCGGGCTTGAGGCAGGAATACGAGGCCAACGGCTTCAAGCTTCCTGGTGATGACCCTCGGATCACGAGCGTGGGTCGGTGGCTCCGTCGGACCAGCCTCGACGAGCTGCCGCAGTTGATAAACGTTATGCGCGGGGAGATGAGTCTCGTCGGGGTGCGTCCTTTGTTGCCCAAGGAGCTCCGCCTTAGATCGGACTACGACCAGGCGCTCTACGCACTCCATCGTCCTGGTTTGAGCGGGCTCTGGCAAGTGAGTGGCCGATCCGAGGTCGGTGATGAGACGCGCGTTGATCTCGATCGTCAGTTTCTTGAGCGGTGGGGCCTCCGACAGAACCTTCGGATTCTGATTCGGACACCTGCGGCTGTCGTTCTCGGCGCCGGTGCCCACTAGGTCGTGTACGACGAAACGCAAGTCGGGCGGCTAGCCCTCGTTCATGAGTGGCTCGACTCCCGCTCGGGGTCTGAGAAGACCTTCGAGCAAATGTCACAGACCTTTCCCTCGGCAGACCTCTATGCACTCACGAGGTCGGAAGACGTTGACTTCCAGCTCGGGTCGGAGGTGTACACGACTGCCATTCAGCGATCACGAGTCTTGAGGGCACGTCGCAGCGTGGCGCTGCCCGTAATGCCGCTCGCGTGGAAGATGCTGAGGCCTCCGTCATACGACCTGGTCGTTTCGTCGACCCACGCGTTCGCTAGGTACTTCCCGGCGCGAGATGCTGTTCACCTGTCCTACGTCTACACGCCGCTTCGATACGCGTGGCTTCCAGATATCGACGGGCGTGGAAGCCGGCGGGTACTGGCCCCGGCACGTGCTGCTCTCCGGACCGTGGACAAGGCGAGCACGCGCTCGGTTCGTTCGTTCGCGGGGATCTCCAACGTCGTCTGCCGTCGCATCGAGAGCTTCTATGGTCGGGCTGCGACCGTGGTCTATCCACCGGTGGACACGGGCTTCTTCCGCGACAAGGATGCGTCCGATCCCGCTCGACTGCCTCTGGAAGGGCCTTTCATTCTCGGTGTCTCGCGGTGGATCTCTTACAAGAGGCTCGACTTGGTGATCGCCGCGGGCGAGTCGATTGGGCTTCCTGTGGTGATCGCTGGAGCCGGTCCCGATGAAGCGCAACTCCGCTCACTTGCAAATGAGGTCCGCGTGCCAGTCCACTTCGCCAAGTCGCCGTCGGACGAGGCTTTGCGCGATCTGTACCGCGCGGCGTCCGTCGTCGTGTTCCCACCAGAAGAGGACTTTGGGATCGTTCCAGTTGAAGCTCAGGCGGCAGGAACTCCGGTTGTCGCACTCGCCGAGGGAGGGTCGCTCGACACGGTGAAGCATGGGAGTACCGGCTATCTGGTGGAGCGGCAGGACCCCGCGTTGTTTGGTCGGGCCGTTGAGCAGGCGGAGAGGCTCGGTCCGTTGGAGGCCTCTTCTCACGTTGAGCAGTTCTCGATTCCTTCATTTCGTCGGAGCTTCCGTCGCTGGGTCATGGACTCGTTAGGTTGAATCAGGTGCCGAGGGCGTTTATCACTGGGATCACGGGTCAGGACGGGCAGCATCTGGCGGAGTTGTTGCACGGCAAGGGCTATGGCGTGTTTGGCATGGTCAAGGGCCAGTCGAATCCGCGGGCTCAGCAGCTGCAAGAAGAGATGCCGTTTGTCGAGTTGGTGTCGGGCGATCTGGCGGATTTGCCGTCGTTGGTGGCGGCGTTGGAGATGTCTCAGCCCGACGAGGTGTACAACCTGGGAGCGATCAGTTTCGTCGCGTTGAGTTTCAGTCAGGCGGAGTTGACGGCGAACATCACCGGGTTGGGGGTGTTGCGCATGTTGGAAGCGATCCGCATGGTCGGCGGCACGCAGAACAATCCGGTGCGGTTCTATCAGGCGTCGTCATCGGAGATGTTCGGCAAGGTGCGCGAGACCCCGCAAACGGAGATGACCCCGTTTCATCCCCGCAGCCCGTATGGGTGTGCGAAGGTGTTCGGGCACGACATCGTCGTGAATTACCGCGAGTCGTATGGGTTGCATGCGTCGTCGGGGATCTTGTTCAACCATGAGGGCCCGCGGCGGGGGATCGAGTTCGTCACGCGCAAGGTGACCAACGCAGTGGCCCGCATCAAGCTCGGACTGCAGCACGAGTTGGTGTTGGGGAATCTGGAGTCCAAGCGGGACTGGGGGTATGCGGGTGACTATGTGCGGGCGATGTGGTTGATGTTGCAGCAAGACGAGCCGGGCGATTTCGTGGTGGCCACCGGTGAGACGCACTCGATCGAGGATCTGGTCACTCGAGCGTTTGCTGAGGTGGGGATCGACAACTGGGGCGACTACGTCCGCCAAGACCCCAAGTTCTTCCGGCCCGCCGAAGTCGATCTGTTGATCGGTGACCCGTCCAAAGCACGCGAACAACTCGGCTGGCAACCCGAAGTCGACTTCGGGCAACTCGTCAAGATGATGGTCACCCACGACCTCGAACACGAAGCCACGAAAGCCGGAACTGATCTCTAGTGCGTGGCTCGGAGAGTATCCGGACGCCGGTCCGGGCGAAGTCGTCCTCGCGAGCTGACTTCCGCGTTGCAGCAGGCCCCGCTCGGGGGCATCACGACGTGCTCAGGGCTCTCACCTTTGTATATCTCGTGCTTGGCCCGACTTTGGTTCTCGCGCCTGGCGTCCCGTTTCTGGTCGGCGTGAGTGATCTGTTGGCGCCGGTCAGCTTCGCTGTGATGGCAGTGTACGCCACGCAGCTCTTGAGGTCGCCATTCGTATTCTATGTCAGCTACCTCGTGCTGGTCTTCTTTTCAAGCACCTTTGCGTCAGGCAGCGGGGTCCTGGAGACGATTCGATACGGTTCAATCTTTGCGCCATTCTTCGTCGCGTATAAGTACGCGTCCCGAGGGGCTGATGTCGATCGTCTGTTGAGGTGGGGTTACTACGCTGGGGCGATCGCTATCGGCTTTGGACTAGTAGTCCAAAGCCGAGGCGTTTCGCTATTCGGCGAACAGGGCCAGCAACTCTACTTCCAGGGACAAGCGCAGAATCGTGCCGCTGGCCTCGTATCGAATACTGCCCCCTTCGGTCAGCTTGTATCAACCTGGGTTGTTCTGGGAATCGTAGGAGCAGGTTTCCTATTCAGGCGACCCACAGCAATTCTCGCTATAACGCTTGCGGTCGGATCCCTGTCGTTTCTCCTAAGTTCGTCACGCGGTGGCATGGTAGCCGCATTGGTGGGGCTCCTTGTTGCATTGGTGTTCGCTCTTGGAAGAGTTAGCGGGCGAGCAGTTCTCCGGTTGCTTATGTTGTCGGCGTTGGCGGCGGTTCTCGTCCTGTTGATCAGTGTCTCTGATCAGAGGCTACCTGTGGACGATGGATTCGTTGGAGCCAGCTGGGAGCGCATCAATATTCTCTCCCCGCTCTTCGGTGGTGAATCAGACTTCGGTCAGTCGCAGTCGCGACTCGATGCGTGGTCGACTGCCAGCGAGCACGTCTTGGACCACAGTCTGATAGGAACGGGCGCGACTGGGTACTTTGATAGGACCGCCGGCGCAGTCGATAACTCGTATCTCAGTGCAGCCGCTCATGCGGGAGTGCTTGGGGCTGCTCTGTACGTCTTGTTCTGGTTGACGCTTCTCCGTCGCGGGGTCGCGTCGTCGTCGCCTTACCGTGTGATGTTCGTTGCCTTGGTGGTTACGCAGATCGTTGTAGGAGTGTTCATGGACATGCAGTCGCAGTGGTACTCGATGAGCTTTTCGTTCGCATTGATTGGCCTTCTCTACGGCGCCACGTGCGCCTCGTCCGACCTCGGCCTCACCCAGACGGGACGAAGGATTACCTCGTGATAGCCGCTTCGGTTCGTATTCCGGCATCGAGCCAAACGGAGGTCTGCAGGCCTTTGGAGAGCGGGCACTATTTGGCAGAGACTCAGGAGATCGAGTGTCTTTCGCGGGACGTACAGTGATGGAGGCCCCTGGCGCCACGTTCGTGTACTGCGCCACCCGGCCGTCCGACGTTGAGGAAGCGAAGGAGTCGATCCGCAGTCTTCGACAACACCACCGCACGCAAGAGATTCTCGTCTTTACTGCTGGCGATCGTGCGGAACCGCTTGCGGGCGACGCTAGGGAGGTTGCCTTGTCCCGGGTCAGGCATTCGTTCGCCGACAAGGTTCAGGCCATTCTCGACGCGTTCCAGGCTGCCACGACCGATTCCATCGTGTTCCTCGATTGCGACACCCTCGTGGTGGGATCGGTTGATCCGGCGATCGAGGCGCTCGACCGGTTCGATCTGATGGCGGTGCAGGCGCCCCGGCGTCGGACCTTGTCTCTTCAGGATGTCTCAGATGCCTTCCCCGAACTCAATACTGGGGTGATCGCAATGCGACGCTCTCAGGCGGTCGCGGATCTTGTGCAGCGTTGGCTCGACACGTTCGTGGATCAGCTTGAGTCGGACGCTGCCCCCGCTTCGCAGGACCAGCCGGCCTTCAGGCACGCGGTTTACACCTCGACTCATCTCCACTTCGGCACGCTTCCGCCGGAGTACAACTGCCGGTTCGAGATGGGGGCTGCTGTTGATGGCCGTGTCCGAGTGCTTCACGGTCGACATCACAGACTCAACAGGCTTGCGAAGCGCGTGAACGCAATGCCAGCCGACAAGTATCACGGCGAGCCGTGGCGGAGGTACGTCTCGACGAGGTCCACACCGTCGATCGGCCGTGCGATCCCGGCTGTGGTCTGGAGGGCGGCGCACTCAGCCCGAGCCCTGGGGCGTAGGTCGCGAGCCTTGCGCAACTGATCTGGCCCTTGCGCAGCGTGGTTGGTGCGAACTCAGTCGGTTAGCCCGAGGAGGTCACGGTAGACGGCCTGTTCGCGGTTCACCACGGTGCTAGCCCCGAACTGAGCCTCCAATCGCCGTCGCACGTCCTGCAGCTGCTGGGCGGTCGGCGGGGAGGAACGCAGCACTCCGACCGCATTGTCCACGAACGCCTGCTCGACCGAGGCATCATCGCCTTCAGGAATAAGGGCTACCCAGTCCTCGGCCTCGGCAGCGGCCTCGGGTATTCCGCCTGCTGCCATGGCGATCACTCGCACGCCTGCGTAGACGAACTCCGGAACGACACGGCCCAGCGGTTCATTCTGGAATGGGCAATATAGGAGGTCGACCTTGGCGGCGATCTCCGCCGCCTCGGCTTTGCCGCAAAAACTGACTGTCCCTGCGTCTATCAGATCCCGGTAGCGGTCTAGTAGCGCCCGCTGGAAGCGCCTACCAGCGTCGTCTTTGGGTCCTCCGAATAGCAAGCCCCTGACGTCTTGATCTGGCAGAGCGTTCGCGAGCGCAGCTACACCTTCAATGAAGCGGTCAGGTCGCTTCCGGGGCTCGATGCTGCCGACGAAGCCCACGCATGTTGTGGCGCTTCCCGGACCAGTCCCAGAGTGCTCTACGTAGGCGCTGAACGGCGAGAAGTCAATCGGCGAGTACGCAACGCTCACCGGTCGAGAATGCGACCCGAGCTCAGCCGCAAGATGCCGCCCTGCCCACCTCGAATTGGACATCAACGCGTCGCATTGCTTAAGCACGAACTTCGTCGGCCGCGTCATGCGCAGGAAGCGATCACTCCGAATCGTGGAGACCAGCCTTGGTGTACGAAGCGCTGGGGTGAGCCGCCGCAAGCCAAGAGCGGCAGCAGCGATAGCCGTTGCGTCCAAGCTATCGCAGTGCACGATGTCGATCCTCCGGTTGGACGCTACTCGGTTCAAGCTGACCACTGTCCACATCAACGGACCCGCCAAACCGGTTGCGGTTGGGATGGGTTGATTCGGCTGAACCAGACGGTCCCCCAACCCACTCCTGACCGCATACTCTGCGAATTCGCTGCGCCGGAAAGGATGAACTATGAGGAATGACGAATTCCTTTTGGCTAGCTCCGTGCAGCGATCAACCAAGGCGCGCTGTCCACCATACACCGTCTGCTTGAGCTCAATGAACAAGACTCGCGCGTTCATTTCTCGCCGTCGCGAGAGCGACCTGTTGGGTGAAGCGATGAACGGGTCTGTTTGAGGAGGGATAGCGCTCACGTTAGACCAGTCTTTGGCTGGAAGGGATCGGTGCGATGTCCATTCGCTGTTGCCCCAAACCAACGAAGGACATTCACCGTCGCTGTTGCTATGGTCATTCCGACCGCCGCGCCTACAACTCCGATCGCGCCGCCGAACACTAGCACTGCAATGAGGAGCACCGTGCTGCCAATGGCCGACGAACGAAGCAGCCACGAGTCTTGGTGGATGGCAACCAACACCGTTCCAGCGGGCCCGGTCATCACGTTGACTAACTGACCGACAATGATCAGGAGCGTCAACGAAAGCACGTTTTTGAAGGCGTCGCCGAATAGCAGCGGGATCGCGAAAGCTGCAATTGGCACTACGATGGCCAGTACGCCAATTGCGCTGGCGCTGATTGCTATCGAGGCCCTACGCATTCTGGCGTTGTCTAGGCCGGCTTCCGTCGCTGCGAGTCTTGCGAAGGCCGGACCGAGGTAGAGATTCCCGATCTGTAGAGGTAGTGCGACCAACGCAGCGAGCCGTGCGGACATTGCGAGTTGCGCCACATCGGACGAATTCAGCACGATACTGGCAATGGCAATCCCGCCGGCACCCGCAAGCGTTATGTTCAGTAGCCCGTCTGCCCCAAGCCGCCATGTGTCTCGATATCGCATGGCGTTCGATGCTCGGTGTACCGTCAGCGGGGTGGCTCGGGCGGGACCCCGGGATAGCCAGAGGGTTAGGAGGGAGACGAATGTGACAGCTGCTGCGTTGACCAATGCGACCGTGAATACGTTCAACTCTATGTTGAACTCGGGTAGCAAGATGACGGCGATAGCGAAGCAGATACGGTCAGCCGCACCGCTAGTGAAGGCGACGTGGATGTGTAGTTCGGCGCCCCTACATACTGCCACGACGAAGCGTTGTAGCAGGAGCGCCATGGCGGTTAAAAGGGCCAAGAACGGCGCGCTGCCAGCGCTCGGGACGATGGTGAGCGTGCAGAGAGCCGCACCTGTCGAGAGCGCCAGGATTATCGACGGCGTTCGGGCTGCGCTGGACAGTGTTGCGCGAGCGTGGTGGTCGCCTAGCGCCGCTATGTGGCGCATGAGCGACTCGCTTCGCCCAAGGTCGACAGCTGCGGCAACGACCGCACCCCAGCTCGCGATGGCCAGCCACATGCCTAAGTCGTTGGGGTCTAGAACGGCTGCAAGCAGGAAGACCATCCCGGCATTCGCAACGATCAAGACGATACGCGACAGCGTCAGAGCGCCAACGTTCTGCAAGGCTGTCACGGTGATGTCGCCTCAGGGGCCTCGCCGGTCTCGGCCGCGCAAACGGCTCGTGGCGACGAGAGCATGCCCCGCCTCGAGTGGGCGGAGCAGCCAACGCAAAGCAGCGGCACGCGGAGTCGGCTCTGCGGGCTGACCGTACCCGAGCAGGAAGTCCTCGCGGTACGTACTGACGACCAGGTCCCGTTCCTCTTTCGTCAGGAAGTCGGCTGTTCGCCGTATCGCACGGAACGACTTCTTCTTCGTTGTGATTGTTGGCAGATCGGTGCCCAGGTGCTCTTGTAGGAATTGAACAGTCTCGCCAAGAGACTCCGTCCGACCGATGTGGTCGTAGCGCACGCCTGGGAGCCTCACGTATGAGGACTGTGTCTTGAGATGGTCGCCTCGAAACTGCGGTGATGCGGGATCCGCGAGGATCGGCTCCCATCCCTTGCCGCTGCCGAAGAGCTCTGTCAGTTGTCCTCGGCCACCGTTCTCGCGACGAAGGAATCGGAACGCGGATAGTGCTCGCGCTGTCGGGTCTCGTATTACGACGACTTTGACGAGTTGGTCGAGCTCTTGCTCCGACAACAGGTCAAGCTCGACCATTTCCTGTGGATTGAGGTGTTGAAGCCAACGCGACCGGTCTGGACACCATCCCCAGGCGAGTTCATAGTCTGGAGGATCGTGGATAGTGCCGCGAGTGATGCCGAGAAGTTGCTCTAGCGAAGTGCCACCGGTCTTCGGTATGTGGGTGAGTAGCAATCCACGGTCCCGGAGGATCACGCCGTCACCGACCCGTCGTAGCAGAGGAGCTTCATCACTCGATCTTTAGGTCGCCGGCTAGGCCATTTCGCACGCCCCGGCTCAGCACTCGGATTCGTTCAATGATTGAGTCCACGGTGGCGTTCTCCACGCATAGCTGCCAAGCCAATCCGGCTAACCACAGCGTAGAGACGATCAGGCCGTTTATGGCAAATTCTGGTCGTGACTTTCGAAGCTGGCCGACCTCGAGGTGGATTCGGTTTCTCACCGACAGATACGCACGTGTGTCGTCTGTCGAGAGATCGGCTGGGCCCATAATCAGGCCTCGTCGTGCATTGCCTGATGCCTCTAGATCGTTCAGAATCGCTCCCTCGACGATCATTATTGGGCCAAACTCCTTTGCAAGACGCGTGGTGAACTCGTGGTCGTCCGCGTACACGAAGTACTCCTGCCGGGGCGGCGCAACGGCGTTCAGGACGTCGACCGGCGCAACGAGTCCGCCGTACGGCGCGAACTCGGCCTCGAGTCGCCGTCCACCCGTTTCGGGTGACGAAGGGCATCGCGGCAGTCTTCGCGAGATTGCGCGCCGAAAGGAGAATCCAGCAAACGTGTTTGGGGCGTGTGTGATGTCGCTGCGAGAGGATATCGCGAACTCGATCTCCCGGCGGCTGGATCGGTTCATGAGGAACACGCCATTGGGTGTCTCAGCCATCTCTTGCCGGAGCTTTCGGAAGGCCTGTTGCTCGGGAGCATTGTCATCGTCGAGAAGCAACAAGTGGCCGCCGGCACCCACCCTCTTTGCTGTGGTGATCGCTAGCGCGAAGCCTCCGGCCGAGCCAAGGTTCCTGCCCGGCTGGACGAGATGTGTGTCGAGGCGATCTGCGATATCTCGGATCTCCGCTTGCAGGTCGTACCGAGTTCCGTTGTCGACCACCACTAGATAGTCGACTCCGCCCGCGCCGCTGAGTGCCCGCATCACCTCACGTAGCTGAGACCCTCTGCTTCCGTACGCCACGATTGCTGCACCGAGCCGCCTCGGTTGGTCCAGTGGCTCCCCGACGGACTTGCAACCTGTCTCGCCACATTTGCTCACCTGTCCATGCTTAGCCTGACCCGACTCACACACCCAACGTTCAGACCTGAGGTGCACCTACACCGAGACGGCTGCTGCGGCGCGGGTCGTTGGGGCCGAGTTGTGACGCTGCGGAGGTCGGCCGCTGCGGCCTGACCCGCTTGAAGGTCCGCGAGGTGCCGAATGGCTGAGCACCATCTGCTCAAGGTCCTAATCCCGCGTTGGCGCTCGCTTGGTGGTGGAGGCGCTCAGGCTTGTCGCTGGCGAAGCTTGTCCGAGGCTCCCCGGCAGCGGGTCGCACGTCCTCGAGGTGTCGGAACCCATCGCCGGATGACGGTTCCGCCGTCGACGGTTGATGTACGAACCGAGCCGACTGGCTCGACCGCTATCGAGCGGAACACCATCGGCGTGGCGCTGACTGATCGTTGTCGACGACTGTCACTCGTTGACGATGACATCGCGCCGGCCGTCCACAGCTGATCGTCATAGCCCTGGGATCTGAGGCGGTGGTTGGCACGGCCCCTCGCACGCTTCGCTAGCCTCCCAGAATCATGGAGTCGGCGGAAATGACCCTGCGCGATTACACGGCAGTGCTGAGGCGGCGCAAGTGGATTGTTCTCGCCGCCATCGTCGTCTCGATCGCCGCCGCAGCAACACTGACGTCTCTGCAGACTCCGATCTACGCTGCTTCATCTGAGGTCCTCGTGCAACCGCGAGGGCAAGACGGCCTGTTCGAGGACCAGGTGCTCAACCTCAACGCTCGGGCGATCGACACCGAGATTCAGGTGATCGAGGGTGAGCAGGTCCGGCAGCGGGTCCAGGCGAACCTCGGGCTCGACAGCGCCCCACCCGCCGCGGACGCCGCTGCGGTCGGGCAGACCGATGTCATTCGCATCACGGTGCGCGACGCAAACGCCTCGAACGCGGCGTCACTCGCCAACGCGTACACCCTTGCGTACATCGAAGTACGTCGAGAACAGGCGGTGAACGAGCTGCTCGCTGCGAGCGCCGAGGTGCAGACCGCGATGGACGATCTGCAGGCGCAGATCGACGCGATTCCTGACGACGACCCTCGCCGGTCTGCGCTGGTCGGCCAGCTGGCGAACTTCCAGACCACGTTGGACCAGTTGCGCGTCGACGCGGCGCTCCGCACGGGTGGAGCGGCGATCATCCGCTCCGCCGAGGTCCCCTCGTCGCCGGCCGAACCAACTCCGGCGCGTACTGTCGGTCTAGCCGCCGTCGTCGGGTTGTTGATCGGTCTGGGCGCTGCATTCCTCGTCGACTATCTCGACGACAAAGTCCGCAACGAAGACGAACTTGAGCGCATCGTGGATTCACCGGTGCTCGCCGTCGTGCCCGTCGATCCACCAACCGATAGTCGCCCACTCTCTATCAGCTCGCCGGACCATAGTTCCGTCGAGGCTTACCGGGGGCTTCGCACGAACTTGCAATTCCTCGGCCTCGATCGGCCGCTTCATATCATCCAACTCACGAGTTCGTTTGCGTCCGAAGGCAAGACGACCACTTCGACCAACCTGGCGGTTGTGCTCGCCCAGGCCGGCCATCGGGTCGCCCTCGTTGACGCAGACCTCCGGCGGCCGACAGTCCACGAGGTGATGCGAGTCCCACAGTCACCCGGGTTCACGGACCTCCTGTTGGGTGCCGAATCCGACAAGGTGGTCCAGCGCGTTCGAGTCAACTCGGAGACGAGCTTGAGCGTGTACCCCTCCGGTGAACCGCCGTCGAATCCCAGCGAGATGCTCTCCGGCCAGCGAACCCGACAGTTGCTCAGCGAGATGGGTGGGCACTATGACTACGTGATCGTCGACTCTGCGCCCGTGCTTCCCGTTTCGGATTCCGTGGCGCTTGCGACCGCAGTCGATGGCGTTCTCGTTGTAGCGCAGGCCGGGCGGATAACGGCTGATGAAGCCATCGAGACGATGGAACGCCTTCGACGGGTGAACGCGCCGGTGTTGGGTCTCGTGCTCAACCAGGCGAAGAGGTCGACCAGGGACGCGTACGCATACGGCGGCTATGGCGCCTATCCCAGGGTCGATGCATCAGCGGAACTCGAGAACCTGGAGTCCGCTTCGAGCTCGGAACGAGACGACCCAGCAATTCGAGCGGACCGCTGACCGGGGCCGTTGCCCGGTGGGCGCGCCCGAGATGACTACTCGAAGAGCCATGATGTGCCAGTGAGTAGGAATTCGGCGGAGCACTCCCGCTTCGTTCGACGCAACCGGGTCGACGAGCGCTTCGCGACGGCGATTGCGGTCGTGGCTGGTGTCGTTGCGTGCCTCGCCGGAGCGGCGCCAACCGGGTCCTCCTTCGTCGACTATCTCGTCGTCGGACTCGCAATTGCGGTGGCTACCTGGGCGTCGGCCTCAGCGCCGTGGTGGGCGAGCGCGTCTGCAGCCGGTATTGCAGCTGCGATTGCGCTCGACCCCGTCGTGATCGCTGTCTCCGGAATCGCCTTTCTTGCAGGTCTGACGATCGGCATTCGTCGTCGAGACCAGAGCGAACTGCGGGCCGTCGTCGGCGGAGTGGCGATGAACGCCCTCGTACGCTCAGAGCTGGAGGGATTCTTCGGCCTCTCGGCGATCATCGGAGTCTCAGTCGGCGTTTCACTGTTCGTCCTCGGTTTGCGCCGGAGGCCGTCGGTGATTCGGCGTCCCGGTTGGATCGCTGCGGCAGCCGTGGCCGTCGTTGGTGTGGTTGCGCTCGGCGGGGTCGCCGTCTCGGGGCTCTCGGCTCGGCCAGACCTGGAGAGCGGTACACGCAATTCTCGGCAGGCCCTGACGGCGGTGAACGCAGGCGACTACGACACGGCAGCCGACCTGTTTGATGACGCCGCCCGGGACTTCGGCTCGGTCGACGACCAACTGAGCGGGTTGCTCGCCGTCCCAGCGCAGTTCGTCCCAGGGGTGGCGCAGAATGTTGCTGCCGGCTCCGAACTTGCGGGCGCGGCCGCGTCCGCGACCGCCGAAGCTGCCGCCGCGCTGCGGGAGGTGGATCCCGAGTCGCTGACTATTGCTGGCGGCGCCATCGACCTGGACGCGGTGCGTGCTATCGAAGCACCGCTCGTGGGCGTTCAAGAGGCACTTGCGGATGTTGGGAACGCAACTGCGCGGGCACGCAGCCCCTGGCTGCTCGGCCCGATAGTCGACGAACTCGACGAGCTCGACGAGGAACTCGCCGAGAACGGGGAGAGCCTCGACAAGGCTGTCGACGCAGCGAAGCTTGCCCCTCAGCTCCTGGGTGGCGACGAGATGCGCCGGTATCTGCTGCTGTTCACCTCGCCTTCTGAGGCTCGGGGCGTCGCCGGGTTTGCCGGCAATTACGCGGTCGTCGAGATCGATCAGGGTCAGATTCGCCTAACTGACTTCGATCGACGCTCCGAACTCGAACAACTCACGGTCGCATCAGGTGCGCGCTGCTTGGAATGCGACGACGACTTCGTTCAGGCATATGGCCAGTACAGCATCGCGATCGGGGCCGAGCGTGTCGCGGGTGTTCGAAGCTGGTCGAATCTCACGATGCCGGCGCACTTCCCGTACGTCGGTGAGGCTGCAGCGACGCTTTACACGGAAGCGACCGGCCAACCGATCGATGGTGTGCTGTCGGTCGACCCCTACGTGGTGCAAGCGCTCATGCAATACACCGGCTCGGTCAATCTACCGGAACTTGGCGTCACGGTGGACCCGAACAATGCCGCTGAATTCATCCTTCACGATCAATACCTGTTGGGGGACATCAACGATATGGCGACCACCGACAATGCCGACCGGATCGACGCGCTGGACAGGCTTGGCGGCGAGGTCATCGCTCGACTCCTAGTGTCGTCGCTCCCCGACCCACAGGTGTTGGCGAGCGACTTCGGTCCGTTGGTCGAGGAACAACGGCTAGTCGCCTGGATGGCCCAACCTGAAGAGCAGTCCTTGATGGAGCAGATCGGGATGGCCGGGGCGCTGCCCGAGCTCGGCGAGAGCAGCGGATTCGGCGTTGGGGTCACCAACGGAGGGCACAGCAAGATCGACTACTTCCTCGAGCGCGATGTGGACGTTCGGTTGGAAGGCGAACCTGGCGAGGAGCGGCTCGTCGCCGAGGTGACCCTTACGAACGGGTCTCCTGCCGGTGGACTCCCTCGCTACGTGATCGGCAATAGTTTCGGCCTCCCGGAGGGCACGAGCCGGCCCCTTGTGACGTTCTACGGGCCGCCCGGTCTGCTCAGCGCCGAGCGGGACGGTGAACCCATCGAACTGCTTGAGTTCGACGAAGCAGGATGGTCTGGCTACCGACGCCACGTAGCTATCGGGCCCGGCGAGTCGACAACGTTCCGCCTCGAGTTCCCGTACGAGGTCACCATCGACGGCGAGTTCGAGCCAGCCCTTTACCTCCAGCCACTCGCCCGCTAGGGCCGGGCTGCCTGTCGATGCGTATCCGAGCCTGTTCGGACTGCGTCGTACCAGGTGAACTGTACGTTTCGAAGGTGCATTATTGCTGGACATCGACCTGATCGGTGCTAGATTCGCCCTGAAGGTTCTGGGAAAGGGACAGCCATGAAGAAAATCGGTCTGACATTCGCTGCAGCGCTGGCCCTCGTGTTCGGCGTGGCGCAGGGCGTGTCCGCCCAGTACGGCCCGTCGGCGGGCGGCTCGGATGCCGCCCCCGGTGGAGAGACCGAGGTCGCGGTCAACGGTTGCCAGCCTGGTGAGCAGGTCACGATCGACCTCCCTGGTTTTGAGAACCCGCCACAGGCTCTTACACGCTCTGTGCAAACGATCAACGCTGACGCCGAGGGCAACGCCTTCACCGTGTTTGTTGCGCCGAACGCGCCGGGCACGTATCCGGGCACAGCCACTTGTGGCGTGCTCACCGCGAACTTCTCCGTCACGGTGTTGGATGTTCCACCGGACACGAACGGCGGCGGCTCGGGCGGCCAGCTGCCGTCCACCGGTTCGGGTGGCCAGTCATCGATAACCTACGTTGCCGTCGGCCTCCTGGTGGTGGGCCTCGGGTTGTTCGCGGTTGCAGGGTTCCGTCGCCGCCAGCCCGTGACAACCTGATCTGACTACGACAGTCCGACCGATCTTCAGCAGCGCCGCCTTCGGGCGGCGCTGCTGCCATTTTGGGATCTGATGAGCGCACCGAATTCGGCGGCGTCATGGGTAGCTGCCCACCCGTTGCCCGGCGCTGCTGTGCGGGAGGCCCCCGTTTCGCCGCCTAGCGAGCTGGTCCGGGCTGCAGAGTCGGCTCGTGCGTTGCCGTGGTTGGCGTATGCACTCACGGCTGGTGTGGTTGACGGGTTCGAAGAGCCAGATAGTCGGCGGCTGAAAGCACTTCAGGTGAAGGCGGCTCAGACGACGCTGGCGGCCCATGCCGCCGCGACGTCGGTCGTAGCACGCCTCAACCAGGTCGGCGTCCACGACGTCGTACTGCTCAAGGGGGTCGCCACTGGGCACCTCGACCACGAGCGGCCGACTGACCGATTCTCCTCCGACGTCGACCTGCTGATTCGCAGCGAGGATCGGTCGCGGGTCCTCAACTGCTTCCCCGCACACGCCGAGCGCGAGCCGAGGCGTGCCTATTGGCAACAGCGCTACGCCAAGTCGACCACCGTCGTGGACGAAAGTGGAGTGGAGATCGATGTTCATACGATGCTGACACAGGGCTACTTCGGATACGGGATCCCATCCGACGACTTGTTTGCGTCCACCGTGCCCTTCTCGATCGGCGCAACGGAGCTTCGAGCGCTCGACGGACCGAACCGATTGGTTCATGCTGCCAACCACGTCGGCGACTCCCGAACGGGATTGCACTCCGCTCGTGACGTGCCTCAGCTCGTATTGGTGTCGGGCGTCGACTGGGAAGAGGCGATTATCCGTTCGCAGCGTTGGAAGATTGATGCGCTGTTCGCCACGGGTGTGATCGATGCCTGGTCGCGGTTCCCGATCGACGATCACCCTCTTGTCGAGTGGGCTCGCTCGGTTGCGCCGTCGGGCCGACAGCGGGTCGCCCTTCGCCTGGTTGGCGATCGACCGCGTGGCCACCTCCTCACCGCACCGCTAGCCCTGCCGGTGTGGGAGTGGCCGGCCTACGTGTTCCCGCTGGTCTTCCCCTCGCGGGCTTACTTGCGGGCGAACCGTAAGACCTTCCGCGACCGAACGTCGTCGATGATGCGGGAGCTCGTCGGTCGCCGTTAGCACATCACTTCGGAACAACTACGTAGCTGGTGTTGGCCGCTGTGGCAGGGACGTTCGGCCACACCACGTCGACCCGGTACCGGGCGTCGACATATTGGGTTGCGTCCTGGCACTCCCACGTTAGGGCGATCTCCACCGTGAACCGATCGCCGTCCACCCACCGGGCACCACCGCCGTTGGCGCTGCGTCGCAACAGGTTGAAGCGCGACGCCGTGCTCGAGCCACGTGGCCGGACGCTGCCGCCGTCGGCGACATCGAACGACACCAGCGACCACTGTTTGGTCTCGTTGGCTCGACGTGGTCCGCAATCGCACGTGGCGTTCACTTGTTCGGTGAACGAGATCGACTGGTTGCGGGGCGCTGGGTTGACCGCAATCGGGGCCCCGCTGGCCGGCACCCCGACCAGGCACGTGCCCGACGCAGCGAACGCAACGTTGTTCGTGTTGAGCACGGCCGATGCGCCAGCAGCAATCGCGCCGCCTGCACCCAGCTTCTTTATGGCTGCGCGCCGATCCACGTCAGCTGACCTTCGTGACGGTTGGGAAACTTGGCTGGCGCCCGCCGATCCAGTACGTCGCCTCGATCGGGTCGCAACCTGCGGCCGACCAGGTGATCAACACGCCGACCTCCCACCGATTGTTGCTGGTGAGGCGATGCGGCGCCGTCTGGGCGAGGTTGGTCTTCGACACCACGACGGCGCCATCGTTGGTGTTCGGCGTGGTGAACGGCGTCGGACACCCGGTGCGGCATTGATTGGGCTGCGGGCCGCGTAGGACCTCGCTGCCGTTCACATTGGAGATCAACAGCAGACGAGGCGCGCCGAGCGGGCCGTAGCTACGGATCTGCCAGCTGTATGTGACGGTCAGCCCAGATCCTGAGATCATGTACGAGTTGGCAATCCGCCAGAAGCCGCCACGATCGCGTGCGTCGCGAGATTGCTCGACAATGTCGAACGGGTTGTCGGGCGGCGTCGGTACGCACGCCGACTGGGCGTAGGCGACGTCGTTCGACGCCAGCACCATCGACGCACCGGCAGCGATCGTGCCGCCGGCCGCGAGCCTCCTCAGTGCCTGCCGCCGATCCATCGGGACTCAGTATCGGCGATTACGAGCGGCCCCGCGAGGCAAAGCTCCCGAATTCTCCGAGGCAGGATGCCGAACACGTCCGCCTTGCGGTCGAGGGGCGTGTGCGGCGGCAGCCCCGGCAGCGTTAGCTCAGCTGGGTGACGGAGGGAGGTTGCGTGCCCGACCCGGCGACCTGGCTGATCTGGAAGGTAGCCACCGTCGTGTCGCACGCGCCGCTCCAGGTGATCTCGAGTTCGGTCACGTACGCGTTATCGGCCTCGAACCCGTCGGTGCCGACGGCGTTGTTTCTCGACCGGCTGATCACAGCCGAGTTGGCTGCACCGCTCGATGGCGTGGAGACGGTTCCGGAGAAGTCTTGTGGGCTCGGCCCAAAGATCGGTGCTTGGCTGTTGGGAGCGATCTTCAGGCGGTTCGAGCTGCCTGGGCCGAGGTTCGCATACGAACGGATGCGCCAGATGTAGTTCGGCGTCACTCCAGCTGGTGGCACGGTCGTGTCGCTCACCCGCCAGTACGGTCCGCCACTGTTCCCCTCGAGCACAACGCTCGGCAGCTGGGGATCAACGACACACGACGCGGCGAAGGCGACCTGGTTGCTCGAGAGCACCGCGGACGCGCCGACAGCGATGGCGCCGCCAGCACCGAGCTTCTTGATCGCCTGCCGCCGATCCATGACTTCAGTGTGCCACGACCCAGCCGCTGCCGGCTTCGAGCATCTCGAGATTGTGCAAGACCTCGATCGAACCGACCAGCCATCGTTCGACGGCGTCGACGGGTTCGCCGGTGCCATCGGCGACCTCGGCGACGACCTCGGCGGTCGGCGTTTGGCCGTCGCACGAATCGAGCACCAACGAGAGGCCATCGTCGAGATGGTGGGCCTGCTTGTGCTCGGGCACCAGCACGACCAGCTCGGTGTCGAACTCGGCCACCATCACCTGATCGCGCTTGCGTGGCATCGTCGCCGGGAGTCGCTGGTCTGGGTCGGTGCTCATGTCGTGGTCGCTTTGGACTCGCTTGTTGCGTCGCCGCTCTGCGAAGTGGTGGCAGCGTTCGCCGCGAGCCACGCCGGGCCCGAGTCTTCATCGGGGATGTGCGGTCGGATCGGCTCGATCCGCTTGCTGTCCGGCGTTGCGTCCTTTTCGGTCGGGCGCTCGTAGCCGTAGCTGTAGTCGCCGGATACCAGCGGGTCGTAACGGTTGAGCACGGTGCCCAGCATGGGGGCGTCGACCTGGGCGAGGCGCTCGATCGACTTGCCGAGCTGGCGGCGGTCGGTGGAGTTGGCCGATGCGACCACCACGACGCCGTCGACGAGGGGGGCGAGCACGACGGGGTCGGACACCGGCAGCACCGGCGGGGAGTCGAGCACGATCAGGTCGACCGATTCGCTGAGGCGTTCCAGCGATTCCTGCGTGCGCTCGCCGGCCAAGAGCTCGGAGGGGTTGGGTGGCTGTGGTCCGGCGGTGACCACGGCAAGCGCATCGGCGTCTTTCACGAGATGCGCCACTTGGCGAATGGTCGCCTCGCCGAGCAGCACCGACGTGAAGCCGATCTCGTTTGGCAGTGCGAAGAACAGGTGGGCCTGTGGCTTGCGCAGGTCGCAGTCGATGAGCAGCACCCGGTCGCCGCTGCGCGCCGCCGTGTAGGCCAGGTTGGTGGCCACCGTGGTCTTGCCCTCTGCGGGGCGGGCGCTGGTGACCAGCAGGGTGCGGATCGGCCGTTCGAGGGCCATGAATCGGAGCGACGTGTGCAGGCCGCGGAATGCTTCGGCCGACGGCGAACTCGGTTGGTCTCTCGATGTGAGATGTCGCGCGTCGGGCAACTGTTTGCCGGGGAGCAGCGGCACCGAGGCCAGCACGGGCAGACCGGTGGCACGGACCAAGTCATCGTCGTCGCGAATCGACGTGTCGAGATAGTCGATGAGGAACGCTGCGCCGAGGCCGATGAGCACGCCGACCACGAGTGCGAGCACGGCGGTGCGGCTGGTGTTCGGTTCGTAGGGCTGGCTCGGGGCGGTGGCCTCGTCGATCAACTCGCTGCCGCCGGTGCGCGCCAGTTCCGTCGATACGGCGAGGTCTTCGAGCTCGAACTCGTACTCGGTCTGGCGGGTGGAGTCCGACTCGCCGCGCTCGATCGCCGCCAATTGTTCCTGCACCACTTCGGCGCGGGTGGCGTACTCGTCGATCAGGATCTGGCGCTGCTGATCGATGTAGGTCTGGGCGTAGGTGTTGGCAGCGAGGGCGGCGGTGTCGGGGTCGGAACTCGTCGCCGTGAAGGTGAAAACGTCGGAGCCCTCGCTGACCGACACGCTGAGCGTCGGCTCGGAGCCGACCACTTCGCGGACGTCGGCCTTCAGCGCCGAGCCGTTGGCCGCCTGCAGTTCGTTCTCGACCATCCGCGGGCTGAGCACATCGCCGGTCGAGGAGAGTGAGTACGCATTCGGCGGCATCTTCACCAACACCTCGGCGCTGGCCCGATACATCGGGGTCTGCGCCACGCTCAACGCGATTGCCACGAGCGTGGTCAGCAGCGCCGGGATGATCACGATCCACTTGCGTCGCCACACCACCGAGGCGTAGTCGCGCAACGTCATCTCGTCGGCGACGTCGACCTCGGCCATCGAGCCAGATTACTGAGACGGTCAGTGGCGGTCGCCGTTCTTGCGGCTCGCACCTCTCAACCACTGGACCACGCCGATCACACCGTGCCCGATGGCCAAGATGGCGAGCGCTGGTGGCACGACGATGATCGCAACGAACGCGGCGGCATCGCTGCCCGAGAGTGAACAGCCCCAACCGATGCCCGAGCATTGTCCGGGTTGCTGCTCCGTCTGCCCGGCTCCGATGATGAGCCACGTCACCGGGAGCGCGACGGCGAGGAACCAGATGAGGTGGGGGAGCCAGGGTCGGTTCACGTCCTGTGGGTGCGTCATGGCCCCACGATGCGCCTTGCCGCTCCTGGCGTCGATCCGGCGAATCCCCTATGAGTCCCTGGGGCTTCGACAGGATCCACGGGTGCGCCTCCCGGCCGCGAAGCGCACTTGTGGCGTGTCGGTCGCGTTCGCTGGGGAAGCTGCCGGCCGGCCTGATCTAGGCGATGCGGGTCACGGTGGGCTGGGCTTGGCCGGAACCGCTCGGTGAGATCTCGAAGCTGGCGAGCGTGGTGTCGCAGGCGCCGTCCCACGTGATGTCGAGTTGCACCACGTAGTCGTCGTCGGGCTGGAAGCCGCGGGTCGGGCCGCCGTTGGAATTGGTGCGGCTGATCACCGCGCTGCTGGCCACGCCACTCGACGGCGTGGCGACGTTGCCGACGAAGGAGTCGTCGTCGGGCCCGACGAGCGCAGCGATGCCGTCGGGGTTGACCTTCAAGCGCGGGAAGTTGCCGCGACGGCCGGTGAGGTTGGCGTAGCTGCGGATGCGCCACACGAAGTTGGCGGTCACACCCGGAGGTGCGGCGGTGGTGTTGGTGATCAGCCAATACGGGTTGTTCTGGCCGCCGGTGTCGCCTGCGAGCGTGGCTACCGGGTTGGTGATGTCGACCACGCACGATGCGGCGAACGCCACTCCGTTCGACGACAGGACTACCGACGAGCCGGCCGCAATCGCCCCGCCCGCGGCGAGCTTCTTCACGGCGGAGCGGCGATCCACGGGCGACAACCCTATTCGCACCACGGTTGGCGGGCGATGAACGCTGATCGACTTGATCGGCCGGAGTTGCGATCTGCGCACGGCCGGACGCGCCGTCAGCCGGTTGGGCTCCAGGTGGAGATGACGCTCTCGAGGATGGTGATGCCTCCTCCGCCGCCGATCTCGACGATGAGCACGTACGACGTGCCGCTCACGGCGCCCGAGTCGATGGCGAGGTCGTAGCAGCCGGGCGACACCCGATTGGTGTCGTCCTGGGCCAAACCGGTTGCAGCGATCCCACTCGCCTGGACCGTGACTCGTTCGATGAACGCCCCGGCCTGAAGATTCTTTGCGCAGTAGGTGACCTTGGTGGGCTCGTACTCGATCGCACCCGAGCCGAACGAGGCCGGTCCTGTCAGCGGCATCATCACGGTGCCGGAGCCATCGACTTTGGTCTGGGTCGGCAGTCGGTTGAAGAACATCGGCGGGTTCAAGATGTCGTCCGGCACCCAGTCGCCGGGCGCATGGGTGATCTCGATGTCGCCGGTGGGGAGGTAGTCGTTGTCGTGGGTGTGATCGACGAGGTACGCCGACACGTCGATGATCACGTTCACGAAGCCGTTGAAGTTGCGCACGTCGAACTCGCCCAGATCGTTGAGCCCGACGACGACGGCATTCGGCACCGGCGCGCTGGCGGGACGGGGGTTGAGGTTCGAGGTTTCGGGGATGGTGCCGCCCGTTGGGTAGAACCGCAGGTTGGTGTTGGCGGTGGCGTCCGTGGCCGTCACGTTGGTGATCAGGCCAACGGCGTCGGCAGGCACGTTGCAGTCGCCGGAGGGGCCCGTGCCCTTCACGGTGTATGCCTCGGCTGGTCCGAGCGGCGCGGTGCGTCCGCCAACGCCTTCGGAGGTGCGCGTATCGCGGAGGCGGCACGGCTCGTCCAAGAACACTGTGACCGGCCGGTCGCCTGAGTCCTTCGCTGCGTCGACCAGCGCAAGACCGCCGCCACCCAAAGTGACCGCTACCGCAGCACCGATAGCTGCCCAACGCGTCCGCATCAACGACATGATCGTTCCCCCTCGAGTCGCCCTCGGTGTGGAGTATCGCAGACCATGAGCGCGGGCGGGACCGATGCCACGCGTGTGCTCCTGCCGATTCTCTGCGCGAAATCATGCGCCTCGTGCAGGGAATCCCCGGGATTTGCGGGAGGTGGTGCGCCGTTGGCTTACGAGGTGCGGACGAGGTTGCCGATCGGCGCCACGGTCACGTCGTCGATGTCGGTGAAGTCCAGATCTGGCTGGGCGAACGAGCCGACCAGCGTGCCGTTCTCGACGGTGGCCGACAGCACGAGAGGGAGCGCCTGCGAGGCCACTTCGCCTTGATACTCGACCGCACTGTTCTGGTACACCGGATCACCGCACAACGGGCCGTCGTACTCGAGGCCGATCGGCGTCGGCGTCTGGATGAACGCAGCAACCGTTGCGCCCTGCCCGTCGAGCTCGAGCGCCGTGTCGAACCCGAACTCGTAGGTCACCGTGCACTGGATGCCGTCTTCGCTCACCACGAGCACGTCCTCGAACCGCGCGGTACCGGCGATGCGCACCCCGCCTGCGACCGGCTCGGCATCGAAGGTGCCGCCGACGGCCCGCGAGAACACCTCGCCGTTCAGGGTGCGCGGATCTGGGTCGATCCGGTACGTCGCCGCGTCGACTTCGATCGAGACGTCGCCATCGTTGCCACCGGTCGTTTGGTCGGGCGCGGTTCCCTCCGCACTCGTTGCGGCGTCGTTCGCCTCGTCGGTGGTCTCGATGTCCGTGCCGTTGACACACTCATCGAGTGGCGCACCCGCGGGCGCGAGCACCTCCCCGAGATCGACCGGATCGCCGAACTCGTCGAACGTCACCGGGGTCAGCTCGATCTGCGCGCACGTCCCGGCCGGCGGAACGAACACGCGCCCCTCCGCGGTCAGCAGGTGTTCGACGATCTGGTCCTTCGTGTAGCCCGCACGCGCGAGGGCGATGAAGATCACCAGCGCCCACCGGCCAGCGTCGCGCTCGACGTCGGGGGTCTCGCCGGCCAGCATGGCCAACGACGCGAACACCCTCGACGGATCTTCTGGATCGACCGCCCGACGAAAGCCCTGCGGCTCGATCGCACCGTCGGGCTGCAGCGACCCGTCTACGGCCGCAGCGACGATTGCCGCCGGGTCGACACCACGATCGGCAGCGCGCAACATCGCCACGCCAGCTGCCTCAGCGGATCCGAACGTGGCGATCAACTGATCCGCCAGCGCGAACAGCTCGGGGTCGAGATCGGCCTCGGTGAGCTCGTCGACGCCGATCCTTGGCTCGACGACAACGTCGCCAACGGCTGTTTCGCCTCGTTCGCTGGGCAGCAGGCGCTCGCCTTCCGACTCCCCGCCGCCGCACGCCGCCGTGAGCAGCACGAACGCAACGATGGATGCCACCGCCCGCCTACACATCGCGCACCGTGATCGTGCCGTCGAACACGCCGAGCGTGACGTCATAGGTGCCGATGTCGCCGGGAATCGTCTCTTCCACGCCGAGCAGTTCCTCGAAGCTGGCCGCTGCAATGTCGAAGACCTCGCGGCATGAGGTCTCGGGATCGTCGGTGAGATTGACCTCCCGGTACTCGCCCAACTGAAAGCCACTGGCCACCACGATCAACCCTCCGTCGTCGGCTTCGGCGACCTCGACCGTGAAGTCGAACGTGCCTTCGGTATCCATGACCGGTGGGCCGTCCTCGCCGGCGGTGCACGGGCCCTCGAACTCGATGACGCCGCGGGCCTCGCCGTAGCCGTCGTCGAGATCGACGCTCCAGCTCGACGCGTATGTAGAGGCGCCGTCGTCGACGCGCCCCTCGAAGCTGACCACCAGCTGTGCCTCGCCGATCGCCGCAGCCCCCACCGACGTATCGAGCGCCTGGTCGCAGTCGTCGAGCGGAGCGTTGGCCGGAACCACCGTCGGGACCCGTTGGTCGCCGAGGCTGAACACGGTGGGTCCCGTGCCGTCTGGCGATGTGATCGATGCGCACTGCCGGCCCGAGGCGATCCCCACGCCCTGATCGCCGAATACGAACAACTCCACGATCTGCTCGGCGGAGTAGCCGGCGCGCAACAAGCCGATGATCAGCACCAGCGCCCAACCCCCTGCCTCGCGTTGCTCATCGGGTGCGCCGTCGACGAGCCCCTCGAGCGTCTCGAACACGGCATCGGGTTCCGCCGGGGCCGGCGCCGCAATCGCTGCCATGCCGGAACCCATGCGGTTGATCGGTCGGAGCAGCGGGTTCGAACGAACTCGGCAACACCACGGCCGCCGACGGCGGGCCGGCCGGAGCCACAACTTCGCCGTCGATCGAGATCGTTCCATCGGCCGACAACGTGCCGTCGCCCGCTGCGGTGAGCAGCACCTGCGTGGCGTCGTAGCCGCGGGCCGACGCCGTGAGTAGTGCGACCGCCGCCGCTTCGGGAGACCCGAACGTCGCCGTCGCCTGATCCGCGACGGCCAGTACGCCTGGAGTCGAAGGCGTCGTTGCTGAGTTGGTCGACGCTCAGCCACTCGCCCTCCACGTCGTCGGAGGGCGGGGCCTGCTCGGATGTGGTCGCCGGAGAGCCTGCGCGGTCGTCGGCCCGGACCGTCGCCGGCGAACCTGCGCCGTCGACGGTGGCCGTCGACCCGTCATCGCCACCGGTGCTGCCGCATGCGACCACGAGCAGTGTGGCGGCGACGGCGAGGGTCGCCGCGCGGCGTGCGTGTCGTCGCTGCGTGATGGTTGAGGTTGGTGCTGTCACGGTGCTCCTCAGCCGTTCCACTCGATGGTCATGCCGACGCTGTCTGCCAGTCGGCGGAGATTGAACGCGAGATCCTCGGCGTCGAAGTAGCGCATCACGTCCGCTACGACGAACTCCCCACCCACATAAAGGAAGGTGGTGTCGGCGTACTCCGAACTGCCGATCGGGAAGTGATCGCGGTCGGTGAGCCAATCGATGACCACGATCGGCTCGTCGATCGCTTCGCCGATGGCCGAACCGTCCGATGGGCAACGCGGCCTGGCGAACCGAAGGTCGAGAGGTTGGCCGTCGATCTCGAGGTCGAAACGGCGGGCACTCTCGACGTACGACATGGCATCGCGCAGGTCGTCGGTCTCGAAGTCGAACGGCGGTACCCGGGTGTCGGTGGCGATGTCGCCACCGAGATAGAGGATGGCGGTGGCGTCGAGATCCGACCGATCGAGCGGGGCGTCGCTGTCGCACTCCGCGAGCGTCATCCGGCTGAAGCCGTCGATCCTCGCCGCCTCGGCGTTCGCTACGTCGCCGGTCGTGTACGTGTTGGTGACGATGTACACGCCGGGTGGCGACTACTGCGACGCCGCCGATCACCGCCATCGTGCGCATGGCACCACCCGGCCACCGCACGAGAATGGCAACGAACAGAAGCGTCAGCCCGATCACCAGGAGGACCACCGCGAGTTGGGCGAAGATCGTCGCGCCCACGCTGGGGATCCACGTGATCGAGTCGCCCGATCCTGGCGGGCGCATGATCAGGACATACAGGCCGAGCGCACCAGCCGTGGCGAGGAACAGCACGACGACGAGGCCACGGGAGCGCAACGTCAGCGCCCCGGCGATCGCCGCCACGATCGTGGGCGCCCACCGCGAGCAACAACCAGGCGCCCACGTTGTCCTCGAAGTTGAGGAACGCGGCGTACTGGCCGTCCGCCGAGCCGAGGAAGAAGTTGATCCCCTCCGAGTACACGAAAGTTCTCTTGCCGCTCTTCGATCAACGGGGCGGCGAACGTGATGGCGATGTAGCCGAGCAGCGTCAGCACTACCAATGATGGCGAAGATGCGCGCCCGGCGGGCGGCGCCCCGCATCGTCCGTCGGCGGCTCTCGCTGTGCCGTGTGCGGCGGGCTCGGCGGTCGACGGCTCAGTCGGTGGCTCCGCCGTGGATGTTGGGGGTGCCTCGGTTGCAGTCGCGGCGACCGCGGTCGCGGCAACCGGGGCCACCGCGGCGGCCGCCTCGCTGGTCGCACTGACGGTTGCCGGCTGCCCCGGCGCCGCTTCACCACGCCCCCACCAGTAGGCGGTCGGATCGGCGTCCCACGGCCCGGGCACGGTCGGGCGGTCGATCTGCGGGTTCACTCCGGAGGGCAGATCGGCGGTCGGATCGTCGTCGGTCCACCAGGGCGCGTCATCGGGCACGACACTTCGGCGTGACGTCGCCGTGTCACATCGTGACATCGCGCTGTCACGCCTGAATGGTGCATGAGCTACACCCAGCGACTCTCGCCCGACCGGCCCGGGTGCATCGTCTTCCTCCTCGACCGCTCGTACTCGATGAACGAGCCGGCCGCCGGCCGCCCGGGCGAGTCGAAGGCCGAGGTGCTCGCCCGATCGGTGAACAACGTGCTCTACGACCTGGTGCTGCGTTCCGTCGCCAACCGCGCCGAGGGCCCTCGACACCTCTACGACGTCGCGCTCGTCGGCTACGGGCTCGACGTCGGGCCGGCCTGGAGCGGTCCGCTCACCGGCCGGGGTCTGGTGTCGATCGGCGAGCTCGCTCGACAGTCGGCACGGGTGGAAGCGCGCGAGTCGGCCGCCGGCAACACGAAGAAGCTGCCGGTATGGGTCGAGCCCGTCGCCGACGGGGCCACGCCGTTGTGCGGGGCGATGAACCATGCCGGACAACTCATCGCCAGCTGGGTGGGGGAGCACCCCGACTCGTTTCCGCCTGTAGTGATCAACGTCGGCGACGGAGCGGCCACCGACGGCGACGCGGCCGTGTGGGCACGGCGGCTCCGCTCACTCGGCACCGACGACGGGCCCACGCTGGTGCTCAACGTGAACGTCACCGCCCGTATCGGCGACCCCGTGGTGTTCCCCGCCAGCGACGCGTCGCTGACCGACGAGTTCGCCCGAGCGATGTTCTCGATGTCGAGCGAACTGCCCGACTTCATGCAGCGCGCCGCCAACGAACACGGCTATGAGGTCGAATCCGGGGCCCGCGGCATGGTGTTTCACGCCGATGCGGCGACGTTGATGACGTGCCTGCGGGTGGGGATCGCCCCTCCCGCCGGTGCTCCGGCCTCGAGCGGCGCCGTGTCGTGATGGTCGCGTTGCTCGATGCCCCGGTGCCGCACACCGAGCAGTGGATGAGCTCCGGTGAGCTCGACGGATCGAGCAGCCCGCCGGCCTCGGTAGGGTCGCTGGCCGTGGGCGACGCGGGGGAGCCGACGAACGACCAGTTCGTCGGGCGCGAACGGGAACTCGGGCTGCTGGCAGCCCGGTTGAGCGAGCCCGGACTCACCGTGGTTCGCGGCGAGCGAGGCATCGGCAAGTCGCGGCTCGTTCACGAACTGGCCGGTCGTCACGACGGCACGGTGGTGTGGGGGCGCTGCTGGGAGGCAGGCCCGCGTGGCGCCTACCTCCCCTGGATTCAGATCGGCGCACAGCTCGCCTCGATCGTCGAGTTGCCGCAGCTGGCCTTCGCCAACTGGCTCGCACCAACCTTCCCCCACCTCGATGCGGCCGACACCGCACGCGACGCCGAACTCCTGGCGATCGCCTGGAGCGAGCTGTTGCAGGCCGTCGCCGACCGCGCCGCAGGCACGGTGATCGTGATCGAGGATCTCCATCGCGCCGATGCCGAGTCGCTGTCGCTCCTCCGGGCCGTCGCCGGCGCGGCGATCCCGATCGTGGCCACCGTGCGCTCCGAGCACAGCGCGTCCGCGCTGGTCGATGCCGCACTGGGCGCGGTCGACCAGCTGGCGCAACACGTGACGCTCGCCGGAATCGCCGACGACGCCGCGGGCTCGTTGCTCGACGAGCTCGTGGCGCTGCCCGCCGCCGAACGCATCACCGCGATCGCTCTGGGCGCCGGCAACCCCCTCCGATTGCGCGACCTCGCCGCGGCATACGTGTCGAGCGGCCGCTTCACCGACCACGTCGAGATGCTCGGTGACCGGCTCGTCGGCGTTTCCGCCGAGGCCGGCGCGCACCTCGATGCGGCGAGCGTGCTCGGTGACACCGTCGACGTCGCGACGCTCGCCGCCACGACCGGCCGCGACCGGGCCGCAACCGCCGACGCGCTCGAGGAGCTGGTGGACCGCGGCGTGATCGAACGCGTGGAGCGCGACCGTCACTATCGGTTCGCCCACGACGCCTATCGCCACGCGACCTACGACGGTCTCGGCGCACAACGGCGCGCCGAACTCCATGCCGCCGCATACGAGGCGCTCGTGCGCGACGAGCCCACCGAGCCCGACCCGATCGCCGCGCTGGCCGGGCATGCCGCGATGGCCACCCCGGTGCTCGGCTCGGTCCCCGGCGTCCGCTGGAGTGTGGCCGCTGGCGAAGCGGCCCTCGGGTCCGCCGCCCCGGCCACCGCCGAGCGCTACTTCGAACGGGCTCTCGACCTGCTCGACGCCGACAGCGTCGCCCAGTTCCGCCCGCGCGTGCTCGTCGGCCTCGGCCGAGCGCGCACGTTGAACGGTCGTACGGACGGCGCCGGTCTGCTCGACGAGGCGGTCGACGGTGCGATTGCCGAGGCTGACTCCTCGGCGCTCGCCGAGGCGGCGCTCGCCGGGATGCCGGCCGTCGGCATGCTGGGCCTGGCGGTCGACCCCGACGAACGACTGGTTGCCCGCCTCCGCCGGGCGCACCACCATCTGCCGGCGCAGAGCCACGAACGAGCCCGCGTGGCGGTGGCCCTGGCCGTGCTCGACTTCACCCGCGAGGGGCTGGACGGACTCGCCCGGCTGGTCGCCGAAGTAGAAGCAGCCGCCGACCGGTACGACGACGATCGGCTTGCCGCATGGGCACTGGTGGCCGCCCACAGCGGCCGGCGCGTCCCGGGCGTCGGCGATGCATTGGTGGCCGACATCGAGCGGGCGATCGCCCGTACCGGAGCGAACTTCGACGAACTGCACCTCAGTTTGTGGAGTACGCGACTCGTGATCCTCTGGCGGTTGGGCCGATTCGGCGACGTCGCCAGAGCCGTCGATCGAATGCACCGGCTGGTCGACGACGTACCCGGGCTGATGGCCTGGACCTTGCTTCGCTCGCGCACCACCCTGGCGATGGTCGAGGGTCGCTTCGACGCCGCCGAGGCGACCATCAACGAGGGATTCGAGCTCGGGACGCAGCTCGGCCATGGCCCGCGGGCCGAACAGTTCCTCCTGCTGCAGCTGGCGATGCTGCAGCGCGACCGCGGCGACGATCCTGCCGACGTCGCTCGAGCATCGGTCGCCGACCGGCCCGAGAACCCGTTCATCCGAGCGCTCGCCGCGTGGGGTCTCGCCGACCACGGTCACGACGACGACGCCATCCGCCTCGTGGAGGGCATCCCCAACGACATCTTCGACAACGCCCAGTTCAACCTGCTGAGCACCGCTGTGGCCGCCGCGATGTTCGTGAGTGGGTGGACGTCGCTGACACACGTGGCGACCAGAGCGCTCGACGTCATGATGCCGTTCCGACACGAGTGGGTGGTGCTCGGCACCGGACTTGCCGTGATCGGGCCGTATGCGATCCCGATGGGTGTGGCCGCATCGGGCGCCGGCGACGATGCGCTCGCCGAGGAACTGTTGCTGCAAGGACGGCAGATCGCGCTCGACGCCAACGCCCCCGCCGCCGCAGCCCACGGCGCGCTTGAACTTGCACGGCACTTCCGTCGGAGGGGCGAGGACGCAGCCGCCGAGTGGTTCGCCGTGGCGTCGGGCGAGTTCGGCGCGCTCGGCCTCGACCGTCGTCGTGCGCACTGCCACGCAGCCGCCGCCGACAGCTCGTTGACCGGACGCGCCGATCCCGTCGAGGCCTGGCAGTGGGCACTCGACGCCGAGGCCGCTCCCACCGTCGACAGCCCGCCGCTCGACACGGCGCCGTCGACCGCAACGGCCCAGATGGTGGAACTCGAACGCGGCTGGCGGGTCGACTTCGATGGCCTCGACATCGTCGTACCGGCGCGCAAGGGGTGGCAGGTGATCGCCGAGTTGCTGGCCCGCCCCAACGTGGCGGTCGACGTGCTGGAGTTGTCGGCCGCACTCGACGGCCGGCGACCCGACACGGTGACCTTCGACGAGGCACTCGCTGGTGCCCAGAGCGACGGTGCCGGCGCCGACGTAGTGCTCGACGAGACCGCACTCCGTGCCTACCGCGAGCGCATCCGCGAGCTGCAGGCGACCATCGACGACGCCGAGTTGGCCCACGACGAGGTCCGCTCGGCGAGCGCCCGCGCCGAACTCGACGCCATCGCCGACGAGCTCGAACGCAGTACCGGGTTGGGCGGGCGCAGCCGACGGTTCTCCTCCACCTCGGAGCGAGCACGCACTCGGGTGACCAAGGCGGTGCGCAACGCGATCGCCGCGGTGGGTGGTGATCATCCCGCGCTCGCCGCGCATCTCGAGGTGGCGATTCGCACCGGCGCCGAGTGCGCCTACCGGCCAGATCCGGGACGGGCGCCGACCTGGCGGATCGAACGTCGCAACCGAGAGAACGGAGCGACGTCATGAGGTCGGTGTTCACCACGCTGGCGCTGCTCGTGTCGATCGGCGGCGTCGCCCTCACCTTCATCACCATCCGCAAGCCGATGCGCGTGCGGCCCAACTTCGACCTGATCCGGATCGGTATCGCCGTCACCACGGTCGTAGTGATCACGGCTGTGTCGCCGATCTCGACCGCTCCCGTGGTCGCGGTGGTGGCCACCGCACTCGGATTGGCCGGCGGCTTCACCATCGGCAAGCGGGCCGAGATCTGGAGCGACGACGGCGCGCTGTGGCTCAAGCGGGCGGGCATCGGACTGGTGGTGTGGGGCGGGAGCACCGTGCTGTTGCAGGCGGCGGTGATCGCCAATCGCACCGAGCTGGTCGATCTCGGCCGGTTCGGATCGTGGTTCGGAATCGGCATGCAGGTGGGTGTGTTCGTCGGGCGGATGGAGCCGCGCGCGCTGGCCCGCGCCACGGCGGCTGCATCGGTGGCCGCCGCCGGCTGGCTGGCGCTGCCGCAGCCGCAGTCGGCCGATGCACACGTTGCGCAAGACGATGGTGGGTCGTCCGAGTCGGAGCCGTCGTCGGAATCCGACTCTGACTCCGGCGATGCCACGGTCGACCGGTGGGTGCTCGTCGACACCGACGTTGCTCCGATGGACGGCTACACCACCGTGGAGCACTCGCCCGGATCGATGTCGGTCACCTACGACGACGGCATCGGCTACGTCGGGCTGTACACCGCCACCTACGACCCACCTCCCGATGTGCTCGAGCCCGGGGGCACCTTCGAGAGCAACGTTGACGTGGTGGGCACGCTCGTGCAGGGCGACGTGCAGCGCTTCTCGGGGCTCAGCGTGATCCAGTACGCGTCGCACACCTGGACCGACGACGCCGTCGGCGTGAGCGTCGACTGCTACGACCCGATCGGATCCGAACCGTTGAGCTGCGACGACGGCGACGCCGCCAGCGGCACGTTCACGTGGTCGATCCCGTCCGGCTTCGAGGGCGCCACGCTCGAACTCGGCGTTGGTGCGCTCAACTGCGACTGCGCCATCCACTATGTGTACGAGTTCCAGCCCGGCACAGGAGCCGACACGGCGACCGGTGTGGGCGACGACACCGCGATCGACGACCAGACGCTCGGGGAGCTCTCCGGAGAGGATGAGGATCTGTTCGACGACCCCACGCTGACCGACGAGGTCGAGTCGGCCGACGCAACGACGGTGGTCGACGACCCGCTGTTCCCCGAGATCCCCGATGAGGAGAAGGTCGGCGCTGCGGGGATGGCCGGCACCGCCGCCGCCGCCGGGCTGACGATCATCGAGGCGCGCGGTACCCGGCGCCGCCCAGAAGACCTCGGCGACGTCGACACCGACGACGACCCGAAGGATCCCGACATCGGCACCAAGACCGACAGCTGGGACCCCGACGGCCTGTACGACGACGTGCCCGAGATGGGCGACGAGATGATCGTGGACGAGCCGGGCGAGGGTGATCTCGAATCGGTCGGCCGCTCGGGCAGCGAGTTCGACGACGCCATCGCCGACTGGATGAAGGACCTTCCGCCGCTGGGCGACGACCGCGGCATCGACGAACTGCTCGATATGATGATGGCGGCGGCCGAGCAGGGCGAGTACTGGAACCGACCGTTCGACCCGGCGGAGCTGGGCCGGGTGTGGGACGCGCTCGGTGCAGCCGCCGAGAACCCCGGCGACGCCACCGCCGCCGAGCTGCAGGAGGCGATCGCCTCGCTGCTCGACCGACAGGTGGCCGGCATGCCGTCGTGGCTCGCCGCGTGGGCCGTCCGCAATCCGGCAGCCGCCGCCGAGACCATCGTGCGGATGGGTGCCGCCGCGTACACCGGAGGCGCCTCGGAACTCGCGCTCATTCCCACCGACGTGTACCGCGACATCACCGCTGCGCAGCGCGCCGCCCAGGCGCGGGGCGAGGCGTTCGAGTTCGGCGACGCAGTGCTTGCCGGCGCCAAGGGTCAGGCCATCGGATGGGTGATGGACGGCGGCGGGCGGGCGCTCGGTGGGGCGCGCGCGGCAGCCGAGGGAATGGAGGCCGCGGGCGACGCGATGGCGGGCGCACGGCGGGCGGTCGACCCCGAAGAGCTCGCCGAGCAGGCCGCGCGCAACACCGACCCGGGGAAGTGGACGAGCCTCGACGACGTCAAACCTGGCACCAAGATCCCGCCGGAGTACATCCGCGAAACCGGCTACACGCCGAAGCAGGCAGCCGAGCTGCAACGCATTGCGGCGGAGGAAGGCGCCATCATCGGCACCCGCACGACCAATCCGGATGCCACTCGGTGGATCGAGAACGAACTCGCCGATCCGAAACCGGTGTACGTCAAGCCGAAGACGATCGATGGGCTCGACGAAGCGCTGGGCGGACCATCGGCCGAGTTGAAGGGCCAGGTCGGCTTCTTCGAACCCAAGAAGCCGCCGGCCGGGTCGAGCCAGGAGCTGATGGACCGCTACCAGACACGTCTGGATCAATACAACGAGTTGAAGGACACGATGGCCCAGATGGAGGCCGACGGGCTCGTCGAAGTACGCAACGGCGTGGTGTACAACCCCGAAACCGGGCGCCCGTTCGCAGGCGACATCGACGCCGTGACGGTCCTCGACAAGCGCACCGGCCAGCCGATGACCGGGGCCGACTACGACCGTGTGGTCGCTCGACTGCAAGACAGCGGGGCACGGCTGCAGCACGGCGCCGAATCGAACATGGTGGGCGACATCGTGCGGGCCAAGCTGTCGAAGCTGCCGCCGCACCAGCGGGCCGCCGCCTACGACAAGATCTACGCCGACGCCGAGAAGCTCGCCGCCAAGCTCAACCAGAATCACCTCGACGGCAAGGAGCAGGTGATCTGGACCACCGAGCGAGGCACGTACAAAGGGCCGCAGCTCAGCAAGCTCGATGGCTGGCAACAGATGACACGTGGTGATGTGCCGGGCCGGCCGCTCGACACCGACGCGATCTCCACCGGCCTCCGCTCGGCACTGACCCCACTCCACCACCACGACGAGTAGCTCCTCCCTCGTCCCTGCCTCGCTCGTTTGGTGGCAGGTTTGCGGCAAGACGGGTGCACGCAAACCTGCCACCAAACGGCGTGTACGAGGTGCGTCATGCGAAGGTGGGGGATGGCCGTCACCGTTGAGATTCGTCCGCGTTCGATCGTGTGGCTCGCCGCCGGCGTTGCCGTCGCTGTGATCGCCACGTTGTGGCTCTCGTCGGCGCTGCGGGTGGACGCCGCGCCGGGTGACGACGACTCGACGTTCGTGCCCACCGATGGCTGTCGCGCCTTCGACTTCCGTCCCGGTGTCGATCAGGTTGGTGCGCGGTCGACGCCGCTCGGCGCCCGGGAGACGCACACGCAGCAGATCACAGGCGGGGTGGGGGAGTGCGTCGGCGCGTTGGCGATTCCAGCCGATGCCGTAGCCGTGTCGATGAATGTGACTGCCGTCGGCCCCACGACGCAGTCGAACTTGCGGTTGTTCCCGGCCGATGTCACCGAGGTGCCGTTGTTGTCGAACCTCAACTTCTCGGCTGGCCAGGCGCCGTTTCCGAACAAGGTCGACGTGAAGTTGTCGCCGGGTGGGGCCATCAACATCTACAACCAGAACGGGTCGGTGTTCGTGGTCGGCGACGTGAACGGCTACTACACGAACTCGAGCCTGACGGAGTTGGCCGATCGGGTGGCCGATCTCGAACGCAAGCTGGCCAACGTCGATGCGTTGACCGTCGACGGCGAGCCGACCGTGCGCTTCTCGGGCGTGAACGTGCAGGTGGTCGACGGCAGCGGCGACACTCGGTGCGGTGGCTTCGAGCTGTGCAACGGGCGGGGCAACTTGGTGGTCGGCTACAACGAACAGGGTCTCAACGCGGTGCCGCCGATCCGCAACGGCAGCCACAACATCGTCAGCGGCACCGAGCACTCGTACCAGTCGTACGGCGGCGTGGTGTTCGGCTCGGAGAACGAAGTGCGAGATCCCTACGCAACGATCACCGGCGGGGAGCTGCACGTCGCCCGTGGCGAGCACGCGACGATCACGGGAGGTTTCGCCAATCGCACCACCGCCGACCACTCCCATGTGAGTGGCGGGATCCGCAACGAAGCGACCGGCATCCGCTCGGCGGTGAGTGGCGGACGGAACAACACCGCGGCGGGCGACGACTCGACGGTGGGCGGCGGCGCCAACCGCAGTGTGAACGCGTCCGACAACTGGCGCGCCGGCACGTTGTTCGAGGCCGACTAGCCGGCGCCGTCGTCACGGTCCCGGCCCTTCTCGGCGTCCGTGGTTGCGCTCACCACAACAACGGACGCCGAGAAGCAGCATCGGGTTCGCGCCGATGTTGGTCGCATCACAGCGCAGCGTGTTCTCGGCGCCGGTGGTTGCGGGTTCCGCACACCAGCACGCCGAGAACGGCAACGGCGTGCGTAGTGCTCAGGCGTGGAGTTGTTCGAGGTGGGCTTGGCCGTCGGGGCACTCGGTGGCTAGGGGGCACCATCGGCACGTCATGCCGGGGGTGCGCGTTGGCGCACGGGCCTCGTGCTCGAGCTCGACCATCGCGTGGATTGCGTCGAGGGTGCGGCGCATCGCCGTACGCAGTAGCCGCTCGCTGACCTCTTCCACCTGGGCCTGCGACGCATCGAGGTAGTACGTGGCCAGCTTGCGTGGCGGCACCTCGCGGGCGAGCGTTTCGATCAGCGCATAGAAGCCGAGGTCCTGGCGATGGCGCGGGCTCGGGCCGCCGGTCTTCAAGTCGATGATCACCTTCCGGCTCTCAGACCCCATCGGCCGGCCGAGCATCAGATCGACCCGCGCCTGCAGAACGATCGGCCCGTCGAGCGGCCAACGAGCGCCCGCCTCGGTCACCGGGTTCCAGCGACGATCGAGCGGCGGGAACGCCTCGACGAACTTGGTCACCCGCTCCACCGATCCACCCCGGAGGTCGGCAGCGTCGGCCTCACTCAGTCCGGCGATCCACGACCCGATGCCCCGCTCTTCGTCAGCCAGCCGCGCGATGGCCTCGTCGACCAACTCGGTGGGGGAGGGTTCGCCGCGCCACGACAACTGGAGCTGGATCGCCCGGTGGGCCACCTGACCGCGCGCCGTCGCCGGCGTCCACGCGAAGTCGTCGGGCACCAGATGGTGCTCCTCGCAATCGAGCACCGTGGCAATGCGGTGCTTGCTCACCCACAGCTCGCCGCCCTCGGGCATCCGGGCGGCGAACGAGGCGAGCGCATCGGTCATCTCTTCACGGATTTCAGCGACCAGCGCGGGGTCGAACACGAGCGGCTCGTCGGACCGGCGTAGCGCTTCGAGCGTGCGCTGCTGCGACGGCGTCAGCGCCTCACTCATGTCGCGGATCGTACCCGTGGTCGGGACCTGTAACGGTGGTGTCAGACACCCTGTTACATGCGAGGTGCAACACGGTGTCTGACACCAGCGTTACAACGCAGTTCCTGCGCGCGCAGGCGGCGAGGAGTAATGTCCGCGTCAACGCAGAGGAGGGGCGATGAGGGGATTCGGACGACTCGCAGCGGCGTTGGGCGTCGCTGCCGCAGCGATGCTGGCAATCGTGGTGCCGACGGTGGGGCCATCGGCCGCCGCAAGTCTCGGCGGCGCGGTCGAGGCCGACGGCACCGCCGTGGTTGGCAGCGAGGTGACGCTGTACCAAGCGGCCGCCGACGGCGCACCGACCGTGCTCGGCACCGCCACCACCGACGGCGCCGGAGCATTCACGATCACCTTCGATCAACCGGCCGCGAACGACGCCGTGTTGTACGTGCTCGCCCAGGGCGGCACCAGCGACGCCACCACATTGCCCATCACGTTCGTGCTGGCCGCCGTGCTCGGCACCGGCTCGCCGCCGGCAACGGTGGTGGTCAACGAGCTCACCACGGTGGCCTCGGCCTACGCGACCGCGCAGTTCATCGGTGCAGGCGGAGCGATCGCCGGACCGGAGCCCGGCCTGCCGAACGCCGCCGACTTCGTCGCTCACATCGCCAACGTAGAGACCGGGCTCCTCGGTCCGACGATCTCCGACGACATCAACACCGCGATCGACCCCAACAGCAGCGCCCCGGTCAACTCGCTGGCCAACGCGATCGCGGCGTGCACCGACGACATCGCCCGCTGCGCCGAGCTACTCACGCTCGGCACCCCCGCTGGCGAGACCGCCCCGCAGAACACGTTCGAGGCGATCTCGCGCATCGCCGACGTGCCGACCTCGAACGTGGCCGCCCTGTTCGCCCTCAGCCAAGTTGGGCCGACGCCGTACGCACCTGCGCTGACCGCCGTGCCCGATGCGTGGACGGTGGGCCTGCTGTTCGACGGCGACGGCCAGACGCTCGACGGGCCCGGCCAGTTCGCCGTCGACGCCGAGGGCCGAGTGTGGATCGGCAACAACTACATCTGGAGCCCCGGCTCGACCACGCCGACGTGCGCGGGCAAGAGGATCATGGTGCTCGACCCGACGGTGGTGGGGCCGTCGAACCTGCAGGCCTTCCCCGGTGGTGGTGTCGACGGCGTCGGCTACGGCATCACGCTCGACGCCACCGGCAACATCTGGGTCGGCAACTACGGCTTTGCCGGCGAGGGCTGCACCGTGCCGGTGTCGGAACGGACCATTTCGGAGTTCATGCCCAACGGCATGCCCGTGTCGCCGGCCACCGGCTACGACGAGGGCGGGATCAACCAGCCCCAGGGGATGGGTGGCGACCTCGAAGGCAACGTGTGGACCGCCAACTGTGGCAGCAACTCCGTCACCATCTACCCCGACGGCGACGACACCCGTGCCGCCAACTTCCCCGCTCCCGGCAATGGTCAATCCCTTCGGCCTCGCCATGGACAGCAAGGCCAACGCCTGGGTGGCTGCCAACGGGTCGAGCCAGATGTACGCGTTCCAGCCGGACGGCTCGCAGCTGCCCGGCTCGCCGTTCAGCGGTGGCGGCATCGCCAACCCGATGGCCGTCGCTGTCGACAGCAACGACAACGTCTGGGTGGCCAACCTGCGGCTCCCGTTCGGCTCGCAGTGCGGTCCCGGCTCGCTGGAAACGCTCGACCTCGCCGGCTCGGTGAGCTGGTTCGGTCCCGACGGCACCCCGATGACCGACACCGCCATCACCGGTGGCGGCATGTGGAATTCGTGGGGCATCGCCGTCGACGGCGAAGACCACGTGTGGGTTGCCAGCTTCGGCCGCCAGCGGGTCACCGAGATCTGCGGCGCCAGCGATGAGACGTGCCCGGACGCCGTCGGCGCCGGCGAGCCGATCTCGCCCGACGAGGGCTATGGCTACGACGGTCTCCTGCGCAACACCGGACTGGCGGTCGACCAGTCGGGCAACGTGTGGCTGGCCAACAACTGGCTGAACGACCCGTTCGGGGTCAATCAGGCCAACCCGGGCGGTAAGGACATGGCCGTGTTCGTCGGTATCGCCGGACCGGTCGACGGGCCGCTCGTGCGCGGCACGGCCGACGACGGGATCTCGCTGACCAAGACCGTCGGCACCGACCCCAACGTGTGTGGCGCCTCGGCGAACATCACCGTCGAGCCCGGCACCACCGTGTACTACTGCTACACGGTGACCAACACCGGGTCGCTGCCGCTGGCGGTGCACACCCTGGTCGATGATCGCCTCGGCGAGATCCTCAACGACGCCAGCTTCGACCTGCAGCCCGGCAGCAGCGTCAGCACGGTGCAGCTCGGTGTTCCGTCCGCCGACGTCTCGGCGGTGGTCAACGCCAACGTGACCAACGAAGCGGTCTGGCTGGCCGAGGGCTTGAGCTACGAAGCCGAAGCGACCGCAACGGCAACCGTCACCGTCGGCGACCCGCCGCCCACCACCACGCCGCCGCCGACCACGGCCGGCCCAACGACCACGGTGCACAACCGGCTCCCCGACACGGGCAGCACCTCCGCTCCGACCGCGTGGATCGCGGGCCTCGCGGTGTTCCTCGGCGCCGTGCTCCTGCTGCTCGGCCGCCGACCCGAACGCCGGGCGTAGCGACTGTAACGCTGGTGTCAGGCACCCTGTTACACCTGACGTGTCACAGGGTGCCTGGCACCGTGTGACGGCTACCGGATGGTGGCCGTGAGGTCGACGACGAGGTCGGTCGCACGGTGCGTGTAGACGCAGATCGTGCCCTCGTCCGACAGCTGGATGGTGGCGTTGTTGGCGATCGTTTGACCGGCTTGGAAGTTGATCGCCGATGAGCCGGGCATCATCTCGTCGCACGGCCAGATGGCGGCGAAGCCTTGGGCTTCGGGGTTGGCGACGGCGATGTTGAAGATGCCTGCGGTTGCCGCGCCGGTCACGCCTGCTCGCCCGGTCACTTGCACTTCGGTGACCTGGCCAGCGGTGCGTTGGCCGATGCCCTGCTGTTGAGCGTCGACGGTGGGCTCACCGGGACGAGTCTCGAGCAAACGGGCTGGCTGCTGCTGGTCGACGATCGCCCCCGCCGGGGTGTAAGCGGTGACGTCGACGACGAGGTCCATTGCGCGTTGGGTGAACACGCACAGCGTGCCGGTGGCCGAGAGGCTGATGGTGGCGCCGCCGGCGATGGTGCGGCCGGTCTGGTAGTTGATCATCGACGCGGTCGGCTGCGGCTCGTCGCACGCAAAGGCCGCGATGAACCCGTTCTGGTCGGGTGTCGCTGCGGCGATGTTCACCGTGGCCGCCTCCGCATCGGCCGGCACGCCGTTGCGGCCGCCGACGATCACTTGCGTGACCTGGCCGGCGCTGCGCCGGCCAACACCTTGCTGTGCGCCGTCGGTGGTCGTGAACCCGGCGCGTGATTCGAAGAACCGGGCCGGGGTGATGGCGTCGACGGTGGAGCCGAAGGGGATCACGCTGGTGACGTCGAGGATCAGGTCGGTGGCGCGTTGGGTGAGCACGCAGATCGTGCCGGTGGCCGACAGCTTGATGGTTGCGGCGTTGGCGATGGTTTCGCCTTCGCGGTAGTTGATGCTCGATGAGGCCGGCTGGGGTTCGTCGCAGGGGTAGCCGACGGCGAAGCCGTTGTCGGCGGGGGTTGACGATGCCGATGTTGACGATCGCCGCTTCGACTTCGTTGTCGATCCCGGCGCGGCCGGTCACTTGCACTTCGGTGACCTGGCCGGGGGTGCGTCGTCCGATGCCCTGTTGGAGCCCGTCGACGGTGGGCTCACCGGCGCGGGTCTCCACCAGGCGAGCGGGGAGGAACGAATCGACACCTGCGGGGTCGATCAACACGTTGCTGCCGAGATCGATCGACGGCAGGTTCTGCCCGTTCTCACCAGCCATGTCGCCATAGGGACTGGTGTTGCCTTGGCCGAGTTGGCCGTTGTTTGTTCATGCCCCAGCAGCGAATCGAGTTGTCGTCGAGCACGACGCAGCTCGTGGCCGGTCCGATTCCCGCGGCGGTCACGAAGCGCCCACCACCGAAGTCGGCTGCGGGCAGGTTGTCGCCCATCTCGAGCGCGTTGTCGCCGCGGTTGGTGATGTCTTCGAGGAGCAGCTGGCCGCTGCCATTGAAGCCCCAGCACTTGAAGTCGAGATCCTCGAGGCGCACACAGCTGTGTGCGCCGCCGACGACCAGCGACACCACATCGCGTCCGCCGCCGAAGTCCACCGTGGGCAGGTTGTCGCCCATCTCGACGAGGTTGTCGCCGAGATCGAGTCCGTTGCCGTAACCCAGCTGGCCGACGCCGCCGGCGCCCCAGCACTTCACCGACGCGTCGTCGAGCAGGGCGCAGCTCTGGCCGGCGCCGACGCTCACGGCGGTGGCGGTGCGGCCGGTGCCGAGCGCAACCGCGGCAAGCGTGTCGCCCATCTCCGGCGCGTCGTCGCCACGATCGATGGTGTCGCCCTGGCCCAGCTGTCCGTCGTCGTTGTTGCCCCAGCACTTCACGAGTGCGTTGTCGAGCACGACGCAGTTGTGCTTCGCGTTCGAGCTGATGGCCACCGCCGTGCGGCCCAGACCCAAGTCGATCGCCGGCAGGTTGTCGCCCATCTCGCCGGCGTTGTCGCCGCGCACGATCTTGTCGCCCTGGCCGAGTTGGCCGTCGCTGTTGGCGCCCCAGCACTTGACGTTGCCGTCGTCGAGGAGCGCACAGGTGTGTTCGTCGCCGGCGGAGATGGCCGTTGCGGTGCGGCCGGTGCCGAGGTCCACGGTGGGCAGGTTGTCGCCCATCTCGTTGGGGTCGTCGCCGAGGTTGAAGGTGTTGCCCACACCGAGCTCGCCGGTGTTGTTGCGGCCCCAGCACTTCACGCTGCCGTCGTCGAGGATGGCGCACGTGTGCAGATAGCCAGCGGCGAGCGCAGTCGCCGTGCGGCCGGTGCCGAGGTCGACGGTGGCGAGGTTGTCGCCCATCTCGCCGGCGTTGTCGCCGATGTTGACGTTGCTTTCGTTGCCGAGCTGGCCGAAGAATCCCGAGCCCCAACAGCGGACTTCGCCCTTGGCGCTACGCGCACACACGTGGTTCACGCCGACGGCGACGTCGACCCAATCACCACCGGGATGCACGCCTGGCGCGGCCTGGGCCGGCGACACGGCGGCGGGAGCAACCAGTGCCAGTGCACTGGCCAGCATTGCCAGCGTGACGAGGGCGATGAGGTGGCGGGCAGCACGTCGGTGCCCATCCGTGCGGCCAGCGGTCGCTGTGCCGAGGTCGTAGCGATGAGGAGAAGCGTGTGCGGGATCCATTGGGTTGCTCCGTTCGAGTGCGCCCGGCAGCTCCGAGCGTCACCGGTCCTGACGGGTCAGCGGCCGGTTCCTTACAGGTTTCGCGCAACGGCCGTGGAGGCGGTCCCGGCGACGAGACCACCCTCACGGTGAACGTCAGCGGATGGTGGCGGTGAGGTCGACCACCAGGTCGGTGGCGCGGTGCGTGTAGACGCAGATCGTGCCGTCGTCGGACAGTTGGATGGTGGCGTTGTTGGCGATGGTTTGTCCGGCCTGGAAGTTGATCGCCGATGAGCCGGGCATCGCTTCGTCGCACGGCCAGATGGCGGCGAAGCCTTGGGCTTCGGGGTTGGCGACGGCGATGTTGAAGATGCCTGCGGTCGCCGCGCCGGTCACGCCGGCTCGGTTGACCACTTGCACTTCGGTGACCTCGCCGGCCGTGCGTTGGCCGATGCCCTCCTGTTGTCCGTCGACGGTCGTGCGGCCCGCTCGGGTCTCCAGCAGTCGAGCCGGTTGTTGTGGATCGACGATCGCGCCGGCGGGGGTGTAGGCGGTGACGTCGACGACGAGGTCCATCGCGCGTTGGGTGAACACGCACAGCGTGCCGGCCGCGGAGAGGCTGATCGTGGCACCGCCGGCGATGGTGCGGCCGGTCTGGTAGTTGATCATCGATGCGGTCGGCTGCGGCTCGTCGCAGGCGAAGGCAGTGATGAACCCTTTGTCCTGTGGAACGTCCGCGGCGATGTTCACCGTTGCTGCCTCGGCATCGGCGGGCACGCCGTTGCGGCCGCCGACGATCACCTCGGTGACCTGACCGGCGCCGCGCCGGCCCTGGGCCTGTTGCAGCCCGTCAGTCGTCGCGAATCCGTCGCGTGAGTCGAAGAACCGTGCGGGCGTGATGGCCTCGACGGTGGAACCGAAGGGGATCACGCTGGTGACGTCGACGATCAGGTCGGTGGCGCGTTGGGTGAGCACGCAGATCGTGCCGGTGGCCGACAGCTTGATGGTTGCGGCGTTGGCGATCGTTTCGCCGGCGCGGTAGTTGATGCTCGACGACGCAGGCTGGGCTTCGTCGCACGGGTAGCCGACAGCGAATCCGTTGTCGGCGGGGTTGACGATGCCGATGTTGACGATCGCCGCCTCGACCTGGTCGTCGATTCCCGCGCGGCCGGTGACCTGAACCTCGGTGACCTCTCCCGCGCTCCGCCGACCGATGCCCTGTTGCAGGCCGTCGACGGTGGGCTCACCGGCGCGGGTCTCCACGAGACGGGCCGGCAGGAACGACTCGACCCCGGCCGGATCGACCAAGAACGCCGTGCCGAGATCCAGCGTGGGCAGGTTGTCGCCCATCTCGCCCACGTCGTCGCCGCGGTCCTCTGCGTCGCCCAGGCCCAGCTTTCCCTGACCGCTGTGGCCCCAGCACTTCACGGTGTTGTCGTCGAGTACGGCGCACGCATGCCGAGACCCGACTTCGATGGCGGTTGCGATGCGGTCGGTCCCGAGCACGATCGTGGGCAGGTTGTCGCCCATCTCGCCGGCGTTGTCGCCGCGATCGTCGGTGTCGCCGAGACCGAGCTGGCCGTCGGTGTTGTGCCCCCAGCACTTCACCGAGCGATCGTCGAGGCGCGCGCACGAGAAGGAGAACCCGAGACTGATCGACACGGCGCGTCGTCCGCTGCCGAGCGACACCGCCGCCAGCGCATCGCCCATCTCGCCGGCACCGTCGCCGATCGAGGCCGTGCCACCGGTGCCGAGTTGACCGAGGTTGTTGCGCCCCCAGCACTTCATGGAGGCGTCGTCGAGCACGACGCACGCGTGGGCGAAACCGGTGCTCACCGACACGGCGGTGCGTCCGGCACCAAGCGCAACCGCAGGCAGGTTGTCGCCCATCTCGTCGGCGTTGTCACCGCGCGCAGCGGTGTCGCCGAGGCCGAGCTGACCGTCGGCGTTGTTGCCCCAGCACTTCAGCTGGCCGCTGTCGAGGAGGGCACACGAGAACGTCGCACCCGCACTCACGGCCACGGCAGTACGGCCGGTGCCGAGATCGACCGGCGAAAGGTTGTCGCCCATCTCGTTCGGGTCGTCGCCGAGGTTGGTCGTGTTGCCTTGGCCGAGCTGTCCGATGCTGTTGTTGCCCCAGCACTTGACGTTGCCGTTGTCGAGCAGGGCACACGTATGGCCGTTGGCGGCAGTAATGGCCGTTGCGGTGCGGCCGGTGCCGAGATCGACGGGCGGCAGGTTGTCGCCCATCTCGTTCGGATCGTCGCCGAGAAAGGTGATGGATCCCTGCCCGAGCTGGCCCACGCCGTTGCGCCCCCAGCACTTCACGGAGCTGTCGTCGAGCAACGCACACGTGTACTGCGAGCCAACCGCGATCGCGGTGGCGGTGCGACCGGTGCCGAGGTCCACGGCGGGCAGGTTGTTGCCCATCTGGTCGGGGCCGTCGCCGCGGGTGGCCACGTCGCCGTAGCCGAGTTGCCCTTCGGTGTTGCGCCCCCAGCACCTCACTTCGCCCTTGGCGCTCAGTGCGCAGCTGTGACTCGACCCGGCTTGCAGGTCGACCCAGCCGCCGCCGCGGTGCACGCCGGGCGCGGCGTTCGCCGGGTTGGCCGCGGCTGGCGCAACGACCGCCAACACGCTGGCGACGAGCGCGATGATGAGCGGTCCGATCACGCAGCGCCTGCGGTGGTCGCGTGGGGTCGATGGCGCGCTCGCCGCGTTCGATGACGGAGTCAGGGGCATTGGGGGTCGCTCCTCGCAGGGTGGGCCCGGCCAGTCCGGGCGTGCACGGGTCCTGACGGACGATCGGCGCGGCCCTTACAGGTTCGCTGCGAGGTCGGTCGCGGCGGTGTCCGACACCGCGCAACGCCCTGAGTCGCACGGTGTCGGGCACCGGTGTTGCGGCTACCGGATGGTGGCCGTGAGGTCGACGATCAGATCGGTGGCCCGGTGCACGTACACGCAGATTGTGCCCTCGGCCGACAGTTTGATGGTGGCGTTGTTGGCGATCGTCTGGCCGGCCTGGAAGTTGAGGTTCGACGACTCCGGGCGTGGCTCGTCACATGGGTAGGCCACGGCGAAACCCTGGTCGCTCGGCGCGATCACCGCGATGCTGAACACGCCCGCAGTTGCTGCGCCGGTGGCGCCGGCCCGACCGACCACCTGTACCTCGGTGACCTGCTGGGCGATGCGCCGTCCGACGTTGGCCTGCTGGCCGTCGACCGTGTCTGCGTCGCGCGTCTCGAGCAGCCGCGCCGGCACGTTCGGATCGACGATCGCTCCTGCTGGTGTGAACGCGGCGACGTCGACCACTAAGTGCATCGCCCGTTGCGTGAAGACACAGATCGTCCCGTCGGTCGCGAGCTCGATCGTGGCGCCGCCGGCGATCGTCTGGCCAGCTCGATAGTTGATCATCGAGGCGGTCGGTCGTGGCGACCCGCAGGCGTAGGCGGCGATGAACCCGTTGTCGTCCGGGACGACTGCCGCCACGTTGATCGTCGCTGCCTCGGCGTCGGCGGGCACGCCATTGCGGCCGCCGACCTCGATCACCGTCTCTTGCCCGGCCTGGCGTCGCCCCACACCTTCCTGCTCGCCGTCGGTGGTGTTCTCTCCGGCGCGGCTCTCGAAGAACCGGGCAGGGGTGATCGCCTCGACCGTCGATCCGTAGGGGACCACCCCGGTGACGTCGAGGATCAGGTCGGTGGCCCGGTGGACGTACACGCACAGCGTCCCCGTTGCCGACAACTTGACCGTCGCCGCGTTGGCGATCGTCTGGCCGGCCTGGAAGTTGATCGTCGAGGCTGCCGGCCGCGGTTGGTCGCACGGATACCCGACGGCGAAGCCGTTGGCCGCCGGATCGACGATGCCGATGTTGACCACCGCGGCCTCCACCTTGTCGTCGATACCGGCACGTCCGGTGACCTGCACCTCGGTGACCTGCTGGGCGGTGCGTCGCCCGATGCCCTGCTGCTGCCCGTCGACGGTCGGCCGATCGGCCCGGGTCTCCACCAGGCGAGCAGGAACGAACGTCTCGACGCCGGCCGGATCGACCAGCACGTCGGTTCCGAGGTCGATCGCCGCCAGGCTGGCGCCGTCCTCGCCGGGATCGTTGCCATGACTCTCCTGGTCGCCGCGGCCGAGTTGTCCGCGGCTGTTCCACCCCCAGCAGCGCAACGAGTTGTCGTCGAGCACGGCGCAGACCGTGCTGCCGCCGGTGCTCACCGCGGTGGGGAACCGGCCACCGCCGAAGTCGGCCGCAGGAAGGGCGTTGCCCATGTCGAGCGCGCTGGCGCCGCGCGACAGCACGTCGCCGAGCAGCAACTGCCCGTCGAAGTTCGCGCCCCAGCACTTCACCGTGTCGTCGTCGAGTCGCGCGCAGCTGTGACTGCCACTGAGGGCCATGCTCACCGTGGTGCGGCCGCCGCCGAGGGCGATCAGTGGAAGGTTGTCACCCATCTCGCCGGGACCGTCGCCGCGGTTGGTCGGACTCCCGGTGCCGAGCTGCCCGACGCCGCCGGCGCCCCAACACTTCGACCGGCCCGTGTCGAGAATCGCGCAGTTGTGAATGGCGCCGGCGCTGATCGCTGTCACCGTGCGGCCAGCGCCGAGGTCGAGCGCAGGGAGGTTGTCGCCGAGCTCGCCGGCGTCGTCGCCACGGTGCTCGTTGTCGCCTTGCCCGAGCTGGCCGGCAACGTTGAATCCCCAACACTTCACCTCGCCGCCGTCGAGGAGGGCACAGTTGTGGTTCGACCCGGCGCTGACCGCCGTCGCAGTGCGATCGGTGCCGAGCGGGACGGTGGGTAGCGCGTCGCCCATCTCTCCGGGCTGATCGCCGATGAGCCCGGCGACCGGACGCCCGAGCTTGCCGAAGATGCCCTCACCCCAGCACTTGATGGTGGCGTCGTCGAGCAGGGCGCAGGTGTGCCGCGGTCCGGCGGTGACCGCGACCGCTGTCCGTCCGGTGCCGAGTTCGACCGCCGGCAGGTCGTCGCCCATCTCGCCTAGACCGTCACCGATCCGCGTGGTGTTGGTGCCGAGGCCGAGCTGGCCGAACGAGTTGAGGCCCCAGCACTTGAGGGCGCCGTCGTCCAAGATCGCGCACGTGTGGTCGACGCCGGCGGCGATCGCCGTCGCCGTGCGGTCGGCGCCGAGGTCGACCGGCGACAGCATCGCGCCCATCTCGCCTGGCTCGTCGCCGATGTCGTCGGCGGTACCTGAGCCGAGCTGTCCGAAGCTCCCGGAGCCCCAGCACCGCACCTCGCCCTTCGCGCTCAGCGCGCAGACGTGCTGACCGCCGACGGCGAGGCCGGTCCAGTCGCCTCCCGGGCTCTCACCCGGCGCGGCGTGCGCCGTCGGCGACGGACTCGCGATGGAGATCGCCACGATCGCCAACACGAACCCGGCGATCGTCGCAATGGTCCTCGACATGGTGCGCATAGCCCCCCGCTTTGCTTCCCCTGATCGACTCGAGATCACAACGTAGTGGTGGCCGCTGTAACGATCGTCTCTGAGACGATCGTTACAGCGTCGGTCAGCGGATGGTGGCGGTGAGGTCGACGATCAGATCGGTGGCCCGATGGGTGTAGACGCAGATCGTGCCCTCAGGTGAGAGTTGGATGGTGGCGTTGTTGGCGATCGTCTGGCCGGCTCGGAAGTTGATCGCCGACGATCCGGGCATCATCTCGTCGCATGGCCAGATGGCGGCGAAGCCGTTGGCTGCAGCGTTGACCACGGCGATGTTGAAGATGCCGGCGGTCGCTGCGCCAGTCACCCCTGCTCGATCGACCACCTGCACCTCGGTGACCTCGCCAGCGCTGCGCCGCCCGATGCCTTGCTGCAAACCGTCCACGGTCGGTTCGTCCTCCCGGGTTTCCACCAGACGTGCGGGTTGCTGCGGATCGACCACCGTCCACGGCCCGGTGTACGCCGTGACGTCGACCACCAAGTCCATCGCCCGTTGTGTGTAGATGCAGATCGACTTGTCGTTGCCGATGCTGATCGTGGCGCCCCCGGCGACGGTCTTGCCGGCCTCGTAGTTGATCATCGACGCCGTGGGCTGCGGCTGGCCGCACGCCCACGCCGCGATGTAGCCGTCGTCGTCGGGCTCGATCGCGGCGATGTTCACTGTGGCCGCCTCGGCGTCGAACGGCACGCCATTGCGGCTCCCGATCTGCACCTGGGTGACCTGGCCCGTGGTGCGCCGACCTTGGGCCTGCTGCAGCCCGTCGGTGGTCAAGAACTCTTCGCGCGAGTCGAAGAACCGAGCCGGTGTGATGGCGTCGACCGTCGATCCGAAGGGGATCACGCTGGTGACGTCGAGAATCAGGTCGGTCGCCCGATGCGTGTACACACAGATCGTGCCGGTGGCCGACAGCTTGATCGTGGCTGCGTTGGCGATGGTTTCGCCGGCGCGGTAGTTGATCGTCGACGATGCCGGTTGGGCTTCGTCGCACGGGTAGCCGACGGCAAAGCCGTTCTGCTCGGGGTTGACGATGCCGAGGTTGACGACCGCCGCTTCCACCTCGTTGTCGATCCCGGCCCGACCGGTCACCTGCACCTCGGTGACCTGGCCGGCAGTACGTCGGCCGATGCCCTGCTGCAGGCCGTCGACGGTGGGCTCGCCCGCGCGGGTCTCCAAAAGGCGGGCGGGAAGGAACGAATCGACGCCGGCTGGATCGACCAGCGCGAAGCCGATGTTGACGGGCGGCAGGTTCTTGGCGTCCTCTCCGGCGTCGTCGCCGTAGTGATTGGTGTTGCCCTGGCCGAGTTGGCCGAAGGTGTTCAGGCCCCAGCAGCGCACCCGGTTGTCGTCGAGGACCGCACACGTCGTCGCCACGCCAGCGCTGGCGGCGGCGACGAACCGATCGTCGCCGAACTCGGGCGCCGGCAGGTTGTCGCCCATCTCGCCGGCGTTGTCGCCCCGGACCACGGTGTCCTCCTGCAGGAGCTGGCCAGCGTTGTTGCTCCCCCAGCACTTCAGCGAGAGATCGTCGAGGCGAGCGCACGAATGGCCGCCGCCGACGGCGATCGACACCGCCGAACGTCCGGTGCCCAAATCGACGGTGGGCAGGGCATCTCCCATCTCGCCCGGACCGTCACCGCGCAGCGTGGTGTCGCCGTAGCCCAGCGCGCCAGAGGTGCCGAAGCCCCAACACTTCACACTGGCGTCGTCGAGCAGGGCGCACGTGTGCGCGGAACCGGCGCTCACCGACTGCGCAGTGCGACCCGTGCCGAGAACGGCCGCCGGCAGGCTGTCGCCCATCTCGTTGACCCCGTCGCCACGATCGAGGGTGTCGCCCACGCCGAGCTGCCCCGCCGCGTTGAGGCCCCAGCACTTCACCAGGCCGTTGTCGAGCACGACGCAGGTGTGGTTGAACGATGTGCTGATGCCCACGGCGGAGCGACCCACGCCGAGATCGATCGGCGCCAGGTTGTCGCCCATCTCGCCGGCGTTGTCGCCACGGTTGATCACGTCGCCCTGGCCGAGCTGGCCGACCGTGTTGAGGCCCCAGCACTTCACGCTGGCGTCGTCGAGAATCGCGCACGTGAAGGAGAGCCCTGCGGTGATCGCTGTCGCCGTGCGTCCGGCGCCAAGGTCGACGGTCGGCAGGTTGTCGCCCATCTCGTTGGCGTTGTCGCCGAGATCGAAGGTGTTGCCCACGCCGAGCTGGCCGTCGTTGTTGAGCCCCCAGCACTTCACGCTGCCGTCGTCGAGGATCGCGCAGGTGTGGGTGAAGCCCGCAGCGATCGCGGTGGCGGTGCGCCCCGTGCCGAGGTCGACCGGCTCGAGGTTGTTGCCCATCTCGCCGGCGTTGTCGCCGACGTCGGTGTTGTTGCCCACGCCGAGTTGTCCCGCTGTGTTCGAGCCCCAACAGCGCACTTCGCCCTTGGCTGTCCGCGCGCAGACGTGCTGGATGCCGATGGCCACGTCGACCCAGTCGCCGCCAGCCGACACGCCGGGTGCGGCGTGCGCTGGCGCGCTCGTTGATGGGTTGATGAGTGTGAGCACGCTGGCAACGAGGGCCAGCGCGGTGAGCGCCACGAGCGGTGCCCGGACGCCTCGCCCTGGGTGCCCGCCCCCAGTGGGCACCGCGTCGGGAGAGAAGGTGTTGGTGGAAGCGTTCGAATCCATCGGATGCTCCGTTCGTGTGCGCCCGGCCCCTCCGAGCGTCACCCGTCCTGACGGATCACCGACCGATCCCTTACACCCCCGTGTAACGATCGTCTCAGAGACGATCGTTACACGGGGGTCCGGTCAGGTGCCGACGCTGTTGAGCACGTCGGTGCACTCCTGGAGACGCGCGGAGTTCTCCGGGGTCACCGACGCGGCCAGCTCAGGCGCCTGTGACGTGAGTTCTGTGGTCAACTCAGCAACCCGCGCCGCATCGGCGTTCACCGGGTCGTCGATGATCGCCTGCGCTTCCTCCGCCAGCTCATCGACGAGGTCGCAGAACTCCTCTACGGCCGGATCGACGCCACCGCCGCTATCGCCCGAGTCACCGGAATCCCCGGAGTCGCCCGAGTCACTGCCGGAGTCGTCGCTGTCGCCGCCGTCATCGGCAGCTGCTGCGGTCGCTGCCGACCCGCTGTCGCCGTCGTCGTCATCGCTGCACGCCGCCATTGTGAACACCAGTGCTGCGGCGCACACGGCCGCCATCGTTCGACGCTGCTTGATCATGATTCTCCCCTTGGGTGTGTTTCCGCCGTGCGACCGATCGCCGCTCAGTCGGATTCCATCCTCAGGGTCCTGCCGCTGGCCGTCATGAGTACCCGCTACTCAATCCGCGCCAGCTGAGTACCGCGCGGGCCTCACGACCGGCGCTCGCCGGGGTTTGTGTCACCACATATCGGTCCGTCACCGATGATCGCTCGCACAAACCGATGGTTGACGGCCGCACGATGGTGGACGACTGAGGCCGCATCGCCGGCGACAGAAGACTTCTTCTGCGGGGCTGACGTCGTTAGCCTCGGGCCGTCATGAAGCACCAGTGGGTGGCCTACGCGATCGTTGCGCTGTTGAGCGTAGGCGCGGGCGTGGCCATCGCTGGGCTGCCGAACAACGAACCGGTCGACCCGACGATCATCCCGCCGACCACCACCGAGCGGCCGACGCCGACGTTGGCCACCACGACGATCCCGGCGACGACCAGCACCTCCGCTCCTCCCGCAACCACGGGAGCGCCGGCGACCACCGCACCGGATACCAGCGTGGCGCCATCGACCACGGTGGCGCCGACGACGGTTCCGGAACTGCCGCCTCGATCCGACTTCAGCGTTGCCGTGGCCAACGGTGCCGACATCGGTGGGATCGCGACGGCGACCGCCGACCAACTCGAGTCGCTCGGCTATGTCGATGTCGCAGCACTCGATGGCACGCAGATCGTCGAGTTCACCGTGGTGTACTTCGCCCCCGGCCTCGAGGCAGCGGCGATCCGCCTGGCCGACGACCTCGGCGCCAATCCCGATCTACGCGCGCCGCTGAACGAGGCGCCGCCCGTCAATGGGTCGAACGACGTGCAGCTCCTGGCCTACCTCGGCCAGGACCGCGCCGCCCCCTGACGCCCGCACGCGGTCGTCGGGCCGTGCCACATCACCCCAGCTCAGCGAGGGTCCGCGACTCGCGTCGTCACACTCCGTAGTGTCGCCACCACGGCAACTCGGCCGTGGTTCTGAGAGGGAATGTCGATGCGCAGAAGTACACAGTGGCTCGGCCTGGCGGCGATCGCAGCACTGGCCGTCGGAGGCGTCGGAGTGGTGCAAGCCGTGTCCGATCAAGGCGGCGGCAACGTCACCACGGCGATCGAGCCGTGCCGTATCCAGGACTCTCGCGAAGAGTCACAGATCGGCCCGGAAACGGGGCCGATCGAGGCTGGTGAAACGTGGACCTTCGGCGTGTTCGGCGACAACGGAGAGTGCCTCGGACTGCCCGAGACGGTCACGGCGATCGAAGTGCAGCTCACCTCGGTAGGCGCGACGGCCGACACCTTCTGGACGGCGTATCCCGCCGACCTCCCCGAGCTGCCGCTGATCTCGCAGCTCAACCCACGGCCCGAACTGCGGGTCACGTCGAACTCGACGATCGTGTCCGTGTCGGCCGACGGCGAGTTCAACCTGTTCAACCACGCTGGCGAGAGCGACGTGGTGATCGACATCCTCGGCATCCTCCAACCAGGCGAGGAAGGACCTCCCGGTCCGCAGGGCAAGGAAGGCCCCGAGGGCCCGCAAGGTCCCGAAGGCAAGGAGGGCCCAGAAGGCAAGGAAGGTCCGGAGGGTCCGCAAGGCCCGCAGGGCGATCCGGGGACCCCGGGCGTGTCGGGTTATGTGATCGTCACCGACGTCGACGAAGGCGGCGAGATCACTGACCTCGATCGCACCAAGCAGGTCATGTGTCCCGACGGCAAGAAGGTGCTGGGCGGCGGCGGTGGCGTCGATGCGTTCTTCGCCACGATGTCGGAGTCGCAACCGGTCGGCGACAGCGGCTGGGAGGTCTCGGCACGCGGGTTCACCAGTGCCAGGGCGATCAGCGTGTACGCAATCTGCGCTGACGTCGAAATGGTGATGAACGGACTCTGACCGAGTGACGCGTCACCACTGGATCAACGTCGTCCTCGGGGCGATCGCATTGGTACTGGTGGCCGTCGCGTCGTATCTCAACACGGTCGACGACGGCGGCGATGCGGCCGCGGCCAACACCACGGCAGCATCGTCATCGTCGTCGGCCACCACCTCGTCGACATCGTCGACCAGCACGTCAACGACTTCGACCACGTCGACCACGATCGCGCCGACCACCACGGCAGCGCGCACCACGCTGCCGCCGTCGGACGAGCCGCCGATCGTGCGCGAGTTCCTGGCGGTGGTGGTGTCGAAGGGGCCGGGTTCGGGCGGACGAATTCAACCGATGGTCGATGCGCTGCGGGCGGCGGGCTACGGCGACGTGCGCGGACTGAACGGCGCCGTGCGCGCCGAGTTGTCGACCGTGTACTTCGACGAGGGGTTGCAGTCGAGCGCCGAGCAGCTGGCGGTCGATGCCGGGTTGACGCCCGCCGACGTGGCGCCCATGGCCGAAGCCCCGCCCGTGGTGGGCCAGGGCGACGTCTGGTTACTGCTGTATCTCGGGTAGCGGTCTCGTCGCTCGCCGCGGCGCGTTCCGGTGTGACGCGGTCGCTGCCCATGTAGGGGTGTGATCGCGTACAGACGGCCGGGTGGTCGCGCATACGATTCGACGATGCGTCGTGGTGGGTGCGCGCTGGTGATTGGGGCACTGGTGGTAGCCGCGTGCTCGGGATCCGAATCGGGGGAGGAGTCGACGTCGACGCTCGCCGCGACGACCACCGCAGCTACCACGACGACGTCGACCGTGGCGACCACGACGACCCCGGCGCCGACCACCGCACCGACGACGACCATGGCACCGACCACCACGGCGAGCGAAGAGCAGATCCTCGCCGATGTGGAAGCCGCCTACTTCGCCGCTCGCGAGGCGTACCTGGCCGCGGTTCAGGATCCGACCAATCAAGACCTCCGTGAAGTCGCGCTGGACCTTTATGCGGGACTCAATCGAGATCAGCTCGTCGAGACGCTCGACGAATTCGAATCTGATGGCATTCGTGCCGTTATCGATCCGGACAACCCCCCAATTGCGATTGTCCTTGCGGGCCCTGAGCTCCAGTCTCAAGACCCGAACCTTGCCGACCTTGTGGTGTGCGAGGTCAATAGTGAGCGGTACATCGCCGTTGCGGAAGGAGTTGGCACGTCGATTGCGATCCGAGAGGAGGCGGTCATCGGTCGCGTGCTTGTCCGCTTCGTCTTCGATGACGGCCGGTGGAAGTCCTCAGAGGGTGAAGTGTTGGCTCGGCTTGAGAGCGTGAACGAGTGTCAACCGTGACCAAGCTGTCGGCTGGTCTACTAACGGTCTTTGCGATCACGGTGGTGTTGGCTACCCCGGTCTCTGTTGCGCAGGGGCAGGACGAGTCGTCGGTGCCGGACTTCGGAAGCAGTACGGACGGCAACGAGATCGAGGACACGACCATCGACGACGACATCTTCATCGAGGGTGATGACGAGAGCGTGAGCGCGGGTGTCACGGTGCCCGGCAATGGGCCTGCTCCATCAGAACCGGCGGACGAGGCGCCGCGGTGTGTGCGGCGGGAGGCGACCATCGGTTCGATCATCACGTCGGTTGCTGGTGGTGAGGTAGATCCGAGCTTGGATCCGTTCGCCCAGGGCACGATGGTCGCGGGGACGGTGACGCTGTTGGCGTTCTGGGAGCGTTGCGACGGCGGGCAGTGGCGATTGGTGTACGTCGAGCCGGTGGACCCGTTGGACTTGGTGCCCGACGCGGAGCGGGTGGTTCGTGAGGGGATCGACGTGCCGATGCCGAACATCAACCCGGATCCTTCGTCGGGTGGATTCGTGAACTTGGGGTTGTGGTTCGCGGTGGAGGAGCCCAGTCGGAATCCGGTGGTGGCGCGCGCCGAGTTGTCGGGGGTGTGGGCTGAGGCGCGGGCGGTGCTCGTTGGGATCGAGGTCGATCCAGGTTCTGGCGATCCGCCGATCGTTTGCGAGGGATTGGGTGTACCGATCGAGTCGGTTGATCCGTCGCTCGAGACCGTCGAGCAAGGTCCGTGTGGATACACCTACACGCAGAGTTCGCCCGAGGATGCGCCGTTCCAAATGACGGTCACCAACGTGTACGACCTGACGTGGCGAACCAGCGATGGGCGGTCGGGCGATCTCGGAGCGGCGCGGCCGTCGGTGACATTCGACTACGACGTCGACGAGATCCAAACCGTCGGTGGTCCCTGATCTGCGCCGCCTGCGCGTGCGTTGGTGCCGCGTCAGGTGCCGGACTTGATCGCGGCGATCGCGTCGGCGGCTTCGCGGTACGTCACCTCGTACACCGGCACGTTGCGGACGAGTTGCTCGATGCGCCCGAACATCTGCGGCTCGGTGCCAGTCGGTCCCAGAATCTGATTCGAGAATCGCAGGAGCGCCTGTGCTGGGGGAACCGCTGCGATTGTCGCCCCGTCGTCGTGTTCGGGGTCGCGCTGCAACAGCACGATCGAGTGGAGAGGGCGCGACTCGGCGCCCTTGAGCGCGGCACGGTCGCCGTCGACCCGGTACGGGTACACCGCGCCGAACGGCCCGGGAGGAATCCTCACCCGCAACAGAGCTGCCGCGCCGAGCCGCAATCCGATCGGTCGGCGGTGGGGGAGTACGACTGCGCTGTGTGGGTCCACCGCCACCACCTCGTCACCCACGAAGTGATGGCCGAGCGACACCGCCACTGCAGTGAACGTCGACTTGCCCATCCCGCTCGGCCCGACTGCGGCGATCGTCCGTCCATCGATCTCCACGAGACCGCCGTGGAGCACTGCGCAGCCCAACCCGACCGCACTCTCGGCGGCGACGGCGTCGATGCCCGAGAGGGTTCGATGGAGCGCTACCGAGTCGTCGTTGCCGATCGACCCGGCTGGATCGGCGGGGACGTACGGCCCGTCAATCGTCAGCCGCCAAGTGTCGTCGGCGCGTGCGATCGCGATCGTCGTCGTCGGGCTCGAGGTTGCGGCCAGACCCACCAGCGACGTTGCGAGCACCTCGCCGTACGTCGCGGCGGCGGCGTCGTCGAGATCGAGCTGCGCGACCTCGCCGAGCAGGCGATATGGGCCCAAACGACGCGTTGCCACCGCCGCCGACGGTAGTCACCGACCACCCCGGGAGCGTTGTTACACCCTCTCGTCATGATGGTCTCCACATGCATCAGCCCGCCACCACGCCCGGCGCCAGCACCGCCGATTTTGCCGCCGCCGCCCGGCGGCTCGCGCTGGTCGCGCGCCGACACTGGCTCGTGGCACCCAGCTACCGCAGCCCGCCGCGGCTCGTCGGCGTCGACCGCACGATCCGCCGTCGCGCCGAGGGCGGCGCCGTCGTCGCCGTTCGTGTGCACGGTCGTCCTGTCGTGGCTGTGCTCGCCGACATGATCGAAGGGGTGGTCGTGGCCAACGAACTCGAACCGCCCCAGTCCGACCGCGCCCGCACCGAGCTGTGGCGGGCCCTCGAACATCTGCACGACTCACCCGCCGCTCAGCCAGCGAACGCCGACCCAAGCCGCCCAGAATCCCCAGCCCTCCGCCGAGCCGGCTAACCCCTCATCCGAAAAAACCGGGGGTTTCCGGCGCCTCGCGCCGGATCGCGCGAAGAGAACGGGTGACGTCAGGCGGGTTCGCACACCACCACGGGGATGTCGCGGTCGGTGCGCTCTTGGTACTTGCCGTATCCGTCGTAGGCCTCGACGATGCGCGGCCACAGCTCGGCCTTCTCCGCGTCGTCGGCGACGCGCGCGGTGAAGTCCGCCTTCGTGCCGTCCACGGTCAGCGCCACATTGGGGTCGGCCACCAGGTTGCGATACCAATCCGGATCGCGATCGTCGCCGCCCTTCGACGCGACGATCACGTACGTCCCGTCGTCGATGATCGGCGCGGTCAGCATCGTGGCGCGCGGCTTGCCGCTCTTACGCCCGGTCGTGTGGAGCTCGACGACCGGCATCGACGAGACCGTGTCGCCGATGCGGCCGCCCGAGACCGCGCGGACCGCTCGATGCAGTGCGTTCATCGTTTTCATCCCGATGTCGGTCGCCGTGTGCTGCACGTTCATGGAGCCGAGGCTACGTGCGTGGTAACCCGTGCAGTCGGTCGATTCTGTTCGCGAAATCCGGCGCGAGGCGCCTGGAATCCCCGGGATTTTGGGAGGGGTAGGGTCGCGTGATGGGGATCGAGCATCAGCGGCTGGTGGTCAAGACGATCTTGCCGGTGGTCGACATCGAGGCGGCCACCGCCTTTTACGGGCAGTTGGGATTCCACGTCGTGGCCTACGACGACACGTACGCCTGGGTACACCACGCGGGGCTCGAGGTGATCCACCTTGCGCTGGTGCCAGAACTCGACGTGGAAGGCAATCGCAGTGCCTGCTACCTGCATGTTCAAGACGCCGACCACTGGCACCGCACGTGGCGCGAGGCGGGCGTCGAGGTTGGCGAGATCGGCGACATGCCGTGGCAGATGCGCGAGTTCGCGGTGCGTGATCCGTCGCGCAATCTGCTGCGTATCGGCCACAACCTCGAGTAGCTGGAGTCAAATCTGACCGCATTATGTGGTCGGATGTGCACTTTCTGTGAAATTGTGAAAGAATGCTCTGCATGGGGCCGATAACCGCCTTTGATCCGCAGAAGGAAGCCCGGGCGATCTCTGCGGTCCGTCACGCGCTGGAGCTGCTGCGCCAGCCGTCCCGGGACACACAGCTCGCGCCGGTGGAGGACATCTCCTGCGTCGAGCGCATCAACAACGAACGACGACTCACACTCGAGATGTTCGCCGGCTGGCGCGGTGACGCGCTGCCGGTGCGCGCCGCGTCGTAACTGCGACGTCGGTTCTGTTCGCGATTTGCGGCGCCTGGCGCCGGAAATCCCCTGGATTTCGGTGGGGCGTGCGGTCGTGGGGGCCGTGGGGGCGTCGGCTCGCGGGGCGAGAGGGCCGTGCTGTCGGGGCGTGCTCAGTCGTCGGCGAACCAGGCGCGCTCGACCGCTGCGGCGGCGGCATCGTCGCCGCCCGCGCGATGTAGCTCGATGAGCGCGTCGACGTGGGCGCGGCTCCACGGCTCGGCGGCACGCAGGAACTCGAGCGCCGCGATGCGCTCCTCCGCAGGGCCCTCGTCGGCGGCCAGCCGCGATGCGGCGTCGATGCCCTGCTGTTCGACCACACCGACCAGCTCGGCGCCCCACTCGGTGGCGACCACCTCGGGCGCAACGCCAGCCGCGAGTGCGGCGAACGCGGTGCCGGGCGAGTCGCCGACGCCCGCCGTTGCCAGGTCGAGGTCGGTCGTGCCGTCGAGCACCAGCCGATCTTCGACGCTCGACACGTAGGCCGAGGGCTCGCCCGCGGGGCGTCCCGGCTCGAGCGTGCGGCGAATTTCCGACAGTGCGGTGCGCAACAAGGTGCGTCCCTTGTCGGGCGGTCGACCGGGCCACACCGCCTCGATCACCTCTTCGCGTCGTCGTCCGTCGTCGTCCGCCAAGGCCAACACCGACAGCACGTCGAGTGCCTTCTTCGACTTCCACGCCGACCGTCCGACGACACCTCCGGCGACCCGCACCTCGTGTGTGCCGAGCAGCGCCACGACGACCGCGGCATCGGCACTGCCATCGACTGCATTTGGCGCGTCCGAAGCGCCACCTTGCGCGGCGAGGACGGCATCGGCGAGCCGTTCGACCGTGGCGAACCCCGTCGCTCGTAGATCGCGCAGGCGGCGCTCGTCGCGCTCGTGGGTCGCCCGGTCGGCGCCACGACTGGCCCGCTCACGGATCACCGCTCCGTGCACCCGGCCCAACCGATGCGCCGGCCCGAGCCGCCGCTCGAGCTGGTCGGCAACGGTGACGGCTTCGTCGCGCCGCCCGGCGGCGAGCAGGCCCCACGCCAACAACGGGGCGCTTGCGGCCAGGTCGTCGCCGCCGTCGGCTGCGGCGTATGCGGCATCGAGCAGGCCCAGCGCATCGGCATCGCCCGCCACCAACGCGGCGAGCCCGTTGACCGCAAGGTCGAGCGGGTGGTGGCCCGCGGCCCGAGTGGGCGCATCGCGGTCGATCACCGCGAGCTGGGCCGCCAACCAGCGGGCCGCCTCGTTGTCGTCGGCGCGCTCGAGTGCCGCCCGCGCTCCGGCCAGATCGCCCAGCCAGAACCGGGTGTCGGCGAGCTGTACCGCAACACGCGCATCGAAGTCCTGATCGTCGGAGGCACGTAGTGCCGCCTCATACGCGTTGGCCGCCGCACCGAGTTCGCCGCGATAGGCCTCGACCGAACCGAGCGCAAGGAGGGCCTCGCGTCGTGCGCGCGCATCGGTCGCCACCTCCACTCGCGCCTGGGCACTGGCCAGCGCAGTGTCGACCTCCACCGTCGCCTGGCCCGCCGCCAACACGGGAGGAAATCGACGGCGCAGCTCGTCGGGCATCCGGTACAGCCATGTCAGCGCCCGCTCGACGCCGATCGCCGAGAGGTGGGTGTCGAGGACGTCGGCCGCCCGCTCTGGATCACCGGCATCGAGGAACAGCTCGATCGCCGTGGTCGGATCGTGGTCGGCGAGGTGTGCGGCGACGGTGCCACGAACCGTCGCCGTCCACTCCGTGTCGAGCTCGGCCGCGAGTTCGGTGGCGATCGCCGAGTCGAGCCGGACCATGCCGTCGTGGTCCACGAGGAGGGGCGCGGGCGCCGCGAGCTCGGCGACCGAGACGACACCGTCGGCTCGGTCGATCGCACCGATCTCGGCGAGCGGCGCCAGCAGTTCGTCGGTGACGTACGGCGTCACCGCAGCAACCGACATCAGCTGGCGCACACGCGCGTCGCCGACCGCTGCCGAGCGCAACAGATCGCCGCGGCGCTGTGCCGGGTCGGCGGCGGGGGCCGTGATGCCCGCCAGGAGTCCGGTGGCCCATCCGCGCATCGTTTCGTTCCAGGCCCGGCCGTGTCCGCCCTCCGCGCCGTGAAGTGCGAACAGCTCCACGGCTTCGTCGTCGGTGAATGCCAGCGCCTCAGCGTCGAGCAGGGCGACGTCGGTGGGACGCACCAGCCCGAGCAGCGTCGCCGGCCGCGCAACCGTGGTCACGATCATGCGCACCCCGTCCGGCAGCAGCTCGATGGTCTCGGCCAGCAGCCGTTCGACGTCGCCGGTGTCGGCGGCATCGAGATCGTCGATCACCACGCTCGCGGGTGCCGCTTCCAACGAGTCGAGGAACGCATCGGCCAGCGACAGCAACGGCCCGTCGTCAACGTCGCTGCCGGTGATCATCGCCACGAGGTCGGCGGGACCGGAGAACCCCGGGGCGAGGCGCGCCCACCGCACGGAGTCGCCGGCCAGTTGACCCGCAGCCGTGGTCGCCCCCGAGCCGGTGGGCGCGGCGATCACCACCAGCCGGCGATCGCCCACCAGTTCGGCGAGCCGGGGGCGGACGAGCGCATGGTCGAGCCGCGGCGGCCGGGTGAGCAGGCGTGGGCGGGTCGACACGCCTGGTCAGCGTACGCTTCGGCCATGGCGGTGGGAGACCTCTCCGGGCGGCGCCTCGGCGGGTTCGAGTTGATCGAGCCGCTGGGCGAGGGTTCGTTCGCGGCAGTGTGGCGCGCCCGTCAGGTACGGCTGGATCGCGATGTGGCCGTGAAGGTGCTCGACCCGATCGTCGCCCGCGACCCCACCACCGCACGCCGCTTCGAACGCGAAGGTCGGGCTGCCGCGAACCTCGATCATCCGGCGATCGTCCCGGTCTACGAGGCCGGCGACGACGACGGCTTGTACTACCTGGCCATGCGGCTGGTCGACGGCGAGACGCTGGCCGACCTGTTCGACCGTGAGGGCCCGCTGCCGCTCGACCGCGTGCTCACGCTGCTGGCGCCCGTGGCGGCAGCGCTCGACCACGCCCACGCTGCAGGGCTCGTGCATCGCGATGTAAAGCCGGCCAACATCCTCCTCGAAGACGACCGGGTGTACCTGTCCGACTTCGGGATCGCCGCGTCGGCGCGCGAAGTCGGCCGTTACACCACCGGCTCGATCGGCACCGCCGACTACATGGCCCCCGAGCAGGCGCGTGGCGACGACCTCGACCACCGCGCCGACCTCTATGCGTTGGGGTGCGTTGCCTACCACGCGCTGACCGGTGCGCCGCCGTTCCGTCGCGACGACCTGGTGGCCACGCTCGTCGCCCATGGCAACGAGCCGGTACCGCCCACCGGAGTGCCCGGTCTGGATGCCTTCTTCGACCGGGCACTGGCCAAGGAACCCGACGAGCGCTTCGATCGTGGTGTCGACCTGGTGCGCGCGTTGGCATCGCTGTCGCCCGTCGCCCCCGACGAACCGCCGCGACGCGCCGAAGAGATGCCACGCCGTCGCTCGTTGGCATGGGTCGTGGTCGCGGCATTGACTGTGATCGCCTTCGCAGCGGCGACGGTGGTGGTGATCGGCGGTGGCGATGACGCCAGCGCGCCGAGCGACTCGCCGACCGTGACCGCCGCCCTTGGCGACAGCGATCCGCTCGGCACCGAACCCGCAGCGACCGATCCGCCCGACGACGGATCGGCCACGAGCGATCCGCCAGCTACCGAGGGAACGAGCGGTAGCTCCGCGACGACCGAAGCCGTCGTCCCGGCGACGACGGCAGCGCCGGCCGAGCCCGAAGGTCGCACCGTGGTGGGCACGACGCTCGATCTCGCCGATCCGAATCCCCATCGGTCGCTCGACACGGTCAACGTGCTTGCCGAATGGGTGTTGCCGGTGATGTACCGCGTCGACGAGAACCTCGACCTCGTACCGAGTTTGGCGACCGGCCCGCCGACGCCGATCGACGACGATCCGCTGCGCCTGCAGTGGGAGATCCGTGACGACATCACATGGGACGACGGCACGCCGGTGACCACCGCCGACATCGTCGCCACCTATCAGTACCTCACCGACCCGGCGACCAACGCCACCAACATCTCGCTCTACGGGCCGGTCTCCGATGTGCGGGCGATCGATAGCACCATGCTCGAGATCGACCTGTCGTCGCCGGTCGGGGTGCCGCGCGTGTTGTTCTCCACGACGCATCCGATCATCCAGGCCGCGGCATGGCAGGCGCACCTCGACGGTGGCGGCACTGCGGCCGACTTCCTCGACGACGGCGTGACCTTCGCCGCCGGGCCGTTCCGCGCCGCTCCCAACACCGGTCCGGGCGAGATCGAGTTGCTGCCCAACCCAGCGTGGAGCGGTGACCCCGAGCGTGGTCCGAAGCTCGAGTCGATCCGCATCATCGAGTACCCGACCACCGATTCGTTGATCGAGGCGCTGGACACCTCGCAGATCGACGTCGCGTGGGCCGACACCGTGGGGAACAACGACGTGCGCGACGTGCAAGCACTGGGCGATACCGAGGTGCTCATCGGCACGTCTGACACGTCGATCCAATTGACTCACAACGCCGCATCGCAGGTGCTCGCCGACGCCCGAGTGCGCGAGGCGATCCAGCTGGGGCTCGATCGTGACGAGGTCGGTGGTCTCGTCACGGGCCTGCGTACGGGCGACCCGGCAGAGCGAGTGGACAGTCTGGTCTTCGCGCCGGGCCAGTCGGGGGGCTCCGACCCGTTCGGCTTCGGGCCCGATCGCGAGCTCGCCGGCCAGCTCCTCGACGAAGCAGGCTGGGTCGAAGTCGAGGGCGAGCAGTTTCGTCAGCGCGATGGCGAGACGTTGACGCTCAACTTGCTGTTCCTCAACACCGCCGAGAACCTGGCGACGTCGTTGTCGATCGTGTCGCAGCTCGAGGACCTCGGAATCGATGTGGTCGCCGAGCAGGTCGAGGATCTCGAGGTCGGTCGCCGGATGGAAGCGCGCGAGTTCGACACGCTGATTCAGTTCCGACTTTTCAACAGTGACCCGATCGCGACACGAGCCATCTTTGGCACCGGCGGCCAAGTGAACATCGGCGACTTCAGCGACGTGGAGATCGACCGGCTGCTCGACGCAGCCGACGCCGAGCTCGACCCCGACGTTCGGCTCGACCTCTACGACCAGATCGACACGCGCCTCGAGCAACTCGATCCAGCGCTCCCGCTGTTCGCCCTACCGGCGTTCACGGCGTACGACTCGCGGTTGACGGGCGTGCAGATGGCGCCCAACCGTGGCCCCCTCGTGACCCTCAACGAGTGGACCTTCGCCAGCTGACAACTCAACCGCCCACCGAAAAACCGGGGATTTTCGGCGCCAGACGCGCGATTTCGCGAACAATTCGGGTGTATCGGTCGGGTTCTGGTTTCACGACGTTCTCACGGGCCGCGCCGACGGTGGCGACATGGACACCACACCTGATTCCAGCCCGTACGCTGCGCCGCTCACGCCGCCCGACCCGAACCAGCCGAACCTGCGCGATTCGCGGCGCCCGTCGTCGAACCGAGTTCGCAACCTTGTCGTCGCCGGCGCCGTTGCTTTCGGTGCCGCCACCGGCGGCGTCATCTGGGTCACCACCGAGAGCGGCCCCGCCGGTGACGAGGTCGACCTGCTGACCGACCCTGTGGTGGTCGTCGACGATCGGGCGACGCTCGACATGAGTTACCCCGCTGAGTGGGATGCGTTGCCGGGAGACAGCGACGACGGCAACCTCGAGGGTTCCCAGGACGCGTTGGCACCCGAGCGTCGCGACACGATCGACGAGCCGGATCACCTCGACGATTCCGCCGGAGTTCCGGGCGCCGATGGTGACGACCTCATCCTTCCCGACCCCGATCACCCGGAGAACTCCGACGTGATCCTCGTCGAGGAACCCGCTGGCCGCGTGTGCCTCAACACCGTGCATCAGCCAGCCGACGGCCAGCAGTCGCGGTCGAGGGTCGACACCAACGGGGAGATCCTGGGAGCGCCAGACGGCTCGATCGTGATCGTCGAGGGCCCGACGTTCAACATGGGCCAGCCGATCGAGATCCCGATCGTCGATGACGCCTTCACTGGCCAGCTCGGCATCAACGAGATCGGAGCACATCCCTTCGACCGCTTCGAGGTGGTGTACCCCGACGCTCGGCCGCCAGTCGACCTGATCGAGGCGACCCGCGGTTGGGGCTTCACGCTCGACGACCCAGGCGCCGTGGTCGGGCCCGGCGAAGGCCCCGTGTTCGACGACGAGTGCGTCGACCTGCATTCGTACCGGCTTCCCGAGCCGATGGCGGACGGGGAGATGCGCGCTCGGGTGTCGCAGATCCTGTCCCGGTTCGTCGATGGTCATCGCAACGGCGACGTGCCCGCCCTTGCCCAGACGCTGTCGCCTGCGGTTCCCGCGCACTTCGGTGACGCGGTGTGCCTCGACTACCTGGCACGAACGGTCGGGTCGGTGGTCGACGTCGACCTCGTGTCGATCGACGCCCGCGGCGCGTTCGTGCTGGACACCGTCAGCGGGCCGGTCGAGTTCGACGACGTGGTCACGGCCACCGTCGATCTCACGACCACCGCGGGCCGACAGACCCAGCAGATCAACCTGCCGGTGAACCCCGACGACTCCCTCAGTTGGCTCACCCACTGCCAGTGACTCGCCCACGTCCCGCCGAAATCCTGGGGATTCCGCGCACGAGGCGCGCGAAATCCCCAGGATTTGCGCGGGGCGGGAGAGTTTCACGGCGTTCTCACGGCAGAGGAGGAGCGTGATCGGTGTCAAACGACATCGCATCACGAACCACCTCAACCAAGGAGTCATCATGTCCCGCAACCCCACCCTCACCGCTTCGATCGCCACCGCCGCCGTCGCCGTCAGCGCGGCTATCGGCGCACTGTTCCTCGCCCCCGCCGGTTCGCCCTCAGCCTCCGGCACCGGCAACATGCCGTTGCACGTCCGCAACATGACCAGCGCGGGAATGCTCAAGGACGCCGACGTCGACACCGTGATCTACAAGGTCGACTGCGACCAGAGCGGGGCGAATTGCAAGCTCGGCAAGGAGGTCGCCAAGAAGACCAAGGCCGAGTTCACCACCAAGCTGCGGTCGGGCGAGTACCTGCTGCAAGCCGAGCTGAGCGCCGACGGAAAGAAGAAGTACAAGCACACTGACGACTCCGACGGCTCGTCGCCGGTCCCGGCGGACACGACGTGCAGGGACGATCACCGCGATTGCATCTGGATCGTCGTCAACGGGAAGCAGTGGGGCCTCAAGTCGAACAACGGCATCATGAGCGTGGACCACGCCGACTTCGAGTACTGGCCTGGGTCCGGCACGTCCGCTACGTCGAGCGAGCCGCCCTCGACCGTCGTCGATGACGACGCTCAGCCCGTTGATGACGTGAGCGATGCCGGAAGTGACGAGGGCATCGACGTCGACATCGCCGTCACGCCCGAGCCGGTGCCGGTCGTTCCCGACGCACCGACGGCGCCTGCCGAGCCGCAGCCCGACGTCCCGGTCGAGGACCGCCCTGATCCGGTCACTGATCCAGCGCCCGAGCCCGATCAACCGGTGCAGGACCAGCCTGTCGAGGGCGAGCCCGTCGAAGAACAGCCCGTTGATGAGCAACCGGTGGAAGACGAGCCCGTCGACGCGGAGGCGAGCGAGCAGGAGCTGATCGACCAGCAGCCGGTCGAGGATGAGCGCGAACAGGAACCCATCGAGGAAGACGTCGACTCGGTGTTCGCCAACCCGCTCACCCTGGGGGTGCCCAACGACTGACCATCACTCAGCCGTTCCGACGCCGAGACCAACGGGGCTGCCCCTCGTTGGTCTCGGCGCGTCCGGGATTCTGTTCGCGAAAACCGACGCGAGGCGCCGGGAATCCCCAGAGTTTCGGCGAGACGTGGGCGCGTCGGGGATTCTGCTCGCGAAATCCGGCGCGTGGCGCTGGAAATCCCCGGTTTTTCAGGGAGCGGTGGACGCGGCGAGAAGGGCTTCGCAGGTGCGGGTGAGGACTCGCGCAGCGGCCGCGACGTCGGGCGTCGCGAGGGGATGTTCGGCTTGCGATTGCCACATCGACAGATGCTCCGTGGCGGCGAGCCGGATCTCCGTGTCGTCCGCGCCGCCGTCGAGGCCCAACCGGATGTCGATCGCCGACTCGGCGAGCAGGGTCAGCGCAGCGTGCGTTCGGCGCTCGTCGAAGCGCACCGCTCCCGTGCGCAGTGCATTGAGCACGCGCAGCTCGGCGAACTCATGAGCCCCATCGGTGATGCGTTCGACTTCGGCGGCAAGCGCGTCGTCGCCGAGCGCGATCGCCGCGTGGCGCGCCGCAGCCAAGCCTTGGCGGGCCTTCAGCAGATCGCGGCGAGTGGTGAAACGCAGAGCGATCTCTGCGCGCAGGGCGGGCAGCCCCGACTCGGCCAGCAAACAGTCGGCGAGCCCGCCGGCCGTGACAACCGGTGGTCGGTGGTCGCCCCTCACAGCAGCGAGCGCCACCCGGCATCCGAACAATCCGAACCGATCGAGCACCGCGGCGCGCTCGGCATCGATCACGCCGACCGGTGCCGACGACCTGGCGAACCGATCAGCCGACACCAACAGTTCGTCGACCAACTGGCGGTCGGCGCGAGCCAACGCAACAAACACCTCGAACTCTGCCTGGCGCAACGTGCTCGCCGCTTCGGCCAACAGCCCGGCCACTGGCACCACCGCCTGCACCAGTCGAGCCAGCCGACGATCCCCAGCCCAGCGATGGGCGATGCGCTGGGCCGATGACATCGCGTCGGGCCGGGCGGCGCCGATTTCGTCGGCCCTCGACAGCACGCCGATCGAGTTCACCGGATTGGCGGCCGCCATGTCGTCGTCGTGGAACGACTCGAGAAACCCGATGTCGGCGCTGTGTACGTGGCGCAGGAGATAGAGCACCGCATCGGTCGGCGTCGGCCGCTCGTTGGAACCCACCAAGAAGCGTTCGGCGCGCGCCGACAGGCCATCGGTGATCGAGTCGATGCCGGGCGTGTCGACGATCGTCATCTCGCGCAAGCGCGCGCTGGGCCACTCGACCTCGATCGACGACAGCTCGTCGGGCGACGCAGTCCCCAGCTCCACATGCAACGCGCCGCCATCCCGGTCGAAGCGCAACGGCGCCCGCGACCCGTCGACGGCGACGCCGGCAACCCGGTAGGTGACGCCGTCGCGATACCAGGTGACCACGCGGGTGCACTCCTGCGCGTCGGTCGGTGCGATCAGCTCGCCGACCATGGCATTGACGAGGGTCGACTTGCCGGCCTTCACGCGGCCGGCCACCGCAACGCGCAGCGGATCGTCGAGCCGATCCCGCGCCTCGGCGATCGAACCAGCGAGCGGGGTATCGAAGGCCTGCTTGGCGGCCAAGGCCAGCACGTGGCGGGTCTGGTCGAGCAGCGTCACCGAACGACCTCCGCCGGGCTACCCCCGACCGAAGGCAGCGCATCGGGAAACGCCCAGGTCACGACGCCACCTGTGCAGCGGCGGGCGCAGCCGGTTGCGGATTCGGATCGGGGAGTGCCGTGTTGCGTTGCAGCTTGACGGCCACGGCTTCCACCCGCCTGAGTTCGTTGCGCGCGGCCGCCAGCCGCTGACGTCGTTCGTCGGTGGTAGCGGCCGCCGCCGCCTCGGCTGCGCGAATCGCCGCACCGTGGCTCCCGGCCAACTCCTTCACGCGCGCCATGAAGTAGTCGCGCAACGCACGCTGCACGCGCCGCTGTTGCTGTTTGCGTTCGTTCCCCGCCCGGAGCAGCACGTCGTCGGTGTACTTCTTCACAGCCACTTTGGCCTGCTGGCGGCGCTGCTGGAGTCGACGATCGCGCTCGTCGCGCATCGCTCGACGGCTGGCGACCACACCCGCCACGCCAGCGAGGGGCAGCACCATCGCGCCCATCCCGAGCACCCCGAGCGCCATGCCGCCGATGACCATGATCGGCATCGCCCCGCCGTAGCCGGCACGAAAGGCTTGATTGACGCGCGTCCCCGACGACACCGGGTCGGGGGTCTTGCGCGTGGCGGAGCCCCACGACTCGTCGCCCGTGGCGAACGTGTCGTCGAACACGCCCGCGTCGTCGTCGCCCGGCAGCTCGGCCTCGAGTTGTTCGGCCAGGCGCACAGCCAGATCGTCGGCTCGATCGCGCAGCAATGTCAGATTGTGGTCGAGCGCCTCGGCGACCCGCCGATACAGCTCGGGTTCGAACTCGTCCCATGTTTCGTCGGGGTCGACGTCGTCGAGTTCTTCCTCGGCGTCGCGCGCGAGCCGTCGAAACCGGTCGCGTAGATCGTGGTCGACCGCAGCCACCAGGTCGGTCCAACCGTCGTTCAATCGCTGCTGCCACGTACTGGCGCGCGCCTTGAACTCGTCGAGGTCCTCGCGGGCCTGCGCGAGCGCTGTTGCACCGTCGGTGTCGTCGGCCCCCTCGAGGAGTTGGAGCTCGGTACGCAGCGGCTCGTGCAGCAGGGAGTACACACGGCGAGCGGTGCGCAGGGCCGACTCGCGCGCCAACTGTCGGCGCTCGGCCACGAAGCGGCCGTTGATCACGGCCAACAGTTCGGCCACGCCCGACTCCTGGTTGAGGTCGCGATCCTCGGCGCGCAAGGCCAACTCACGGAGCTCGCTCGACACGGCCACGACCGGTAACTCGAGCCCGCACCGGCTCAGATGCTGACGATCGGCGTCGACGATCCTCCGCCAATGCGGGGTGATGTCGGCCTTCGACTCGACCAACACCACCGCAGGGCCACGGTCGACCGCGTCGCGCAGCGCGGCCAACTCGGCCGCCGTCAGCTCCTGACTGCAATCGCTGACGAACAGCACGACGTGGGCGTCGGCGAGCGTGCTCGCGGTGACGACCGCCGACGCCGAAGAGATCCCCCCGACCCCGGGGGTGTCGATGAGGACGACCCCGCTCCGCAACAACCGCCGCGGCAGTCCGGCGCGTACCAACGTCGTGTACTCGAGGGTGCTGACATGCGCGGCATCGCCGATGTCGATCGTCGAGTCGACCACTCGCTCGGTGCCGTCGGCCGTCGACTCGAGGCGCCACCAACGCCCCGCCGGCGGCTCGGCGAAACCCACCTCGAGCCGGGCCGCGGTGGCGACATCATCGTCGACCGCGCACACCGGCGCATCGAGCAAGGCGTTGACCAACGAACTCTTGCCCTTCTTGTACTCGCCCATCACCACGATGCGCAGCGCCGGGGCACGCAGTCGACCCATCGCCCCGCCCGCGGCGATCGCCAGGTCGGGTCGATCGTGCACCTCGGCGAGTGCCTGCAGCGACTGAAGCGCGCCGACGAGTGGATCGCTCATCACAACCCGGGAATGGCGATGCAGTTGCCGGTGCCCTCGTACACGGCGTGGTTCACGTCGGCAGCCAGCGAGCACAACTGAGTGGCGCCGAAGAGCCGTGCGTCGTCGATGGTGTAGCCGGTGCGGCCCTGCTCGCCGCCGGTAGCCGTGAACGGATTCGGCGCATCCCACACCCGCCACTCGCCGACGTTGCCGGCCGTGCCCGCATTGGCCTCGTTCCCGGCGATCACCGAGTCGAAGAAGAAGTGGATGTGATCGCCGACGGGTTCCAGCTCCGGTTCGTAGCCAGTGGTGACGTACGTGGCGACCAGTCCGCCTGCCGCATCGACCTCGATCGCAGTGATGCACGCGGTGAACGGCTGGTCGGCTGGACATGGGGTGGGCAGCGCCGCGATGTCGATCGCGTCGACCGTGGCGTCCGGTGCCTCCGGTGCGTCGGTCACGACGGGCGCAACGGTCGCTGCGCTGGTCTCGGCTGGTGCCGGCGTCGTGTCGTCGGGAGTGGTGACGGGCGCCGCAGAAGTGGCCGTGTCGGCCTCGCCGACGGGTTCGGTCACCGTGGCGGCGCCGGCCTCGGTCGAGTCGCCACCGCCCGAGCCCGAGAGCACGATCACTCCAGTAACCGCCAGGGCGACCACCGCAGCGGCGATCCCCAACACCAGCGGGAGCCGCGACCGCGCAGCCGGCGGTGCGTCCGCGTGGAGATCGGCCGGCGGCACAACACTCGGCTGCGCCGTCGACGCCACGGCCGCGACCGGCGTGGTGGGCGCGTCCGCCGCCGGGGTCACGGTGGTGGCGGCCGGATCGACGACCGGCGCCGCCTCGGTGGGCACGTCGGCGGCTGCCGCCGCGCCACTGCCCGCTGCAGCGACTCCGGCCGCGGCGCCCGCTCCCGCGATCGCCGCGCTGGCGCTCGATTCGCTTGCGGACTCGTCGAGGGCCGCCGCAGCGACCAGGGCCGCGCCGAGGGCAACGGCGTGCTTCGGGTCGGCGTCGATCGCTACCGGTCGGCCGAACTCGTTCGACACCAGTTGTGCCACCAGCGGCACGCGCGACGAGCCGCCCACCAAGAGCACCGCCGACACGTCGTCGGTCGACGTATCGGCCGAACTCAGCGCCCGGCGCAAGGCATCGAGTGAGTCGGCGAGTGATGGCCGGATCATCGACTCGAACTCAGCCCGCGTGAGCCGCACCTCGGTCTGCACGTTGGGCAGCAACACCGGGATCGACGTTTCGGTGTCGCTCGACAACGCCTCTTTCGCATCCACGCACTCGTGGCGCAGCCGGGCCAATGCGGCGCGGGCCCCGGGCTCGTCCGGATCGAGCGCCTCGACGGTGCCGTCGAGGGCGCGCACCACATGCCCCAACACCGCGGCGTCGAAGTCGATCCCACCGAGCCGCTCGATGCCCTCCGGGCGGCCCAGCGACTCGAAGCCGGAGTCGGTCTTGCGCAGCAGCGCGGCATCGAACGTGCCACCACCGAGGTCGTACACCGCCACCACCGAGCCGGGCTCGACGCGCTCTTGGCTGGCGTAGTGACGAACCGCAGCTTCCGGCTCGGTGATCAGCGTGACCTTGTCGGGGTCGAGGCCCGCCAGGCGGACGGCCTGTTGGAGCAAGTCGGTCTTGTAAGGGCCCCAGTTGGCCGGATGAGTGATGGCGATCGACACAGGCGGTCCGCCCTCGCGCTCCACCACCTGGTCGACGATCCATGCCAGCAAGCGCGCCGTCAGCGCCTCGGCTGAGTACGGCGTGCCGCCGAGCAGCAGGGGAGTGGTGTCGCCGAGTCGTCGCTTGAACTCACGGGCGACGCGCTGCGGCTCGGTCGCCGCACGACGTTCTGCGGCGTCGCCGGCAATCACGCTCTCGTCGTCGCGCAGGAACACGACCGACGGCACCGATGCCGAGCGCCGTCCCAATTCGACGATCGATGCTCGCTCGTTGCGGACGACCGCGGCCGCGCTGTAGGTGGTACCGAGGTCGATGCCCAGGCTGTAGGTCATCCGAATCCCCCCAGCCAGTCGTCGATCATGTCGACCACGCTGCCGCCATCGTCGTCATCGTCGTCGTCCTCGTTGTCGTCGTCGCCGGTCATCCAGCCACTGACGGTCTCGCCCATCTCGTCGATGGCGTCGCCGATGCCCTCAGCCGCCGCGCCGAGCCCGTCGCCCACGTCGTCGACCGCGTCGCCGACCGCCTGGGCGACCTCGCTCATCAGACCCTCGGCGGGAGGTGTGTGTGCCGTGGCGTCGCCGACATGCATCCCGGCGCCGTCAGCGTCCATGCTCGCGCCGAAGGTGGTGCCCAGCGCAGTGCCCTCGACGTGCGCACCCTCGTCGTGGACGGCGGCCTCGGCTGCGTTGTCGCCGACCCGTCCTTCGACCTCGTGGCGCATCGCGGTCTCGGCGTCGTACTCCATCGACGTGCCGCCACCCATTTCGAGCCCTCCACCCAAGAAGTCCACTTCCTGAGCGACCTCGGTCGACGAGCTCGCCGATACGTCGGACGCATCCAGATCGCTCTCGTATTCGAAGCGCGAGCCGGTGCCGCGCATCGACGTCTCGGCGTGCATGCCGAACGACGCCTCGTAGGCCTCGGCCCTGCCGTCGTGGCCGAGTGCCTCGCGGTGGGCCTCGGCGCTCACGCCCGACTCCTCGCTGGTGCCACTCGGTTTGGTGAGGGTGTCCACTTCGTCGTCCGCGTGGCCATACGGGGCGGCACCCGTTTCGTAGCGCGGGTCGTCCTCGCCGTATTCGGCCGACGCCTCGGCGGGGAACCGCCCGCTACCCACCTGTTCGGCCTGCTCGGCGACCGTGTCGCGTTCGTCGTCATCGCACGCACTGTCGGAGCCGTGTTGCTCGGGTGGTTCGTAGCGATCGGCGTAGTTGGGTGGTTCGTGTTGTTGGGGGTCGTGTTGTTCCCGGGGTGGTTCGTAGCGATCGGCGTAGTTGGGTGGGTCGTGTTGTTCGCGGGGTGGTTCGTAGCGATCGGCGTAGTTGGGTGGTTCGTGTTGTTGGGGGTCGTGTTGTGCGGGTGGTTCGTAGCGATCGGCGTAGTTGGGCGGTTCGTGTTGTTGGGGGTCGTGTTGTTCCCGGGGTGGTTCGTAGCGATCGGCGTAGTTGGGCGGTTCGTGTTGTTGGGGGTCGTGTTGTGCGGGTGTTTCGTAGCGATCGGCGTACTCGGCCCTTGGTGGTTCGTGGTGCGCGGGCTCGGGCGGTGCCGGTTGTTCGGTCGGCATCGGCGATGCCCCTTCGCCTTCCACCGTCGGTGCCTCGTCGGCCGTTGCGCGGTCGTTGTCGGCGCTCATCCGAAGCCTCCGAGGAAGTCGTCGAGCATCTCGCCGGGCGTCGACGAGTCATCGTCGTCGTCGTTGCCCGGCAGCCAGCCGCTGACGGTGTCGGCGACGTCCTCGGCAGCGTCGCCGAGCCCGTCGAGACCCTCGTCGATCGCGTCACCGACGCCCTCCACCGCCTCGCCCACGGCCTCACCGACGTCCTCGGCTGCGTCGCCGATCGCGCCCAGCCCGTCGTCGAGGATCTCGCCTGCCGAGTCCGACTCGCCATCGCCGTCGTTGTCGACGCCGACCCCGGCGCCGTCGGTGCCGACCCACGCACCAACCGTCACGCCGAGCAGCGACCCTTCGGCCTCGACGCCGTCGGCATCGACCGAACCCTCGACCGAGCCGACACCGTCCACGCCCGCCCCGGCGTCCGCAGCGAGACCAGCTTCCTCGGTCCATCCCATGGAGCCGCCGGCGTGTCCACCGACCTCCATGCCCAACATGTCGCTGTCGTGGTCGACACGCATCGAGGCGCCCGTGTCGCCATCGCTGGCGTCCATGTCGACCTCGGCTGACGCATCGGTCGAGGTCGACCCAATGCCGGATGCCGAGACCTCGCCGCTCGACTCGGCGCTCGCACCGCCCGGGCCGGCGCGCATCGAACCGGAACCCGCCTGATCGACCCTGAAGTCGCCCACGGTGAGGTTCGACTGGTTCGACTGTGACGCACCGACCTCGCCGTCGGACGCGTCGAGGTCGACGTCGGTGCGTGCATCGGTGCTGCGCGACACCTCGGTGCCGCCCACGGTCACGCCCTGATAGCCGCCGGTCTCGTGCGACAGGTCGCCATCGGTGGGGTCGATGTCGGTGCGTGCGTAGTCGGCGTTGCGATACGACGCCTCGAAGTCGTCGACGTACACGCCGCGCTCGGTCGACGACGAGTTCTCGAGGTCGCCGTCGAGCGGGTTGCGATCGAGGGTCTCCTCGCTCCGCTGGTAATACCCCACCTCGGTCTCGCCGACCGTGGCATCGGTGCTCGACCACTCACGGTCGGTGTAGTCGGCGCCGAGTCCCGCGCCGGTCCAACCCTCGCCACGCTCGCCGTCGAAGTCGCGTCCCTCATTGAAGGTCACGCTGGCATCGGCGTCGCCCACATGTCCCTCGACCGTGGTGGTCGTGTCGTGGTCGGTCGGCACCGCACCGCCGTGGCCGGCGGCCATCCCGATCAGCTCGTCGAGCGTGTCCGGCTCGTCGCGCTCGTCGGTTTCGGTCAGCCGCTCGGTGTGCTCGAAACCGATCCCAGCCGAGCCCCCCGCATCGTCCTGGTAGCCGACGTCGATCCGGTTCCCCGTGGTCTCGGTGTCGTCGGTGCGCTCGTAGGTGGTGGTGCGTTCGGCCGAGTACTCGTGGGCGCCGGCATCGACGTCGCCCCCGACGGTGGTCGTGTCGCTGGTGACCTCACCGTCGGCGTCGGTCGTGGTGTCGCGGTCGTACCGGCCGTCCACGCCCGTGTCTCCCAACCGCACGTCGGCGCCGACGCTGGTCGACGCGTCGGTGGCGCCGTCGGCATCGGTGGCCGTTTCGTGGCGGGCGTGTGCCTCGATGTGCTGGTCGCCCGTGACGGCTCGACCCTCGGCGCCAACAGTGGTGGTCGCCGAGCCGTCGTCGTGCTGTTCGTAGCGGGCCTCGCCCTCGACATAGTTCGTGTGCTGGCCCAGCGCGTTCTCGTCGCGCACGCCGGCGCGCACACCGATGTCGCCGTTGCGCATGTCGGTGTCGGCATGTGCATCGGCCTCGACCGCGCTCACCGTGGTGTCCTTGCCGTGGATCACGCTCTGGCGGGCGGCGATCGTGGCACCGTCGTCGTCGATGTCGACCCCCGCTTCGGCGCGCACGGTATGGCCGGGCGTGGCATGCTCGCCATAGACCGTGGTGCCCCCGTCGTTGACGGTGATGCCCGCCTCGGTGCGGCTCATCACGTGGTCGGCGATCGACGCGCGGCCGCCCACCGCGGCGCCGGCCCCGTCGGGGCCGTGTGCGATGCGCTGATACACCTCTTGCTCGGCGGCGCCCTGCTGGTACCCGATCGACTCGTCGACGGCGACGTTGCCGCGCTCGTCGACCTCGACCGAGCGTTCGTACTCAGGCCGCGGCGTGAAGTCCCGCGCCGGCTCGGGCTGGGATTCCGATCTCACCTCGGCTTGAGGTTCCGGTGCGGCCTCGGCCGGTGGTGCCGACTTGGCCTCGGGTGCCGGCTCTGGTGTGGGTTCCGGCTTCGACTCCGCCTTGGCGGCGGGCTGTGGTTCCGGTTTCGCTTCAGCCTTGGGCTCGGGTTTCTGTGCCGCCTGCACGTCCCTGATCGTTCGGTCGTTTGCCATCGTCGGACCTCCTCGACCACACCGTGAGGGGTCGGACTCAAGACTCACTCAGCGCAGGCTCAAGCGCGCCCGATCTGCGGTCGATACTGTCGCGTTGGTGCTGGTCAGGGCGTTCGGAGCGATCGACGTCGCCACGGGCGACGGTCCGCGGCAGCCCGTTGGTGGGCGGCGCCAACGGCTGATCCTGGCGCTGCTGGTGTCGCGGCTCGGCGACGTGGTCCCCGACGATGCGATCACCGAGGCGATATGGGGCGACGGCGCGCCACCGAGCGCACGTACCGCCGTGCAGACCTACCTGTCCGGCCTGCGCGACCTGCTCGAGCCCGATCGACCGCGGCACAGTGCGGGCAGTTTCATCAGCCACGAGGGCGGGGGATACCGGCTGGCGCTCGGCGGGGAACAACTGGATGTGGCCCGCTTCGTGGCCGATGTCGACGAGGCGGCACGCATCCACAACAGCGACCGCGCCGCGGCCACGGCGTTGCTCGATGGAGCACTCGACCTCTGGGCCGAGCCACCACTGGCGGAGTTCGCCGACGAACCTTGGGCGCTTGCTGCGGTTGCCGGATGGCGTGACCAACGGGCTACCGCGATCGAGGCCCGGGTTGGGTTCGCTCTCGATGCCGGCGCCGAACACGACGTGCTGGCGCTGCTCCGCTCGGCAGTCGCCGACTACCCGTACCGCGAGCGGCTCGCGGGCCAGATGATGTTGGCCCTCTACCGCAGCGGCGAACAGCGCGACGCACTTGCCGAGTACTCGCGCATCCGGCGGGCACTGCACGACGACCTGGGACTCGACCCCGGGCGGGAGCTGCAGTTGCTCGAACGGGCGATCCTCGACCAAGACCCGGCGCTGCTGCGACGCGACGCCACCGCGGTGGCGGCGACGCCGGTCGCCGCACGCGGCGATGGCCTCCCGGCGGCGCGCCGACTGGTCGGCCGCAACGACGAACTCGATGCGCTCGACGAGCTGCTCACCGCCCACCGCTGCGTGGCGGTCGTCGGGCCTGGCGGCGCAGGAAAGACCGCGCTGGCGGTGACCGCTGCCCGTCGGTTCCAGAAGCGCTTCGACGCCGCCGTCGTCCACGTCGACCTCGCCCGGCACCGCGGACGCGACCCGTTACGCGCGATCGCAGCAGAGCGACAAGTGGTCGAGCATCCGCTCGCCCCGCTGTCGGCCACCGTCTCCGACGCACTCGGTCAAAGGCCGACCCTGCTGGTGATCGAGACGTGCGAACTCGACCCCGAGGGCGTGACCGGGGCAGTCGAAGCGCTCGTGGGCGTGCCTGGGCTCCGCGTGTTGCTGACCTCACAGGTCGCAACTGGCGGCCGCGACGTGCACGTGGTGCGGCTCGGCGGGCTGGCGCCCGATGCGGCCATCGAGTTGCTCAGCCGCTCGCTCGACCGAGACGAGCCCGTCGATGCACTCGCAGAAATCGCCCACCAACTCAACTACCTGCCGCTCGGGTTGCAACTGGCGGCCTCGCGGCTGGCGGCATTGGGCGCAGTCGAGCTGCTCCGCGGCATGCGCAACGATCCCGACCTGTTGTTGGCGGCCGCAGCCGACGACCGTCACCGCTCCGTTCGGGCCGCCGCCGACTGGAGCATTGGGCTACTCCCCGCCGACACGGCCACGGCGCTCAGCCGCCTGGCCGGCTTTGCCGGTCCGTTCACCCTCGGCGCCGCCCGGGCGATCCTCGACGACGAGGACGGCGCATCGACGGTCCGGTTCGTAGGAGATCTCGTCGAGCGATCGCTCGTCGCCCGGCTCGACGGCGTGCCTGCCCGGTTCCGGCTGCCCGACTCGGTCACCGACTCGCTCGAGCACGCCGATGCCGACGCCGTGTCGCGCGCCCGCACGGCAGTCGCCCACCTCGTGCTCGATGCTGCCCAGCGCGATCTCGTCGCAAGCAGCCAACCGATGGCCCGGCGCCGCTCACCGGGAGAGACCGTTGGCGCCGATGCCCCGATCACCGACCCACCCGAACTCGTCGACCTCGAACACGAGCTGCTCCCGGCTCTTGCGTCGTTCGCCGACGGTGGCGATGGCGACGATGCTCGAGAGTTGCTCTTGGCTGGCCTCCTCGGTACCCACTTCCAGCGCACGGGCCGCATCAGCGAAGGGCGCGAACGCCTCGACGACGCCCTTCGCCGCCATGCCGATGCGCCGCCCGTGGTGGTGTGTGCCGCGGCCGCCCAGGCCGGATTCCTGGCGTGGTACCAGGGCGACGGGCGAGCGACGGCGGACCTGCTCGATCGCATCGAGTCACAGCTCGACGATGTACCGCTCGCCGGATTCGCCGACACCGTGCGTGGCTGCCGAGCGTTCAGTCAACACGACTACACAGCGGCGGCGGATCACCTCGCCGCAGCCGCCGCCGTGGCGCGCGGCCGGTCACGGCAGCGGATGCTGCTGCTGCACACCGCCGGCAACGCTGCGTGGTACGCCAAGCGGCTCGACGTCGCGGGCGAGTGTTACATCCAGCAGGGCGAGCTGGCCGAGGAGGCGGGCGACGAGTTCAATCACGCACAGTCGCTGCGCTTCGGCGCGATGCTCGCCGCCGGCCGCGGCGAACTCGACCGGGCGTGGCGCTGGGCCGAACGCAGTCGCCAGACCGCAGTGCGAATGGCCGATCCGCTCAGCCAGGCGCAGTCGGCGGTGGCGGTTGCGGTGGTCGCGTGGCGCAGCGGCGACGGTGCGGCGATGAAAGCAGCGGCAGCCGAGGCGGTCGGCCACTCCCGGCACCACTTCGACGTGTTCGTGTTGCGCACTGCCCTGCCCATGCTCGCCGGACGAAGCCTCGAACTCGACCAGCCCGAGGTGGCGGCCGAGTTGCTCGGCTGGTACCTGGATCTGCTCGAGCGGACGGCGCAGGGGCCGTCGATGGCGGTGCGCGATGTGGCCGACGACGTGGAGCGCGACACCCGGGCAGCACTTGGACGATCCGACTTCGGGCGGATCGCCGGTCGCGGCGCGGCGCGTTCGATCAGCGAACTGGCCGACGCCGTTCGTTGAGCAGCGAGGCGACGCGCTGGCTGGCGCCGGTGCCGCGGGAGTTTCGTCACGGTTTCGCGCGGGTTCGTCATAAAACTGAAACAATCCACTAGTCTCTCGGCGATGTTTCCGGGTGGAGCGCCGCGCGCCGTCGTCGGGATCGGTGCCGCGTTCGCGGTGACGATGTCGCTCGTGGTGCCCGGTTCGGTGGGCGCACAAGACGCCGACGCCGAGCGCGCTGCTGCGGAAATCCAGGCCGCTCGCGATCGAGCCAACGAGGCGGCGCAGGCGATGTTCGACGCCGAGTCCGAACTCGACCAGCTGTCGGTCGAGATCGGCAAGGCAGAAGACCGGCTCGCCGAGGTCGAGGAAGAGGCGGCCGAAATGCGGTCGACGCTGGCCACCAGCGCACTGCGCACGTTCGTCGGTGCCGGAACCACGGCGAACCCCCTCCTCGTCGACTTCGACGCAACCAGCGACGTACTCACCGCCGACGTGTACGCCAGCGTCGCGCGCGGCAGCGCATCGGTCGAGCTCGACGACTTCGCCAACACGATGGACGAGGTCGAGGACCGCCAGCGCGAGCTCGAACGCACGGTCAGCCAAACCGAAGACGCCCGCGACACGTACGAACAGCTGAAGGCCACCGCCGAGGCCGAAATCGTGCGCCTGCAAGAGATCGAAGAACAGCGCTTGCGCGACGTTGCCGTACAGCGCGAGCTCGAGCGGCAGCGTCAGGCGCGCCTCGCTCAAGAGCAGGCGGAGGCCGCCGCCGCTGCCGCCGCCGCGCAGGCCAGCGCCAACGCGAACTCCGGGTCGAGTGGCGGGTCGAACTCCGGCTCGACTGCCGGCTCGTCGTCGGGTGGCGGATCCTCCAACTCGGGCGGATCGAACGACGCGTCCGGCGATGGTGGCGGCTCATCAGGCGGGTCATCCGGTGGCGATTCAGCACCGGCCCCCGCTTCAGACCCAGCTCCGGCGCCTGCTCCTGATCCTGCTCCCGCCCCGCCGCCGCCACCACCTGCGCCGGCACCGTCGGGCAACGGTTTGGTGTGCCCGGTGCAGGGTCCGCGGGCATTCTCCGACACGTGGGGCGCCCCGCGATCTGGTGGCCGCACGCACAAGGGGGTCGACATGATGTCGCCCACCGGCACACCGCTCGTTGCGGTGGAGAGCGGCACGGTGTCGTTCCGTTCCACGCCGCTCGGCGGGCTGTCGGCGTACGTCCACGGCAACTCGGGCAACCGCTACTTCTACGCCCACCTCAGCAGCTATGCGGGCTCCGGCCGCGGCGTGTCGGCTGGCGAAACGATCGGCTACGTCGGCTCGACCGGCAACGCCAACGTGCCGCACCTGCACTTCGAGATCCACCCCGGCGGTGGCGCAGCGGTCAACCCGTATCCGTACGTGCGCCCGATCTGCTGAGCACCCCCGAACTGTTCGCGGAGTCCGGCGCGTGGCGCCGGAAATCCCCGGTGTTTCCGTGGGGGTTCTATGGCGGGGCGGTTACACGGTGGGGGAGTTGCGCCAGGCGGCGCGCAGGGTCTCGCGGCGACGTTCGGTGTCGGCGAACTGGGCGACCATCCCCGATAGGGCCAGCGCCAGGTAGATCACGTACCACCACCAGTCGTCGTCGAGTGCCTCGGTGGTCGCGGCGGTGTTCAGATCACCGGTGTCGATCACGTTGAACAACAACATCAGCCCGAGCACCACCGTGCTCGCGCCCGCCAGCCCGGTGAGCACCGTGAGCAGCACCATCGGCAGATCACCGATCACGCCGACGATGGCCAAGGCGATCGCCAGGATCACGCCCACCAGGGTGATCGCCCACGACCAGGTCACCCCGATGGCCACCATCAGCGACGTCCCGAGTACGAACCCGATCGCCATCATGCCGAGGATCACCGCCACCTCGTAGTACAGGTAGGCGATCAGGCCGAACAGCAACGCCAGCCCGATCCCGACGATCCAGCTCAGCGCGTTCCCGAGGAACCCCGCGTCGCCACCGGCGAGCCCTGCGCCCAGCGCGAACCCGGCGAACGCGCCCCAGATCGGAATCACGATGCGCATCGCCAGGTAGCCGCGGTAGCAGAACACCAGGCCGGTGAGCACGGCGAGGATGCCGGCAACGACGTCGTTCATGGCGCCACTCTGGCACGTTGCGTGCGCGGCGTACGGTGTTCGTGGCGTGCGGATCCCCGGCGCTGTCGACGTGCTCTGACACAATCCCGGCGATGGGGGTGAGTGCCGCAACGGGCGTGATCCGAACCCATTTGCCGCTGTCGACGGGGGGACGGATACGGCTGTTCGTCGACGCCCGCGATCAGCCCCGATCGCGGCGGGCCACCGATGTGCTCCTGCTCGCCGCGACCAGCGTCGGGTTGGTGCTGCTCGCCTTCAGTGCCGAGCCCCAGCCTGGGTTCGGTCAGGCGTTCACCGACTTCGTCACCGACCTCCCGGGACTGTTGAACGGCCTGTGGGACGTGCTCATCGAGCTACCCGGGGTGCTGTCGGTGATCGTGGTGATCGCCACGATCGCGGCCCGGCGGTGGGCGATCCTGCGCGACCTGCTGCTCGCCGTGGTCGTCGGCGGCGTGATCTGGCTCGTGTTGTGGCGCATCACCAACGGCAGCTGGCCACAGATCGGCGACGTCACCCGCAAGTCGCTCACCGAAGGCGAGATCTTCGCCGCGTTCCCGGCGTTCCGCCTCGCCGTGCCGGGTGCGGTGATCATCACGGTGTCGCCGCACATGGTGAAGCCGATGCGCCGCGTCGGGCGGTGGGTGCTCGGTGGTGCCGCCGTTGGTGCGCTCTTGTTGATCAACACCACCGCGGTCGGTGCGCTCGGCGGGCTGCTCGTCGGCGCGGCAGCCGCGGCGCTCGTGCACTTGATCGTCGGATCGAGCGCCGGCCGCCCGAACCTGGGCGACGTCGCCGCGGCACTGGACGATCTCGGCGTGCCGGTGGTGGCCCTCGGGGCGGCAGCCCGACAACAGGCGGGCAACTTCGCCGTGTTCGCCGACAGCGCCGACGGACGCCGTCTGCTGATCAAGCTCTACGGCCGCGACGCCTACGACGCGGCGATCGTCGCCACCGTGTGGCGTCGAGTGTGGTACCGCAACGCCGGCTCGCCGGTGGGCTTCGCCCGCAGTCGACAGGTGGAGCACGAGGCCTTCATCACGCTGCTCGCCGAACGTGCTGGCATCGTGACCGACCACGTCGTCACCGCCGGCTCGACGCGCTCCGATGATGCGGTCCTCGTGTTGGAGCGCACCGCGATCGAACTCGACGAGGGCGGTGACGATCCGCCCGACGACCCGTTGCGCGACGTCGATTCCGGTGCCGACGTGCCGAGCGCCGACGACGACATCGCCGACGCCTTGTGGGCGCTGCTCGGCGACTTGCACGGCGAAGGCATCGCCCACGGGCAGGTCGACGACGAGCACTTGTTGAGCCGCGACGGGCGGCTGGGGTTGGAGAACTTCCGCAGCGCCACGGTGAACTCTTCGGCCGATCGCGAGGCCACCGACGTGGCGCAGGCCCTCGTGACGATTGCCCTGCGGACGAGCATCGAGCGAGCGGCCGAATCGCTGGTCGCGGCCCGCGAGAGCGACGACGTGGTGGGCATGTTGCCGTACCTCCAGCCGTCGTCGCTCACTCCGGCCCAGCGCCGCCGCGTGCGCGAGGAGAAGATCGACCTCGACGAGTTGCGGGCGGTGACTGCTGACGCTGTGGGTGAGGCCCCTCCGGAACTGGTGCCGTTGCGCCGGTTCACGATCGGCTCGGTGATCAGCGTGCTGCTGCCGCTGGTGGCCCTCGCCGCGTTGGTCAGCGCAGCGAGCGGGATCGATACGGAAGGTTTGGGCGACGAGTTCTCCACTGCGATGTGGTGGCTCGTCGCTACTGCCGCTGTGCTGGCCCAGATCCCGCGGTTGTTCCAGGCGGTCGCCACCCTCGGTGCATCACCGGTGCCGCTCCCGCTCGGGCCGGTCTACGCACTCCAGCTGGCGGTTTCGTACATCAACCTGGCGATCCCCAGCTCGGCGGCGCGCATCGCCGTGAACATTCGATTCTTCCAGCGCCACGGCGTGCCGCCCGGTGGGGCGGTGGCGACGGGTGCGGTCGACGGGTTTGCCGGCTTCATCGTGCAGGCGACGTTGCTCATCTCGCTGCTCATCCTCACGCCGGCCACGATCAATCTCAGCTCGTCGAGCGGCGACGACAGCGGCGGGGTGTCGCTGCTGGCCCTGTTCGTCGTCGCCGGCCTAATCGGGCTGGTCGCCGTGTTCCTGATTCCGCGCACCCGGCGGCGAATCGTCGAGTGGGTCAAACGCGCGGTGCGCGACGGCGCCGACGTGCTCAAGGGCCTGCGCTCGCCGCGTCGCCTGGCGATGATCTTCGGCGGCAACCTGATGGCCGAGCTCGTCTTCGCGCTCGCCCTCACCGCGATGGTGCGGGCGTTCAACGGCGACGTGTCGTACACCACGGTGCTGTTCACCAACATGACGGTGGCGCTTCTCGCTGGACTGCTGCCGATTCCCGGTGGGATCGGGGTGACCGAGGGCGGCCTGATCCTGGGGCTGACGTCGGCGGGGATGGGCGAAGAGGCCGCGTTCGCCGCAGTGATCCTCTATCGCGTGGCGTCGTTCTACCTGCCGCCCGTGTGGGGCTTCTTCGCCTTCCGCTGGCTCGAGCGCAACCGTCACCTGTAGCGGGTTACACGCGGCGGCGGAGGCCGTAGCGCCACACGCCGATGGTGGCGAAGCCGATCGGCACGATCAGGATCCACGTCAACAGTCGGAACAGCAGGATCCCCGCGGTGATCTCGTTGACGAACTGCGAACCGGCGGCGGCGGTGAGCAGACCGATGTAGGCCACCTCGGTGACGCCAGCGTCGCCAGCGGTGATCGGCACCACGGTGAGGCCCTGTACCAGGGCGAAGGCCACGAAGATCTGCGGCCAGGCGAGGTCGGCGTCGGACAACCCGGTGAATCGCAAGGCCATCAGCAACAACGCGAAGCGGGTCAACGAGGTGAGGAACGTAGCCCACGTGGCGATCGGCCAGCGATCGCGCAAGATCTCGACGGCGTTGGTGCGAGCGGCGACCAGCCGCTCGGCGAGATCCGGCGGATCGGGTTTCCGTAGCAGGCGCAACACGAAGCCCCACACGGGCGACAGGATCGTGCCGGCCTTGGCGGTGAACGACTCGCGGCTGAGCACGACGGCCACGATCGCCAGACCGACGCCGACCACGAGGGCGATCATCACGACGGTGCGCAACGTGCCGTCGATCGGTGCACCCGAGATCACCAGGCCGATGGCGGCGATCACCGGCAGCACCAGCTTGATCCCGATGCTGAACACCCCGCCCGCAGCCACCGCCAACGTCGCCTCGGTGGGGGTGCGCCCCCACGACGTGAACATCTGATAGCGCACGGGCAGGTCGCTCGGGCCAGGGATGATCGAGGTCACGCCCGCTGGCCCGAGGTACGCGACAACGCCGCGCCGTACGGGCAGCTTGGGAACCAGCGACGCCGTCAGGAGCCCCTGCGCGCCGATCCACAACACCCACATGCTGATCAGAGCCAGGATCTCCGCGTCTTGTAGCGATCGCAGCGCGTCGACCACGCCGTTCCAGTCGAGATCGTCGAAGACGAACGCCAACAGCGCGAACGAGGCCGCCAGCGTGAGCACCGTGAACAACACGCGCAGCACGATCCGCCGCGTTTGACGCGCCCGCGACACCGGCTCGGTCACGATCTCGGTGAGCGCCTCGCTCGGTTCGGCGGCGACGTCGGCCGGCTGGTCGTCACTCATCGTGACTCGAATCGACAACCACCAGCACGTCGTCGAGCGCCTTGCGCCGCAGGTCGGGTACGCGCACGCCCGGCAACGGGTAGCCGACCGGGAACATGGCAAACGCCCGCTCGTTGTCGGGCCGGCCGAGCACGTGTGCAAGGAAGGCCATCGGCGACGGGGTGTGCGGCAGCGTCGCCAGGCCCATCGTGTGCAGCGCCGTGACGAACATCCCTGCGGCGATACCGACACTCTCCTTCACGTAGTAGTTCTTGCGCCGCTCACCGTCGGGCCGCAACTCGTAGCGCTGCTCGAAGAGCACCACGACCCACGGGGCGACCTCCAAGAACTCCTTGTGATGATCGGTGCCCAGCGGCGCCAGCGCCTCCTGCCACTCGTCGTTCATGCGGTTGTCGAGGTAGTTGACCCGTTCCTCTTCCTCGGCCGCCTCACGGATCTTTGCCTTGGTTGCGGGATCGGACACGGCGACGAAGCACCACGGCTGCTTGTGCGCCCCCGACGGCGCGGTCGACGCGGCCGCAACGGCGAGCTCGATCAGGGTTCGCGACACCGGGTGGTCGGCGAACATGCGCACGCTGCGCCGCCGGGTCATCAACGCCAGGAAGTCTTCGCCGCGTTGTCGCATGTCGGATGCGGCAACGTGCGCGGGGTCGAGCTCAACGAAGGGGTACCGGTCGGCGAGATCCGGCGAGGGATACGGGTGGCGGTACCGCGCTGCGGCCGACGTCGGCTCGTCAGCAGGTGGCGTCGTCACGAGCGCATCAACCTAGGTGGTCGACACCGCGGTGTCCGCAACCGGCTCGGTGCCGAGCGCGGCGCGCACGGTCTCGATGACCTCGGCACGTTCGGAGAACACCGCTGCCAACGGCCCGGCACGATCGCGGGTGCGCAGCCACCCGACGAACGTCAAGGCCACCCGAATCAGCGGCGGCCAGATCACCAGGGCGAGCACGCCGCCCACACCGACCAGCAGCCCGGCGAGCACCGCACCCCACCCGTCGGCCAGCACCACGCCCGCGATCACCACCGTCAGCAGTCCGGTGACCAACCCGACCAGCAGGCGCACGGTGCCTTTGGTGGCGGTGGACTTCACGGTTGCGGTGATTGCCACCGTGAGGGCGATCGCCGGCACGAACCACAGGGTGGCAAGGGCTAACAGCGTGCCGCCGAAGAACGCACCGATCAGCGACAACACGATGCGCGCCATCGACGGTCGGTTGCGGCGGACCTCGGCCTCGCCGATGCCGATCAGCTGGAGCCGGGTGGCGTACCGCCGGTACGCGTCGACGATGCGCGTGCGCACCGGGTCGGGCCGCCTGGCCAACTCGCGCGCCAGCACCTCGACCTCGCCGAACTTCGGCCCGGCCGGCCCGGCCGACTCGTCGAGTTCGACGGCCGCTGCGGCGCGCAGGATCTCGCGCTCCTCGACCGTGGCGAACGACGGCGACACGGCTTCGAGCGCATCGGTGATCGTGGCGGTGAGGTGGTTGACCGCATCCCGATCGGGTTCGACGACTTCCTCGGTCGGCGCACCAGGGAGCGCGGCGACCTCGATCGGTTCGCCGAAGATCACCACGGCGCGGCTGCGCGTCTCCACACGGTTCTCGAAGGCCAGCCCGATCGGCACGATCACCAAATCGGGTGCAGTCGGCACGCCGCCGAGGGCGATGCGTGCCGCGCCGGACTTGACGCGGTCGAGGCCTGCGCGGTCGCCGGTGGTGCCCTCGGGGAAGATCGCCACGGTGGCGCCGACGTCGAACTCGCGATGGCACGCGGCGAACACCGACCGGTTGTTGCTCGACCGATCGCCGTCAGACGATCGATACACCGGGAGCACGCCGGCCAGCGCGAGGAACGGGCGGGCGAACACCACCTTCCACAGCGCGGCCTTGGCGATGAACCGGGGGAGCCGTCCGAGCACGCTGGCCACCACGATCGGGTCGACGAACCCGTTGCCGTGGTTGGCCACCACCAGCACCGGCCGATCGCGGGGCATCCGTTCGCGCCAAGCCACGTCGACCGAGCGATGGAACGTGCGCACGAGCACGATCGTCAGCAACCCGAGCGTGCGATCGGTACCCCGGCGGAACAGGCGCGGCGCCGCGGCGGGATCGTCGGCGCCGTAGGCCGCGTCGACCCACACGAGAAGGAACACCGCGGTCAACACGTGCCACACGCCGTGCCATTGCAGACCGGAGTCCGGGTCGCACAGAGGGCTCGACTCGTGTCCCAATCCCCAGGTGGCGAGGGCGATCACGCCGAACAGCAGCACCGGCCAGTGCCACACCGTGGGCATCTTCCGGCGCCACGCGACGAGCGAGGCGCCGATCGTGACCGCGGCGGCCACGCCGACGCCGACATTGATGCCATCGGCCCACAGCGCCCAGGCGACGACACCCCAGACGAGGCCGAGCGCGGCGCCGGTCAGCGCACCGCGCTCGGCGGTGCCCCACAGCCGACCCGCATGCCAACCCGCGAGGTAGCCGACGAGCGCCACGAGGGGTCCGTCGTGCAGGAGCTGCGAGGCGTCGTTGGGCTCGCCGTGGAAGGCGATGCTCCCCACGCCCTCGGCGATCGCCAATCCGGCGAGCGCATACACGCTGGGTGGCAGCCGACGGCGCATGACCTCGATCAACAGCACCGCGCCGATCGCCACGTATCCGGCCGAGGTCCACGCGTTGACGTCTTGTTCGAGCCAGCCGCCGTCGCGCCGTTCGCAATCCGGGTCAGCCACGGCCCGCCAACCTAGAGCCTGCAGCCCGCCCGACCGTTGAAGCTCCGAGCGCACTCCCGAAATCCCGGGGATTTCCGGCGCGCGGCGCCTGATTTCGCGACAATTTCGGCATGACGACCGTGTTGTTCTGCACCGATGGCTCGGCCTTGGCGCGCGAGGCCATCGATCGGGCGCGCACGTTGCTCGTGCCCGCCGAGCGGGTGGTGCTGGTGACGGTGATTCCCGGCGTCGACCCGTCGCTGGTCACGGGGACTGGGATGGCCGCCGGGGTGATGTCGCTCGACGAGCGACAGAACCTGATCGACATCCAGAAACAGGAGGCCGCAACCATGCTCGAGGAGCTGGTTGCCGATCTCGAACTGCAGGGCTCGCTGGAAACCGGCGGCGACGGGAAGATCGAAACCGAGGTGCGCGTGGGCGACGCCGGGCACGAAATCGTGAGCCTGGCCACGTTCTTGCCCGCCGATGTGATCGTGTTGGGCACGAGCGGCCATGGCGGGTTTCGCCGCGCGGTGCTCGGCTCGGTGTCCGACCACGTGGTGCGCAACTCGCCGTGCCCGGTGTTGGTGTCGAGCCACGCCGAATAGCGCCTGCGCAGGACCAAGGTGCGTGAACAGGTCATGCGGAATCGGCAGCCGCACAGCAATCGGCCGGTGCCGCAGCGTGCAGCACCGGCCGATCAGGCTGTTGATGATCAGACTCGGCTGATCAGGCTGGGTTGATCAGGCGTTGATGATCTTGGCCTTCGCCGCGGCGTACTCGGCGTCGTCGAGCTTCCCGCTGGCATGCAGATTGGCGAGCTTCTCCAGCTCGTCGGCGTTGCTGCTCCCGCCGCTGCCGCCGGCGACGTCGCGGATGTAGGTGTCCATCTGCTCCTGCTGCTGCTTGGCCGCGGCCAGGTTGCGCTCGGCCATGCCGCCACCGCGGACGATCAGATACAGGAAGATGCCGATGAACGGCAAGATGATGATGCCGATCGACCACAGCGCCTTGCCCCAGCCCGACAGATCGTGGCTGCGGATGATGTCGCCGAAGATGGTGAAGATCAGCATGATCCAGATGAAGAACAGGAAGAACCAGAGCAGGGACCAGAGGACCTGACCGGATCCGAATTCAGCTGCGAGCATTTCGCTCCCTTTCTCAGCGGCCGCCGAGCGGCCGCTCTCAGTAGCCGTCGAGACGGCCATCGTTATGGCGGAGACCGCGATGCGGCCGTTTGCGGCGATCAAGTATGGGGTCGCCCAACTCAATCCACAAGGATCCTGCCGCAACCCATCGACCACACCACGTTGCGCCGTCGTGCTCGCGGTAGGGTGCCGTGCGGCCCGGGCGGTTCGCTCGAGGCGGTATCGACCCCGATCGCAGTGGGAGACAGCACATGGCCCTCGGCCCCATCGAAGTCCTGGTGATCGCCTTTCCCGGCAACCAGTTCAACGGGAGGATCCTCCCCGAACTCGAGCGGTTGATCGAAGCCGGCACGATCACGGTGGTCGACGGTTTGTTGATCACCAAGGAGGCCGACGGCACCGTCTCGTTCGTCGAATTCGAAGAAGCCGGGGCCAATCCCGACGCTGCCAAGTTGACCGAGCTGATGAACCAGATCGAATCGCTGATCTCCGACGACGACGTGCTCGAACTGGCCGAGGGGCTCGAACCCGACAGTTCGGCACTGATGCTGGTGTTCGAACACACCTGGTCGAAGACCCTGCGCAACGAGATCGTCGACTCGGGCGGGGTCTTGGCCAACAACTTCCGCGTTCCCGGGCTGGTGGTCGAAGAGCTGCTGGCCGAACTCGACGAGACCCAACCCTGATCCGAACGACATCCTGATCGGCGTAACAAGGAGACACGCACATGCCACGACGTATGGGACGCCCCGGACTGCTCGGCACGATGGCCCGCACGGCGGTCGTCGCCGGCACCGCATCGACCGTGGTCGGCGCCACGCAACGCCGCCAGGCGGGCAAAGCGCAGGCCAAAGCCGACGAGCAAGCCGCACAACAAGCGGCCGTCGAGTCGCAGCAGCAGCTGGCCGACATGCAGGCGCAGATGGATGCGATGAAGGCCCAGCAGCAGCCGCAGCAAGCGCCGGCCGGCGGCGTCGACGACATGATGGCCGAGCTCGAGAAGCTCGGTCAGCTGAAGGCGAACGGCATCCTCACCGACGAAGAGTTCGCGGCGGCCAAAGCGAAGATCCTCGGCACCTAGCCGAGTGCGCCATGGGGCGCGAAAGGACGCACCGACATGACCGACGACACCGCTGACGTCGCGCGCGTCGACGAAGCCAGCCCCGAGAACGAGTCGCCTGGCCGTTGCGGCGCACCCCGATGGGTGGTGTGGGCGATGATCGTGCTGGCCACCGTGATCGGCATCTTCAGCTCGCTCAACGCGTGGATCGAGCAGCAAGTCTTGGAGACCGACAACTGGGTCGAGATCAGCGACGAGCTGTTGGAGAACGACGACATTCGCGCGGCGCTGTCGCAATACATTGCCGACGAGTTGTTCGAGAGCATCGACATCGGCGATCAGATCGACAGCCAGCTCCCCGACGCGCTGGTCGGTCTCGGGGGTTTCGTCGCACCGGCGATTCGCGCCGCGGCACCGCAGGCGATCGACCGGGTGCTGGCCAGCGACGCTGCTGCGGGACTGTGGAGCCAGGTGAACGAGACGGCCCACTCGGCGTTCGTTGCGGTGGCCCGCGGCGACGGCGTGATCCAATCGGAGAACGGCGAGGTCGTGCTCGATCTCGGCGAGTTCGTGCGCATGCTCGGGATCGATTTGGGGCTCGAGGAACGCCTGGGGGATCGGTTGCCCGACGATGCGGGTCAGCTCGTGCTGTTCGAAACCGACGCCATCGACCAGATCCAGAACGCGGTGCGGATCATCGAGTTGACGAGCGTGATCTTGTTCGTGGTGGTCGTCGGCCTCTACGTGGCGGCGGTGTGGCTGGCGCGCGACTGGCGCCGGCAAGCACTCCGGGGCGTCGGCATCGCGATCATCGCCGCCGGCATCGTGGTGGTGCTCCTCCGCACCTTTGCCGTGAACTACGCCGTCGATCAGGTGTCGAACCAGCCCACGGTGAGCAACGCCGTGCGCGCCGTCGGATTGATCGCCACCGATCTGCTCGACGAGATCGCGTGGACGATCGTTGTCGTCGGGCTACTGATCTTCGCCTACGCGCTGCTGATCGGTCCGAGCCGCGCCGCCACCACGGTGCGCCGCTGGATGCGGCCCGTCGCCGCCAACCCGATCGCCTATTGGGCGCTCGCGGCGCTGGTGACGCTGGTGTACCTGTTCGGTGCCCCGGTCGCCCCACGCCAGTGGCTCTCGATCCTCGTCGTGGTTGCGTTGTGGATTGGCGGGGTGTTCCTGCTGCGCCGGGTGATCCTTGGCGAGATCTACGGTGATGACCAACGCTCCCTCGACGACGGCGACGATGGCGACGACGCGTCGGCAGCCGACGCCGCGCTCAGCGCGGCACCGTGATGCCGACCGACGCTTCGGTGGTCGAGTACCAACGGGCGTCGTGACGGAAGGCGACCGCCACGATCGAGCGGTCGTCGCGATGGAGCACGTCGAGTGTGGCGAATGGGTTGCCGCGCGCCGGCACCACCACGAGGTCGCGTTGCGTGGCGTGCTGGTCGATCCACTCGTTGCGATCGTCGGGCCCGTCGACGTAGGCCACGCGCTCGGGCAACTCCACATCGAGCCCACTGAGATGGTCGGCGCCCAGTGGCCCGACGGTGAGTCGGTGGTGGGTCGACTCATCGAGATCGCATGCCAGTTCCAGGGCGAGCCGCGTATCGGCTGACAGTCCGGGCGACAGGTCGGCGGGCGTGGCCGCAAACAGCACCCGCTCGTACCACTCCGAATGGTCTTCGGTGCGTTCGCCGTCGTGGCGTGCATCGTGGTCGTCACCGCCGTCACCCTCCTGGCCGTCAGCAGGTGCAGGGATCTCCTTGGCCAGCGCGCGCGACTCGGTGAGCGACACCACCGCCACCGGTCGGTCGATCGCCGCGGCGATCTCGTCGTTTGTGCCGCCGAACATCAGCTCGCGCAGGTTGCGTCGCCCCGGACGGGTGAGCAGCACGAGCGAGGCGTTGCGCTCGGACGCCAAGCGGTCGACGCCGCCGGCGACGGAGCGGTCGACGCGCAGCTCGGGGTCGCTCGTCAGCCCCAGTCGTCCGAGTGTGTGTTTGATCGAGTCGAGGTCGGCGCGCCGATCGGCGAGTCGTTGCGGCTCACTCGTCACGGCGATCATCAACGGGATCAGTACGCCACCGTCGCTGGTGGCGATCCGGCTGGCCAGCTCCAACGTGCCGGGATCGCTGGAACCGTTGGAGACCGGCACCACGATCGTTTCGCCCAACCGCAGGCCGGTCTCGATGGTCGGTTCCATCCGGGCGCCGGTGAAGTTGGCGCCTGCGGTGGAGATGATCAGGCTGATGAACACCACGACCATCACCGCGTTGAGCACGGCCTCGTCGAAGAACCCGGCGTTGAGACCGACCACCGCAGCGGCCAGCGTGGCGGCGGCCTGGGCGATCGACAGACTGAACATCATCCCCACGTCGGCCCAGGCGAAGCGGTACAACCGGCCGCAGACCACCGCAGCGATGACCTTGCCGACGATCAGCGCGGCGCTGAACAGCAGCCCGAGTCGGATCGTCTCCCAGCTGGCGACCACCGACGGGTCGATGAGCACACCCACCGAGACGAGGAAGGCGGGGATGAACAGGGCGTTGCCGAAGAACTCGATGCGTCCCATCAGTGCGCTTTGATTCGGTACGAGACGGTTCATGCCGACGCCGGCAAAGAACGCCCCGAGCAGTGGCTCGATGTTCATCGCCTCGGCGACTACAGCGGCCGAGAGGAAGCCGGCCAGGGCCATCACGAAGCGCAGCTCGCGGTCTTGCCCGAGGCCGGCGAAGAACCATTTGGCAACCACGCGCAGCGCGACGAGTGAGTAGAAGAGCACGACGGCGAGTCCGAAGGCGATCTCCACCATCAGCTCCCACGTGGTGCCCTCGGTGAGCTCGACGCCCACGAGGATGCCGAGCGCCACGAGGCTCATCGTGTCGGTGATCGCCGACGCGCCGACCGTGGCCGCCATCGACGGATTGCGCTCCAACCCGAACTTCTTCACCGTCGGGTACGCCACGAGCGTGAACGACATCCAGAACGATCCGATGAGGAACGCAGTCGTCCACGGAAAGCCCTCGACCCGGGCGACGACCACGCCGAGCACTCCCGGAAACGCCGCGGTGAGCAGTCCGAAGGCGATCGCCGTATTGCGATACCGCTCGAAGGTCTTCAGGTCGATCCCGATGCCAACGAGGAACAGCAGGTACAGCAGCCCGATCTCGCCCACCGCGCTCACGGCCCCCAGGTCGTCGAGGATGCCCAGCCCCGACGGGCTGATCAGCACCCCGCCGATGAGCAGGCCGATCAACGGCGGCAGGCGTAGCCGCTGCGCCAGGATCGGCATCACCATGATGGTGACGACGAGGACGAGGAACGCGAACTCCGTGGTGTCGCGGATGTCGGTGGTCATTCCGAGTGATCGGCGCCGACGCGCCCGACCAACTTGTACACGTCCATCGGCTCATCGTCGAGGTCGACGACGTCGGTGGCTGGCTCGAGGAGCCACAACTCGTCGGTGGCGTGGGCGCGGGTCGTGTCGTCGACCAACACCTGGTCGGCGCGCGACAGCGCGCTGATCGCCAGCGCACGGCGGACCGGGTCGCCCCAGGCGCCGAAGGTCAGCGAGCCCTGGTCGAGCACGCCGGTGGCGACCGCGCCCGTCGACAACCCGATGTGCAGATCGAACTCGGCGTCGGCCTCGGCAGCCAGCGCTTCCGCACGCGCAATGAAGTTGCTGACGAAGTCGAGAGCACTGTCGGCACCGGAGCCCGGGGTGCCGGCTCCGACGGCGAACAGGTAGCGGTCGGCGGCCACGCGGATGCGTTGCGCGCCGTGCGACTCGCCCAGCTCCTCGGCCACCGCCGCAGCGGTGTGCAGCGCGTTGGTGCCCTCCTCGTCGACTCCGAACTCACCAGCGACGATGCGGATACCGACCGACACCATCGTCGCTTCGTCGTGGTCCTCGGTGTCGTTGTCGATCTCGCCTCCCTCGCTCACCATGTGTGGGGGCAGCACAGCGAGCAGCAATTCGCGCCGTTGCTCGTACTCGGCGCTGAGCGCGGCCTCTTGTACCTCGAGATCACCGGCCATCACGTTGAGGCGTCGGGCGAGATCGCCGAACTCGTCGCGTCGTTGCTCGTCGAGATCGGGGTGACGCTCGCCGCCGGCGATGTTCTCGGCAGCGCTCACCGTGGGTCCGATCGGGCGCGTCAGCCGCCGGGCCAGCACGATTCCGATGATCGCCGCGGTCGGCACCAGGATCACCATCACCAGCAAGATGCGGGTGAGGTAGTCGTACAGCGGCCGCGTTGCGTCGCTCTGCGATACCTCCGAAATGATCACCCACTGTGTTCCCGCCAGCCGGACCGCCTGCGCGGAGGCATAGGTCGACTGGCCCAGATAGTTCGTGGTCGGCCCGCTGAACGTGTCGCCCTCGAGTGCCACGCGCACCGCCTCGGTGTCGACGGGCTGCAATCCGACCGGTGAGCCGAACACCTCGATGAACTGGGCGAGCTCCTCGCTCTCGGGGCTGCCGTCGCGCACCCGCTCGAGGTACTCCTCGGGGTCTTCGATCCACAGCCGGCTCTCGCTCTGGAGGATGCCATCGGCCGACACGATGTAGCTCTCGCCGTTGCTCAAACCGACGAGATCCCAGTTGCCGTTGGCGGTGGTGATCGCGTTCAGCGAGGTGATCGGCACCTCCACGGCGAGCGCGCCGATGATCTCGGTATCGCTGCGTACCGAGCTGACGGCGAAGGCCACCGGCTCGCCGCCGGCGGGGAGGTACACCTGAAAGTCGGTGATCACCGCATCGCCCGTTGGTACTCGTGGCAGCACCGTGGTCACCGCCTGGCCGAGGTTGTTGCTGGCGTATGGCCCCTCGACCAGGTTGGCGCCGATGTCGATGCGCTTGTCGACCGAGTACACGATCTCGCCGTCGTCGGCGATCGAGATCAACAGGAGGTCGGCGCCACCGATGTCTTCCGACAACGAGCTGAGGAAGTCCTGGTACTCCACGTTGCGTTCGGTGTAACGGGATCCGTCGCCGGGGTCGACGGGTGCTTCCCCGAGCGGCCCGGCCGGGAGCCGGTAGTGGTACTGCAGATACCTGCCGGCGTTCGATGCGGGGATCGCTTCGTCGGCCGCGATCTCGTTGTCGGGCAGTCCCAGCTGCCGGAGCCTGCCGAGCACCTCGGTCTCGTAGAACACTTCGAGTTCATCGAACTGAGCCTCGCTGATCGGATCGTTGTCGAGCTCGGCGTACGCCGCACTGAAGTCTTCGAGCGCGCGCACCACGCCGAGGTCGGCAGATGCCGCAGCGACGCGGCTGAGGAGACGCTCGGTTCCGTTTTCGATCGAGTTGGCCCGGGCGGCGGCGATGGCGTCGAGCTGGTCCTCGGTGCCTTCGACGAGCAGGTCGGAGGCGGCGAAGAAATTGAGCCCGCCGAAGGTGGCGACGGCCAACAGCGACGTGACGATGAGCGCGACCGTGATCTTGCGGCTCAACGGTCGTGGTCGCTGCCAACGCGGGCGCGTCGACAGCTCGGCGATGAGCGCATCGGGGTTGGCGTCGATGGCGTCGGCGCGCTGCTCGACGACGGGCTCGACGGTCGTCGCCGTCGTGTCGATCGTCATCGCTCGACCGTTCTTGTGGGGTCGATCGTCATCGCTCGACCCCGTCGCGCTGGCTCGAGGCGAGTTCGACCGCTTGTGCTCGCGCAACGCGATTCACTCGGCGGCGTCGCAACGACGCGGTTCGGTTCAGCGCCGCGGCCAGCTCGGTGTTGCGGCTGCCGACCTCGGCCAGGGCGTCGGCAGCGACGGCCACGACCTCGCAGTCGGACATCGCACGCGCGGCCGTGACGTAGTCGTCGCTCCGCTCGTTCTCGATCAATCCGAGTGCATCGCCGCGGCCGACCTCGGCGATGGTGTGCTCGTCGCCGCCGGGGGTCAGTAGTACGAGGCGCGCCTGGCCGTCCAAGATGATCAAGAAGTCGCTGCCGTCGCGGTTGGAGGCGACCATCAGCTCGCCGACGGCAAAACGTTCGCGGCGCGTGTGCTTGGCGAGTTGATCGAGGTCGCCATCGTCGACCAGGGCGAGCAGCGGCGAGGCGCGGAGGTCGCTGCGGAGATCGGCAAGGCTCGGTCCGTCGGCCGCGGCCAGGGCCGCAGCATCGTGCAGGAACAGATCCTGGGCCGGGCTGGGCAGCGGCACGTTGTGGCGGTGCGACTGGTACCACACCAAGGTGCCGAAGTCGCTCTTCACGCGCGGCACGATGGCGTAGTCGTCGACCCACATGATGACCTCGTACCCCATCAACGGATCGTCGATCTGCGTCACGAGCACGCCTGGGGCCGGATCCTCGAGCACCCCGGGCACCGACCTGGCGGCGTCGATCAGCATGGCCTTCGCCAGCGTCGGGGGATTGACGAACGCCACCTGCACGGGCACCACCACGCGGTGCAGCTCGCTCGGCGAGCTGTAGTTGGTGATGTTGGCGCTGGCGAGCGCACTGTTGGGAATCACCACGACGTCGCCGTCGCGGTCTTGGATCACCGTCGTACGCCAGTTGATGTCGATCACTCGGCCTTCGATGTCGCCGTTGCTGATCCAGTCGCCAGCGCGGAACGGTTGATCGCCAAGCAACAGCACGCCCGATGCCAACCCCGACAGGGTGTCTTGCAGCGCCAGCGACACGACGAGCGATGTCACACCGAGCGCGGTCAGTGCTGCGCCCAGGTCGACGTTCCAGATCCCCGCGAGGAAGATCCACGCCACGACGAGGTACAGCCCGATGCGTGGCAGCGCGAGCAACAGCTGGGGGACCGGGCGGCGCGTGTCGTCGACGGGCCGGTGGCGGTAGCCATCGACCACGATGCGCAGTACCCGCGAGGCAACGGCGCCCAGTGCGAACAAGAGGCCGCTCGCTGCGATGCGCACGTACCACTCTTCGTTGGGCAACGCGAGCACGGGAACGAGCAGCGCCCACGCAGCAAAGAAGGGCAGCGCCCAGTTGCGCAGCGTGAGCACGGCGTCGCGCAACGGTGACTCGCGTTGGCGGAGCCGCTCGTCGAGCTCGGCGGCGGCCACGATGGCCACCGGGACGAGCAAGATCACGGCGATCGCCCACAGCGTGTCGGCGCTGAACAAGCGGCCCATCAGGCATCGACCTCGGTTGGCTCGAGGCTGATGATCCATGCGTCGCTGTCGACCCCGCGGACCCCGTCGACTGCGGTGACCTCGATCTCGTCGGGCAAGACCCGGGTGGTGTCGCTCGACGCGAGGATCTCGTCGGCGTGGGCTCTCCGGGCGAGGTGGTGCGCAGTGGTCACGGTGTCGCCCCACACGTCGTACACCAGGCGGGCGCCACCCGACAGGCCCACGGTGACCGACCCGGTGTGCACGCCGATCGCGGCACGCAGATCAGCTGGTGAGTCGGCGGAGATCTCACGCAGCAGCTCGACAGCATCGCGCGCAAAGGCGATCACTCGCGGCGCATGGTCGATGTAGGGCCGATCGTGGCCACACGAGCCGAAGTAGGCGTCGCCGACCACCTTGATCCGATCGACGCCGTACTCGAACGCGAGATCGTCGATCTCGGCATGCAGCCGGTCGATCAGCTCACGCTGGGCGCCGGGTTCGATGTCGTCGATCGTCGCCAAGTCGGAGAGCCCGAGCACGACGATCACGACCACCGTCGCGTTGGGCACCTCGTCGAGTGCCTCGACATTGCCGTCGGCGATGCGTTTCGCCACCGACGCCGGCAGCATCTGCTCCATCGTGGTCAACCGCTCGGCGCGGGCGGTGGCCAGGTCGTCGCGCTGTTGGCGCAGCGAGCGGGCCATCGATCGGAAGCTGGCAGCCAGCCGATGGAACTCGACAGGGCTGCGATCGGGAACGTCGAGCGGGGTTTCGTCGTCGCGGCGTACGAGGCGTTCGGAGATCATCCGCACCGGTCGCATCACGTTGTTGGCCCATGCCACGGCGGCGAAGGCGACCACCAGCACGAATATCGCCGACCCGACGATGAGCACGTCGCGGAAGTCCTGCGTTGCGGCCTGCGCAGCTTCGACGTCGATTTCGGCGACCATGAACCACTCGACGAGGTCGCTCGGCACCGGTGCCACCGAGCCGGCGACGGTGGCACCCGTCATGCTCGAGCGCTCGGAGATCTCGGTGTCGCCGTCGAGCGCGTCGTTGTAGGTGGCGTCGACCGCAGGCTGCACGAGGATGGTGGTGTCGTTGGCTTCGATCCGCGCCCGTTCGTCGTCGCTGAGCACGCCTGCGGCAACCGACCCGTCGAGGAACGTCCGCGGCGACTCTACGTACGGCTGCGGGTCACTGCGCGTCGTGCCATCGGCGCCGATCAGGTAGAGGTCGGCACCGACGAAGTCGTCGTCGACGGTGGCCACCTCGGTCACCGTGGTGAGATCGTCGGTGAACACCCGCCCGTCGTAGGTCAACACGATGGCGCCGATCACACCGTCGGCGTCGCGCACCGGACTCGCGACGGCACCGATCGGCACACCGGGAATTGCGTTGTAGAAGTCGAGATCTGTGACCACTACGTCGTCGTCGGATGCCTCGAGCGCAACGGTGGCGGCCCGAGCCACCACCGATCCGCTGAACGGGCCGACAGCCAAGCTCGTACCGATATCGGGCCGCTTCGCGGCGGAGTACACGACACGCTCGTCGAGATCGACCAGCAGTACATCGAGCAGGTCGAGCCCACGCACCACATCGCGATACACCGGATGGATCACCGAGTGCGTCGCCGTCCAGTCGCTCCCGTCGCCCGCATCATCGATCAGGATCGGATCCTCGAAGGTGTCGGTGGGCTGGGAGTACTCCACTTGGAGGTAGACCGCACCTGGACTCTCGCTCGCCACATCGCGCAGCTGCACGTTCTCGCCGCTCGACCGGAGTGGTTCGAGGTACAGCTCCTCGTAGAGCGCCACGAGATCTTCGACCCGGTCTCGGGCCACGACTTCTTCGGCGTCGATGATGTTCAGCTCGGCGCTGAACAGCTCGATCGCCGCCGCTGCTTGTGGGCTGCCGCCGAGCGCCTTCGCCATGCGTTCCAACGAGTCGAGGCGGAAGGCCACATCGATGGCACCTGAGGACTGCACGGCTTCGAGCCGCTCCTCGTAGATCGTGGTGCCGAGACGCTGTCCGGCATTGACGCCCACGAGCGTGGCCACCAGCAACGACACGAACGCTACGCCGAGCACCGTGGCCGCGAGCCGAGTGGCCATCGACACGCCACGGCGTCGGCGCCGCGCGGTCGTGGGAGCGTCGCTCACGCCGGGCGAGGCTAGTTCGACCTCGACCGCCTACCTAGAATGCCGGCGCCAGCGAGCGTCGCACGTTCGACGGAGAGGGCAGAACGTGGAGTACACACCGGCGATCGTCGCGGGCGCAATCCTCCTCTACGGCTTGGGGTCGAGGCGCATCGAACGATCGCCGATCACCGGACCGATGTTGTTCACGGCGGTCGGACTGCTGATCGGCCCCGAGGTGCTCGACATCCTCAACTTCGGCACCGACATCGACACGATCGATCTGGTGCTGACCATCACGCTGGCGTTGGTGCTGTTCACCGATGCGGGGGCCATCAACTCGTCGCACTGGCGTGAAGATGCGGCGCTTCCCAGTCGACTGCTCGGGATCGGTCTGCCGCTGATGATCGTGTTCGGGTGGGGCGGCGCCTTGTTGCTGCTGAGTGGTCTCGAGGTGTGGGAGGCCGCGGTGCTGGCCACGATGCTGGCCCCGACCGACGCAGCGTTGGGGAAGGCCGTCGTGTCGAACCCGCGTGTTCCGCTCAGAATCCGTCAAGCGCTGAACGTCGAGAGTGGTCTCAACGATGGGATCGCGCTGCCCGTGTTCGTGGTGTTCCTCGAAGCCGCAGTGGTCGCCGAAGGGTCGCTCTCGGCCGGCGACTTCCTCAACGAGTTGGTGCCCGAGGTGGGCGTGGCGCTGCTCGTGGGCATCGGGATCGGCTACCTCGGGTCGGTGGCCATCGACACCGCGGCTCGACGGGGGATCGCCGTGTTCTACTGGCTCGAGATCTCGGTCGTTGCCCTGGCGTTGGGTGCCTACGCGCTGACCACGCCGCTCGGGGGTTCCGGGTTCATCGCCGCGTGGGTTGCTGGCTTGATGTTCGGGCGAGTCTGTCGACTGTCGGTGCGCGCTGAAGAAGAGGCCAAGAGTGATGAGGCCGAATACAAGGTCGAGAACGTTGAGGCGGAGAACGAGGAGGCTGGCGCCGGCGTGCGCGATGTGCACGAACTGGCCGAGGCCGGTGGCGATGCGCTCACGATGATCAGTTTTTTGCTGTTCGGCGCGTTTCTTGGTCCGGCGCTGACCGATGTGACGGCACTCGAAGTGGTCTACGGGTTGGCCAGCCTGGTGGTGCTGCGCATGGCGGCCGTGGCAATCGCCACGATCGGCAGCCATCTCGATCGCCCATCGATCCTGTACCTCGGATGGTTCGGACCGCGTGGGCTGGCCACGATCATCTTGACGATCGCCGTGGTCGGCGAGTCGGAGCTCGCCGGCGCAGCGATCATCGCCGACACGGCGCTGATCGCGGTGGCGATGAGCGTGGTGTTGCATGGCGCAACGGCATGGTGGGGCTCCAACGCCTATGCCGATGCCGAAGCACACCGCGCCGAGATGCACGACGACGACATGCCCGAGGTGCGCATCCCCCGGCGCATGATGCCCTGAATGTGGCTGTAACGGTGGTGTCTGGAGGGTCAGCGGATAGGGCGGTAGTTGGTGTTGCGGTGGTCGATGAGTTTGGCGGTGATTAGGAGCGCTGTGGCGAGGGCGAGGGCGGCGTGGCGGTGGGTTGTTCGACGGTCGGTGTTGCGGGCGAGTTGGCCGTAGTTGGTGAACCAGGAGTGGGTGCGTTCAGCGACCCAGCGGCGTCCGAACCCGACGAGCGGGATGCGTCCTTGGCCGGGTTGGTTGCGGGGGATCACGTTGACGTTGTCGATCTGGTAGCCGGCGAGTTTGGTGGGCAGTGACTTGTAGCCGAACCCGCGGTCGAGGTGCAGGGTGCCGATCCGTGTGGTGGTGGGATGTGCGGTCAGCTCGTCGAGGGTCGGTTGCAGTAACCGGTAGTCCTGTCGGTTGGCGCCATCGAGGACCCAGCTGATCGGGATGCCGTTGGCGTCGACCCCAACACACCACTTCCAACCCAAACGGCCGTGTGTTTTAGGGCCCGCAGCGGTGTTCTCGCCTCCGCATGGGGCGAGGTGTTCGCTGCCGTCAATGGTGATGTGGGCGGGGTCGACACCAATGATGCGGTCATAGGCCGCGAGTGCTTCATGCAGCAGTTCATCGAACACGCCGGCATCGATCCACTCGTTGCGGCGAGCCCGCAGCGTGGTGTCCGACACGATGTAGCACATCAAGTACTCCACGGTCTCCCACGACACCCCGGTCACCAATCGGATCAAGAGACCACGCAAACACACCAGGTCGTCGATGCGTGGACGGTGACAACCAAGCGGATGCGTGGGTGGTTCTGGGAGCAGTCCGCGGATGGTGTCGAACACCGCATCGTGGACTTCACGGTCAAGAGCGCGCATCATGTGGGTGACCTCCCCGGTCGGTTGTGATTGGTCGCACCCGGTATCAAAACCGGGCCAACCCACCGACCGGTGGATGGTCACCTAACCGCGCGGCCTCCTGACACGCTGTTGCGGGCGAGCCGTAACGGCGTGTCAGACACCACCGTTACACGGTCAGCTCTGGAGGACTTTGGCCTTTGCCGCGGCGTACTCGGCGTCGTCGAGCTTGCCCGAGTCGTGCAGCTCAGCCAGCTTGGTCAGCTCGTCGGCTTGCGTCGCCGAGCCTGCGGCGTTGCGCACATACGCGGCAAACGCCGCTTCGTCGGCTTTGGCCTCGCGTACTTGGCGTTCGGCCATCGAGCCGCCGCGCACGATCAGGTAGGCGAGGATGCCGATGAACGGCAGCACGATGATGAACAGCACCCAGAGGGCCTTGGCCCAGCCGGACAGGTCGTCGCTGCGGATGATGTCGCCGAACAGGAAGATCAGCATCCAGATCCACAAGACGAACAGGAACAACCAGATGATCGACCAGAGCACCTGACCGGTACCCCATTCGACAGCGATGGTGGCGAGTGACATAGCGATATCTCCTTGGATCGCGGCAGCGACCTAGCCGCGCACGACGAACGTCGGGGCGGTGGCGCTACCGAGCAGTACCGATACGAGGATGCCGAGCGGCAGTGTGCCCCAGTAGCCCAGTGCCAGTCCAACGTTGCCGAGGAACAGCATCAGTAGCCAGGTTGCAGGAAACGTGGCGATCAGGAACACGACAAGTGCTCCCAGCAGCATGCGGATCATGATTCTCCTCCCGGGGCGCCGCACATGCGCCCGCGACCGGCGACGGTAGTCAGCACGCTCCGTCCGCCGGTGGATGCGTGCGGGTGCGGTGCCGCGGCCGCCGGTGCGCCGAACGGCGAATTCGTGGCGTGAAACGAAGCGGTTGTTAGCGTGCTGCCGTGCTCATCCTGGCAATCATCATCGGCGGCATGTTCATCGGTTGGATCGCGCAGCTGATCCTCGGCCGTCAGACACGGCAGGTCGACTGGTTGATGGCGCTGGTCGCCGGCCTGGTGGGCTCGTTCGTCGGTGGGTTGCTGTTCAGCCTCATCGCCGGCGATGGCCTGGCGCTGGCGCCATCGGGTGTGATCGGTTCGTTGGTCGGCGCGCTGATCGTCACCGTGGTGTGGCAGGCGGTCGACAAGAACCGCCGCGCCAAACAACGTGCGTAGCGCAGGCGCACTGGCCCTCTGGGCGCTGTTGTTGCTCGTCGTTGCGCCGTCGGCTGAGGCCGGCGAGTCCGAGATCGATACTGCCCAGGTCGATACCGCCCAGATCGACACGGCCCAGATCGAACTGGCCGAGCGCTACGCGCCGATCGTCATGCTCAAACAACAGGAGCATCCGTGCGACACCGACGGTGAGGCATTCGCCCCGACATCGGTCGACATCGTGCTCGACAACCGCGACATCGTGTTGCGCCAGGTCGGCCACGACGACCCGGTCATCGATCACGCACCGACCGCACGTGATCTCTTCGACCGCGGCGAGGGCTTCTACCTCGACTTCCCCGGCCTGGCGCTCGACCCGGGGTGCATCTACGAGGACGACTTCGCGCGCTACTCCGCCGAGCGGCCTGCGGTGGTGTACGCCCATGTGGCCACTCAGCCGGACCGCCCCGGACAACTCGCGCTGCAGTACTGGACGTTCTGGTACTACAACGATTGGAACAACAAGCACGAAGGCGACTGGGAGGGCATCTCGATCCTCTTCGACGCCGACTCGGCCGACGACGCCCTCGACACCACCCCGGTCGAGGTCGGCTACGCCCAGCACGAAGGCGGCGAACGTGCGGATTGGGATGCCGCGAAGTTGACGCGGGAAGGCGACCGGCCGGTCGTGTACTCATCGGCCGGCTCGCATGCGAGCTACTTCGGATCGGCGCTGTATCTCGGACGCAGTGGCTCGGAGGGCTTCGGGTGCGACAACACCGACGGTCCGTCGGCGCGCCTCGATCCCGAGGTGGTCGTGCTGCCCGACGATGTGGACGACCCGTCGAGCGACCTCGCCTGGCTGGCATTCGACGGCCGGTGGGGTGAGCGCAATGGCGGCCCGTTCAACGGCCCGACCGGACCGCGCGACAAGGATCGTTGGGAGCGCCCCATCGACTGGCACGACGAGCTGCGTGCGTCGAGCGTGGTGGTCCCGGGCGGCGACGGCTACGGCACGGCGGTGGTCAACTCGTTCTGCAACGTGGTCGAGGCCGGATCCGACTTGTTGATCTTCGTCACCAGCTCGCCCGCAGTCGCGCTCGTGCTGCTGGTGGTGCTGGCGATGGTCGGTGGCTGGCTCACGAGGCGTACCGACTGGACGCCTGTGGCGCGGCGGCCGTTGGTGATGCCTCGACGGGCAGGTCAGATACTGCGGGCCGCGCTCGCCGCGTATCGCACCCGTGACGGCCTCGACCTCGCTCGCCTCGGTCTGCTCGTCGTGCCGGTGTCGCTGTTGACCGTGCTCGTCGTCGGCATCGTTCGCGCGCTGCCGCTGGTGTCGAGTCTGATCGACCTCGCCGCCGACGACTCGGCGATCAGCTTCGTGCTCGGGCTCGTCGCGCCCGGTGTGACCGGGGTGGTCGCGTTCGTTGCCGGCTCCGCGCTGGTCGCTGCGTGGGTCGATGGCGAGCGGACGGTCGCCGAGTGCGCGCACATCGTGCGTGACCATTGGCGGCCACTGCTCGGCGGATTCCTTCGCTCGGCGGCCATCGTCGTTGGGCTGGCGATCACGGTGATCGGCATCCCGTGGGCGGTTCGCCAGGCGGTGCGCTACCAGTTCCTCGCGCCGGCGGTGGTGGTGGACGACCTCGACGGACGCCGCGCGCTCCACCGGTCGAGCGCGCTGGTTCGTGGGCGGTGGTGGCACACCGCGCTGTTCGCCGTGTTGGCCCAGGCGACGGTTGCCGCGGTCGCCATGATCGTCGGTCTACTGCTGCTGATCGTGCTCAGCGGCGTCCCGCTCTGGCTGTTCAGCGCACTCGTCAGCGTGGTGGTCGCCGCAGTGGTTCCGCTCGCGGCGTTGGCGATGGTGTTGCTGTACGGCGACGCCGTAGCGCACGCCGACACCCGCGAGCGCGTTGCATCCGGGGTCTGACCCCTGATGCCGCCGTAGCCGTCAGCTCGGAGGTGGCGGCGGCTGTGTGGGATTCTTCGGGTCCGGCGTGGTCTCTTCGGTGGGCGCGGCCTGCGCTGCGGCTTGGGCTTCTGCCTGCGCGGCCTCGGCGCGCGCCCGCAGCGTGGCCTGCTCGTTGGCCGCCTGCTGGGCTGCGGCGACCTGCAGGTGATACTGCACCGCAGCATCGCTGGCCGTCGCCGCACGCGCCGCCGCCCGGTCGAGATCGTGCTGCCGTTCGGCACGGTGCAACCTCACGGTCAACCAGTCGAGGAACGCCCGCGTCAGCAGCAGCAGGATCCCGTAGATCACCATGGCGAACAAGATGGAGGTGTCGAGAATCGCATCGCCGGTGATCTCCACCGGTTGGAAGATCCCGCGGAACGGCTCCATCACCCGATCGAGGTTGCGATACGCCCACTCGGTGTACCCGGTGTTGGGGTCGGCGCCGAGGAGCAGGAGCAAGAACCCCTGCAGCAGAATCAACAGCGACACGATGAAGAAGGCGTACACCACGTACACGACCGCGCGGACGATCCATACAGTCGTCGCCTTGGCATCTCGTTCGGTCATGATGGTCAGCGTAGGACGTAGCGGGACGAGCCTGGGGGAGGGGTGACGAGCGGGATGACGAGTGACACGGCGACCACACCCGGCTTGGTGTGTGCACATCATCATCTGTACTCGGCGTTGGCCCGCGGGATGCCACCGCCGCCGCGGTCGCCCGAGAGCTTCCTCGACGTGCTCGAACTGATCTGGTGGCGCCTCGACGAGGCGCTCGATCTCGAGATGCTCGAATGGTCGGCGAAGCTCGGCGCGCTCGAAGCGCTCGTGGCCGGGTGCACGGCGATCATCGACCACCACGAGTCGCCCAACGCGATCGATGGTTCGCTCGACGTGATCGCCGCTGCCTGCGCCGAGGTTGGTGTGCGAGTGCGCTGCGCCTACGGGGTGACCGATCGACACGGAGCGGTTGGCGCACGTCGCGGGCTCGCCGAGAACGAACGCTTCCTACGCGCTGGAGGCGACGGCATGGTCGGTGTGCACGCGACCTTCACCTGCTTGCCCGACACGCTCGATGCGGCCGCCGACCTTGCGGCCCGGTACGGCGTGGGCGTCCACATCCACGTGGCCGAGGGCCCCGACGACATCGACGCAGCAAACCGCCTCGCCGGGTTGACCACCGACGACTGGCTGCTCGTGCACGGCGTGCTGCTCGCCGACGACCACGGGTTGGCCGGAACGATCGTGCACAACCCGCGGTCGAACATGAACAACTCGGTCGGCTACGCCGCGCCGCAACGATTCGTCAACCCGGTGGCGCTCGGCACCGACGGGATCGGTGCCGACATGCTCGACGAGTTCCGGCTGGCGTTCGTGGCGGCGCGCGCCGCGGACCTCGCTGCCGATCCGGCGGCATCCTGGGCGATGCTCGAGCGCGGGTGGCAGCTGATGCCCTCGGCGCTCGACGACGAGGTGCACTGGAGCTACGCGCCGATGGAACCGTGGCATCTGGCCTACACGCCGGGCGTCCACCCAACCGACGTGTGGGTCGATGGCGACAAGGTCCTCGATCACGGTGTCCCCACCCGCGTCGACCCCGCCGAAATCCGCGCCAAAGCACGCGAACAGGCGCAACGGCTATTTGGGCAACTCTGACGGCCGGCGCCGGGAGCGCCAGCGACCAAGCCTGGCGCGAGGCCGTCCAAACGTGGGGTGCTCAGACCTGCAGTAAGGCCGAGCCAATCATCACGTGACGACGACGGTGGTGCCGACTTCGGCGAAGCCCCAGAGGAAGGCGGCGTCGAGGTTGTGTTGCCGCTGGCAGCCGCCCGACAGGCGGGTGCCGAGTTCGTCGGTGGTCTGATACGGCGAGTTGTCGTTGACGTGCAGCGGAATTGCGTGAAAGCCGATGTGACCGATCTCGGTGCGCTGGTAGCGAATCATTTGCGGCAACCAGGCCTTGCCGTTCCACGCCGTCGACATGTCGGAGCGGCTGTACACCTGGTGCGTACCGGGCATCTCGTTGCTGTACTTGCTGCCGGACACGAGCCACGAGCGGATGATCCGCTCGTCGCCGTCGACGGCCCATACCCGCTGGCCGGCACGGTCGTACACCACCCGTCGACCGCTGCCCGAGTTCTCCGGAAGCGGTGGCGCATCGTCGCCGGCTGACGCCACCGGTGAGAGCTCGACGCCCCACAGGTCGGTGGCACCTGGCGCCGGCGCTGGGGTGCGCGTCACGAACGACTCTTCGTCGGGCCAGATGTTGAGTTCGATGGCGCTCTCGCGGCCGACCACACCGTCGACGTACAAGTTGTTGTCGGTCTGGAAGGCCTGCACCGCCGACACGGTCTTTTCGTCGAACACGCCATCGGCGGGTCCGTCGTAGATGCCGTCGGCGATGAGCGCGTCCTGCAGGCAGGTGACGCCGTCGCCCGTGGCGCCGTAGCGCAGCGACAGTGCGCCGATGGTGCAACCGCCGTCGGCTCGCTCGGGTTCGACGGGCTCGTCACCTTCGGCGGCGTTCTGTCCGAGTTCGCCGTCGCCAAGCGCCAGGTCGGGAAGCACGGCGGCGCCAGTTGCGACACCAGCGGCGTTCGCGGCCTGGGTGACGAGCGACGATGCGCTGGCCGCAAACTCGGACGTATCGATCGTTTGGGTGCCCGATTCGGCGGTGACGAACGCGCCGACCGCCGCAGCGCCCAGCACTACGGCTACCGAGGCGCGCAGGGCCACCGTTCGGCGGCGGGCGGCGTAGTCGGGGGCGACCGGCTCGGGGGTCGGCAGCGGCTGCATGTCGCGCGACGACGCTATCCGTTGCCGCACCTCATGTCCTCAGCGTTCGCGAAACGTCCGAGAAACGGCGTCGTATCACCGATTCTGTGTGCAGAATCCGGCGCCTCGCGCCGGAATTCCCCGGAATTTCGGTCAGACGGTCATGCCGTGGCCGCCTCGATCAGCGCGTCGGCGGCGTCTTCCAACGATCGGCGGAACAGGTCGCCGTCGGTCACCGCAGCACGGTCGGTGTGCGCCGCCAGGTGCACGGTGCCGTCGTAGCTGAACAGCGTGATGTTCACGGCGCTGCCCGCAAGAGGCCCGAAGGCATAGAACTGCGTGATCTCGGTCCCGCCGGTCCATACCGGGAACGGCGGACCTGGCACGTTCGACGCGGTGACGTCGCACCCCTGCATCATCGCCCCCAGGATCGACACGGCGGTGGTCGCCCCGAGTCGACCGATCGCCGCGGAAATGTCGTTCACGTAGGGCAGCGCCGGTTCGTCACGGGCGGCGCGCAGCGTGGCCCGCACCGCGCGCACCCGGTCGAGCGGGGCAAGGTCGCCGACGTCGATCTCCATGCGGGTCGGTACGAACCGGTTCGTTGCCTCGCCGAGCTCGTCGGCGGTGCGCACGCTGATCGGCATGTGCAGACGCAGCCGGGCGCATGGTTCGTCGAACGCCTCGTGGTAGCGCCACAGCCCGTCGAGCACGATCGACACGAACGCGTCGTTGACCGTGCCGTCGGCGGCGCGGGCGGCGCGCTTCACGTCGGCGAGCGGGCGACGAACGACGTCGAACCGGCTCGACATCGACCGTTCGGTGAGCAGCGGGCTCAACGGCGTGGTGGTCGGTTTGACCACCCGGGCCACCGATCCGGTGGTGCGGCTCAGCCGCTGCACCGAACCGATCGGATCGCGGGCGAGGCCGGCAGCCGCGCGCAGCGTGGCCTCGCCGAAGCGCCGACCTGTCGAGGCGTCCTGCGCCGCGCGGTGGAGGAGCGCCCGTCCGGGCATGCGGGCGATTGCCGAGGCGCGCGCGGCCTCCAGCGTCACGGCCGCGTCGCCGCCGTCGGCCGGCCCTTCGGGATCGAGGTCGACCAGATGGGCCAGCATCTCCACCATGCCCAGCCCGTCGGCGATGGCGTGATGCACCTTCATCACGATCGCCGCACGGTCCTTGGTGAGCCCGTCGATGACCACCAGCTCCCACAATGGGCGGTCGCGATCGAACGAACGATCGGCGAGGCGCGCCGCAAAGTCGAGCACCTCGGCGCGTTTCACCTTCTTGCCGGGCAGTCGGGCCCACGAGTAGTGGGCGTCGAGATTGAAGTACGGATCGTCGGCCCAGCGCGGTGTGGTCACCGGATCGTCGACCACCCGCTGGCGTAGCCGGGGCAAACGGTCGAGGGCGTGGGCCACCGCCTCGTCCATCCGTCGGCGAGTGGGTGCCTCGTCGAGGATCCACACCGACACGATCGTCGAGCGCAGCAGCGGGTTGCGCTCGACGCGCCAGATGAGTGCGTCGCTCTCGCTCATCCACTCGTCGTGGACCAACTCGGTCGGCGTGCTGGTCTCGGCGGTGGTGCCGGTACCGCGATGGGTGGCGCCGGAGTCGTGTTTGGCCGCGCTCATCGGTCCAGCTTCGCACGCCGTGCCATCGGTCACATTCGTGAGTGCGATACTTAGGAGGTGAAGCAACTCACCGGTCTCGACGCGAGCTTCCTCTACATGGAGTCGCCGACCACGTTCGGCCATGTCAATGGCCTGGCGATCTACGAGCGGCCGAGCGACGACTTCGATCCGTTCCAGGCCACGTACGACCGGCTGGGTGCGATGATCGGTCGGCTCGAGCCGATGCGTCGACGCCTGGTCGAGGTGCCGTTCAACCTCGATCACCCGTACTGGATCGACGATCCCGACTTCGACCTCGACTACCACGTGCGGCACATCGGGCTGGCGCCGCCGGGCGGGTTCGATCAGCTCGGCGAGCAGGTCAGCCGCATCGTCGGTCGGCCGATGGATCGCCGCCACCCGCTGTGGGAGTGCTACGTGATGGAGGGCCTCGCCGACGGCCGCTGGGCGATGCTCACCAAGACGCATCACGCCACCATCGACGGCGCCTCAGGCGTGCTCTTGCTCGGCTTGATGACCGACACCGATCCCGACGCGCCGCCGCCAGAGCCGGTCGAGTGGGAGGGCGAGCCCGTGCCCACCGACTCCGAGCTACTGCAGCGCACGATGGGCCACCTGGCGGCCAATCCGGTGAAGGGCATGCGGCTGTCGTTGCGGATGGTCCGCGATCTCGCCGACGCGGCGGGGATCAACAGTGTGGCGGCGATGGCCACGGCCACGCGCGACGCGCTGAAGACCGTGGTCGGTGGCGGTGGGCCCTCCGATCGTGAGGGTTCCAACCGGGTCAACATTCCGCTGTCGCCGGCCCCGCCCACCCCGTGGAATAAGACGATCACCCAGCATCGTCGTTTCGCCATGCGCTCGGCGTCGTTGGCCAACATCAAGGCGCTGAAGTCCGCCGCCGGGGTGACGGTGAACGACGTGGTGATCGCGATGTGCACCGGGGCGCTGCGCGAATACCTGTTGCGCCACGACGAGCTGCCCGACGAGCCGCTGCGGGCGATGGTGCCGGTGTCGGTACGCACCGGCGACGAAGAAGACCCGTGGACCAACCGGGTCGGGGCGATCATCTGCGAGCTGCCGACCAACGAGGCCAACCCGCTCGACCGGTTGAAGCGTTGCCACGACGCAATGCAAGACGCCAAACGACAGTTCGAGCTGATCCCTGCCGACACGATCGCCGAGTTCGCCCAGGTGTCGCCCCCGCTTGTGGCCGCCGCGGCCAACCGGTTGCAATCGCGCCTCCGTTTGGCCGACCGGTGGAACCTGCCGACCAACGTGGTGATCTCCAACGTGCCTGGCCCCCGCGAGCCGCTGTACTTCGCTGGCGCCCGTCTCGACGACTACATCCCGGTGTCGACGATCGCCGACGACATGGGCCTGAACATCACGGTGCACAGCTACCTCGATCGTCTCGACATCGGGCTCATCGCGGCGCGCGACCTCGTGCCCGATCTGTGGGACCTCGTCGATCTGCATCTCGACGAGCTCGACGTGTTGTTCGAGGCGACCAGCGCCGAGCGCGCCGAGCCCGAACCCCCCGCCGAACCCCGCCGCGCCGACCTCGTCTGACCAAAATTCTGGGGATCACGCGCGCCGGGCGCGCGATTTCTGCAGAAGAACCGCGGAAACTCTGGGGACTCCGCGCGCGAGGCGCGCGATTTCGACAGGAGAACCGCGGAAACTCTGGGGATTCCGCGCGCGAGGCGCGCGATTTCTACAGAAGAACCGCAGAGCCGCGAGACTGAGGCCATGGACTTCGACCTGCCCCCTGCCGACCATCCCGCACGGGCCAAGGTCCGCGAGTGGATCGCGGCGAACCCGTCGCCGTCGGGCAAGGATCTCGCCGAGGCCGGGTACGTGGTTCCCCACTGGCCGGCGCCATGGGGACTCGACGCCAGCCCGATCGAACAGCTGGTGATCGACGAGGAGTTGGCCAACGCCGGCATCCGCCGACCGAGCAACCAAATCGGCATCGGCTGGGCGGCACCGACGATCCTCATGGCTGGCACGCCCGAGCAACACGAGCGGTACCTACCGAAGATCTTCTCGGGAGAAGAGTTCTGGTGTCAGTTGTTCTCCGAGCCCGACGCCGGATCCGACCTTGCCGCCCTGGCGACGCGCGCCGTGCGCGACGGCGACGAGTACATCGTCAACGGCTCGAAGATCTGGTCGAGCGGCGCGCACCACGCGCAGTACGGGATCCTCATCGCTCGCACCGACCCCGACGCGCCGAAGCACAAAGGCATCTCGTACTTCATCTGTCCGATGGACGCCGAGGGTCTGTCGATGAGCCCCATCGTCGACATGACCACCGCGCACTCGTTCAACCAGGTGTTCTTCGACAACGTGCGGATCCCGGCATCGCTGCGCGTGGGTGAAGAAGGCGATGGCTGGCGGTTGGCCAAGGTGACGCTGTCGAACGAGCGGGTGTCGTTGTCGTCGGCCGGGTCGCTGTGGGGTGTCGGCCCGTCGGCGGACGACCTGCTCGACCTGATCCGCGAGGGTGGCGGGATCGCCGACCCGGTGCTGCGCGACCAGGCCGCGGCGCTGCACATCGAGTCGGAGTTGATGCGGCTCAATCGACTGCGCACGTTGTCGGCGGCGCTGCACGGCAAGGAGCCCGGCCCGGAGGCCTCGATCCAGAAGATCATGGCCGACGAGCATGGACAGCACGTGATGGAGTTGGCCAAGGCGGTCTCCGGTGCCGACGGGATGTTGGCCGGATCGGGTCCCAGCGGTGCCCTTCCTGCACGCGCGCAGAGCGGGCCGACCGAGAACAACTTCCGTGCCGGCGAGAACGGCCATCGCGCCGTCGACCCGATGTGGCACTACGGCTACCTGTTCAGCCCCGCATTGACCCTCGGCGGCGGCACGTTCGCCGTGCAACGCAACATCGTCGCCGAACACGTGCTGGGCCTGCCGCGCGAACCCAACGTGGAGAAGGGCATGACCTGGTCGGAGGCCCGGCGGGCGAAGAGCCCGGCGGCGTAACCCTCCTGAGACGTTTGCTCCACGAGCTACGGTCGCAGCCGTGACGCAGCTGGGGTTCGGGATCGACATCGGTGGCACCGGAATGAAGGGGGCGATCGTCGACCTCGAGGCCGGTGAACTGGCGTCGGACCGCTTCCGCATCCCTACACCACACCCGGCGACCCCCGAGGCGATGTGCGGCGTCGTCCGCCAGATCGTCGAGCACCACAACTGGACCGAGCCGCTCGGCGTCTGTTTCCCCGGGATCGTGCGGCGCGGGGTGGTTCACTCTGCCGCCAACGTCGACAAGAGCTGGGTGGATGTCGATGCCAATGCGGTGTTCAGCGAGGCCGCCGGTGCGCCCGTGAAGATGCTCAACGACGCCGACGCGGCGGGCATCGCCGAGATGCACTACGGCGCCGGACGAGGGCGCGACGGGGTGGTGCTCGTACTGACATTCGGACACCGGCATCGGATCGGCGCTGTTCACCGATGGTGTGATGGTGCCCAACACCGAGTTCGGTCACGTCGAGCTCGACGGTCACGACGCCGAGCGCAAGGCCGCAGCCAGCGCCCGTGAGCGCGAAGACCTCAGCTGGAAGCACTGGGCGCGGCGCGTCGAGCGGTATCTCGAACACATGGAGCTGCTGCTGTCACCCGACTTGATCATCGCCGGCGGCGGCGCCAGCAAGCACCCCGACAAGTGGCTGCCGCGCATCGACATCGACACCGAGATCGTGCCGGCCGAGCTGGCGAACAACGCCGGCATCGTCGGCGCAGCCGCGCACAGCGAACAGTTCCGGCGACGCGCCGAGGGCCTGGCCACCCCACCGCCGCCAACCGAGTAGGCATCGGCGCCGCACGGCCGCCGACGAACGACGCTGTACGGACTCGCCGACGCTCAGACCGAGACCGGTTCGCCGCGGGCGCGATAGATGCGCAACACGAGTACGACCAGCGTCGCGATCACCACGGGACCGACGAAGAACAGTGCGACCGCGCCGTATTCGTCGCGGAACGCGTTCTCGGTGGCGTCCACCACGAGCCATCCGATGTAGCCGGCGTACATCAGCACGAAGACGATGCCCTCCCACCTGCTGAGGACGTAACCATGGGCGAACACCGGCAAACACGCGATGGCCACAGCGATCATCACCGGAAAGTCGACACGCACGGCGCTTTCCGCCACCGGGAGCGGGTTGGGCGCAACCGCCGCAGTGATCCCCAACACGGCGAGCAGGTTGAACAGGTTCGAGCCGATCGCATTGCCGACGGCAAGGTCGCGTTGACCGCGCATCGCCGCCAATACCGACGTGGCGATCTCGGGCAGCGACGTGCCCACGGCGACCACGGTGAGACCGATCACCAAGTCGCTCACGCCGAGTTCGCCGGCGATGTCGCTGGCTGCGCTGACCAACGACTGCGAGCCGAGCACGAGGAACCCCAGTCCGACGGCCACGAACACGATGTCGGCCCACACCGAGCTTTCACGCAGCTTCTCCGGCGCCAGCGGCCTCGTCGTACTCGGTCGATACGTCGTCGCTGGTGCCCCTGGCCTTCACCACCGTCCAGGTGATGTAGACGATGAGCATCACGGTCAGCGCGATGCCCTCGAGGCGGCCGAGCGCTTCGTTGAGCACGAACAGCCATACGAGGATCGACGCTCCGATCATGATCGGCACGTCGAGGCGGACGATGCGCTGGGCGACGAGCAGGCTGCCGCCCACTGCAGCGGCGATACCGAGCACCAGCAAGATGTTGGCGATGTTCGATCCGACCACGTTGCCCACGGCGATGGCGCCCGCTTCGTCGCCGCCGCGCAGCACGTCGCCGATGCTCACGGCGAGCTCGGGCGCGCTCGTGCCGAAGGCCACGACGGTGAGCCCGATGACGACGCTCGACATCCCGGTGCGGGCCGCGAGTCGGGCGGCACCGCGCACGAGGCCTTCGGCGCCGACCACGAGAGCGACGATGCCGACCACGAGGAAGATCGGGGTGGCAATCGTCATGGCGGGCTGAGGCTAGACGCTGGCGGCGAGAAACGGCCTAGATCCGCTCGGTCGGCGGATCGTCGTCGGGGCGCACACGCCGGCGCAGCTTGGTCACCCGTCGCGGCACACCGGTGCGTTGCCAGGTCGTGGCCATCCAGGTGCCGAGGCGGCTGCGCCGCTCGATCACTCCGGCACGTTCCGCGAGGATGCCGTTGATCTCTGCGCCGATCAGCAGCACGACCACCGCGAGCCACATCCAGGTGAGACCGAGCAGTAGTGCGCCGACCACGCCGACCGCACTGTTCCCAGACCCGGCGACTTGGATGTACGCGCCGTAGCCCACCGACAGCAGTAGCCAGCCGAGCGCGGTGAACGCGGCACCCGGGAGATCGAACCGCCATGGAGTGTGGTGATTGGGTCCGATGTGGAACAGCGTGGCCGCCCACGCGATGAGGACCGCCAGTGCCGCCAACGCGCGCAGCGGATCGGGGACCCCGACCTCACGGGTCCACACCCACAGCGAGGTCGACGCCGCGACCACCACCAACGTGCCGAGCGCCAGCCCGAGCCCCGCGAGGCGGATACGGATGAAGCTGCGGGTGTCGTCGATGTCGTAGGCCACGTCGAGTCCGCGGATCAACCCGGCGAATCCGCGCGACACGGTGAACAGCGCAACTGCCAGCGACACGCTGAACAGGCCGGAGCGCGGCTGATCGAACAGGCTGCTGACGGTGGCCTCGAGGTCGTTCGATTCGTCGGCGAAGGTTCCCTCGACGAAGTCGAGGGTCACTTCCTCGAGTTCGTTGGCCAATCCGTCGCCGAGCAGCGACACCCGACGAGAGCACGGCGAGCATCAGCGCGGGCAGGCTGAGCAGTACCCAGAAGGTCACCGCTGCGGCGACGTCGAACAACCCGTCGTCTTGGGTTTCCCGCCACAGGCGCATCACCCACGCACGCACCGCCTGCACGACGCGCACGATACCGACGGCCCGCAACGGTTACAGGCGTCGGGCGAGTTCGCTCCGGTAGGCGGCGGCGCGCCGCAACTTGAGGTCTTCGTAGCCGCGTACCGCGTCGGGAAGTGCGGCGATCTCGGTCACCGCGGTGAGCGTCGCGGTCGTCGGATCGGCCTGGAGGCGGGCGCTCAGGCGATCGACCGCGGCGATGTATTCGGGAATCATCGCCCGCTCGACCCGCCGGACCTCGGCCCAGCGGAAGGGATCGGCCAACGTGCCGCGCAGTCGCTTGCCGCGACGGAGGGCGCGCAACGCCGGCACGGCGCTGCGCTGCAGACGCAGCTTGCGGTCGATGCCCATCGCCCGCAGCATCGGCGGGTGGAGGAGGTACGTCACTTCCGGCGTGGCGCCGTCGGCCGCCACAGCGGCATACCCGCGTTGGCCCTCGTCGGCGAGGAGCAAGCGGGCCACCTCGTACTCGTCCTTGTAGGCCATCAGCTTGTGCAGGTTGCGGGCAACCGTCGACGTGAACGGCTCGGACGAGTCGCCCGCCGCACGTTCGGCGGCGCGCGCTCGGTCGACCACGGTGGCGAAACGTGCCGCGTACTCCTCCGACTGGTACTCGACGAGGTCGGCGCGCAGGCGGACGATCAGCTCATCGACCGTTTCGGCGCGCGGCGGCTCGGGGATGCCGGCCGCAGCACGGACGGCAGCAGGGTCGTCGACCCAGGCGCGCCCCCAGCGGAAGGCGCGGAGGTTGGTCTGCACCGCCACCCCGTTGAGTTCGATCGCCCGCTCGATTGCGTCGACGGGGATCGGGAGGGCTCCCGACTGCACCGCTGCGCCAAGGAGCAGCACGTTGGCGGTGGTGGTTGTGCCGAGCAGCCGTGCGGCCAGGTCGCCCGCATCGAGGTAGTGGTTGTCGCCGCTGCGGCTCACGGATTCGACACGGTCGAGGAGCGCTTGGGTTTCCGGCATCGCCAGGTCGGGGTGCGTCACCATCTGGCCGGTCGGCACGGCGTTCGTCGACGCCACCACGACGGTGCGGTCGGCGCGCGCACCGACCAGGTTGGCGTCGCTTGCGCCGACGAGTAGATCGAACGACACGATCGCATCGACCCCGGAGGCGTTGGCGTGATTCGACGTGCTCACCATGTCGGCGCTGATCACGAGGTCGCTCACCACCGGCCCCGCCTTCTGCGACAGTCCGGTCTGGTCGAGGCCGCGCACGTGGCGATCGGCGAGCATCGCAGCGGTGCCAACGATCTGGCTCACGGTGACCACCCCGGTCCCGCCGATCCCCGTCATCCGCACGACGAACTCGTCCGGGTTCACCAGCGGTGGTCGCGGCTCGCCAATCGAGTCGGGCGGCGCGACCGGCGCCGCCTTCGCCTGCCGGCGGACCTCGTCGTTGTCCACCGTGACCAGTGCAAACGACGGGCAGTCACCCTGCAGGCACGACAGGTCGAAGTTGCAGCTCGACTGGTGGATCTGGGTCTTGCGCCCCCAGGGCGTATCGATCGGTTGCACCGACAGGCAGTTGCTCTTGTCGCCACAGTCGCCGCACCCTTCGCACACGCGCTCGTTGATCACCACTCGAAATCCGGGCGTCTCGACCGTGCCGCGCGAGCGGGCTCGGCGCAGCTCGGCGGCGCAGGCCTGGTCGTGGATCAGCACGGTGACACCGGAGATGTCGGCGAGCACCTGTTGGGCCTCGTCGAGGCGGCTTCGATCCCACACATCGACACCCGGTGGCATGGTCGGGTGCGGGTGACGTCGTCGGTGGTCACGATCACCCGCTGCACGCCCTCGAGGAGCAGCATCGCCGCAACGTCGGGCACGGTCATCGCGCCTTCGGCGTCTTGCCCGCCGGTCATGGCGACGGTGCCGTTGTAGAGAAGCTTGTAGGTGATGTCGATGTCGGCTGCAACGGCGGCGCGAATGGCGAGCGATCCCGAGTGGAAGAAGGTGCCGTCGCCGAGGTTCTGTACGAGATGGTCGCGATCGACGAACGGCTCGATCCCGATCCACTGGGCGCCCTCGCCGCCCATTTGGGTGAGCGCGACGATGTCGCCGACGCGGTCGGGGTCCATCATCGCCACCATCGCGTGGCAGCCGATGCCGCCACCGACGAGTGTTCCCGGCTCGACCCGCGTGCTCGCGTTGTGCGGGCAGCCCGAGCAGTAGTACGGGGTACGGGCGACGGCCAGCGGGATGCGCGGCCGCTCCGGTGTGAGCAGTTGCTCGAGCGGCGGGAGGCGGTCGCCGAGACGGGTCGCCAAACGGCGGTGCAGCGGTTCGAGCAACCGATCGACGTCGAGCGTGCCGTGGCCGGGAACGAGGGCGAGTCCCTCTGGGTCGGTGCGTCCGGTGATCTTCGGCCGGTGCGGCGAGTCGTACATCGCCGCCTTGATCCACACCGCTCGAGTGTCGGGTTCTTCTCCTCGATCACCATCAGCTCGTTGAGATCGCCGCCGAACTCGATCACCTGGCGGGGGTCGAGCGGCACTGGCATGAGGAGCTGGAACAGACGAATGCCGGCGGCGCGCAATTCGTCGTCGGAGCCGAGTCCGAGGACGCGCAGTGCCTCACGCATCTCGTGATAGGTGTGGCCGCACGCGGCGATGCCGATCCAGTCGTCGGGGGTGCGCACGGTGACCCGGTTGAGCTCGTTGTCGACGCCGTACCGGCGGGCGAGCACCGAACGCACCTCGGCGAACTCGCGCTCCATGTCGAGCGTGTATGGGGTGAGCAGCCGGCCGTTCGGTCGCGGCTCGAAGGGTCGACCGTCGACCTCGACCACTGGCGCCCGCGGCCGAATGCGGTCGGGATGCACGTCGACCGTGCCGGTGCCGTCGGCCCACCGCGGTGACGAGCTTGATGCCCGACCACAGTCCGCACGAGCGCGACAGCGCCACCGCGTGACGGGACAGGTCGAGTGCCTCCTGCACGTCGCCGGGAAAGAGCAACGGCATGTGCAGATCGACCATCGTGGCGTCGCTCGACGACGGCACGGTCGAGCTCTTGGCCGCAGGGTCGTCGCCGACCACCGCCACGACACCGCCGTGCGCTGCGGTGCCGGCGAACACGGCGTGACGGATCGCGTCGGAGCTGCGGTCGAGGCCGGGGCCTTTGCCATACCAGATGCCGACGACACCGTCGTAACGTGCGTCGTCGAGGGTCATCGCCAGCTGGCTGCCCATCACCGCGGTGGCCGCCAGTTCTTCGTTGACCGCGGGTTGGATCACGATCGGCAGATCGTCTCCCGCGCCGCCGCTGTCGACGGCGCGCGCCGCGCGTTGCAGCTCTTCGGTGTACGTGCCGAGCGGTGAGCCCTGGTAGCCCGAGGCAAACGCCGCGGTGGTCAGGCCGAGGCGTCGGTCGAGTCGCAGCTGATCGACCGGGAGTCGGGCCAGCGCTTGCACCCCACTCAGGAAGACCGTGCCGTCCTCGAGTCGGAACCGGTCGGCCAGTTCGTAACTGCGGATGCTCATCGACTCCTCCTCTCCCCAGTTGTAGCCGACCGGCACACCCTCGGGAACCCCACCTCCCTCCGAAATACCGGGGATTTCCGGCGCCACGCGCCGGATTTCGCGAACAGAAGCGGCGGGCTGGGCAAGATAGGGCGATGTTGTTGGTCGTCGGGGAGGCCTTGGTCGATTTGGTGATCGCCCCGGACGGGTCGGTCGAGGCGGCGCTGGGCGGTGCACCGTTCAACACGGCACGGGCGGCGAGCCGCCTCGGGACAGAGGTGACCTACTACGGCGCGCTCTCGACCGACCGCTTCGGCTCGCTGCTCGATGGTCGGTTGACCACCGATGGCGTCGACACGCTGCTGGCCCCGCGCGTCGATGCACCGACCACGCTCGCGGCAGCCGAGATCGACGAGGGTGGCGCTGCGACCTATCGCTTCTACCTCGACGGAACGTCGGCGCCGCAGCTCGCCGACTGGCCGGTGACAGATCCTGCCGCGGTGTTCAGTGGCGGGCTCGCGCTCGTCCTCGAGCCGATGGCCGGGACGGTGGTCGCCGGGCTCGAGCGAACGGCGCGTTCGTGTCTGGTGATGATCGACGTCAACGCTCGGCCCCTGGTGGTTACCGACCGTCCGCGCTACATCGAACGGGTGTCGGCGGTACTGCGTCGGGCCGATGTGGTGAAGGTGAGCGACGAGGACCTCGCCTTCCTCGGCCCCGACGTCAGCGTTCGTTCGATTCTCGACGGTGGTGCGAGCGCCGTGATCGTGACGGCTGGCAGCGCGCCGACCGGGGTGTTCACCGCCGACCGGTCGCTGACGGTTGATGTCCCGCCACCGCCCGGACCGGTGGTCGACACGATCGGCGCCGGCGACACGTTCGGGGGCGCAGTGATCGCCGAGCTGCTGCGGGCCGACGTGCGGCCCGACGACATTCGCGCCGACGACGGCATCGAGTTGCTCCGTCACGCAGTGGAGTTCGGCACCCGCGCCGCCGGGGTTGTCGTTACCCGACGGGGCGCAGATCCGCCGACGCGCGACGAGCTCTGAGCCGTTCTGTTCGCGAAATCGAGCGCGTGGCGCCGGGAATCCCCGGTTTTCGGGTCAACGGCAGGGTTGGCCGCGCAGGCTGGTGCACGGCGGCGGGGTCGCAGGGGCGTCGATGCCGGGAATGACTGGCAGCACGACCGACGAGGCCGTGTCGCCGCCGGTAGCGATCGTCACCTGTTCGCCGTTGCCGATGGTGGCGAACTCCCACACGGCTCGGTTGCCGCCCGGCGCATCGATCGACAGTCGCAGTTGGGACCCCGCATAGAACACATGGGCGAACGGAAAGATCTCCACGCGGGCGAGGGCGAACTCGCCGTCGGGGAGCGGCTCGGCGTCGGCCTCGAGGTGGGTGTGCACCGGCTGCAGCTCGCTCGACGCAGCCTCATCCAACGCTCGATGGCTGGCGCGCAGCCATCCCGACTGCACGTACACCTCGCTCCCGTCGGGGCGGATCTCGGTGAGGGTGACCTCGAGGTCGGTGTCGCCGAGGTTCGACTGAACCCAGAGGTCGGCCGAGCCCGATCCCGCCATCACGAGGCTCTCCGGGAGCGGCTCGGTGGCGAACGACACGAACGTGCCCGGCGCCGGCTCCTGCCAGTTCCACACCACATCGGCGCGCCACAGATCCGACGAATTGCCGTCCCAGAAGGTGGCCGGAACGCCGTCGGGGAGCGCCAGGTACTCGCTCGTTCCTGGGTCTGCGGGTGGTTCGGGCGTGAGCGCGCCGCCGGCGGTCCCGTCGCCGCCGAGGTACCAGCGTGTCGGCTCGGTCTGTGGAATGGGCCACGCATCGAACGACTCGACGAATCGGGGGAGTGGCGAGAGCGGTGGCTGGCCGTCGGCGGCGCCCTGCTCGAACAGCACCTGGATCGGTGGCTCGGCCTCGAACGCGGCGAGCGCGTCCTCGTAGGTGAATCCCGTGAACCGGTCCGGCGGGAGCTCGATGCCCTCGACGCCGAAGATGCCTGCGCCGAGCACGGGAGCGACGAATCGGGCTGCGCCGAGGGTCGGGACTCGCTCGGCGACGTAGAGATCGAGGAACTCGGCATACCGCGGCAGGATTCCGGGCGAGATCGACTCGGTATGCAGACCGTTGACGAGTGATGCGTAGAGCTGGTCGGTCCCGCTGAAGTCATCGAGGAGCGCGGGGTAACGGCCGCCGGTCTGTTCGTCCTGCCACGCACCGGCGATGAACGTGGGCACCTCGATCTGGTCGGCGAACAGCGCCGGCGACAGTTCGTCGCCGAGCGCGGGGTCGTAGAACGGCGTGTCGAGGATCTCTTGCACGAGATCGGGGTTCTGCAGCCGGAGCAGTTGGTTGTCGGCGCACTCTTCGTCACCGTCCGCGATCCGTTGCGCCGCCCACTCCTGGCCCTCGGGTTCGCCGTTGTCCAGCCGGTCCTGGATCCACTCCACCGCGAAGCCGGTGTTCAACAAACCGCCCGGATACAGGGTGGAGTTGTAGCTGTCGTCGATGACCGAGAGCGGCGTGATCGCCGCAAGCGACGGTGGCTGCGTTTGGGCGACGAACAGCTGGCTGATGCCGGGATACGACACGCCGACCATCCCGACGCGGTTGTTCTGCACCCACGGCTGGGCGGCGATGGCCTCGATCACGTCGTAGCCGTCGAGACTCTGGGCGTACTCGAAGTAGCGGAACGAACCACCCGAGCAGCCGCTGCCGCGCATGTTGACGCCGACGTACGCGTAGCCCAACGCGTTGAACAACGCGCCGAAGCCCACCTCGTCGGGGTTGCTCGGCGTGTAGCCGGAGTACTCGACCACGGTGGGGTACGGGCCGTCCTCGATCGGACCCGGCAGCACCACGTTCACGCTGAGCGTGGTGCCGTCGCGGGCCTCGATGTAGCCGTAGCCGGGGTCGATCTGTTGGCCGGCGTAGAACTCGGGATCGGGGTGGATGGTGCGATCGAGCGTGGCCACCGGGTCGGTCACACCTTCAGCGGCAACGACGACGTAGTCGGCGCCACCGTCGAGTCCACGAAACAACAGCGATCCGAACTCGTCGACGGTTCCCTCCGCTGTCGGACTCGACGGATCGCTCGCCGGGGCAACGGCGAGCGTGGTCCCCGACTCGGCGCCGGTGATCGCCAACTGCTCCACACCAGGCTGCAGCGTGGCGTCGAGCTCGATCGTCGGCAGCGTGGTGGTCGTGGCTTCGGGTTCTGTTGTGTCCGGGTTTGTCGACGGTGCCGCCGTCCCGGTCGTCACCGGCGCTGCGGTCGTCGCTGACGATTCGGCCGTGGAGGTGGCGGTCGTCGACTCGGCGTCGTCGCTGTCGGAAGAGCACGCTGCGGCGATCAGGGTCGCCGCCAGCAGCAGAATCGGGAGACGTCGATGCACGAACGGCGATGATGGCAGCTCGCTCGCTCGATACCGTGTCGCAGGTGATCGAAATGCTGCCGTCTGTTGAGCGATTCGATCTCGACGCGATGCTTGACGACCTGCGCCGGTTGGTCGAGGTCGAGTCTCCTTCACACGATGCGACCCTGCTCGCCGTGTCGGCGGCCGAGCTGGCGGCGATGATCGAGCGGCATCTCGGTACGCCGGCCGAACTCGTCGACAGTCCGGCCGGGCCGCACGTGTGGTGGCGCGGCGGACCGTCGTCGAAGGTGTTGATCCTCGGCCACCACGACACCGTGTTTCCCGAGGGCACGCTGGCGCAACGACCGTTCACCGTGAGCGACGGCCGGGCCACCGGACCCGGTGTGTTCGACATGCTCGGCGGCATCGTCCAAGCGCTCCACGGCCTGGCCGAGCTGCGACGCAGCGGACACAGTCTCGACGGCGTCGAGTTGTTGTTCAGCTCCGACGAGGAGGTCGGCTCGGGCGCGTCGCGCGCGTTGATCGAGGAGCGGGCCCAGGCCTGTGGCGCGGTCCTGGTCCTCGAACCGTCGGGCGACGGGGGAGCGGTGAAGACCGGCCGCAAGGGCTGCGGCACCTTCGAGGTCCGGATCGGTGGTCGGGCCGCACACGCCGGGCTCGAACCCGAGCGCGGGGTCAACGCTTTGATCGAGGCGGCCGAGCAGGTGTTGGCGATCGCGGCGATCGGTCGTCCCGAGGTGGGCACGACGGTGTCGCCAACGGTTGCCACTGCAGGCACCGCCGACAATGTGATCCCCGCTGAGGCGCGAATGCGCGTCGACGTGCGCGTCGAGTCGGCCGAAGAAGCCCGACGTGTGGAAGACGAGATGGCTGCGTTGGTGGCCTCGCACCCAGAGGCCGAGCTCGAGGTGACCGGCGGCGTGAATCGTCCGCCGATGCCCGAGTCGGCGTCCGCAACGTTGTTCCCGCTCGCAACCTCGGTTCATCCGGCGCTCGACGGTGTCGCGGTGGGCGGCGGCAGCGACGGCAACTTCACCGCAGCCGTCGGCGTGCCCACGCTGGATGGGCTCGGTGCCGTCGGGGGTGGGGCCCATGCCGATCACGAGTACATCGAGGTCGATACCATGCCGGCCCGCGCGCAGCTCATCGCCGGCATCGTCGCCCAGCTGCTCTGACCCTCGCCAAAATTCTGTACGTATCGCGCGCAGGACGTCGGTAAGACCCAGAATTTCGGCGACCGGGTCGACCTGGGTGCGGTTCTTCTGTAGAAATCGCGCGCCTGGCGTGCGATTCGCCCAGGATTTCGGTGGTCAGCGCAGGGTCAGGCGGACGTCGGGTTGTCGGCGACCAATCGGTCGAACGCAGTGATGCGTTCGGTGTCCTCGTAGTCCTCCTGTTCGACGAGCTTGCCCCACACCGCCCGCGCAAACAGCACCGCTCGGTTGCAGTACCGCTCGTTGCCGTCGGCGTCGAGCGACCAGTCGACGACGCGCACGGCCACTCGCGTGTTCCACGGCGGCCCGTTGACCAAGATGTCCTCCACCTGCATCTGCAGGCCCTTCTCGACGTAGCGCTGGAGAAACCGCTCGAGTTCGGTGCGGCCGCGATGGGTGACATGCGGCGTGCGGCCGGCGTGAGCAGGGCGGAACATGGTCGACCACGTGTTGTCGCCGGGAAACGCGAGCGTCGCATCGTCAGCGAAGCCCGCCAGTACCGGCTGGTAGTCGCCGCGGTTGAGGTGCTCGATGTTGTTGCGGATCATCCGCCGCACTGCGGCTTTGTACATCGCACTCGCTCCCTTTCGAAGTTGTGTGTTCAGGTATCGCTAGATCGATCAATCTAGTCGCTATGGTGAGCGATATGCCAACTCCCGCCGCGCCCACACGACAGCGACTGATCGACGCCGCCGCGCGCAATTTCCGCCGTCGCGGCTACGCCGCGACCGGCGTCAAAGCGGTGCTCGTCGAGAGCGAGGCGCCGTACGGCTCGCTATACCACCACTTCCCAGGCGGGAAGTCCGACCTCGGGGTGGCCGCCATCGAGCACGGCAGCACGGAATACCTCGAGCTGACGCGGGTCTACTTCGACGACGACAACGTGCCGATCGAAGTGTGCGTCGAGCGATTCTTCGCCGGCGCGGCGGAGCTGTTGGAGGCCACCGACTACGAAGACGCCTGCCCGATCGCCACCATCGCTGGCGAGATCGCCAGCACCGACCCGGCGATGCGCGCTGCCGCCGGTGACGCCTTCGAATCGTGGATCGCCGTGGTCGAAGCACGACTCGTCCGCGATGGCCATGCCGCGGCTTCGGCGCGCCGCGCGGCCGTGCAGCTGTTCTGCGCGATCGAAGGGGCGTTCTTGCTGGCGCGCACGACCCGGTCGACCGAGCCGCTCTACGCGGCCGGTGCGGGCGTGATCGCCGCGCTCGGCAACCACTGATCCCTCGGTTCTTCTGTCGATATCGCGCGTGTGGCGCGCGGATGCGCCCGGATTTGCGAGTACCCGTCGACCCGTGCGCGGTTCTTCTGTAGAAATCGCGCACGCCGCGCCCGAAATCCCCAGAATCTTGGTGAGTTACTCGGGCTGGTCGAGGGCTTGGGTGACGTCGCCGGGGGTGAGGCTGCCGATCGAGCGGTACAGCTCGAGTTTGTCGCGAGTGTCGGTGATGTCGAGGTTGCGCATGGTCAGCTGGCCGATGCGATCGAGCGGGCCGAACGCCGCGTCCTCCACGCGCTCCATCGACAGCCGGTCCGGCTCGTAGGTGAGGTTCGGACTTGTCGTGTCGAGGATCGTGTAGTCGTCGCCACGACGGAGGCGCAGCGTGACCTCGCCGGTCACGGTGGAACCGACCCAGCGCATCAGCGGCTCGCGCAGCATCAGGCTCTGCGGATCGAACCACCGGCCCTCGTACAACAACCGACCGAGGCGCCGGCCCATCGTGTCGTAGCTCTCGAGCGTGTGCTCGTTGTGGATCCCCGTGAGCAGCCGCTCGTAGGCGATCTGCAGCAGTGCCAGCGCCGGCCCCTCGTAGATACCCCGGCTCTTGGCCTCGATGATCCGGTTCTCGATCTGGTCGCTCATCCCGAGCCCGTGGCGCCCACCGATGGCGTTGGCCTCGAGCACCAGATCGACCGGTGTGGCGAAGGTGGCGCCGTTCAGCGCCACCGGCCAGCCCTCTTCGAATCGGACGGTCACGTCTTCGGTCTCGATCGTCACCGCCGGGTCCCAGTGGGCCACGCCCATGATCGGCGACACGATCTCCATCGACGTCGAGAGCTCCTCGAGCGCCTTCGCCTCATGCGTGGCGCCCCAGATGTTGGCGTCGGTGGAGTACGCCTTCTCGACCGGATCGCGATACGGCAGATCGCGGGCGACGAGGAACTCGCTCATCCCCTGCCGTCCGCCGAGCTCATCGACGAAGGTCGGGTCGAGCCACGGCTTGTACACCCGCAGGTCGGGGTTGACCAGCAAGCCGTAGCGATAGAAGCGCTCGATGTCGTTGCCCTTGTAGGTCGACCCGTCGCCCCAGATGTCGACGTCGTCGTCGCGCATCGCCTGCACGAGCAGCGTGCCGGTCACCGCGCGGCCGAGCGGGGTCGTGTTGTAGTAAGTGCGGCCGGCCGTGCGGATGTGGAACGCCCCGCACTGCAGCGCGATCAGGCCCTCACGTACGAGTTCCTCACGACAGTCGACCAACCTTCCCGCTTCGGCGCCGTATTGCACTGCCCGCTCGGGAACGGATGCAAGGTCGGGCTCGTCGTACTGGCCGAGGTCGGCGGTGTAGGCGTAGGGGATGGCGCCGCGCTCGCGCATCCAGGCCACCGCTGCGGACGTGTCGAGGCCACCCGAGAAGGCGATGCCGACGCGCTCGCCGGCGGGCAGGGACGACAAGACTCTGGCGCGGCTGGCCGTGCCCTCCGTGGTGTCACTCATCGGGCGGTGACGCTACCGCCCGTGTCGGCGGCGGCGCCTGCCGATAGCGCCCGGCGAACGAGGCGACGGCGATCACCCCCAGCGCTGCGGCGATCGCCAGCTCCACAGCGGCCAGCCCCGTCGAGCGCCAGAAGTCGGGGATGGCGACGAGGGCCATCGCAGCGGCGCCGCCCACGTTGATCCACGGCACCCCGCGCATCGCGTAGGTCGAGCTCACACCGATCACCACGATGATGGCGAACGGGATGATCCGGACGATCACCGGTTGGGGAGTCGAACGCGGCCCGAGCCACCACGTGCCGATGCCCAGCTCCTCGCTCGTCTTCCACACTGCGGCGTAGGCGAAGAACGCGGCGGCCCACGCCCCGGCGAGGGTCATCCGCCAGCCGGTGGTCAGCTCCCCCGCCTGTGGCACGCGTGCCGTCTCGGGCGGTGGCGGCGGCGGGGTCGTCGGTGCCGCGGTCGGCGGTCCGGGCACGTCGGGCACGAGACCACCCTACGGGGCGATCCACAGGCACCACTCGCGCGGCGATACCCTGCGCCGACGATGTCCACCCCCGCTGCGGTCAACGGCGACGCCTCAGGGCCAGCCGCCACGCCGGCGTTTCAGAAACTGTCGATCTTCTACCCGATGTGGAATGAAGAGGAGTACATCGAACGCGCCCTCGCGGCCGGTCGACGGGCGAGCGAACACCTTGTGGCCGATGGAGAGATCGGCGACTACGAGCTGATCGTGATCGACGACGCGTCGACCGACACCACCGGAGCGATCGCCGACCGGATCGCGGCGACAGATCCGCGCGTGCGCGTCGTGCACCACGAACGGAACCGCAAGCTCGGTGGAGCGATGAAAACGGGGTTCGCCACCGCGACCGGCGACCTGATCCTGTACACCGACGCCGACCTGCCGTTCGACATGAGCGAGTTGCCGCGGGCCGTGCGACTGTTGCGCGAGTACGACGCCGACATCGTCAGCGCGTACCGCTTCGATCGCACCGGCGAGGGGTATCTGCGCACGGTGTACACCTTCGTCTACAACCTGCTCATCCGCAGCCTGTTCGACGTGAAGGCCCGCGACATCAACTTCGCGTTCAAACTCTGTCGGGCGCGCATCTTCGACCACGTCGAGCTGCACAGCGAGGGCTCGTTCATCGACGCCGAGCTGGTGATCCGATCGACCCGACTGGGTTACGAGATGCTGCAGTTCGGCGTCGACTATTTCCCCCGCACACGCGGCGAGTCGACCCTCTCGTCGCCGGGCGTGATCCTCACGATCCTGCGCGAAATGTGGGAGTTGCGCGGCGACCTCGAAGGCATCGAGCCGGTCGTCGAACCGCGCTGACTCGGGCGCAGTTTCGCAGGGTTCCTTTCCGTGGAAAACTGGGGGTGAACTCCGGCAACGCGCGCCGATCGCGGGGGTCGCGGTTGGTAGGGTAGCGACCCACACCCAACCCGTCCCCACCCCCGTGAACGACCAGTACCGTCCTCCAGCTCAGGCACCCGCGCCGTCAGCCGCAAAGTGGCTGCCGGCGATTGCCGCGGCAGGAGTTCTCGGCACGGTCGTGGTTGCGGGGGTGGCGATGGGTGGTGGGAGCGGCGGCGGCGATCAGCCTGCCGCCGGCCAGGTCAGCGTGCCATCGGAGTCGGTGCTGCCGATCCCCGAGTCGGTCCCCGTGATCGAGACGATCGAAACGTCGGTTCCCGTCGAAAAAACGGTGCTCGACCGCACGGTCAGCAACGGCATGGTGGGCTCGGACATCCAAGAGATTCAGCAGCGCCTCACCGACCTCGGCTTCTGGCCCGGGCCGATCGACGGCATCTTCGGCGAGCAGACCCGCGCTGCGGTGTGGGCCTACGAGAAGCTGGTGATGGGCGTCGAGTCGTCGTCACCGAGCGGCCAGGTCACCCCCGACATGTGGGACGAGATGCAGGATCCGTTCGTGATCAAGCCGCGGCGTCCGAACTCCACGCCGAACCACACCGAGGTGTACCTGCCCGAGCAGGTACTGGCGATCTTCCACAACGACGTCCCCGTCATGATCAGCCATATCTCGAGCGGCGACAACGAAGAGTGGTGCGAAGAAGTCACCATCAGCCCCGGCGAGTACGGCAACGAAGACGGCGAAGAGCCGCTCGTGCGCGGCGAGTGCGGCGTCTCGGTCACCCCTGGTGGCGTCTACAACGTGAACCGCAAGGTCGAGGGCATTCGCCAGAGTGCGCTCGGCGGCATGTGGGATCCGGTGTACTTCAACTACGGCATCGCCATTCACGGCGCGCTCAACGTGCCGACCAACCCGGCCTCGCACGGCTGCATCCGGGTGCCGCTGTCGATCTCGCCCGACATGCACGGCCTGATGGACTACGGCGACCAGGTGTTCGTGTGGGACGGCGTGCAAGAGCCCGAGTACTACGGCGCTCAACCGCCCACGTTCAACTGGCGCGACCCGGACTACTCCACCACGACCACGTCGACCACCACCATCCCGGAAACGACCACCACGGTCGAGGCACCCACCACCACCGTGCCCACCGAAACCACGGCGGCTCCCACCTCGGCACCGACCACGGTGGCAACCACCACGACGGTGCCGGTGGAAACGACCACCACAACCGTTGCCGCACCGACCACGGCCAGCACCATCGATTCTGGCGACTCGGGCGGTGGCGGCTCAGGGGGTGGGTCCGGTGACGGGTCCGACGGCGATGGCGACGTGCAGGGCCTGACCGCCGACGCCTCCGTCGACGAGTGACTGCCGCCGGCGAACCTCCTGTCGACTACGACGAGTTCGGGCTGTTCCACGAGAACATCGCTGAGTTCAACCTCGACGTTGCGTCGCTCCCACCGGTCGAGCGCATCGACACACCCTTGCCCGGCACCGACCGCCACGTGAGCGCGTTGCGTTGGGGGACCGGACCCGTGGAACGGGTCTTCTTGCACGGTGGTGCGCAGAATGCACACACCTGGGACACGGTGATCCTGGCGATGGGCGCTCCCGCGCTCGCCATCGACCTGCCCGGCCACGGCCACTCGTCGTGGCGCGACGATGCGGCGTACTCACCAGCCAACCTCGCCGACGATGTCGCCGTGGCCGTCGCCGCATTGGCTCCCGATGCAACCCAAGTGGTCGGCATGTCGCTCGGCGGGCTCACGGCGATGGAGTTGACGGCGCGGCATCCGGCGCTGGTTCGCTCGCTGGTCATGGTCGACGTCACGCCCGGCGTCAACCGCGAGAAGGCCAAGGCGATCATCGACTTCGTCAACGGTCCGCAGTCGTTCCAGCGCTTCGACGACCTGTTGGCGCGCACCATCGAGCACAACCCGACGCGCTCGGAATCGTCGCTACGTCGCGGGATCTTGCACAACGCCCACCAGCTGGCTGACGGTTCGTGGGAGTGGCGGTACGACCGCGGCGGCCACCGGCAGCGTGACGATGCCGCCGCCGACGCCCCGGTGGTCGAGCAGCCGAACATGTGGGACGACTTCAGCGCGGTCTCGTGCCCGCTGACCCTCGTGCGCGGCGGCACCTCGCCCGTCGTCGACGACGACGACGTCGCAGAAGCCCGCCGGCGTCAGCCCGACATCGTGGTCCATGTGGTCGATGGCGCAGGGCACAGCGTCCAAGGCGATCGCCCCGTCGAGCTCGCCGCCCTCCTGTAACACTCGTCTCAGGGGGGTCAGCGGATAGGGCGCCAGCTGGAGTGATGGGTGCTGCTGATTCGATGGACGATGAACAGCGCGATGGCGAGTGAGAACGCGGCGTGGCGGTGGTGTGTGTGCCGGTCGGTGTTGTAGGCGAGTTGGCGGTAGTTGCGGAGCCAGGCGTTGGTGGCTTCGACGATCCATCGTGGGCCCGATGGGCACCGTTTGACGCGTCCTTGGCCGGGTTGCTTGCGTGGTGGGGCGCGGAAGTCGTCGATGCCGTAGCGGTCGTTCAGTAGGCCTGGTGTTGAGGCGTAGTTGAAGCCGCGGTCAGCGTGCAGGGTGCCGACCAGGCGGGTCTTGTCACGGATGTGCAGTTCGTCGAGAACGGTGAACATCATTGGGTAGTCCTGACGGTTCGCTCCATCGATCGCGAACGACATCGGCACACCGGCAGCATCGACTGCGACGACGAACTTCCATCCCTGTTTACCTGGGTGTTTAGGGTTGAAGCCGGTTCCCTGGCTGGATATGGCGTCGTTGTTACAGCCGTCGACGAACACGTGGTTCATGTCGTAGCCAATGACCTGCTGGTAGGCGTTCATGGCATGCGCGACCAGCGCGGAGAAGATCCCTGCTTCGATCCACTCGTCGCGACGAGCGCGCAACGTCGTGTCGGACACCTCACCGTTCATGGCGACCTCGATGGTCTCCCACGACGCTCCGGTGATCAGTCGCATCAGCAGCCCACGAAGCACCACACGGTTCGGTGTGCGAGGTCGGTGGCATCCCAGCGGGTGTGGCCGCGGCGCAGGAATCAGCTCCTCGATGAAACTGAACACTGGGTCATGGACACGTGCTTGAAGGGCGTACATCATGGGCGGTGACCTCCCCGGTTGGGTGTGCTTGGGTGACACCCGCGAGAACACCACGGGCCAACCCTCAACCGGTGGATGGTCACCTAACCGCGCGGCCCCCAGAGACGATCGTTACATGTGACACCCCGTCCGTACGGTTCGTTCGCATGGCGTATCCACTGCGTGTCGACGAGCCAGGTACGTGGCTCCATCTCATGAATCGAGGGGTCGATCGAAGCCCCGTCTATCGATCCGACACCGATCGGTTGCGGTTCGAGGAACTGCTCGGCGAGGTGGTCGCCGACGGGTTATTCATCGTGCATGCGTATTGCCTGATGGGGAACCACTACCACCTGCTCGTGCAATCTGTCGGGTCGACGTCGGCAGCAATGCAGCGGCTCGGTTCCAGCTACACGCGCATCTTCAACGTTCGTCACGAGCGTGACGGGCCGCTGTTTCGCAGCCGGTTTCGATCCGTCCTGGTCGAAGGCGATGACCACCTCGTCCGGGCGGCGTGCTACATCCATCGCAATCCGATCGACCTCGTGCCGGTCGAGGCGATCGCGGCGTATCGCTGGTCGAGTTATGGCGTGTACCTCGGGCGACGTGCGTCGCCGGCGTGGCTCACGACCGACGTCGTTGCGGAACGGCTCACGATGAGCGCGCATCGCGCTGAAGTCGAGCGTGTGAGTTGCTGGCCAACCGAGTCCGCCGACCGTGTACGTGCCATCGATGCGCGGCTGGCCGAGATGACGTTTCCGGCTGACGTCAATGTGCAACAAGTGCGCTTGCTCGTCGCCAGTCGTTGCGTCCGGCTCAGCACCGCCGAACTGGCAACGGCGCTCCGCTTGTCCCACGGTGCGCTCCGCACGGCGCTCTCTCGGGCACGGCATCGCGAGGCGCAACAACCACTGTTGGCATCGGCCGTGCGAGAACTCGTCGACTCGTTCGCCGCTGACCCCCACGCGGCGTAACACTCGTCTCTGCCTGGGCTCTAGGGGTCGTTGCAACTTTCTGATTTTGGAGGTTGCTGGTGAGTGTCGGATTTAGTGACGAGGTTCGGCGTGGGGTGTTCTTGGCGTGGTTCGCCGGGGGTTCGTGTCGGCAGGTTGCTGATGAGTTCGCGATGTCGGCGATGTCGGTGTCGCGGATCGTTCATGATCCAGAGGTGAAAGCACAGGCGTTGGGTCGTCGTGGGTGTCGGTTGTCGTTGGCTGATCGAGAGGAGATCTCTCGTGGTCTTGTAGCTGGTTGGTCGTTCACAGAGATCGCCGACCATGTCGGGTTCGATACGTCAACGATCAGTCGCGAGGTCGGAGGCCGCAACAAGCGGGCGTCGTATCGGGCTGTGGACGCGCATCGGGGCGCGCTCAGGCGTGCTCGTCGTCCCAAGCCAACCAAGTTTCAGCAGTGCCCCCAGTTGGCGGCCCAAGTCGAGCATTGGCTCGAGACTGAGCAGTGGTCACCAGAACAGATCAGTGCCAGACTGCGCACCGAGTTCGCTGACGACGAGCAGATGCGAGTGGCCCCAGAGACGATCTATCAGGCCCTCTACGTGCATGGCCGTGGTGGGCTTCGCAAAGAACTCACGGCGCATTTGCGGACGCATCGTCGGCAGCGACGTTCCCGGGCGGCGACGGCACGCAACCGCAACAACACACCCATTGGCGACATGGTGCTGATCGCGGACCGACCAGAAGAGATCGAACAGCGTGTCGTTCCTGGCCACTGGGAAGGCGACTTGATCATGGGCACCAACAACGGGTCCCAAGTGGCCACCTTGGTCGAGCGCACCACTGGATTGGTCATGTTGAGCAAGCTCGACAGCAAACGCGCCGAACACGTCGCTCAACGCCTCAGCGAACTCGTGAGCACCTTGCCGGACTACCTCGTGCGATCAATCACCTGGGACCAAGGCACCGAACTCGCCGCACACCACTCATTCACGCTGGCCACCAACATCCCCGTCTACTTCTGCGACCCCCACGCACCCTGGCAACGAGGCTCCAACGAAAACACCAACGGCCTCCTGCGCCAATACCTCCCACGAGACCGCGACCTATCGAAGTTCTCCCAAGACGACCTCAACGCCATCGCCCACAAACTCAACACCCGACCACGCAAACGCCACGACTTCCAGACACCATTAGAAGTGTTCAACCAACTCGTGTTGCACTGACCGCTGGAATCCAGCCTGAGACGATTGTTACAGGAGGGCGAGGCAGGGGTCGAGGCCGTCGAGCACGCCGGTGCGGAAGGCGTCGATCTTCTCGAAGGCGCTGCCGATCACGTTCTCCTCGGCGCTGAGATCGCCGATCAGGATCACTGTTTGGATCGCCTCGTCGAGATCGCCCGGCGACGCTGACGCCCTCCGTTCCTCGGGTCGTGGTTCGGGGAGCAGACCTCGCTCGTCGGGGATCACTGTCTGCACCCACGCGCCTGCGAGGCAGTCGTTGGCCAGCTCGCGCGCTTCACCCACCAGTTCGCTGCCGAGTGCCTGCTGAACCGCCTCGGCCCACACCACGCCGAGCACGAACCCCACCGCAAAGTCGCCGAGTTGCGCGTTGCGCTGTTCGGCGAGCGGCAGGTTGAGCCAGACCGTTGACGTCTCGCGACACAGCGCGGCCCCGCGCTCGAACGAACCGCTCGGCGCCAGGCAGTCGATCTCCTCTTCGACCGATGCCGCCTCGAGCGTCAGGCCGTCGAAACCGAAGATCTGATCGTCGAGCTGCACGTCCCAGTACAGGTTGAGATCCGCGGGGAGAAACTCGAGCAACTCACCCTCCTCGAAGCCGAGTGGTGCGTTGCCGCCAGTCTGTGCATCTTCGATCGAGCGGAACTCGTTCGGCACGAGCGGGAGTGGGGCATCGAGGATCTCCGCGCAGCGCGCAGGTCCCTCGAGGAAGCCGACCTGGAAGGCGCCCACGCGGTCGAACGCCGAGCCGTGTCCGCCTGCGGCGAGTTGGTCGAGACCCACCGGATCGGCGACCCGAGTCATCGCCACCAAACCCGAGCGCACGTCGGCGTCGGAGAACACCAGCGTGGTCGCCTCGCCGCGAAACGCCCGCCCGGCCCAGGCGCCGGCGAAACAGTCGGCTTGCTGTTCGGTGCGAATGGTCGCCAGTGCACGGTTGAGCGCGCCCGACCGCAGCTGAATGGCGTGCCCGTACTCGTGGGCCAACACGATGCCGATCGTGCCGGGGCCGAACTCGTTGGCCAGGTCGGTCAACAGGCTGTCGGGTCCGCTGTCGTACACCACGAAGTCGCCGGCGCCGCAGTAGAACGCCACGAACTGTTGCACGTCGTCGTAACTGGTCTCGGGCTCGCCGCAGCCGGGGATCGGGTCGACGCGCTGGGGATGGGCGGCGAACACCCCGCCTTCGAGCGAGCGATGCGGGTCGCCGTAGATCGCGGGGTACTCCTCGGACCACCACACCTCGAGATCGGTCATCACGCGCAGCAAGAAGTCGTCCCAGGCCTGCGGCGGCGTCCCTTCGCCGAAGTCGATCAGGGTCGGATCGGTTTCGACCTGCGGCACCGACGGAGCCGGCGGCTGGGTCGGCACCGGGACGGTGCTCGGTGGGGCGGTGGTGGCAGGGTCGACCACATCGGTGGTCGGCGCGCTGGTCGGATCGTCGCCCGGATCGCCCGGCTGGGCGGGTTCGGTGGAGGCGTTGGGCGTCGTCGTTGCCGTGGTGGGCTGTTCGAGCGGCGTGCCGGCACCGATCTGGTCGGCGCGCTCGGTCGCCACCGAACTGGTGACCGAGCAGGCGCCGGCGACCAGGGCAAGCACGACGGCGGCGATCAGTGCTCGGGGGCGCACCGTGGTGAGCCTATGGGCGATCGTGATGGCGGTGGCCGCGGCAGCCCGATTTCCAGCTCGACAACTCCTGGTAGAGGAATTGCGAGCCGCACCTGGTCACGCTGCTACGGTCATCGCCGCACACGCCTGCCGCCTCCACGGCGGGCACCACAGGGCATTAAGAAGGGGGAGGCCGCGCGTGGCATTACTGGAGGTGCAAGACATCACCGTCACCTTCGGCGGGATCGTCGCCCTCGACGGGTTGTCGTTCGAGATCGAAGAGGGCGAGATCCTCGGGTTGATCGGTCCGAACGGCGCAGGCAAGACGACGATGTTCAACGTCGTCAGTCGGATCTACGACCCGACCGGCGGGCTACTGCGGTTCGATGGCGACAACCTGCTCGACGTACCGGCGCACGGGATCGCTGGAAAGGGCATCGCCCGAACGTTCCAGAACCTCGCGCTGTTCCCGACGATGACGCTGCTGCAGAACACGATGACCGGCGCGCATCATCTGGGCAAGGTCGGCTACCCGCAAGCGATGTTGCGCATCGGGGCTGGGAAGGAAGAAAAGGAGCTGGCCGCCGATGCGTTCCAGATCCTCTACTCCCTCGGGCTTGCTGAGCTGGCCTTCCGGCCAGCGATGGGACTGCCGTTCGGCACGCTGAAGCGGCTGGAACTGGCGCGTGCGTTGGCCTCGCATCCGAAGCTGCTGCTGCTCGACGAGCCCGCGTCGGGCCTCACCCATCGCGAGGTCGACGAGCTCGGACAGACCATCAAGCACATTCGCGACGAGTACGGCCTGACGGTGCTGTTGGTCGAGCACCACATGGGAATGGTGATGGGCATCTCCGACCGCGTCGTCGCGATGGAGTTCGGCCGCAAGATCTCCGAAGGGCTCCCGTCTGAAGTGCAGAACGACCCGAAGGTGATCGAGGCATACCTGGGGACGTCGGCATGAGCGAGCCACTCCTCGAGGTGCAGGGCCTCACGGCTGGCTACGGGCCGATCGAAGTGCTGCATGGCCTCGACTTCTCGGTTGCCGACGGCGAGATCGTCGTGATCCTCGGCGCCAACGGCGCGGGGAAGACGACCACCATGCGCGCCTTGTCGGCGATGATCCCGCGCAACGGCACGATCACGTTCGGCGGTCGTTCGATCGGCTCGATGAAGCCCGACGCAGTGCTGCGCGCCGGCGTATCGCAGGTCCCCCAGGGGCCGCGGCACGTTCACCGACCTGACGGTCGAAGACAACCTGCTCGCTGGCGCCTACACCTTGAAGGGCGGCAGCGACGCCGACCTTGCGCGCTGGTACGAGGTGTTTCCCCGCCTTGCCGAGCGCAAGAATCAGAAAGCGGGTTCGTTGTCGGGCGGTGAGCAGCAGATGCTGGCGATCGCCCGGGCGATGATGAACCGACCGAAGCTGCTGTTGTGCGACGAGCCGAGCCTCGGCCTGGCGCCGATCATCACCCAGGAACTGTTCCGCGTGCTCGGCGACCTACGCGACGAGATGGGGATGTCGCTGCTCATCGTGGAACAGAACGCCGGGCTGTCGTTGAAGCTCGCCGACCGGGCCTATGTGCTCGAAACCGGCGACATCGTGGCCACCGGCACGGGCGATGAACTGCTCGCCGACGACACGATCAAAGAGGCGTATCTCGGGGTGGTCAGCTGATGTCACTGTTCATCGAACGTATGGTCAACGGCCTCGCCGACGGCGCGATCTACTCGCTGCTCGCGCTCGCCTTGGTCGTCGTCTTCCGCTCGACGGGGCAGCTCAACTTTGCGCAGGGCGAGATTGGCACCTTCGGTGCGTTCTGCGTGTCGACGTTGACCCTCAGCGGCTGGCCCGTGTGGATCTCGATCGGTGCGGCGATGGTCGTGGGCTTCTTCATCGCCGCAGGCGTCGAACGGGTCGTCGTGCGACCGATCGAGCATCGAAATCCGGGGGCGGTGATCGTCGCCCTGATTGGTGTCTTCCTTGCCATCAACCAGTTAACGGCGATGATCTGGGGCGTGGATGCGCGCGGTCTGCCCAGCGTGTTCCCCGACGACGCCGACGACTTCGTGACCATCTTCGGCGCGCCGATCCGTATCGCCCGACTCGGCACGCTCGCCGTCCTCGCCGTGGTGGTGGTGCTGCTGTACCTGCTGTTCACCAAGACCAAGGTCGGTCTGGCGATGCGCGCCGTGGCCAACAACCAGGACTCGTCGAACCTCGTCGGTATCCGCGTCGGCGGCATCCTCATTCTCGGATGGGGTCTTGCCGGTTCGATCGGCGTGCTGGCGGCAGCGATTCTTGCGCCGTCGGCGGGCTTGACGGGCACGCTGATGCTCGGCCCGTTCCTGTTGGCCTCGGTGGCCGCCGTGCTCGGCGGGCTCGACTCGCCGGTGGGGGCGGTGGTCGGCGGCCTGCTGATCGGCGTGACCGAAGCCGTGATCGTCGGCTACGTCGACTTCCTCGGTGCTGACATGTTGTTCCCGGTGATGCTGGTGATCCTCCTGGCCGTCTTGCTGTTGCGGCCTGCTGGATTGTTCGGCACCGAGCGTGTGGAGCGTGTGTGATGGACCTGCCGATCAGAGTCGACAAGGGTTCGTGGCTGCACTGGCTCGGCCGTTTCTTGTTGTTCGGCGCCGTCGCGTTGTTCATGTATCGCGCCGTGACCGAGTGGTCGCGATCGGGCCTCGGTCTGCTGACCGATGCGTTGATCATCGCCATTGCGGTCACTGGGCTGAACCTGATCACGGGGTTCACCGGTCAGCTCTCGCTGGGTCATGCGGGGTTCTTCGCCATCGGCGCGTTCGTGTCGGCGATGCTCGTCACCGGCAAGATCTGGACGCCGTTCATCGACAGCAACATGTGGACGCCGGGGTGGACGCTGATCGCTGCCGCGGTGGTGTGTTTCTTCATCGGGGTGATCGTCGGTATTCCGGCGCTCAGGCTCAGTGGCATCTACCTCGCACTGGTCACGCTGGTGTTCACCGAAGCGGTGCGCGCGTTCTTCAAGTACGAAGAGCTCGAGGGCATCACCGGTGGCGCCACGGGCATCAAGGGTCTGTCGTACCTGCCGCCGTCGTGGACCGGTCTCGATGGTCGCGCCGACCTGGTCACGTGGTTCTTCTGGCTATCGCTCGGCATCTTGATCGTCGCGTCGGTGTTGTCGGCGGGTCTCATCCGCAGCCGGATCGGTCGTTCGATGATCGCCACCCGCGACAACGAAACCGCCGCCGCCGTGATGGGCGTCAACCTGGCGAAGACCAAGACGATCGTGTTCGGTATCTCGGCGGCGATTGCCGGCGTCGCCGGCTCGCTGTTCGGGCTCAAGCTCGGTCTGGTCGAGGCCGACATCCCGATCTTCGGTCTCTTCGGGTCGATCACGCTGCTCGTGGCGTTGATCGTCGGCGGCGCCGCCCAGAACTGGGGTCCGCTCGTCGGTGCGTTGTTCTATGTGTTCGTCAACGACTACGCGCGCAGCGTCGGCGAGGATCCGGCCGACAGCCTGCTGCTCGGCTGGTTGATCGACGGCACCACACAGCTCGATGGGCTCGGCGGCGTGGTGTTCGGCATCCTGCTGATCCTGTTCGCCCGCTTCGTGCCACTCGGCGCCGTGGGTACTGCCAAGACGTGGCGGGCCAAGCTCGCCGTGGTGATCCCCAGGATCGCCATTCCCGCTGGCACTCCCGTCGAGCCGCTCGCCGCTCACGACACTGCCGCTGAAGCAGCTGTGACTGAGGACGACGACGAGACTACGGTGAGCGATGCAGCCGCCTCCACGGAGGCTGCCGAGTCCGACGCATCTGCGACGGACAGCTGAGCGTGATCTAAACCACAGCGCACCAATCAAGGGGGAACCTCAACCATGCGCAGAAGCAAGAAGCTCTTCGCACTCGCCGCGGCGAGTGCTCTCGTGATCGCCGCCTGTGGCGACGATGACGACGGAGGGTCGAGCGACACCACCACGGCCGAAACGACCGCAACGACCGAGGCCGACGACATGTCGGACGAGGAAACGACGGAGACGACCGAGGCCGACGACATGTCCGAAGACGACGACATGTCTGAAGACGACGACATGACCGAGGACACGACCGAAGGCAGCGCCGACGACGACCAGGCCGCCGCCGAAGGTGCGTCATTCGCTGTCGACACCTCGGTGTGCGAGGACCCCGATGCGGCAACCGCGCCGATCGAGGGCACCATCAGGATCGGTACCTCGATTCCGCTGTCGGGTGGTCCGGCCGTGCTGTTCGCGCCGTTTGGTGCCGGTCAGCAGGCGTACATCGACTACTACAACTCCGAGTTCGGCGGCGTCAACGGCCAAGAGCTCGAGCTGGTGACCAAGGACGACCAGTACACCGCCGACCTCACCGCAGCCAACGTCGACGAGCTGATCTTCGACGACGAAGTGGCAGTGCTCGGCGGCATCATCGGCTCGCCGAACAACCTGGCGATCATCGACGACACCAACGCCCAGTGCGTGCCGCAGCTGTGGGCATCGACGGGTGCTCCGGACTGGGGCAACATCGAGACCTACCCGTGGACCACCGGACTGCTGGTGGCCTACGACATCGAGTCGGCCGTGTGGGGCAACTGGGTCAACGAGAACATCGGCGAGGGCTCGTCGGTTGGTCTGATCTACGTGAACAACGAGTTCGGTCAGAGCTACGCCAACGCGTTCCAGACCGTCGCCGACGACCTCGGCCTCGACATCGTCGCTGAAGAGGTCATCGATCCCGCCGACTCCGGTGCGCCGAGCGGTCAGATGACCAACCTCGTCGCCGCCAACCCGGACGCAATCCTGGCCGTGCCGCTCGGTGCGCAGTGCATTGCGTTCATGACCGAGCTGGGCAACGCCCAGGCGGCGAACCCCGACTTCACCCCGGCCGTCTATCAGACCGCAACGTGCGCCAACCCGGTGTTCTACGGTCCGGTGGACAACGGTGGTGCCGATGGCGTGTACACGTCGAACAACCTGAAGGACGTCAACAATCCTGAGGTCGCCGGAAGCGACCCGGGTGCGCAGGCGTACCTCGAGGCGTTCGCCGCCACCGGCTCCGACGCCGATCCGGGCGGCATCGCTGCTGCTGGTTGGGAGTCGATGGAGCTCACCGTGTGGGCGATTCAGAAGGCGGCCGACGACGGCGACCTCAGCCGTCAGGGCGTCATCAACGCAGCCCGCAACATCGATCACGTCAGCAACCTGCTGCGCGACGGCTGCACCTACCGGATGAACACGGAAGATGGCTACATCTCCGAGTGCACCCAGATCACGCAGTGGTCGCAGGCCGACCAGCAGTTCGTCGAAGTCGGCGACGTGATCAACCTTGAAGGATCACTCGGGGTCTTCTCCAGCTGATCGATCCGCTCGATCGCACCCGATCGAGTCGTAACGCGACAGCGGGCCCGCTCACCGAAAGGTGGGCGGGCCCGCTCGCGTGTGGGAGGCGTTCACGCCGCCCTTGCTGTTGTGCGGGTGATCAGCCGCCGAGTTCGAAGCAGTCGATCAGACCGGTGATCAGTTCGTCGGGAACATCGCCGGTCTGGCCGGCTTGCGCCAGGGTGTTGATGTCGAAGTCCTGCAGACCGTCGCGCACGCAGCCTTCGTCGAACGGCTGGCCCGACTCTTCGAGACCCTCGATGAACGTGTCGATGATCGCGTCGTTGTCGGCGCAGTTCAACAGCTCGAAGGTCAAGTTCTCGCCTTCCTCGCTGAGCACAGCGTCACCCCCGTCTGCGGCGACGATCGCTGCTGCGTCGTCGTCGGACAGCTGGCCGGCGATCTCCTCGACACAGTCGCGGTCGAGCTCGATGTTGCCTTCGGCAGCGGCGTCGATCGCTGCGTCGGCCGCCGTCTGTTGGTCGCCGGACAGGTCGCTGCTGCTTCCGCCGTCGTCGTCGCCGCACGCGGCAAGGATCAGGCCGCCCGCTGCAGCGATGGCCAAGAACTTCTTCTTCATGGGTTCCTCCCTAGAGTTGGACGGCGACAACTCTTGCAGGTCACCGTCAGCGACGCGTGAGTTCTCCGTTAACGGTGCAACAGCGTGTGACAGATGGGGTCAGCCCCTCGTGTCACACATGTCATGGTTCGGAAGTCAGCGTTTCCGACGTTGCGGGCTCAAGTGGCAGCCCCTCACCACACCCTTCCTCGGTGTTACCGAAGCAGCTCACATTGACCTCGTACTCATCGCCGTCGAGGATGACGATCTCGAAGCCCCACACCTCGCCGTTGCTCGCCGCTCCCGCACACTGGAAGGTCGTGTCGGGATCGCGGTTGGGCGGCTCTTCGCACGTCGCAGTCACGAAGTCGAGGTCGAGCGCGGTCGACAGCTCTTCGTTGTTCTCGATGAAGTCTTCGGCGTCACGCTGAAAGTCGGCGGTCGACGTGAAGCACCCAGCGAGCAGCGCGCCGGCCATTACCGCCGCAATCGAGAGGCCAACGGGACGACCAGCACGGATCACGGTGTGGACGGTAGTGCAGTGGCCAACGCTCAGGCGGCCGCTCGTACCGGCGTTGCCCTGCGGCGGGTGGTGACCTGATCCCAGGTCACCACGAACAGCGCCACCCACACGAAGGCGAACCCGACGATGCGGTCGGCGGGCATCGATTCCCCGTACAGCCACCACCCGAGCCCGAAGTTGATGACGGGAACGAGCAGGTTGAGCGGGCCGAGCAAGGTGAACGGGACGCTCTGCGCGGCGCGGGCGAACAGCATCAACGGCACCGCCGTGACCACTCCCGTCCCGAGCACGAATGCCCACTCCGTCGGCGTTGCGGTAGCGACCACACTCGACGCGCCGAACGACAGCACCACCAGCCCGATCGTGGCCGGGATGAAGGTGATGAACGTCTCGCCGGCCAGGCTTTCGACCGGGCCGAGCGAGATCGTCCGCTTGGCCGCGCCGTACACGCTCCACGTGGCGGCCAACACGATGGCGATCCATGGCGGTTGCCCGTACGACACGGTCAGGATCACCACCGCGACTGCGGCGAGCACGAACGCCGTGCGCTGGGCACGCGTCGGTGTTTCACCGAAGGCGACCACGCCGATCGCCATCGTGCAGAGCGGTGCGAGGAAGTAGCCGAGCGCCGTCTCGATCACGCGGTCGTTGACCACGGCCCACACGTAGCTGCCCCAGTTCACCGTCAGCAATACCGCAGCAACGAACAGGCGCGCTGTCGTCGACCAACTCGAGAAGGCGGCGCGCATCGTCGGCCACGATCCGCGGATGGTTACGACCACCGCCATCACGACCGACGCACAGACCATTCGCCAGGCGATCAGTTCGACGGCATCGAACCCGTCGAGCTGCTTCCAGTAGATCGTCAGGAAGCCCCACAGCAGATAGGCCGCGACGCCGAACTCGACGCCGCGTGCGGTGCGCGCGTCGCGTGCGTTCGTCTCGCCGTGCATCGATTCGTAGGCTACGGAGCACGATTCGGTGCGCCCAGTGTCGAATCGGATCGGAGGGACGATGGCAGAGAGCAACCGGCAGCAGTGGGAGCGAGCGTTCGCCGAGTCGCCGATTCGCGACGCCACGTTCGAAACGATGTCGGGCATTCCGCTCGATGCGGCGTACGGGCCCGACGACGGCGAGTTCCCGGGCCAGTACCCGTACACCCGTGGCCCCTACGCATCGATGTACCGGTCGAAGTTGTGGACGATGCGCATGTTCGCCGGCTTTGGTACCGCCGACGACACCAACTGGCGGTTCAAAGAGATCATCCGTGCGGGCGGCGACGGACTGTCGACGGCGTTCGACATGCCGACCTTGCTGGGTATCGACTCGGACGATGCGATGGCGCTCGGCGAAGTCGGTCGGTGTGGTGTCGCCGTCGACACGTTGGCCGACATGGAGGACCTCTACTCCGGCATCGATCTCGGCGCGATCACCACGTCGATGACGATCAACAGCCCCGCTGCGCCGATCATGGCGATGTTCGTCGCCCAAGCCGAAGCGGCCGGCGTCGATCGTTCGCAGCTCGGGGGCACCCTGCAGAACGACATCTTGAAGGAGTACCAGGCGCAGAAGGAGTTCGTGTTCCCGCCTCGGCCATCGATGCGACTGGTGCGCGACACGATCGCGTTCGCCACCGCCGAGATGCCGCGGTGGCACTCGATCTCGATCTCCGGATATCACATCCGCGAAGCCGGCTCGACGGCGGCCGAAGAGCTGGCCTTCACGCTGGCCAACGGGTTCGCCTACGTGGAACTCGCCAGTCAGGCCGGGCTGCCCGTCGATGCGTTCGCCCCGCGTCTGTCGTTCTTCTTCAACGCGCACATCGACTTCTTCGAAGAGATCGCCAAGTACCGCGCAGCGCGCCGCATCTGGGCGCGGTGGATGCGCGACCGGTACGGGGCCGAGCGCGATCGTTCGATGCAGCTGCGGTTCCACACGCAGACCGCCGGCGTGTCGCTCACCGCGCAGCAACCGGAAGTGAACATCGTGCGCACGGCGATCGAAGCGCTGGCGGGCGTGCTCGGCGGGACGCAGTCGCTGCACACGAACTCGATGGACGAGGCCCTGGCGTTGCCGACCGAGAAGGCGGCACGCATTGCGTTGCGCACCCAACAGGTGATCGCCAACGAGACCAACGTGGCCCATGTGGCCGACCCGCTCGGTGGCTCGCACTTCGTGGAGGCGCTCACCGACGAGGTCGAGGCACAGGCCGAGGAGATCTTCGCCAAACTCGACGAAATGGGTGGCGGCTCGATGCTCGAAGGGGTGATCCAGGGAATCGACGACAACTGGTTCCAGGGACGGATTGCCGACTCGGCGTTCGAACTCGAGCGACGGTTCAACGCAGGCGAGCGCGTTGTCGTCGGTGTCAACGCGTTCACCGAGGGCAACGACGACGACGATCTGGCGACGCTGCGCATCACCAACGACGACGAGCAGCGGCAGCGCAAGCGGCTCGAGCGGGTGCGCGACGATCGCAACGACGTCGCCGTGGCGAGCGCACTCGAGCGGCTGCGTACCGAGGCCGCTGATCCCGAGGTGAACTTGATGCCGGCATTGATCGCCGCATCGAACACCTACGCCACCCTCGGCGAGATGATGGGCGCGCTCGGCGACGTGTTCGGTCGCCACGTCGAGACGCCGACGATCTAGCTGTCACGCTGCTGCTCGGCGCCAGCGGTGCGTCAGCGCTACGACGGGTGGACCAGTGCGTCGCCCGAGATCGGCTCGAAGACGTGGACCCGGTCGGGACGGAGCCCGATGTCGAGGGTGGTGCCGACGGGCGGCGGCGCCCCGCGCAGCACGCAGTTGAAGCGGTGGCCACGTCGTGTCTCGCCATGGATGTGCGTGATGTGACCAAGAGGTTCGGTGGCGACGACGCCGACCTCGATCGCGCTGTCGAGCGCGCTGCCGATCACGACCTCGTCGGGGCGCACGCCGACGATCACTTCGGCGCTGTCGGTGGGGATCGCGCGCGGGGAGACGACGCGCACGCCGAGCACCGAGAACGCACCGTCGGCCTCGATCGTTGCCGGCAGCAGGTTCATCGCCGGTTCGCCGAAGAACGCGGCCACGCTGGTTGTCGCCGGACGGTCGTACACGTCGAACGGGTTCCCGATCTGGTGCACGATGCCGTCGAAGAGCACCGCCACCCGATCGCACATCGCCATCGCGTCCTGCTGGTTGGCCGTGGCGAGCACCGTGGTCAGGCCGCGGTCGCGTTGCACCGACACCAGGTCGTTGCGCAGCGTGAGCCGCACTTGATCTTCGAGGTTCGCCAGCGCTTCGTCGAGCAACAACGTCGACGGCGAGCTGACGACGGCGCGCGCTAGCTGGACGCGTCGGCGCTCGCCCTCCGAGAGCTTCGACGGCGACCGGTCGAGCGTGTGCTCGATCCCGAGTAGCGACGCCTCGGCGTGTACCCGATCGAGGATGTGGTCCTCATGGCTGTTCGGGTCGCGTACCTCCAGGGGGAACGCCACGTTGCGCGCCGCAGTGAGATGATGGAGCAACTGGTTCTGCTGGGTGACCATGCCGACGTGGCGATCGCGTTCCGGCCAGTCGGTGACGTCGCGTTCGCCGATGAAGATGCGGCCTGCGGTCGGCCGATCGAGTCCAGCGATCAGGCGCAGGACGGTGCTCTTGCCGCATCCCGAGGGGCCGACCAGGCCGAACAGCTCGCCATCGTCGATGCGCAGCGACATGTCGTCGAGCGCGGGCACCGTGTCGGGGAATGCCTTGGTGACTCGGTCGACAACGATCGCGCCCACGGCGAAACGCTAGACGCCGGGGAGCGTCGAGGCATACGCGGCCACGATCTAGGTTGCGGTGATGGACATTCGAGTCAGCGACGACCCGGCAGCGCACGCAGCCGCGTTCATCACCCGCAAGCTCGCCAACGCCGTGCGGCGACGGGGCAGTGCATCGCTTGCGGTCAGCGGCGGCAACACGCCCCAGCCGATGCTCGACGCGCTCGCCGCGACCGACCTGCCGTGGGAGCACATCACCACATGGCAGGTCGACGAACGGATCGCCCCCGACCACGATCCCGACCGCAACGCCGACCAACTCGACGGGTTTCCCGGCACCGTGCGCCTGATGCCCGTGACGGCCAAGGACCTGCGGGCCGCCGCGCGGCGCTACGCGGCGTCGCTTCCCGAGCGGTTCGATGTGGTCCACCTCGGCCTGGGCGACGATGGCCACACCGCATCGTGGCCGCCCGGCGACGCCGACATCGTTGCCAGTACTCGGCCGGTCGATCTCGTCGGCGAGTTCCACGGACGGCGGCGGATGACGCTCACTCCGCCGGTGGTCAACGGCGCACGCGCCCGGTTGGTGCTCGCCGCCGGCACGGGAAAGGCGGCGATCGTCGAACGATGGTTGCTGCGCGATCCCGACCTGCCGATCAACACCGTGCGGCGCACTGCGACCACCGCATTCCTCGACGAAGCTGCAGCGGCGCGCGCAGCGGCGGACGCGCCGCTCACGCCGGTTGAGTAGGTTCCGCTCCGATGGCTGCTACCCACGACCCCGCTACCGATCCGTCCGCGTTGTTCGAACCGCTGCGCCAGCTTCCCGAACCTCCACCCTTGCGCGACCTGCTCACCGACGATCCGACCCGAGCCGATCGCTACGTGATCCAGGCAGGCGATCTGCGCGTGGACTACTCCAAACACCGCGTCGACGACACGATCCTCGCGGCGCTGTTCGACGTTGCCCGCACCGCTGGAGTCGAGCAGCGACGCGACGCCATGTTCGCCGGCGAGCACATCAACGTCACCGAAGACCGGGCGGTGATGCACGTTGCGCTGCGCGCGCCATCGGGTGTGTCGATGTACGTCGACGGCCACGACGTGGTCCCGGACGTGCACGCCACGCTCGACAAGATGGCTGCGTTCGCCGACCGCGTGCGCGCCGACGAACGGATCACCCATGTGGTCAACATCGGCATCGGCGGCTCCGACCTCGGTCCGGCAATGGCCACCAAGGCGCTGCAGGCGTTCGCCCACCCGCGGATTCGCAGCTCGTTCGTGTCGAACGTCGACGGGCAGGACATCGCCGACGTGCTGGCCGGCAGCGAACCGGCCGAGACCATGTTCATCGTTGCGTCGAAGACCTTCGGCACGGTCGAGACGTTGACGAATGCGCGCACCGCTCGCGACTGGCTGGTTGCGGCGTTGGGTGAGGACGCCGTGGCCGATCACTTCGTGGCCGTGTCGACCAACGCCGAGCGGGTCGCCGACTTCGGCATCGACACGGCCAACATGTTCGGGTTCTGGGATTGGGTCGGCGGTCGCTACTCGGTCGACTCGGCGATCGGGTTGTCGCTGATGGTGGCGATCGGTCCCGACCACTTCCGCGAGTTCCTTGTGGGCTTCCGGAAGATCGACGAGCACTTCACCCAGGCGCCGCTGGAAGCGAATGCGCCCGCGGTGCTCGGCTTGATCGGGGTGTGGTACGGCAATGTGCTCGGCTGGTGGACCAAGGCGGTGTTGCCCTACGCCGACGAGTTGGCTCGGTTCCCGGCGTACCTGCAGCAGCTGGAAATGGAATCGAACGGCAAGTCGGTGCGGCTCGACGGCACCCGTCTGGCCACCGATTCGGGGCCCATCGTGTGGGGCGAGCCGGGGACCAACGGACAGCACGCGTTCTATCAGTTGATCCACCAGGGCACGCGCATCGTCCCGTGCGACTTCATTGGGTTTGCCACACCGCATCACCCGTACCGCCACCACCACGACCTACTGGTGGCCAACCTCATCGCTCAGTCGGAGGCGTTGGCCTTCGGGCGGGAGAACGTCGACGAGCCGTATCGCAACTTCGAGGGGAACCGCCCGAGCGCGGTGATCCTGGCGGACGAGCTGACGCCGTCGACGCTCGGTCAGCTGATCGCGCTGTACGAACACATCGTCAACGTGCAAGGCACGATCTGGGGGATCGACAGCTACGACCAGTGGGGCGTAGAGCTCGGCAAGGAGCTGGCCAACAACATCACCCCCGAACTCACCGGTGACCCCACCCCCGACCGTCACGACGCCTCGACCAACGCCCTCATCGACTGGTACCGCGCCCACCGCTAACCAAAATTCTGGCGATTTCGCGCGCAACGCGCGCGATTCCGCGAACAGAACGGTGGGTGCGGGAGCACGGCTGGCGCGGTTCCGTCCAACACTGTTGCGCGCAGGATCTGGGTAAGGCGCCGCGATACCATACGGGGTATGGAGTTTCCCGACGAAGTGCGCGGTGACGTCACCAATCGGTTGCGACGGTTGGAGGGACAGATCCGCGGTGTGCAGCGGATGATCGACGACGGTGAGGACTGTCGCGCGGTCATCACTCAGCTGTCGGCGTGCAAGTCGGCGCTCGATCGGGTCAGCTATCGACTGATCGCCGGCGGGATGCGTCACTGCGCCACGCAGCCCGACGGTGAGATCGACGTCGACGAGCTCGAGAAGCTGTTCGTCAAGCTCGGTTGACGCTGGGGCGGCGCCGAACTGTTCGCGGAATCCGGCGCGTGGCGCCGGAAATCCCCGGTATTCCTGCGCAGGTAGGGGGCTGTGCTCCGACTGAATGTTGGGGGGTCGGGTCGACCAGACTGAGGCCATGCGCGACTACTCGAACATCTACATCGACGGCGCCTGGGTGCCCTCCGACGGCACGGGCACCATCGAGGTGATCAACGCCGGCACCGAAGAGGTGATGGGCTCGATTCCCGATGGCGCGGCCAGCGATGTCGACAAGGCTGTCGACGCCGCTCGCCGGGCGTTCGACTCGTGGGCCGGCACGCCGGTCGAGGAGCGCCAGAAGTACATGGTTCGGCTCAACGAGGCGCTGCAAGCCCGTGGTCCCGAGATCGCCGAGGTGATCTCGGGTGAGGTCGGCATGCCGATCACGTGGGCCAACATGATCCAGTCCGGTCTTCCGGCGGGCAACATGCAGAGCTACGCCACGCTGCTCGACGACTTCTCGTTCGAAGAGACGATCGGCAACAGCCTCGTGGTCAAGGAGCCTGTCGGTGTCGTCGGCGCGATCACGCCGTGGAACTACCCGCTGCACCAGATCATCTGCAAGCTCGGCGGCGCGCTCGCGGCTGGCTGCACCTTCGTGCTCAAGCCGAGCGAGGTGGCACCGCTCAACGCGTTCATCCTCGCCGAGATCGTGCACGAAGTCGGACTGCCCGAGGGCGTGTTCAACCTGGTCAGCGGCACCGGCCCCGAGGTGGGCGCGGCGATCGCTGCGCACCCCGGCGTGGACATGATCAGCTTCACCGGCTCGACCCGCGCCGGCAAGGCCGTCGCTGCCGCGGCGGCAGGCACCGTGAAGCGCGTGGCGCTCGAGCTGGGCGGTAAGTCGGCCAACATCGTGCTCGACGATGCCGATCTCACCGACGTGATCCCCAAGGGCGTGTTCGCCTGCTACCTCAACTCGGGGCAGACGTGCACGGCGCACACCCGCATGCTCGTGCCGCGCAGCCGCTACGACGAGGCGCTGGCCATCGCCGTCGCCACGGCCGAGGGCACCCAGGTCGACGATCCGAGCAAGGAAGGCATGCACCTCGGCCCGCTGATCTCGCAAGCGCAGTGGGACCGCGTGCAGAGCTACATCCAGAAGGGCATCGACGAAGGTGCTGTGGTAGCCGCGGGCGGTCTCGGGAAGCCCGAGGGGAAAGACAGCGGCTACTTCGTCAAGCCCACCGTGCTCGCCGAGGTGACCAACGACATGACCGTCGCCCAAGAGGAGATCTTCGGGCCGGTGCTGTCGGTCATCGCCTACGAGGACGAGGACGACGCCGTGCGTATCGCCAACGACAGCCTCTACGGCCTGTCGGGTGGCGTGTGGTCGAGCGATCAGGAGCGGGCGATGTCGGTGGCTCGTCGGATGCGCACCGGCATGGTCGACGTCAACGGTGGAGCGTTCAACATCGCTGCCCCGTTCGGCGGCTACAAGCAGTCGGGCTATGGTCGCGAGAACGGCCCCTACGGGATCGAGGAGTTCCTCCAGATCAAGAGCCTGCAGATGTAGCCCGAGTAGATTGCCCCCGGTGTCTGCGCGGGTGTTGGTTGCCAAAGTCGGTCTCGACGGCCACGACCGTGGTGTGAAAGTGGTCGCCCGCATCCTGCGCGACGCCGGCTTCGAGGTGATCTACACCGGCCTGTTCCAGACCCCGGAGACCGTGGCCGCAGCTGCCGTCGACGAAGACGTCGACCTGATCGGGCTGTCGATGCTGTCGGGCGCGCACATGACACTGGCGCCGCTGGTGGTCGACGCGGTGCGCGAGCGCGGCGCCGATACCCCGGTGGTCGTCGGCGGCATCGTGCCGCCCGACGACGTCGACGAATTGCACCGGGCCGGCGTGGCCGATGTGCTCACCCCTGGGGCGAGCGCCGACGAGGTCGTGGCCAGCGTCCGTCGTGTCCTCGAACAACACGCCGATGGATGATCGCCTCGAGCGACTGACCAATCTGCTGGCGTTGTTGCTGGAAACGCCGCAGCCGCTCAGCCTGGTCCAGATCGCCAACGAACTCGACGGCCAGTACGCCGCCGACGAGCGCAACCGACGAGCCCAATTCGAACGCGACAAGGCCGCGTTGCGCTCGATCGGTGTGCCGATCGAGACCACGATGGTCGACGGCGGCACGCACGCTGGGCAAACGCGCTATCGCATCGATCGCGCCGCCTACGAGCTCGCCGACCTCGATCTCGACGCCGCCGAGATGCGTGCATTGCAGCTTGCTGTCGCTGCGGTGCATACCGGGTCGAGCGCGGGCGACGAGGCGATTCGCAAGCTCGGCGGCTCGCCGATCGGGACGCCGGTCGCCGTGAGCGCCGTGGTCCCCGACCGCGCCGAGCTTCCCGAGCTGCGCGTGGCGATCGCCCAGCGCTCGACGATCGAGTTCGGCTATCGAGGAGCGACTCGCCGGGTCGATCCGTGGGGGCTGCTGTTGCGCGGCGGGTTCTGGTACGTCGTGGGGTTCGACCACGACCGGCAGGCCAAGCGCACGTTTCGCGTCGACCGCCTCGATCAGCGGCGCCCGATGTTCACCCTCGGCGAGGCTGGCGCCTACGACCGTCCCGACGACTTCGATCCACGCGATGCGTTTCCCGCCGACCCGAAACGCATCGGGCACGCGGCGGACGACGACGTTGACGCACTGGTGCACATCGACCGTCCGCGGGCGTCCGGTGTGGTCGGCGAGCTCGGCGATCACCGGGTGGAGCAGCGCAACGACGACGGGTCGGTCGTGGTGCGCGTGCCCGCCGCCAACCGCGATGCGTTCTTGTCGTGGGTGCTCGGGCTGGCGCAGCACGCCGAGGTACTCGGACCGCCGGACCTACGCGCCGCCGTGATCGACGCCCTCGACGCAGTGATCGCCGCAGGAGCCAGCGGCCGATGACCACCAAGGCCGAGGAGCGGCTGCGCCGACTGTTGGTGATGTTGCCGTGGCTGATGGAGCGGGGTGCGGTCCCGCTCGACGAGGTGGCCGAACGATTCGACGCCACGGTCGAAGACATCGAGCACGACCTTGAACTGGTCGCAATGTGCGGGCTGCCCCCGTTCGTCGACGAGATGATCGACGTGTTCATCGACGAGGGCACGGTGATGATCGGCGTCCCGAGATTGTTCACCCGGCCGCTCCGACTGACCGCGCCGGAGGGGTTCACCTTGCTCGCTGCGGGACGTGCCGCCCTCCAGCTCCCCGGAGCCGACGACGACGGACCGCTGGCCAGCGGCTTGACCAAGCTCGCCGACGCGCTGCAGGCGATCGGTCTGGTCGACGACCCCGACGGCGACGACACCGCCGGACTGGCACTCGAGCTCGATCGGCCAACACTCGTCGACGAGCTCGCCGACGGCGTCGCGGCGTCTCGCGAGTTCGAGATCACGTACTACTCGCCGGCCAGCGACGCCACCACGCAACGGCGCGTGATTCCTCGACATCTGTTCGCCGACGGCGGGCACTGGTACGTACTGGCCGACGACGACCGGTCGGGTGGGCGGCGCACGTTCCGCATCGATCGCATCGAACACGCCGAGGCGACCGGTCGCCGAGGGCAGGCGAGTGAGGAGCCGGTGGAGCGCCCTGCGTTCTTCGACGACGATGTACCGCGTGCGGTGCTGCGGTTGAAGCCGGCTGCGCAATGGGTGCGCGAGCACTATGCGGTCGACTCGGTGAAAGAGCTCTCGCGCAAGCGCATCGAGGTGACGTTGCCGATGAGCAGCGAGCGATGGCTGAGCCGGTTGTTGTTGCGCCTCGGGGCTGGCGCTCAGTGCGTGCGGCCCGCTGATGGCGCCGAGCAGGCGGCAGCGCTCGCCGCACAGGTGCGGGCTCGCTACGCCGACCGGACGCCAACCGACGACTGAGCTCGGACGATGAACGGTTCGAGTTGAGCCATCGACTCGATGCCCAGATCGGCGAACAACTTGGGGACGATCGCCGCCGTGGCGCGGGCGTCGTGCAGCGCGTCGTGAGGTTGGTCGAGGGTCACGCCGTAGTACTCGCAGAGGTCGCCGAGTCGGTGCGACCGGATCCGCTCGGGGTCGGTCGCCCGCGACAGTTCGAGGGTGCAGAGCGCAGCGTCGGTGGCGCGCAGCAGTGTGCGCTGCGCGTCGGGAGGCGCAAACCGGCTGGCGGCGCGGATGAACTCGATGTCGAATGCTGCGTTGTGTGCGGTGACGAGCGCACCATCGAGCTGCGCAGCCAATTGCTCCAATGCCTCGGCCATCGACGGCGCCCCGCGGAGCGTGGCGCGGCGGATGCCGTGGACGTGGCGCGGGCCGAGTCGTTGCCACGGCCACCGCAGTCGGACGTACGACGACCAGGCGCCGGTCTCGGTCGCCTCGGCGATGTGCACGACCGCGGCCTGCAGGATTCGGTGACGAGACGCGGCGAGGCCCGACGTTTCCACGTCGAGAACCGCAAGCCGTGGCAGTGTCACCCTGCCGACGTTAGATCGACGGTGTCACGCGCCGGTGGCCGGCGTGTCAGAGCAGTTCGGCGGCGAGGCTGGCCACATCGCTGCGCTCGCAGGCGGTCAGCGTGATGTGACCGAAGCAGCGTTGTCCGGCGAAGGCGGCGCTGAGCACGCTGAGCGCGTTGTTCGACTCGGCGAGGTACGGCGCATCGATCTGACTCGTGTCGCCGGTGAACACCACCTTCGTGCCGTCTCCGACCCGGGTCAGGATGGTGCGCAACGTGGTCGGCTCGAGGTTCTGCGCTTCGTCGATCACGACCATCTGGCGCTGCAACGAGCGACCGCGGAGGAAGGTGACCGATTCGAGCGAGAGTTGCCCGCGCTCGGTGAGCTCGTCGACAAGATCGCGCGCGTCGTTGATGTTGCCGCGGTCGGTGAGCGCAACCACCGCGTCGTGGATCGCAGCCATCCATGGGTCGAGCTTCTCGTCGAGCCCGCCGGGCAGGAAGCCGACGTCGGCGCGGCCGACGGGCACGAGCGGGCGGTACACGGCGAGCCGCTCGAAACGGTTCTCTTCGACGACCTGCTCGAGTCCGGCGGCGATCGCCAAGATCGTCTTGCCGGTGCCGGCGCGACCGTCGAGGGCAATCACCGAGATGGTCGGGTCGAGGAGGAGTTCGAGGGCGAAGCGCTGCTCCTTGCTGCGCGGTCGCAGGCCCCAGGCCTCGGGGACCGCGCTGGGCAGCAACACGAAGTCGTCGCCGACCACGCGTACCAGCGCCGACTGCGAGCCGCATCGGAGCACGGCGAACTCGTTCTGCTCGAAGCTCGAGGCGGGCAGGCCGGTGTCGGCGGCCAGCGCTTCGATAGCGATCGCCCCGGCAGCGTAGAGACAGTCGATCAGCTCGTGGGGCGTCTCGATGGTCGACCAACCCGCGGCGGGACGTTCATCGTCGCGTCGCGCGAGTTGATGCTCGGCGGCGGCGACGCCGAGGTGGGCGGCTTTGATGCGCAAGGCGGCATCGTTGGAGACCATTGTGGTCGGGCCGAGTTCGGACTGCCCGATCGCCGCCCCGATGATCCGATTGTCGGGCACCGACGGATCGAGCCCGTGCTCGACCAGCAGATGCTTGCGCACGTTGTTGATCTCGATCTGCAACGTGCCGCCGGCATCGGTGGGCACCGGATGGGCCAGCGAGCCACCATGGCGTACGCGTAATTCCTCGAGAGCACGGAGCGCCGCACGCGCCGAACGACCGACGTCGTCGAGACGACGCTTCAGTCCGTCGAGCTCCTCGACCACGGTCAAGGGAATCACCACGTCGCTCTCGCCGAACGCGACGACGCACGTCGGATCGGAAATCAACACCGAGGTGTCGAGCACCAGCCGGGTGCGTTGCCCGGTTGGCGTGGGTCCCGACCGGGTCGCCGGAGTCGGCGTGGCGGTCGCGGGGCGGTCAGTGGGCGGAAGGAGGTCGGTCACCGTTTCCTCAGCTGACGTGTCGCAGATTCGTGTGAATCGGTTCGATACCCAACGGCCTCAGTTGTAGCGCAGGTCGCGCGACCGATGGTGGATGTTGTGGTGACGAAGGCCGCGTTCACGCAATCACCGATTTCGCGGCCCAATACCGGCAAGGGCCAGACGCGGTAGTCATTGCAAATGCAATGAGGTGGGTGCTTGAACAAGATAGGGCCTGATCGTTGAGATGGAGCCCGATCGACACCGATGTCGGTCGCCGCCCGGCGAGGCCGTCGAGCGGCTCCAGTGGAACTCCCACATCGAAACAAGTCGAAAGAGGACTCGATGGCAACCAAGGCAGAAATGATCGCATCCGTGGCGGACGCCGCCGGTGTCTCGAAGGCGGACGCCGAGCGCACGCTCGGTGCGTTCTTCGACCACGTCGTCGCCGAAACGAAGAAGGGCGACAAAGTGGCGTGGCCCGGCTTTGGAACCTTCAGCACCACGAAGCGCAGCGCCCGCACCGGCCGCAACCCGCAGACCGGTGCTCCGGTGAAGATCGCCGCATCGACTGCGATGAAGTTCTCGGCGAGCTCGACGCTCAAGTCGGCGCTCAACCCGGGCAAGAAGTGATCTGATGGCCACCACCAAGAAGGCCGCCGCGAAAAAGACAACGCGGAAGAAGGCGCCAGCCAAGAAGAAGGCTGCTGCCAAGAAGTCGACGGCGCGCAAGAAGAGCACCGCCAAGAAGTCGACTGCCAAGAAGGCCACCACCAAGAAGAAGGCCACCAAGAAGAAGGCACCGGCCAAGAAGAAGGCTGCTGCCAAGAAGTCGACGGCGCGCAAGAAGAGCACCGCCAAGAAGTCGACTGCCAAGAAGGCCACCACCAAGAAGAAGGCCACCAAGAAGAAGGCACCGGCCAAGAAGAAGGCTGCTGCCAAGAAGTCGACGGCGCGCAAGAAGAGCACCGCCAAGAAGTCGACTGCCAAGAAGGCCACCGCGAAAAAAACAACGCGGAAGAAGGCGCCAGCCAAGAAGAAGGCTGCTGCCAAGAAGTAATCAGCGCGCCGGCGTCATGCCGGTGTGCTCGACGATGGGGAGCCGTTGGGGCTCCCCATCGTCGCGTTCGGGCGGCCGGGCCGTATCTCTAGAGGTCGGGGATCAGCTTGAACACCTCGGCAGCCGCGTAGCCGTGCGGTTCGCCGAGTCCGCCGAGGCGCTGACGAATTCGTTGATTGAACGCCGACAAGTCGGCGTCGGTGGACTTCATCGTCGACTCGAACTGCGACTCGTGTGCGGCGAGTGCGGCGAGCTTGGTGTCGACCACCGAGGTCACGTCTTCGACGTGATCGGGAGCGTCGGCCTCCCACAGCAATAGGGCGCGCGGGCGATGGTGCTCGAGGTCGTGTTCGCGAAAGAAGTGCGGATCGCGAGCGGCGACGATGGCATCGCACGTGAGGAAACCAGCGTTGCGGTGATCTGGATGCAACCGGTAGCGCTTCCACGGGTCGTGTCCCAGCACCACCTCGGGCTGTAGCTCGCGGATCGCGGCGGCGATGGCGCTGCGCAGCGGGCGTGTGTTCTCGAGCTCACCGTCGACCACGCCGAGGAAGCGCACCTCTCCCGCTCGGTCGCCGGCGAGGCACCGTGCCGCGGCGCGCTGTTCCACCTGGCGTGTTGCCGCGAGGGCCGCCACGTCGGCATGTGGATCCCACGTGCCTTTCGACCCGTCCGTGCACACGAGGTGATGCACGACGCAGCCGGCGGCAGCCCACTTGGCCAACGTGCCGCCGCATCCGAACTCGACATCGTCGGGGTGCGCCCCGATCGCCAGCGCCGACGTGGGCGTGGCCAGGTTGTGCGTGTACTCGTCGAACGAGCGAGCGGTCAATGAGCTCGGCTGACCGGGTTCGTTTGCAGCCATGGTGGCAGTACCTCTTCGACGAGTGGGTGGTGGAGGTCGTCGACCGTGTCGAGGTCGATCGACAGGAAGTGGTCGCGGCGAATCTCGACGCTCACGGCGGAGCGCTCGGCATCGGCGAGGTGCCGACGGAACGACCCGCCGCCATACGACGCGGCGATCCGCTCGGCGACGGGGAACGACATCACGTTGGTGCCGTCGAGTCGGCGGTCGGGCACCAGGGTGATCGTGCCAGGGCGGGCGACATGGGGGAGCGCCGCCGGCAGCGGAAGGTCGGCGTGCGACACGATCACGTGATCGAACCCGCGCCGGGCGATTTCGGCGACGCCGTCGTCGACGGCCCGATTGAGGCCGAGCTCGGGACCCCACACCACAGTGGCCCCATGGGCCTCGGCCCATTCGCGCACCGCGGGATCGTCGCACGCCACGAAGCGCTCGAAACCGTCGCATGCGTCGAGGACCAGTTCGGCCATCCAGCGGGCGAGCCGGGCGCGCTGATCGTCGGGAACGACACCGCGGAGCCGGCCCTTGGCCGCGGTGAACCGCTTCACCGGGACGAGCACCGCAAGCTGCACGGGCCGCAGGCTACGGCGGCGACCCCTGCCACGCCGATGCGGCCGTCGGTCGGGCTCACCCGCCGGTACGGTGGCCGCCGTGATCACCACGGGCGTGACCGGACAGCAATGGCGCGCCGAGGTGACCGATCGCGGCCACGTGTATACCGCCGAGCACGACGTCGGCTGGGCTGTGGCCGCCGAGGATCGTTGGCACGTCGCTGCCGACGAGGTTGCGGTACGCCAGCAACGCCTGGAGGGCGCGCCGGTGGTCGAGACGCGTATGCGCGTACTCGACGGCGACGCCGTGCAGCGAGTGTGGTCGGTGCCAGATCACGGCGGCGTGACCCTGATCGAGATCGAGAACGACTCCCCGCTGCCGATCGCCGCGGCGCTGTTCGGGGCACCGCTCGCCACCGACCGACCGCCGAGCTCGGTGCCGCCGCAGGGCATCGAGCTGCCCGCCGATGCGATCGTGCTCCCGGTGGCCCATCGCACTCGGGTGCGGGCGGCGATCACCCACGACGCCGCTGCCGCTGCGGGGCGAGTGCTGCCAGGACAGCTCCCCGATCCGCTGGCCGTCGCCCGTGGTTGGCGCCAGACGGCCGAGTCGGCGAGCCGTCTCATCCTTCCCGATCCTGCGCTGGTCGATGCGGTCGTCGCTGCCCGATGTGATCTGTTGCTCGACGGTCCCGCGCTCGACGATCCACTCGACACGCTGTTCGACATCGCCGAACTCGTGCGGCTCGGTGAACCTGCCGATGCCTGGGCGCCCGAGATCGTCGAGCCGGTGGCCGCCGTGGCCCGCCGCGACGACCCGGCAGTCGACGATGCCCTGGTGGCCTTGGTGCGCATGGCGACGCACGGCGACGATCGTGTCGCCGCTCGGGATCTCCGGCGCGTACTGAAGCGGCGGAAGCGCGACGGACGGGGGCGGGGCGAGCGTACGGTCGGTTCGCTGGCCACCGTGCAGCGCGGCGCCTCCGCCGGCCGGTTCGTCGGCGATGTCGAGCGGTTTCTGGCCGACGATGGCGTCGTCTTGCCGGCGGGAATTCCAGCTGGCTGGCGCGGCGCGAACTTCGAGGTGTACACCGTGCCGGTCGGCGCCGACACCACGGTGTCGTATGCGGTGCGCTGGCATGGTGAGCGGCCGGCGGTGCTGTGGGAACAGCACGGTGAACCGATCGAGCTCACCGCGCCGGCTGTCGATCCGCAGTGGCGGACGAGTGAGGCCAAGGGCGAGGCCCTCTGGCGCGCCCCGCGCGGCGCCCGCTCGCTCCAGCTCGGCGAACGACTCGACCTGCCAGAGGGCGGCGACATTTCGTGAGTTGCTCGTGGCCGGGTTGAAGTCGCGGGCGCCGACGCGGGCGATCGAGCGTGCCCTGCACGAGCAGGGTCACGACATCATCGTGGGCATCGATGAGGTCGGCCGAGGTGCGTGGGCCGGCCCGTTGATGGTCGGCGCAGCGATCATCCCCGACGACCGCCGGATCCAGGGTGTGCGCGATAGCAAGTTGCTCTCCGAGACCGAACGCGAGCGCCTTTTCGACAAGCTCGCCGACTGGTGCACAACTTGGGCGGTGGGCGCGGCCAGCCAGGACGAGTGCGACACGCTCGGAATGTCGGCCGCGCAGAAGCTGGCCGCACGAAGAGCAGTCGAGCAACTCGCCATCCGGCCCGACGCCGCGGTCACCGACGGCCGGTGGGACTTCGTAAGCCCGTCGGTCGAACATGTCGAGCTGGCGGTGAAGGCCGATCGTCGGTGCCTGAGCGTCGCCGCAGCCAGCGTGTTGGCCAAGGTGGTCCGCGATCGCCAGATGCGGTACATGGCCGAGCACTACCCGCCGTGGTCATTCGATACCAACAAGGGCTACCCGTGCCCCACCCACGTCGCCGCACTGCGCGCCCACGGACCCTCGGCGATCCATCGTCGTTCGTGGGTGTTCATGGACCACGACATCCGTGGACTGCGATCCGCCGCGTCCCGCCCGCCGGCCAAGGCGAGCTGTTCTGACCGTTACACCGTCGCGTCGAGGGCGTCGAGGAAGCGGTCGGCCCAGCCGTGCAGATCGAACTTGCTGATCTGGGCGCGGAGTCCGGCCATCCGGGCGCGCCGCTCGTGACGGTGCATTTCCACCGCGGTGGCGATCGCTGCTTCGAGCGCCTGCTCGTCGTGCGGGTTCACGAGTACGGCGTCGGTCAACTCGTCGGCCGCACCGGCGAACTCCGAGAGCACTTCCACGCCGTCGCCGTCGATGTGCGCCGCGGCGTACTCCTTGGCGACGAGGTTCATGCCATCGCGGAACGGGGTCACCAGCAGCACGTCGCCGGCCCGGTAGAGCGCGATCAACTCTTCGAACGGGATCGTGCGATACAGGTAGTGCACCACCGGGAGCCCGAGCCGGCTGAATCGTCCGTTGATCGAGCCGACGAGTCGCTCGATCTCGTGGCGTTCGTCTTGGTAGTGCTCGATCGCCTCGCGCGTCGGCGTGGCCACCTGCACCATCACGTGGCGCTCGGGGTCGAGCACGCCCTGTTCGAGCAGGCGGCCGAAGGCCCGTAGGCGCAGCCCGATGCCTTTGGTGTAGTCGAGGCGGTCGACGCCGAGGAGGATCACCTCGGGGTCGCCGAGCCGGGCGCGGATCTGGCTCATTCGCTGGCGAGTGGCGCGGCCGGCGGCCATCTCTTCGACTTCGGCGACGTCGATCGAAATGGGGAACGGGCCCGCGTGCACCTGGCGTCCGTCGTAGTCGATCGTTGCGGTGCGTTCGTCGTCGCTGCGCTCGGCATCGACACCGAGCAGTTGCTGCGCGCTGGCGACGAAGTTCATCGCCCCCATCGGACGTTGGAACCCGACGAGATCACAGCCGAGCAAACCCCTGATCACCTCGGTACGCCACGGCAACCGGGAGAACAGTTCGTGGGGCGGAAACGGGATGTGCAGGAAGAAGCCGATCCGCAGGTCGGGCCGTTGGGCGCGCAGCATCGCCGGCACGAGCTGCAGCTGATAGTCGTGGATCCACACCAGTGAACCCTCTGGGCAATGCTCGGCGAGCACGTCGGCGAAGCGCTGGTTGACGGTGCGATAGGCGTCCCACTGGTCGACGTCGTAGGTCGACTCGCGCAGCGCGTCGTGATACAGCGGCCACAGTCCGTCGTTGGAGAAGCCTTCGTAGTACAGCTCGACCTCGCGGGCCGAGATGCCGACAGGGACGAGGTCGACGCCGTCGACGTTGAACGGCTCGGGCGCGTCGTCGGCGTTGCCGGTCCAACCGATCCACTTCCCACCGGTCGCCTTCAACAGCGGATACAGCGCACGCACGAGACCGCCGGGGCTGGGTGACCAGCCGTCGTCGGTGCGCATCACCGGCAGCCGATTGGCAGCGACCACGATGGGGGCGCGGGGTGTGCTCGTGGCGGACTCGTTCGTCGCGTCGACGGACTCGTCGGTGCTCACTGGGCCGGCGCGATCGTGTGCGTCACCGAGGTCGGTGACGAGGTCGGCGGCGTCCTCGATGCCGACCGACAGACGAATCAAGTCGTCGGGTACCTCGAGCGGCGAGCCCGACGCCGAGGCGTGGGTCATCGCCACCGGGGTGCTCGATCAGGCGCTCGACGGCGCCCAGCGATTCGGCCAGTGTGAACACGTCGGTCGACGCGGCGACCTTCATGGCGGCGTCGCGTCCGGCGCGCACGGTGAATGAGACCATGCCGCCGAAGTCGCGCATCTGCTTGGCTGCGGCATGGTGGCCGGGATGATCGGGCAGCTGGGGGTAGAGCACCCGGTCGACGGCAGGGTGGCCGACGAGCAGGTCGACGACCGCCCGTGCGTTCTCGCAGTGCCGCTCCATGCGCACGGCGAGCGTCTTCACGCCGCGCAGCACGAGAGAGCAATCGAAGGGCGCGGGGACTGCGCCCGGCGGCGTTCTGGTGGAAGCGCAGGCGTTCTTCGAGTCCGTCGTCGTCGACGGCGATGAACCCGCCGACCACGTCGCTGTGCCCGCCGAGGTACTTGGTGGCCGAGTGCCTCGACGATGTCGGCACCGTGAATGAGCGGCTGCTGGAGGAACGGGGTGGCGAACGTGTTGTCGACCACCACGATGGCCCCGCGGGCGTGGGCAAGCTCGGCGATCGCTTCGATGTCGAAGCAGGTGAGCAACGGGTTGGTCGGTGTTTCCAGCCACACCAGGCCGACGTCGTCGGGCCAGTCGGCAGCCAGGGCGTCGAGGTCGGTGAGATCGACCGCCGACCACGGGTAGCCGAGCGGCGACCATACGTTGGCGATCAGTCGGAACGTGCCGCCGTACGCGTCGTTGCCCAACAGGGTCCGCTGGCCCGGGCGGAGCAGCCGCATGATCGTGTCTTCGGCTGCGAGCCCGCTGGCGAAGGCCAAACCATGGCGGGCCTGCTCGAGCGACGCGACCTGTGACTCGAGTGCAGTGCGCGTCGGGTTGCCCGAGCGCGAGTATTCGAAGCCGCGATGCTCGCCGACACCGTCTTGGGCGAAGGTGGTCGACAGTGAGATCGGGGTGACGACGGCGCCGGTCGTCGGGTCAGGCGCTTGGCCGTCGTGGATCGCACGCGTAGCGAAGCCGCGGGCGCGCGTGAGGTCGTCGTCGAGATCGCCCATCAGCTGGTCGATTCGACCGCCGCGTCCGCGACAGCGCCGAAGTAGGCGAGTACGTCGGTGCGGGTGAGCACGCTGAGCGGGCGGCCTCCGCTGAGTACGAGGAGGGCCGGCGCAGTCTCGAGCATCTCGATGGCCAGTTCGACCTTCTGGCCGACGCCGATCGTGGGCAGCTTGGGGCCCATCACCTTCTCGACCGGGGTCGACATCACGCCGGGGTCGCGGTGGATCGCTTCCATCAGCTCGAGTTCGTCGACGGCACCGGACACCTCGGCTGCCGCGAACGGCGGCGTGTTCTTGCACACCGGGAGCTGGCTGACGCCGTTGGTGCGCATCTTGGCGATGGCCTCCGAGACGAGCTCGTCGGGGTTGACGTAGAGCAGGTTGTCGATCGACGCGTTGCGGGTATCGAGCACGGCGCCGACGCACTGGTCACATTCGACGAGGAATCCGAAATTGGCCATCCAGTCGTCGTTGAAGATGCGCGACAGATAGCCGCGCCCCGAATCGGGATTGAACACGACGACGATGTCGTCGGGGTCGGCGGCCTTGGCCACCTGGATCGCTGCGGCCACGGCCATGCCACCGGAACCGCCGATCAGGATGCCCTCGACCTCGCTGACATAGCGGGCGGTCTTGAAGCTCTCTTCGTCGCTGATCGCAATGATGTCGTCGAGCAGTTCGGGCTCCCACGCGGCGGGAAAGAAGTCTTCGCCGACGCCCTCGACGAGATACGGCCGTCCGGACCCGCCGGAGAACACCGAACCTTCTGGGTCGGCGGCGATGATCTTCACATCGGGGTTCATCGACTTGACGTACCGACCGACGCCGGTGATCGATCCGCAGGTGCCGGCACCGGCGACGAAGTGGGTGATCCGTCCGCCGGTTTGCCGCCACAGCTCCGGCCCCGTGGTCTTCACGTGCGCCTCGGGGTTGTGCGGGTTGTGGTACTGGTTCGGGCGGAAGGCGCCGAGCTCGTTGGTCAGCCGTTCAGCCACCGAGTAGTAGCTCTGCGGGTCGTCGGGCTCGACGGCCACCGGACACACGACCACCTCGGCCCCGTACGCCTTCAGCAGATCGATCTTCTCCGGGGCGACCTTGTCGGTCATCACGAACACGCACTTGTAGCCGCGCTGGGCGGCGACGATCGCCAGGCCGACGCCGGTGTTGCCACTGGTCGGCTCGACGATGGTGCCGCCGGGTGGTAACTCGCCGGACGCTTCGGCAGCGAGGATCATCTCCAGCGCCGGGCGGTCTTTCGACGATCCGCCGGGGTTGGTCACCTCGTGCTTCATCGCCAGCGTGCACTGGATGCCCTCGAGCTCGCTGATCCGCTTCATCCGCACGAGTGGGGTGTTGCCGATGAGGTCGATGACTGAGTCGACGATCTCGGTGCCCTCGAGGGAGGGGCCCGTTGACTGGCTCATGATGGCGATGGTACCGCTCGGGCGGGGTCGGGGTCCGAGGCCTGCTGAGGTTGCCGCGCCGTGATCGGAGCCGGGTCAGCCGCCGAGTACGCGCTGCACCAGGCGTCCCACGGTGCCCGGCTGTGGTGGCTCGAAGTCGGCGGGGAGCAGATGCGGCTCGTGCTCGGCCAACCACGCCGCCAGCTGGTTGGCCGAGGGATTGACGAACCCGTGCCCGCCGACCACGACGGTGGGCACCGTCTCGTTGCCGTTGGCGTAGTGGCGAACCACGGCGGCATCGTTGGGGTCGTCCCAGATGTTGCGTTCGACGCGCTCGATACCCAGGCGGTCGAGCCCGCGTTGCAGGCCCGAGCAGAATCCGCACCCCGGACGCCAGTACAAGGTGATCTGCGTGGCGGGGGTCGAGTCGGTCTGGGGAGACGTCATGCAGGGGTCAACGACGGCGACCATGCGCGCATTCCCGACCCGGCGAGTCGGGCATCCCGGCGCGGCGCGACTCGAGGCTGACTCGGTGCGGGCAGACTGGCAGCGATGCGTGAATGGCTGCAGGAGCGGGTTGCCGAGTCGCTCGGTGTCGGGGTGGCGGCCAGCGTGCGGCTCGGAGGAGGCGATGTGGCCGAGTCGTATGCGGTGACGCTCGAGAACGGTGGTCGCGTCTTCGCCAAGACCCACCGCGACCCGCCGCCGGACTTCTTCGAGACGGAAGCTGCGGGACTCGAGTGGTTGCGCGCTGCGGCAGCACTCCCTGTGCCGGAGGTGCTCGCCGTCGGTCCAGGCTTTCTGGTGCTGGAGTGGATCGACGAGGCGTCCGCGTACGGCCGCAGCGAGGGCGAGGCCGCACTTGGCGTCGGGTTGGCCGCGCTCCATCGAGCGGGCGCACCATCGTTCGGGCGCGCCGATCGCCGGACTACGGGCAGCCGCCGCCTACCGAACGAGCCGTGCGACACGTGGGTGGAGTTCTACGCCCACAACCGGTTGTTGCCGCTGGCTCGGTTGGCGCACGACGAAGGCGCGCTCCCGGAGGCGACCTGCGCCGGTCTCGTCGATCTCACCACTCGGCTCGACGACGTCGGCGGGCCGCCGGAACCTCCGGCTCGCCTGCACGGCGACCTGTGGGCGGGAAACCGGCTGGTCGACCGAGGGGGCCGGAGCTGGCTGATCGATCCTGCAGCCCACGGCGGACATCGCGAGTTCGACCTGGCGATGATGCGCCTGTTCGGAGGATTCGGCGACGAGGCGTACCTCGCCTACGACGATGCCTTTCCGCTCGCCGACGGGTGGGCCGACCGGATTCCACTGCACCAGCTGGCCCCGCTCACCGTGCACGCCATCAAGTTCGGCGGTGGCTACGTCGCCGCCACCGAACGCGCCCTCGCCGCCGTCCACTGACGACTGACGTCTCGCGGAAATCCAGGGGATTCCGCGCGCCAGGCGCGCGAAGACGACAGGAGAAGCGTGGAGTGGCTGACACCCGCCCCGAAATCCTGGAGATTACGCGCGCCACCCGCGCGATACGTACAGAAGAACCGTGACGACACGGGCACAATGGGGTGATGAGCAAGCCCTTCGACACTGCGGTGTATCTCGATCGTCTCGGCAAGGTCCGTGCCGCGATGGGCGAACAGGGGATCGACGCACTCGTCGTGTCGGTGGGCCACGACCTGCCGTACCTCACCGGCTACCACGCAATGCCGCTCGAACGGTTGACCGCGCTGGTTGTTCCGGCCGACGGCGATGCCACGTTGCTGATCCCTGGGCTGGAAGCGGCGCGTGTCGTCGAGCAGCCCGGGGTGTTCACGATGCGGCCGTGGGGCGAGACGGAAGATCCCACGGCACTCGTCGCCGAACTCGCCGCCGGAGCCCGAACCGTGGCGGTGGGCGATCAGATGTGGGCACGGTTCCTCGTGGAGCTGCTGCCGCAACTGCCCGGCGCGACCTACACGCGGGCAACCGACGTGGTCGGTGCCCTGCGCATCGTGAAGGACGAAGCGGAGGTCGCAGCACTGGCCGCCGCCGGAGCAGCGGTCGATCGCATCGCTGGTGAGCTCCAGCGCGGCGAGATCCCACTCGTGGGGCGCACCGAGGCGGAGGTGTCGGCACACCTGGGTCGGCGCATCGTCGAAGAGGGCCACGACGTGGTCAACTTCGCCATCGTGGCCTCGGGGCCGAATGCCGCAAGCCCTCATCACCATGCGGGCGACCGGGTGATCGGTGCCGACGAGATCGTGCTGTGCGACTTCGGCGGCACCATGGCGGGCTACTGCTCGGACACGACACGATGTGTGTTCACCGGCGACATCGAACGCTCGGCGCCCGACATCGTCGAGGCGTATGCGGTGTTGCACACCGCCCAGCAAGCAGCGGTCGAGGCGGCAACCGTCGACACGGCCTGCGAGGACGTCGATCGTGCCGCCCGCTCGGTGATCGCCGAGGCTGGCTTCGGGGACTACTTCATCCATCGCACCGGTCACGGCATCGGGATGGAAGAACACGAAGATCCCTACATCGTCGAGGGCAACGACACGCCACTCGCCCCCGGGCACGCCTTCAGCGTCGAACCGGGGATTTATGTGCCCGACCGTTGGGGAATGCGCCTCGAAGACATCGTGGTGGCAACTGCGGAGGGCCCTCGCCGAATGAACAACAGCGATCACGGCCTCGCCTGCGTGTAGGCCCGGCGTCGCTGCGCCGCTGCGCGGTGGTTCAGCTGGTCTCGAACGCGGCTTCGTCGATCTCGGTGCCGATCGCCACCATCTCGATGAACTGATCGGCGCCGTCGTACCGGGCCAGCGGGCCGGTATCGAGCGCGCAGTAGTTGACGAGCCCGCCACTGACCGGCACCTCGACACACGTCGCCTGCTGGCCGGCCTGGGTGATCTGGTAACCCCGCGGGTCGCCGACACGGCGGTTGGCGTCGACCCGCAAACGCTGGGCGAAGCTGTCGGCATAGAAGTTGTGGCTCAACAGTGTGTCGCTGATGCGCGCGTCGTTGATCGTCGCTTCGCACGTGTCGGCGACGAGATCGCACGTCGAGTCGGTGCCGGTGTTGATCAGAAAGCGAATGTCGTTGACCGTGATCGAGCGCCGTCCGTCGTCGGCCTGCACGACCGTGGCCGTCGACTCGAGGCCGCCGAACTTGGTGAGGATCTCGTAGTCGGCCGAGAACGTGGCCACGTCGACCGAATCGAGCAGCGACAGCACCTCGTCGACCTCGGCACTACCGGTCGGCTCGTTGAGCGGTACTTCATCCTCGAACGACGGCCGCTCACCGGTGAAACAGGCGCTGAGCAGGAGTCCGCCGATGGCCGCGACCAGCGCAGCCCGCAGTGCAGGGCGGCGACGATGTTGGGGGAGGGGCGGCACCATGGCGGGCTCAGGCTACGGCGTTACCCTCCGACTGCGTGATCAGGCTCGACGCAGCGACCGTGCTCCTGCAGTGGGCTGCGGGCGGGATGCTGTTCTGCTGGTTCACCACGCGGCGGCGGGTCGTCGGCTTGGGCTACGGCTGGTTGCTGCGCGGCGTCTATGCCTGTTTCGCCGCGGGTGCCTTCGCCGCCGGCCTGTTCCTGGGCTTCGCCCCCGCACGCGATCTGGCATCGCTCGGCGTGACGGTGGCGTGCGTCGCGGTGCTGATCGTGTCGGTCGTCCAACGGCGTGCCGGGGTGAGCGGTCAGCAAGCTGAATTCGACCGCCGCTCGGAGCGGGTTGCCGCAATGACGGGCATCGAGCGGGCGGTCGATCCACCGCCGGCCGAGACCGCTCCGACTACCGGCTTCCGTGGGCGCGAGTTCGACCCGCGGCTCGACCTTCTGCCGGTGCTGATCGGCGCGATCGGACTCGTCGGCGCAGCGATTGATGCTGGCGGGAACACCACCGTGGCGATCCTGCGCACTCTCGTCGGCGCCGCCTTCATCGGCGCGATCAGCGACGCGATGCTGCTTGGCCACTGGTATCTCGTGCAGCCCGGCCTGCCCCGGCGGCTGCTCAACGAGATCGTCACCGCCGTGGCGTGGTTGTGGCCGCTCGAAGTGATCGTGATGCTGCTGCCCACCGGGATGATCGCCGTGTTCACCGGTGACGTCGACGACGGCTGGGGTGGGATGCTCGGCTGGATGTGGGCCGCATGTGCGGTCACCACCATCGTGCTCGTGTTCGTCACCAAAGCGGCGTTGCGCGAGCGCTACTACTCGGCCGTGATGGCCGCCACCGGGTTGCTGTACCTGGCGATCCTCACCGGGTTCGGCATGGACATCGTCGCCCGCGCCGTGCTCTCGTAATCATTCGCTCGGCCTTTCTGATTGGGCTCGGACGGCCTAGCGGCCTTCCCCTCACCTCCCGAGCTCCCTTCGCTGACGCTCCGGTCGCCCGCCTGGCCGGTGCGCGGGCCATCCGGTAGTTGCTGAACGAGTGCTCGGACTCAGGCGGGCGAGCGCCATGGGCGCGAGCACGGAAGGCGAGGGGAAGCCCGCCAGGGCGACCGAGCCCGGATGTCAACGTGGTTGACTGGTGTGATGGCACGTCCGGTGTGGAGCGGCACGATCTCGTTCGGGTTGGTGGCGATCCCGGTGAAGCTGTACCACGCGGTGCGCCGCCAAAGCGTCTCGTTCAACCAGCTCGACGAGCGCAACATGGCCCGTATTCGCTACCGCAAGGTCAACGCCGAGACTGGCGAGGAGGTCGGCGAGGACCACATCGTGAAGGGCTACGAGATCGCCAAGGGCCGCTACGTGGTCGTCGATCCCGACGAACTCGAACCGTTCATGCCGGTGGCCACGAAGATGATCGATCTGCAGGAGTTCGTCGACCTCACCGAGATCGACCCGGTGTACTACGAGACCGCCTACTACTTGGCGCCCGACGGACCGCCCAAGCCGTACGTGCTGCTCGCCCGCGCCCTGGAGTCGAGTGGTCGCGTCGCGATCGGCCGGTTCGTGATGCGCAACAAGCAGTACACGGCGGCGATCCGTGCCGAGGATGGTCGCCTCGTGATGTCGCAGTTGGCCTACGCCGACGAGGTCGTCGACCCGACGGACATCGACGAGCTGCACGGTCTCGACGACATCGACGTCGACGACCGTGAGATCGCCATGGCCGAGTCGCTGGTCGACTCGCTCGTTGCGGCGTTCGAGCCGGGCAAGTACCACGACGAGTACCGCGAGCAGGTGATGGCGCTGATCCGGGCCAAGGCCGAGGGCGAGGAGCTGACCACGCCGGAGGTCGCTGCCGAGAAGCCGAAGGTGGTCGACATCATGGCTGCGCTCGAGGCGTCGGTCGAAGCCGCCAAGGCCGCCCGTTCGCGCCACCCGGCCCAGAAGTCGACGGGGAAGGCGGCGGCCAAGAAAGGCGCCAAGAAGAAGGCCGCGGCGAAGAAGGCACCCACCAAGAAGATCGCGGCGAAGAAGGCGGCCAAGCGCCAGGCCGCCAAGAGCGCCTAACGTCGGCCTGACCCTGGTCCGTTCCGTTTCCCGTGGCCGCTCCGATCGAGGTGGACATCGACGGCCGCACCGTGCGGCTGACCAATCTCGACAAGGTCCTTTATCCGTCGGGATTCACGAAAGCCGAGGTCGTCGACTATCACGCCCGAATTGCACCGTGGGCAATTCCCCACCTCGCCGGGCGCTGCCTGACCTTCCGCCGGTTTCCCCACGGCACCGATAAGCAGGGCTTCTTCGAGAAGCGCTGCCCGACGCACCGGCCTGAGTGGGTTCCGGTGGCCCTTGGCCCCGGTGATCGGCGCGGGGGCCTCGAGTACTGCCGCATCGAGGAGACCGCGGCGATGGTCTGGGCAGCCAACCTGGCGGCGATCGAGCTGCACGCGCCGATGGCGCTCGCCGATGATCTCGACCACCCGCGCACGTTGGTGTTCGATCTCGACCCGGGGCCGCGCACGTCGATCGTCGAGTGCTGCCAGGTCGCGCTCGAGATCCGTGAGGTGCTGGGCGCCGTCGACCTCGAGGGGTGGTGCAAGACGTCGGGGTCGAAGGGGCTGCAGCTCTATGTGCCGCTGAACGACGCTGACCCGACGACGGCGCCGACCCACGATGCTGCGGCCGACTTCGCCCTTGCGGTTGGCCAGTTGCTCGACCGCCGTCGGCCGGGCACGACAACGACCGTGATGGCCAAGGCGGAGCGTCCCGGCAAGGTGTTCGTCGACTGGAGTCAGAACGCGCACCACAAGACGACGATCGCCCCGTACTCACTGCGTGCCCGCCCGGCACCGACCGTGTCGACCCCAGTGTCGTGGGACGAGGTCGCCGCCGCCGCCGCCGGTGAGATCGAGTTGGTCTTCGACGCGCCGGCGGTGCTCGCTCGGGTCGATGAACTGGGCGACTTGTTCGCGCCGGTGCTGACTATGACCCAGGCGTTACCGCGACCCGGTTGACCGAGCGTTGCAGCGTCCAAGCATCAAGAATCGCTCGAGGGTCACGGTCAACTAGACACTCATGAGGCGGCCGCGCACCGTGGCAAACCGTGCGCTTTTCGTCCGCCTGTGTGACAACCGGTCACGACCGATGGTGGTGTTCGCGCGATCTGCGGTCAAACTGTAGGGATGTCTGTGCACGCGCGCGCTCGCCGACGGGTGTCCGTCGCTGGCGCTGCGCTCGTCGGCGTGCTCGCGCTGACGTCATGCAGTCTGGTCGATCGCAACCACGACAGCGCGGATGGTGCCGATCCCGTCGCTGCCGAGGCCGCTGCGCCGGCAGCCGAGCAGCCCGCCTCGGCGGTCGTCGTTGCCGACGGAGCCGCTGCGGCGGGAGTTGCCGACGAAGGCCAGCTGGCCGACGATGGTGCGGCCGCCCGCCCGGTCGTACCCACGTCGACCGTTCCGGCGCTGACCGGATGGGCCGCGTTCGACGCCTCGCTGCGCGACGAAATCTTGGGTGGGGGCTCGCAGGCCCTGTCGGTTGCCGTCGCGATCAACGGCGAGCTCGTCCACGAGGAAACGCTCGGCCGGCAAGCACCCGAGTCGATCGAGCCCGCCGATAACGACGATCGATTTCGCGTGGCCAGCATCAGCAAAACCATCACGGCGATCACCACGATGCAGCTCGTCGAGGATGGCCTCATCGGACTCGATGAGCCGGTCGGGGCGCGCATCGCCGAATACGTCGGCATCACCAACCCGTCCACGCGGGCGTCGGCGATCACGGTGCGCCAGTTGCTCACCCACACGTCGGGCTTCCCGCAGTCGCAGTCGGTGTTCTTCTCCAACCGCGTGTGGGCGTGTCCGCAAGCCGCGGCGGCGGGACTCACCGGTCCGATCGGTGGCAACGGCTACGACTACAGCAACATGAACTACTGCGTGCTCGGGATGCTCATCGAGCAGCTCACCGGGCAGCGCTACGAAGAGGTCGTGTACGAGCGGCTGCTCACCCCGCTCGGTATCTCGGGGATGCGCATCGCTCCCACCTACGACCCCGGTCCGGGTGAGATCGAGCACTACACCACCGAGGGCCGCAACTACATGGAGGCGCTGGGCGGCGCAGGCGCGTGGGTGGCCACTGCCGGCGACATCGTGACCATTCTCGACAGTCTCGATCTGTCGAAGCCGGGTTGGAAGCCGCTCACGGCGCCGTCGGTAGCGATGATGCGCACCAGCGGTACCGGTGGCGGCGACCGTGGGTACGGCATGGGACTGTTGCTCTACGGCGGTGGGGTGCACGGCCACACCGGCACGTTGGAGAGCACCCACGCCATGGTGCTCAACCGCAACGACGGCGTCACGTGGGCGGTGCTCGTCGCCGGTTCCACGCCGAGTGAGTCGTCGAACCTGCGAGCGATGGTCGATCGGGCCTTCGCCGCCGGCGGCTTTGTGTTCGCCTGATGAGCGGATCGTCGAGGATCCCGCTGACGGTGATCGGCGGGTACCTCGGCGCTGGCAAGACGACGCTGCTCAACCGTGTGCTCACCGATGCCCGCGAGCGGCGGTTCGGGGTGATCGTCAACGATTTCGGCGAGGTCGGCATCGACAGCGCACTGCTCGACACCGTGCACGATGGCGTGGTCAACCTGCCGAACGGCTGCGTGTGTTGCACCGTGGCCGACGGCTTGGCCATCGCCCTCGAACGGGTCAGCGCGATGGCGATCGACCAGGTGCTGATCGAGGCGAGCGGTGTGGCCGATCCATCGGTGGTCGGCCATTGGGGCACGGTGCCACCATTCCGCCCTGGAGGTGTGGTGGTCCTCGCCGCCGCTCCATCGATTCGCGACCTCGTGAACGATCGCTACGTTGCCGGCGAGGTCCGCCGACAGCTGTCGGGCGCTGATCTGATCGTGCTCACCCACGCCGACCTGGTCGATGCCGACGGGCTCGCCGCCGCGCGAGACGTGGTTGCGTCGGTGAGCGCGGCTCCAGTCACTACGGCGGTGCGCGGCGACGTGACGCTGAGTGATGCGCTCCTGATCGACGAGCCTCGCAACACCCGCGACTCGGCGACTCACCATCATGGCGATCAGTACACGACGTCGACGTGGCGGTGTACCGAACCGATCTCCCGGGCGGCGCTCGACGAACGCCTCGGCGCGTTCGGGTCCGAGGTGGTGCGGGCCAAGGGGATCGTGCGCCTCGACGATGGTTCGGTTGTCGAGGTGCAGCGCGTCGGCCGCGCCACCGAGGTGAGCTCGAGCAACGCCGTGATCGACGAGTCGACGATCGTGTCGATCTCGATCCGCCCTTGGTGACTCGGCTCACCCTGGACTCCAGGCTTTCTCCACATCGCCTCCAGGACGTCGTGGCCGACCTCCGTCATCGTGGCCTTCATGGCTTCTACCAACGAATCTGTCCTACCCGCCGCGCACGCTGATCGGCACCGGTCGGCAAGTCGTCGGCGCATCATCGGCGGCGCGGTGGCCGCCGCGGTAACGATCGGCGCCCTCTCGGCGTGGCACGTCGACGCATCGTCGGGAGACGGCGCGTCGTTCGTGCCCGTCGCCCCGTGTCGGCTGTTCGACACGCGACCTGGTGCGCCGCCGGACGATTCGCTGAAGTCGCCCGTCGGCGGCGGCGAGGCTGCGGTGCGCACGCAGCAGGTGACCGGTGCGGTCGGTGACTGTGCCGTTCCTGCGGAGGCGGTTGCGGTGTCGATGAACGTCACCGCCGTCAATGGCACGGCGCAGTCGAATCTACGGCTGTTCCCTGCCGACGTGCCGACGCCGACGGCCTCGAACCTCAACTGGTTGGCGGGTCAGTCGCCGACGCCGAACAAGGTCGACGTACAACTGTCCGCTGGCGGAGCGATCAAGTTGTTCAACCAGAACGGCACCGTCGATGTTGTTGCTGACGTGGTCGGCTACTACACCCCGACCGATCTCGACGTGCTCCGCACTCAGGTCAGCGAGTTGCAGGCACAGGTGCGGTCGGCCAACGAGCAGTACGAATCGCGACTCACCGCCGTTGAGTCGGAGGCCGGCGCCTTGTCCGGCCGCGTCGGATCGGTGGAGGCGCGCTCCGCGTTCAGCGTGTCGGCAAGTGATGACGAGGGCGTCGAGGTCAGCGATGACCCGCTGACGGTGCTCCGACTGAACCTCACTGCGCCCGTCGACGGGAAGGTGATGCTCAGCTACTCGGCTCAGGCGCAGACGTTCTTCATCGGCGCGGTGCTGTGGTGCGGGGTCTTCAAGGACGGCGAACTCCCTCCTGGAAGCTGGAAGGAGGGACCGGGAGCAGCGTGGACGGAGACCGATCGCTCGGCCGACGAAGCTACGTTGAGCGCAACCAAAGGATTCTCGGTGGCGGCGGGGGTGCCGACCACGTTCGTGATGGTGTGCCAACGCGACGACACCAGTGGTGGATTCGTCTCCGGCCGCACGATGACGGCGGTGTTCACCGCCGACTGAGAGCGACGAGCGAGCGTCAGCGCCCGGCGAACGGTGTCCCGCCGACGACGGTGCCCCACACGGGGATGTCGCGAATCGTCATCGGGTCGATCGCAAGTGGGTCGTCGCCGAGGACGGTGAAGTCGGCGGCCTTGCCGCACTCGATAGTGCCGAACTCGCGGTCGAGATGGAGCTGGTAGGCGGCATCGAGGGTCACGGCTTGGAGGGCTCGTTCGGGTGAGATCCGTTCGTACTCCCCGAGTACGCGACCCGAAGGAGTGACTCGGTTGACGGCACACCACATCACGTGCAGGTGGCCGAGCGGCGTGACGTTGGCATCGGAGTGCAGCGAGAACGAGACGCCTTCACGCTCGGCAGTTGCCGCCGGCTCGAGTCGTCGGGCTCGTTCCGGTCCAACGGTGAGGTCGTGATGCTGATCGCCCCAGTACCAGATGTGGTTGGAGAAGATGTTGGCGCACATCCCGAGCTTGGCCATCCGCCGGAACTGCGCCGCGGTGGTCAACTGGCTGTGCTGCACCGTGTGGCGGTGATCGAGCCATGGATGCTCCAGTAGCAATCGCTCGACCGTGTCGATCCACAGGTCGATCGTGAGATCGCCGTTGCAGTGCACGTGGATGTTGATGCCACGCCGATGGAACGGTGCGGTGATGTCGTAGAGCTGGTCGGGGGCGACCACCCACAGCCCATGGTCGGTGCCGGTGTAGTAGCCCGGCCAGTCCATCTTGGCCGTGAACCCCTGGATCGAACCGTCGAGCACCACCTTGATGCCGGCGGTGCGCAACTTGTCGGTGTCGTCCCCCCGGAGCCGCACCAGTAGCTCCGCCGACTCCTCCCAGTCGAATTCGCCGGGGGCCATCGCCGCAACGTGGCGCTGGAGCAGACGAGCGGGAAACGCCGGATCGTCGACCACGTCGTGCCACTTCGCAGGCTCGTCGGGGCGGGTGAGGCCTGGGCTCAACAGGTCGCACAACATCGTCACGCCCTGATTGGCGCAGATCTGACCGAGGTCGCGCAGCGACTGCGGGTCGTTCATCTTCTGGGCGATGACGCCGAGTCCAGATCGAGCAAGCATCATCGCTGGCTGTTCCTGCAACTCGCCATTGGGTTCGCCGTTGGCGTCGCGGGCGACGCCGGGCGTGGTGGCGTCGCGAGTGATGTCGTGACGACTGAGCATCGCCGTGTTCACGGTGGCCAGGTGGGCGTTGGCGTGGAACACGAAGATCGGTCGGGTGGTCGACACCTCGTCGAGGTGATGACACGTCAACCGTTCCTCGCCCTCGAAGTAGATCGGGTCGAATCCGCCGACCACGAGCGGCTCGGTGGCTCCCGGTTCCGCGGCGTCGAGCTCACGCAGTCGGTCGAGCAGCGCGTCGTAGCTGCGGATCCCGGGCGCGGTGCCGCCGTCCACCCGGTGCCGATCGAACCACCCAACGTAGGGGAGTGAGGCGAACGCCCCTTCCAGCGTGTGTCCGTGGGCTTCGATCATTCCCGGGGTGAGCACGAGATCGGCGAACTGGTCGTCGATCACGTGTGGCCCCCAGGCCTGGCACTCCTCGAGGGTGCCCGCAGCCAGCACCTTTCCCTCGCGCACGGCCACCGCTTCGGCACGCGGGTTCGACGGGTTGCCGGTGACGATCGTGCGCGCCGGATACACCACCGTTGGTGCTGCTGAACTCGTGCTCGTGCCCCGGTGCGCTCCGCTCATGTCCGCACCATAGGCACGCCCGTGCCAGCCACTGGTGAGCCAAAGCCACGGTGGTGTCGCTCACCGCTGGGTGGGACGGATTCGATCGGTGAGCCAGACCCACCCATGTGCGGGTTTGCTCACCGCCGGGTGGCCATGGCGCCGGGTTATGAAGTGGCGACCTCGGCGGCGACCAGGTCCAGATGGTCGAGGTCCGACAGGTCGAGCATCTGCAGGTAGATCCGTTCGGCGCCCGCCTCGTTCCATGCGGCGAGCGTGTCGGCAACCTCCGACGGCGTGCCGGCGGCGCCGTTGGTGCGCAATTCGTCGGGTTCGCGCCCGATCGCTTCGGCCCGGCGACGGAACTCTTGCTCGTCGGCACCGCAACATACGACCAATGCTGCCGAGAACGCGATGTCTCCTGGATCCCGATCAATGGTCTCGCAGGCGGCGCGCACGCGATCGGCCTGAGCGGAGAAGAAGTCGCGGGGCACGAACGGCGTGTTGAACTCGGTGGCGAAGCGAGCTGCGAGCGCAGGTGTGCGCTTCGGGCCGCCACCGCCGATGATCACCGGTACGCGTTCCTGCGCTGGTTTCGGAAGCGCAGGCGAGTCGGCGACGGGATAGTGCGCGCCGTCGAACGAGAACGTCTCGCCGACCGGTGTCGACCACATTCCCGTGATGATCTCGAGTTGCTCCTCGAGCCGATCGAAGCGCTCGCCTAACGGCGGGAAGGGGAGCCCGTATGCGGTGTGCTCTTGCTCGTACCAGCCGGCGCCGAGGCCCAGCTCGGCGCGGCCATTCGACATCTGGTCGACCTGGGCCACCGAGATGGCGAGCGGTCCCGGGTAGCGGAACGTCGCCGAGGTCACCAGCGTGCCAAGTCGGATCCGCTCGGTGTCGCGGGCGAGTCCGGCGAGCGTCACCCACGCGTCGGTCGGGCCGGGAAGCCCGTCGGCGTCGCCCATCTTCAGCCAATGGTCGGAGCGGAAGAACGCATCGAAGCCGAGCGACTCGGCGCGTTGGGCAACGGCGAGCAGGTCGTCGTACGAGGCGCCCTGCTGGGGTTCGGTGAACACACGGAGTTGGGAGAGCTGCACGACGGGCACCCTACGGCGCGGTGACCGCCGTGCGGTGAGCGAAACGGCCCACGGGGAGCCGCGTGCCTCACCGGTGGTGCCGGGATCAGCGTTGCGGTGAGGGAGCTGGCCTACATGGAGCCCTTTCGCTCACCGCTACGGACGCAGTAGCGACTGCGGTGAGGGAGCTGGCCCTACAGGGAGCCCGTTCGCTCACCGGCGGCACGGATCGGGGAGTGATGGCGACGCGTGGGAGACTGCGGCGATGGCAGGACTGGGCAAATCCGGGCGCGACGTCGACGACGTGATCGCTGAGCTGACCGACAAGCGGGCCAACGACGTGCGCTGGGCCGACGGCAAGACCTTCGGCATGGTCTACAACGGCGGCCCGGGTGTGCACGCGGTGGCCGACCAGGCGGCGCGGCTGTACCTCCACGAGAACGCGCTCAACACGCAGGCCTTCCCGTCACTCGGCGCGATCCAGCGTGAAGTGGTCAACTGGACCGCCGACTTGCTGCATGGCAGCGACCTCGAGGAGGGGCCGGCTGCCGGGTTCTTGACCAGTGGCGGCACCGAGTCGATCCTGTGCTCGGTGCTCGCCGCACGCGAGCGGGCTGCGGCCGAGCGGGGCATCACCGAGCCCGAGATCGTGCTCGCCGAGTCAGCCCACGCCGCGTTCCACAAGGCGGCGCACAACTTCGGGCTCACCGTGCGCAAGGCACCCGTGCGCGCCGACTGGACCGCCGATGTCGACGCCATGGCGGAGCTCGTCGGTCCGAACACCGCCGTGGTCGTCGGCTCGGCGCCGCAGTATCCCCAAGGCGTGCAGGACGACATCCCGGCGATCGCCGCCTTGGCCGAGTCGGTTGGGGCCAACTGCCACGTCGACGCGTGTATGGGTGGGTTCGTCTTGCCGTTCGCCGAGATGCTCGGCCGCGAGGTGAAGCCGTGGGACTTCCGCGTTCCGGGCGTCACGACGATCTCCGCCGACATCCACAAGCTCGGCTACGCACCTAAGGGTGTGTCGGTAGTGCTGCACCGCACCAAGCAGTCGCGCAAGTACCAGACGTTCGTGTTCGACGGATGGCTCGGCGGTTTCTATGCCTCACCGAACATGCAGGGCACGCGATCGGGCCTGCCGATGGCGTGTGCGTGGGCGGTGATCGCCCACCTCGGCATCGACGGGTACGTCGACCTCACCCGGCAAACACTGGAGAACGCCGACCGCTTCCGCGCCGGAGTGGCCGACATCGACGGCATCCAGGTGCTCGGCGATGGGCAGTTCCACCTCGTCGCCCTCGCTGCCGACCCGGCGTTCCAGCCCGAGATCGACATGTTTGCGCTCGGCGACGCGCTCCTCGAGCGGGGATGGTTCCACGACCGCCAAACGCCGCCCGACAGCTTGCACTCCACGATCTCGAACACGAACACCGGTGTGATCGACGACTACCTCACCGATCTCGCCGAGTGCACTGCATCGGTGGTCGGCGAGCGCACCGCCGACCGGTCGACGAACTACGCCACGCTCGAGTAGCCCGCTCCGGTTCAGCGTTCGAATACCTCGGACACCTGCATCGCTGGTGCCGCGTTGGTGAAGTTGGCGATGTCGGCCATCGCCTCGTTGCCGCCGCCCATGCCGTCGGCGAGCGCCTCGGGCGAGTCGAAGTACAGGTGGCCGATGGCCACGTAGGGCCCGTCGTTGCCGCTGTCGACCTCGATCTTCGCGGGCTTCATCGTCCTCTGGACGATGTCCATGTGCGTCGTCTTGTAGTACTCGATGTCGAACGTCGTGTCGTCGCCCTTTGGGTACATCACGCTGACTTTGATCATCACGGCCTCCATTCGCTTGGCGGCAGCGACGGTAGTTGTCGGCACGGTTGGCGAGCGATGCGGTCGGGCTGGCGCAATGAGCCTGGATACGACTGGAAGTGACGAAAGGCCGTACCCGCCACGCCTGAGCAGGCGTACGTTCGAGATGGCGGGCGACTGCGTCCGGTCGCCCGCGGGGCGATCGGAGGTAGCCATGGCCGGGGCGAGTAGGCAACGGGTGGT
>CBDDKF010000004.1:0-60585 GCA_965230015.1 Ilumatobacteraceae bacterium | reverse complement strand
GAGCGTGCGGTGGGCCACCGCGACGAGAAACGCAGAGTCGACACCGCCGCTGAAGGCCACCACCAGTTGCTCGTGCCGCTGCAGCGCCGCTTCGAGCCGGCCGTACTTGTGCTGGAGGGCCGGGTCGAGCGCTGGCGAGTCTCCTGCGAGCGAGTCGGCGACGGCGTGCACCCACCGAGTATGCCGTCCGCGGGCGGGCGCGCGAGACTCCCGCCGATGGTGATGCCGGGGTGGTGGTCGCAACGCCGCTATGGGATGTTCGTCCACGCCAGCCTGGCGACCGTGCCCGCGTGGGCGCCGATCGGCGAATACGCCGAGTGGTACTGGAGTCATCTCGGTGAACGACCTGCCCGGCGTGCTCCTCCACCCGCACCCGCTCGTGGAGGTGCTCGCCCACCACCGCGAGCGGTGGGGCCACATCGCCGGACTACGACGAGTTCCTCCCGCTGCTCCACTTCGATCGGTTCGACGCCGGAGGACTGGGCCCGCCTCGCGGTCGATGCGGGGATGGGGCTACACCGTCTTCGTCAGCAAACACCACGACGGGTTGTGCTGGTGGGACGCACCGAACGGACCGAACGGCACCGTGACTCGAGCCAGGGCCCGAGCCGCAACGTGCTCGCCGAGTACGCCACCGGCGTGCGAGCGCAACGATCTCGTGTTCGGCACGTACTACTCCCTGCTCGACTGGGGCGACCCCTCGCTACGGCACAACGGCGACCTACACCGACGAAGTGCTGCACGACCACGTCGCTCGACCTCGTCGACCGGTACGGATCGCAGCTACGTCTGGGGCGACGGCCACTGGGACGGCGGAGCCGGCACGATGGCAGTGCCGGCGACCTCGCGTCGAGCGTGCTGAGTCGGCATCGATCGCGAGATCGTGCTTCAACGACCGGTGGTGGCTGTCACCGAGCGGAACACGGCCACCGATCCGCACGTTCGAGTACCAACCTCCCGACGACATCGTGACCGAGCCGTGGGAGCTGTGCCGCGGCGTCGGTGCGAGCTTCGGCCACAACAGGGCCGAGCGCGCCGAACACCACCTGAGCGCGTTCGACATCGTCGCGCTCTACACCGAAGTGTTGGCCAAGGGCGGCAACTTGCTGCTCAACGTGGGACCGACCCTCGACGGCTCGATTCCGGCACTGCAGGCCGAGCCGCTGCGCGCCGCCGGCCGGTGGATTCGCCGTTACGCCGAGCCCCTCGAGCCGTCGACGCCGTGGGCCGCGTGGGGCGATGCCGACACGCGCATCGTCGCCACCGGCGACTCGTTGGTGGCGATCGACATCGGCGGCCGCGGCGAGTTCCCATCGATCGACCGTCGCCACCATCGCGTCGACGCCGTCACACTGCTGTCGACGGGGAGCGCGTCGAACGACCACGCCGACCGGCGCGCGTTCGTCCACGACGACCACGGCCTTCACGTCGACGCGCTGCGACGCGGATCGACCGTGCACCGACGGCTCAACGGCACGGGTGGTGTCGACGATGTCGCGGTGTATCGCCTCGAGGTCAGCGAGGTGCCGCGGCCGGTGGAGCTATTCGCACCGACGCCACGCCATCCCCGACGCCGCTGGCACCGCTCCTCGATCACGCGGTGGCGGGCGAGATCGTGCAGCTCGGTGATGGCGTCTACGTCGGACCCGCCGAGGTGCCCGCCGGCGTCGTCCTACGCGGGCTGGGAGCCGGGCGGACGCTGATCGACGGCGAGGGCGCGGCCGCCGTGGTGCTCGGCCGCAACACGCGCCTCGAGCACACGACCGTACGCGGGGCGGCGGAGCGAAGGGCCTGGCTCCCGACGACTGCGATCAGCGTCACCGGCGACTATGCAACCGTGCTCGGCTGTGAGATCGACGGCCACGTCGACGTCGCCGCCGACGGGGTGACCGTACGAGCGACGACCGCTGCCGGTGTGGTCAGCGTCGGTCACAGTCGGGTGACCCTGTCGCGGTGTCGGTTCCGGGGGATGCGCTGGGATGTTGGCGTTGCGATCACCGGTGGCACCGATCACGACATCGACTCGTGCGAGTTCCGGGATCACCTGTGCGCCGTCCGTCTCGAGGAAACGGCCGACGCCGTCGCCCGCGGCAACGACATCTGGTCGCGTTGGTGGGGCCTGCGCCTCGAGCGCACCGTCGGCACCCACGTGCATCGCAACCAGATCCACCGCACGATGCGGGCGATCGACGTCGACGGAGGCGATCGCGTGGTGGTCGATGGCAATGCCGTGTTCGACGGCGACAGCGGTTGCCTCGTGCAGTCGGGCGCGGCCGAGTGCGTGGTCAGCGGCAACTACTGGGAGCGGTGCCGAGTCGGCCTGCTCACGTGGGATACCGACGAGGTGCATGCCGACGACAACCAGGGCGTCGATCTCCACGACCCCGACGACGAGCTCGTAACCGGCCCCTAGCTCAACGGTCGCGCTTCGCGGCGCGTGCCCGCACCGTGGGGTCGAGCTCGACCTTCCGCAGGCGGAGCGTGCTCGGGGTGACTTCGACGCACTCGTCGGCGGCGATGAACTCGAGTGCGCCCTCGAGGCTGAGCTGTCGATGAGGCGTCAGCTTGACCGTTTCGTCGGCCGCCGCGGCACGCACGTTGGTGAGCTTCTTCTCCTTGCAGATGTTCACGTCCATGTCGCCGGCTCGCGAGTTCTCGCCGACGATCATCCCGCAGTACACCTCGGTACCGGGCCCGACGAACAGCTCGGACCGGTCTTGCAGGTTGAGCATCGCGTAGGTGGTTGCGGGACCAACCCGGTCGGCGACGAGCACGCCGGTCTGGCGGCTGCGGATCTCGCCGACCCACGGCTCCCATGCCTCGAAGGTGCTGGCGATCACACCGGTGCCGCGCGTTTCGGTGAGGAACTCGGTGCGCAGGCCGATCAGCCCGCGCGACGGCACGATGTAGTCGAGGCGCACCCAGCCGGAGCCGGCCATGTTCTGCATCCGACCCTTCCGACCGGCGAGGAGCTGGGTGACGGCACCGAGGTGCTCGTCGGGCACGTCGACGGTCACCCGTTCGACCGGCTCGTGGCGAGTGCCGTCGATATCGCGGGTGAGCACTTCGGGCTTGCCGACGGTGAGCTCGAACCCTTCGCGGCGCATCTGCTCGACGAGCACGGCGAGCTGCAGTTCGCCGCGCGCCTGGACTTCCCAGGTGTCGGGGCGGTCGGTCGGGTTGACCCGCAGGCTGACGTTGCCGACGAGTTCGGCGTCGAGCCGGTTCTTCACCAGACGGGCGGTGAGTTTCTTGCCGTCGCGTCCGGCGAGCGGCGAGGTGTTGATGCCGACGGTCATCGACAGCGCCGGTTCGTCGACGGTGATGGTGGGCAGCGGCTGCGGATCGTCGGGATCGGCGAGTGTCTCGCCGATGAAGATGTCGTCGATGCCGGCCACCGCCACGAGGTCACCGGCGTGGGCGTGTTCCACGGGCACCCGCTCGAGGTTCTCGGTGAGGAACAGTTCGGCAATGCGGGCCCGCGCCGTGCTGCCGTCGCGTTTGCACCAGGCCACCGATTGACCCTTGCGCAGTTCGCCTTCGATGATCCGCAGCAGTGCGAGGCGGCCGAGATACGGCGAGGCGTCGAGGTTGGTCACCCAGGCCTGGAGCGGCGCGCCCTCGTGGTAGGTCGGTGCCGGCACCGTGTCGAGGAGCATCTCGACGAACGCCTCCAGCCCGGGCTGTGGCGGGTTGGCGGCGCCGCTGGCGAACCGTTGTGCCTCGTCGAGATCGCTCGTCGACCAGCCGTCGCGACCCGAGCAGTACACGATCGGGAACTCGACCTGGTGCTCGCCGGCATCGAGGTCGAAGAACAGCTCGTACACCTCGTCGACCACCTCGCCGACGCGTGCGTCGGGGCGGTCGATCTTGTTGATCGCCAGCATCACGGGAAGGTCGAGGGCGAGCGCTTTGCGCAGCACGAACCGTGTCTGCGGGAGCGGTCCCTCGGCCGCATCGACGAGCAGCACGATGCCGTCGACCATGGTGAGGGCACGCTCGACCTCGCCTCCGAAGTCCGCGTGGCCAGGGGTGTCGACGATGTTGATGGTGACGTCCTGTCCCGAGCGCCGGTCGGTCCAGCCGACCGACGTGTTCTTGGCGAGGATGGTGATGCCCTTCTCGCGCTCGAGGTCCATCGAGTCCATCACCCGTTCGGCAACGTCCTGGTTGGCGCGGAACGCCCCGGACTGGTGCAGCAGGGAGTCGACCAGGGTGGTCTTGCCGTGGTCGACGTGGGCGACGATCGCCACGTTGCGCAGGTCGTCGCGCGTCAGCGCAGGGGAAGCCACAGGTGTGCGGGGGGACACACCCTCCAACGCTACCGCTGGGATGGACTGCTAGCGCTCGGCACGTGGATGGGGCCGCCGTCGCGACCGCCCGGGAGCACGGCTGGCGTCCGGCACTGGGCATCCCGCGGAGAGCCCATCGGCGGCCGCCGTCGCGACCGCCAGGGAGCACGGCTGGCGCTCGGCCGTCCAACGCCCGGCATGGCCGACGTGCAGTAAGGCCGAGCAAATGACTACGGCACGACTAAGTACTTCTCGCCGGTGGCCATGCGGGCGTAGCGGCGGGTGACGTCGGGGTCGATGACGGCGTCGAGGCCGATCCGATCGGTGTAGCTGCTGGCGAACGTGGTGGTGATCCCGGCGGCCACTTTGGCGCGCAACTCGTCGGCACGGGCGTCGCCGACGCGGGCGAGGAAGTTGGGCATCAGGAATCCACCGATGCTCCACGCCATCCCGTAGGTGCGGTCGAGGGTCGTCGGTCCGCGATCGAGGCCGCCGTAGATGTAGCCCTGCTTGAGCACGGTCGACCCGTAGCGGTTCGCCGGATCGTTCGCCCCGGTGGCGGACTCCATCGCGCTGAGAACAGTTGACAGCGTGTCGCCGCCGCCGATGGCATCGAAGGCGATCGTCGCGCCCGTGGCACGCAGTGCCTCGACGAGGTCGGCGCGGAACGAATCGGCTGACGACACCACGACGTGTTCGGCGCCGAGGCTACGGAGGAGGTCGGCTTGCTCGGTGCGACGGACCACGTTGACCAACGGGACGTCCTCGCTGGCGCACGCCTTCACCAGCATCTGTCCGAGGTTCGATGCGGCCGCGGTGTGCACGATGCCCGTGTGCCCGTCGAGGCGCATGGTTTCGATCATGCCGAGCACCGTGAGCGGGTTGACGAAGCACGACGCGCCCTGTTCTGCGGTCACGCCGTCGGGCAGCGGGAGGGCTTGGCGGTGGTGGACCACTCGATGCGTGGCGTACATGCCGCCGGGAATCGCAGCGACGGTGCGGCCGACCAGGCCCTGCGCATCGGCGCCGGAACCGGCCGCAACCACGGTGCCGGCCCCTTCGTTGCCGACCGGGAGCGGAAGACCGATCCGTGCCGCTTGCGCCTTGGCCACCCCAGGCAGAAGGTTGGCGATCAGCGCAGGGCGACCATCGACGTCGCCCGTGTGCATCGATTCGGGATCGATACCGGCCAGCAGGGTGCCGAGGTCAGATGGATTGATCGGCGAGGCGCCGACCTCGATCAACACCTGATCGTCGCCGAGTTCGGGGATCGGTTCGTCGATCACGGTGACCGCGATCGTGCCGTCGTCGCGGATCGTCGAGCGTACGGCACGGGCGGTAGCGGGGGCGCTCATGACACCCTCCGATCGTGGCCGGCCCAGTAGGGCTCTCGTAGGTCCTTCTTCAGGATCTTGCCGCTGGGGTTGCGCGGCAGCATGTCGGTCCAGTCGACGCTGGTCGGACACTTGAACGTCGCCAGTCGTTCTTTGGCGTAGGCGATGATCTCTTCCTCGCTCACGTCGACGTCGGCGGCCTTGACGACGATGGCTTTCGCCGTCTCTCCCCACTTCTCGTGGGGAACCCCGATCACTGCGACGTCGGCGATGCCCGGGTGGGCCATCAGCACGTTCTCCACCTCGGCCGGATACACGTTCTCGCCGCCGGACACGATCATGTCCTTCACCCTGTCGTGGATGTAGAGGTATCCATCGGCGTCGAGGTAGCCGGCGTCGCCCGACTTGAACCACCCGTCGTCGGTCAACGCCTTCGCCGTCTCTTCGGGCATCTTCCAGTAGCCGACCATGTTCTGCGGCGTGCGGATCCAGATCTCGCCGACCTCGCCCGTGTCGGCGTCGCTGCCGTCGTCACGCGCGATACGAACCTCCACGCCAGGACCCGGCACCCCGCACGAGCGCAAGCGGTGCTTGTTCGGTCCATCGGGGTCGTGGTCTTCCGGCGGCAGGTTGACGACCGCGCCCGTCGTCTCGGTCAGCCCGTAGGCCTGCCAGAACTTGCACGGCTCGAACATCTTCACGCATGCGGCGAGCACCTCCTCGCTGATCGGCGACGCGCCATACACCAGCACCCTCAAGTTGGAGTAGTCGGCGTCCTCCACCCCGGGGACCATCAGCATGAACTGCAGCACTGCGGGAACGAGGAAGCCGTGGGTCACCTTGCGCTCGACGAGCGTGGTCACCAACGCCGCCGGGTCGAGTTCGCGGAAGATCACCGACGTGGCGCCTTCGTACATGCCGGCGAGCGCCCACCCTCCGCCGCCAATGTGGAACAGCGGCATCGCCACGAGGTTCACCGAGTCACTGTCGAGCTCCCAGATCTCCTTGGCCAGTGGGAGCAGGCCGAAGAAGTTGGCGTTCGACAACATCACGCCCTTCGGGCGACCGGTCGTTCCCGACGAGTACAGCTGGAAGGCGATGTCGCCTTCACCGCTCGGCACGCGCGGGTCGTCGGTGGACTGCGACGCGACCCACTCGTCGTAGTCGTCGTAGTCGAGGCCAGCGGCCTTGGCGCCGATCACCAGGGTGGTGGCAACGGTGTTGAGCTTGTCGCCGATCGCATCGAGGATGGGCACGAAGTCGGGGCCGACCACCAGCACCTTCGCTTCGGCGTCGTTGACGATGAACTCCACCTCGGGCGCAGCGAGCCGCCAGTTCACGTCGACGCACACGGCGTTGAGCAGGGATGCGCCGTAGAACACCTCGAAGTGTTCGATGCCGTTCTTGTCGAGGAAGGCCACACGATCCTGCACACCGACGCCGGCCGCGGCCATGCCGTTGGCCACCTGCGACGAACGAGCGAGCAGCTCGCCCCACGTCTGCTCCCGCTCGTCGAGGATCAGCGCCACACGGTCCGGCGTGCGTTCGGCGTGCGTGCGCAGGACATCGGCGATCGAGTGGATCGTGCCCGTCGGAAGGTCGTCGAGTGAGGCCGTGGTCATCTCCGTGACCGTAGTCACGCCAGCACCCCGCCCCGACCGTCGGACCGGTGAGCGAGACAGCCCCCAGGGAGCCGCTTCCCTCACCGGTGGCCGGGGTGACCGCTCGTCGCTGACGTCTCGCTGACGCCCCGTTCGTACGTTGCGCGCCATGAGCGAGCGGACCCACACTGAGTCGTCACGCAGCGTCGTCGCCACGCTGCTGACCGTGACCCTGATCGCCGTGAGCCTGGTGGTGACCAGTCCGCCGATCAGCCTCGCGTCGTCATCCGACTACGCCATCACTCGTATCTCGGATCCAACGCCCGGCGTGCAGGCCGCCGGCGAATCGACCGATGCGGTGATCAGCGACGACGGCTCGACGCTCGTGTTTGCGTCGACGGCAACCAATCTGACCACGCCAGCAACCACCGGAAACCCCGAGATCTACGCCCGTGATCTCGCCAGCGGCACGATCGAACTCATCAGCCAGCGGCCCGATGGATCGCCAGCCGACGTGGTGTTCACCGCACGGGCGCGCGTCAGCGCCGACGGACGGTACGTATCGTTCATCTCCGAAGCCGACGGCTTGGTCGCCGACGACTCCAACGGCAAGGTCGACGTGTTCGTACGTGATCGACAGGCCGGCACCACCACGCGAGTGACGCCGGACGACGCGGCCTACACCTTCTATGTCACACCCGAGCTGAGCGACGACGGTCTGACGATCCTGGTGGGCGCCAGCACGGGAGTGACCGGCGACCTCCTCGAAGGCGAGTGGCAATCCGGTCCGCTGAGCGTGGTGCCCGGCATCCCCGGCTCGCCGTTTCGCAACTACGCGCTCTCGGGAGACGCCGCGACGATCGCCGTCGGCTACGAGGACGCCGGCGAGCGACGCGTCGGGTTCTACGACCGCGCAACCGACACGATCACCGACTCGGCGGTCGACGACATCGCCGACCTGACTCAGTTCACCACGAGCGACGACGGGCAGCTCGCGGCCTATGTCAGCGGCGGCGCGTTCGACACCCAGGAGATCAAGTTGCTGCGGCGCGGGGAGTCCACACCGACCACGGTGTTCGACCTCTCGTTCAGTGACGAAGAGCTGCGCAATCCGTGGCTCAGCGGCGACGGCAGCACGTTGGTGTACGACACGTATCTGCTCGACTGCGTCACTGGCTTCAGCGGCAACTGCGAGGAGTTCGGCAGCGTGTCGAGCTACGACGTGGCCACGGCCGACACGCTCATCGTGTCGCGGCCCTGCGATGACTGCATCGAGTCGGGGGCCAGCGTTCGCCCATCGGTCGACGAATCCGGCGAGTGGATCGCGTTCGACAGCTCGTCGGTCGACCTCACTCCCGACGTCGACATCAACTCGGCGAACGACGCGTTCCTCGCCGAGCGTCTCGGCAACGCCGCTCCGGCATTTCCCGGCGGATCGGCGATCACCGTCGATCAGGTCGGGGCAACGTTCGTCGATGTCCAGTGGGACGCCGCAACCGACGACACCGCAGTGACCGGCTACGAGCTGTTCGTCGACGGCTCCCCCGTGTCGACAACCGCCGGTGATGTCACGTCGGCCACCGTCGGCGATCTCGAGCCCGATACCGCGTACGAGATCGGCGTCGAGGGATTCGACACCGCCGATCAACGCACCGATCGCTTGACGGTCGATGTCACCACCGCGTCCGGCGTCGGTGCCGGCTCGGCTGCCCTCACCGGGTCGGCAACGTCGGCGACTACCGCGTCGCTGTCGTGGGACCCTGCCACGCCTGCGGGCCTGACCGGCTACCGAGTGTTCCGATCTGAAGGGGGCGGAGCGTTTGCCGCAGTCGGCGACGTGGACGACACCACGACGGAGTTCGACGACGAGGGCCTCGATCCCGAGACCGCCTATCGCTATCGCGTCGGCCGACTCGATGGCACGACCGTGTCGCCGCACACGATCGAGCGTGAAGTCATCACGCCTGGGGTCACCGTCGACCGGGTCGAGTTCCGCGTCCAGCAGATCCTCGGCTCGCCGTTCGCGCTGCTCGGAGAGACGGCCCGTCTCGAAGCCGAGGCTGCGCCCGGCCTGACCGCCACGGCGACACTCTCGTATCTCTCGTGGTTCGCCGAGGGCGACCCGGTCAACCCGCTTCCCGCGCCGGCGGCGCGCACGATGACGATCCCGCTTCCGCAGGACCCGTTCGACCTGCCCGGGAACTACCTGGCCGAGTTCGTGGTCGAGGACGGGATCGCCGAGATCACGTCGTTCGCCGTCGAGGTACAGCATCCGGACGGCGCAACGGCCAACGGCACCGACCCCGCACTCCCTCTCGACGTGTCGGCCGGAGTGCGCGTGAACGTCGATGCACCAGCGGACGCCTTCGGCTTCGGTCCCGAAGACGAGTGGACGCTGACCACACGGGGCAGCACGACGCCGGCGCGCGACACCATCCTGTTGGGCGGCGGGATCACCGAGTTCTCCGGCTTCCTCCCCGCCGAGTTGGCGACCATCGAGCTGACCACCTCGTGGGGCACGCTCGAGTCGAGCCTCGCCGACCAGCCACTCACCCAAGGCCGGTTCCTCGATGCCACACTCGTCCCCCGCCCGCTTGGCGTGGTGTACTTCGAGGTGTTCGATGACGAGGGCGACCCGGTCAACGGCGCGCGTATCGACATCTTCGATACCACCGACGAGTTGCGCGACACCCGCTTCACCGGACTCGGCGGACCTGGCCGCAGCTTCCCCGAGTTCGACTCGACCGTCGCCGGCGAGGAGCTGCGATTCGAGGTGAGTGGCCCTGGCATCGACCCCCAGACACGCACCGAGACCATCGTCGCCGGCGAACAGACGATCACGTTCACTGCGCTGGAAACACTGCGAGGGACGATCCGCGGCACGGTGGTCAACGACGACGGCACGCCGTCGCAGGCAACGGTGACGGTGACACAGAACGACCAGCTGCGCACCGTCGAACCGGCAGCCGACGGCACCTTCGAGATCGCTGCACAACCAGGCCTCGCATCGGTGAGCGCCGGGACCAACTTCCCGCCGGCAGGTGAGGGCATCGTCGTCGAGACCGTCACCGTGCCAGAACCGCCCGACGTCGCCGACGTGACGCTGCGCACCCGTGGGGTTCATGAGTACACGCTCTCGTTCGACATATCCATTCTGGAACCGGACGGCACCACCGCCGTAGGCGACCAGTGGGGGCTCGTGTTGACCGGGCTCGGCACCCGCCGATACGGCGAGACACGCCCGACCTTCGTCGTGACTGCCCAACGCGGCGCCGAAAGCGAGTACTGCGCCGAGTTCATCAGGCGGGGCCTGGGAAAGAAGTGCGCCACCGTGCAGTTCGGTGACGATCCCCTGATCGACGTCGAGCTGGTGTTGGAACCGACGGCCGGGATCACCGGCACGCTTGCCGATCGAACGGGGGCGCCGCTGATCGGCTCGCTGTGGCGTGCGGTGGTCACCCGCCCCGGAGGGTTTGGCGAGCTGACCAACGGGGGCTTGGTGCAGGGCCTCACGGGGCGCAACGACCTTCGACTCTACGTTCCCGAGCCCGGCACGTGGACCGTCACCATCACCTGGGACAACCCGAACACGGGAGAGTCGTTCATCACACAGATCCCGATCACGGCGGCAGCTGGCCAGGAGATCGATCTCGGGCTGATCACGCCCGAAGCGCAAGGCCGATTCAGAGCGAACGGCAATCGGGTCACCGTCGAGCCCGTACAGGCGCTGCCCAACGAGGTGGTGCGGGTGCGCGCCGCGTTCGTCAACGACCAAGCCGATACGCGTAGTGCGTCGGCGGTCCTGACCGTGCCTCCCGGGACGACATTGCTGCCAGCCGGGACGATCCTCGACGGCGACCCAGTGCCTGGGTCCCTCGACGCCGACGGCAACCTCGTGGTGCCACTCGGTGACCTTGGCCCCGGCGCGCAGGGCACCGTCGCCTACCACCTGCAGATCGACGACCCGTCGATCGGCGATGTCCCCGTCGTCGCCCGGATCATCCACGACGAATCGACGCCAACCGGCGACCTGGTCGGCGTTGGAACCGTCTCGGTCGCCGAAGTCACGTTGTCAGGCCCGTCGCGCACCGCGACGGGGACCACGCCGTTGTTCGGCCGAGCGCCCGCCGGCAGCGAGGTGACGATCGCCAGCGGAGACGAGGTGATCGCCACGACCACCGCAACAGCGGGAGGGCGGTGGCGGGCGACCGTGCAGCTCGATCCGCTGTCGGTTCCGCTCGAACACGAACTCGTGGCATCGGTCGACATCGGCGGGACACCGCTGCGTTCAGATCCGCTGTGGGTGGCGATCGACGAATCGTGGCCCGAACCGATCCGCGCCAGCATGCAGCAGGACCTTGGAGGTTCGGTCACCTGGGACCCCCGACAGGGCGTCGCCACGTTCCCCTTCGTGTATCACATCCCCGAAAGCGTCCCGATAACGAACAACCCGGATGGCCCGCGTTGGCCCCCGACACCGCTCAACGTGGAGGTCGAATTCGAGAACCCTGAACAGATCGAGTGGCTGGCGGTGACGATCGGCGATGCGACCGAGCTGGCGACGCTCGTCGACGGTATCTGGGTGGCCGCGGTGATCCCGTTCGAGTTGGGCGACGTGTCGTTCGTCTACGAGATCGTCGAGACGACACGTGCGCCCGAGTCGTTCCCCGACCCGATCGAGCAAGACCTCCGCGACCGATTCCCGGCGCTGAACGGCCTGCAAGTGGTCAGCGCCAACGCCGGGGTCGACGGTGGTCGGGTCAGGATGGACTTCCCCTTCGCCGGCGACGACGCATCGATCGTCACCGAGGTGCTCTTCGAACGCGGCGTCGAGTTCGCGCCCACGGGTCCCCAGCTCGAAGAAGCTGCGCGGGCCGGCGCACCCGCCTACGTCGACGTGTTCGAGTTCGAAGAGTCCGACGACGGCACGACCGGCACGATCTCGATCGAGGTGTTCGTACTCGAGGAGTACCTCGACGCAGTCGCCGGAGTCGCGGGTCCAGCGCCCGCACCGATGTCGGGGATCCGCGCCCTACAGCAAGCGGTTCCGGAACCCTACGTGAAGGCCAACTACGACATCTCCCTGATGCTCGGTCCGAGTTCGCTGGCCACCGTGTCGGCGATCTACGACGCCTTCCAGGTTGGTGGCAAGTACGAGCTCAACGCGGCGATGCGGACGGCGATCGAGTCATGCAGCGGGTTGAGCTTGGCCGAGTACGAGCAGATCCGCATGGAACTGGAGGACCTCGATCTGCTCGCCGGGGCGATCGATGCGGCAACGGTCATCGGGCAAGTGGCCGGGCTCGCGCTGGCGGTCAACCCCGTCGTGGGCCTGATCGCCGGCGCGGCGATCACCCTGGCAGGTGCGGCGATGACGAACCGCCTGGAGGCCGCGCAGAGACGAATCCTGGCGCGCCTCACACAGCTCGGATGTGCGCCTCCCGGTGATCCCAGCGCCAAGCCGCGGTGGATCTACGACCCATCGGGCTACGTGTTCGAGGGCGTCGAGTCCAACCGGATCGAGGGCGCCACGGCAACGATCGTCGAGGGCGCGACCGAGACCGGACCGTTCACCGAGTGGGATGCGGTGCCATACGCGCAGATCAATCCACAGCTGACCGAGCCCGACGGCACGTACGGCTGGGACGTGCCCGAGGGGTGGTGGCAGGTGCGCTACACCAAGGCCGGCTACCTACCCAACGAGTCGGAGGTACTACGCGTGCTCCCGCCGCACTTCGACGTGAACGTCGGCTTGGTGCCGATCGCCGATCCCACCGTCGATGACGTCGGTGCGACCGCTGGCCCATCGGGGGTCGACGTGACCTTCTCGACGTACATGGACCCCACCACGGTCGACATCGCGGTCGCTGGCACAACCGGGACGGTCGTGCCACTCGACGAGGAGCCAGACCCCGACGGGCGACCGTTGGCCCGCTCCTACCGGTTCCTGCCCAACGAGGCGTTCACCGTTGGCGACGACCTCGAGGTGACCGTGCTGTCGGCGACCGACTTCGCCGGACGAAGCATCGGCGACCCGTTCACCACAACGGTCACGGTGGTCGCCGGCGAGACGGCGCCACTCCGCGGCGAAGTGTTTTCCGACCTCGACCGCAGTGTGCTGCGCGTGGACGAGCCCGGCATCGGCGGCGTCGAGGTGATCATCACCGACGGCTACGGCCAGTTGTCGTATGCGAGCACCGACGCCGATGGAGCGTTCGAGGTCGACGTACCGCTCGGTCCAGCCGATGTGGTGATCGTCGCCACGTCGGCACAGCTCGACGGGCTCGCGACGACCGCGCCGTCACTCGCCCAGCGGGTGATGGTCGGGCCGGACGGCGGTGATGCCACGCCGGTCGGGTTCGCCCCGATCGCGGGCGCCATCGATCCATTGACCGTCGCCGACGCGTCGGGCGGCACCGTCGAGGAGGGCTCGACCGTCGACGTCACGGTCGACCTGACCGCGCTCCCCGACCCGGTGGTCGCCGGCCTGGACACCGACGACGACGGTGTGGTCGACACGCCAGCCGACGCGCCGTTGCGCTACGACGCGACGAACGACGACGGTCCGGTGCAACGCACGATCGATGTGATCGCCACCGACGGTCGGCGAGTCGGCACTGCACCCGTGCAGATCGAGGTGGTCAACGTCGCACCGACGGTGATGCCGGGTACGCCGTCGCCCACCGGGCTCACGGTCGACGGCGTGATCGCCACCTACACCGACCCGGGCGTGGCCGATACCCACACCGCCATCATCCAGTGGGGCGACGGCACCACGTCGAACGGCACAGCCAGCGGCGGTGAGGTAGTCGGGAGCCACACCTACGCGTCGGCCGGCTCCTACGACGTCGAGGTGTGCGTCGGGGACGACGACGGCGGCGTGGGATGCGCCGAAGTCCGAGTTGACGTCGCCGAAGAGCCGACGGACTCGACGACGCCAACCACTTCGCCGTCGTCGACCTCCACACCGGCTGCAACCACACCGGCCACGACAATCCCCACGTCGCCGTCGGCCGGTCCGCCCGCGGTGACCGATCCGCCGATGCCCACGATGCCCAACGGAGGACTCCCCGCAACCGGCTCGAGCACCGGCTCGTGGTTGCTGCTGGCGCTCATGGCGATCGCCATCGGTGCGCTGGCCACACTGATCGCCCGCCGTCGCCGAGCGTCAGCCCCGAACACCATCTGAGGAACGTGCGGTCTGAGGAACGTGCGGTGAGGGAAACGGCCCACAGGGGGCGGCGCACTCCCTCACCGCCACGCCGGAGCACGCCGCACCGGTGAGCGAACGCGCCGCCAACGCGCGCTCTGCCTCACCGCCACGCCCAGCCACGCACCAGCGATGAGCGAACGCGCCGCCAACGCGCGCACTCGCTCACCGCCCGGGTGGGGTCAGCGCAGCGTGCCGGCGAACGTGAACGAGCGCACGGCGCGGGCGAACATGTTCGACTCCACGTCGGGCTCGGTCACCGCTTCGAGGTCGGTGACGCGTGCAGCCAGCTGGCCGAACACCGCCGCGAGCGTCGTGCGCGCCACGTGCGTGCCAATACAGAGGTGCGTGCCGAATCCGAAGGCCACGTGGGGGTTCGGTGAGCGCCGGATGTCGAAGGTATGCGGATCGTCGAACACGTCCTCGTCGCGGTTGGCCGACGGGTACAGCAGGATGATGCGATCACCGGCACCGATTGGCTGCCCGCCGATCTGGTCGTCGGCGATCGCCCGGCGAAACATGTTCGACAGCGGCGTCACCCACCGCAGCACCTCCTCGACCGCACCCGGCACCAGATCGGGGTCGGCGGCGAGCGCGTCCCACTGATCGGGGTGGTCGACGAAGGCCCGGAGACCGTGGCTGATCGCGGTGCGCGTGGTCTCGGCGCCGCCCGAGATGAACAGTCCGACCTCGTGCACGATCGACTCGGGTGGTAGCGGTTCGCCGTCGATTCGACCGTGCAACCAGTCGCTGATCAGATCGTCGGCCGGCTCGGCCAGCTTCTGGCCGGCGATCTCGCCGAGTACGCCCGCGAACTCCATGTTCGCGTCGAAGAACTCGCGGAACGTCGTGCCGTCGCGCTCGCGCATGTCGGTGCGCATCAGCTTCTCCGACCACACCTTGATGTCGGGCCACATCTCTTCTGGGTAGCCGAGCAACTGTGCCGTCAAGCGCGCCGGAAGTTGGCCGGCGAGCGCGTCGACCACCTCGAACTCGCATCGATCACCGGAGCCGAGACCGTCGAGGATGGCATCGACCAGCTCCGTGGTCAGCCCCTCGATGTCGCCACGCCGTTCGGCAACTCCCTGCTTGGTGAACCGGCGCTGCACGAGCATCCGCTGCTGGCGGTGGCGCGGGTCGTCCTGGGCGATCATGTTCGCCTCTTCGGGCGACCAGATCGCCCGGTATCCCTGGCCCGAGATGAACACGGTGCTGCGCCGCTCGACGTCGAGGATGTCGGCGTGACGGGTCACACCCCACAGGCCATTGCGGGCGTCGCGATACACCGGCTCGTTGGCCCGCATCCACGCCCACACGTCGTGAGGATCGCGGCGGTACAGCTCGGGATCCAGCAGATCAGCGACGAGCTGCGACTCGCCTGTGGCTACATCCTGCGTCATCGTCCGATCGTTGCAGAACGCCGTGCCCGATCCTGCACCGCGCCGCCCATACAGAAGCTATGAACCAGGAACGACGATGCGCACGTCGACCTCGTCGTCGCCGACGCTGCCGCGAGCGATCTTCAGCGCGAGGTCGGTCCCGATTGGACAGTTGGTCGTGGCGAACGCGTTCAGCGCAACGCTCCACTGCTGGAGACCGACCAGGTTGTCTTCGATCATGGCAACTGCGGCGCGCGGCTCGATCGGAGCGTCGTCGGGGAGGTCGATGCACCGGAGCCCCGGCTGCTCGACGGTCGGGGCGCGCACGACCGTGTCGGCGAGCGACGGCGACGAATCCTGGACGCGATCGCGGAAGATCCACACCCAATGCGCTCCGAACCGTTGGTCGACGTCCGCTCGGTCGTACACGTCGTCGACGCGGGCGACGTCGGCGAGCAGGTCGTCGACCTCGGCTTTCGTATACGCATCGTGGGACGCGGGAGCGGTTGGCACGTCGCCGTGGTCATGGTCGACGAGGTAGCCGTTGACATCGATCACCACGTGCACGTCGCCCCGGAAGTTGCGGACCGAGAACCGACCGTCGTCCGACAGCGCCGTCAGCACTGCGTTCGGGGTCGGGGCTGCGCCTGGCGATGGGTTGAGATTGCTCGCCTCAGGAAGCGGCGCGTCCGCCGGGTACACACGCAAGTTGGTCTGTGCCGTTGCGCCGACGGCCGTGACGTTGAGCATCAGCCCCACGGCGTCGGCGGGCAGCTGGCACTCACCGGACGAACCGCGGCCGTCGACGTCGATCGCCTGCTCGGGACCGAGTGGGCCGGCGTTCGCCCCGATCTGCGACGCCGACCGCGTGTCCACCACCCGGCACGGGGTGATCGGATGCACGACTGGATGAACGTCTGAGCGCTCTCCGGTAGCGAGCGCGAGGCCGAATCCGCCCCCAGCGCCGAGGGTGACGGCAACGGCGGCACCGATGGCCGCCCAACGTGAACGTGAGATTGACATGGGATCGTCCTTTCCAGACGTGGAGCCAGACGAGAACCTGGCGAGGGGTAGGTGGGAGTGATCGGACTGCGACCAGCGGCCCGGCCGGCGCACTGCTCAGACGAGCGCCGGAACGGGAGCCTGATCCTCCGCCTTCATCGCTGCGGCGAGCTGCACGTGCAGCTCGCCCAGCTCGGCGAGGTCCCACTGGAACGACGCCATCCGATCGAGCACCTCGAACAGCGGCAACGACAGCGCGTCGCGGCGCTCCTCGTAGCCGGGTAGATCGTCCGAAACGATCGCCGACGCCAGTAGCTCGGCGTCGCGAAACGCGTCGGTGATGCCGTGGGCGGCAGCGGGGTCCTTGAAATAGCCAGCGTCGCCGACCAGTGCCCAGCCCGGCCCGTGTGGCTTCACGAAACGGCCGAGCACACCCGGCCAGCTGCGCAGCGCGCCCACACGTTCGGCGCCGCGCACTTGGGCGCCGAGCTCCACGTCGAGTGAGTCGACGACCCGCTGATGAAACCCTGCAACATCGGCGCGCGCTTCACGGGCGAAGCGGTCGGGTCCCGTCGCGCCGAACACGCACGTCGTCTCGTCGGTGGTGGGGATGACGCCGCCGGCGATCCGCTGCCCGTTCGCCACGTCGTGGTCGTACAGCCACTGGAAGCGGTGATGGTCGACGTCGAGCCCTCGGTAGTACGCAAAGGTCACGGCCGACGTGTGCGCCGCCCGCCGCGTGACCGGTGCGCCCACGAGCCGTCCGACGAGCGACCGCAGGCCGTCCGCTCCGACCAGCACGTCGCACGTGACCATGCGTGACGTGCCGTCGGCCAAACGCAGATGTGCACCGTGCACTCGTCCGCCGCTCGTGATCGGCAACTCGACGAGCGCAGTGCGATGCAGCACTTCTGCGCCTGCGGCGCGCGCAGCGTCGACCAGAATCGGATCGAGCACCGTGCGTCGAGGCGCGGCGAGCGCCTCGACCACCGGATCGGGAGTGACCTCCACGGTGTGGTTGATGCCGCCGTACGAGAAGGTCACCGCGTTGATCGCCGGCGTGTCGCTGGCCCACACCTGGTCGAGCAGCCCCCATCGGGCAAGACGGCGCACTGCGCCGCGCATCAGTGCATGGGTGGACAGTGTGTCGCTCCCATATCCCTGTCGGTCGACGACGAGCACGCGCACGCCGGCCCGGGCGAGCAGCATCGCCGTCGCTGCGCCCGCTGCGCGGGCGCCGACGATGACGACGTCGTAGTGCCGCCGACGCGGAGCGATCACTTCAGCGGGGACGGCGCCAGCAGTCAGTAGGCCTGGGGCGTCGAACAGAACGCTGCGCTGATCTGGGTCGGTCGGGGTGGTGTACACGGTCGGGCTCCTTTCGGTGACGAGTCGAAGCGACTCATCCGCATCGTCCCGATTTCGGTCGCCCGTTGCTTGAAGGCCGATGGGAGGTCGTATGGAGATCTCATCGACGGATCTCCATGAGGTCTCCCGATCACCTTCAAGACCCGCGCCGGACGACCTGCGCACCGTGGTGCCTGTCAATCACCGCCGACCCGGCACCTCCGGCGATCGGCCAACACACAGGAGCAACACATGACCATCACCGATCCCACCACTGTCGACAACGGCGTGAACGTCGAGGCGCTGCTCGGCGCCCGCGAGGCCATGACCGGCGCACCCGAGGCGGCCGCCTTCCAATGGCGCGCCACCTGCAGCTGGGTCGACGGCACGCACAGCCGCACCACTGTCGAGAAGTTCTTCGGCGTCGGCGCCGAGCAGTCGCACAAGCAGGCGTTCGTGCTCGACACCGACCATCCCGAGATCTTCGCCGCCGCCGACAACGCCGTGACGCCGGTCGAGATGGTGCTGTCCGGCCTCGCCGGCTGCCTCACCGCCGGCATCGCCTCTGTTGCCCAGAACCGCGGCGTGCAGCTGCGCAGCGTGACGGCCACCATCGAGGGCGACATGGACCTGCAGGGCATCCTCGGCATCGACCCCGACGTGCGCAACGGGTTCTCCGGCATCCGCGTGCGCTACGAGATCGACGCCGACGCCAGCGCCGACGACATCCGGGCGATCGTCGCCCAGAGCCAGAAGCGCTCCGCCGTCTACGACGTCATCACCAACCCCACCGCCGTCACCGTCGAGGTGGCGTGACCAACCCCGCCGTGTGAGCGTCGCCGGTCACCCCGGCGACGCTCACCCCCGGAGCACCGAGATGCACCCTGCCGCCACACACCCCACAATCCCTGCGCGCACGACCGACGTCGTCGTCATCGGCGCCGGCCAAGCCGGCCTGGCGATGAGTTATCACCTGAGCCAACACGGCATCGACCACGTCGTGCTCGAACGCGGCGTTGCCGGCAACGCCTGGCACACCGAACGCTGGTCGTCGTTGCGGTTGCTGTCGCCGAATTGGTTGAACGTGCTCCCGGGCGCATCACCGTCCGACGATCCGGATGCGTTCATGAGTGCCCTCGACTTCGCTGTCGGGCTGACGCGCCACGCGGCGACCATCGGCGCGCCGATCCACGAGGGCGTCACGGTGCGCGCCGTCGACACCGTCGACAACGGGTTCCACGTGCGCACCACCGCAGGCACCTGGCGGGCACGCAGTGTGGTGATCGCGGCGGGGGCGTTCGGTACTCCGAAAATCCCAGCCGTGGCCGATGCCATCCCGCAGCGCATCCACCAGATTACACCAACCGCGTACCGCGACCCGTCGTCGGTGTCCGGTGGCGGCGTGCTCGTGGTCGGGTCGTCGGCATCGGGTATCCAGCTCGCCGACGAGCTGCGCCGCGCCGGTCGCGACGTCGTCGTGGCCACAGGCGAACACACGCGCCTGCCCCGCCGCTACCGAGGCATGGACATCCATTGGTGGATGCGTCACCTCGGTGTACTCGATCAGTCGGTCGACGAGATCGACGATCTGGTGCGCGCCCGCCGCACGCCAGCGCCGCAGCTGGTCGGATCGGCGACCCACCGCTCGCTCGATCTGAATACCTTGCAGTCGGCGGGAGTCGATGTGGTCGGGCGGATGGTCGGCTGCGACGACCGCCGCGCCCAGTTCTCGGGCTCGCTGGCCAACATGTGTGTCAGCGCCGACCTCAAGATGAACCGGGTGCTCGATGCGATCGATGAGCACATCGAGTTGCACGGCATGGACTCGGAGTTCGAGGTGGCACATCGTCCGGCGCCAACCACGATTCCTGAACCGTGCCTCGAACTCGACCTCCGCCGATTCGACACGATCGTGTGGGCCACCGGCTTCCGTCCGCATGTGCCCTATCTCGAGGCCGATCTGCTCGACCGCAAGGGCGCGATCGTCCACGACGGCGGTGTCCTCGCCCGTCCCGGGCTGTTCGCCCTCGGGCTCCCACTGATGCGCCGCCGCTGGTCACACTTCATCGGCGGGGTCGGCACCGATGCCGCCGAACTGCTCCCGATGATCGGCCAGCACCTCGACTCGACGGCGCTCGCGCTCCGCTGAGCGCGAGCGACCCGGCGGTGGCCTCGCGACGGTTCAGTAGTCTGCGCCGCGTGACGACGCTGCCCGAAGGTTCGGTGGTCGGTATCGCATCTGCCGTGGCCGCCGGTGACGCTGCGCCGACGGAGGTCGTTGGCGCCGCCATCGAACGCCTACGTGCCGACACATTGGGCGTGGTGGCCCATCCGCTCTACGAGATCGCGATCGAGCGGGCGCAGCTCGCCGACCAGGCGGTGGCGCGCGGCGACCGATTGGGTCCGCTGCACGGCGTGCCGGTCGGCGTCAAGGACCTCTACGACATGGCTGGCCAGCCGACAGCCGCCGGCTCGACGATCCTCGCCGGATCGATCGCTGATCGGACGGCGACCGCTGTGGCCAAGCTGGAGGGCGCTGGGGCGATCGTTGTCGCCAAGCTCACCACGACGTACGACCACTGCGGTCCGCTCGCCCGCACCGTCGCCGATGCCGACATCCTCGCCCGTTCGATCGCCACTCCGGATCCCGCGGATGTCACCACCCGACTCGACGCGTACGGCGACACACGGTCCGGAGTACGGGGGTTGCGGATCGGCTGGGACGAGGCCTTCTGCACGGAGTTCGTGCATCCCGATGTGGCCTCGGCGAGCCGCACTGCGATCACTGCGCTGGCGTCGGCAGGCGCGGAGATCGTCGACGTGGAGGTCCCGCTGCGGGCAGAAGCGGTCGAGCCGTACTACGCGTTGTTGTGCGCCGAGATCGCCGCAGCCCACGAGGCCTACTGGCCGGAGCGGCGCAGCGACTACACGTCGAGCTTCGCCGGCATCTTGCAGGCGGCCGACGGCGTCAGCCGATCCGACGTCGTGCGCGCCCATGAGTTCCGCATCGGCTTTCGGCACCAGATCGACGAGCTGTTCGGAACCGTCGATGCGTTGATCACCCCGACCGCGCCGACCAACGCAGTGCCGCTCACCCCGGACGACGACATCCCCTTCGACCAGAACACCGTCGGATTTCTCACGTTCACGTGGCTGTGGAATCTGTGCGGCGCGCCGGCCGTGGCGCTTCCGTGGGGCCTCGATCCAGATGGACTGCCCAACAGCGTCCAGGCAATCGCCGCTCCCGGTGCAGATCCGGTCGCCATCGCCGTTGCCGCTGCGGCCGAAGCGGCTGCGCCCGACCTGCCGGCGCCGCCGAACCGCTGACTCAGCGACGATTGCCGAAGGTGTCCCAGTGGGTGACCTTCGGGGCCGGCTTGCGCGGCGCGACACCGAAGTTGCCGGCGGGACGACCCATGGGCACACACGCCGCGATCTCGTAGCTCAGTGCACCGTCGGCGTTGCGTGGCACCTCGAACGCATCGAGCACCTCGGCCGTGTAGATACGGATCACCGTGGTCAACGCCGTGCCGATACCGAGCGCCCGGGCGGCAAGGCAGAAGTTCTGCACGGCCGGGTACACGCTGGCGTCGAGACGTCCGATGTCGAGCGGGCCCAACTCGTCGGCGGGTTCCCAAGGAATCACCGGCTGCAAGAACAGCACGATCGCCGGCGCGTGTTGGATGTTCTCGGCGAGGTGGCGGCTCGCCGCGCGGGTCTTGTTCCACGATTCGGCGGCCGCCGGATCCTTGAACGCCGACCCGTCCGGCAACGTCGCTTCGTAGCGGTCGTACGCCCGGCGGTACCAGTTGGCCACCTCTTGGCGGCGTATCTGATCGCGCGCCACCACGTATTGCTGCGGCTGAACGTTGCCGCCGCTCGGTGCCTGCTGTGCGGCGGCGAGGCAGATGGCGATCTCGTCGTCGGTCACCGGATCGTCGGTGTACCGGCGAATCGCCCGTGTGGTCATGATCGCTTCGAGCGCGTCCATCCGTGCGACCGTACCCCCCGTTTGCGTGCGCGTGTGCGTCGACCGGTGCGCGCAGAGTTGCGCGCAAACGAGTTCTCGGGCAAACGAGCAGTCGTGCTCAGAACATGCCGGTCTCGGCCTCTTGGCCGAGGAGCAACTTGCCGATGGTCTCGTGCAGCTTCGGTGCGGTTTGGATGTGCTGGGTCACGACGTGTGCATCGCGGGCGCACCGGCCGAGCGGGCTCGTGTCGTACACCGCCGTGCCTCCCGCGAGAGTGAAGGCCACGTCGGCGACCTCGGCGTTGGTCGTTGCGGCGTGCACCGCCGCCAGCCGGATCGCAGTCCGTTGCTCGAGCGTGGCGCCGACACCACGCTCCACCGACTGCCAGGCGTCGGCGATCGAGTCGAGCAGGAAGGCCTGCGCCGCTCGCCACTGCCCTTCGGCGCGCGACAGCTCGACCTGGGTGAATCCGCTCTGGGCCAGCGTGCGCGACGAGAACTGCGGACGCTTGCCCTCGGCGATGTCGACCAGCTCGTCGAGAGCGCGACGGGCGACACCAACGCCCACTGCCGCGACACCAGCGGCGAGCAGCGTGAAGTTCGGGAAGTGGGCCAGCGGTGCGTCGACCACGGGCGCGGTCACCCCTGGCTGGATCGTGCGCAACGCAGGAACGAACGCGCCGTCAACCGAGTAGTCGAGCGAACCCGAGCCGCGCATCCCCGACGTGTACCAGGTGTCGTGGAACACCACCGCCGACTGTGGAAACCAGCACAGCCGGAACGTGTCGTCGTCGCAGCGTGCGCCGCCGAGTACCCAGTGACAGTGCTGGGTGCCACTCCCCCACGCCCACCGGCCGGTCACCGAGAATCCATCATGTCCGTCGGCGGCGGTGGAGGTGCCGACGCCGTTGGGAGCGAAAACGCCGCCGGTGACCACCGCTGGATCCGAGTAGATCTCGGCCGCGGCCTCGACGGGAAGGAACGCCGACATCGACGACGTGGTCGACGCGATCATCGAGCACCATCCGGCGGCGCCGTCGGCGTGGGCCACCGCGGCGATCGCCTGCACCATCGTGACCGGATCGACCTCGGGGCCGCCGTACGCCGCAGGCACACACATGCGCATCAAGCCGGCGGAGGTCAGCGCTTCGACGGTGGCGGGCGGGAGGCGCCGACCACGCTCGGCGTCGGCCGCATTGGCTTCGACCACGTCGGCGACGGCTTCGGCGCCCTCCAGGACTGCGCTCGTCATCACGCCGACCGTAGCGCCCGTTTCCGCGACCGACCCACAGCTGCTGGCCGTCGGGCCGGACATCGGGTCGGGCACCCACGGATGCGAACGACACCGCCGTGCCCGCTACCTTCGCAGCGTGACGCCAGCTCCATCCGGATGGAACCTCGCCGACGTGTGGGAGTCGATCGCTGCTGCGATCCCCGACGCGCTCGCTCAGCAACAGGGCGTGCGCACGACGACGTGGCACGAGTTCAGCGCTCGGGCAGACGGAGTTGCGGCGACGCTGCTCGCGGCCGACGGCGTCGCCGAGCAAGACAAGGTGGCGCAGTACCTGTACAACTCTCCCGAGTACCTCGAGTCGATGTTCGCGGCGTTCAAGGCGGGACTGGCCGTGGTCAACACCAACTATCGGTACGCCGCCGATGAACTCGTGTACCTGTGGGACAACGGCGACGTCACCGCGGTGGTGTTCCACGGCACGTTCACCGACACGATCGAACCCCTGCGAACCCGGGTTCCACGTGTGCGCACCTGGCTGTGGGTCGACGACGGCAGCGGGGCCTGCCCCGACTGGGCGACGCCCTACGAGGTGGCGGCGACGACCGCGGTCGAGCCCGGCGTGACCGGACCGTGGGGCCGGTCGGGCGATCACCTGATGCTCTTGTACACCGGCGGCACCACCGGCATGCCCAAGGGTGTGATGTGGCGCCAAGACGACCTGTTCTCGATCCTCGACGCCAACAACCGCCGGCGCCTCCCGCCCGAGCAAGACCTCGACGCCGCCGCGGCCCGAGTGGAACGAGCCGGGCCGCGCAACATGCCCGCCGCACCATTGATGCACGGCACCGGGCTGTTCAACGCCATCAGCAACCTGATCGTCGGCGGCAGCGTGACCACGCTCGAAGAGCGTCACTTCGACGCCACTGTGTTCCTCGATGCAGTCGAGCACTACGGCATCAACTCGACGTCGATCGTCGGCGACGCCTTCGCCAAGCCGATCCTCCGGGCCCTCGACGCCGAACCCGACCGGTGGGACATCTCCAGCCTGCGGGTGATCGTGTCGTCGGGGGTGATGTGGTCGAAGGAGACCAAAGACGGCCTGCTGCGCCACAACCCGCGCCTGATCATGGTCGACAGCCTCGGGTCGAGCGAGGCGATCGGCATGGCCACCAACACCACCCGCGGCGACGACGCCGGTGGCGACGAGACAGCGCCGAACGACACCGCCACCTTCCAGCTGAGCGACAACACCAAGGTGATCACCGACGACGGCACCGAAGTGCTCCCCGGGTCGGGACAGGTCGGTCGGGTGGCCCAACGCGGACGAGTTCCGGTGGGCTACTACAAGGACGAAGAGAAGACGGCCGCCACCTTCGTCACGATCGACGGCCACCGCTACTCGATCCCGGGCGACTACGCGAGCGTCGACGCCGACGGCACCGTGCACCTACTGGGTCGCGGCAGTCAGTGCATCAACACCGGCGGCGAGAAGGTGTACCCCGAAGAGGTCGAAGAGTGTCTCAAGCTCGACGCCGTCGTTGCGGACGCGGCCGTCGTGGGCGTGCCCGACGAGCGGTGGGGCGAGGCCATCGTCGCCCTCGTCGAACTGCATGCCGGCGCCGACCTCGACGAAGCGGCCTTGATCGACCACGTCAAGGGCCGACTGGCGCGGTACAAGGCGCCGAAGCGCATCCATCAGGTCCCCACGATCGGTCGGGCGGCCAACGGCAAGCTCGACTACCGATCGCTGCGCGACAGCGCGCTCGCCGCCGACGGCGGGGCCTGATGGACCGGTCGACGTCGGGCTCGAGGCATAGGCTCGGAACGTGATTCGCACGCCGATGCTCGACAGGCTGCCCGAGTACCGCTTCCCGATCGACCCGTGGCGACTCGTCGAGCGCGAGTACGACAGCGACGATCTCGGCACGACCGAAACACTCTTCGCCCTCGGCAACGGCTATCTCGGCATGCGCGCCAACCCCGAAGAGGGGCGCGAGGCGCACAGCCACGGCACGTACCTCAACGGGTTTCACGAGACCTGGCAGATCCACCACGCCGAAGACGCCTACGCCTTCGCCAAGACCGGCCAGACCGTGGTCAACGTGCCCGACGCCAAGTTGCTCAAGTTGTACGTCGACGACGAGCCATTCCTGTTGGCCACCGCCGACCTCGACGAGTACGAACGGGTGGTCGACTTCCGCAGCGGCGTGCTCGAGCGCAACGTGGTGTGGCGCACCCCCGCGGGCAAGCGCGTGCGCATCCGCTCACAGCGGATGGTCAGCTTCACCCATCGGCATCTGGCGGTGATGACCTTCGAGGTCACACTCCTCGACTCGCCGGCGCCGGTGGTGGTGTCGTCGCAGCTGATGAACCGCCAAGACGGCGAGGACGAATACCACGTGAAAGCGGCCTCGTTGGGCGAAGGCAAGGACCCGCGCCAGGCGCGCAAGTTCACCGAGCGCGTGCTGCAACCGCGTCTGGCCCGCGAGAACGGCAACGAGATCGTGCTCGGCTACCGCTGCAACCACAGCGGGATGACCCTGGCGTGCGGCACGCGCCACATGATCGACACCCCGTGCAGCGTCGGCGTGCGCACCAGCGTCGCCGACGACCTGGCCAAGACGGTGTACACCGTGCGGGCAACACCGGGCGATCCGATCCGCATCACCAAGCTCGTCGCGTACCACGACTCGAAAGGGACCCCAGCCGCCGAGCTCGCGGACCGCTGCACACGCACGCTCGACCGCGCCGAGCACGACGGCATCGAGCAACTGTTCGCCGAGCAACGCGAGTGGCTCGACGAGTTCTGGGAGTGCAGCGACATGGAGCTGCGCGGCGACGATCGCGCGCAGCAAGCGCTGCGCTGGAACCTGTTCCAGCTCGGTCAGGCCTCGGCGCGCACTCAAGAACAAGGCATCGCCGCCAAGGGGGTCACCGGCGGCGGCTACGACGGCCACTACTTCTGGGACACCGAGGTGTACGTCGCGCCGTTCCTCGCCTATACCCGGCCCGAGGCGGCGCGCAAGGTGGTCCGCTTCCGGTGGAAGATGCTCCCCGCGGCGCGCGAGCGCGCCCGCGAGCTGAGCCAGAACGGGGCGCTGTATCCGTGGCGCACCATCAATGGCGAGGAAGCATCGGCGTACTACGCCGCCGGCACAGCGCAATACCACGATCAACAGCGCCATCGTGTTCGCCCTGCGCCGCTACTTGGAGGCGTCGGGCGACCTCGAGTTCCTGGCCCGCGAAGGCGCCGAGGTGCTCGTGGAAACCGCGCGCCTGTGGGTCGACCTCGGCTTCTACTCCACCAACGGCAATCGCACGTTCCACATCCACCGGGTGACCGGGCCCGACGAGTACACCACCGTGGTGAACGACAACGCCTACACCAACGTGATGGCGCGGTTCAATCTGCGGTACGCGGCGCGCACGGTGCGCTTCCTCGCCGAGTGGAACCCCGAACAGTTCGCTGCGCTGTGTCGGGCCACGGGCCTGCAGCTCGAAGAGCTCGACGAGTGGGACGCGGCCGCCGACGCGATGTTCATCCCCTTCGACGACCGCCTCGGCATTCACCCCCAGGATTCGTCGTTCCTCGAACTCGAACCGTGGGACTGGGAGGGCGTGCCCAAGGACAAGTACCCGCTGCTGCTCAACTTCCACCCGCTGGTGATCTACCGCCACCAGGTGCTCAAGCAGGCCGACGTGGTGCTCGCCATGTTCCTTCGTCGCGAGCACTTCTCCATCGAGCAGATGCGGCGCAACTTCGACTACTACGACCCGATCACCACCGGCGACTCGTCGCTGTCGGCATGCGTGCAAGCGATCGTCGCCGCCGAGGTGGGTTACGACGACTTGGCGCTCGAGTACTTCGAGCAGTCGTTGTATCTCGACCTCTGCGACACCCATGGCAACACCGCCGACGGCGTGCACGTGGCCTCGCTCGGCGGCGTGTGGGCCGGTGTGGTGCACGGGTTCGCCGGCATGGTCGAGTGGGGCGACTACCTCGAGTTCTCGCCGCGGCTGCCGGCCAAGTGGGACGGACTCACGTTCAAGATCCACCGGCACGGGTCGGTGCTGCGCGTCGATCTCGAGCGCGACGGGTGCACCCTCGAAGTCGTCGAGGGTGCTGGCGTGCCGATCATCGACGGCGACGACCGGGTGATGGTCGAGCCGGCCAGCCACGGCACATCCCCAAGAAGGCCTGAACCCCGGCCGAGTGCACTCAGCGATACCTGCGATGGGCGTACGTGCAATCAGCTTCGACGCCGATCAAACCCTATGGGACTTCCGCAGCGTGCAGCAGCTCGCGCTCGAAACGACCGCCCGCATCATGATCGAACGTGGACTGGTCAGCGACGTCGACGCCACAACGCTGCAGGCAACGCGCGACGACATCGCGCTCCACATGAAGAACCGGCCGCATCGGCTCGAGGACGTGCGGCGCGCGTCGTTCGCGCTGGTGCTCGAACGAGCGGGGTGTTCGAACGTCGACGCGCTCGCCGACGAGTTGCTCGCTGCGTTCCTCGACGTGCGCTTCGGACAGATCGAGTTGTATCCGGAGGTTCGGGACTGCCTCGCCCGGCTGGCCACCAACCATCGCCTCGGCTGTTGTCGAATGGCAACACGTATCCGGATCGATGCGGGCTCGACGGCGTGTTCGACGCCGTGGTGCTCGGTCCGAGTCACGGGTTCGAGAAGCCCGATCCTCGTGCCTTCGACACGATCGCCACACGGCTCGGCGCCGAGCCGGCGCAGATGATCCACGTCGGCGACGACTGGGACGACGTGGAAGGGGCCAACGCTGCAGGCATGGTGTCGGTGTACCTCAACCGTGATGCCGCCGATCCACCCTTCCGCCAGCACGCCGCCTACGAGATCGCCAACCTGCACGCGCTCGAGCTCGTCCTCCACGACATCTCCTGACGCACGGCACCGCGCACCGCGCATGGCGATCTCCTGGCGAGATGCACCGTTCTGCCGACGATTGGAGCGAGGGTCCCTACCTGCCGGTAGCGTCGCCGCGCATGAGCGATCTCGGTTTCGACGGCAAGGTAGCGATCATCACGGGCGCCGGTGGCGGACTCGGCAAGCAGCACGCGTTGATGCTCGCCCAGCGTGGCGCGCTGATCGTGGTGAACGACCTCGGTGGCGCCGTCGACGGGACCGGCAGCGACAAGGGTGCCGCCCAGCTGGTGGTCGACGAGATCACCGCCGCCGGCGGCGAGGCCGTCGCCAACACCGACTCGGTGTCGACCCGCGAGGGCGGCGAGGCCATCGTGCAGTCGGCGGTCGATGCCTTCGGGCGCGTCGACATCGTGATCAACAACGCCGGAATCCTGCGCGACAAGGCGTTTCACAACATCGACCCCGACCACATCGACGCGGTGATCGACGTGCACCTGCGCGGCGCCTTCCACGTCACCCGCCCGGCATGGCCGCTCATGCGCGAGCAGGGCTACGGACGGATCGTGTCGACGTCGTCGGCGGCAGGCATCTTCGGCAACTTCGGCCAGTCGAACTACGGCGCCGCCAAGATGGGGCTGGTCGGACTCACCAACGTGCTCGCCGTCGAGGGTGCGAAATACAACATTCGGGCCAACGCCATCGCGCCACTTGCGTTCACGCGCATGACCGAGGACCTGCTCGGACCGCTCGGCGAGCGCTTGCAGCCCGAGTTGGTGTCGCCGCTCGTCACGTACCTGGTTCACGAATCGTGCGAGGCGACCGGGCGCATCTTCTCGGTCGGTGGCGGCCGCGTGGCCGAGGTGTTCATCGGCGAGACGCAGGGCTACACGAACACCGACGCCCTCACGCCCGAAGACCTGCGCGACAACTGGGAGACCGTCGAGGACCGCAAAGGCTTCGAGGTCCCCGCGAGCATCGCCGAAGAGACCGGCATGTTCTTGAAGGCCCTCGGCGACTCGCCGCGGGTCTGACACGGACGGATCACATCATGCGAGTGCCGTCGTCCGACGGCGTCCGCGTCGCCGTGCACGACTTCGGCGGTACGGGCACACCGTTGCTGTTGTCCCACGCCACGGGCTTCCACGCGTACTGCTACCTGCCGGTGGCCGACGGGCTGGGCGACCGGTTCGCGGTGTACGGATTGGACTATCGAGGCCACGGTGACACGGCGCGCCCCGACGACTGGGCGGTCGACTGGGACCGCTACGGCGACGACGCCTTAGCTGCGGCGCGCGCCATCGCTCCCGACGGAGGACTGATCGGCGTGGGGCACTCGATGGGCGGTGCCGGACTACTGATGGCCGCCGATCGCGAACCCGACCTGTTCGACATGATCATCGCCTTCGAGCCGATCGTGTTCCCACCGCCATCGCCCGACTCATCGCAGCCTCCGTCGGTGTTGGTCGAGGGCGCGCGGCGCCGGCGGGCGACCTTCGACAGCTTCGACGCAGCGATTGCCAACTATTCGAGCAAGCCGCCAATGGCGGCATTTCACCCCGACGTGGTGCGCATGTACGTGGCCCACGGGTTCCGGCCGTCACCGGAAGGTGTGCGCCTGAAGTGCGATCCCGAGCACGAGGCGCGCACCTTCGAAACCGGTGGCGCGCACACCACGTGGAACCGCCTGCCGCACATCGACGTGCCGGTGGTCGTGGTGGCTGGCGCACAAGACGGCAGTGGCCCGCCCGACGCGGCACCACGCGTCGCCGAGCAACTGCCGAACGCCACGTTTCTCGATCACCCCGAGTGGAATCACTTCGGGCCGTTCACGCATCCTCAGGCCTTCGCCGAGCTCGTGCTGGCGCACACCGCAGAGCTCCTGTAGGCACCCTGCTCGGCGCATCGCGCGAGCATCGATCCGCCGTGTGACACCCCCGACGTACCATCAACGTGATGACCGATACCGCTGCGCCGACCCCGGCCTACGACACCCCCACCTCGCTGTCGCCGTCGCGGGTGTCGTCGTTCACCACGTGCCCGATGCAGTTCCGCTTCTCGAGCATCGACAAGCTCCCCGAACCACCCGGGCGGGCGACCACGCGCGGCACCATCGTGCACCGCGCCCTCGAGCTGCTGTTCGTGCGGCCACCCGAGCAGCGCACGGCGTCGGCACTCGACGCCGACCTGGCCACCGCCCTCGCCGAGTACCGCACGCACCCCGACTGGGTCGGCCTGCAGCTCGACGCCGACGACGCGGCAGCGTTCGACCGCGAGTGTTCACGACTCGTCGAGCGGTACCGCACGATGGAAGACCCCACCACCGTGCGCGAGATCGGCATCGAGCTACGCATGGAGGCGGCGGTCGGCAATCTCACGTTGCGCGGCATCATCGACCGCCTCGAACTCGACGCCAACGGCGAACTCATCGTCACCGACTACAAGACCGGACGTGCCCCGTCGAGCAACTACGAGCAGAAGTCGCTGGCCGGCGTGCATTTCTACGCCTTCTTGTGTCAACAGGTGCTGGGCCGGCGACCGGCGCTGATCCGACTGATGTACCTGAGCTCGGGCGAAACGATCGAGACGGTGCCGAGCGAGCAGTCGGTGCGTTTCATCACCACGCGCACTGCGGCGGTGTGGAGTGCCGTCGAGCGGGCATGTGTCACTGGCGACTTCCGCCCGCGCACCAGCCGGATCTGTGACTACTGCACGTTCCAGCAATGGTGCCCGGCGTTCGGTGGCGATCCTGAGCGCGCGCTCACCGAGGCTCCGGCGGCCTACGCCGCGCTCATCGGTGGCGCCGCCACCGACATCAACGGCGCCGCCACCGCGCCGACCGACGAGCGAGTCGTCGCCATCGCCGGCTGACGCAGCGATGAGCGATCCCACCGCTGCGGCCCCACCGGACCCCCTCGATGGTCCCTGGCGAGGGTGCGCTGGGCCCGGCGATCGAACGGTTCGACCGCCGTGTCGACGAGGCGTTCGATCAACTGCGCGGCAACGAAGCACTCGACCAGGTGTTTCGGGCGGCGAGCACCGCCGGCGACTTCTCTCTGGTGTGGCACGCCCTCGGCGGCGTGCGCGGCATCGCTACGCGGCGTGCCGATCAGGTCCTCATCTTGGCGGTCGGACTCGGTCTCGAAAGCCTGATCGTCAACCAGGGCATCAAGCGCCTGTTCCGCCGGTCGAGACCCACCGAAACCGGTGGCGCCGGGCTCGAGGTTCGCCAGCCGTCGACATCGTCGTTCCCCTCGGGCCACGCCAGCGCGGCGACCTTTGCGGTCGTGTTGTTGTCGGCGTGGGAGCGCCCCTCACGCATCGCCGGCTGGGCGGCGGTCGGTGTGCTCGTCGGCCACCAGCAGGGTGTACGTGCGCATCCACCATGCTTCCGACGTCCTCGGCGGGGTCGTCATCGGCGCAGGGCTTGGCTGGGCCGCGCGACGCGTGGCGCGGCGCATCACCGAACGCTGACGGCGCTCTCTCGCCTGCCGCGCGACGCCTACCCTCCTGCACAGTGAGTTCACCACCGAGTCGCGCTCCTGGGATGACCGACATCGAGGCACTGATGTGGCGACTCGAACGCGACCGTCGGCTGTCGTCGACGTTTGCCAACGTGGCCGTCCTCGACCGGCCACCGGACATCGAGCGACTGCGCGCCCGGCTGGCCGAGGCGGCGCGCCGTATCCCTCGGCTGCGCCAACGGGTCGAGGAGCGGTTCGGTGGATTGGCCCCCGCTTGGGTGATCGATGACGAACTCGACGTCCGCCGTCACGTGCAACATGTCGCGCTGCCCGCGCCGGGCACGTACCGCGAGCTCTACGACCTGGCAGCGAGGTTGACCGCCGATCCGTTCGACCGATCCCGACCGCTGTGGCAGTTCACGGTGATCGACGGCCTCCCCGAGGGCCGGTCGGCGCTGCTACAGAAGGTGCACCACTCGATCACCGACGGCGAAGGCGGGGTGGAGCTGGCGCTGGCCTATCTCGATCTCGAGCGCGACCCGCCCGTCGATGACGAACAGCCGGCCGACGACGTCACCCGACCTGCCGCAGACAGCGAGTCAGCCGACGCGTTCAACACCGCTCCACTCGACGCCGCTCCGAGCGCTCCCTCTGCGGGCATCGACGACGCCACCACCGAGGCCGTGCGCCGCACGTTGGCCAACGCGCTGCGCCTCCCACTGGGTGTCGGGCGCCGGGTACAACAACTGCTCGCCGACCCCGATGCTCTCGGCGATGCGAGTGATGCCGCCATCCGCTCCCTCGACGACCTCGGTCGTGAGTTCGGCGGACAGGCGCGATCGCCGTTGTGGACAGCGCGATCGACGCGCCGCACGCTGTGCGCCGCGAGGGCTTCGGTCGCCGACCTCAAGGCAACCGCCCGCCGTCTGGGCGGCACGGTGAACATCGCCTTCGTCACCGCAGCCGCTGATGCCGCTGGCGACTATCACCGTCGGGCGGGGTCGCCGATCGATTCGTTGCGCGCATCGATGGCGGTGAGCACGCGCCATGCCAAGTCGGGTTCGAATGCGTTCACCCTGGCCCGTTTCGACGTTCCGACCGCTGACATGCCCATCGCCGACCGGTTCACCGCCGTGGCTGACGCGGTCGCTCAGGCGCGGGGGTCGGACGCGCTCGTCGACGCCGCTGCAGCGATGGGTGCGGCGCTCCCGACGTCGATCATCGGGCGGCTCGCACGGGCGCAGTCGCGCACGGTGGATGTGGCGACGTCGAACGTGCGCGGCGCACCGGTCGACACCTTCGTGGCCGGCGCCCAGGTCGTCGGCAACGTGCCGATCGGACCGCTCTTGGGCGTACCGGTGAACCTCACCGCGCTCAGCCAACAGGGCCGTTTCGACGTGGGGATCCACATCGATCCCGCGGCCATCGACGAGCCCGCGCTGTTTGCTCGATGCGTCGAGGACGCGTTCGTTCGCCTGCGATCGGCGTAGCGCAACAATCGACGAAGCCGGAGACGCGCCGCGCTGGACGCCGGTGTGGCGTCGCCCCGACGTCGGGCTCAGCCGGCGTCGGTGGCGTCGGCGAGCACCGGCGTGTCGGCGGTGCCTTCCGTAGTGAGCAGACTGCGCACGTCGAGGAGAAGATCGGCAACCTCGCCGGACGATACGAGTTCTCGCTGCATCATCTTGGCAAGCGCGGTGTCGATCACACCGAGTGCTTCGTCGATCACGGCTGTGGAGTCGCTGCGCTGATCGGTCATTAGACGTACACGGTACCCGCGACACCCACCGATCGCGCGCACCGTTGGCCCCCGAAACACACTGGTAATGATCGGGCCGCGTGCTCTCGATCGTTACGCCAGTGGTCGGCCCGCCGCACCGCCCAGCACGTCTTCCGGGGCGGCGACGCCTACGATGCCGGCGATGGATCTCGACGGACGAACTGCGGTGGTCACCGGTGCGGGCCGAGGGATCGGCGAAGCCCTGGCGCGGGCCTTCCACGCCGAAGGGGCGCGCGTGGTGTTGGCCGATCTGGCAGGCGCAGCCGAGGTTGCTGCGTCGATCGACGCAACCGGCGCCACCGCGCACGGGCTCGTCGCCGACGTGTCGACCGAGTCGGGCAATGCCGAGCTCGTCGCCCAGGCAACCGAGTTGCTCGGCGACATCGACCTGTTCTTCGCCAACGCTGGTGTCGGCGTGGGCAGCGACGTGTTGACCACACCCGAGGCCGACTGGGAGCTGGCGTTCAACGTGAACGTGCACGCTCACCGGTGGGCGGCCAAGGCGCTGTTGCCTCGCTGGCTCGAACGGGGCGAGGGTTACTTCGCATCGACTGCGTCGGCCGCCGGCCTGCTCGCGCAGATCGGGTCCGGGCCCTACACACTCACCAAGCGCGCCGCAGTGGCGTTCGCCGAGTACATGGCAATCACCTATGGCGATGCGGGGATCAAGGTCACCTGCTTGTGCCCGCAGGGGGTCAACACCCAGATGCTGCACGCCGGCGACGAAGCTGCCCCCGGCGGCAACGTGGTCAAACTTGCCGCCGACGTCCTCGAGCCCGACGATGTCGCCCGCGATGTGGTGGCCGCGATCCGCGATGAACGCCTGCTCGTTCTCCCCCACCCAGAAGTGGCCGACTACATGCAGTTCAAGGCCACCGATCCCGACCGCTGGATCGGCGGCATGCGCAAGCTGCAGCGCCGCGTGATGCAGGCTGCCGAGTGACCGTTCGGGCGGGCTGAGGAGATCTGCACGTGCACACATCGCCGGCATCGCTCGCCCGTCTCGGGCTGCGCCCGGGAGAAGAGATCCGCTTCCGCCGCCACGAGCGCGGCCGCTGGATCGTCGGTCGAGTGTCGGGCATCGCCACCGATGGCAGCGTGACCCTGCGCGACCCCGACGGCTCCGCTCGTTCGCTGCGCCCCGAGCGCGTCGAGATCCGCCGACCTGGATCGCGCGGTCGATTGCGCTGGCGGGTCGTCAGCGAGGTCGCGGTCACATGGGAACAGCTCGAGCTGTTCGCTGGCGCCGAGACCTGACGCTCGCACCTGACACCCGCACCTGACACCAGCGGCTGGCGCGCTCGGTCCGACGACAGGCGCCGTGGCTTCGTAACGTCACCTCCATGGGTGTGCGCCTCGACGAAGCCGACGAATACCTCCACGAGTTGGGCCCCGAACCCAACTTCAACGAGAGCATGTACCTCAACTGCTTCGACCACGCCCAGGGTGTGGGCGGCTGGTTCCGCATCGGCAATCGAGCCAACGAGGGGCGGGCCGAGGTCACGGTGTGTCTGTACCTGCCGACGTCGGCGAGTGCGGTAGCCGAAGGCGCGGCCGATGCGCCACCGCCCGAGCCGAACGACGCCCGCAGCGTCGGGTTCATGTTTCGCCGGGCGGGCATCGATCACAACGACGCCTTCGACGCCGGCGGACTGCGCATCGACATGGTCACCCCCTTCGAGGAGTTGCGGGTGACGTACTCGGGCAAGGTGTTGCTCTTGGATCGCCCCGTCGAGATGGCCGATCCGAAGGCGGCGTTCACCAGCAACCCGTACGCCGAGGCCGAGATCGACCTGACCTTCACCGGACAAGGGCGACCGAGCATGTTCGGCGGCGAACCCGACGAGCCGCACGAGGCACCGGGCGAAGAGTTCGCCAAGGGCCACTACGAGCAACTCGTCGAGGCGACGGGAACGATGCGCGTCGGCGCGCAGGAGTGGACCATCCACGGGTTCGGTCTGCGCGATCACTCCTGGGGGCCGCGCTACTGGCAGGCGCCGTGGTACTACCGCTGGCTGACCGGCAACGTCGATGCCGATCTCGGGTTCATGGCCAGCCGTGTCGCCCGCCGCGACGGCCCCGGCACGCGCGGTGGATTCGTGTGGGAACACGGCTCGATGCACCTCTGCGACGACGTCGAGCTGCGGACGGTCACCGTGGGCGACGATGCCTTTCACGACCGCATCGAGGCGACGTTGCGGTCGAGTCGGTCGAACCGTGAGTGGCACCTGCGCGGCGAGGCCGTGAGTCTGATCCCACTGCGCAATCGACGCGACACCCCAGAAGGCGACTCGCTGTTGACGCGCATCTCCGAGGCGTACACACGCTGGACGGTCGCCGCCGATCCGCATGCCACTGCGCCAGGGCGCGACGTCGACCGCACGGGCTACGGCATGTCGGAGTACCTCGATCAGATCATCGACGGCATGCCGGTGGGCATCGACGAATAGTCACGACCGACGCACGAATCGGCGCGGCGCGGTCACCGACTGACGGGCCCGCGATCCAGCGCTACGGTGCGCTCGATGACGTCGCTGCCACCTCCCCCGCCACCGTCTGAATCCGCCACCGACACATCGGCCGATGGCCCGGAGCGCTCGGCGCATCGGAAGATCGCCGAACGACTCATCGACGGGCGCAGTGCCGTTGCGTCGCCGACGGTGTCCCCGACCGGCGAGCACGTCGCCATGGTGGTGGCCACCACCGATCACGCCGCCAACACCACACGCACACGGGTGTGGCTCGACGACGGCCCGCTCACCGGCGGTGAACACGACGGGTCGCCCACGTGGTCACCCGACGGGCGCCATCTTGCGTTCACGTCGCGCCGCGGCGAGCGCAAAGGCGATGCGACACTGCACGTTATCCCCATCGGCCAGCCCGGCGAGGTGCGCACGGTGTGCACCATGCCGGAGGGCATCGGCGACCTCGCCTGGTCGCCCGACGGCCGGTGGCTGGCGTTCGTGTCGCGCACACGCGGTCCGCGCTACGACGCTGCCGACGCCTCGTGGCAGTCGCCGCGGAAGATCGAGCGCTTCCAAGGGCGTTTCGACGGCGAAGGATGGGTGTTCGATCGCCCCGCGCACGTCTACGTGGTCGCCGCCGACGGCACCGCGCCGCCGCGCAACCTGACGCCGGGCGACGACCAACACAGCGGGATCACTTGGCTCCACGACTCCACCGGAGTGATCACGACGTCGGCGCGCCACGACACCTGGGACACCGACTGGGCGTCGGATCTCTACGCCATCGGCCTCGACCAGTCGGTTCGCTGCCTCACGGCGCACGACGGCGTCTACGCGTTCCCATCCGTGTCGCAGCGCGGAGATCACGTCGCCTTCGTGGGTCACGGGGACTCGCGCACGCTGCCACAGAACTACAAAGTCGGTGTGCTCCCCGTCGATGCCGATGGAGCGACGGCCGCCGAGATCAACTGGATCTCCTCCGGCCTCGACCGCACCTTTGCGTCGATCCTCGGGAGCCCCGCGCCGGTCTGGGAGGAAGGCGACGCCAAACTCCTCGCCATTGCGGAAGATCGGGGCGATGCACATCTGTATCGCCTGGCAGCCGACGGATCCAGCGACCCCGAGCCGATCACCTTGGGGCCTGTCAGCGTCACCGGCGTCAGCGTCGGCGGTGGCGTGCTCGCAACGACACGTACCACGATCGACCGACCCCCCGAGTTGTGGGTCGGCGACGAGCGGCGCACCAGCGTGGCGGTCGACTGGGCCGACGGCCTACGCGGGTGGGAGAAGTTCGCCGTGCCCACGGCGGACGGCAGTGACGAGATCGACGCGTGGATCATGCGCCCCGCCGACTTCGACGCCGACACGCAGTACCCGGTGCTGTTCAACGTGCACGGCGGACCGTTTGCCCAGTACGGCGAGTACTTCTTCGATGAGGCACAGGCGCAGACCGCCGCCGGCTTCGTCGTGGTGCTGGGCAACCCGCGAGGCGGCAGTGGGCGCGACACGGCGTGGGGGCAAGCGATCCTCGGGCCGGAGCATCCGACTCGCCAAGGGACCGGGTGGGGGTCGGTCGACGTCGACGACGTGCTGTCGATCATCGACGGCGCGCTCGACCGGTACACGTTCTGCGACCGTGACCGCGTCGGCATGCTCGGAGGTTCCTACGGCGGGTACATGGCCACGCTCCTTGCGGCATACCACCCCGACCGATTTCGTGCATTCTGCTCCGAACGCGCCGCCAACAACCTCATGTCGATGGAGTGGTCGAGCGACATCTCCACGTACTTCCACGGCGAGCACGGTGCCTCGCACCTCGACGATCCCGAGCGATACCACGCGATGTCGCCAGTGAATGCCGCACAGCACATCGACAAGCCGATGCTGATCATCCACTCCGAAGAAGACTGGCGGTGCCCCATCGGCCAGGCCGAAGAGCTGTGGGTGGCGCTGAAACTGCGTGGCGTCGACGTGGACTTCTATCGGTTCCCCGGGGAGGGCCACGAGCTCTCGCGCACCGGGTCGCCGGTGCATCGAGTGCAGCGCTTGGAGATCATCCTCGACTGGTTCGCGGACAAGCTCGCGGCGCGCTGACCGGGCGGATCTACTCGTTGACCCACTCGTCGATGAGCGTGCGGGCGATCGAGATACCCGGCGGAATCTGCGGGAGGTCGCCCTTGCGGTACCAGTTCGCATCGACGATCTCGGTCTCGTCGAGCACGAGGTCGCCACCGACGTACTCGGCGCGAAATCCGATCATCAAGCTGTGCGGGAACGGCCACGGCTGACTCCCCCGATACGAGACGCGATCGACGTCGAGGCCAACCTCCTCGTGCACTTCGCGCACCACCGCACCCTCGAGGTCCTCCCCTGGCTCGACGAACCCTGCCAGGCACGAGTACATCGGCAACGGAAAGTTCACGCCGCGGGCGAGCAGCGCCTCTTGGTCTGGTCCTCGCTCGCCACGGGTGACGAGGGTGATCATGGCCGGCGCCAAGCGGGGGAACGCGAGGAGCCCACACGAGGGACAACGCAGTCCACGACTGACCGGGTCGGGTGCGGTCTCGGTGCCACACCGGCCGCAGAAGCGGTGAGTTCTGCCCCACTCGACGAGTTGTACGGCACGGCCTGCGGCGAACCATTCGGCCTCGCTCGCTCGTCCGTAGTATCCGAACAGGTCGAGCGCCGCGCCGTACGACGGATCCTCAGCGTCGTCGGGCACGTCGACGGCCCACCACACGACCTCGTCGACCACACCGACGACGTGGCGAGCCCACCCCTCGTCGGCGGGGCGATCGTCGATGAACACCTGCGCACCGATCACGTGGATGAACATCGCGGCACCGTTCCCGGTCGGGGGCACGTTGAGCGGCGTGTACAGCGCCGACGTGTTGGGACGGCGATTGGCGGGCCCGGCGTTGCTCATCGGCGTCGATGGCTAGCACGCCGCACCTGCTTCGGCCGAGTCGCATCGGTCCCAGTACCGTGCGCGTATGGCTTCTTCCACCTCCCCTTCCGATGTCGTGATCGTCGATGCGGTACGCACACCGATCGGCAAGCGCAACGGCGGTCTGTCGACCGTGCACCCCGCCGAGACGCTCGGCCAAGTCCAGAAGGCGATCATCGATCGCACCGGGATCGATCCCACCGAGATCGGCCAGGTCGTCGGTGGCTGCGTCAGCCAGGTCGGCGAGCAGAGCTTCAACGTCGCCCGCACCGCTTGGCTCGCTGCGGGCCTGCCGCTCGAGGTGCCGGCCACCACGGTCGATACGCAGTGCGGGTCGAGCCAGCAGGCGACCAACCTGGCCACCTCGCTGGTCGGTTCCGGCGTCGTCGATGCCGCCATCGGCTGCGGTGTCGAGGCGATGAGCCGCATCCCCATCGGCTCCAACTCGGCCAAGCAGCTCGGGCTCGGCATTCCGATCCCCCCGACCTACTTCGAGCAGTACGAGATGACGTCCCAGTTCGAGGGCGCCGAGCGTATCGCCGACAAGTGGGGCGTGACGCGTGACGACGCCGACGCCTTCGGCCTGTCGTCGCAAGAACGCGCGATCCGCGCCTGGGAGGAAGACCGCTTCGCCGGGCAGTACATCACCGTCGAAGCGCCCGACGCCGACGAAGAGGGCAATCTCCTCGACACCACCCACACCGTGGCCCGCGACGAAGGATTGCGCGAGACGTCGCTCGAGAAGCTCGCCAATCTGAAGCCGGTGGCCCGCGAGAACGGCGTTCACACCGCCGGCAACTCGTCGCAGATCTCCGATGGCGCCGCTGCGGTGCTGATGATGACCGCCGCCAAGGCCGACGCGCTCGGGCTCACACCGCGGGCGCGCATCGTCGACACCTGCCTGGTGGGCGTCGACCCCGAGTTCATGCTCACCGGGCCGATCGATGCCACCCAGAAGCTGCTCGCCCGCACGGGCCTGTCGATCGACGACATCGACCTGTTCGAGATCAACGAAGCCTTCGCGTCGGTGGTGTTGGCGTGGGCCAAGGAGGTCGGCGCCGACCTCGACAAGACCAACCCCAACGGCGGCGCCATCGCCCTCGGTCATCCCCTCGGCGGTACCGGCGCATTCCTCCTCACCAAGGCGCTCTACGAGCTCGAGCGCTCAGAAGGCCAGTACGGCCTGGTGTCGATGTGTTGTGGCGGCGGCCTCGGCACCGGCACCATCATCGAACGGCTGTAGCACGACCCCGAAATCCTGGGGATTCCGCGCGCCTGGCGCGCGATTTCTACAGGATTTCGGTGGGAGATCGGGTCGTGTTCGCTGGGTCCGGTAGCGATGGGGGGATGCGTGGCGTGCTCGCGCTTGCCCTCGTTGCAGCGGTCTCGTCGTGCGCGGGCGCCGATGATGTCGACGACGGGGCGGCGACCGTCGTCGAGATCGTCGATGGCGACACGCTGGTCGCCCGCTTCGGGAGTCGTACCGAGACCATCCGGCTGATCGGCATCGACACGCCCGAAACGGTGCACCCCGACCGACCGGTGGAGTGCTTTGGGCCGGAGGCCAGTGCGTTCCTGGCTGAGGTGATTCCACCGGGCACCGAGATCCGGGTGCGACGCGACGTCGTGGCCCGCGATCACTTCGACCGCTTGCTCGGCTACGTGTACCGCGCCCGCGACGACCTGTTCGTCAACGGCGAGGTCGTCGCACAGGGTTTCGGTCGTCCCCTGTCGATCGAGCCGAACGACACCTACGCCATCGAGTTCGTACGAGTTGCGCACGAGGCGCAACAGGCCAACCGTGGTGTGTGGGCCGCCTGCCGCCGTGGGCGGTAGCGTCACCGCCGTGCCCGACGAGCCGACACTCGCCGAACGGCTCGGCTACGACCGCAACGCCCGTTTGGTGATCATCTCTTGCGACGACTTGGGTCTGTCGCACGCGGCCAACCTCGGTGTGTACCAAGCGATGCACGAGGGCTGCGCCACGGCCACGTCGTTGATGGTGCCCGCCCCATGGGCCGCACACGCAGCGTCGCTGGCCACTGCCGCTGACGACGTCGGCGTGCACCTCACGCTCAACGCCGAACACGAGCTGTACCGGTGGGGGCCGATCACCCAGGCCCCCTCGCTGCTCTCGGGCGAAGGTGGATTCCCGCGCACGCTCACCGACCTGTGGGAGCACGCCGACCATCGCGAGGTGCTGCGTGAGCTGCGCGCCCAGGTCGAGCGGGCCTACGCGTGGGGCGTCGATGTGACCCACCTCGCACCGCATCTCTCGGCGATCACCCTCCGACCCGAGTTCTTCGACGTGTATCTCGATCTCGCCGTCGAGTTCAGTCTGCCGATTCGGCTGCCGTCGACGATCTCGGCCGAACAGGCCGGCTTCCCCTTCCGCGATCTTGCCGCCGAGGAAGGCGTCGTGTTCCCCGACCACTTCGATCACGACTGGCGAGCTGGCAGCACAGCGCGGGTCCTTGCGGCAATCGACCAGCTCGGGCCCGGGGTGACCGAGATCCACATCCAGCCGGCCGCCGACACGCCCGAAGTGCGGGCGATGACCGACGACTCTGCCGGGTGGATCGCCGACCTCGAACTGGCCCTCAGCCCCGAGTTGTGTCGGGGCCTGGAAGAGCGCGACGCAATCCCGATCGGCTACCGGGCGTTGCGCGACGCGATGCGCGCCCGCTGAGGCGCCGGGGGTTACGCCGGTGCGCTAGATCGACAGCGCCAACTCAGCCAACGCCGAATCGGCGTCGCCGGATTTGAGCGTGTCGAGGATCAGTCCGCTCGGACCGCTCGCCTTGAGCACACCGCGCATGAACGCCACAGTGGCGTCGAAACCGTCGTCGGTCACGTCGGCAGCCGGGATCGTGAACACCACCTCGGCGTCGTCGTTACCCGCGATCCGTTCGTCCTTCTTGGCGACGACGATGCGGTACTGCACCGCACTCACAACGCGCCCGCGGCGGCCACCGCCAGGTCGATGCCGGGAACGCCGGCAAACAGGTCGCGTTCGCCGTCGTCGGCGGGAATCGGACCGCTGAGCGAGCGAGCGAGGATCCAGTCCTCCCAGGGGTAGATCTCGGCGAGTTGCTCGTCGGTGAGCCCGAACCACCAGCCGGCGTTGGGATCGACCTGAGTGGCGTGTGCTCGCAGCGCCCCGGTGCGTGCGGCCATGTGTGCGGTGACGTCGATACGCGTGGTGATGCGGTGGTCTTGTGACGGCCGGTCGAGCCAATCCTGTTCGAAGGGTGACTCGCCCTTGAGCTCGAGCATCTTGTGGTGCACTGCGAGCAGGCGCGCCTTCGACCACACCGAGTAGTACAGCTTGAGCGGCGTGTACGGCTCACCGGCCTCGGGATACCACTCCGGATCACCCGCCCGCTCGAAGGCGAGCACCGAGATGTCGTGCACCCGTAGATGATCGGGATGCGGATACCCCTTCTGGTCGTCGCCGTAGGTGATGATGACCTGCGGACGCGTGCGGCGGATCTCGGCGACGAGCCGCCCAGTGGCCTCGTCGATGTCGGCCTGGTGAAAGCAGTCGGGGTGCTCATTCGGCGGCGAGTCGGCCATACCCGAGTCGCGGTAACCCAGCATGATCACCTCGTCGAAGCCGATGACCTCAGCAGACTTGGCCAGCTCGCCAGCACGTGCGGCCACCACGGCTGCCTTCTCCTCCTCGGGCGTCATCCCGTGGAACGGCTGACCGGGCTCACGCAACGAGGGATTCTGCAGCTCGCCCTCTTCACCCCCGGTGCAACACACCAACACGGTGTAGGCCCCGAGCGCGTGGTACTTGGCCAGCGTGGGGGCGCCCTTCGACGCTTCGTCGTCGGGGTGGGCGTGGACGGTCATCAATGTCGGTCGCTCGCTCACCGAACCGAGGATATCTCTGCATTGATGATCCATCCCGATGTGGATCCCCTACGCTCCGGACGGGTGAGGCGAGCTCTGGCGGGCGGCGGTGCCGCCCCGTACACCCCGTTGCTCTCGATGGCCGTTGTCGTTGTGCTCGCACTCGTCGCCTTGGCGGCCTGCGACACCAACGATGGCACGACCTTGTCAACGCCCGATCCGGCCCTTATCACCACCGCACCTCCGACCACGCTCGATCCCACAGCGAGCACGGCCGAGCAGATGCTCCCCGGCGACGACGCTGCTGCGATCGACGATCCTCTGAGCGACGAACCCCTGAATTCGGTGGCGATCACCGAGCCGCCCGCTGCGACCGGTGACGGTGCCGCCGACACGGCGACCGGACCGTTCGAGATCATCGGGCCGTGGGTCGACGGGGCGCCGATCGACCCGCTGCACACGTGCGACGGAGCCGACGTGTCGCCGGCGATCAGCTGGGTCGGAGTGCCCGACGGGACGGCCGAACTGGCATTTGTGATGGTCGACGACACCACCGAGGAGCGCGGTCAGCCAGCCTTCGTCCATTGGGTGCTCGCTGGCGTCGATCCCGCCGACGTCACCTTGCTCGAGGGCGAGACGCCCCTCGGCGGCATTCTCGGCATCAACTTCTTCGGCAACACGGCCTACAACGGGCCCTGTCCACCGCCCGACGACGACCCGCACGAGTACCGCATCGTCGCCTACGCACTCAACCAGCAGACCGAACTTGCCGATGGAACTCCTGCAACCGAGTTCATCAGCTTCCTCGACGACGTGGCGATTGGGACGACCGACCTGATCGGCACGTACGGTCGATAGGCGCGCCCCAACACCATGCACCGCTCACTCCACCACCCTTCGAGGCCTCGCCACAGTGCCGCGCGTCCGTCCGTGACCGCTGGGCGATTCTCGGCAAGGTGCGTGATCCGGTGAGCGATCCCGGCTCGATCCCGAGTCCCCCGAGCCCTCCGCGGCCGCCGAGCGCACCGTCGGCCGCAACCACCGCGCCGCGTCCCCCGTCGTCGCTGCCCGCTGCGCTGGCGTTGCCGCTGAAAGAGGTGCTCGACGCCGACGGTTCGGCGCTGATGCTCCTCGACCTCGCCGGCCGTCCCCGGTTGATCAACCGTGCAGGCCTCGAGCTGCTCAACGCAGCAACGATCGACGAGGTGGCGCCCGGCACCCCGGCGCACGCAGTGCTGCGCTCGCTGCTCGACCACGTGCCGCGCCGACTCCTCCTCGATGCCAACGGCGGGCGCTGGCATGGCGACTTCGACCACACCAACCCCGCTGGACAGCACCAACTGTTCCGGGCGACGGTGGTCGTCCACCGGGTCGAGGGCCTGTTCGACGGCGGTTTCGTCGGGGTCACCGCCCACGACGTCACCGTGGCCCGCGAGGAGAACGCCCGCCTGCGTCACCGCGCCAACCACGACCCGCTGACCGGCCTGGCCAACCGCCGCCAGATCATCACGCACTTGGCGAGTGCGATCTCCAACCATCGAGGCCGCTCCGGTCATGTCGCCGCGATCTTCATCGACGTCGATCGACTGAAGTACGTCAATGATGCCCTCGGTCACGCGGTGGGCGACCGGCTCCTCGTGTCGACCGCCGAGCGTTTGCGCGACGCCGTTCGGCCAAGCGACAGCGTGGCCCGGATCGGCGGCGACGAGTTTCTTGTGGTGTGCTCGGCGATCCCCGACGCCGCCGTTGCGCTCGACCTCGCCGAACGAATCCGCCGGGCACTCAGCGGGCGCCTGCACGTACATCAGCTCGATCTGAAGTTCTCGGTGAGCATCGGCCTGGCGTTGTCCGAGCACGACATCGTGTCGATGCCCGATGATGCCGCCGCATCGGCGCTGATTTCCAATGCCGACACGGCGATGTACGAGGCCAAGAACTCCGGGCGCGGTCGGTGCGTGCTGTTCTCGTCGCAGATGCGCTCGGCAGCACGCGAGCGCACCGAGCTCGCCGCTGCGTTGGCCTTGGCGGTCAACGAGCGACGACTCGACGTGCAGTATCAGCCCGTGTTCTCGGCGATCACCCAGAAGGCGATCGGCGCCGAGGCGCTCGTCCGCTGGAATCACCCTCAGCTTGGGCGCATCGACCCGGCCACGTTCGTGTCGATCGCCGAGGAATCGGGCTCGATCGGACGGCTCGGCGAGTTCGTCCTCGAACAGTCGATGACCGACGCTCGGCTGTGGATCGAACAGGGCCTGGTCGACGAGCGGTTCGCCGTGCACGTCAACGTGTCGTTGATCCAGCTGGCGAGCTCGTCGTTCGTCAACCTGATCATGCAGATGCTGCGCCATCACCGCCTCCAGCCTGAACAACTCGTGCTCGAAGCGCGCGAGGCGTCGCTGCTCGGCCGCAACGTCGACGTCGAGCGGTCGATCCGGGCGCTGCGCCGTTCGGGCGTGCAGATTGCGATCGACAACTTCGGTACCGGCGCCAAGGCGTTGTCGGTGCTCACCGATGTGGGCGCCGACGTGCTGAAGCTCGACGGGTCGCTGGCGCTGCCCTCGGGTTCGTCCGACGCCGACACGCGGTTGGTGCGGGCGATCGTGTTGCTGGCCCATGCGCTCGAGATGCGGGTGATCGCCGAACGGGTCAGCGGCATCGAACAGCTGCGTCGGTTGCGCGCCGCCGGCTGCGACTACGTGCAGGGCAACCTCCTCGCCGAGCCCGGACCCGCCGACGGCCTCACCGTCACCACGAGCTACTGACTCAGGCGTCCGCCCGTCGCGCGATGCCCTTCGAACGTCAGCGCGGGTCCTGCAGCGGTGGCACCAGGGTCGGATGTCGATCATGTCGCGGTGACGGTCTGGCGCGGCGTCGATACCCTGAGTGACGTGCCATTGCCGCCACCGCCGCCACCGAGTTCATCGGGGCCATCGGGGGCCCAGGTGCCGCCTGCGCCCGGCATGCCACCTACATCTGGCATGCCGCCAGCGCCGTCGCCCCAGCGGCAGGTCTGTTACCGCCATCCCAACCGAGACGCGGGCCGACGATGCACTCGTTGCGGCAAGTCGGCCTGCTCAGAGTGTCTGGTGCAGGCATCGGTCGGGAGCCACTGCGTGGAGTGTGCCAAGTCAGCCCGACCCGACGTGCGCACCCGTGCCCGCTACTGGCAGGCCGGGCAGCCCAACCTCGTCACCCTCACGCTGATCGCCATCAACGTCGCCGTGTTCATCGGCGTCGCGCTGTGGACACGCGACCCGGGCGCAATCGGGGGCCAGGTCACCGACGCCCACCTTGCCCTCGGGCTGAGCCGCGACGTGCTCGAGCAGCCGATCATCTGGCAGGGCGACGCCGGCCAGCTGTACATCACCGAACCCGACGGCTGGTATCGCCTGGTCACCTCGGGGTTCATGCACTTCGGGCTGATCCACCTCGGCCTGAACATGTTCTTCTTGTACATCCTCGGGCCGATGCTCGAACCGGCGATGGGTCGCGTGCGCTTCCTGTTGCTCTACATGGCGTCGCTACTCGGTGGATCGCTCGGCGTGATCCTCCTCGACAGTGACGGCATCACGGCCGGCGCATCAGGAGCTGTCTTCGGGTTGATGGCCGCCGCCGCGGTCGGCATGTGGCGCCAGGGCATCAACCCGCTCACCACGGGCATCGGGGCGACGCTGATTCTCAACCTGTTCATCACGTTCACCATCCCCGGTATCTCCATCGGCGGCCATCTCGGCGGCGCGGCCGCCGGTGCGTTGTGTGGGCTCGTGATGCTGGCGCCGCCGTATCAAGGTGGTTCCCCCATGGGCCCGCTGGGGCGACCCCCGTCGCAGTCGGCGTGGGCAGCGTCGTGTTGAGCGTGCTCATCGTCGCCTCAGGATGAGCGTGACGGCATGAGCGTGACGGCATGAACACGGCGGTATGTGCACGAACGCATGAACACGACGGCATGATCGCGACCCAATGACGATTGATCGAGGAGCGCCATGACGCTGCGCGACACACACATCGAGCGACTGCGCGACGGCAGCTTCGACACGCTGATCATCGGCGGCGGGATCAACGGCGCCGTTGCAGCGGCATCGTTGGCTGGGCGCGGGCGCCTCGGTGGCGCTGGTCGATCGCGGTGACTTCGCCCACTTCACCTCGCAGGCGTCGTCGAACTTGGTGTGGGGCGGCTTCAAGTACCTCGAGAACTACGAGCTCCACCTCGTGTGGAAGCTGTGCCGCTCACGCAACCGGCTGATGCGCGCCTACCGCGACAACATCAAGCCGATCGGCTTCTACGCCGCCCTGGACCGCACCTCCCCGTACCCGCCCTGGTTCGCCGGTCTCGGTGCGCTGGCCTACTGGATCATCGGCCAGTTCGGCACGGCGGCGCCGCGACTGTTGTCCCGCCGCAAGATCCAACGCGAAGAGCCAGCGATCGATACCACCAACGTGCGCGGCGGTATCGAGTACGGCGACGGCATCTTGATCGACAACGACGCCCGGTTCGTGTTCTCCTTCGTGCGCCAAGCGATCGACGCCGGCGCCGCGGCCGCGAACTACGTCGAGCTGGTCGACGCCGAGCGCGTCGGCGACCGATGGGTGGCGACCTTGCGCGACATCGATCGCGGCGAGACGTTCACCACGTCGGCGGCCACGATCGTCAACGCCGCCGGGCCCTTCGTCGACGGCCTCAACCAGGAATGGGGTGTCCGCACCGACCATCGCATCGTGTACTCCAAGGGCATTCACCTGGTGGTCCCCCGCCTCACCACTCGGCATCACCACAAGGTGCTCGCCTTCTTCGACGACACCCAGCGTCTGTTCTACGTGATCCCGATGGGCCGGCGGTCGGTGATCGGCACCACCGACACGCGCGTCGATACGCCATTCACCGAAACCACCGATGACGACATCGAGTTCTTGCTCGATCAGATCAACGCACGCATGGACCTGCGTACCCCGCTCACCCGTGGCGATGTGATCGCCGAGCGCTGCGGGGTGCGCCCGCTCGTGGTGTCCAGGGGGAGCGGCGATCAGGCCGACGTCGACTGGACCAAGCTGAGCCGCAAGCACGCCATCGAAACCGATCGTCGCGAGCGCACGGTGACGATCTTCGGCGGCAAGCTCACCGATTGCTTGAACGTGGGCGAGGAAGTCGCCGACGCGATCGAAGAGCTGGGGATCCCGCTCGAGCGCGATCTGCACAACTGGTACGGCGAACCGTCGAAGCAGACTCGCGCCGAGTTCTATCGCCAGGCCAAGGCGATGAACCTCGATTCGTACCGCACGAAGAAGGATGTGGAACCGCTCACGGACCGGTTGTGGCGGCGCTACGGACGGCGAGCGTTCCCGATGCTCGATGCGATTCGTGCCGACTCCAGTATGGCTGAGGACATCATGGGTTCGGCCGACTACATCCGCATCGAGCTGTACACGGCCGCCGAGTCGGAGATGGTGACGAAGCTCGACGACTTCTTGCGCCGCCGCTCGAAGATCGATCTCGTGGTGCCGCGCAGCGACGTCGAGTCGTCGACGGGGCTGCGCGAGGTGGCCGAGATCCTGTTCCGCGCCGACGCCGAACGGCGCCTTGCCGAGTACTTCGGCGGCGCCGATGCGATCCCTGCCCCGCTGAAGTCGACGGCAACGGCATGACGGGGGCGTAGTGGGCCTGATCGACACGGTGCGCGGCTGGTTCGCCGGGCCACCTCCTACGTTTGATCCGGGCTGGGATGCGTTGCTCCGCAGGGAGTTCGATCACTGGTCGACACTGACCGACGACGAGTTGGTGCGCATGCGCATGCTCGTGGCACGGTTCGTGAACGACGTGCGTTGGGAGCCGTCGAATGGCTTCGAACTCACCGACGAGATCCGAGTGCTCATCGCGGCGCAGGCATCGATGCTGCTGTTGGGGCTCGATCTCGACGAGTATCCGCAGCTCACGTCGGTGATCGTCCACCCATCCACGGTGCGGCTGCGCGGCACGCACGCGGTGGGTGGCGGCGTGATGTCGTCGGGCACCCAGACGCTCGCCGGCCAGGCGCACTTCAAGGGGCCGGTCATCTTGTCGTGGTCGGCCACCAAGCGCGGCGCCCGACATCCTGAAGCGGGCAACAACGTGGTGTATCACGAGTTCGCCCACCAGCTCGACATGCTCGACGGCGTCACCGACGGCACTCCGCCGCTCGACGACGAGGCTGCCCGCGAGCGTTGGGTGAAGGTGTGCACTGCGGCTTACGACACCGTGCGCGCCGAGGGGTCGCCGGTGCTCCGGCCGTATGCCGGCACGAACCCCGCGGAGTTCTTCGCCGTCGCGACCGAGGTGTTCTTCAACCGTCCGATCGACCTGTGCGACCACGAGCCTGAGCTCTACGCCGAGCTACGCGGGTTCTATCGCCAGGATCCCGCGACGCGTCATCGGCATCGTCATCACCACTCGTAGCCGGTCCGGCGTCGCCGCCTCATCTGGTAAGGATCTGGTGAGGCCCCAGATCGAGCAGCGGTCAGGCGTTCGAGAGCTGGAATCCGCATTCGGGAACGGTGAACTGATCGAGACGGATTGCGGCGAGGGCGGCCTGTTGTGCGCTGTCTTGCACGTCGGGATCCTCGAAGGCGGCGGTGATCGCATCGTCGAGTTCGGCGAACGAGGACGCCGAGCGCGCGGCTCCGGCGATCGCCGGAGTCAATGCGGCGGTTCCTTCGGCCAGCACGGCGATATCCGTAGCGATGTCCGGGTCGGCCACGGCCTCGGCTCGGGCGTACGAGTCGAGCAGCTCCGGAAGCGAGCCCTCGAGCTCGTCGGCAACCTGGGCAAGTCCCGCCGCCGTCTCTGTCTCGCGCTCGGGCGACGGCGGCTCGGAGGCGAGGATGAGCAGTTCACTCGTCAACAGACCGATCTCGTCCGACAGCGTCCGCACCTCGCCGAGCGCATCGCACACGGCAGCGTTCGCAACGGCGGGAGCTGTGGTGGTGGCGGGAGCGGTGGCGGCGGCGGTCGTGTTTGGTTGCGTCGATTCCGTCGCGCTCGTCGCAGGTGCAATGACCGTCGCTGCGGGCACGGTGCCCGTCGTTTCGGTCGCCGAGGGCAGCGTCGCGGTGGTCGCCGTGGCCTGCGAGTTGGTGTCGTCGCGCGCGCACGCTCCGAGCGCGAGCGCAACGACGATCACCGCTACAGGCGCAAGGCCGTGCGCGAGTCGACCATGGGCGCCACAGTCCATCGACCCACGCGGTGCCGGCACGATGGCGACTCTATGGCGGGCGCGACGCCGGTGCACGACGTCGAACCCGATCCGCTCAGGCGGCGCTGCGTTGGCGGTCGATGGTGGAACCAGTCCAGAACGCAGTGCCGTCGTTCCTGGTCCAGGTTGCGACGCGGTCCGGCGTCATGGTGAGGCTCCATCCGCCCTCGTGCACCTGATGGTGATGCCGCTCACAGACGGGGATCAGATTGTCGAGATCGGTGGGTCCGAGGTCTCGGGTCCACCAGTCGAGGTGATGGATCCGGCACGCGTCGAACGGCATGTTGCAGTGCGGATGCGCACACGTCGTGTGCATCCCGGCGAGCGCCTGGCGTTGTTCGTGGGTGGCGGTGCGTTTGGCTCGGCCGACGTCGAGCACGCGGCCCTCGCCGTCGAGCACGGTCGGGATGATGTCGGCGTCGCAGCACATCCGGCGGATCGCTGAGACCGGTAACGTCACGCCGTCGACGGTTTCTGCGATGCCGTGTTCGTGCAACCCGTTGATCAGAGTGTCGTAGTCGATGAGCACCTGAATCTCCGCGCTCCGCGGTCCGGCACTGTGATTCGCACTGGTGGTGCTGGTGCTCCTGCCAGTGAAAGCGTCGACGTAGCCGTCGACCTCCAACTCTCGCCAGCTCCGCGACTCCTTGGCCGGGAGGGTGGAGCGGATCGTGTTGGCAGCTCGGCTGATCGCGGCAGTGACCTTGGCGGCACGTTCGGGGTCGAGTTCGGCGTGGATGTGATGCATCCCGGTGACCTTGTCGACCCACCGGGAGATCTTCGACTGTGCCCGTTGCCGAGACAGTTCGTCGTCTTCGCCGTCGTTGGCTTGGGCCGCACGAATGTCGCGCGCCAGTTGGCGGCATCGTTTGCGAAACGCGTCGACCGACAGCACCTTCGCCGCGGCCAGCAGGCGCTCACGATGGGCCAGGAACTCCGGTCGCAACTCGGCCGGCAAGGTGTTGGCCACAGCAGCGAGCACATCGACATACGCGGTGGCGACCTCGCCGTCGACCAACGCGTCTTCGACATCGGCAGCCTGATTGCACAGCTCCTCACGAGCGGCTGCGGCGGTGGCTTCTTTGGAATCCATCCCACCTGCAGACCCCAACAGGGACTCCGCGGGTTCGGCGCAACCGGCGTCGGCCAATTCGCGCGCTCTCCGGGTCAACCCAACCTGTACCGCATCGAGCCGCGACTTGAGCCGGCGGACTTCGCCAACTGCGGCAGCGATCTCGTCGCGGTCACAGTCGTCGGGACGCACCGCGAGCACCGCCACGAAGGCGGCAATCGCGTCGTCATCGGTCATGTCAATCTCCTTGCTCAATCAATGAACTCGGAGGAGTCGGTTCGATCACCATAACAAACATGTGCGCGCCTATTGCGACATTTAGGTAACATTAGTTCGGTCCGCCGCCCTTCCGAACGCAGCAGCGACGACTGCCGAAGTGGCAATGGTCAGACCGGCCACGCTCAGCCGCCTCCGCCGCGCACAATGCCGGCAAAACACCTGCTCAAGGGCAATATCGGGCGCTGTGACACCCCCTCGTCACCATGGTGACCATGACGACGACCACCTCCCTCGATCAACCCGAGCAGCTCGAGCTGCTCCTCCCGGCTTCGAACGTCAGCGCCCGCTTCCGCCTCAGCGCGGACACGCGCCGACGAGGGCTCCGGCACATCGCCGAGATCCGCAAACAACTGAGCGCAACGGCCAACGACGACCGTCAGGCGGCCTAACGCGAGTCGGGCTCAACCCGACTCAACCGGCTGCGGGCGATAGATCGCGCACGCCCTGCCAGAAGTCGAGGTCGGGATCGAGGGGAAGGATCGCCAACGTGCTCGTCGTCACGCCGTTGTCGAAGTACTCCTGGATTCGCGCCCGACACTGCTCGGGGGTGCCGTGTACCACCAGCTCGTCGACAACCTCGTCAGGAATCTCCGCCAGTGCGGCCTTGCGATCGCCAGCGCCCCACGCGTCCCACATGCCCTGCAGCTGATCGCTGCGCCCCAGCCAGCGGTGGAATTCGGCGTACACCGGCACATTGAGATAGGCCGCGATGGCGAACTTGGCGGCGCCACGCACCACCTCGGTGTTGTCGCTCGGACAGCAGAAAATGCGGGCCACGATCTCCTTGTCGTCGCCTGCGCCCGCGTCGTTCACGATCGGCGCCACGGTGGCTACGTCGGTTGGCGACAGCCAGTTGATGATCGCCCCGTCGGCTTCTCGACCAGCCAAGCGCAGCATCCCCTCGCGCAGCGCAGCCACCAGAATCTGTGGCGGCTGTTCGGGGCGCACCCCGAGCCGGAACCCGTTGACTTCAAACGTGTCGTAGGCGTGCTTGATCTTCTCGCCGGCCAACGCATCCTTCAGGAAGCGCACCACGTCGCGCACCTTCTTGTAGGGCTCCTCGAACGGGATTCCGTTCCACCGCTCCACGATCACGTTGCTCGACGAGCCGATGCCGATGGCGAACCGTCCGGGCGCCGCGTCGGCCATCGACGCCACGCTCTGAGCCATGCATGCTGGCGCCCGGGTGTACGCCGGGACGATCGCCGTACCCAACCGCAGGCGCGGTTCCCAGGCGGCCGCCAGTGCGAGCGGCGTGAACGCGTCGGCACCGTCCGATTCGGCCGACCAGATGTCGGTGTAGCCCATGTCGGCCAGCTCCACCAGCTTGTCGCGCTGCGCGTGCAGCGGCCCGGGAAGCGGAACGGTCATGCCAGGACGAGTCGGAAGCGCCATGCGGCCGACACTACGTGCCGTGGCCTGCTGCGACCGATCCGACCCAGCAAGCGCCAACTATGGGGCCGTGTAGGCCCAGGTTGCGTACACCGTGAAGTCGTTGCCGATCGAGTTGAATCCGTCTGCGCTCCATACGACCTGGAAGCCTCGATCACCGAGCGGGGCGGGGAAGCCTCGGAGGTCCAAGGAGTTGCTCGACGTCTGGCGGTAGATGCAGACCTGGCCTGGTGGCGCGGTCGGAGTGCTGATCGAACCTGAGCAGGCTGCGTTGCCATCGCCGGCCGCTCCACCGGAACTCAAGGAGAAGTTGACGTCAGTGCTTGTCAGTGACACCGGCGCCACACCTGGCAGCGCTACGTCGCGGGCGTAGGTGTTGTCGTCGTTCGTGATGCTGATCTCGCTGTCGAACACGAAGTTGCCAGTCACGGTGGTTCCCGAGGGGATCACGTCCCATGCGGAGAACCCGCGTGGGCCGCTCGCCCCAGCCGGCCCTTGCGGACCGACAGCACCGGCTTGGCCGGCGAGCTGCACCAGGCTCTGCGGTGTGTAGTACCCGACGATGTCGATCAGCACGTCGACAGTGCCTTTGAAGTTGTAGACGTTGATCCCGCCCGACGGCGACAGTTGCACGTCGACCTTGTTCGGCGTCGGCGGCGCACCGGGAAACACGTTGAGGTTCGACAAGTTCGGTGGCGACGCGAGGTCGCCCTTGTACACCCGGAGGTTCGATCGATCCGTCGCCCCGACTGCCGTGACGTTGAGCGCAACGCCGACCGCATCGTTGGGGATGGCCAATGAACCGGTGCACTCGCCGTTCTCGCCATGGATCTCTACTGCCAGCACCTCATCGGCGCCCAACGGCGTCGACCGCGGACCGATCTGGGTCGCCGCTCGGGTGTCGGTCACGCGGCAGCCAGCGGTGGGCACGTATGTCGAGTCGATATCGCCAGGGGCGGCATCGGCGCGCCACGCCGCAACGACGACCATGGTGCCGACGACACCGACGACCGTGGCCGCAGCAAGGCTGGCGAGCGTTCGGATTCGAATCTCGATGGTGCTGCTCATCGGCACACCATCGCACAAGCCCAGTCAGTGGGACGTCGTGTTAGCCCTTGTGCAGGCGGACGATCACGCTTTGGCTGGCCGTGGCCAGCAGCGTGCCGTCCTCGGCAAACATGTGCACCAGCCCATGTCCGAAACCGCGCTGCACCGCGTGCACGCGGATGTCCATCAGCACCCACTCGGTGGGTACCAGGCGACCGACTCGCAGTGTGTTGTCCAAGCTGTTCCCGCCACCGTGTACCCCGAGGCTCTGGCCAATTCCCATGGGCACGAAGTCGCCGAGGATCGCCAACGTGGTGGCATCGACGCCAGTGATCACGTCGGGAATGCGTGCCCAGATGATCGACTGCCCGTCGCTGTGTGTGCCGTCGCGTTCTTCAAGTGCGCGGCCCTTCACTGCGCGCTGCTCGAGCCGCTCGTTGATCGACCCGGACCAGTCGCTGCTGTGTGGCCGCGGCGGACAGTCCTGCGGCGACGGCAGGTCCGCCGGCAGTGACTCCCATTGCCCAGCAAGATCCATCGGCCGCTCACCGAGCGCGGCGTTCACCGTGAGAATCTCCCGGTCGGCGACGTGACACACCGCTCGCGCCTGCGAGATCTGATGACCGGAGACGGCCACGGTCACATCGACGTCGACCACCTCACCCGGCTTGGCGTACGACAGGTACTGCGCAGTTGCCCACACGCACTGCCGTCCGGTGGTCCCCTCGAGGGCGGCGATCGCGGCGCCGAGGCCACAGCCGCCGAACAGGAACCCGCCGGTCGTCGACACGCCCGGCGTGACCGGCAGCGTCCAGCGGAACTCATTGTGCGTCGGCTCGAGACCGAGGAACTGTCGCGAATCCATTGCGTCGCACCGTAGCGGTGACGCACCGCGGGACCCTCCGGGCGTCCGACGGCGAGCGGCCCCCGACGATTGCCTAACGTCGGCGCATGGCCATCGAGCACAGCCCCCACGCCGAGATCCGCCCACCAACAGGCGACGCCTGGCAGGGCGATGTTGTGAGTCTGGTCGACGCCTTCCGTTCAGGCGAGCGGTCGCCGAGCGAGGAGCTCGAGGCCTGCTACGCAGCGAGCGATGCCAGCGACCTCAACGCCATGTCGTTCGAGGATCGCGATACCGCCAGGGCGGCGGCCGCCGCAGCCGATGTGTCACTGCCGTTCGGCGGCGTGCCGGTGGGCGTAAAGGAACTCGATGCGGTCGAGGGGTGGCCGTTCAACAGCGCATCGGTGCCACTGCGCGATCTCGTCGCCGACCACACGTCCACCATGGTCGAGCGAGTCGCAGGCGCGGGGGCCGTGCTCGCCGGGCAGACGACCGCCAGCGAGTTCGGCGGTGTCAACCTGACCCGCACCAATCTGCACGGCACCACCCACAACCCGTGGGGCTACGGCCATACGCCCGGAGGCTCGTCGGGTGGGTCCGCGGCAGCGGTGGCCGGTGGGCTGCTGCCCATTGCCACGGGCGGCGACGGCGGCGGGTCGATCCGCATCCCCGCGGGATTCACCAACCTCGTCGGCTTGAAGGGCACGTTCGGGCGGATCCCGCGCGGCCCACAGGCGACGTACGGCAACCTGACCGTGTCGATCGGTTGCATGGCCCGATCGGTGCGCGACACCGCTCGCTGGTTCGATGTGGCCAACGGCCATCACGCCAGCGATCCGCTCAGCCTGCCCAGGGTCGAGGGCTGGGAGCGCGGCCTCGGCTCGCACCTCGACGAGCTACGCGGGATGAAGGTGGCGATCGTCGGCGACTGGGGCAACGCCACCGTGTCACCCGTGATGTGGGAACTGCTGCAGGCCGCGGCGGCCGATCTCATCGACGACTGCGGGCTCGTCGTGGTCGACGACATCGACACTGCACTGCCGCGCATGGGTGCCGCATGGTCGATCTCGGGGATGATCGCCATCGAAGCACGGCTCGGCGAGAAGTGGCCCAACTGTGCCGACGAACTGACGCCCGAGATGCGCTACGGACTCGAGTCGACCACCGGCACGTACAACGCAGAGGCGAGAGCCAAGATCGAGCGGCGACGGATGGAACTCAACGAGGCGATGGCCCGCATCTTCGATCCAGTCGACGGCGTCGACTTCGTGATCACGGCGAGCAACCCCGACATCGCCTTCGACGCCGACGGCCCACTGCCGTCGGTGTTCGGCGGCGTCGAGGGCGGCGCCGGCAACAACGGCAAGCTGACGTTCCCGGCCAACTTGCACGGCAACCCGGCGATCTCCATCCCCGCCGGGTTCCTCGACGGCCTCCCCATCGGCTTGCAGGTCGTGGGACGTCACTTCTCCGACGAGCTGCTGCTCGACCTCGCACTCACCGTGGAGCGCAACCGCCCCTGGCCGTTAACGACGGGGTCGGCCGCCCTGGCGGGCTGACGCCTTCGGCGCCCCGACCCTCCGAGGCTCGCTGCGCTCATCCCACCCGCACGACCGACCAACACCAACAACGGGGTCGGCCGCCCCGGCGGGCTGACGCCTGCCGCGGCGTCTACAGCGCTGCGCTCCAGTACGCGGTCAACACGACTCGCGACGACGGCACGCCGCGCTGCCGACGCAGCGCCCGGCGCAGCGACCTGATCATCGAATACTCCCCCGCGCCCCAATACAGGGTGTCGTCGTCACTCACCAGGTAGTCGAGCACTGCGGCCGCACGTCGTTCACTGTGGATGTCCTCGTGGAGCCAGGTCACGTCGGCATCGGTCGGCGCGACGTCCACCTCGTCGCGATGGCCGCGCACCAGGCCGACGATCTCGCACGGCACATCGAGATGGTCGACCATGGCGGTTGCGGCGCCGAGCGCTGTTTCGTCGGCGACGAGCACGGCTCGGCTCACGTCGGCACGGTGCGCGGAACGACCGCGCGGCCCAAGGATGCTCACCGGATCACCCGGCATGCACCGCTGCGCCCAGGTCGACATGCTCAACGGATCGTCGCCATGCAGCGCGACCCACACCTCGGCAACACCGTCGGTATCGATCCCGCGGATCGTGCAGGTCCGAGCCCGGGGCGCGATCGGCATGGCCCGCCACTTGCTCGAAGGTCATGTCGGCCGGCACTGGCCGGCCGTCGGCGCCGGTGAACAACGACACCGCCTGATCCCAGCCGAGCGATCGAAAGCTGGGAAACGGACCGATCCGCACCGACCCCACGCTGGCGGACAGACGGGCGCACTCGATCACCGCCCCGTGATGCAACTGCTGCGTGCGCACCGACGACATCACCTGCTCCAGGTCGGTGGGTGAACGGTCGGACGTCTCCCGCCGTGCCGCTTCTGCGAGGGCGACCACGGCATCGACGAGTTCCTCGAAACCGCGCACCGGTCGCTCGAACCCCACGGTCACCGTTCGGTCGCCCGCGCTGAGGGTCATCGCATGCGGCGACACCGCCGACACCGCGACATCGCCCTGGACGACACCGAGCGCCGGGCGAGCCACCACGGCGAGCGCCGTGTTGTACTGGTCGAACCAGTCGGGCAGCGTCGCCGCCATCTCGACCGTGGTCGCCTGGTCGAACCCGTCGATCTTCATTGCCGACTCGACCGCGGGGTCTGTTCCATCGGCGAGCGATGCTAAGCGGCACGCTGCGGTTGCGGGCCACGATGGTCGTGCCCGATTCCGCCGGCGACATCGCGGCTTGCCCATCGCCCGGCCTCCAACGGCGCGGTCGAGGTTGGCTACGTTGCGACCATGAAGGTTGCGCTGACCGTCAACGACTTCCTCCGCCGCGCCGAGCTGGTGTACCCGGACCGCACAGCGATCATCGACGAGCCCGATCAGCCAGCTGCGTCGTGGGGCTCGATCGACTACCGCGAGATGGCCAAGCGAGCGAAAGCGATCGCCGCCGGACTCGACGCGCTCGGTATCGCCAGGGGCGAGCGCGTGGCGATGGTCAGCCACAACTCCGCCCGGCTGCTCACCGCGCTGTTCGGCGTGTCGGGTTCGGGTCGTGTGCTCGTGCCGATCAACTTCCGGCTGGTCGCCGAAGAGGTGCGGTACATCGTCGAGCATTCCGGGGCACGGATCCTGCTCGTCGACCCCGAACTGGCCGACGCGATGACCAACGTGGAGTGCGAGCGCAAGCTGATCATCGGCAACGAGACCGACATGGAGCTGATGCGCTACGACGTCGAGCCCGAGCCGTGGGAGGGCGACGAGGACGCCACGGCGACCATTAACTACACGTCGGGCACGACCGCCCGCCCGAAGGGCGTGCAACTGACGCACCGCAACGTGTGGCTCAACGCCACCGTGTTCGGTTGGCACATGGGCGTGAACGACCGCGACGTGTATCTGCACACGCTGCCACAGTTCCACTGCAACGGCTGGGGCGATGCTGTACGCCGTCACCGGCATGGGTGCGACCCACGTGATCCAGCGCAAGATCGACGGCGCCGAGATCCTCCGCCGGGTCGAGCGAGCACGGCATCACGATGATGTGCGGCGCTCCCGCCGTGCTCAACGCGATCCTGGACGCAGGCACCGAGTGGGCCGGCCCGATCCCCGGCCGCGACCGGGTCCGCATCGTCGTCGCCGGGGCACCGCCACCGACGCGCACGATCGAGCGCTGCGAGACCGAGCTCGGTTGGGAGTTCGTACAGATCTACGGGCTGACCGAGACGACGCCGTTGATCACGATGAACCGTGGTCGTGAGGAGTTCGACGCCCTCTCCCCCGCCGAGCGGGCGGTCAAGCTCGAGCCGTGCGGGCGCACCCGGTCGTCGGCTGCACGATGGACGTCAGCACCGGACGGCGAGATCCTCGCCCGCGGCAACATGATCATGGGCGGCTACTGGGAGCAGCCCGAGGCCACCGCGGCCGCGATCTACGACGACTTCTTCCACACCGGTGACGGTGGGACGATCGACGACGATCACTACGTGGTGATCTCCGACCGTAAGAAGGACGTGATCATCTCCGGCGGCGAGAACGTGTCGTCGATCGAGGTCGAAGACGCGTTGTTCCAACACCCCGACGTGACCGAGGTGGCGGTGATCGGCATCCCCGACGAGAAGTGGGGCGAACTCGTGACCGCGCTGGTGGTGACCACGACCGGCAGCACTCTGTCGGAGGCCGACCTGATCGCCTTCGCCAAGGAGCGGCTGGCCGGCTACAAGTGCCCCAAGCGCGTCGAGTTCCGCGACGAGCTGGCCCGCACCGCCACCGGCAAACTGCAGAAGTTCAAGCTCCGCGAACCCTTCTGGGCCGACCGCGAAAAAGCCGTCAACTAATCACCGAAATTCTGTCGATTCCGCGCGCCAGGCGCGCGATTTCGACAGGAGAACGGTGCCGGGTCGAGATCTTGGCCGCCCGACGACTCAACTCGGGTCGGCTGCGTCTACTGTCGCCGCCCATGCCAGGGCGGACGCGGCGGGATCGGCGCGCACTCAATGCCACTTCGATCATCGGGGCGCTCATCACCGCCGCGACGCTCGTGGCCAGCAGCGCGCCGGCGGCAACCGCGACCGGCGCAAGTGCTGTCGCGCCGGCGGTGGCGGCCGGTGGAGACCACACCTGTGCGCTCACGGCGGCAGGCGCGGTGACCTGCTGGGGTGACGACGTGTTCGGACAGCTCGGCAATGGGGATCCGAGGAGCGACGCATTCACCCCCACCGACCCGATTGCGTTGCCGCAGGTCGACGGCGCTCCAACCACGGCCACGGCGATCGCCGCCGGCCAGAACCACACGTGCGCAATCTTGAACACCGGCGACGTGGCCTGCTGGGGGCAGAACGATGTCGGACAGCTGGGCCTGGGCACTGCTGGGGGCGACTTCGAGACGTCCCCCGCCGGACCGGTGCTGCTCCCATCGGTCGACGGCAACCCGACCACCGCCACCGCCATCTCGGCTGGATCCAGCCATACCTGTGCCGTGCTGAACACCGGCGACGTCACGTGCTGGGGATCGGACTCGAGTGGACAGTTGGGCAACGGCGGCGCCAACGAGAACGACCCGTCACCATCGGACCCGCTGGTGCTTCCGGGCGATACGACGGCCAGCGAGGTCAGCGGCGGCCGAGAGCACACCTGCGCAGTCCTGAACGACGGGGCTGTCACCTGCTGGGGCTCAGACGCCGACGGTCAACTTGGCAACGGACCGGGCACCGACGACGTGACCGCTCCATCAGGGACGATCACCCTCCCGACCGGCTCAACCGCAGCGGCCGTCTCGAGCGGCAGCGCCCATACCTGCGCACGTCTCAGTGGTGGCGCGTTGACGTGCTGGGGTGCTGACTTCTTCGGACAACTCGGCAACGGCCCTGCGGGACCTGTAGCGGCGCCCAGCGGCACCATCGATCTCGGCGCCAGCACCAGAGCGGTCGACGTTGCAGCGTCCGCCGGCCACACCTGCGCCGTCCTCAACACCGGTGCCGCGACCTGCTGGGGCAACGACGCATTCGGCCAGCTCGGCAACGGCCCAGGGTCCGACAACGTCATAGCACCAAGCGGAGCGGTCGCCCTTCCCGGAGGCGCGTCGGCGACCGCAGTGTCGCTCGGGTTGAGGCACAGCTGCGCGTTGCTCGCGGGCGGCGACATCACGTGCTGGGGCGCCGACGGATCGGGACAGCTGGGGATCGACGGCGACGGCAGCAACGTCGACACCCCCCTCGAGGTCGTCGACATTCCGGTCACACCGCACAACCCGCCGCCACCTCCTCCTCCGGCTGCTGAGGATGTGGGAATCGTGACGGTGGCTCCTGGTCGGTTGGTGGAGACCCGGTCGGGGTTGTCGACCGTCGATGGTGCGCAGAACGGGATCGGACCAC
>CBDDKF010000003.1:0-444050 GCA_965230015.1 Ilumatobacteraceae bacterium | reverse complement strand
GAAGGGTGTGCGCCTGTGTCGGCCTCAGGATAGCGTGCTTGAGATATTGTAAGGCTTTGCCGTACCCGAGCCGCCCGCGCCCTGGCCTCTAAGCTCGCGAACTCACGCGAGCGAAGATACACTCAATTCCGGTCCCGGGTCAGCTCGCTGTCCGCCTGCAAGGTGCGCCAGCCGGTCGCAAGCACCGCAAGGCACAGCACAATAATCAGGCCAAACCCCAGCCAGTCTGAGAAGTTGTAAAGCAAGACCCCAAGCGCAGGGGCATAGATAAAGCTCGCTCCGGCAACAGACGCGACGATGCCGGATGCCTGGCCTTGTTCGGCGCGCGTCACGGCTAGCGACGTGCCAGCGGTCGTGCCCGGTCGAAACAGACCGAAGCCGAGCGAGGCGATGGAATAGCCCAGAGCAATGGTGTGCAATTGCTGCGCCGACCCAAGGATAACGACGCCAAAAGCCGCGGTCGCGATCCCTGAAAGCGTGGCCGCTCGAGGACCAAGATTGAAACGTGGGATAAGGCCCCATTGCGCAAGCAAGGTCGCCAGCGCGCCGCACATCAGCACTATTCCAACTGGACCTGCACCCAGCTCTGGCGTGTCACGCATCCCCAAGCGGTCGAGCACCAAAAAGCCCGAGATTCCAAGCACCATGGCTTGCGCGTGACCGCCGACCAGACCGCAATGACCCAATGCCGCAGACGCGGCTCAAACCAGCGCAACTTGGCAGGTTCCTCATCGACATCGTGGTCATCATCATGCCCGACAACATTGTCCGCCGGAGCACCCGAACCGCTTGCATCGAACGCGCGACCCCGCGCAGGATATTGGGGTTCGTCATTGGGAAGCCGCCACCTGAGCAGGATCAGAGCCAATAGGCCAATCAGCGCGAAGCAAAGGAACGGGCCGGTCAGTCCAATGTCCATGAACGGCAGCACCATCAAAGGAGCCAAGGCTGGCCCTATAACGGTGCCGACCCCGAAGCTCGACGCGATCAGCGATAGGGCCTTGGTTCGCTCAGAGCGCGGTGTCCTCGATGCGACATAGGCTTGAACCGCGGGCGGCGCAGCGCTGCCAAAGCCCCCGAAAAGGCTGCGTGCTGCTGCAAACAGCAGGAGCGTCCAGAAGGCGGTCAAGGCACCGAAAAGGCCCGCCCACAAGACGATCCCACACAGCGCCATCGAAACGACAAAACCGGTCAGGCCCAGCGCCATCATCGCCTTACGTCCGCGTCGGTCAGAGCGGCGCGCCCAGATTGGGGCGCAGAACACCCACAACAGCGCCGACCAGCTGTAGGCGAGGCTGATCCAGACATCATCAACCTCAAGCGCCGTACCGATCGAAGGCATGACCGATTGCATGGCGGTATTACCCGCGGCGGTGACCAGCATCACCGTGAACAACAGCGCCATCCGACCGTTCGGGATAGCTTGCGTTCCTCGACCGCCGCTCGGCGCGGCAGCTGGCGCCTCAAGATCGTGATTGCCTTCGGTCATAGCCCCAGCGGGCTAGGCTAGCCCCGCTGAGCTTTCAATCATGCTTTCAGCAAAAGGCTGAGAAAAATACTCAGATTACTCAAAGGTCTCACTGACATCCGCCCCGTCAGGACCAGCCAATTGCCGGTGCACGGCCGCGATCGCTCCAAGCAAAACCACCGCCACACTCGCGCTGACCAGGCTTTCGATAAAACCGCCACCGATTTGCTGCACGGTCGCGCCCATGGCGGCGAAAATGACGTCGAAGACCAAGACGACCAGAATGCTGATTACCATGGCGGCGAGGGTCAATAAGAACAGAAAGAAGAACAGCCGCAAGCTGTTGCCCTTGGTCAGTTTCCACGATCTCTTGATTGCCGCAATCGGGTTCATTTCCTGCTCAATCGCAATCACCGCCGGGACCAGCGTGAACTTCACAAAGACATAGATCATGAGCGGGATTGCAATCAGAATGAGCACGGCGCCGAGAATTCCGCCTCCTACCGCAGCCAAGATCCCAAGCGGCACGCCCAGACCAATGCTGATGCCAAGGACCAGAAGAATCTGAGCAATCAGATAGGGGATCAATCCCCGCCCACCGACTCCCATCGCGTCGCCGACGGTCGGACGTCCCCTATCGGTCAGCAGAGCCATCAGTGCCAGCAATCCGAACCATTGCGCAAAGGTGATGATCAGGGTGACCCACCAATAGTTTGCGAGTTGTTCAGCCATCTGCGCCTGCATAGCTTCCATCAGCACGCCGAAATCTGCGCTATCGGGTGGAGGAGCCTCTTGCGGGACCATCGCTTCAGGTAGCAACAGATAGAACGCGAAGCTGGGCAAAAAGAAAAACAGGCCGGCCACGGCCAGCACCGCGTCACGATTGTTCGAAATCAACCCAACGGCGTCCGTCCACGCCTTGCCAGTGTCCAGTTTCAAAGCAGATCCCCTCATGCGCCCGCAGGCTCAGTGCGTTTGCCCCTTGATAAGCGCGATAAATGTCCCCACGCAATGTCCTATGGCAAGCAATGCTCACATCCATGATCTCGACGCTCCGCTCGAATGGCAGCGAGAGACCCGCCAAGTGCCATACACCGAGGCGCTGGAAGCGATGGAGCTGCGCAATCGTGCGATTGCAGCGGGCGAAGCGGATGAGCTGATCTGGATGCTCGAGCACCCGCCGGTCTATACCGCCGGCACCAGCGCGGCGGAGGATGAATTGCTCGATCCGCGCTTCGAAGTGGTCAAAGCGGGCAGAGGTGGACGCTATACCTATCATGGGCCCGGTCAAAGGGTCGGCTATGTCATGCTCAACCTCAACCATCGCGGCAAAGATGTGCGGTGCTTCGTCCATGCGATCGAAGGTTGGGTGATTGCCGCCCTTTCCGATTTCGGCGTCGAGAGCTGGCGCGCCGAAGGCCGTGTCGGCATTTGGACCAAGGACATCGACGGCCGCGAAGCCAAAATCGGCGCGATCGGCGTTCGGGTCCGGCGCTGGGTCACGATGCACGGCTTTTCAATCAATGTGGATCCCGACCTGTCGCATTTCACTGGGATCGTTCCGTGCGGGATCGAGGAGTTTGGCGTCACCAGCCTCAAGCGCCTTGGCCTTGACGTCACCAATGAGCAATTGGATCAGGCCTTGATCGCTCATTCGGCCGAATTCCTTGCCACATTGGATGCAGCCGCGCAAAGAGCGTGCCGATGAAGACACTCCTGTTTCCTGTGCTGGCCAGCGCCAGCCTCCTGCTTCTTTCGGCCTGCAGCGAAGAAGTCGAGGTTCCAGAAGAGAGCGATGACAGCGCGACCGCGACTGGTGATGTCCTTGGCGGTTCGATTAGCGATGCGATGCTCCCACTGGGTGAGCTCCGCTCGCAATCGCCTGCGGCGCCGCGGCGGGTCACCGCCCCGGCCTCAGCGGGCAGCGAAGAGGCAGAACCTGCCGCTGAAACGCCAGAGGCCGAAGCCGCACCCGCTGCTCCGGCCCCTGAAATTCCTCCTCCGCCGCCGTCGGCGGAGTGATCCGATGATCAGGCTGCGTTAGCGGCAGCCTGCTCTTCCTCCAGCGTCGGGTAATCGACATAGCCTTCGGGGATCGGAAGTACCAGCTCTTGGGCACATCCTTGTTCGGGTTGAACGGAGCGCCAGCGGCGATCCGCTTTTCGAGATCCGGGTTGGAGATATACGGACGACCAAAGCTGATCGCATCGGCGCGCCCGCTTTCGACATCAGCCGCAGCCTCTTCAGCGCCATAATCGGAATTCAGGATCAGCGCGCCTGAGTAAATCGAGCGGATCAGCGCATCCTGCTTGGGCACATCGGTCTGGCCAAAGGTGCCGTCCGGTCCGGGCTGGCGCAGCTCAAGATAGGCCAGGCCCATCTCCTCAATCACTTTGGCGGCGGCGCCGAAGGTGGCCGGAGGATTGCTGTCATCGGTGCCCTGGCTGTCGCCATTGGGAGACAAGCGGATACCGACCTTGTCAGCGCCCCAGACGTCGACAATCGCTTCGAGCACTTCGCGCATAAAGCGGGTCCGGTTCTCAGGTGAGCCACCATAATCATCTTCGCGCAGATTTGTGCCATCGCGCAGGAATTGGTCGACCAGATAGCCATTGGCGCCGTGCAGTTGCACGCTGTCAAAACCGGCCTTCTTGGCGTTCTCCGCAGCGCGCCGATAATCATCGATAGTGCGGTTGATGTCGTCCTGCGTCATCGCGCGAGCGACAGCGTAATCCTGACGGCCTTCGGGAGTGTGGGCTTCACCCGGGGCCTTGGTCTCACTGGCTGAGAACGGACGCTCGCCGCCAAGGAAGTAAGGCGCAACGATCCGACCCATGTGCCACAGCTGCATGGCGATCATCCCGCCCGCTTCATGGACGCCTTCAACGATCGGCTTCCAAGCCTCAGTCTGCTCGTCGCTCCAGATCCCGGGAGCGGACGGCCAGCCGAGGCCTTCGGTGCTGATCCCGGTCGCTTCGGTCAGGATCATGCCCGCGCCGGCGCGTTGCTTGTAGTAAGTGCCCATTAGCGCGTTCGGAACGAACATCGGTTTGGCGGCGCGGCCCCGCGTGAGCGGCGCCATAAAAATCCGGTTCTTGGCTTCGAGCGCGCCCATCTTGAGCGGCTGGAACAGAGCATCATGCATTTGTGCATTTCCCTTTGCAGTTTGTGATTGGGCAAGTGGCCTTTTCGAAGCTAGGGCGCAAGCATGGAAAATGTTGAGGCCCGAGAAGAAAACGCTGGCGGCGGCTTGAAACAGCCGCATGCCTGGCTGCTGATTGCGGCGCTTCTAGGCGGCAATATTGCACTGGCGACCGGGCCCCTGTTCGTGCGGATGGCTGACACCGGCCCGGTCAGCGCGGCCTTAGCGCAGGTGTCGCCGTTCGCCACCACCAAGAAGCTCGGACCCGACGGCGCCGCGACGATCGCCGCGGCGATCCACGAGGCGATCGACGAAGGCCTTGCCTACGAGCGTACACGCGACGACATGAGCTCGTCGAAGGACCGCCCCGGCGCAGTTCACGGCCGCGCCGGCGAGGCGTGCCCGGTGTGCGGCGACACCGTGCGGGCGGTCGAGTACTCCGGCTACACGGTGAACTATTGCCCCACGTGCCAGACCGGCGGCAAGGTGCTCGCCGACAACACGACGAGCAAGTTCCTCAAGTAGCGACGACGCCCCGTACGCTCGACTCATGCCCATCCACATCCGCGCCGAGTCCGATCACTACGCACCGAGCGTGCTGTGCCCGGGCGACCCGGTCCGCGCGACCTACATCGCCGAGACGTTCTTCGACAACGTCGAGCACGTCAACGCCGAGCGCGGGATGAACGGCTACACCGGCACGTTCGACGGCAAGCCGATCAGCGTGCAGGCCACGGGGATGGGCTGTCCGAGTTCGGGCATCGTGTTCGAGGAGCTGATCATGCTCGGGGCCACGCGCCTGATCCGAGTGGGTACCTGCGGTGGCCTACAAGACGGGATGGCGATGGGCGACACCGTCGTCGGCGTGTCGGCGTCGACCGACGACAACACACCGCTGCGCTACGCCGCGATGGAGGGCTACGCGCCGACGGCAACGTTCGACCTCGCCGTGCGTGCCGCCGAGGCGAGCCGTGCGGCGGGTACCACCGTGCATGTCGGCTCGATCGTCACGTCGGGCCTGTTCTACGACCCCGATCCCGACACGTTCGGCCGTTGGAAGCGTCTCGGCCATCTCGGCGTCGAGATGGAGGCGTCGATGCTGTACACGATCGCGGCGGTGAAGGGCATCGAGTCGCTGGCGATCATGACCGTGAGCGATCTCCTCGGCGACGACGGCTCGACCGAGCGCATCAGCGACGCCGAGCTCAAGGCCGGCGTCGATCAGATGATGGAGATCGCCTGCCAGGTCGCAGTGTCATGAGCGGCGGTCTCATGATCGCCAGCCACTGGAACCGCGACGTAACGGGAAGCGTCCAATCATCATGATGCGGCGCACACTTGGTCTGCTCGCCGCGAGCGCACTCGTGCTCGCGGCATGCGGCGACGACTCCGATTCGAACGATGACGGCGGCTCGACGCTGCCGCCGGCCGACACGCCGGCAACCGCCGAAAACCTGTCGGGGCAGACCTTCGTGGCCACCGACATCACCGGGTACACACTCGTCGACGGCAGCGAGCTGACGATGTCGTTCGACGGCGATCAGCTCAGCGCCAACGCCGGCTGCAACACCATCGCGGGCGCGTACACCCTCGATGGCGGTGAATTCGCCGGTGGTCCTTTCGCGATGACCGAGATGGCCTGCGATCCCGCGCTGATGGATCAAGACCAGTGGCTCGTCGACCTGCTGTCGACGGGACCCGGAATGATCCTGGTTGGTCCGACCCTCACCATCGAGGGGCTCGACGGCACGGTCGTGACGATGACCGCCGACTCCTGAGCAGGTCGGGACGACTCCTGAGGCGTCGAACTAGATCAGGTCGAGTTCGGCCACGGCGTCGCGCTCGCTGACGAGCTCCGCTGCGCTGGCGTCGATCTTGCCGCGGCTGTAGTCGTTGATGTCGAGACCCTGCACGATCTCCCACTTACCGTCGCTGCACCGGCACGGGAACGAGGAGATGATGCCCTCGGGGACCCCGTAGCTGCCGTCGCTCGGCACCGCCATCGACACCCAGTCGTCGGCGGGCGTGCCGTTGACCCAGTCGCGGATGTGATCGACGGCAGCCGAGGCGGCCGAGGCAGCCGACGACGCACCACGCGCCTCGATGATCGCTGCGCCGCGCTTGGCCACGGTGGGAATGAACGTCGAGTCGTACCACTCGTGATCGGCGACGACGTCGGCCGCGTTCTGTCCGTTGACCTCGCAGTGGTACAGATCGGGGAACTGGGTGGTGGAGTGATTGCCCCAGATCGTCATCTGCTTGATCGCCGTGACCGGCTGGCCGGTGCGCTGCGCCAGCTGGCTCATCGCCCGGTTGTGGTCGAGACGGGTCATCGCCGTGAACTGTGCAGGGTCGATATCGGCCGCGTTGCGCTGCGCGATGAGCGCGTTGGTGTTGGCCGGGTTGCCGACCACCAGCACCTTGACGTCCTTCGACGCGGAACGCGAGATCGCTTCGCCTTGCGGCTTGAAGATGCCGCCGTTCGCGGCGAGCAGATCGGAGCGCTCCATTCCGGCCTTGCGCGGCATGGCACCGACGAGCAACGCGATGTCGGCGTCGCCGAAGGCCACGTCGGCGTCGTCGGTGCACACGATCGAATCGAGTACGGGGAACGCGCTGTCGTCGAGTTCCATCTTGACGCCGTTGAGCGCGTCGAGTGCAGGGGTGATCTCGAGCAGCTGGAGCGATACGGGGGTGTCGGGCCCGAGCATCGAACCCGAGGCGATACGGAACAACAGGCTGTAGCCGATCTGACCGGCAGCACCGGTCACGGCGACACGAACGGGAGTGGTCATAGCGGCGAGCGTAGGCGGGCCCGGCCCGGCGGCCAAGCCGACCGGACGCGCTCGCTGGCGCGGTATTCACCGTCAGTTGGGGACCGGGGGTTGGGCGCGGTCAGTTCCCCAGCCCGAGCACGCGGGCCATCAGCGACGCGTAGAAGTTCTGACCGTCTGGCCGCAGGTGGATGTCGTCGTCGTAGAAGCAGTTCCCCGGGCACTCGCCCGAGATTGCCTGCCAATCGATCACGCTCACGTTCGGGTAGCGGAAGGGCGCCGAACGAATCATCTCGTTGTTTCCGGCAATCCAGCCGCGCGGCGCGCGACCGGTGAGCAGGATCACCGTGGGCACGTCGACGAGGTAGCCGAGCATCTCGTCGAGCGTGGCCTGGCTGAATCCACCGTTGGTGCCGAGATGCACGACCACCACCGACCCATACGTGGCGTTGTCGCGCATCAACGCCATGGTCGGCAAGAAGTCCCTCATCTGCCGGCTGACGGCAGCGTCGACGCGGAAGTCGAGGGCGGCGAGCTCTTCTGCGGCGCCGAGCATGACCGAGTCACCGAGGGCGATGAGCGGGAAGCCACCTGGCGTCGGTTGAATCTCGAGCTGTTGTAGCGCGTCGAGGCTGCCGACCACGCCCAGCTGGCGTACCGGAGCCGGCGCGGCGGTGGTGGGTGGCGCCGTCGTCGGCGGCGCGGTGGTCGGCGGCGTCGTGGTTGCGGGCGCCGTCGTTGCCGGTGCGGTGGTCGCAGTGGCCGCATCGTCGTCGGCAGGGGTCGAGCCGACCGGTGCGCCGGCCACTGTGGTCGGCGCTGCGGTGGTTGCGGGCACGGTCGTTGGTGCGACGGTGGTCTGCGGGGCGGTCGTCGCCGGGGACGACGTGTTCGTCGTTGCCTCGTCGTCTGCGAACAGGGCGTTCGGTTCGTCACCCGGAACCTCGTCGTCGCCCAGCTCGCCGAAGTCGGTCACGAACTCCTCGTTGTCGTCGAACTCCTCAGCGATGGCGTTCTGCTTCACCGGCGCAGCGACCAGCGAGCCCACCGCGAACAGCAGCAGTGCCAGGACGATGATCGACACGCTGATCAGCGAAGTACGCCCGCCTGGCGAGAGACGTCCGATGACGCGTCGGGCGTCGGCGACGAACGTCCGCCGACGTACGGGACGCTCGATCAGTCGGAACGACAACTCGGTGATCAGCGCCGTGAGCACCATCGCGGTGGCGAACTCACGCACGGTGAGCGGCGTGCCGGCGACGCCGCGCATAATCTGGTAGATCGGCCAGTGGAACAGGTACAGCCCGTACGACCGAGTACCGATCCAGCGCAGTACCGGCGTGCCGAGAATGCGGTCGGTCGCACCGCCGCGGTGGGTCACGCCGGCGATCACCATCAGGGTGGCAATGCCGCACAGGAAGAAGCCACCCTGGAACAGGAACGGATCGGCGCCGCTCGGCGTGGCCAGGTACACGTTCCAGCACATCCAGGCGAAGATCGCCATCCCGATCAGAGCCAGCACGTCGAACCAGCGGCCCTTGGTGCGCAGCGGGCCGCGGGCGACGGCGTACGGCCGCCACACCAGCGCGAACGCTGCGCCGAGCAGCAGCCCGCCGGCACGCGTGATCGTCGACAGATACAGCGTGTCGATCTTGGAGATCGGCCGGTCGCCGATCCACCAATACGCCTCCGGGTTCACGTCGGGCTCGCCGAGCGGACCGCCGTAGAACAGCAGGGCGACCATCACCGTGACAGCCACTGCGGCGAGGAACAGCCAGCGGGCCACGCCAGCGACCCGCCGTGTGCCAGAGCGGGCGAGGAGCAGCGCCATAACCAGCGGCCACACGAGGTAGAACTGCTCTTCGACCGCGAGGCTCCACAGGTGACGCAGCGGCGCAAAGTCGCCTGCGGCGGTGTACCCGAGGCCAGTCCAGATCTGGTACCAGTTCGTCACGTAGAACGTGCTCGAGATCACATCGCCGCGCAGCTGGCCGAGCGCGTCGCGTTCGAACAGCGCGGTCCACACCACGACCAGGGCCATCATCGCCATCACCGCGGGAAGCAAACGACGGGCGCGCCGGACCCAGAAGTCGCGCAACGAGATGCGGTAGGTGCGTTCGCGTTCGGCGACGAGCAGCAGCGTGATCAGGTAGCCCGAGATGACGAAGAACATCTCGACGCCGAGGAATCCGCCGGGCAGCCAGGCCGCGTTGGCGTGGTACACCATGACGGCCACCACCGCGAGGGCGCGCATGCCGTCGAGACCGGGCAGATACGGGACGCGGCTGATCCCGGTATCGAGGCCGGGCGCGACCGGCTGACCTTGCGGCGGGGCGAGCGTCGCCATGGCGGATTCAAGTATCACCGACCGCAACCGCGAATCGGTGTCACGCCTTGGTCAAGTCGTGGTGGTCAAGTCGCGACGGTCAAGTCACATGGCCGCAGGTGCGACCGCCAGGGAGCCCTGCTGGCGGTCCGCCCGTCCAACGCCTCGTATCACCGGCGTGACGTAAGGGCGGACCCAATCGCCATGGCCGCAGGTGCGACCGCCAGGGAGCCCTGCTGGCGGTCCGCCCGTCCAACCCCTCGTATCACCGGCGTGACGTAAGGGCGGACCAATCCTTATAGCCCGAGGGCGTTGGCGACGAGGTCGGCGTAGTACTGCTGGCCGTCGGGGCGGAGGTGGATCTGATCGTCGTACAGACAGCTGCCGGGACAGGTGTTAACGAGGTCGTTCCAGTACAACGGCGAAACGTTGGGATTGGCCGCGGCGGCGTTGATGATCAACGCGTTGTTGTCGTCGGTGTAGTTGTAGCTGGCTGGCAAGCTGTTGAGCACGAGCAGCACATTGGGTACGCCCGACAGGGCGCTCATCATGCGATCCATGTCGCCTTGCGAGATCGGACCGTTGGTACCCAGATGGATCACCACCGTGTCGCCGAGCCGCCCTTGCTGTTCCAGCGTCAGCACGGCATCGAGCCCGTTGATGAACGCCCGGCTCTCGGTGGCGTCGACCGTGAAGCCGATCTCACGCAGGGCCGGCGCTGCGCCGAGCATCACCGAATCGCCGATCGCCAGTCGGGAGATGCTCGCCGGTTGCGCCGCGGTGGTCGCCGGTGCCGGTGGTGCGGTGGTCTCGGGGACGACGACGGCGCTGCCGTCGGGGGTGGTCTCGTCGGTCACCACGACCGATCCGGTACCGGGTGTCTCGACGATCACGGTGTCGCCCGTTGCGCCGTCGACCGACGGCGCACCGTCCTCGGTCGGCTCGGGGTCGACGACCGCACCGCAGGTCGGATCGTTGACCACGTCACACGTCGCCTCCGAACCCTCGCCGAGCGACTGGGCAACGTCGTTCTGCTTCAGCTCGGCGGTCGCCAAGCTGGCGCCCGCGAACACCGCCAGCGCGGTGCCCACCGCCGCGCCGGTGAGCACTGCACCGCGCCGCGACGGGTGCCGCGGGTCACGAACACGCGCCCACATCGAGCCGATCGCGCCCTTGCGAATCGGAGTTTCCACGTAGCGATACGACAACTCGGTGATGATCGCGGTGGCCACCATCGCCAGCGCGAACTCGTGGAACGCCAACGGCTTGCCGGCGATGTTGCGGATGAGCTGATAGATCGGCCAGTGGTACAGGTACAGCCCGTACGACCGGGTGCCGATCCACAGCAGCAGCGGGATGCTCAACACCTTGCTGGTGAGTGCGTGCTGATGGGTGACGGCGGCGATCATCATCAGCGTCAGCAACGAGGCGACGAAGAAGCCACCGCGGAACAGCCACGGGTCGGCACCGTCGATGTCGACGAGCCCGACGTACACGCACATTGCGGCCAGCCCGACGAAACCGACGAGCGCGAACCCGTCGAGCATGCGACCTTTCGTACGCAACGGCCCGCGCATTACGGCGACGGGTCGCCACACCAATGCGAACGCCGCTCCGAGGAGCAGCCCTCCTGCACGCGTGATGGTGGAGAGGTACAACGTGTCGACCTTGGAGATCTCCCGCCCGAACACGTTCCAGTACTGGTCGGGGGTGAGCTCGGGGGTGCGAATCGGGCCGGGCTGGTAGAGCACGGCCATCAGCACCGTGATTGCCACCGCAGCGAGGAAGAACCAGCGAGCCATCGTGGTGACACCGCGGCTGCCCGCCCGCAGCACGAGCACCATCACCAGAGGCCACACGAGGTAGAACTGCTCCTCGACCGCCAGGCTCCACAGGTGGCGGAGTGGGGCGAAGTCGTTCGGCGCGGTGTATCCGGCGCCGGTGAAGATCTGGTACCAGTTCGACACGTAGAAGAACGCGGCCACGACGTCGCCGCGCAGCTTGCCGAGGGCGTCGCGTTCGAACAGCGCCGTCCAGATGGTCAACAACGTGATCATCAGGAAGAGCGCCGGGAGCAGACGCCGGGCGCGTCGGATCCAGAACTGCTTCATGTCGACGCGATCGGAACGCTCCTTCTCGGCGACGAGCAGCAGGGTGATCAAGTAGCCCGAGATCACGAAGAACACTTCGACGCCGAGAAAGCCACCCTTCAGCCAGCTCGAGTTGGCGTGGTACACCATCACCGCGACCACGGCGAGGGCACGCATGCCGTCGAGGCCGGGCAAGTACGGCACGCGACTGATGTCGGGGCGCGTCGCCGCCGCTGGCCGGGGCATGCCGCCGACCTTCTCGCGCGTCGTCCACGTGGGGGCCGCGGAGGTGTCGCCGGCGATGGTGTCGCTCGTGGTGGCGTCGGGGGGCATCAGTCGGGGCGGAGATCGAGCGCAGCGCATACCTGTTGCGCGGCGTCCGGACGGTTGAGCGTATAGAGGTGGATGCCCGGCGCGCCCGCGTCGAGCAACTGGCCGGAGAGCTCGATCGCCACCTCGGTGCCGATGTGGGCGACTTCGTGTTGGTCGTCGGCGGCCGCGATCCGGTCGCGCAGCCAGTCGGGGATCTCCGTGCCGTTCATCGCCGCCATCCGCTCGATCGGCGCGAGATTGGCGATCGGCATCACCCCGGGAACGATGGGTTTGTCGACGCCGAGGTCGGCGAGTTCGTCGACCAGCCGCACGTAGTGCTCGACGTCGAAGAAGAACTGGGTGATGGCGAAGTCGGCGGCGTCGAGCTTGTCGGCGAGGTGGCGCCGATCGGTCGCTCGATCGGGTGATCGGGGATGCACCTCGGGGTGCGCGGCGACGCCGACGGAGAAACAGCCGGGCGCGGCGACGTCGGCGATGAGGTCACTGGCGAAGCGATAGTCGCCCGCCCCGTCGCCGTCCTTGGGCGGGTCGCCGCCCAGGGCCAAGATGTTCTCGACGCCCATGCGGCGGTACTCGACGAGCAGCGAGGCCACTTCGTCGCGGCGATGCCCGACGCACGTGAGGTGCGCCATCGGTTCGAGGCCGGTCTCGCGTCGCATCCACGTGACGACGTCGCCCGTGCGATGGCGGTCGGAGCCGCCAGCGCCATAGGTGACGCTGACGAAGTCTGGCTTCATCGGCTCGAGCGCGGCGACGGTACGTCCCAGCGTGAGCTGCGCACCTGCAGTCTTCGGAGGGAAGAACTCGAACGAGACCGTCGGCCCACCGGCCAGCCGTTCCGCAATTCGAGCCATACCCACCCCAACCTATCCGCGGGGCTCGCGCACAGAACGCCAGGCAAACCCGAGCACGCGGTCCGGCAAGGCCGGCGGCGCGACCGCCAGGGAGCCCGCCTGGCGCTCGGCCGTCCAAGACTGACGTGCTCAGACTCTCAGTAAGGCCGAGCACGTTGTCACGGCCGGCGGCGCGACCGCCAGGGAGCCCGCCTGGCGCTCGGCCGTCCAGACGTGCGGTGCTCAGACGTGCCGTCAGGCCGAGCCAGTTGTTTCAGTGCCGGAAGTGGCGTTGGCCGGTGAACACCATGGCGATGCCGTGTTCGTTGGCGGCGTTGATCACTTCCTCGTCGCGTACGGACCCGCCCGGCTGGATCACCGCAGCCACGCCCGCAGCGTGAGCTGCGTCGAGTCCGTCGCGGAACGGGAAGAAGGCATCGCTGGCGCAGGCGCCGCCCGCGGCGCGGCCGTCGGCGCGCTCCGCGGCAATGCGGGCCGAGTCGAGCCGGTTCTGTTGTCCGGCGCCGATGCCGAACGCCTGGAGATCCTTTGTGTACACGATGGCGTTGGAGCTCACCGCGGCGCAGACCTGCCAAGCGAACTCCAACTCGGCCCACTGGTCGTCGGTCGGAGCAACGTCGGTGACCACCCGCCACTCGGCGGATCGTCCGGCAACCAGGTCGGGGTGCTGCACCAGCAAGCCGCCGTCGACGGGGCGAACGTCGAAGGGCAGCGCCGAAGGCGGGTTCGCCGAGATCACGCGCAGGTTCTTCTTGGAAGCGAGGATCTCCAGCGCGTCATCGTCGAACGACGGCGCCACGACCACCTCGGTGAACACCTCGGTGAGGGCGGTGGCCAACGACGCCGGCACCGCTCGGTTGATGGCCACGATGCCGCCGAAGGCGCTCACCGGGTCGCACGCGTTGGCGCGCACGTAGGCGTCGGTGGCGTTGTCGGCGACGGCCACGCCACACGGGTTGGCGTGCTTGACCACCACGCAGGCGGGATCGTCGAAGCGGTTCACGAGTCGCCACGCCGCTTCGGTGTCGAACACGTTCAGGTAGCTGAGCGCCTTGCCGCCGTGCTGGGTCATCGAGTCCCACCAACCGGTCGCCCCGACCTGCCGGTACCGCGCTCCGGCCTGGTGCGGGTTCTCGCCATACCGCAGCGGTTGCACGTTCTCCAGCGCGAAGTGCAGCGACGCCGGCAGCGCGGACGCAGCGGTGTCGCTGGTGTCCTCTGTCTCGCTGGGGTCCTCTGCGTCGAGCGTCTCGGCCGTTTCGTCGAACCAGGTGACGATCGCCGCGTCGTAGGCCGCCGTGTGGGCGAAGGCGCTGCGCGCCAGCCGCCGACGCGTGGCCGCGCTCAGCGCGCCCGCATCCCGCAGCTCGTCGAGCACGGGGGTGTAGTCGGCCGGGTCGACGATGATCCCGACGCGATCGTGGTTCTTGGCCGCCGCGCGCACCATCGCCGGGCCACCGATGTCGATCAACTCGATGCTCGGATCGGACGAGAACGGGTACAGGTTGCCAACCACGAGGTCGATCGGCTCGATGCCGTACGCCTCCATATCGGCGCGATGTTCTGCGTCGTCGGTGTTGGCCAGGATCCCACCGTGCACTTTCGGGTGCAGCGTCACCACGCGATGCCCGAGGATCGCAGGCACACCGGTGAGTTCGACGACGTCGGTGACCTCCACCCCGGCGTCGGCGATCGCCCGCGCGGTGCCACCGCTCGATACGAGCGACCACCCGAGCGTGGACAGCTCGGCAGCGAACTCGGCGATTCCGGACTTGTCGTAGACGGAGAGCAATGCGGTCGGCACGCTGCGACCGTACCCAACGGCGGCTCGGCAACCGCGCGCTTGTGTGACATTCGCGTCACGCCGCGCGTCGACGCACTACGGTCGGCGGCTGGAACGAGGGAACTCACCCCGGGAGGGAAACACAGTGGACTTCAGCAACTTCAAGACGTCGGACTGGCTGATGGTCGGGGGCGGTGCAGCAATGCTCATCCTCGGCTTCGTCCTCGATTGGACGACGGTTTCGGCGTTCGGGCAAAGCGCGGGCGGCGACGGTCCCTTCAACTACTTCCTCACTGGCGGGATCGCATGGATCCTCGTGGTTGCCGTGGGTGTGCTGGCGTTCTTGCGTGCCGGCGGACGACTCCCGGAAAGCCAGCCATGGGGCATCATCTTCCTCCTGGCTGCAGGACTGGCCACGTTGCTGATGATCATCCAGATCATCCTCGGCGGCCGCGACCTCGGGTTCGGAGTCGACGGCGACCGCGGCATCGGCATGTGGGGTGCACTGATCTGGTCGGCCATCTCGGTCGCCGGAGCGTTCATGGGGTTCCAGGCTTCTGGTGGCGACATCAAGGACCTCACCAACATGGACAAGATGAAGCAGAGTTTCTCTGGTAGCGACGATGGCGGCGACACCCCTCCCCCGCCGCCGCCGGCCGCCCCCAGCAGCGACAGCTGAGACCCTGTTTCGGGTCGTTCGTTCAGAGCGACCTGAGAAAGCCGATCACGCCTGGCCAGTAGTGGTCCGGGTCGTCGAACTGAGCCAGATGACTGCCATTCGGACAGTGCAGGTACGTTCCCTGCGGGAGTTGGTCGGCCATCCACCGCATGTGCGTCGGATCCATGGTGTCGTGTGTTGCACCGATCACAAGCGCGGGCACGTCGATCTCGGAGAGGTCGGCTGATCGATCCCAGGTCTCCAACGTTCCCGACAGGCCGAGTTCGCTCGGCCCCTGCATGTGCTCGTAGATCGTGTGGTTGATGTGGGCGAACGCCCGCCGCGTTGGTTCGGGCCACTCGTCGAGCGGAAGACGGCACACGTGGAAGCGGTAGTGATGCTCCAGGAGCAACGCTTCGTATCGCGGATCGCTGGTCGCTCCCTCGGCTTCCAGGCGCTTGATCTCGGCGAGCGCCACGGGGTCGATGGTGGGCATCAGGACGTCGCGGGCGTAGCGGTTGTAGAGCGGGACACTCGACATCATGTTCGACACCACGATTCCCTTCAGATGCCGTTGGTAGCGGAGCGCATACTCGATGGCCAGTAGCCCGCCCCACGACTGTCCAAAGAGCACGAAGTTGTCCCGACCGAGACCGAGCGCAAGTCGCACCTGCTCGACCTCGTCGACGAAGCGATCGAGTTCCCACAGCGAGAGATCGTCGGGCTGATCGCTGCGGAACGATCCCAGCTGGTCGTAGTGGTAGTACTCGATCCCGGCACGCGGGAACTGCGTGTCGAACCCTTCGTACAGCTCGCTCGTCGCGCCCGGCCCGCCATGGAGCAAGAGCACCTTGAGATCGGGATTGGTGCCGACGCGTTTGGTCCACACACAGAAACCTCCGACCGGAGTCTCGATCGGGATCATCCGTGCACCGCCCGACAGCACATCGGCTGGATCCCACCCCGATGTGTCGAAGTAGCCGTTCTGTTCAGGCTCGGACGCCCGTGCGGGCTTCCCCTCGCCTCCCGTGTTCGCGCCCATGGCGCTCACTTGACTGCGTCGGTTGTCGGGTCGGCAATCATGCGCCGACGCTAGCCACGGCCGGCATGGGGAGCGCCAGCGACCACGCCTGGCGCGAGGCCGTCCGACCGTGGAGTGCTCAGACCTGAGGTAAGGCCGAGCACGTCGTCACAACCGGCGCAGGGAGCGCCAGCGACCACGCCTGGCGCGAGGCCGTCCAGAGGTGAAGTGCTCAGACGTGCCGTAAGGCCGAGCAGATCAAGACAGTTCGCGGATGATCTCGGTCATGAGCTCGCCAGCTTCGGTCGGGTTCACGCCGACCTTCACGCCGGCTTCGCTGAGGGCGAGCATCTTGCCCTGGGCGGTGCCTTTTCCGCCGGAGACGATGGCGCCGGCATGGCCCATTTTCTTTCCGGGCGGCGCGGTGACACCGGCGATGTAGGCGGCCATCGGCTTGGTCACGTTGGCGTCGACGAAGGCCGCGGCCTCTTCTTCGGCTGAGCCGCCGATCTCGCCGATCATCATGATCGCGTGGGTCTCGGGGTCGGACTGGAACCGCTCGAGACAGTCGATGAAGTTGGTGCCGGGCACCGGGTCGCCGCCGATGCCGACACAGGTCGACACGCCGATGCCGGCTTGCTTCAGCTCGTACAGGGCCTGGTACGTGAGCGTGCCCGACCGGCTGACGATGCCCACGTTGGGGCCGTCGGCGGTGGGGTTCTGGGCGATCTCGCCTGCGGTGATGCCGATGTTGCACTTACCTGGCGAGATCACGCCGGGGCAGTTGGGGCCGAGCAGTCGGGTGCCCGGGTGATTGCGCACCAAGAGGTTGTAGGTCATCGCCTCGTCTTGGGCGGGAATGCCCTCGGTGATGCACACGACGAAGGCGATCCCCGCCTCGGCCGCTTCGATGATGGCGCCGGACGCGAACTTCGGCGGGACGGCGACGAACGATGCATCGGCCCCGGTGGCCTCGACGGCCTCGGTCACCGAGTTGAAGACGGGGATGCCGTCGACGTCTTGTCCGCCCTTGCCCGGGGTGACGCCGGCGACCACGTTGGTGCCGTAGTCGCGGTTGCGCAATCCGTGGTAACGCCCTTGGCCTCCGGTGAGGCCTTGGACGACGACCTTGGTGTTCTCGTTGACGAAAATGGCCATTGTCGGTCCTCTCAGGCGTTGGCGATGGAGACGGCGGCGAGCGCGGCTTCGAGCATCGTGGGCTCGGAACGAAGCTTGTCGGCGGGGATCCCCGCGTCGGCGAGGATCTGGCGGCCCTCTTCGGCGTTGGTGCCGTCGAGGCGGATCACGATCGGGGCGCGCAGGTCGACCCGGCCCATCGCTTCCACGATGCCCTTGGCCACCTCCTCGCCGCGGGTGATGCCGCCGAATATGTTGATCAGGATCGACTCGACGTTCTCGTCGAAGTTGATCACCTCGAGTGCCCCCGCCATCACGTCGGCGTTTGCGCCGCCACCGATGTCGAGGAAGTTGGCTGCGGTACCGCCCACCTGGTTGACGACGTCGAGCGTCGACATGGCGAGACCGGCGCCGTTGGCGATGATCCCCACCGATCCTTCCAGGCCGATGTACTGCAGGCCCTTCTCTTTGGCCATCTGTTCGCGATCGTCGAGCACTTCGGTGGCGGCGAACGCCTCCCACTCGGGATGCCGGTACGCCGCGGAGTCGTCGAGGGTCACCTTGGCGTCGAGCGCGTGCACCTCGCCGGTCGGCTTGAGGATCAACGGGTTGATCTCGGCGAGGTCGCAGTCACCTTCGGTGTAGCAGCGATACAGCTTGACGAGGATGTCGGCAGCGCCGTCGACGGCCTTGTCGGGGAGCTTCGCCTTCACGCAGGCCTGTCGGGCCACCTCGAGGTCGAGCCCGTCGACGGGATCGATGTGCAGCTTGACGATGGCGTCGGGATTCTCTTCGGCGACCGTCTCGATCTCCACACCACCCTCGGCCGAGAGCATCAGCAGGTGCTTCTTCGCCGCACGATCCAACGTGAAGCTGGCGTAGTACTCGTCGTCGATGTCGGAGGCCTTCTCGATCCACAGCCGGTTCACGACGTGGCCCTTGATGTCCATGCCCAAGATGTTGCCGGCGTGTTCGCGCACCTCGGCTTCGTTGTCGGCCAGCTTGATGCCACCGGCCTTGCCGCGGCCGCCGACCTGCACCTGCGCCTTGACCACGACCGGGTAGCCGGCCTGGTTGGCCTCCTTCACCGCCTCGTCGACGGTGTCGGCCGGCCCACCTGGGCTGACCGGGATGTCGAAGCGGGCAAAGTACTGCTTGCCCTGGTACTCGAACAGATCCATTCGCGGTCCTTTCTCAGGCGCTGGGCGCCTCGTTCTCGCGCTCGTCGAGTTGCTCCTCGAGCCACGTCCCGATCGCTTTCAGCGACGACCCGGGCCCGAAGATCTCAGCGACACCTTGTTCACGCAGCTCTCGCGCGTCGGCGTCGGGAATCACTCCCCCGCCAAACACCAGCACGTCGCCCAAGTCGCGGTTGCGCAGTTCCTCCATCACGCGGGGGAACAGCGTGAGGTGGGCTCCCGACAGCAGCGACAACCCGATCCCGTCGGCATCTTCTTGCAACACGGTTTCGGCGATCTGTTCCGGGGTTTGATGGAGCCCGGTGTAGATCACTTCGAAGCCGTGGTCGCGCAGTGCGCGGGTGATGGTTTTGGCGCCTCGATCATGACCGTCGAGACCTGGTTTGGCGACAACGATCCGGTAAGGGCGCTTCACGAATTGCTCACCCTACGCAATGCAACACGAGCGTGCGAAAAGGTCACTGCGACCCGTATCGGTCGTCTGTCCCGGCACACTGTCGGACGTGTCGACACCACCGCCGCGCGGTCCCCGGTTGCGGTCGCCGCTGGCACGCGCTGTCGTGCCGGTTGTTGCTGGAATTGGGGTGCTCGCGCTGATCGCCCTGTTCCTGTGGGGGATGGCCGCGTTCTTGTCACGCGGCAGCGTCGAAACGAGCGAGCGGCTGGCTCCCGAACGCCTGCTCGTCGGTTCGGTGCAAACGGTCGCCCGCATCGTCGAAGAAGACGGCCCGATCATCTTCGCCGGGCTGGCCACCACCACGGGCGAGCGCACGATCGTCCTCGACCACGACGACGCCGACCCCACGACGGGGTGGCGGGTGTTCTACGCCTATCCGGCGGGCGGCGACCCCGCCTGTGCGGTCGACCAGATCGAGGGCACGGCGCAATTCATCGACTGCAACGGGGTGGAGCTCGACGTGTCGGAGCTCTCTCCGCCGGCGTCTGGCGTGAACCCGGTCGTCGAGAACCAAGAGACGCTGTACATCGACCTCGCAGCGGTCGTGACACCGACCACCACCGGTTGAGTCGTTGCGCAGTGTCCCGCCCCTCGGCGCAGGACCGACAACCCTCCGGTGAGGGAAACGGCCCACAGGGAGCCGACTCGCTCACCAACGCGCGACTCACACCGCCTGCGGTGAGGGAAACGGCCCACAGGGAGCCGGTTCGCTCACCGAAAGGGCACCGTCAGCTGAGCGGCGGGGCGGTGGCCATCGCCTCGACGAGACGTTCGGCGAACACTTCGCTGTGCTCGTCGAGCTTGCTGCGACTCATGGCCAGCCCGCCGATCACGTAGGCGCCGGTGTCGCCGAGCGCCTGATCGAGCTTGTCGAGCGACTTGCCCGGGTCGAGGGCGAACGTGCAGAACCCGGCTGCCCGTTTGCCGCGCATCGCCGGGAGGTTGGAGATGTTCGACAGCGCCCACGGGGCCTGGCCGAAGATGAACGCGCCGTGCACCCACGTGCCGACGAGGATCAGCTCGGCGTCTTGGATCGACTGATAGTCGGGCTGCTTCACCTTCGACAGGCCGGTGATCGTCCACCGCTCCTGCGCCAGCAACGTGGCGACCTTCTCCGCGGCGGTCCACGTGTTGCCGGTGAGGCTCTCGATGAGCAGTGCAGCCTTCATCCTGCGCAGTCTGCCAGACCGAGCTCGTGCGGGCAGGGGTCGTTGGGCCCTACCGCTTCTTTACCCTCTCCGCTTGAGCGGTGCCCACGCCAGTGCGAGGTGTTTGCTCCCTACTCCGGCGAAGTTCACCGTGGCTTCGGCCTTGTCACCCTCACCCGTGATGTCGATGATCACGCCCTCGCCGAATGCCGGGTGCTCCACGTCGTCACCGACGCGCAGCCCAAGCTCTTGGGAGTTCGATGGCTCGGGGCTCTTCGATGATCCGGCCCGGATGGCGGCGTCGACCACGCGCTCACGGTGTGCCGACTCGCGATCGCGCTGCACGTCGGCGTTGATGTCGCGCGAACCGACGCGACCACGACGGTACGGCGGCGGGTCGCTGTCGCGCGATCGATAGCTCTGACGGCCGTAGCTGGTGCGCCCCGACTGGTTGCCCATCGTGTCGACGAGCTGCTCGGGGATCTCGTCGAAGAATCGCGACGGCGGGTTGTACTGGGTGGACCCGAACAACTGCCGGCTCCACGCATGGCTCATGTACAGCCGGTGCATCGCCCGGGTGATGCCGACGTAGGCGAGACGTCGCTCCTCCTCCATCTCGGCCGGCTCGGTGAGCGCCCGGATGTGCGGGAACACACCCTCTTCCACGCCGATCAGAAACACCACGGGAAACTCGAGGCCCTTGGCCGAGTGCAACGTCATCAGCACCACTTCGTCGTCGACCTCGCCGTCGGGCAACTCGTCGGTGTCGGCCACGAGCGACACCTGCTCGAGGAACTCGTCGATCACGGTGAACTCGCGCGCCGACCCAACGAGCTCGCCGAGGTTCTCCACTCGGCCGTGCGACTCGACGGTGTCTTCGGCTTCGAGTTCGGCGAGATAGCCCGAGCCATCGAGGGCACCCTGCAGCACGTCGGCGGGGCCCTGGTCGGGGTCGGCGGCGACCGCATCGAGCGTGTCGAGCAGCTCGACGAACGAGGCGATGCCACGGACTGCCGGGCCACTCACTCCGGCCTCGTCGGCCCGCCGCAGCGCATCGGCGAAGGCGAGCCCATTGGCCGCAGCGAAGTCGTCGAGCTTGGCCACGCTGGCGTCGCCCACGCCGCGCTTGGGCACGTTGAGCACCCGCTTCACGCTGACCTCGTCGGCCGGGTTGACCACCGCACGCAGATAGGCCATGGCGTCTTTCACCTCGCGGCGGTCGTAGAACCGAGTGCCGCCGACCACCTTGTAGGGCACACCGACGCGCATGAACGCTTCTTCGATCACACGGCTCTGCGCGTTGGTGCGGTACAGCACCGCCATCTCGCGCCAGTTGATCGCATCGTCGCGTTGCAGCTGGCGTGCAGTGGAGGCGACGAAGGTCGCTTCATCGCCTTCGTCGTCGGCGAAGTAGCGCACGATCCGATCGCCCTTGTCGCCATCGGTCCACAGCGACTTCGGCTTGCGCTCCTGGTTGTGGTCGATCACCGCGTTGGCGGCGTCGAGGATGGTCTGCGTGCTGCGGTAGTTCTGGTCGAGCACGATCGTGGTGACGTCGGGGAAGGCGTCTTCGAACTCGAGAATGTTGCGGAAGTCGGCGCCGCGGAAGGCGTAGACGCTGTTGTGCACGAGCATTCCGTTGGCCGAGTACGTGTGGCACCGGTCGACTTCGAGGTCGTACACCGGCCCGTCGTAGGGCTGCCGCTCGGTGCTGTCCACCGTGGCAGTAACCCACTTCGGTTCATCAGCGGACTCGTCAAGCAACAGCACCTCCATCCCGGGGGTCAGGTGCGCTGCGGGCATGAGGTCGTAGGTCACGCCATCGAGCGCGAGTCGACGACGAATGGCGAGCCCACCGAGTGCAGAGATCCGCTGTGCGTCGGCGAGGGCACGGCGATAGTCCTTCCACGACGTCTCGTAGCGCAGCGACCGGTGCTTGCTGGCCCGCAACTTCACCCCCGCCGACTGCAGTCGGTCGATCACGTCCTGGCGGTTCGATGACCACTGGACGCGGTGGTATCCGATCGCTGTTCGCCGATCGGAGAACATCGTGAGGTTGACCACCTGGCGACGTGCACCGTTCTGCGGGCGATGGTGTGGGAATTCCTCGCTGAGCTGGAGATCGGCCATCAAGGCCTTGGCACCCTGCTCGGTGTCGAGGCGGTCGTACAACCGGCTGAGCTGCTCGTCGTCCATTGCGAGCGCCCGACCCTGGGCGTGGAAACAGGCCGTCGGCAGACCGTACGTCGCGGCGTAAATGGCCTCGAAGTAGGCCGCCTCCGCGAGTGAGTCGCAGACATGCAGGACCCAGATCGCGTCTGCGTGTTCCTGGTTCGATCGCACGAACAGACCGTGCTGCACGTGCCCCGCCCGACTCGGGCGCGCACCGGTCGTACGTCCGACCCGCCATCCGCGGTCGGCGCGATACATGAGGTACACCAGATGCCGCCCCGGTTGAGGCACGAGGCGTGCGGGGATCAGATGCTCGGGCGTCGCCGTGACCGTTGACGCATCGGTCCCGACCGTGACGATGTCACCCTGATATCGGCCCTCGTGGACGTAGGTCACCCGGGCCGGATGGGGTGTCGCCTGCCCAGATGCCCCGACGACTTCGTCGCCGACCGCAAGGGACTCGATCGGCTGGTGCCCGCCCGGCGTGGCGATCATCGTTCCCGGGGGAAGGCATTGATCCGTGTCACCCACGACGCACACGTTGCGATGGCCGCCGGCGAGCAGGAGCACCAGATCGTTCTGCGCCTTGTTGGTGTCTTGGTACTCGTCGACACAGATGTGGGCGAACCGCTGGCGGTAGTGCTCGAGCACGTCGCCGTGTTCACGGAACAGGCGGACCGCGTTGACCAGCAGGTCGTCGAAGTCCATCGCACCGGCCTTGAGGAGCCGGGCTTGGTACTCGGTGTAGATCTCGGCGTGCTTGCGCTCGAAGATGTTGCCGGCCTCGGCGGTGGCCTGCGCGGGCAGAACCAGCTCGTTCTTCCACAAGCTGATCCGCGCATGCACCGCGCGCGGCGCGAAGCGTTTCGGGTCGAGGGCGAGGTCGCGGATCACATAGCCGGTCAGCCGGTTGGCGTCGGCGGCGTCGTAGATCGAGAACTGGCGTGGGTACCCGAGCAACTCGCCGTTGGCCCGCAAGATGCGCACGCACGCCGAGTGGAATGTCGACACCCACATCGCCCGCACCGCAGGGCCGACCAACTCCACGAGTCGCTCGCGCATCTCGGCCGCGGCTTTGTTGGTGAAGGTGATCGCCAGGATCTTCGACGGCGGCACGCCTTCGTGGACCAAGTTGGCGATGCGATGGGTCAGCACCCGCGTCTTCCCCGACCCGGCACCGGCAACCACGAGGAGCGGCCCGCCCTCGTGCACCACCGCGTCGAGCTGATCGGGGTTGAGGCCCTCACGAAAAGGTGACGGCCCGCGTGCCGCTGCGGCCGCATCGGCGGTCTCAGCGGGGTGCGGAATCTCGTCGGCGTCGATCGGCTCGTCGAACAGTCGGGAGTCGCTCATCTCCCGGCCACTCTACGGAGCGGGTGTCACCCGGCGATGGTGATACGCGTCCGGGTGTCGATGTCGCCGCGCCCGTCGTCGAACTCGGCGTCGATACGCACCGTGTCGCCGCTCGATGCATGAGTGAGCGTCACCGTGATCTCGTCGTCGTCGCCGCTCTGCCCAGTGACGGTCCAGCCGTCGACCAGGTCGATCGCCGCGACGGTCACTGCGTCGCCATCGAACACGAGCGTGACGTCGCCGGCGATCGTCGACTCGATGTAGGCGCCAGCCGCCATCTGCCACTCGGTGTCGACCTCGACCTCGAGCACGGTGTTCGACTCGATCTCGGCATCGACGTCGATCGAGGTGGTCGCCGATCGCAGGTCGAGCTCGATCTCGCCGTCGCTCGTCGAGCGGTTCGTCTCGTCCCATCCGTCGCTGAGCTGCACATCGATCAGCGCTACCGAGTCACCGGACACCGCGAGTTCCACGACTCCCGCCGCGCCGATCGGCGTGGCGAACGTTGCCATGTCGTCGCCGGACGCGTCGTCGTCTGCGCCATCGAGGTCGCTCGCGCTGGCGTCGTCGCCGCCGACGTCATCGCTGACGTCTTCGGCGACGTCATCGCCGTCGAGATCCGCAAAGCCGAGCGCGGCGCCATCGTCGACGACGGCGTCAGCCGCCTGGGATCCTGCCGATGGGGTACTGCTCGTCGCTGCGCCGCCGCACGCGGCGAGCACAACGGATCCGCAGGCGAGAACGAGGAGGGAGATGGGCCGTTTCATGCAGCGATCGTACGAACCGCCACCTCTGCGCAGCCTGAACGCCACCCCAAAATCGAAACAACGAGTCTCGTTGATCGCCTAGCCCACAGCGGTCGCCGCAAGACGATGGCTGGCCAGGCGTAATCGGTCGGCTTCCGCGGGCGTTGCGCCCATCGATTCGCTGGCCGCGAGCGACATCGCGCCGATGCCGTCGGCGATCACCGCGAGTACGTCGCGGGCCGCATCGGGATACGCCGCAGCCAATAGCCCGACGAGCCGTGCGCCCTCGCGGCGGAGCTGCTCGTCGACGTACGCCCCCGCCTCACGGTGAGGGGAACCCTGGCGGGTCAGCGCACTGAACAACGCACCTTCATATGGGTCCTCATCGATGAACAGCGAGTCGATGTACGCATCGAGACGGCGGCGCGGGTTGTCGCCGGCCCCGGCCAGCGCGGCGTCGGACGCGGCGCGGTATCGATCGAGCGACCGACCGACGAGGGCGGTCACGAGGTCGTCGCGACTGCCGACGTAGTGGCGGATGATGCTCTTGTGCACGCCCGCACGATCGGCCACCCGCTGCAACGTCGACGCGTCGAGGCCCAGCTCCGTGACGCACGACGCGAAGGCGTCGATGATCTCTCCACGTCGCTGATCACTGATGTCGGGCCGCGGCATCAGCGATAGATTATACAAATGGACAATCTACCGGCGCAGCCCGTCCGACCTGTGAGCGTCGGGGCACTCGCTCGTCGTTTCCGTTGGCGCGTCGCCGGAACGCTCGCACTGGTCGTGCTCGAATCGGTGGCGTTCCTGCTGTTCCCACTGTTTCTCGGGTGGACGATCGACGGGCTGATCGACGACGACTACGCCGGGCTCATCGGCCTCGCCACCCTGACCACCGTGGCGCTGGTGATCGCCTCCGCCCGACGGTTTTTCGACACCCGGGCCTACTCGTCGATGTATCGCACGATCGCCACCGAAATGGTCGAGCGAGAGCAGTCGGCCGGCGCGCCGGTGTCGACGATCTCGGCGCGCTCGACGCTGCTCGTCGAGTTCGTCGAGTTCATGGAGGAGTCGATGCCGATGATCATCGGATCGGCGATCTCGATCGGCGGCACGATCCTCATCCTCTTCGCCACCGATGTCGGCGTCGGGGCAGCCGCACTCGGTCTGATCGTGCTCGTCGCCGTCGTCTACGCCGCCACCGCGCGCCGGAACACCTCGTTACACCGCGGCTTCAACGACGAGCTCGAACGTCAGGTGCACTCGATCGAAACCGCCAGCGCGCCGGTGATCCTGGGCCACTTCCGCAGCCTCATGCGGTGGCGGGTGAAGCTGTCCGATCTCGAGACGATGAACTACGCCGTGATCTTCGTCGGCGTGATCGCGCTGCTGATCTACGCACCGGTCGAACTCGTGTCAGACGGCGCGCAGTACGGCGCCGTGTTCGCTTCGATGGTCTATGTGTTGCAGTTCATCGAGGACGTGCTCACCGCGCCGCTGCACCTCCAGCAGCTGATCCGCCTCGGCGAGATCGGCGACCGTTTGCGCAATGCGGCCGATCAGCAGCCGTCGGCCGCCGTGCCCGAGGCGTAGGTCACGTCGCCTGCAAGGTCGGTGACCGCCACGGTGGCGTCGGCGTTGAGCGGCGCCGCCCATGCAACGAGCGCGTTGCAGATCTCGTCGGCATCAGCCTCGAGGTCGCCGCCGACCTCGACCTCCGATTCGCCGATGATGCCCCACGAATTGATCTCTTCAGACCACGGGCGATCGCCGAAATTGGTCGCGACGTAGGCCTGCATCCCATCGAGGGAGAACTCGGTCACGTCGGCTTCGATCATGTCTGCGTCGTCGCCAACACCACTGCTGGTGTCGTCACCGGTGTCGATCGCATCGGCCTCATCACCGGTCTCCTCGAGATCGATGCCGCACTCGTCGAGCACGTACTCGTTGAGCGTGATGTTGGCCTGCTCGAACTCCGGGTCGCCGATCAACGCAAACACCGCGGCCAGCGCGTCTTCGTCGTCGCCCGCCTCCTCGATCTGCACGAACACGTCGCGCAGGAGGCCGAGCTCGTCGCTCACCTCGCTGGGAGCAACGTCGATCAACGCGTCGAACTGATCGAGATTGATGTCTTCGTCGGGTGCCGTCGTTGTCTGGAGAATCGAGATCTGCTCACAGAAGGCCCCGGCATCGCCGTCGCCACCGCCACCGTCGTCGCTTCCACAGGCGACCAGGAGCAGCAACGGGGCGATGAGGAGTGCGCGCATCTGGGGCAACGTAGCCAGTGCGCACCACCTCGCGCTGGATCAAGCGGGGCGATCGGGCCAGCGAACATCCACCACGAGCCCGGCGTGGTCGCTGGCGACGATGCCGGTGAGTGGCTCGTGGAACGCGAGCTCTGCCCGCTCGATACGACCCGCACCGCCGACGCGCCGGAACGGGTCGCCGACGAACACGTAGTCGATGCGCTTGCGGTTGATGTTCATCGCCGCAGCGATCGGGTTGCCCCGCCAGTCCTGGGTGTACCCGGGACCGTCTCCGGCCATCCGCCAGGCATCTTGATAGAAGGCCGTTCGACCATCGAGCGGTGCGAGCGACGAAAGGAATCGAATCTCGTCGCTGTCGGGCTCGGCGTTGAAGTCACCACAGAGGATCGCCGGCACCGCCCGGCGCGGTGGTCCGCCAGGAACGGGTTCCGGATCCTTGTCGCCTCGGGCGGCGCGGATCAGTTCGTCGATCGCCAGGACTTGCAGCTGCCGATGGAGTCCATGGGTCGGCGCAGGTGCAAGGTGGCAGGCGAACACATCGAGCCCGGCAGTCACCACGTGCAGCAGTTCCCATCCCACTCCGTTGACGAGCGGACCGGCATCGGCTGGGTCGGTGGGCAGACGGTGCAGCATGTGCCCGTCGACCGGCCACCGAGACAACACGGCGGAGCCGAACAACACGGATGGGTCGGACGACAGCCCGGAACCCATCGGGAAGCCGCCGAACACGTGATACCAGTCGCGGGCGGCGTGCTCGGCGAGCCAGCTCGCCGTGTTCTGGCTGTGCGCGCTCTCCCACACTTCCTCGAGACACACCACGTCGGGGTCGAGCCGATCGAGCCATGCGACGATCTCGTGCCGACGCCGCTCCCACTCGGGTTCGATCAGCGAGCCGACGTTCAGCTGCACGATGCGCAAGAGGCCAGCGACGGCGCCGCGGGATTCCATGCGCGGACCCTAGAAGATCGCGCACCAGGGTGTTCCGGCCCGCACCGATATCAATCGGCGGTGGAGATGCGATCGTTGAGGCGCACGGTCACCTGCTCGTCGTCGAGCTTCGCTTCGTAGACGCCTGCGCCAGCGGTGGCGAACCGTGCGGAGTCCTCGTCTCTGCTTTGCACCTCGACGTCGCCGTCGTACGTCGCGATCAACTGCGCTTCGAGGTCGTCGAGGTACCGCTCGAAGTCCGCTGGCGCCACGTCGGTCAGGCGCATCACCACGCGATCGATCGACGGAAACGGAAACGCCTTCGCGCCCGTCTCGATCTGCAGCACGGGCCCGCTGGCACCGACGGCGTCGAGCCGCGACTCGAGCGGCGCGACCGGCGCCACGAGCTGTGGCGGGGCATCGGCGAAGGTCGCCCGCGTGCGTATGCGGAACCCGTTCATCAACCCGCTGTCGGGGTCGTCGGGCAGGCCCGAGATCTCGACGGTGAACTCGTCGTCGGGCGGAATGCTGTAGGCGAGCTCGATGAAGGGTTCGTCTTGGCGTTCGTCGATGCCACGCTCGGGCGGGTCGAAGCCGGCATCGGCCAGGGCCGAATCGATGGCCACCGCGACCTGCTCGTCGTCGAGTCCCGCTCCGTCGAGCAAGTAGAAGACCTGAACATCGTTGATCCCGCCGCCAGCACCGTCGTCGCGCCATTGCGTCACCTGCTGATCGATAACCGCGTTCTCGATCACCAGGTGCGGGCCTCGATCGCCGCCGAGGTATGCCAACGCCGACGCTTGATCGGGTTCGACGCCCTGCTCGGCGAGGTATGCGTCGAGTTCAATCTGCTGCTCGATCACGTCGGGATCCGACGGGAGACTCCCGCCGAGCGCCACATCGACACGCAGCGACGACGTGGACGGAGCGATCTCGGCCGACGTGTCGGAAGCGCCCGTGCCCTCCGTGGTCGACGGAACGCCAGGATCGGTCGCTGCCGTCGACGCCGTCGACTGATCGTCGGCGGTGGCGGTGTCGGCCGGCGATGACGTCGCGACCGCCTCGGTCACGGGCGCGGTGTCTCCTGCCGTCGAGGCTGTGACGGAGGAGGAGGAGGAGGATGATGATGATGATGATGGCGCGGACGACGAAGCGTCGTCGCTCCCGCACGCGCCGATGGCGAGCGCCGCCGCCATCACGCCGGCTGACGCTCGTCGGCGCATCACAGCTCGATGCAGTTGATGGCCACGGTCCCCGGCACCGGTTCGGTCTCCAGATCGTCGCCGGCAAAGAACAGGCCGGAACCGGTGATCGAGGAACCCGACAACGTCAGGTCGAGGTCACCACCACCATCGATGTCGAATGACGACGAACCCGCACTCCACACGAACTCGAAGGAGTCGGTCATGATGTTGATGGTCGCGGCATCGGTCAGATCGGCACCAGCGTCGCCGTACTGGGCGAGATCCATGTCGAACTCGTCGTCGGCGTTGAAGTCGATGGCGCTGAACAGTTGCTCGATCTCGTCGCCCTCGCCGATGAACTCCGGCTCGAGAACACACCGAACGTCGCTGAACTCGAAGCGCTCGCCGTTGTCGAGCGCCACTACGGCGAAGCCCGGGTCGCCGCCGGCCTCGGCTCCCTCGCTCTCGGCACTCTCGTCGCCGTCGTCGCCGTCACTGTCGGACTCGGTGTCCTCGGCCGCTGCGTCGCCACCGCCGTCATCGCCGTCGTCGCTCGAGCACGCGGCCATCACCGCGCCGGCTACGAAGAGAACTGCAACCACTCGGCCCCACGGCCTCGACGCACTCTCATCGGTTCGATCGTCTGCACACTCCGTACCTGTCCTGGTCACGACACACTCCCTCGCTGGTCCACATGTCGGCACCAACCCAACTACGGAGGATCGTCCGGCACATGCGTAGCCGCTTACTCACCTGCTCCGGATGCGAACTGAGTAATCGCCGCTGGAACTCCTCGGCATCGGATACAGAAACTCGTGCGATCCACACGGCGATGCCGTCTACGGTGGAGACACGACACCGGTCCATCGATGTGGTCGGTAGAAGCGGTCCACTGAAGTGGGCCACGACAGGAAGGAGGCGATCGCAGATGACTGTTGTTATGGCGTTCCCCTCCTGCCGCGCCCGCTCGTAGCACACGCTCGCCGGCCCGGCTCCACCCTGTTCCCGCGTCCTTCGACGCTGCGGCGCCTGCGCGCCGCCTCACCGATGCAGAGGCACCGTGTCACACCACGACCCGTTTATCGACTCCTACGACGACGACCCCAACAACCAACACCCCTACAACCAACAATCCGACGACGAACAACCCAACCATCCCAACGACACACCCGACTGGCTCGTCGACGAGCCGTTCGACGAGGCCGACCTCGGCGTGATCACCACCGGTAAAGAGGCCCAGGTCAACCTGGTCCAGCGGGTCGCCCCCGGCGGCCGCACCTGTCTGGTCGCCCGCAAGCGATACCTGCCACGCACCGTGACGCACAAAGGTCAGCTCGAAGCAATGGGCGTGCAGCGGGCCTCGACATTCCACCGCGACGTCGAGTATCGGGAGGGCCGCCAATTCCGCAAGTCTCGCGATCGTCGGGCCATCGCCAACATGTCGACCTACGGCAAACGACTGCTGCAGGACCGCTGGACGGGCCACGAACACGAGGTGATGACACGTCTGTGGCACGACGGCATGGCCGTTCCGTATCCGATCACCTACGGCGACGACGTGTTCGAAATGGAGTACCTGGGCGACCTTGATCAGGCCGCGCCGCAGTTGCGCGCCGCGCGGCTGCGCGACGACGAACTCGAGGGCGCGTTCGAGCAGATCCGCACCGGACTGCGGACGTTGACCGCCGCCGGGTTCGCCCATGGAGACCTCTCTGCCTACAACACGCTGTGGTGGGACGAACGGGTGTGGTTCATCGACTTCCCGCAAGCCGTTGATCTCGCCGCCAACATGGGCGGACTCGACTTCATGCACCGCGACGTGGTCAACATCTGCACCTGGTTCCAGCGCCGAGGGCTCGATCTGGACCCCGAGGCCGAGTTCGCCGACCTGCTGTCGTTCCTGTAGGTCGGGCACATTTACTCAATGAGTATTGACTCAGTGTTCGCTGAGTCATATTGTCCCGAGCGTGATCGACACGACGCTGGCCCAACGAGCAGCGATCCACGCAGCGCTCGGCGACCCGGGTCGCCTGGCGATCGTCGATGCGCTCCGCGAATCCGATCGGTCGCCCCAGGAACTGGGGGCCTTGCTCGACATGCCGAGCAACCTCCTCGCCCACCACCTCACCACGCTCGAGCGCACCGACCTGATCGAGCGGATCCGCTCGGCCGGCGACGGTCGTCGCCGCTACATCCGGCTGCGGACGGCACGACTCGACCACCTCCTCCCGCCTGCGCCCTCGCTCGACGGGACCGTGTTGTTCGTGTGCACGCACAACTCGGCGCGCTCGCAACTGGCCGCAGCGATGTGGCGCGCGGCCACCGGCGGCGAGGCGGATTCGGCGGGCACCGAGCCCGCCGACCGCGTCCACCCAGGCGCCGAGGCCGCCGCCCGCCGCCACGGCATCGACCTCGGCAACGCCCATCCGCGCACGCTGGCCGCCAAGGAGTCGGCCGATGTGATCGTCACCGTCTGCGATCGAGCCCACGAACAACTCAGCGCCAACGACGCCGACGCACCTCCGCTCCCCCAGCGTCACTGGTCGATCGGTGATCCGGCGACCACCGCTACCGACGAGGCGTTCGACGAAGCCGTGCGCGTCATCCGCACCCGTATTCACCACTCGACACACCGCACCTCATATCGCGCCTCGTAAGGAGCACCCACGATGAACGACCATCCCAGCGGCACACCCGACCCGGACCAGGCTCCGCTGACTCTGACCGCCGAACAGCAACTATTGATCAATCAAGCCGCGACGCATCTCGAAGCCGACTTCGAGGGAGTGTTCAACCGCGAGACCATCGAACGATTCATGATCGACTCGCAGCACATGCTCCAGCCTTCCGCGCAGTTCGCGGTGTGGCTCCCCGTGCTGGTCGAACGCTTCACGCGCGACCGCCTCCGCGCGCTCGAACGGCTCGAAGTCGGCGATACAGACCGGCCCGCAGTGTTGTTCTTGTGCGTGCACAACGCCGGCCGCAGCCAAATGGCCGCCGGCTGGATGCGCCACCTCGCCGGCGATCGCGTCGACGTGTTCTCAGGCGGATCCGAACCGGCCGTACACACCAACCACCACGCCATCGAGGCGATGCGCGAGGCGGGGATCGACATCGCCAGCGAGTACCCCAAGCCGTGGACCGACGAGATCGCCCGCGCCGCCGACGTGATCGTGTCGATGGGCTGCGGCGACGCTTGCCCGGTGTACCCCGGCAAACGCTACGAAGACTGGGTGATCGACGATCCCGCCGGCCAGTCGCTCGAGGTCGTGCGCGAGCTACGCGACGACATCCGTACCCGCGTCGAGATGCTGATGACGTCGCTCGAGCTCACCCCCGCCTGATCGACACACCACACCGCAGACCCCCTCCGTGACACACATCGCCATCATCGGCGGCAGCGACGCCGGCGTGATGGCCGGCATCTGGGCGCATCGCACCTCGCCGGACATCACCACCACGCTCGTCGTTGCCGATCACTACCCCAACTTCAGCATCTGCGGCATCCCGTTCTTCGTCTCCGGCGAAACACCGCGCTACGAGATGCTCGCCCATCGCACCGCCGATGACCTGCGCCACCTCGGTCTCGATCTACTCCTCGGTCACACCGCGACGGCGATCGACGTCGACGAGCACCAGCTCACCGTGGCCGCCGCCGACGGCACCAACCAACAACTCGACTACGACCGGCTGATCATCGGCACCGGCGCTCGTCCGCGCCGTCCGAACGTTCCCGGGTTCGATCTCCCCGGCGTGCATGTGTTGCACACGATCGACGAGGCGCGCACGCTGCGTACCCTGATCGACGACGGCGCACGGCGCGTGGCGATCGTCGGCGCTGGCTACATCGGCACCGAACTCGCTGATGCGGCCGCCCACCGCAACCTCGACGTGAGCCTCATCGAGATGGCCCCTGCCGTGATGCCGACCTTCGATCCAGCGCTCGGCGCACTCATCGGCGCCGAACTCTCGGCCCACGGCGTCGACGTACACACCGCCACGATGGTCGAGCGGATCGAAACGGCTGGCGATGCGCTGCGGGTGATCGCTGGCGACACTCACATCACGGCCGACGCCGTGGTGCTCGCCCTCGGCGTACAACCGAATGTGGAGCTGGCCACTGCGGTCGGCGCACCAACCGGCGCCGGCGGCGCCTTGGTCGTCGACGCATCGATGGCGACCGGTCTCACCGACGTGTGGGCCGCAGGCGACTGTGTGCACACCCACCATGTGCTCTTCGACGAGCCGACGTACCTGCCGCTCGGCACGACGGCGCACAAGCAGGGTCGAGTCGCCGGGATCAACGCGGCCGGCGGCTCGGCGAGCTATCGAGGCTCGCTCGGCACGCAGGCCGTGAAGATCATCGGCAAGGTCGCTGCGCGCACGGGCCTGCGGCTCGATGAGGCGATGGCTGCCGGGTTCGATGCCTTCGAAGTCGGCGGGACCTTCGACGACCACAAGGCGTACTACCCCGGCGCCACCGACCTCGTCGTGTCGCTGGTTGGCGACCGGGCATCGGGACGGCTCCTCGGAGCGCAGCTCGTCGGCGCCTATGGAGCCGAAGTGTCCAAACGCGTCGACATTGCAGCGGCGGCGATCCACGCCGGCTCGTCGGTCACCGACCTGCTCGACCTCGATCTCAGCTACACCCCACCACTGTCGAGCCCGTGGGATCCGGTACAAACTGCGGCGATGGCCGCATGGCAGCCGTAGGTCGAGCGAAACAGCAACGTGTCACTCGAGCTGCTCGGCGAGCTCGAGCCACTCCGCTTCCGCCGCATCGAGCTCACTCTGTGCGCCGGACAGCTGATCGCCGAGCCGGGCCAGCTCCACGTGCTCGGTCACGCCGGCCAGCTCGTCGGTCAGCCGCGTCACACGCCGTTGTGCCGTGGCCATCGATTTCTCCACCTCACGCAGGCGACGACGCAACGTGGACGGGCTCGGTCCGGCCGGCCGCTCTTTCCAGTCGCTACGCGCCGCGGACGATGTGCGTGGCGGCACGGCGGGCGATGACATCGACGACGATGTGGCGGCGCTCGAACCTGGTCGGTGTGCGGCGCGTTCGGCGAGCCAGCCAGTCACCCCGCCGGGCACGCGCCGCACCGCGCCCGGCTGCCCCGTCGATGCAGGAGGGTCGAGCGCCAGCACGTGATCGGCGACGCGATCGAGGAACGTCCGGTCGTGGCTGGCGACCACCAGCGCACCGGGCCAGTCGTCGAGGAAGTCCTCGAGGGCGCGCAACGTGTCGAGGTCGAGGTCGTTGGTCGGCTCGTCGAGCAGCAACAAGTTGGGTTGCGCGGCGAGCACCATCACCAGCTGAAGGCGACGGCGCTCGCCGCCCGACAACATGCGCACGGGCGCGTACTGCGCCGGTGTGTCGAACCAGAATCGTTCGAGCAACGCACGATCGCGATGATCGGGCTGGCCGTGCGGGCCGGCCACCAGCTCGCGCACGATCACGTCGGGATCGAGCGTGGCCGCATGTTGGTCGGCAACACCGGTGACCACGGTCGAACCCCGGCGCACCGCGCCGGCGATCGGCTCGCGACGCCCGGCGAGCACCTCGAGCAGCGTCGACTTCCCGGCGCCGTTCGGACCGACCACGGCCAGTCGAGTCCCCGGTTCGATCACCAGATCGATGTCGGTGAGCAACGGCACCGGGGAGCCCGCCGGTCCGGCAGGGAACCCAACCGAGACCGAGTCGAGCTCGACCACCTGATTGCCGAGCCGATACGTGCCGGTGGCGAAGTCGAGCGACTCGCTACGCACGTCGGTGCGTCGGTCGCCACCATCGAGGATCGCCGCCGCGCCGAGCAGGCGCGACTTCGGCTTCGACGACCGGGCGGGTGCACCCCGGCGGAGCCACGCCAGTTCGCGGCGGGCCAGATTGCGGCGGGTTGCTTCGGCCTGCTGCTCGCGAGCCATCCGTTCCGCACGGGCATCGAGGTACGTCGCGTAGGCGCTCCGCCCCGGTGCGGCTCGGTGAGTGAACGCACGCCCTCTCTCGAGCTCGACGACGCGGCCGCCGTCACGCGCGGTGAGGTGGTCGAGGAGGTGTCGATCGTGCGTGATCAGCACGACCGCCGCACGCATCGCGGTGAGTCGTCGCTCCAGCCACTCGATCGCTTCCAGGTCGAGGTGGTTCGTCGGTTCGTCGAGCACGAGCAGATCGACCTCGCCGTGCTCGTCGTCGGCCAGCACCGACGCCAACGCGACGCGCTTGGCCTGACCGCCCGAGAGTTCATCGGTGGGTCGATCCGCCAGGTCGGCCACGCCGAGCGCAGTCGCTGCTGCGGCCACCTCCCACCGGTCGCCGAGCGCGTCGCCGACCGTGCCAGCCGGCAGCTCGGGCTCTTGGGCCAGGACGGCGATGCGCACGTCGCGCCCGAAACGCACGGTGCCCTCGTCGGGGACGAGGGCACCGGTGGCGATGTTCAACAAGGTGGTCTTGCCCGAGCCGTTGACGCCGACGATCGCTACTCGGTCGCCGGAGGCGATCGTCAGGTCGAGGTGCTCGAACAAGACCTTGTCGGGCTGGGCGGCGCCGACGCCGGCGAGATCGACGCAGATCACGTCGTCACGCTACGGGCTGCCGGCTGGAGAGAGCGCGGCGGGAACGCTCCGCCGCCCAGCCCGACGCATCGGGGGGTTCTTGGGGGGTCTGGGCGCTGATTCGCGATCAGCAGTCGAGCGGCTCAGCCGTCGGCGGGACCGCTGCCGAATCCACCGCCGAAGCCGCCGCGGCCGGCGAAGCCGCCGCGACCGGCGAAGCCGTCGGCGCCGCGCTCGGCACGGCCGTTGTTGACCACGTCGGTGACACGCTCGGTCACCTCGGCGAGCTTCTCGTCGGCCTCAGCTTGGTCGAGGCGCCCGTTGGCGACGCCCTGATCGAGACGCTCCTGCGCCTCTCCCACGATCTCGTCGATCACGGCCTGCGGGTCGACCCCTTGCTCGGTGGCCACGTCGGCCAACGTCGAGCCGTCCATCAACTGCTCGCGCAGCTCCGCTGGCGTCAGACCAAGGAGATCGGTGACCGCCTCGTTGATCACGCCTGCGCCCCGGCTGAAGGGACCGCCGCGACCCTTGCCGGGCCGGTCGGGGGCGTTCTCCACCGTGTACTCGGCGATCGCGTCAGCCTGGGCGGCGTCGATCACACCGTCGTCGACCAGCGGCTGCAGGAACTCGCGCACACGAGCGCCCCGGTCCGCAGCTGCGTCTTCGTCGCTCGGCGTGGTCGGATCGGTCTCGTCGACCTGGGCGAGGACGGCGCTCGGCGAGTCGCTGACCGATGCCGAGGTGAGCCCTGGCATGCCGAACACAAGGCCGGCGGCGGCACCGCCGATCAGGCCGGCGGTCAACCCGACCGCGAGGCCTGCTCGCCCTCGACGCCGAGGGGTTTCCGGGGTCTGATCGGACGTGATTGGCGCGCCGGCGGGCGGGCTACTGAACGGATCGTTCGATGACATGTGGTCTGTCTCCATCTGGTGTCGTCGGGTCGTACCGGCACCACGGTGCACGTCGCCGGTGAGCGTCAGCTTCGAGTGAGTTGAGAGAACAGTGAGATGCCAGTCACGCAGTCGAGGTCGCGAGGCGGAAGCCGATCTCCGCGCCGCCACCCACGCGTTGGCGGGCAAACACTGTGCCGCCCTGGCTCTCGACGAACTCGCGCACGATCGCGAGCCCGAGGCCCGACCCAGGCATGGTGCGCGCGGCGTCGCTGCGGTGGAACCGATCGAAGATGCGCATCCGCTCGCCATCGGGAACACCCGGCCCGCGGTCGAGCACCGCGAGTTCGAGGCCGTCGACGAGCACATCGATCTGGCCACCGGTCCCGTCGAATTTGCATGCGTTGTCGATGAGATTGGTCACCGCCCGATCGAGGGCAGCACGGGCGACGTGCACGGTCGCCGTCGAGCGCACCTCGACCTCGACCACGCGGTCTCGCCGTCGACCCACACGCAATGCCACGTCGGCGGCCAGCTCGCCGAGGTCGACCGCTTCGGCCGGCTGATCGCTCAGGTCGCCGGAGGCAACGGTGACGAGCTCGTTGACCAGGTCGGTGAGCTCGCCGACTTCATCGTCGAGGTCGTCCAGCACCTGTTGCCGCATCTCCGGTGGCAGGTCGTCGTGCCGGCGCAGCACCGAGAGATTCGTCCGCAACGAGGTCAGCGGGGTACGCAGCTCGTGCCCCGCGTCTTGTACCAACCGTTGTTGTTCGGCGCGTGACTGGCCGAGCGCCCCGAGCATGCTGCGGAACGCAGCGCCGAGCCGGCCGACTTCATCGGTGCCCGTTCCGGGCACCTCTACGTCGAGACGACCCGACTGCTCAACGGTCTCGGCCGCTCGGGTGAGCCGCCGCAACGGAGCTGCCACCGTGCCGGCGATCAGCGAACCCACCGCGGCAGCAGCAACGGCGACGAGCACCACGAGCAACGCGGTTCGCCGGCGCAGGTCGTCGAGCACGGCATCGACCTCGTCGAGCGAGCGGACCACCTGTACCGCTCCGCCGCCAAGTCCGATGGTGTGCACGCGGTAGTTCGCTCCTTCGATGTCGAACGTGCCGCGTTCGATCGTACGCGGCACACCGATCAAGCCCTTGGCGGTGTCGTCGATGGGGAACTCCTTGTCGAACGACGAGCCGACCACTCCTCCGAAGCGGTCGAGGACGCGCACCGAATACACGTCGAGCAGTGCCCGGTTGGGCACCTCGACACGCCCGCCGAAGGTCTGCCCGATCAACTGCGACGTCGCCGCCTGCATCGACCGGTCGATCTCTTCCACGAGCCGAGTGCTCGTCGAGCGATAGCCGATCACACCGACGGCCGTGGTAGCGACGAGCGAAATCGCCGCCAACGCCAATGCGATCTTCCAACGGAGACCCATCACCGGGTCACGTGGGCGGTCGGACCGTGTAGCCCACACCGCGCACGGTGTGCACCAGACGCGGTTCTCCTTCGGCTTCGGTCTTACGCCGGAGGTAGCCGATGTACACGGCGAGGTTCTTCGAGTCGGGACCGAAGTCGTAGTGCCAGATCCGCTCGTAGATCGTCGAGTGGTCGAGCACGATGCCCTGGTGTTCGACCAACAGTTCGAGGAGATCGAACTCGGTCTTCGACAACTCGATCTCGCGCTCGCCGCGGAACACACGGCGAGCTGCAGGATCGACGCGTAAATCGGCCACCACGAGCGGCGTAGCCGACTCGCCGTCGGGCCGGTCGTAGCTCGATCGGCGCAACAACGCACGCAGCCGGGCGAGGAGTTCGCCGAGGTCGTATGGCTTCGGGAGGTAGTCGTCGGCACCGGCGTCGAGACCGGCGACGCGGTCGCTGGTGTCGGTGCGCGCCGTCAGCATCAAGATCGGGAGTCGACTGTGTTCGGCACGTAGGACGCGACTCACCGTGAGGCCATCGACGATCGGCATCGACACGTCGAGCAGCAGCACGTCGGGCTCGTTGGCGCGAATCGCATCGAGTGCTTCGGCGCCGTTCACCGCAGTCGTCACCGTGTAGCCCTCGAGCAGCAATGCCCGTTCGAGGGAGTTGCGCACCGCACGGTCGTCTTCGGCGATCAGCACCGACGCGCCGTCGACCTCACCGTTGCCGAGTTCCGCCATACCCATAGTGTGGCCGCCGGTGGTGAGAAGTGGGTATGAATCCGCACCGCAGCTGCTGCTGATCGGCCTCGGCGGGGCCGTCGGCGCCGGCGCCCGATGGGCCGTCGACGAGCTCGGTGGCGCGGCGTGGGGCGAGACGCCAGTCGGCGCATGGCCGTGGCCGACGTTGATCGTCAACCTGCTCGGTTGCGCGTTGATCGGGTTGGCTGCCGCGGTCGTCGATCCCACCTCGGCTCGGTGGTCGTTCTTGGTGACGGGAGCGCTCGGTGGGTTCACCACCTACTCCGCGTTAGCGGTCGAGGTCGATCAGTTGATCGATGCCGGTCGGCCGGCCATGGCCGGGTCGTACCTCGGCATCACGCTCGTCGGTGGCGTCGCAGCCACACTCGCCGGCACTCGGCGAGCCGTGGAGCCGCCGGTACCGAGGCGGTCGATCGAATGAGCACGATCGCTACCGGCGCGTTGTTCGCCCTTGCCGCAGCGGGTGGAGCGATCGGGCGCCACCTCGTGCACCAGGTCGCGGCCACGTGGGCCGCACTCCTCGCCGTCAACATCGCCGGAAGCGCGTTGCTCGGGGCGCTGGTCGCCGCCGACCTCAGCACCGCGACCACGACGGTGCTCGGAGTCGGATTCTGCGGCGCGTTGACGACCTACTCGTCGTTCGCCCTCGAGGTACGCCGACTCGGGTGGCGCTGGGGACTGCCCTACGCCATCGTCACCGCAGTGGCCGCCGTCGGTGCGGCCGCCGCCAGCGCAGCCGTGTTCGGCTGAACGCCTCGGGCGACCCTGGTGTTCGGTGTTCGGTGTTAGGTGTTCGGTGTTCGGTGTTCGGTGGTCGCCGTGCGGCGCAACGCGTCGTCAGGCGGTTTCCAGGATGCGCACCGGCAGTTCGCGCGGTCCGCGGATCATGCCCACGCTCCAGCGCGTGTCGCCGGCCAGCTCGAACGCTGGGAAGCGCTTGATGAACTCCTCGATGGCCACCTGCAGCTCGAGGCGCGCCAGGTTCGATCCGAGACAACGGTGGATGCCGAGACCGAATGCGGCGTGACGGTTCTGCTCGCGATCGATGATGAACTGATCGGCGTCCTCGTACTCCTTGGGGTCGCGGTTGGCTGCCGGGAACGGCAGCAGCACCCAGTCGTCCTTCTTCATCGGGCAACCGTGGAAGTCGTGATCCTTGGCCACCAGACGCGACATAGTGACCGGGGCGTACGCCCGCAGGAACTCCTCGACCGCGAAGGTCATCACCTCGGGGTCGTTGCGCAAGCGATTGACATCGACGGGGTTCTGCGACAGGTGCCACAGCGACGAGCCGATCGCCGACCACGTCGTGTCGGTGCCGGCGATCAACAGCAGGATGATCGTGCCCCGAACGTGGTCCGGATGCAGCTTCTCGCCGTCGATCTCCAGATCGATGAGGTAGCTGGTGAGGTCGTCGCGCGGGTTCTCGATGTGATCCTCGATCTGGCGGTCGATGTACAGATCAAGCCGCTTGTTCTCGTCGACCTGACGGTCGCGCGGATCTTCATTCACTCGCTCGAGCGTGTTGTGGATGAACTCGCGGAACAGGTCCTCGTCTTCTGACGGGAAGCCGAGCATCTCGCCGATCACCCGGATCGGGATGTGCTGTGCATACTGCACGGCGGCGTCGATCACCGACTCGCCCGGTTCGAGGTCGCCCATTTCGTCGAGCAGTCGGTTGCACAGTTCGCGCACCTCAGGCTCGAGCGCCGCGATCTTCTTCGGGGCGAACGGCGGGAGCAGGATGCGCCGAGCCGTGTTGTGGAATGGCGGATCGCTGGTGATCGGCGGGGCCACACCGATCGGCGCCGGCAGCGAGAGGTCGCCAGGGCGCAGGTGCGAAACGACCACGTTGCGACTGGTGAAGTTGTCGGTGTCGTAGGCCACCTCGTGCACGGTCTCGTGGGTCACCGGTACCCACATCCCGCCGTAGCGATCGGAATGGGCCACCGGGCATCCACCCTCGCGCAGCTCCTTCCAGATCTCGGGTGCGTTCGGGTTGTAGTCGGGACTGGCCTGATCGAAGTCGGTCGCCCAGTCGTCGACCGGGCCGTAGTCGTCGGCGTTGTACGGCACCCGCTCCCACAGATCGGTGCCCTCAGGCGAGTCGCCGATGATGGGCAACCCGTCGTCGGCGGCGGCGTTCTCGGTGCTGTCTGCCGTGGTGTCTTTGGCGGTGTCGGTCATCGAAGTTCCCCCCGGAATCGGTGTGGTGTTGGCGTCGGCCAGTCGGTCGGTCAGTCGGTGATCGTGATCGCGTACTCGGGACAGTTCGAGGCGGCGAGCCGGGCCTTGTCTTCCAGCTCGGCAGGCACATCGCCCTCGACGAGCAGTACGGCCTGGCCATAGTCGTCGACGTCGAACAGTTCAGGTGCCAGCGCATAACAGCGGTTGTGGCCTTGGCACTTCTCAGCATCGAGGTGTACTCGCATCAATCCCACCCTAAGAGGCATGGTGTCGCGGTGAACAGCGCCGCGACAGCTTTTTCGAACAACGTTCCAATCTTGCTGCTTCCGCCGTCGGAAGGCAAGGCCTCTGATGGATCTGGGGCCGCATGGGAACCATCGGAGGGCGCGTTCGGCATGCCGCTCGCGGCCGCGCGCATGCAGGTGGTGCAGGCCCTCGGAGGTGACGGCGGCGGCGACGCGCGCATGTTGGGCGTACGTGGGCCGGCGCTCGATCGAGGCCAGGTGGCCAACCGCACGCTGATCGGTGCGCCGACCCTCCCGGCGTGGCGGCGATACACCGGGGTGGTGTGGAACGCGCTCGACCCAGCCTCGATCGGCGCGACGACGCGGCGGCGCATCCTCGTCGTGTCGGGACTACTGGGACTGGTGCGCGGCGACGACCCCGTCCCCGACTACCGATTGAAGATGTCGGCGGCACTCCCACCGCTCGGCAAGCTGTCGACGTGGTGGCGCGACGAGCTGTCGACTGCGCTCGTCGCCACGGTCAAGCGGGGGCGGCCGCGGCGGGCGGTGATCGACCTCCTGCCGCTCGAACACCGTGCCGCCCTCGATCCCGACGCCCTCGCCGAGGTCGGCGCGCAGCGTGTCGATCTGCGCACCCCCGACGGCAAGGCCGGCGGCCACTGGGGTAAGGCAGCGAAGGGCGAGTTGGCGCGCGCCCTGCTCACCGACGGCGTCGGCGCGCTCGACACCTGGCAGCACGCCGACTTCCACCTCGACGTCACGGAGCTCTGACCCTCACAGAAATTCTGGCGATCTCGCGCGCCCCGTGCGCGATTTGTACAGAGTTTCCGGGAGATCTCAGCGGGACAGGGCGGTGGTTGCCACGAACGAGGCAACCGCAGCGGGGATCAGCATGATCGCCATCGCCTGGCCGATACCCAGCGCGGCGGTGTCGGCGAGCGCGCCGATCGCCAGCGGGACGATGATCGTCGCCGATCGCTGCCCGACGAGCATCGACGCGAATCCTGAGCCGTTCGGCGTGCGCGCCGCCGCGTCGTACAACCCCGGGAACAGCACCGACACACCGAGCCCGGCGACCACGAATCCGACGAACGCAGCTGCGGTCACCGGCACCAACGTGGCCACCGCCGAGGCGACGCCCGCAACGACAGCTGCCACCTGGGCAAGCCGCCGACCACCGATGCGCACGAGCACGAAGTCGCCGCCGAACCTGCCGATCGTCATGCCCACCGTGAAGGCCACGAAGGCTGCGCTGGCCACACCAGCGGCGGCGCCGAGGTCGTCGCCAAGCCGGAACGCCGCCCAGTCGCCGTTGCCGATCTCCAGCGTCATCGCCGAGAACCCCGCCACCGCCAGCGCGATCATCAGCGGACGTCCGAGACCGCCGCCCTGGCCCGACGGCACCGGCTCGGGAGAACCCACCACTGCCGCCGGCCCGACGACGGCGTCCGGCTCGCTGGCGGCGACCGTTTCGGCAACCACGGTTTCGTCGACGATCGGCTCGTCGGACGGCAACAGCCCCGGCGCCACCACGGCGAGCGCGCCGAGCAGCACGATGGTGATGACCGTGAGGTGCCAGGGCGGCGCTACATCGAGTCGGCCGGCGATCACGGCGATCGTGCCGCCGGTGACCGATCCCAGGCTCCACAGCCCGTGCAAGCGATTCATCACCGGGGTGTGCCGTCGAGCGCTGAGCGCCGAGCCCTGGATGTTCATCGCCACATCGATGAACACGTCGAACGACAGCACGATGGCCAAACCGGCCACCAACACCACCGGGGTCGTTGCCCACCCGACGAGCGGCAACGCACCCACCGACAAGATGCCCCCCACGATCAACACCCGCTTCGTACCGAACCGCAGGTTGACGCGGCTGGCGACGAGGCTGGCGAGCAACCCGAAGATGCTGCCGGTCATCAACACCACACCCAGCACCCCGACCGAGATGTCGACCCGGTCGCGGATCTCGGGCAGCCGCGGGATGAACGTGCCGTAGACCATCCCGTTGGCGAAAAACTGCAGGGCGACCGACCGCAGCGCGCGTCGATCGTCGGTCATGTCCGGAGTGTTGCACCTGCAGCGGTGCCACAATTGCCCGGTGATCGACATCGATGCAGCCATCGCCGCACTGACCCTCGAGCAGAAGTGCCGTCTGCTCACGGGGGCAACGATCTGGCGGACGATGGCCTATCCCGACGCCGGCGTCCCGGCGGTGAAGATGTCCGACGGCCCCGCCGGAGTACGTGGCGAAGGGCATGGCGGGTCGGGCACCCCGGGCGTGGTGGTTCCCTCGGCGATCACGCTCGGGTCGACGTGGGACCCCGAGCTCGTCGGACACGTTGGCGCGTTGCTGGGCGTCGAGGCACGACGCAAAGCCGCCCACGTGCTGCTGGCGCCGACGATCAACCTGCACCGCACGCCGCTCGGTGGCCGCACGTTCGAGTGCTACAGCGAAGACCCGGAGCTCACCGCGCAGTTGGCGGTCGCCTTCGTTACCGGCGTGCAGAGCCAACAGGTCGGCGTGACGGTGAAGCACTTCGTCGCCAACGACACCGAGATCGACCGGATGAAGGTCGATGTGCAGATGGACGATCGCACGATGCGCGAGTTGTACCTGCGGCCGTTCGAGCGAACGGTGCGCGAGGCCGGGGCGTGGGGCATCATGAGCGCGTACAACCGGCTCGGCGGGACGTTCTGTGCAAGCAACCGTCAGTTGCTCACCGAGATCCTGCGCGACGAGTGGGGCTTTGACGGCATCGTCGTGTCGGACTGGTTCGGCGCGCACGAGACGGCCCCGTCGGCGCACGCCGGCCTGAACATCGAGATGCCCGCACCCGTGCGCGTGTACGGCCGATACCTCGTCGACGAGGTCGAGTCCGGCGCCGTGCCCGAGTCGAGGGTCGATGAACTCGTGCGCGACGTGCTCGTCTTGGCCAATCGGGTCCACGCCGACGAACGTCCGGCAGACGCCGACGAGGTGAGCGTGGACGATCCGGCCGAGCGAGCGTTGACACGGCGGGCGGCGATCGGCGGCACCGTGCTGCTGCGCAACGACGAGCGCAACGGCGGTCGCGTGTTGCCCTTCGACGTCGACTCGATCAACCAGATCGCACTGCTCGGTCCGAACGCGGCGATCGACCGTTCGATGGGCGGCGGCTCGGCCAGCCTGATCCCGCTCGGTCATCGAACGCTGCAATCCGCGCTCGAAGATCGGATCGGTCCGGCGACCGCGAACGACGTCGATGTGGTGTACGAGCCGGGTGTGCGCATCGATCGACTCACGCCACTGGCCCGCGGCAGTCAGCTCCTCCCTCCCGAGTCGGTGATGACCGACACGGGTCGTACCACGGGCATGGAGATCGAGTACGTCAACGGCACCGACTGGTCGGGGCCAGCCGAACTCACTCAACCAGCACCGACGTCACTGGTTCGGTTCTTCGGTTCCGTGCCCGACGGCATCGATCCGCGAGCGTTCTCGGCGCGCGTCCGTGGTCGATTCGTGCCCGACATCGACGGAACACACACCATTGGCGTGGTGTCGACGGGTCCGGTCGTGGCGCGCATCGGCGACACCGTCGTGGCCGACGACCCGAAGGGCGAGCTGCCGCGCAGCACGGAGTTCTTCGGCTTCGGCAGCATCGAGGTGACCGCCGAAGTCGAGATGCGCGCCGGCGAGCCGATCGATGTCGAAGTCGACTGGGCGACCGCGGCCGCTAACGGATTCGCCGCCTTCCGCGTGGGCTTTCGGCCGCACGAAGACCACGATGCGTTGCTCGACCGAGCCGTCGCAGCAGCATCGGCAGCCGACGCCGCGATCGTGATGGTCGGCACCAACGACGAGTGGGAGACCGAGGGCTTCGATCGCACGACCATGGATCTGCCGGGGCGCCAGAACGAGCTGGTCGAGCGTGTCGCCGCGGCCAACCCCAACACCGCCGTGATCGTCAACAGCGGTTCACCCGTGACGATGGACTGGGCCGCTGATGGCGCACCGGGCGGTGGCGCACCCGCGGTGCTGACATCGTTCTTCGCGGGCCAGGAGCAGGCCGAAGCACTCGTCGACGTGCTGCTCGGCGATGCCGACCCGGGTGGTCGCTTGCCCATCAGCATCCCGCGCCGTCTCGCCGACCACCCGGCGTACCTCCATCACCAGCCAGACCACGATGCTGCCGGCGGGTCGACGCAGCGCTACGGCGAAGGGTTGTTCATGGGCTATCGCGGTTACGACGCCCGCGAGCTGCCGACGCGCTTCCCGTTCGGACACGGGCTCAGCTACGGCAGCACCACGTGGGGTGCGGCCCGCGCATCGACCAACGAGGTCGGCCGCGACGTGTTGGCCGCCGCACCGATCGTCGTCACCGTGCCCGTCACGGCCGGCGACCGCGATGCAACCGTGGTGGTCCAGGGCTATGTGGCGCCGATCGAGCCAGAGGCGGTACGCCCTCCGAAGGAGCTACGCGCGTTCACCAAGCGGGTCGTCGGCGCCGGCATCACCGCCGACGTCGACCTCGCGTTCGGTCCCGACGCGTTTGCCCGGTGGGATCCGCCGACCCACGACTGGGTGATCGATCCTGGCGAGTACGAGTTGGTGATCGCCGCATCTGCCGAAGCGGTTCACGAGCGCGTCCGGATCACCATTACATGACCGCACACGTCACGGCTCACGCGGACAGTCACATCACCGGTCACTCAGCCGACACGGGCCGACCGTGGTGGCACGACGCGGTGATCTATCAGGTGTACGTGCGGTCGTTCGCCGACTCGACCGGCAACGGCGTCGGCGACCTCGACGGCATTGCGCAGCATCTCGACCACATCGCAGCGCTCGGCGCCGACGGCATCTGGCTCAACCCGTGTTATCCCTCGCCGCAGCGCGACCACGGCTACGACGTGAGCGACTACTTCTCGATCGACCCCGACTACGGCACGCTCGACACGTTCGACGCACTCGTCAGCGCGGCTCACGAACGATCGCTGCGCGTGTTGATGGACATCGTCCCGAACCACTGCAGCGATCAGCACCCCTGGTTCACCGCGGCCTTGGCGGCGCCTCCGGGGAGCGCAGAACGCGATCGATTCTGGTTCCGCGACGGCCGTCGCGATGGGTCGGGAGGCGACGGGCCGCCGAACAACTGGCTCGCGGGGTTCGGCGGGTCGGCCTGGACACGCGCGGCCGATGCGGGCGCGCCCGCCAACGACACGCAGTGGTACCTCGGCACGTTCAGCCCCTATCAGCCCGACTTCAATCACACGAACCCCGATGTGATCGGCATGTTCGCCGACGTGCTCGAGTTCTGGTTCGACCGAGGGGTCGACGGGTTTCGCGTCGACGCGATCCAACCGGTGGGCAAGCATCCGGACCTTCCAGACCAGGTGGTCGACCCGCCCGACCTCGATCCGCTGCAGATCCCGTGGGCCAACGAGTTCACGATCTTCCGGCCAGAGGGCCACGACGTGTGGCGCGGGTGGCGCCAGGTCATCGATACCTACGCCCAGCGTCACGACCGGCAGTTGATGATGGTTGCCGAGGCGTATCTGGTGCGTCAGCCCGAGCTGATGGCCGAGTTCACGCAGCCGGATCAATTCCACCAAGCCTTCGCCTTCGATCTGATGCTGTCGCCGTGGGAGGGCACGTCGATGCGTCGCGCGGTCGACGACCCGATGCTTGCGTACACGCGCTCGGCTGCCGCGCCCGCCTGGACGCTGAACAACCACGACACTCAACGCATCGTCACGCGGCTCGGGCGCGGCGAGGCGACCGATCCCGACACGTGGACCGATCTCAACCTGATGCTCTCGCCCGCACCAGGTGACGACGCGCTCGGCACTCGGCGAGCACGGGCGGCGATCGTGTTCGCCGCTGCCCTGCCCGGCAGCCTGTACCTATATCAGGGGGAGGAGCTCGGACTACCCGAGGTGCTCAACCTGCCACTCGACGCCCGCCAAGACCCGGTCGTCGAACGGACGGGCGGGGCCACGCTGGGCCGCGACGGGTGTCGGGTGCCGCTGCCGTGGCGCCGCGATCCCGCCGACAACTTCGGCTTCTCGCCACCCGGCACGGTGGTGGCGCCGTGGTTGCCTCAGCCAGCAACGTGGGGCGACCGCTCGGTCGAGTCGGAAGAGGCCGACCCGACCTCGATGCTGCACCTGTACCGGGCGATGGCCACCGCCCGCAGAGAGCTGCGGATGGAGACTCACCACATCGACACCCTCGACGTCGCTCCGGGCGCGCTCGGATTTCGACGCGGCGCCTACACGGTGGTGCTCAACCTGTCGGGCGACACGCTCGACGTCCGGCCGCTCCTCGGCCCCGACATGACGCAGACGCTGGCGTCGACAAGTGATCGGGTCGACCCGGCGGCGCTGCCCGCCGACACGTGTGTGTGGTGGCGCGCTCGCGCGTTGAGCTGATCTTGAGCTGAGCGGGCGAGTACGCGTGCGACGGCCATCGACCGCGACCAACCGCCATCAAGGCGGCCGCTTCACCATCACATGCTCGTCGTAGGCGATGCCGTGTTCGACGGTGCGCAACACTCGATCGGTCATCGCCCACCCCGCCTGCGTGTAGAACCCAATCGCCGCTTCGTTCTCGACGCGCACGTGCAACTCGCTCTCCTCGTGGCCACCCCGGGCGATCGTCGCCTCGGCCTTCGCCAATAGCTGACCGCCGATGCCCGATCCCTGGTGTGCGGGGTCGACGAACAGATGAACGAGCCGATTCCCACTCACAGAGAAGTGGGCGATCGGTGCACCCTGGCGCTCGACGATCTGCGTATCGACGTCCGAGCCCGGCTGGAACCAGCCGCGCAGCTGCGCCCGCGTGCCAGCGCGGTCGGGCGGACGGAACTCACCCGCGGCGAGCTGAGCGGCGTAGGTGCGCTCGAAGCATCGGGCGTGGTACGCCTCGACCGCAACGGCGTCGCCCGGCGTGGCCGTACGCGTGTCGATGTGCACGGTCGTCGATCGAACCCCCTCGGATCGGGTGATCGACCAGACCAAACCGGTCCACAGCCCGAGTTCGTCGTGGTGCTCGGAGAAGTCGAGGTCGGGGCGACGTCGCAAACCAAGTCGTCCCATCACCGCTTGCGATCGAGCGTTGTCCGGTGCGGTGTAGGCGAGCACCTCAGCGACGTCGAGACGCATGAACGCATCATCCAGCGCGGCGAGCGCAGCTTCAGTTGCGTACCCACGACCCCAGGCGTTGCGGGTCAGCCGCCACCCCAGGTCGTAGTGCCGTCCAAGCGGGTGATCATCTGGGTTGGGGACGATCCCGCAATACCCCAGAAAACGGCCCTCGTGGTCGCTGACGACCCACCGGGTGAGCCCGTGCAGCTCGAACGTGCGCTGAAACCGTTCGAGCTTGCGATCGCTGGCCACTCGCAACAGTGGCCCTCCGAGATCGGCCGACACCTCGATGTCGGTATTCATCTGCGCCAAGTCGTCGGCATCCGCGCTCCGCCATGGGCGCAGCACCAGACGCTCGGTGGTGATCGACATCGCCGTCACGGTGATGATCCTTTCAGGCTCGACGCTGTGCGGCGACGCTCCCACACCCGAGCTGGTGCTTCTCGGCGTGCGCCATGGCGACGACCGCCAGCCACGACGCCGAGAATCTGCGGCGCGCTGCGACGGTGCGACGACCGCCTGACGGGTAGCGTCAGGGGCGCATGGTCGCCAGCATCATCAGCGACGTCACCGACTGGATCGAGAGCGTCTCATCGAACTGGTGGTTCCTGTTGGTCATTTTCTCTGTGGCCTTCCTCGACTCGGTGTTCCCGGTCGTGCCAGGCGAAACCACGGTGATCATCGGCGGCGTGGCCGCCGGTACCGGCAACCAGGAGCTGATCCTGGTGATCTTCGCCGGCGCGCTCGGCGCGTTCCTCGGCGACAACCTCGCGTACATCATCGGTCGGCGGTTCGAGGGACCGGTGCGCCGATGGGCCGGACGAAAACCGGCGCGCCTCGATCGACTCGATGCTGCCGGCCGACAGATCAAGAAACGCGGCGGGATGCTGTTGATTACCGCCCGCTTCATTCCCGGCGGGCGCACGATCTTGACGATCTCGTCGGGAATCACCCACCAGCCGCGGGCCTGGTTCGCAGGGTGGGTGGCCATCGCCGGGACGATCTGGGCCACCTATGCAGCGGGCCTCGGCTTCCTGTTCGGGCAAGCCTTCGAAGACAACCATGCGCTCGCCTTCTGGCTCGCCTTCGGCACAGCGCTCACGATCACCGGGCTGGTCGAGGTGATTCGCTGGGTGCGCGACCGCCGCAAGGCGAGCACCGAGCCCACGGAACCGTCGACGCCCGCACCGAGTAGCTGACCATGCGGCTCGGCGAAGCGACGTGGACCGACGTCGAACAGGCCCGCGGGCACACCGACGACGGGACGCTGCGTCCCGTCGTGTTGATCCCGACCGGGTCGATCGAACAGCACGGCCCCCACCTGCCGCTCAACACCGACACCCTCGTCGCCCAGGAGTTGGCCGCCCGCGCCCTCTCGCGCACCGACGGCCTGGCGCTGGGCCCGACGATCGCCATTGGGGCCTCTGGCGAACATGCCGGTTTCGCCGGAACGCTGTCGATCGGCACGGCGGCTCTCACCACGGTGGCGGTGGAACTGTGTCGCAGCGCCGACTGGGCGGCAGGTGTGGTGTTCGTCAACGCGCACGGCGGCAACCACGAAGCGCTTCACGCCGCGATCGAGACCGTTACCGGCGAAGGCCGGCAGGCCACCGTATGGTCGCCCCGTTGGCCGCAGCGCGCCGACGGCGGTCCACCCGATCTGCACGCGGGACGGATCGAAACCTCGTTGATGCTGGCGATCGATCCCGGCCTCGTCCGCCTCGAGCACGCCGCACCAGGTGCTGCCACGACCATCGACGAACTCCGCGCTCACGGCGTCGCCGCGGTCAGCCCGAACGGCGTGCTCGGCGATCCAGCCGGGGCGAGCGGCGGCGAGGGCGACGAGTTCATCGCTGCGTTCGTCGACGACCTCCTGCTGCACGTGGAACGGTGGCGGCCGGTCACGCTGCACACCGAATGACGACGCCACGCGACGGTGACGCCCGCCTCGCGGATTCGCCGGGCGACCGATCTCGTGCGTTCGTCGTCGACGCGACCTGGGAGCGCATCGACTCGCCCAGCGGGCCAACCGGCGGCGTAGCGAACGGGATCACCCTGCTCGCCGGATCGCCACTCGGTGTGTTCACCTTCGCTGCGGCGGCGCGCCCGCTCCTCGAGCGCCTCGAAGCTGGCCGGCGCATCGTGCCGTCGGCCGCCGAACAGAAGGTGATCGATCGACTGCTCGATTGCGGCGCGGTCCACCCGGTCGTCGATCGCCACGTCGGCCCGCACCGCAGCGACGTCACCGTGGTGACGCCACAACTGGGCGGGACCGTCCGCGACGACCACCGCGTCACCGTCGACGACGGCTCGCCGGAGCCAATCGCGGGCGCACGATTGCGGCTGCCGACCAACCGCGGCCCGGCCGCAGCGCGCAACGCGGGTCGCACCGTCGTCACCACGCCGTTCGTCGCCTTCGTCGACCGCGACGTGAGCACACCCAACGATTGGATCGACCGGCTGCTTCCACACTTCGACGATCCGGCGGTTGGGCTCGTCGCCCCGCGAGTGCGCGGCGAGGTGGGCTCGTCGCTCGATCTCGGACCCGATCGAGCGCGTATTCGCTCCGGCACCCGCGTCAGCTACGTGCCCGCCGCGGCGATCATCGTGCGCACCGACGCGTTCGACCACGTCGGCGGTTTCGACGAGCGCCTGCGCGTTGGCGAGGACGTCGACCTGGTGTGGCGCCTCGACGACGCTGGCTGGCGATGTCGCTACGAACCCGCGGTCGCAGTGTGGCATCGCCCGCGACCGTCGGAGCGCGCAACGCTCGCCCAACATGCGGCGTATGGCACGTCGGCGGCACCGCTCGCCATGCGCCACCCTGGTGCCGTTGCTCCGATGCGCAGCAACCCGTGGAGCATCGGCACCGCCGCACTCGCCGTCGCAGGTCAACCGGCCGCCGCAGCGCTCGTCGCCGGCGCCAGCGCCGCTGCGTTGGTCCCCCGGCTCCCGCAGGTACCCCGACGCCGTGCCGTGAGCCTGGCGCTACGTGGCCACGTGGCCAGCATCCGCCAGTTCGCCGATGCGACGTGGCGAGTGTGGTGGCCGGTCGCCATCGTCGCTGCCCTCGCATCCCGACGTGCCCGTCGCTGGCTGCTGCTGGCGGCACTGCTCAGGCCGCGGCGCGTACCGCTGCTGCGCGACATGGCCTACGGGTGGGGCGTGTGGCGTGGCGCGCTCGCCCACCGCACCGCCGACCCGCTGCTCCCCCGCCTCCGGGCGTTTCCCGGGCGCGGCGCCCGAGCATCGCGGCGCGGGGCTACGTTGCCCAGGTGACCATTCGGCTGACCATTCGGACCGCGTTGTGGCGCGGCCAGGTCGCCCGAATCGCGAACGACGTCGACGGTTTGGTCCCGGTGGTGAAGGGCAACGGCTACGGCTTCGGACGCCGTTGGCTGGCCGAGTTCGCCGCCGAGTTCGCCGACACGATCGCTGTCGGCACGGTGCATGAGCTCGCCGACGTGCCGGGAGACGTCCGAGCGGTGGTGCTCACTCCCACCCTGACGATCCCGCCGGCCCTCGCTGACCGGCCGTCGACGATTCTCACCGTGGGGGCGCCCGAACACATCGCTGTGCTGCAGGGCTGGAGGCGCAGCGTCGTCGTCAAGTTGCGCTCGTCGATGCACCGCTACGGCGGCAGCGCGACGCTGATCGACCTCGCTCGACGCGCCGGACTCGACGTGGTCGGCGTCAGCGTGCACCCGCCGCTCGACGCGTACGCCGACACTCGCGCCGACGTGCTGAGTGCGCTCGACGGCATCGATCTCGATCTCCCTGCGTGGGTCAGCCATCTCGACCCGACGACGTACGCCGAACTCCCGAACGATCGCGAGTACCGCCTCCGCATGGGCACCGCACTGTGGCACGGGAACAAGTCCACGATGCACCTCGACGCCCAAGTCGTGGCCCAGCAACCGGCCGAACGCGATCAGCCCGTCGGGTACCGGCAGGTCCCCGCCCCCGGTGACGGCACAATCGTGATGATCGGCGCCGGCAGCGCAAACGGCGTGGCCAGACTCCCCGATGGGCGCAGCCCGTTTCACTTCGATCGACGACGGCTGACCCTGCTCGAACCGCCGCACATGCACACCTCGATGGTGTTCGTCCCCGCTGGTGATTCCGTCCCCGAGATCGGCGACTGGGTCGATCTTCAGCGGCCGCTGACGATGACGACGGTCGACGAGTTCGACTGGCGCTGACGTGACGCTCGACTCGGCAACCCACCCGACGAGCGTCGCCACCCGTCGTCGCTTGCCCGGCCCCGACGTGGTGCGCGGCGTCGCGCTGATCGGCGTCGTGGTGATGAACTACCACGGCTACCTGCTGATCGATGGTGGCGGCGACACCGGGAGCGGATGGGCGGCGGACCTGTTCAACCCATGGACCGGGCCCTTGTCGACGCGTTTCGCGGCCACGTTCGTGCTCGTCGCCGGCGTCGGCGTGACCTTGATGACCGAGTCGACACGTCGGGCCACGCACACGAGCACGAGCGACCTCGATCTGCGCGACGCCCGCACGGCGATGCGCTGGCGACTCATACGACGCGGCGTGGTGCTGTACGCCTGCGGTGTCGCCCTCGATGCGGCGTGGCCGGGCACGATCATCCCGTTCTACGGCGGCATGTTCGTGCTTGCGGCGGTGATGTTCACCTGGCGCAGCCGATGGCTGGTGGCGATCGGCGTCGTGGCCGCCGCACTCGGTTGGGCACTGCGCATGTGGCGCTTCGATCGCGCCGAGGCCGGCGAGAGCACCACGTGGCTGACCAATCCCCCCGACGGGTCACCGCAGGACTACGTGTTCGGTCTGTGGGTCAACGGGACACACCCCTTGCTGCCGTGGTTGGCGTTCTTCTGTGCAGGCATGGTCCTCGGCCGAGCGCTGCACACCGACTGGTGGCGTCCGGTTGCGCTGATCGCCGGGACGACGATGTTCGGAATGGCCACCGTGATCTCCGACACGGCGTCGACGCCCTGGTCGATGGTGGCGCTCTCGACGGACCCGCTCGATCGCGGCGGGATGTACGTGCTCAGCGCGCTCGGGACCGCGCTGCTCGCCTACGGACTGCTCGACTGGTGCGCCGAGCGCTTCCCGCGAGCGACCAGCCCGTTGCGCATCGCAGGGCAGATGACGCTGTCGCTGTACCTCCTGCACATCCTCGTCTACTACATCTGCGTCGACTCGCTCGGCTGGATCCAACCAGCCGGGCTCGACGTGGCATTGACCTTCGCAGTCTGCTTCTGGGTGGTGTCGATCGCCGCGGCTGCACTGTGGGAGCGGCGGCTCGGGCGCGGCCCCGCAGAGCGGTTGTACCGGGTACTCGGCGGCTAGCGACGGCGCGCCGCTGCCTGCCGGCGCGCTCGACGGGCACCGCGCCAACCGATCGCCCCGGCTCCGATCAACGGGCCCGTCTCGCCCAAGCGCGAGGGCGTGATCCGTGCGCCGGTGCTGTACGGCTGGGTGGCCCGTTCATCGAGTTCGGTCTGCGCGGCGTGAAAGAACGTGGCGGCGAAGCCCGCGGCCACCGATCCGCCGACCACGACCAGGCTGAGGTCGAGTGCGTTGCACACGCTCGCCGCAGCACGCCCGACCAGTCGGCCGGTGCGCTGCATGATCTCGTAGGTCGGTTCCGACGGCGGGCGCCCCGTGATCGCCTCGATCGCCAGGCCGCTGGCTTCGGCGTCGAGGCAGCCCTGGGCGCCGCAGCGGCACCTTCGACCGCCGGGCACGACCACGACGTGGCCGATGTTGCCGCCGCTGCCGGCGCCGCCGTCGAGCAGGTCGTCGTCGAGCACGATGCCACCGGCGACGGTGGCCGACACGGTGATTGCGCAGAAGTTGGTGTGTCCCTGCGCGGCGCCGCGCCAGCCCTCTGCGAGGGCCAACACCCTTGCGTCGACGTCGCCGTACACCGGCGCACCCGTGAGCTCGGAGAGCCGACGACGCAGTGGGAACTCGCGCCATGCGGGGAGGCTCGCCGGGCTGACGGCGTTGAGATCATCGAGCGGACCGTCGACGCCGACGCCGACGGCAACGATGCGCGTGCCCGAGCGGCGCTCCGCGGCCTCGAGCATGTCGCTGCACACGGCAGCAACCCCGGTGTAGTGCGACTCTGGGCCGGCATCGGGGTCGACATCGACACGCGACCGGTCGATCAGCTCGCCGCGGGCGGTGACCAAACCGGCGCTGAACCGTGCGCCGTCGACATCGACGGCGAGCACGACGTCGGCCGCGTCCGGATGACGCCCGTCGGCGCGCTCACCGTCACCGGTCTCGGCCGTCGCCCCCGGCGTCGACGGCGACGCAGCTGATGAGGTTGTCGTCTCGGACGCGCTGGAAGCGGTCGTTGCGCTCGAGATCTCAGTCGTGGTCGTGGTGGTTCCGGGAGTGAACGTGTCGCCCAAGCGACGGGACGGTAGCGCGACAAAACGATCTTGAGCGGCGCCGCTACCGTGCCGATGTATCAGTAGAGCGGAGTCGACCGCGGGCGCGGCCGGCATACGACGCGTCACCGCCATGAAGTCTCCAGCCAATCGTTTCACCCCCATCGCGGTGGTTGCTGCGGCGTTGCTCGCAACGGCCGCCGCACCTACCGACGACGCGCCGGCGAACCCAGACGCGCCCACGCCGACCGACTCGACGGTGCCGGCCGATCCGCCGACGTCGACCAGCACCACCACGACGTCGACGACGACGACGACCACCACCAGCACGACCACGACGACGACGGTTGCGGCAACCACGACCTCAAGCCTCGCGCCGCCCGAGGTTGCGCCACCCGCGGCTGCGCCGACGACGGCGCCCACACCCCCGCCGACCGCTCCGCCGCCCACGACGGTGCCACCCGCGCCGGTGAACGTGCAGGTCATCCCCGAACAGCTCGAGCACATCTTGGCGACAATCCGCTACCTCGAGTCGCGCGGCGATTACACGCTGCCGCCGAACCGGGGCAACGCGTCGGGTGCGTACCAGTTCATCGCGTCCACGTGGAACAACTACGCCGGCTACCCCCACGCCTACCTGGCGCCGCCGCACATCCAAGACCAGCGCGCCGTCGAAGACGTCCAACGCTTCCTCGAGCAATGGGACAACGACGTGTCGATGATTCCGGTGATGTGGTACTTCCCGTTGGCCTCGCGCGATGTGACCTGGATGGACCGCATCCCCAAGCCGGGGGCCGGCAACGTGCTCACGGTGCGCGAGTACCAGACTCGTTGGCTCGGTGTGTTCTCGTTCCTGTCGGGCCTGCCGATCGACCCGGTGCTCGCCGAGGCCGACGCGCTTGCCCGCGCTGGTCTCCCTCCCGGCGTTGCGCCGGGAACCGACGATCGTGTGTCGATCGCCTTCCCGGTGCTCGGCCCGTCGAGAATCGCTGCCCCCGACTGCGGCAGCGCCGCTACTGATGCTGTTACTGACGGCGACAGCAACAGCGACGGCGCGTCGGCAGCTGGGCTGATGGCGGTCACCGGGCTGTGCAGCGCAACGCCGCCCGGCATCGTGTTCGGGGTGAAGCTGCAACCGGTGCTGTCGGTGACCGACGGCGTCGTGACCGACGTCCACGACACGCGGGGCGAACCGGTGAGCGTCACCGTGACCGCCATCGACGGACGAAGCTTCACGATCAGCGGGTTCAACGACGACAACCCCGGCACCGACGACGGTGCGGCGCCATCACATCTCCGACTGAGTGCGCTCGCCACCGTGGGCACCACGGTGCGCGCAGGTCAAGTGCTCGGATTCATGGGCGACAGCGACCCGCTGCCACCGGGCGTGCGCGGCGACGTGCCCACCGACGCCACGATCCAGCTCGACGATGCTGCGATCGCGCCGCACATCAAGCTGACGATCGCCGAGCTCGACGGCACGCAGCTCGACGCGTATGGCCCGGTGATCGAGGCCGGGTTCCGCCAGGCCTGCGCCGTCGACATCGGCGGCTGGTCGATGCCGCCGAACGGGGCCGACCACGAACCGGTGGTGATCGAGACGACCGACACCGACCGGACGATCGACTCCGAGTGGATCATCACCTCGACGGGCCAGGTCACCGCAAGCGGCTGGGCGGCGATGACGTACCCGACCGAAGGGTGCGCGTACACGCCGGCCGAGGCGTTCGGCCCCGGCGCCGCGGGCTGGAGTGAACCGATCGACGGCTGGGACGACGAGATCGACCTGCCGACCACGATGTGGCTCGACCTCGCCGCCCGCGACCCCGAACTCCCGTCGCTGCACACCCCCGTCCTGCGCTGACCGCAGCCGAAAAACTGGGGATTCCAGGCGCCAGGCGCCTGATTTCGCGAACAGAACGGGATTCAGTCGTCCACGCGGCGGGCGTCTTCGACCAGGTTGATCTCGTAAAGCACTTCGTCGAGGGCGTCTTCGGCGCTGATCGCCGCAAATCGCTGCGGCGTCTCGGGGGTGGTGCACGACGCGACCGGGGAGAGAATCGTCCAGGGGCGCGGATGGCAGAACTGCACCACGCTGTACCGCTCGCCCTCGAAGCCCGGCGCAGAGACCACCCGGTGCCACCCGACGGGGATGATGCCGTTGGTCAGACGCTCGAGCATGATGCCGGTGTTGATGATCACCGCATCGTCGGGCGGCGTGGCATCGATCCATTCACCATCGGGGCCGTCGGCCACGTCGTCGCCGACGGCCACCTGGAGCCCCGGCGCGGTCGCCCGCGGCAGGGCGGTGATCAGGTTGATGTCGCCGTGGGCGGCCGCCCACACGTAGGGGGCGACGCTGCCATCGGGCGCAGTCGAGGGGGCGCCTTCCATGGGCGGATAACGAATCGCCCGGGTGAGCGTGGGCCCGTCGGCGACCATGTCGTCGAAGAACGTTTCGTGACAGCCGATGCCTTCGGCGATCACCCGCAGGAACCGTCGCTGGAGATCGGCGATCGAGTCGTGAAAGCGATACAGCACGTCGGTGATCCCAGGGACTGCGGCCTCAGGGACCACCTGGTCGGGGTAGGCGTTGGCGAACTTGCGCTTCAACGGATGACCCGGGGCGATCGGCGTCGACCAGTTGAGCATCTCCTTCCAGTCCGGCGTGCCACTCGATGCCGCGGTCTCGACGAGCAGGCCCGTGTAGCCGGTCTGGCCGTTGGCTCCGGGAGCCGAGAACTTTTGCTTCACGTCGGGTTCGAGCTCGAAGAACTCGCGCAGCATGCCGTACGCCGTGTCGAGCAGGTCGTCGGACAAGTCGTGGCTGGTGTACACGAACCCGGTCGTCAAGCTGCGGCGCACACCGTCGACCACGGCGCGTCGCTGGTCGCCGCTCCCCCGCTCGAAGGCAAGCAGGTCGACGTCGAGGATCTGATCGCTCATCGGGCCGACGCTACTCGGCGGCGGACGGCGCCCCGCCGGGCGCGAACAGCGCCGGCCAGCCGCCGGTGTGGATGAACGCCACCGCGGACTCGTCGCCAGCGGTGGGCTCGAACTCACCGCCGGCGGCCATCCCGAGCACGCCCGACATGCCCTTGCCGGAATACGTGCGGTCGAGCAGCCAGCCACCGCGCGTCGCCGCCCAGGCAATCGCCTCATCGCCCGCATCGGCCGGGATGGCGTACCCGTCGCCCAGCCAGCGGCCGTCGACGGCGACGTCGGCTTGGTCGACATGCGCACCCGGCGGCGCGCCCACCACGGCCAGCACCTCGCGGGCCAACACCCCCACATCGGGCAGACCAGCCACCACGCCTTCGGCGACGCCGACGGCGATCACACGCGGCGCCGTGCGACCCGCCGCCCGAGCGAGCGCCCGACCGGCGACGAGCCCCGCGTGGGTACCGCCGCTCGACGTGGTGGTCACGACCGCATCGAGTTCGACATTGCGGTCGGCGCACTGGTCGAGCAGTTCGAGATAGGCCTCGGCGTATGCCGCAGCACCCAAGGCCGTGCTGCCGCCGATGGGGATGGGATACGGACGCTGCCCATCGGCGGTGAGCTCGTCGACCAGCTGCTCGCGGGCGATTTCCAGTTCGCCCCAGTGCCGTGGATCGATGCCCGTGAAGTGCAGTTGGGCGCCGAACATCCGCGACAACAGCTGGTTGCCGACCGCGCCATCGGCGGGGGCGTCTCCAGACAGCACCAGGTGCACCGGCAGGCCCAGTCGAGCACCGGCGGCGGCGGTCATCCGGCAGTGGTTCGACTGTCCGGCACCGACGGTCACCAGCACGTCGGCGTCGGTGCCAACCGCGTCGGCCACCAACAGGTCGAGCTTGCGCGCTTTGTTGCCGCCCCCGCCCAAGCCGGTCAAGTCATCGCGTTTCACCCATAACCGCACACGTGCGCCATCGCTGGTGGGCAGCAACGGGCCGCGTTCGAGCGGCGTCGGCAGGGTGACCACGCCAGCCCGACGAAGGTGATCGAACACGACGAAGATGGTAGGCAAAGAGCGCCATGGCCACGACCGACTGGAACCCGTTGCTGCGCGCCGAGTTCGCCAAGCCGTATTGGTCGACGCTGCAGGACTTCGTGCGCGCCGAGCGGGAGCGGGCCACGGTGTACCCACCACACCCCGACGTATTCGCCGCGCTGCATCGCACGCCCTACGCCGACACCAAAGCCGTGATTCTCGGCCAGGACCCCTACCACGGCGCCGGGCAGGCTCACGGTTTGTGCTTCTCGGTACGGGCCGGTGTCGACGTGCCGCCATCGCTGCGCAACATCCATCGCGAGCTGCACGACGATCTCGGCGTTGCCATCCCCGGCCACGGCAACCTCGCCAGTTGGGCCGACAACGGCGTGCTGCTGCTCAATACGACGCTGACGGTGCGCGCTGGTCAGGCGGCCTCTCATCAGGGCAAAGGATGGGAGACCTTCACCGACGAGGTGATCCGCGTGGTCAACGAAAAGGCCGATCCCGTCGTCTTCATCCTGTGGGGTGCAGCGGCGCGCAAGAAGCGCCAGCTGATCGACACCAGCCGCCATGCCATCGTCGAGTCGCCACATCCGTCGCCACTATCGGCGAACAACGGATTCTTCGGGAGCCGACCATTCAGCGCCACCAACGAGGCGCTGGTCGGTGCCGGCCGTGACGCGATCGACTGGACACTGCCGTCGGAGCTCGCGCCCGATTCGTCTGCCGGTGGGACAGCTGGAGCAACGACGTGACGTGGACCACGAGCGACCGCGTCGTCGCCTTCCGCAAGCGCTCGCCGGTCATCGATATCGCAGTCGAAACCCTCGACGGGTGGCGTCGGCACCTGAGCGGACGCAACGCTTCGGTGCTCGCCTTCTGGAGCTTCCTGTCGATCTTTCCCGCGCTGCTGGCGGCCACGACGATCCTCGGATTCGTGCTGCAAGACAACGAGCAACTGCAGCAGGACATCGTGGAAGGAGCGCTCTCGGAAATCCCGGTGCTCGGCGAGCAACTCGCCAGAGATCCGACATCCCTCTCGGGCAACATCTGGGCCCTGATCATCGGCTTGGGCGGGGCGTTGTGGTCGGCGACGCGCGCCTTCGTCGGGCTGCAGAGCTCGCTCGACGACGCCTGGGAAATCGACATCGACGAGCGGGCCGGCTTGCCGGTGCAGCGCGGCAAGGCCCTGGCCGGCATCGTGCTGCTCGGCGGGGCGCAGGCAGCAGCGATCCTGTTGACCGCGTTGGTCAACCGTGCTGGCCTGCCCGGCTCCGGCCGCATCCTGCTGACGATCGGCGCCGTTGCGATCAACATCGCGGTGATCACGTTGCTCTACCGGCTCATGACGTCTGCCTCGCCCACGTGGCGCGACGTGGCGCCGGGCGCGGTGCTCGCTGGCCTTGCCTACAGCGTGTTGCAGCACTTCGGGGCCACGATCGTCAACGAGATCGCCGACGGCGCCGGCCAGACCTACGGCACGTTCGCGCTCGTCCTCGGCATCGTCACGTGGCTGGGCTTCGTGGCGATCGCCACGATCATGTCCGCCGAACTCAACGCGGCGATCGTCCGCCGTCGGGCGAGCTGATGTCGGCGCCGCGCCGCATCGGCCTCCTCGGGGGCATGAGTTGGGAGAGCTCGATCGAGTACGAGCGGATGATCAATCAGGGGGTGCGCGCCGAGCTGGGCGGCACGCACTCGGCCGATCTCGTCATCCGCAGCTACGACTTCGCCGAGATCGAAGCGCTACAGGCCGAAGGTCGCTGGGACGACATGGCGACGTTCCTGGCAACCGATGCCAGCCGGCTCGAAGACGCAGGCGCAGAAGTCATTGCGTTGTGCACCAACACGATGCATCACGTCGCCGACCGCATCGAGGCCGCGCTCGACGCGGCCGAGTTCGTGCACATCGCCGACGCCACTGCGTCCGCGGTGGTCGCCGCGGACGTGCACCACGTCGGCCTCATCGGCACCCGCTACACGATGGAACTCGACTTCTACCGCGACCGGCTCGAACGTGCCGGTCTCGAGGTGACCGTGCCCGACGAGCCCGACCGCACGATGATCCACGACACGATCTTCAACGAGCTCGTGCGTGGCGTGATCGACGACGACAGCCGCCGCGCGGTGTGCGCGGCGATCGATCGCCTCGCAGGGCGCAGCGCGACGGGCGTGATCGCCGGCTGCACCGAGATCGAACTCCTCGTCGGCCCCGACGATGTCGACCTCGCCTTTTTCCCCACCACCGCACTCCACGCCGAGGCGATTGTCGCCCGTTGCCTGCGCTAGCCACAGGCAACGGGCGGTCACTCAGAGAGTTGGCGTGAACAGCGCCACGAGCCCGACCTGCCGGACGTCGATCGTCATGTCGTTGAGCTGGTAGCAGACGACCGTGAAGTTCGTCGACGAGCCTGCGGCGACGTCGAACGTGCGCGTCGTGGCGAACGTCGGGAACGATCCTGTCGGCATCGGCGACGACGCCCCGACGGGAATGTCGGCCGTGATCCCCTCGCCGCCGACGGTCACCGCACAGATCGCTCGAGCGGTGTCGCCGTCGCCATCACCGGCGACGCCGGTCGCCACGGCGGTGACCTTGCCGGTCACGGGCGCGTCCACCGTCACCTCGGCGACCGTGGTCGGCGCGTTGATGTCGACTGAGATGTTGTTGATGACCTCCGCCGAATTGTCCTCCACCACGAACGGCTGGGCAGCTTCGAGCGCGATCAGGCGGGAGTCGATCTCGAGGAGACTCTGGTTGGTGTAGTAGCCGAGCACGTCGATGATGATCTCGACGGTGCCGCGGAAGTTGTACACCTTGATCTGGCCGTCGGGTGACAGCTGCACGTCGACCTTGTTCGGTGTCGGCGGCCCCCCGGGCACCACGTTCAGGTTCGACAGCGTGGGTGGGCTCGTGAGATCGGCCTTGTACACACGCACGTTCGACTGTGCCGTCGCCGCGACCGCGGTGACGTTCAGCGACACTCCGACGGCGTCGGTGGGGATTGCCAAGGCGCCGGTGCACTCGCCGTTCGCTCCGTGGATGGTCACCGTCATCTCCTCGTCGTCGCCCAACGGCGTCGACTTCGGCCCGATGTTCGAGGTCGAACGTGTATCGGTGATCCGGCACCCTCCGGTCGGCACATAGGTCGCATCGTCGTCACCTGGCGCCGCGGTGGCACTCCATGCCGCGGTGACGATCAGCGTCGAGGCCACCGCGAGCACCGCGATGGCGAGCCCCCATACGAGCGAACGGATACGTAGTTCGATGGTGTTCCCCATCCGGCGACGGTACCGCGCTTGCTGAGGGCGTGCCGCTGACGCCGCCATCGGTGACGCACACCGTCGATCCTCGCTGGTGTGCTCGCTAGCCGGCGATGACCACGGCGAGGGGGAGCGCGACGACCAGCGCCGGTAGCCCGACGCGCACCCCCACTGCGGAGTAGCGCCGTGCGCTCACTTCGACGCCGATCCGTCGCGCCGTGTCGCGCCACAGCAACCCCGAAAGCGCTCCGGTGAGCACGAACAGCGGGCCGATGTTGACACCGATCAGCAGCGGCCACACCTGCTCGGTCGACGTCGCCGCCGACGCTCCGGCCAGCACGGCCGGCACGTTGTTGACGAGGTCGGACGAGATCACCCCGAACACGCCGACCAGGAGCCCACCGACGAACCCCGAATGCTCGAAGAACCACTCGATCGGAAGGTGCGGCACGGCTGCAACCACCAGCACGGCCAGGCCGCTCACGATGGCGACCGCCTCGATCGGGACGGTCTCGACGGGAAGGCGACGGGCGTGAACCCCGGCCCACAATGCCGCAACCGCGGCGACTACCCACGGCGGCACACCGACCAACTCCCCCAGGGTGAAGCCGGCCAATACGAATGCGACGATCGGCACCCCGCGTACGAGCGCAGCGTGGTGACGGCGCCCGGCGCCGCGTGCCTCGCCGGCACTGCGTATGGCCGGTGCGGGATAGCCGCGAAACGTCCACCGATATGCGACGAACCCGATCGTGCACGCGAGCACCGTCGGAATGGCCATCACCAACACGAAGTCCTCGACGCCGAGGTCGAACTGCGACGCAACGATCAGGTTGGTGAGGTTCGACACCGGGAGCAGTCCCGACGCCAACCCGGCCAGCAACGCCGGTTGGAACACGAGCATCTCCGGCGACATCTGGTTGCGCAGGGCCACTCGCGCGTACAGCGGAGTGAGCAGCACCACCGCGGCGTCGAGGTTGAACACGATCACGACGAACGTCGCCAGCACCCACAGCTGAGCGACGAGGTGTCGCCCCCCATCGACGCGTTCCGCCAACGCGGTGAACAGGCCAAGCTCGTCGAGCGCGACCGCGAGCGGCACGGCGAATACCAGGAACAGCAACGCCGGAGCGAGGTCGACGATGGCGTCTGCCGCATCGTCGAAACGGATCGCCGTCGTCGCCAGCCCAGCTGCGGCGGCGACGACCGGTCCGACCCAACGCGGGAGACCGAATGGCCGCCCGAGCATCGCTACGCACCCGAGGGCGAGCAGGACGACCTGGAACACGGCGGGGCGAGCGAACGCTACGAACGCGGTGACAGGTCAGTCGCGATCACGCTCGACGCTTCGAGCGTCTTGTGCACCGGGCACTTGTCGGCGATCTCCAAGAGGCGCGTCCGTTGGTCGTCGGTGAGCTCGTCGCCTTCGACGGTGATGTGCCGAGCGAACCGATCGATCATCCCCTTGCGCGCCTCGAACCGACCGGCATTCGCCTCGTCGGTGCACTCGATGCAGTCGTTGGCGTGCACCTTGCCGTGTTCCACCTCGACGGTCACGCGGTCGAGCGGCAGCTGCTTGCGATCGGCGTACATCCGCAAGGTCATCGACGTACACGCACCGAGCGCCGCACCGAGGAAGTCGTACGGCGAGGGTCCGGCGTCGAACCCACCGATCGACTCCGGTTCGTCGGCGAGCATCCGGTGCGCCCCGACGACCACATGGTTGAGGAACGGGCCCTGCGTCGTTTCGGCGACGACGACCTGGGCAGACGGTCGCGGCGACGGCGCCAGCTCGCGTTGATCGAGCACGTAGCGCCGTCCGAACGCCGCGATCACCGTCGCGGCGTAGGCCGCGTCGTTCGGGTCGAACAGCAAGTGGTCGGCGCCGTCGAGCGCGATGAAGCTCTTCGGATGACGGGCGGCCTCGAAGATCATCGCCGCGTTTTCGATGCCGACCGTGTTGTCGGTCGGCGAGTGGAGCACCAGCAGTGCCCGTCGAGACGATGAGAAATCGTCGAGCACGACGGCGTCGCGCACGTCGTCGAGGAACTGCTTGCGGATGCGAAACGAACGCCCCGCCAGCTGCACGTCGGCTTCACCGGCAGCCTCGATTTCGTCGATCGAGCAGTGGAACGACTTCGTGACGTGCTCTGGGTCGGCGGGTGCGCCAATGGTGACGACGGCGCGTACCTCTTCAACGCGGCTGGCGACCGCCAACACGGCCGCGCCGCCGAGGGAGTGTCCGATCAGCAACTGGGGGGCCTGATGGTGCTCGCGCAGCCACGCCGTAGCAGCCACGAGATCGTCGGTGTTCGACGTGAAGTTGGTGTTGGCAAACTCCCCGTCGCTCGCCCCGAGGCCGGTGAAGTCGAAGCGCAGCACCGCATAGCCCTGATCGGTGAGACCGGCCGCGATGCGCGACGCGGCCTTGATGTCCTTGCTGCAGGTGAAGCAGTGAGCGAAGAGTGCGTAGGCCAGCGGGGGGCCGGCTGGCAGATCGAGGCGGGCGGCCAGATCATGCCCCTGGCTGCCGGGGAAGGTGATGCGTTGGATACGTGCCGTCACCGCGAGGACCGTACCCGCACGCCCGGAGGCCCCGACACCGGCGGTTGTGCAGGGGCGCACGACGACCTTGTCACGGAACCGTTCCGACGCCTGTTGTAGCGTGCGCGTGGATGCTCGCTGCCACCTCGGCGATCGGTCCCACGCTTGCGCTGATCCTCGGTGCGGGCATGCTCGCCCAGTGGGTGGCATGGCGCACCCACATCCCCTCGATCATCGCCTTGTTGGTCGCCGGGCTGATCCTCGGGCCGGGCCTGGGGTTGGTCGATCCCGACGAACTTCTCGGTGGCACGCTGTTCCCCCTCGTGTCGCTGGCGGTGGCCTTGATCCTGTTCGAGGGGGGACTCGACCTTCGGCCCCGCGAGTTGCGATCGACGGGCACGGTCGTTCGGCGACTGATATCGATCGGCGCGCTCGTCACGTGTGTGGTCGCCTGGTACGCCGCCCGCGAGATCTTCGACATCAGCAACCAAGCGGCGATCGTGCTCGGCGCCGTGCTGGTCGTGACCGGTCCCACGGTGGTGGGACCACTGCTCACCTTCGTTCGGCCGGCCGGGCGCACTGGACCGATCCTGCGCGCCGAGGGTGTGCTGATCGACCCCGTCGGCGCGACGGCGGCGCTGGTGGCGTTCGAGATCGTGATCACCGACGAGACCAACGAGGCCATCTCGACGATCGCGGGCGTGGTGCTGTTGACGTTGGTCGCCGGAATCGGCATCGGGCTGGCCGCCGCCTTCGTTCTCGATCTCGCCCTCCGTCGCTTTCTCATTCCCGACCAGCTTGCGATCCCCATCACCCTGGCGTTCGTGATCGCTGCGTTCGTGGCCACCAACGAACTCCAAGAAGAGGCCGGCCTGCTGACGGTCACGGTGCTCGGGATGTACCTCGCGCGGCGCGAGAGTTCGACGATCCGCCAGGTGCTCGAGTTCAACGAGAGTCTGCGCACCCTGCTGATCTCGGTGCTGTTCATTCTGCTGGCCGCGCGCATCGAGGCCGACGCGTTGGGCGAGGTTGCGCTCCCCGCGCTCGCGTTCCTGGCAGTGCTGGTACTCGTCGCCCGTCCGCTGTCGGTGCTGGTCTCGACCATTCGCACCGACCTGAGCTGGCGCGAGCGGGTGTTCCTGACCACCCTCGCGCCGCGCGGCATCGTCGCCGCTGCGGTGTCGGCGATCTTCGCCCTGCGGCTCGAGGAAGCCAACGTCGCCGACGCCGACAAGATCGTGCCGATCGTGTTCCTCGTGATCATCGGCACGATCGTCGTGTACGGCTTCCTCGCTGCGCCGGCCGCACGGGGACTGGGACTGGCCGAAGGGCATGCCGACGGATTGATGATCGCGGGGGCTCACGCCACCGCCCGCGGCCTGGCGCTGCAGCTGCAAGAGCGCAAGGTGAAGACACTGCTCGTCGACACCGACCCGTACAACGTGTCGCGGGCGATCGCCGCGGGGCTCAGCGCGAAGCGGATGAACGTGCTGGCCGAAGACGCCATCAACGACCTCGACCTCCGTGGGATCGGCCGGATGCTGGCGTTCACGTCGAACGACGAAGTCAACGCCTTGGCCACCAACCGCTACGCCCGCGTGTTCGGACGCCGCGAGGTGTTCCAGCTCACGCCGACGCGTCGTCGCAGCGGCGACACAGCCGTGCCCGACGAGTACCTCGGCCGGCTGGTCGGCATCGACACGCTGAGCTTCGGCTCGATCGACGAATACAGCCGCCAGGGATGGCGGGTGCGTGGGTGGACCGCTGGCGCCCGACTGTCGCAGGCCGTCTCGAACGACGAGTTCATCCCGTTGGTGCGGGTGATCGACGGTCGCATGGCGTTCCTGGGGAGGAACGACGCGATCCCGACCAACGGCGACGTGATCGGCCTCGCCGCGCCGTCGCTGCAGGCCGATCTCGATCGCCTGTCGGAGGCGGCGCAGTAGCCGCGCGATCGACCTGGCGTCGCCAGCCGCGGCTAGCTGGCGATGGCGCTGTCGGGGTGGAACGCGTTCCAGGCGAACCAGAAGGTGTCGATGTGCACCAACTGATCGAGCTGCGTTCCGACGAGCTCACCATCGGTTGACTCGCCGAAGACGTTCCACGTCGAACCGGTTTGCTCGTCGACGAACGCCGAAGGGTCGCCGGGATCGACCGAGAAGGTCAACGTCTGGCCATCGACCTCGGGGAGGAACACGCCGGTGGCCCCCACGTCGACGCCATCGGCCACGTCGAACGCATCGATCGCCGACGCCGAACCGGGGACCCAGAATGCAACGACCTCGTCGCCGCCCAATGCGCCGGTCATCACCCCTGCGTCTTGCAGTTCGAGCAACGGGAACGCCAGCGCTCCGCCGTCGATCTCCGCGCTCGACACCTCGACACCGACGACCCGCGTCATCGGTGTGTACCTACCGTCGACCTCACCTTCGAAGAGGAACGGGTCGGAGTTCACATCGTCGTAGCCGGGGTAGGGGTTGACGCCGTAGTCACGCGAGACCCCCGTCTCCCGGGTGAGCACGAGGCCGTCGGGGTTGGCGGTGCGCCACTCGTCGAAGCCGACGATCGTCGCCGGGTAGTCGACGAGGTCCGCCTCGCCGAGTTCGCCGTACAGCGGTCGACCGGCGAAGTGGCTCCACAACGTCTCGGTCTGCCGATCGAACATCACGAGGCTCGAGTTGTAGAGCAGGCCGGACACCCCGAAGTCGAGCACTCGCCCCTCCACTCGCCGATCGTGGACCGTGACCGAGTTGCACAGCGGGCAGTAGGCGACCGCCACCGGGACGCCACCGACGGTGTCGTTGACGATCTCGTGCCACACCATCACCTCGAGCGGGTAGGCCCGTGCGTCGCCATCGATCTCCAGCGCCAGCACCGGCGCCTGCGGCGACAGGTGTGTGGCGCTCGCCGCCGTTTGGAACACCGGGTCGTCGATCGAGGGGATGCCGTCGGGAGGCGGCCCTCCGGAGCGCAACCGACTCAGATCGATCGCGGGTTCGGGGAGTTCGGAGATCGGATCTCGATAGGTCTCGAGGCCCGAGGGGACGTCTTCGCGGGCGGTCGATTCGATCAACTCGGTGGCAACCACGTCGGGGGCGTACTCACCCGACGCTGGCGGATCCTCCGTTGCGCTGGCGTCGTCCTCGTCGCCAGCTGCATCGTCGCTATCGCCAGCTGCATCGTCGCTGTCGCCAGCTGCATCGTCGCTGTCGGCACTCGCCGCTGCATCATCTCCGGCGGTCGAGCCGTCGTCGACGGTGCCACATGCGGCGAGAACAACGGCTGCGACCACCGGCAACGCGGCACGAGAAATGCGCATGCCCCACAGAACCCGGCTGGCGGGACCATGATTCGTCACGTGCGCGAGCCAAATACGAAACTCCGCCATCTCTTCGTGTACGGAACGCTCCTCCCGGGCGATGTTCGTTGGCACCGCCTCGCTCCGCTCGTGGCCGACGAGGGCATTGCGGACCGCGTCGACGGCCAACTGTTCGACACCGGACTCGACTACCCCGCCGCAGTGTTCCACGATGCCGGCGAATCGACGATCGTCGGCCGGACCTACGAACTCGACGATGTGCAACGTGCCCTCGCCATTCTCGACGAGATCGAAGGCACCGTCGCCGGTCTGTACCACCGGGTGCAGATCGACACCGCTGGCGGCCACCGCGCGTGGAGCTATCAGTACGGCGGCAATCTCGATCTGACCCCGATCCACTCGGGTGATTGGCTGGCCCACCGGCCGCTCTAGCGTCGGCACCATGAGCGCACGAGACCGCCTGACCGGACCCGCCAACACGGGGGTGTGGATGTTCACCGAGGCAATGGCCGCCGGCGCCGCTGCCGAATTCGCCGGCCGCGTGGAGTCGCTCGGGTACTCCACGTTGTGGCTCCCCGAAACGCTGGGCCGCGATCCCTTCCCCCATGTCGCCTGGCTCGCGTCGCAGACCGAGTCGCTGCAGTTCGCCACCGGTATTGCCGGCATCTTCAACCGTCACCCGTCATCGATGGTGCAAAGCTCGCTCACGGTCGCCGAACAGACCGGCGGTCGATTCGTTCTTGGGCTCGGCGTGAGCCACGCGCCGATGGTCGCCGGTGTCCGCAAGCTCGATTACTCCAAGCCGTACTCGCAGATGCGCGAGTACCTGGCCACCATGGACCGGTTCCGCTACACGTCGATCCCGCCGGCCGAGCCGCCGATCCGATTGCTCGCCGCACTCGGCCCGAAGATGCTCGAGTTGTCGGCCACCGCCGCCGACGGCGCCCATCCGTACTTCACCACGCCGGAGCACACTGCGACCGCCCGCGAGATCCTCGGCCCGGACAAGCTGCTGTGCGTGGAGCAGAAGGTGATCTTGTCGACCGACGCCGATGCCGCCCGCGCCGCGGCGATCCGCACCAGCAACATCTACGCCGACCTGCCGAACTACCGGAACAACTGGAAGCGACTCGGCTTCACCGAGGACGAGATCGAGTCACGTGCCAACCGCTTCATCGACGCCGTCGTCGTGTGGGGCGACGAGGACCGGCTGCGCGCCGGTGTGCAGGCGCACTACGACGCTGGCGCCGACCACGTGTGCGTGCAGCCGATCGACGTCGACGACCCGCTCGCCGTCGACTGGCGAGCGCTCGAGGTGCTGGCACCGAACAACTGACGTGAGCTGACCGCTTGCCAGCTGCGCCTCGCTGATCAGCCGAGCTGGGGCGCCGGGTACGGTCCCAGAGATGAGCGACTGGGAGCACATCCGCTACGACACCCCCGCCGAGCGAGTCGGCCGCATCACGCTGGCCCGTGCAGAGGCAGCGAACGCGCAGAACTACCGGATGCTCACCGAACTCAACGAGGCCTTCGACGTCGCCGCACGCGACGACAACGTGCGTTGCATCGTGCTCGCGGCGGACGGCAAGCACTTCTCGTCGGGCCACGACCTCGCGGAAACAGATCAGGACATGGACGCGCTGCCGACCATCGGCACGCAGTGCCACTTCGACGCCGATGGCGCCGAGGGGTACATGGCGCGCGAAGCGGAGATGTACGTCGGACTGTGTTGGCGGTGGCGCAACATCTCCAAGCCGACGATCGCCCAGGTGCAGGGCAAAGTGATCGCCGGCGGCTTGATGCTCGTGTGGCCGATGGATCTCATCGTGTGCTCAGAAGAAGCGACGTTCTCGGACCCCGTGGTGGCGTTCGGCGTCAACGGCCACGAGTACTTCACCCACCCCTACGAGGCCGGTGCTCGACTGGCCAAGGAGATGCTGTTCACCGGACGGGCGATCACAGCCGACGAGGCGCTACGCGCCGGGATGGTCAACAAGGTGGTTCCCCGTGATGAGCTCGAAGCGGAAACACTGAAGATGGCCGAGCACATTGCCCGGCGCCCCATGTTCGGCCTCACGCTGGCCAAGCAGTCGGTGAACAACGCACTGGACGCGATGGGCATGTACACGGCACTGCAGTCGGCATTCGGCCTGCACCACGTCGGCCACAACCACAACAAGATCAAGTTCGGCACGTTGGTCGATCCCAACGGCATCAAGGTCGTTCGCGCAGAAGCCTGAGTTGATCAGGTTGGCGGGGTGCCCCCGCACGACCGCCAGATCAGCACCGCGGTGCGGCGCGCCCAGTCGTCGGGCACGTCGGCGGAAGCGAGCGCCATGCTGTACCACGAACCGGTAGCGAACGTACCCGCCACGGCGAGGTCGGCGTCGGCGTCGAGGTCGCCCGCCTCGACTGCGTCGGCGAGCAACGCGCGCACACGAGCACGGCGGGGCGCAACGACGTCGTCGAGGTAGCGCTGGCGTATCGCGTCGTCGACCCCGTCGGTGAGCATGAGGCCCGCAACCGGCAGCGAGCCGGCCGCCGTGATGCAATGGCGGAAGTGTTCGAGTTCGGCGACGAAGTCGTCGAATGGCTCGCCGCCCAGCTCGGGGGGTTCGACGCGGGCCAGCTCGGCGATGGCGTCGACGACGAGCGCCGCTTTGTCCGGCCAGCGACGGTAGATCGCTGGTCGCGTCGTCCCGGCGGCTTCCGCGATCGAGGCGAGGGAGAGGCCGGCGTACCCGTCGCGCGCCAGCTGGCGCAACGCCTCGCCGAGGACAGCCGCATCGATCGAGTGATCGCGGGGACGACCAACGGTCGCCCGATCCGTGTCGGTCGCTGGCGGCACCACACCAGCGTAGCGAATTTCGTGACATCGGTGAATTGCAATTCGTCGGGAGCGTCGCTATGGTCAATATCAATACACATCAGTCACGTATCTGTACACGACTGAAGCCCACCTTCGACTCACTCGCTCAACCGAATCTCTCAACAAGGAGCTGCAATGCCCGCCACGATCGACACCTACGGCACCCCTCGGCGCGTTTTGGTACTCGCCTCGAATCCATCCACCTCCACCCAGACCGGATGGCCCATCGGCTTCTGGTGGGCCGAGCTGACCCACCCCTACTACGAGTTCACCGAAGCCGGCTACGACGTCACCATCGTCAGCCCCGACGGTGGCGCCCTTCTCGGCGACGGGTTCTCCGACCCGCGCGACGAGTCGGGATACTCGGCCCACGACCTGATCAGCCGCGGCTTCATCGAGAGCCCCACCCACGCCGAGCTGGTCGCATCCACACCCGCCCTTGCCGACGTGAGCGTCGACGACTTCGATGCGCTGTTCCTTGTGGGCGGCCAGGCCCCGATGTTCACCTTCCGCAACGACCAACGGGTGAAGGATCTCGTCGGCGCGTTTCTGGCGGCCGACAAGATCGCCGCTGTGGTGTGCCACGCCACCTGCGTGCTGCTCGACGCCACCTTGCCCGACGGCACTCCGGTGGTCGCCGGCAGGACATGGACGGGCTTCGCCGACGCCGAAGAGCAATACGCCGACGACTTCGTCGGACAGAAGATCCAGCCGTTCTGGATCGAAACCGAAGCACGTCAGCTCGACAACACGAACTTCATCGTGCAGGGTCCGTTCCGTGCGCACGCCGTGCGTGACGGCAACCTGATCACGGGTCAGCAGCAGTACTCCGGCGCGGCCGCCGCCCGCCTGGTGATCGACGCCCTCGGCCGGTAGGTCTCCTGGGCCTGCCAAATCGCGGCGAGCGATGATCGTCAAGCGCAACCTCAGCCTGCGGCGCGTCGCCGAGTACACGGCGCGGCCGATGGCGTGGGTGGTTGCGTGGTCGGTGGCCGTCCCGGCGGTCTACCTGGTGGCGGACGACGACCGACTCGTTGCTCCATTCGCCCCGGTCGCCGCGATCGGCGCTGCCCTGGCGATCTTCATCGCGTTCCGCAACAACAGTGCGTTCGGTCGGTGGATGGAGGGGCGCGCGGCGTGGCAGGCGATGCTCGTTGCTTCGCGGGCGATCACCCGGCAGGTGATCGCGTCGACCGACAACGCCCTGGCCCTCGGCGAGATCGACCCGCCGACCGCCGAGCGCTACCGGCGCGAGACCACCAGCCTGCTGTCGGCCTTCGCCCGCAGCGTGGCGGCGCCGTATCGGCCAGCCCTCGCCACGGCCACGGCCGCACCGACGCTGCTCACCGCCGAACTCGGCGTGTTGATCAAGCGCGGCATCCGCGACGGCGCCCTCGGGCAGTTCGATCCCATCGCCCTCGAACCGCAGCTGGCGGCACTGAACAACGCCCAGGGGACGATCGAGCGGATCGCCAGCACGCCAACGTTGCGCCAATACGACTACTTCACCCGTCGATTCGTGGAACTGTTTGCCGTCCTGGCACCGTTCGCCATCATCGGACTGGTGCCCGATCGGGTGTGGTGGACCGTGCCGCTCTCGATCGCCGTGGCCGGCGTGTTCGTGATCATGGCGGTGACCGGCGCGGCCAACGACGAGCCGTTCTCGGGGACGGTCACCGACGTGCCGATCGCCGCCGTATGCGCCGAGATCGATCACGATCTCGCCGTACTGGTCGGCGACCCCGACCCGCCGCCGCTGGCGCAGCCGGTCGACGGTTACCTCTGGTAGCGCCCCCGCTCTCCGTTCTGACCAGACCCTTACCTGACCGCGGTCGCGAGCGCTGCGGGAGCAGGCAGACTGGACGCATGACGCAGCTCCCCCCTCCGTCGTTTCCCGCACCCCCGACCCCGGATGCTGAGCCGCCGCGCAGTCGCCGTGGTTGGGTGATCGGCGCCTCGATCGTCGGCGTCGGACTCGGCGTTGGCGGGTTGGTCGTGGGGGCAACCGCGTTGGCGTCGTCGTCGGGCGACGAGCCAGCGAGCACGGTGAGCGCCGATGCGCTGCCGACGGCGATCGACAGCGACAGCCTGCCGCCAGAGCTCGACGAGTTCATCGCCGGCGCCGAGGAGTTCGGCGCCTGCATCACCGGCCAGATCGACCTTCCGACCCACGACGCCGACGGCGGTCCCTTGGTGATCGTGGCCGATCCGAGCGGCGACGGCGACCTGCAGATCATCGAATTCGGTGAGGGCGATGGTTCGATCACCATCGAACGGTCGGGCGACGACATCACGGTCGACACCGACGGCGACATCACGGCAACCACGGGCGACGACATCGTTGCCTCGCTCGACGACCTGTTCGCCGACCTCGGCACCGCGTTCGAGGCGTGTGAAGGGTCGCTCCCGCCGATCCCGCCACTCGGCGACATCTTCGGTGACATTCCGGGCCTCGAGGACTTCAACCTCGATGATTTCAACCTGGACGACTTCGACCTGGATCAGCTGCCGGGACTCGAGGACTTCAACTTCGACGATTTCAACCTTGACGACTTCAACCTGGACGACTTCAACCTCGACCAGTTCGAGGACTTCGAGTTCGATTTCAACCTGGACGACTTCGACATCGAGAACCTGCCGAGCCTCGACGAGTTGTTCGACCAGTTCCAGCAGCAGAACTGAGCTCAGCTGCGGCCGGTCGACACCACGGTCAGCACCACGTTCCGCAACACACCATCGCCGTCGCTGCTCCGGCAAAGCAGCGCGACGTCGAACTCTCCATCGAGTCGGCCAGTCAGGGTGACCGGCGTGAGGTCGCCGCCGTCTCTCGAGTCCCACTCCCAACGAACGTTCACTGGCGGCTCGCCGACGGTATCGCCGAGTCCGCACTCGATGTCGCTTTCGGTCAACCCACCCTCTTCGTCGAGTTCGAAGGTCACGAACGCTTGGTGCCGGCGCGTGGTGCCCGTGATCGTTGAGACCACGATCGACCAGTCGCTCGACAGCGACGCTGTGTTGACCGACTCGCTCTTGATCCGACTGACGATCTGTTGCAATTCGTCATCGGTGTAGTAGCCGACGACGTCGGCGATCACGTCGACGGTGCCACGGAAGTTCTCGACGGCCACCCGGCCGGCCCCGTCGATCTGCACATCGACCTTGTTCGGCGTCGGTGACTGGCCCGCCAACCAGTTGAGGTTCGACACCTCCGGCCGTGCTGACGACGCCGGGTACAGCCGCAGGTTCGACTGCGCGGTGGGATTGGCGATGGTGACGTTCATCGAGATCGCCACCGCACCTGCGGGGATCTCCAGATTCCCGGTGCAGTCCCCGGCGCCCCCAGTGACCTGCAGGTCGTAGGGCTCCTCGGGGCCGAGTGAGGTGCTGCGCGGGCCGACCTGCGATCCGGGACGGGTGTCCATCACCCGGCATGGTTCGACCGGGACGAACGTCGAATCGAGATCCCCAGGGGCGGCCTCGCTGCGCCAGGCACCCGTGAGCACCAGCGCGCCGACGAGCGCCACTGCCAGACCCGCGGCGAACGCGGCCATCGACCGACCTCGCTCACCGATGGAAACTCGACGCAACACGGCGACCACCAGTCAGCCGATGTTTCCGGTCGACATCACGGTGAGCCACACGTTGCGCAGCGCGCCGTCGCCGTCGTTGCTGCGGCACAACAAACGCACACCAGACACGTCGTTGAGCGGAGCCGTGATCGTGATCGGTGCGAGGTTGCCCCCACCTCTCGACTCGAACGTCCACTGTCGGTTGCTCGACGGTGCGCTCGCCGCGCCGCTCCCGAAACCACAGGTGATGTCGCTCCCACCATCCTCGTCGAGTTCGAACGTGGCGATCGCCAGGCTGCGTTGCTGACTGGAGATCGCAGTCTCGGTCAACACGGCCTGCCACGAGGTACTCAGTGAAGCGCCCGACGTTGTCTCCACGTTGAGCTCGCTCACCGTCTTCTTGAGTTCCTGATCGGTGTAGTAGCCGACCACATCGGCAATGCCGTCGACGGTGCCGCGGAAGTTCTCCACGGTGACCTGGCCGTCCGCGTTCAACTTCACGTCGACCTTGTTCGGCGTCGGCGATTGCCCGGCCAACCAGTTGAGGTTGGAGATCTCCGGTCGCTCGGTGCCCGTCGGATACAGCCGCAAGTTCGACTGCGCCGTCGGATTGGCGATGGTGACGTTCATCGAAACGGCCACCGCACCCTCGGGGATCTCGAACGCGTCCGTGCAATCACCGGCGCCGCCGGTGACCTGCAGGTCGTAGGGCTCCTCAGGACCGAACGGCGTGTCGCGCGGGCCGACCTGCGAACCGGGGCGCGTGTCCATCACGCGGCACGGCTGCACGGGGACGAAGGTCGAGTCGACATCGCCGGGCAGTGCGTCGGCGCGCCACGCACCCGACACCCACACGATGGTGGCAAGCATCACCGCCATCCCGGTCGCGAACCACATGATCGAGCGCAATCGAATCGTCACCGTCACGGCGAATCCCCTCGTCCCCCGCCGGTACCGCCCGACGCTGACTCGGCATCATGCCAGCTCAGCGTGCGCGGCCGATGGTTCTGCGCGCGAACAGCACGCCCCGAACGGCGTTCAGGCGCGGCGGGCGAGCACGAGCGCAAAGTCGCCGGCGTCGTCGGCGAAGAACTCGAGATCGTCGAACCCGGCGTCGGTCAACTCCTCGCGCAGTCGCGCCTCGCGGAACTTCGTGGAGATCTCCACTCGCAGTTCTTCGCCGGCCTCGAGCTCGATCTCGAGATCGAGGGCACCGAGCGTCGCCCGCTCGGGTTCGCAGGCCCGCAGGCGCATGTCGATGCGCTCTTCGCGCGCATCCCACAGCGGTACGTACTCGAAGTTGCCCACGTCGATGTCGCCATCCATCTCGCGGTTGATCGCCACCAACGCGTTCTGGATGAACGCACCGGTCACACCGGCACTGTCGTCGTAGGCGGCGATCAGCCGCTCGAGGGGCTTGACCAAGTCGACACCGATCATCACCCAGTCGCCGGTGGACAACACATCCGACAGGGCGCCGAGAAACGCCTTGCGCTCCTCGAGATAGAAGTTGCCGATCGTTCCGCCGAGGAAGGCGACCAATCGCGATCCGGGTTCACCGATCGACGACAGCTTCGCCAGGTGCCGAGTGAAGTCGCCCACGACCGGTACGACGGCGAGATCCGGGTACCTCTGGTTGAGCACTTCTGCCGCATAGAGCAGGGTGGCCTCACTCACGTCGAGTGGCGCAAAGCGTTCGATCTCTCCGTGAGCGACGAACGCGTCGAGCAACGTGCGCGTCTTGTCGCTCGTGCCGGACCCGAGTTCGACGACGGTCGCAGCGCCGGTGAGTTCGGCGATCATCGCCGAGTTGGCCGCGAGGATCTGTCGTTCCGCCTCGGTCGGGTAGTACTCGGGGAGACGAGTGATCTCGTCGAACAGTTCGCTGCCGCGATCGTCGTACAGCCAACGCGGCGGAATCGTGCGCGGGCGGCTGCTCAGCGCACGCCGCAACTCGGCGTGCGGATCGATGGTGTCGATGGATGCGGGTTCGCTCATCGGATGCTCCGTGGGGGGTGTGGGGGCCGCTCGTGGTCAGCGGACGCGGTCGGTGGCCAGGCGGACGCCGCCCAGATGCCATCGAGTGTGCGGATGGAAGAAGTTGCGGTACGTGGCGCGGGCGTGGCCGGGCGGGGTGAGCGCGCCGCCGCCGCGCAGCACCTGCTGGCCCGACATGAACTTGCCGTTGTATTCGCCGATCGCCCCGGGCGCCGCCCGAAAGCCGGGGTAGGGGTGGTACGCCGATGACGTCCACTCCCACGCATCGCCGAACAGTTGGCGTAGGTCGCCGGTCGGCGGCCCGGCAGGTGAAGGGTGGAACTCGAAGCCTGGCGCACGCTCGTCGAGGAACACGCCGTCGAATCCCCGTCCGCGAGTGGCGTGCTCCCACTCGAATTCGCTGGGCAGTCGTGCATCGGCCCACGTCGCGAAGGCGTCGGCTTCGTAGTACGACACGTGGCACACCGGTTCGTGGGGGTCGACGGCGCGCAGCCCGGTCAGCGTGTGTACCCACCAGTTGCTGGGATCGTCCGGATTGCGCCGCCAGTAGAGCGGGGCGTCCCACCCTTCTTCTTGAGCGCGGTACCAGCCATCGCTCAGCCACAACTCCGGCCGCTGGTATCCGCCGTCATCGATGAACGCCAACCACTCGCCGGCGGTCACCAGGCGATCGGCGAGGGCATAGTCGTAGAGCCGCACCTCGTGACACGGGCCTTCGTTGTCGAACGCAAACCCGAAGGCGTCACGGGCGCCATCGGGTGCAGGGGCGCAATCGAGCCCGATCTCGACCGTGCCGCCGGTGAACTCGACCCAGCCGATCGGACCGGGATCACCCGCGGCGATGTGGACGACGTCGGCATAGGCCGGGCCCACTGCGGGGTTCATCGACAGCACGTGCTTCACGTCGATGAGCAGCAACTCCTGGTGCTGCTCTTCGTGGTGGGTGCCGAGCAGCGTCGTCGCCGCGACTCGCTTATCGACGTTCGACGCCAGCAACTCGAGCATCGCCTTGTCGACGTGCTCGCGGTACTCCGCCACCTCGGCGTTCGATGGCCGCGTGACGAGGCCCCGATTCGGGCGAGGATGCCGAGCTCCAACCGCCTCGTAGTAGCTGTTGTACAGGAACCGATACTCCGGTCGATCCCACACTCGCTCACTGGTGCCATCGGCCCCGAGGACGAACTCGGCGAAGAACCACGTGGTGTGGGCGCGATGCCACTTGGTGGGGCTCACATCGGGCATCGACTGCACCATTTGGTCTTCGGCCGACAGTGGCCCCGCAAGCCGTTCGGTCCGCGACCGCACATCTGTGAACCGTTCGATCAATCTGTGGTGGGCGTCGCTCATCTCGCTCATCGTGTGCTTTCCCCTCGTGCGGTCCGCCCAGCCTGACAGCGCTGCGCCGGCGTGACGTCACCCCTGGCAGAGGTTCACCCGACGTTTACTTCTGTGTTGAAAACCCCCGCTGGCTGGGCGACATTCCCCAGGCGCTACCGTCCGCGCCATGCACATCGGCGTCGAGATCTTTCCCACCGACACCACGATCGGGGCGGTCGAGCTGGCCCGTGAGGCCGAGGCCCACGGGTTCGAGTCGTTGTGGTTTCCCGAGCACTCGCACATCCCGACGCGTCGGACCACGCCATGGGGCGGACGCGAAGGTGCGCCGCCGCTGCCGGAGTTCTATTGGCGCACACACGACCCGTTCGTCGCCTTGGGCGCCTGCGCGGCGGTCACCACCACGCTCAAGTTGGCCACCGGCATCTGCCTGGTCGCCCAGCGCGATCCGATTCACACAGCCAAGGAAGTGGCCAGCGTCGACTCGATCTCGGGCGGCCGGTTCTTGTTCGGCGTCGGGTACGGATGGAACAAAGAAGAGATGGCCCAACACGGCACGCCGTACCTCGAACGGCGGGCAATCTTGCGCGAGAACGTGTTGGCAATGAAGGCGTTGTGGACCGAGGAAGAGGCCAGCTTCGACGGCGAGCACGTATCGATCGAGCCGAGCTGGGCGTGGCCCAAGCCGACACAACAGCCGCATCCGCCGATCATCCTCGGGGGCACCGCCGGACCGCGTACCGCTGCCGACATCGCCGAGTTCTGCGACGGCTGGATGCCAATCGGCGGCCATCGCCCGCTGGAGAAGCTCGACGAGGTGAAGGCTGCATGCGAGCGCATCGGACGCGACCCGGCCACAGTAGAGCTCGGTTTGTTCGGGGCGCCCGCCGAGGCGGACAAGCTCGAGTCGCTCGCGTCACGCGGGGTGAAACGCGCGGTGATGGCGCTTCCCCAAGGCGACCGTTCCGAAGTCCTCACCACGCTCGAGCAGCTCGCCCCGCTGGTGGAGCAACTCGCCGACGCGGGGCCGGCATGAGCGCCTCGTTCGAGACGCTCGTCGATGGCATCGACTTCGGCGAGGGACCACGCTGGCGCGACGGCCGGTTGTGGTGGAGCGACTTCTATCAGCACACGATCAGCTCGGTCGGACCCACGGGCGACCGGCGAGTCGAGTTGGAGTACGCAGGTCAGCCGTCCGGTCTGGGATGGCTGCCCGACGGCCGACTGCTGTTCGTGTCCATGATCGACCAACGGTTGATGTGCCGCGAGCACGACGGCACGGTCGTGGAACATGCCGACCTGTCGTCGGTCGCCACCGACAAGTGCAACGACATGGTCGTCGACGCCACCGGCCGCGCCTACGTCGGCAACTTCGGCTTCGACCTCGAGGCGGCCGCAGAGTTCGCGCCGGCCGCGCTCGCGCTGGTCCAGCCCGACGGCACCGTCGAGCGAGCTGCCGACGATCTGCGCTTTCCCAACGGCTCGGTGATCGTGCCGACCGACGGCGCAGCGACCTTGATCGTCGGCGAGAGCTTCGGTGGCCGCTACACCGCGTTCGACATCGACGACACCACGGGCCGGCTGTCGAACCGGCGGATCTGGGCGGAGATCCCGGGCACCGCGCCCGACGGCTGCGCGATCGACGCCGAGGGCGCGATCTGGTTCTCGGACGCCCTCGGCTCGCAGGTAGTACGCGTCCACGAAGGCGGCGAAGTGACGGCGACCATCGCCACCCCGGCACCGACCTACGCCTGCATGCTCGGCGGCGACGACGGACAGACGCTGTTCGTGCTCACCGCCGTCGACTCGCACCCCGACCAGGTCGCCGGCACGGCCACCGGATCGATCCTGACCACCCGCGTCGACGTCCCCCGCCACCCGACGGCCCACCCCTAGCCCGGAATTCTGGCGATGCCGCGCGTCAGGCGCGCGATTTCGACACGAGAACCGCTGAAACTCTGGCGATGCCGCGCGTCAGGCGCGCGATTTCAACAGGAGAACCGCTGAAACTCTGGGGATACCGCGCGTCAGGCGCGCGATTTCGACAGGAGAACCGCTGAAACTCTGGCGATGTCGCGCGCCACGCGCTGGGCCGGCTCAGAATTTCGGATTTATAGTTGCGGTCACAAGTATTCGTGCTACATTCTTTGCTATGACAACGACCTCCACCCCCACCACAACGAACACCCTCCCCCTCGCCGCCGGCACCTGGGCGGCCGACCCGGCCCACACCCTGGTCGGGTTCACCGTTCGCCACCTGGGCTTGCAGAAGGTCCGTGGCCGGTTCGACGGCGTGACCGCCGCAGTCACCGTCGGCAATGACCTGGCCTCGACCTCGGTCACCGCCGACATCGACCTCGGCAGCGTGGCCACCGGCAACCCCGACCGCGACGGCCACCTCCAGTCGACCGACTTCTTCAACGCCGAAGCGCATCCGAAGATGACCTTCGCCTCGACCGGCATCAGCGGCAGCGGCGAGGAGTACACCCTGACCGGCAACCTCACGATCAACGGCGTGACCAAGCCCGTCGAACTCGACGTGGAGTTCTTCGGCACGTCGGTGTTCCCGATGGACCAGTCGACCCGCGCCGGCTTCACGGCCACGGGCACGCTGTCGCGCAAGGAGTTCGGCATCGAGTTCAACGTGCCGCTCGGCGGCGACAAGGTGATGATCTCCGACAAGGTCAACCTCGAGCTCGACGTACAGCTCGTCGCTCCCGCCTGAGCGACGCATCACGACCAGTGACAGGATGACGTCATGACGAGCGACGCTCCAGAGTTCGGTACCGCCCGCGATGGCGATCATCCCGACCGCGACGACGAGTGGGCACGCCTGCGCGCCGCGCACCTCCGTCCGCCGGAGGAGCGTCCCGCCTCCACGGCGCGCGGCGTGCACCACCAAGCGTTGATCTCCTCCGATGTCGAGCGGACGATCGACTTCTACCAAGGGTTGCTCGGCTGGCCGCTGACCGAGTTGTTCGAGAACCGCGACTACGAAGGCTCGACGCACTTCTTCTTCGACATCGGCAACGGCAACGCCTTGGCGTTCTTCGACTTCCCAGGCCTCGGTCTCGAGGACTACGCCGAAGTACTCGGCGGTCATCACCACCTGGCGATCTCGATGAGTCGCGACGCCTGGGAGACCGCTCGCGACCGCCTCCACGAAGCCGGTGTCGAGAGCTTCCTCGTGGGCGATACGTCGCTGTACTTCGCCGGCCCCGACGGCGAGCGGATCGAGATCATCAGCGATCCGCTCGGCGAGATGTACGGCTCGAAGGTCGTCTAGCCCGTCTCTACAGCGGCCGCGGCGATCCCAGAGTTCGACGGGCACACCGCCACCGAGGCAGGATGGATCATGCGGGATCGCCCCGCAGATCTGTTGCCGAGCGAAGGGGATCGCCATGGCCGTCATCGACAACCCGACGACACTGCAGCTCACACCGCAGTCGCCCACGATTGGCGCCATGGTCGAGGGCATCGACCTGCGCGACGACCTGAGCGACCAGCAGATCGCCGACGTCCGCCAGGCATTGCTCGACTGGAAGGTGCTGTTCTTCCGCGACCAGGACATCACCACCGAACAGCACCTCGCCTTCGGGCGACGTTTCGGCGAGCTCGAGGTGCACCCGTTCAGCGTCCCCAAGCCGGGTTATCCCGAAGTACTTGCGATCACCCACGACGCCGACCGTCCGGGACAGGAAAACGGTTGGCATTCGGACGTGACGTGGCGACTGGAACCGTCGCTGGGTTCGGTGCTGCGCGTCATCGATGCGCCAACGGTGGGTGGCGACACCCTGTTCGCCGACATGTACGCGGCCTACGACGGGCTCCCCGAACGCATCAAGGAACGTGTCGAGGGCAAGGTCGCCCGCCACGACTTCGAGCTGTTCCGCAAGCGGCATGAACGCGCCGGCGCAACGGAAGAGGAACTGGCCGAGTTCGACAGGCAGTACCCGAACCCGCATCACCCGGTGATCCGCACTCACCCCGAGACCGGCCGCAAGGCGATCTACGTCAACGCCGCATTCACCAAAGAGATCATCGGGATGGACCCCGACGAGTCGGCCGAGCTGCTCGAGATCCTGTACCGGCAGGCGAGCTTCCCTGAGTACCAAGTGCGCTTCTCGTGGGAGCCGAACTCCATCGCCTTCTGGGACAACCGGTCGTGTCAGCACTACGCCGTGAGCGACTACTGGCCCAACCATCGACGCGTCGAGCGGGTGACGATCATCGGCGATACGCCGTACTACGACCCCGACCAAGACCCGGGGTTGCCGGCCGACGAGCGCTTCCAAGGCGGCATCCGCCGCTGGAGCCAGAGTTAGACCACGTACTGCACAGCGACGCGCTGCGCCGCGGTGTCGGCGATGTGCGCCTTGATGAACGCCTGGTGCTCCGGGTGGTCGCGATACGTGCGAAAGTCGTCTACCGACTCGAAGTCGGCAACGAGCACGTAGTCGAACGTGGTCTCGGACAGCTCGAGGTCGGGTCCGTGCACGTAGCTCTTGATCTCGCCGATCGCCGCGGGGAGCTGATCGAGCGCCGCTCCGATCGCCGCGACCGCGGTGTCGTCGACGTGATCGTGCCAGCGGAACATCACCACGTGTCGAATCATGTGTCTCCTCCGTCGAGATGTCGCAGCAACCCCTCCAGGGCAGCGGCGTAACTCGCGGCGCCGAACCCCGACACCACGCCGACCGCCACCGCGCTGATCATCGATCGATGGCGAAACTCTTCACGCGCCGCCACGTTCGACAGATGCACCTCGACCACGGCGAGGCCGGTCGCCGAGATTGCGTCGCGTAGCGCGATCGACGTGTGCGTGTACGCGCCCGGATTGAACAACACGCCGTCGGCCCAGTTGCGCGCGTCGTGCAACATGTCGACGAGCTGACCTTCATGATTCGACTGCTGGTCGCTCAGCTCGGCGCCGCGCGCTTCGGCCAACGTGCGCAGTTCGGCCACGATGTCATCGAGGGTGGACGCGCCGTACACCTCGGGCTCTCGCGTACCGAGCAAGTTCAGGTTCGGCCCGTTGAGGAGCAGGATCTGCCTGGGCATTTCCGCAGCCTACGACGCTCCGACGCGCAGTGAGACGAACGGTTCCGCCTACTCGTCGACGACGACCTCGATCTCGTCGCCGAGCGATGCGCCGACCAGCTCCAACCGATCGCCGCTCCAGAACCGGCCCGGGTCGTACCAGTTGGCCGGCCGCCGAGCATCGAGGAGGCCCATCGCCTCGTAGGTGAGGGCCACGAGTTCTGCGCAGTACAGGTCCTCGAGCGAGACCCCACGGCGAAACCGTCCGAGCACCCATCGTCGACTGAGCGCCACCATCTTGGGAAACGGCTGTCCGTTGTGGTCGGCGATCGCCAACAGGGCGGCGTCTTCTTGCTCCTCGATCACATCGATGTCGAGTCGCCGGGTGAACGCCTGCTGGCCGTACCGTTGCGACCACGTCCGCACCGCATCTTCGAGGAGGTGCAGCTGCGCGCCTCGTTGCCGTTCGCCGGCCCACACGTCGGGGAGCGATCTCCCGAGTTCGGCGTGCCACAACAGCGGCGGAAACCCGTCGAGCGCGAGCGCCATCCCGACGTGGTTGACCGGACTGTTGGTGAACGCGCGGATCGCCCGATCGGCAACCTTCCGGCCGCGAAACAACCACACGTCGCCGGTGCGGGTGGTGGCGGCAGCCTCGTCGAGCGTCAGCGAGCTCGGCGTCGAGTGCCCGTGGCGTTGCATCGTGGCCCGTACGATACGCAGCTGATGCGTGCGTGGAAGTGGATCGGGCTGGCGGGTGTGGTGGGGTTGGCCACCGCTGCGGGGTTCTACGTGGCCCGTCAGCGCCGTACGTGGGACGACGCCGAGCCCGAGCAGCTCCGAACTCGTTTGCACGCCCGCGTCGACGAGGCCCGGGCGCGCCGCGACGCCATCACCGGCACCGGCGACACCGGCGCCGGTCAGATCAGCGCCTGACCCGCTGTACTGAACGTGGGCGACAGGTGTGAGGTGTCGTTGAAACAGCGCACCACCCATTGGTGACCGTCGATCACCACGTGGGAGATCGACGCATTGTCGGCGCCGACGAAGGCGAATCCCGACGTGCCCGAGGCGATGTTCAACACCTGGCCGATGACGCCGCCGTGTACGACCGCAACGACCACCTGGTCCGGATGCGCACCGGCGATGCGTTCGATGCCGGCGCGCACTCGTCGTTCGAAGTCGTCGGCGGGCTCGGCTCCGGGAATCACATCCCAACGTTGCGCGGCGCGCATCTCCAATGCGATCGGATCGCCATCGGCGACGCGCCTGCGGAGCTCGCCACCTTCCCAGTCGCCGAGGAACACCTCACGCAGATCGGGCTCGACCTGCGGTTCCAAGCCAATCCGATCGAGAAGCGGTTGAGCGGTTTGGCGCGTCCGTTGCAGCGTGGTGACGTACACGGCGCCAATCGGCTCGCCGGTGGCGATCAATCGATCGGCGACGAGCTCTGCCTGGGCGTGTCCGTCGGGAGCGAGCGGCGGGTCGCCGTGCCCGTCGACCAGGTCGAACGATTCGCCTTCGACGTGGGGCGCCGACTCACCGTGGCGCACGAGCAAGATCTCGCATGCGCCGGGAGGCGGCTGGAAGCGGGACTGGCGGAACTGGCGGGAGGTGCTCATGGCGAGTGGCACCGTAGCCGTGGTGAACTCAGCTGTCGTCGGCTGGGGTGGCCAGCTGCGCGAGGAAGGCATCGAGACCCGCCGTGTCCAGCCTTGCCGTCAGCGCACCCTCTTCGTCGTGGCCGATCTCGAGCGCGGGGCAAAAGAAGTTGGTGCTCCCGATGAAGAAGTGCGGCGAGCCGTCGACGCCGAGGCGCTGCCCCTCTTCGTAGTCGTCGCGCACGATCGCCTCGCCATCGAGACGCGCCTTGTGCCCGATCGCTTGATGCAGGGCATGCGATCGGGCGTACTCAGCGAGCACGTCGGGATCGGAGATGTCGTGACCGCGCTCGAACACACCGCGCCGCAGGTCGAGGCTCAGCGCCAACCCGGTGGCCGGATCGCCGGCGTATGCGTGGGCGACCAACGCCAGCGCCGGGATGGTCGTGGTGGGCCAGGTGTCGGCACGCAACCCCGAGAACGCGTCGCCACCGAGCTGCGCCGTCAGCGCGGCAGCCTTGGCCGCCACTGCGTCGTACTGCAGCGGCTCGCCGTTGACCCACTCGAGCGGCCACGACCGCACGTAGATCACCGCAGCGCGACCGGTGCTACTCAACATGGGCACGATCCGTTGCATGCCGACGTGGGTGAACGGACACGTGATGTCGGCAAACACCTCGACCGTGGGCGGCGGGCCCGGATCGGCGTCGTCGGTTGCAGCAGCTTCGTTGTCGGAGTCGTCGCGTCGGCGACGGCGGAACAGCGCCATGATCACCTCACAGAAACGGCATGGGGGATGCGCTGGGCCAGCGCCTCGGCGACGTCGGCGGCGACACGCGCCGACAGCTCGACGAACCGTTGCGCACTCGGCGGCAACGATCGGTCGGTGCGCCATGCGATGTGTACCGAACGCGACGGCAACGGGGGATCGAGCGCGTGCACGTCGATCGTGTCGTCGTCGGGATCGACACACAGCAGCGGCAGCACCGCCACGCCCATTCCGGCACGGACCATTGCGGCCACCGCGCCATTGTCGGCGGTGCGGAACACGTAGTGCGGATCGGCGACGACGGTGCGCAGCGCCGTCTCGCCAAGGCGTTGGCACGACGAGTCGAGTGGTTGGCCGATCAGTGGACGGCTCGCTGCGTCGGCCACGGCAACCGGACCGGGCGCGTACGTTCCCGCCGGAACGACCAGCACGAACGGGTCGGAGAGCAACGCCGTCGACGACAGGTTCGAGGGAAGTTCGCCGACGACGAAACTGACATCGAGCGTGCCGTCGTCGAGGGCGGCGAGGAGGTCGGCGTCGTCGTCGCTCTCTTGCAACTCGATCTGCACCCCCGGCGCTGCCTCGCGCATCGCAGCGACCACGCCCGGCAGGATCGCCGTCGACGCCGACTGGAACGTGCCGACGGCGAGCGGACCCGCCTCACCACCTTCGAAGCGGGCGATCTCGGCTGCTGCATCGGCGAGCACGGCGAGCACGCGGCGCGCCTGGGCGAGCACGATCTCGCCCATCGGGGTGAGGGCCACCGGCCGGGGCCCGCCTGGACGGTCGAACACCGAGGCGCCCAAGGCCTGTTCGAGAGCGGCGATCTGTTGGCTCACGGCCGATTGCGAGTAGCCGAGTCGCGTCGCCGCACGCCCGAACGTCCCCGTCTCGGCGACCGCCACGAGCGCGCTCAGATGCCGCGGATCGAGGGCGCTGACGTCCACGAGCACAGCCTAGCGAGTCCATCAGCAGCGCTTATCAACATGGTGACAAATATCCGCGTTTCGTGAACACGCCGGATCCGTACTTTCAACGAGTGAAACGCACTGCTCAGCATGAACGGAGGCCCGATGACCGCAATGATGTGCCCCGCCACCTCGGCGGCGACCGGCGCCGTCGGGCCGCGTGGAACGCGCCGCGGGATCTCGCGCCACGTCTCGCGGTCGACGACACGCCGCTACCTCGAGCAGTTGGCGTGGGCGATCGAGCGCGACGGGCTTCTGGATCACGAAGCCCGAATCGATCGGATCGTGAAGTACGCCGAACATCGTCCCGTGAGCCGCGTCCTCGTCGAGGTGCTCGCCGATCGGGACGCACCCGAGGTCGCCCGCATCCGCGCCTTCGGCAAGCTCGCCATGCAGCTGGCGTTCACGCGCCGCTGAACGGAAGCGCTCCCGACCCAGAAAAGAAGCGCAAGGGACCGCATTCGTCGTCTCCGCCGGCGTGTCGCGAAACTACGCCGATGACACAGGGCACCACCCGATGATCCGCGCACTCGACGATCGCGTCGTAGCCATCACCGGAGCAGCCTCCGGCATCGGTCGCGCGCTGGCCCACGAGTGCGCGCGGCGCGGCGCGCATGTTGCCTTGAGCGACGTCGACGAAGGCGGCCTCGACGCCACCGGCGCGGCGGTGCGCGAACACAGCATCGTGCGGGTCACGACCACGCCCGTTGATGTCACCGATGCCGACGCGGTCGTGGCGTGGGCGGCCCAGACCAACGACGAGTTCGGTCGGATGAACGCGATCATCAACAACGCGGGCATTGCGCTCGGTGCGGACGTCGCAGAAATGGAAGAAGCGCACTTTCGGCAGGTGATGGACATCAACTTCTGGGGTGTGGTCCATGGCACCACGGCGTTCCTCCCACATCTCGAAGCGAGCGGCGAGGGCCACGTGGTCAACATCTCCAGCGTGTTCGGGCTGCTCGGCATCCCGAGCCAGGCCGCGTACAACGCATCGAAGTTCGCCGTGCGCGGCTACACCGAAGCGCTGCGCACCGAACTCGACATCGCCGGGAGTTGCGTGTCGGCGACCACGATCCATCCCGGCGGCATCCGCACGAACATCGCCCGCAACGCCATCGCCCTCGGTGCCGACGTCGACCCCGACGAGGCGGCATCGCAGTTCGATCAGCTCGCCCGGTCCACGCCCGAGCAGGCGGCCAGCTGGATCCTCGGCGCAATGCTCAAGAACAAGCGACGCGCGCTGATCGGCCCCGACGCCCACGTGTTCGATCTGGCCGCACGCGTGTCGCCGCGTGGCGCCCAGTGGCTGATCGCCCGGCTGGCCGCGCGCGCTCGCGAGCGCGAGATCGCCATCGTGTAAGCGCCGCCCTCACAGTGTGAGGCGCCCCCTCACGCCACATCGGTGACCACTCAACAAGGAGACGATCACCGATGATGACCCGAACGGCCCTCGCCGCAGCTATCGCCACAACCGCGGTGGCCAGCCTCGCCGTCGCCGCCTGGACCGCGAGCGCGGCGCCGGGTGACGGCGACGCCACGTTCACCCCGATCACACCGTGCCGCTTGTTCGACGACCGACCAGCACCACACACCATCGGACCGAACAACACACCCCTCACCAGCGGTACCGACCGCACCATCCAGATCACCGGCACCACCGGCGACTGCACCATCCCCACTGACGCCACCGCCATCGCGATGAACGTCACCATCGCCAACCCCACCGAGCAATCCAACCTCCGGGTGTGGCCCGCCGACCAACCCAAGCCGACCGCCTCCAACCTCAACTGGCTGCCCGGCCAATCGCCCACTCCGAACAAGGTTGACGTCGCCCTCTCCCCCACCGGCGCCATCACCCTCGCCAACCACAACGGCCACGTCAACGTCATCGCCGACGCCGTCGGCTACTACGCATCCACCAGCCTCACGGACCTGCACTCCGAACTCGACGCACTGCGCGCCACGGTGGACGAACTCAGCGACCGCAGCCACTTCGGTGTTGAGTCGATCACCGTGAACACGAGCGGGCTGGTGCTCTCGCGGTCGCCCGGGCTGAGAGATGCGACCGTCGTTCGGCAGAAGGACAAACCCGCAGGTGCATACTGCATCGTGATAGGCGACTCGATCGACTTCGACACCTCCGGCGCGGTCGGCTCGGTGCAACGCAACAACCGCGACCTCGCCGACGTCGGCATCATGGTGACGACCAACTTCGGCAATCCGTGCGACACCACTGAGTTCTCCGTCGCCGTCGACACCTTCAGAGCGAACAGTCCCACCGATCTGCCATTCACGGTGATCATCCCACGCGCGATCGCCGAGTGATCCCGCCGGCCGGTCAGCCACCGACCGGAGCGACCTCCCCGACCGCAGCGCAGCGGGACCGTGCGATCATGGCCGGGTGGAGGGGCGCTCGAGCTTCGTCGGCCGCGACGAGTACGTCGAAGACCTGCGGCAACGCATCGTCGCTGCGCCGCTGACCACGATCGTCGGTCCTGGCGGCGTCGGCAAGACACGGCTGGCGCTGCGCGTCGCCGACGAGACCCGCGACGAGTTCCTCGATGGAGTGCATGTCGTCGAGCTCGCCGCCGTACGCACCGACGATGAGCTCGCCGGTCCGGTCGCCTCGGCGCTCGGACACGGTTCGTTCGATGCCGTGCTGAGCGGGCTCTCCGACGCCAGCGCGCTGCTGGTGATCGACAACTGCGAGCACGTCCTCGACGACCTGGCCGGCATCGTCGAGGCGTTGCTCGTCGGGTGCCCCGACCTGCGCATTCTCACCACCAGTCGGGCGCCCCTCGAGCTCGACGCCGAGTCGGTCGTGCCGTTGTCGCCGTTGGGCGACGCCGATGCGCTCACGCTGTTGCGTGCTCGCGCCGAGCAGGCGGGGGCACGATTGGAGCAGTCGACATCGGTCGATGCCGACCTCGCCCGCCTCGCCGATCGAGTCGATCGGCTCCCGTTGGGCATCGAACTCGCTGCGAAACGTCTCCGCTCGCTGGGGCCGGCCGATGTGATCGAGGCGCTCTCCAGCGGGGAGGTGACCCATCGCGGCCGCCAACAGCGCACGAGCCGGCACGAGAGCCTCCATCGGACAATCGAGTGGAGCTACGCCCTCCTCGACGAAGGCCTCGCCTCGGTGTTCCGCCGGCTGGCGATCTTCGAAGGACCGTTCAGCGTCCATCATGCGCACGCGGTTGCCGCCCGCGACGGCGAGTCGCTGCTCGACACCGCTGACGCGATCGACCAGCTCAACGCGGCGTCGATGATCGTCCGTCGGTCACACGGGTCGACGACGACCTACACACTGCTGGAGACGCTGCGGCGGTTTGCCGGCGAGCAGCTGATCGAACGCAACGAGCTCGACGACACACGATCTCGCTACATCGAGTTCGTCGCCGATCAGGCAGCCGACATCGTCACCACGGGTATGACCGACTGGTCGGTTGCGGTGGCCGAGCGGGCACGAGCGTTGGCCCCAGACCTGCTCGTGGCGATGCGCTTGTGCGTCGACGACCCCGAGCGGCTGCCGCAGGCGTTCGCCATGTTCGTGCCCGCCTGGGGAATCGTCAATCACCAGCAGGCCGCTGAGTTCGCCGGTATCGGCCAGGCGCTGATCCGTGCCCACCTGGGGTCGACCATCGCATGGTGGGCCGACACGGCGGCGATCACGGCGACGGCACTAATGCGCATCGGTCGACCAAGCGATGCCGTCGAGTACGCCCGCCAGGCGATCGACGCGGGCGGTGGGCTGATCGGCGAGCCGGTCGCCCGCCGCGTGCTCGCGCTGGTCCACCAACACGACGGGCGTTGGGCTCGCGCGCTCGGCGAGATCGAGCAGGCACACGAGGTGGTCGTCCGGCTCGGGCTGCAGCCCTTCGCCGACGAGCTCGACGTGATGGCCACCACGGTGCTCACACAGGCCGGTCGGCTCGACGACGCAGCAAAACGGGCGGCGGCCACGATGGCCAGGGTCGAGGCGGGAGCGATGGAGACGGTTGGCCCCTGGATCATCGTGCAGCACGCCTATGTGTCGTCGCTGCAGTCGCCGGCCAGCAGTGCAGCGCTGCTGCAAGACGCGCTGGTCCGGATCGACTCGACAGCGACGCACCATCACACCGATCGCCACCTGGCGCTGCTGGCATTGGCGGCCGGCGATCGCGAACGTGCGGCCTCCTGGTTCCGGCGCAGCTACGACGCCGCACGCGACCACGGTGACCTCGCCCATCGGTGGGCGACCGCCCAGTGGATCGCCATCGTCGCAGCCGAGCTGTCACCCGATCTGGCACGTGCTGCGGCACCCCTGTTGGTCGCGGCCCGCGCCGCACCACTGTGCCCGGCATTGGGCGAGCTGCACGTCGGTCGCTTCGATGCTGCGTTGCGCGCCGTCGACGATGGCACCGTGGTGCCCGACGACTCGGCACAGCTCGTGCACGAGCTGATCGTCGGGATCGCGTCGGCGACCGACGAAGCGCACACCACGCGGCCGGCGGCGACCGCCGCGCAACCCGCCGCCCGCGGATCGATGACTCAGCACGGCGCGACGTGGACCATCACATGGGAAGGCGAACGCGCCGAGCTCGCGGCGAGCAAGGGGCTCGCCGACCTGGCCCGCCTGGTGCGCGACCCCGAGCGCGAGATCCATGCGCTCGATCTGGTCGGCGCGCTGGCTGACCAGCACGGCGTGGACGACGGCATCGACGCCACGGCCAAGGCGCAGTACGAGGAGCGGCTGCGCGAGCTGCAGGCGGAGCTCGAAGAGGCCGAAGGGCATCACGACGTGGCCCGCGCCGAGAAGGCGCAGGTCGAGTTCGACCAGATCGTCGACGAGTTGACGCGCGCCCACGGGCTCGGCGGCCGGCAGCGCACGTCCGGCGACGCGGCCGAGCGAGCGCGTTCGACGGTGACGTGGCGCATCCGCGCGGCGATCAAGAAGATCGACGGCCAGCTCCCACTGCTGGCGAGGCACCTGCGCGCCGCGGTGCGTACCGGCACATGGTGCCAGTACGCACCGGAGCACGAGGTGGTGTGGTCGGTGGACGAGTAGGGCGTCAGTTCGACAGGCGATAGATGCGGAAGAACCCACCATCGACGTCGACGATCTCGCAGCGGCCGAAGCCAGCCTCGGCGGCGAGCTCGGCAACGGTGGCCGGACGAATGGCCGTGCCGATCGCCGCCGACGGCTGTTCGGCCATCGCCGCCGGCAGGCAGTGGCTCACCGACCAGCCGTACATCATGCGCTCGAGTTCGTCGCCGGGGGCCACGAACTGCTCGGCGACCGCCTCGTCGGCGACGAGCACGATGCCGTCGTTGGCGAGCAGGTGACGCACCGACGCCAGCACCTCAGCTGGCTGGGCCATGTCGTGCAGCGCTTCGAGAACGGTGACGACGTCGAACGGCCCCAACTCGGCCGACGCCTCGATCGTCGTGGCGGCAAAGGCCACGTCGACGTCGGCGGCCTCGGCGTTCGCCCGCGCATCGGCAATCGACGGCTCGTCGGGGTCGATGCCGATCACATCGGCCTGCGGCCACGCGCGTTGCATGGCAATCGTCGACCATCCGTGACCGCAGCCGAGGTCGGCCACGCGACCGCCGGCGACGAGCTTGTCGACGACGCCGTCGGTGGCGGGAATCCACGACGAGACCAGGTCGTCGCTGAAGGCTGGGCGATTGATACCGCCCTGCCCGTGCCGGAAGTCCGAGCCATAGTGCACGTACGGAACGCCCCCGCCGGTGCGGTAGGCGCCGATCACCTCGTCGAGCACGTTGGCGATCCCCACGATCATCGCCGCGAAGGGCGCGACGTGGTCACCGTGCTCGGCGTCCACCAGCGCCGGACGGTGCTCGATCGGCAGTGCGTAGCGTCGATCGACGGGTGCTGCCTGCGGCTCGTCGACAGTGATGAACCCGGCGACCGCCTGCTGCTCCAGCCACTCGCGGGCGTAGCGCGGCGCGATGCCCGCGGCGATGGCGAGTTCGTCTTCCGTCATCGTTGCGTGCGCGGCCAGCTCGGCGTACAGCCCGAGCTGCACTCCCAAGTGGACCGACACCAGCTCGAGCGCGCCGATCGTCGACTCGAAGAGCCGATCGGTGAGCGAGACCGGTTCAGCGGCAAGCTCGGCCGCGGGCGTGGGTGTTGCATCGGTGGTGTGGGTCGTGTCGATCGTCATCGTGGTTCCTCCTGGATCACCGCCGTGGTCGGCGTTGTCGCTGTTCGCCCAGGTGGCGTGAGGAAGTGCCTCACAACGTGAGGAGGTGCATCCTGCGAGCGATCCGTGGCAGGATCGACGTCGGCGCAACGGGGCGCCCCACTGCCGGCGCACCGGCAGCCAGGATCGACGATCGACGTTCGACGAACGTTCGACGATGAGGAGGAGTTGAGATGACTGACAGAGAAGTGCAACACGGGTTGGAGGGCGTGGTCGCCTTCGAGACCACCATCGCCGAGCCCGACCGAGAGGGCGGGGCACTGCGCTACCGAGGGGTCGACATCGAGGACCTCGTGGGCACCTACGACTACGGCAAGGTCTGGGGCCTGCTGGTCGACGGCAGCTTCGAGCCGGGTCTGCCGCCGGCCGAGCCGTTCCCCATTCCGGTGCACTCCGGCGACATCCGCGTCGATGTGCAGAGCGCGCTGGCGATGCTCGCCCCGTTCTGGGGGATGCGCCAGATTCTCGACATCGACGCCGAGCAACTGCGCGACGACCTGGCGCGGGCTTCGGTGATGGCGCTGTCGTTCGTCGCCCAGTCGGCGCGCGGGCTCGGCCACCCGATGGTCCCGCAGAGCCACATCGATGGCTCGAAGACGATCACCGAGCGGTTCATGCGCCGGTGGCGCGGCGACCCCGATCCCGATCACGTCAAGGCGGTCGACGCCTACTGGATCTCGGCCGCGGAACACGGGATGAACGCATCGACGTTCACCGGCCGCGTGATCGCCTCGACCGGCGCCGACGCTGCGGCCTCGCTGTCGGGCGCAGTGGGAGCGTTGTCAGGGCCCCTGCACGGCGGCGCACCGTCGCGTGTGCTGCAGATGCTCGACGAGGTCGAGCACGAAGGCGACGCCGGCGCCTGGGTGAAGCGGGCGATGGACCGCGGCGACCGGTTGATGGGCTTCGGCCACCGCGTCTATCGCGCCGAAGACCCGCGAGCGCGGGTGCTCCGCCAAACCGCCCGCGAACTGGGCTCGGCGCGCGTCGAAGTCGCCGAGGCGCTGGAGGCCGCAGCGCTGGCCGAATTGGCCGAGCGGTATCCCGATCGCGTGCTGGCGACCAACGTGGAGTTCTGGTCGGCGGTGGTGCTCGACTTCGCGGAGGTCCCCGCTCACATGTTCACGGCGATGTTCGCCTGCGCCCGCACCGCGGGATGGAGCGCACACATCCTCGAACAGAAGCTCACGGGTCGACTGATCCGCCCGACCGCCAACTACGTCGGTCCGGGTCCGCGCCCGCCAACGGACGTATAGCCACGGTGACAGTTGGGGGAAGCCCCAACTGTCACACGGCTGCAACCAGCCGACTACAACCAGCCGGAGCGGCGGAACATGCGGTACAACACGCCGACGACCACGATCATCGCCACGATGACCAACACGAAGCCGGCCTGCAGTCCGAGCCCGGGCATCGACGAGAAGTTCATGCCGTAGATGCCGGCGAGCAGCGTGGGCACCGCGGCCATCGCCACCCACGCGCTGATCCGGCGCATGTCGTCGTTCTGCCGTACCGAGATCTGGGTGAGGCTGGCGGTGAGCGCAGCGTCGAGCAGACCACTCAACGAGTGCGCCCTGGTGACCGCCCGATCGAGCTGGTCGGCCGCCTCGTGGAGGTCGGCGAGCACGTCGTCGTCGAGCCGCGGCCCGTAGGCGTGGATCAGCCGAGCGAGTGGATCCTGGAGCGCATCGATCGCCACCAACATGCGGCGGACCTCGCGCTTCAATCGGTAGAGGCGCTCCACGGGCTGCCGGCGCACATCGGAGAACACGTCGCGTTCGACCTCGACCGCATCACCCTCGAAGCCGTCGAGGGCGGGCCCGTAGTCCTCGATCACCTTGGTGATCACCGCAGCGAACACGGCCGGCGGGCCGAGCCGCAACCGCTCGGGATCGGCCTCGAGCGACGCGCGCACGTCGCTGAGCGCGCTGGCGTGCCCATGGCGAACAGTGAGGATCGAGCGGTTCCCGACGATGATCGTCATCTCGCCGAGATTGACCGTTTCGCGCGAGTCGTCGTACTCGGCGGTGCGTAACACGAGGTGCACGGTGTGCTCGTCGATGCTGAGCACCGGCCGGGCGTGTGGGGTGAGGATCTCCACTGGCGAGAAGTCGGCCAGCTCGAGGGCCGCGCACCACTCGGTGAGACGATCGGCCGTGGGCATGCGCAGCCCGAGCCAGACGAAACCGCGGTCGGCGCACACCGCGTCGATCGACATGTCGTCGACATCGAAGTCGTGCCGTCGGCCGTCGACGTACGCGGCCGAGTCGATGATCACGACACGCAGTCGGCGCACTCGCCGTAGACGTCGAGCGTGTGTCCACGGGGCGTGAACCGCTCGGCCTGGGCGACCTTGGCGATCGCCGCGTCGAGCGTTCGCTCGACGCGGTCGGAGAAGGTGACATCGCGGACGAGCCCGCACGATTCGCACACCAGATGATGGTGATGTTCGGTCAGCGCTTCGGCGAGTTCGTAGCGGGCGTGTTCGCCGCCATGAACGAGCCGGCGCACCACGCCCGCCTCTTCCAGCAACGACAGGTTGCGATAGGCCGAGCTCTGCGCCAGGTCGGGAACGCGATCGAGGAGCTCGGGCAGCGTCACCGGACCAGCTGCCGCGCGCAGACCCTCGACGATCGCTCGGCGCCCACTGGTGTAGCGCAGCTCGTGGTCGATCAATCGTTCGTTGACCGCACGGTCGAGTTCAGTCGTCGGCGCCATCCCGTACGTCACGCTACCGTCCTCGTCGATGTCGCTCTCGATCGGCTTCCTCGGCGCCGGCTTCATCAGCCGCACCCATCGCTTCTTCCTCAAGCACTGCCCGGTCGACCACCAGATCACCGCGGTGTGCGACCCCGACCGCGCCAAGGCCGAAGCGCTGGCCGAACGGCGTGGAGCCGCGGTGGTCGACGAAGCGACCCTGCTCGACTCGGTCGACGTCGCCTTCGTCACCGCATGGACCTCCGAACACGAGCGACTGGTGCGTGCTGCGGCGGAACGCGGGGTGGCCGTGTTCTGCGAGAAGCCGCTCGCCGCCGACGCCGACACGGCCGGACGCATGTCCGCGGCGGTCGAGACCGCTGGCGTCGCCAGCCAGGTCGGCCTCGTGTTGCGCTTCCTGCCCCAGTTCCGGTGGGCGCGCCACCTGCTCGCCGACGAGCGAGCAGGACGGCTGATGACGGTTGTGTTCCGCGACGACCAGTTCATTCCGACGCAGAGCTACTACGCGTCGGATTGGCGGGCCGATCCGGCACGCGCCGGTCGCGGCACGTTGCTCGAACACTCGATTCACGATGTCGACATCATCTCGTACATGGCCGGGCCGATCGGCGAAGTGCACGGCCGCGTGCGCGAGTTTCACGGCCTCGACCGCATCGACGACCTGGCCGTGGCCACCATGGCGTTGCCGAATGAGGCGCTCGCCACACTCACGTCGATCTGGCACGACATGACCGACCGCCCGAGTCAACGGCACATCGAGCTGTTTGCCGAACGGCTGCACATCCGCCTCGACGGCACACCGGATGGCCCTGTGGTGTGGCGTTACGCAGATGCGCCCGAAGAGTCGCTCGCCGGTCCGGCGCTGCTCGACGCGTGCCTCGATGTCGACCTCGGCCGCCGCGTCGATGCGTTGGAGTTCGGCACCGGAGCGATGTTCAACCCGGTTACTGAGTTCCTCGAGGCGGTGCGCGATGGCCGCCCGTCGCCGCTGCCGCTCTCGACGGCGCTGCCGGCGCACGAGGTGGTCGACCGGATCTACGCCGACGCCGACCGCGCTTCGGCGCGCAGCGCGTAGGTCACCGTCGCGGCCACGAGGCATCCCAGGGCGATCAGCGCCAGCGTCCAGTTCAGGCCGATGTCGTCCTGCAGGATCGGAAACAGCAAGGTGCCCAGTGCGGCGCCCGTCTTGCCGGCTGCGGCGGCGAACCCGGCGCCGCTGGCGCGCGACATCGTCGGATAGACCTCGGCCGGCATCAGATACGTCGTGGAATTCGGCCCCATGTTCATGAACACGTTGAACACGGCGAAACCGATGAACACGACAACGATCGACGAGTCGGCGCCGCCATCGGGGCCGGTGGTGGTTGCCAGCAGCAACAGCGCGGCGGCCATCGCGATGAACCCGATCGTCTGCAGGTTGACCTTGCCGACCTTGGCGACGAGCCAGATGGCGAGCGCGAAGCCGACGATCAAGAAGATGTCGACGAAGGCCGCACCCTCGGTCGCCGTGATGTCGTCGGCCAGGTACTGAGTGGTGCCGTTGCTCGTATCGCTGACGATGATCGCCGCGATGATCGTCGGCGTGAACACGCCGATGCCATATGTGGCGATGTCCATCAGGAACCACGGCACCGCAGTCAGCGCGGTCTTGCGGCGCAAACGTCGGCGGAACAGGTGCCGCCAAGGAGGCGGGGCGGGCGCGATCTGCTCGTCGGCGTCGCCGGGCACATGGCCGGCGAGTTCGGCGCGATCCACCGTGCGCCCGGTGAATTCCGTGAGGACTTCCGCTGCCTCGTCGTAGCGGCGCATGTGCACGAGCCACCGTGGGCTCTCGGGCACGCCACGTCGGAGGTACACGACGACGACCGCAGGGATCACCCCGAAGCCGAGCATCCATCGCCAGGCATCGAACTCGGGGTACACGTTCAAGATGACCAGCCCGACCACCACGCCGAGCAACTGACCGATCGCCTGGGCGGAGAAGGCCGACACGATGAGCCGACTGCGAATGCGCCGCGGTGCGATCTCGGCAACGTACGACGACCCGATCGGATAGTCGGCGCCGATACCCACCCCGAGGAGGAAGCGGAACACGATCAGCCACCACAACCCCGGCGCCAACGCCGACAGCAGCGAGAACACGACGAACATGCCGAGATCGAGCTGGAACGCACGTTGCCGGCCGATCCGGTCGGTCAGTGCGCCGAGGCACGAGGCGCCGACCACCGCGCCGACCACGGCGGCCGAGCCGACCAGGCCCTTCTCAACCGAGCCGAGCGACCACTCCCGCACGATGAGCGGCAGGGCCACTCCCATGATGAAGAAGTCGAACCCGTCGAGCAGCACGCCCATCGCCGACAGCAGCCACACCTTGCGGTGCGTGCGGGTGAATGGCGCATCGTCGAGCAGTGTCTCCACCGGGGGCGGAGGCGCCTCCTGCTGGGTCACCGGGCGGGTGTAGCACGATGCCGTGGCGGCGGCGTGGCGAGGTGATGGCGCTGGCGTGTCAGCCAGGTGAAGCGACGGTGAACGACACCTCGGCGCCACCGCCGGGTGCGTCGCGCACCATCGTGGTGCCGCCGTGCTGCTCGGCGATCTGCCGGACGATCGCCAGACCTAGTCCCGAGCCCGGCGCACCGCGCGCGGTGTCGGAACGGTAGAAGCGGTCGAACACACGCTCGCGGTCAGCGGCGGGGATCCCCGGGCCGTGATCGCGCACGGTCACCGTTCGCCCCTGCAGCGAGATGTCGATCGGCTCGCCCGCAGGACTGAACTTGTCGGCGTTGACGAGCAGGTTCGACACAGCGCGGTCGAGCAGCCCGGCCCGGCCGACGACCGGGGTCGACTCGATGGCGACGTCGACCGTTCGCCCTGTTCGCCGACGGAAGCGTTCGACGGCACCCTCGACCACGTCGGCGAGATCGATGCGGACCACCGCCTCTTCAGCCGCGCTGGCATCGGTGGCCAGCTGAATCAGCTCGTTGATCAACTCGCCGAGTTCGATCACTTCCTCGTTGACGTCGCGCAACATCGCTGCCCGTTCGTCGGCGGGCAAATCGTCGGCTCGGTCGAGCAACTCGATGTTGGCGCGCAGACTGGTGAGCGGGGTGCGCAACTCGTGGCCGGCGTCTTGCACCAGTCGGCGCTGCTGCTCGCGGCTCAGCGAGAGCGCCGCCAGCATGCGGTCGAACGCGTCGGCAACGCGGCCCACCTCGTCGTGACGCTCGAGCCCGAGCGGTGCGAGCTCGAGGGTGGTGGCGACGTGCTCGGTCGCGGCGGTGAGGTCCTCGAGCGGTCGTGTCGCTCGCCGCATCAGGAACCAACCCATTGCGGCGGCCACCACCGCGAGCACCACGCCGACCGCGACGAGTCGCCCGACGAGACCGGTCAGCACGTCGTCGGTCGTGCCGCGGAGGCGAGCGACCTGCACCGCGCCGCCTTCTGGGTCGTGGGCGGTGATCATGCGGTAGTCCACACCGTCCACCTGGATGTCGCGGATCACCGCGTCGGCCCCGCCAGCGACCGCGATGTCGGCGTCCTCCACCGGCAACAGCGCACCTCCCGAGGTCAAGATGTCGCCGTCGGGGGTCAGGGTCTGGGCGAAGGCATCCGGATCGAAGGCCAGCTTCACTGCCTCCGCCTCGGTCTCGGCGAGGGTGGTCGTCGGAGCGACGCTCGTGGTCGGCGCGACCGCCGTCGTCGGCGTCGAACCGTTTCGCCGGTCGTCGTCTCGATCTCGATCACGATCCCGATCGTTGCTGTTCTCCGGCGGCGGATCCTGGGGCGGTTCTCGGCGACCATCGATCAGTTCTGCGGCGCGCGTTTCGAGAAAGCGGTCCGTCTCCTGGTTCAACTCCTGGCTCGTCGCCTGGTATGCGAGTACCGACGCGACAGCGATTCCTCCGACGACGAGCGTGGTGACGATCGCGATGACCCGCGTCCGCAGGGTCACTCGTTACCGCCACGCACCTCGTCGGCCGAACGAATCACGTACCCGACTCCGTGGACCGTGTGCAGCAGTCGCGGCTCACCGCCCGCCTCGAGCTTGCGGCGGACGTAGCGGGTGTGCACGTCGAGCGCCTTCGACGAGGTCTCGGACTCGTATCCCCATATCTCGCGGTACATCGTCGCCCGATCGAGCACGGTGCCCACGTTGCGCATCAGCAGCTCGAGGATCTGGAACTCGGTGCGCGTGAGGTCGATCGACCGGTCGCCGCGCACCACGGTGTGCGCCGCGAGGTCGACCCGGAGGTCGTCGACCACGAGCGGACCGCCAACCACCCGATCGCTGCGCCGCAGCAGGGCGCGCAGCCGGGCGAGCAACTCGTCGAGGGCGAACGGCTTGGGCAGGTAGTCGTCGGCGCCGGCATCGAGCCCGGCGACGCGGTCGGGAACCTCGTCGCGGGCGGTCAGCATCAGGATCGGCGTGGTGTCGCCGTGCGCGCGCAGCCGGCGGCAGACGCTGAGCCCATCGACGAATGGCATCGTCACGTCGAGCACGATCCCGTCGGGTCCGTGATCGCTCACCGCCTCGAGGGCCGCTGCGCCATCGTCCACCGTGATCACGCCGTACCCCTCGAACTTGAGGATGCGGGCCAACGCCTCGCGCACCTGTCGATCGTCTTCAGCGACCAGAATCGTGGAGTCGCCCGTGGGCACACCGCTGGCTTCCGGTTCGACCGACATCGCCTCCATCATCGCTCAACGCGCAGCATTATCGTGATCCAGAACGAACACCGTGCCATCGACTGGTTCGACCTCGGTGTTGGCGGCGACCACATCGCCAAGACTGCGGCGATAGTCGATGCCGTAGGTCGCCGCGATCGCGTCGAGCGCTGGATCGTTGTCGTAGAAGAAGCGGTCGCCGTCGCGCAAGGCGGCAAACTGCTCGGTCCACATCGCCAACTGCAGCTCACCGAACTCGGTACCCGGCACGTGCGCCTCGGACACCATGCCGGTGAAGGCATCGAGCTCGTCGATGTCGCCGTAGATCGCCGCGAGGCGTGCGGCCAATGTTGATCGGCGAACCGCCGCGACCGGGTTTGCTTCGTCCGCATCGGGATCGTCGGGATCGATCTGGTTGCCGTCGGCATCGACGAGCGTGACGATGTCGAGGATCTCGGGATCGTCGATGTCGAGTCCGTCCGGCAGCTCCTCGGTCGACTCGCCGGTGAGTTGGGTGAACGACTCGATCGGCGGCAACCCGAAGGCCGCCCGCAGGGTGTTGTACGTCGGCATGCCGTGGTCGGCGGCGCGCATCACGTCGATGGCTCCGAGGTCGTTGACCGCCGAGAAGCACTCGGCGATCTCGCTGCCGTCGAGGCAGTCGAGAGGGTTCTCGACGCCGGGTCCCGGCAATTGGAACAGCACGCTGCGCAGCTGGTTGTCGATCTGTTCGTCGTTGGCGTAGGCCGCCTCCGACGACAGCCCGGCGAGCACATTGCCCAGTCCGATCTGCTCGAGCAGCGCCGGGTTGCCGAACGCCACGTTGAGCGGCACGGCGATCTCGGCGACGTCGCCATCGAGCACGACCTCGACGCCCTGACGTTGCAGCGCGTTCAGTTCTTCGTCGGTCACCACGCCACGATCGAGTTCGGCTTCGAACTCGCCGTGCACCTGGGAGTGGGCTCGGTAGCCGACAGAGGCGAACTCGTTGGTGATCGTCGGATCGACCGATGCGTCGTAGCCCGCGTACTCATCGAGCTCGACGCCCATCGCCGGGAGGAACTCTTCGTACGTGATGTGCTGCATCGTCGCTGCGACCACGCGCCGGGCGATGGCGAACTTGGTCGCCTCGTCGAGGTCGTCGGGGAGGGCATCGACGAGGCGATTGTGCTCGCGAGCGAACAGCGTGTGTACCGCCGTGAGCGCAATGTTCTCGTTGGCCCGGACGTCGCCGGCGACGATCGCCGCCGACGGGTCGGCACGCAACCGGCCCATCAGGTCCATCTCGGGGGCCTCGGCCTCCGGCCGATCGGCGGCGGTCGGCAGATACCCGTCGGACAACAGCAGCGTGGCGTCGCTGGTGGACAGATCGCCGTCGACCGTCCCCTCGCGCAGCCACTCGAGGCGCGCCTCGTCGCCGCCGTACACCGACCATGCGTCGATGTAGGAGCTGAGCGTGTTCACCTGCTGCCGGGGGGTGTCGACTCCGCTCCCCTCGAGCGGGGCAGAGCGCGTGCTCGACATGGCGCCGAGGTCGTTGGTGAAGTCTTCGAGCGGGTCGTCGGGGTCGAATCCGATGGTCACGTCCTCGTCGCCACCTTGTCGCAGGGCGATCGTGTGGTCGATGAACTGCCCCCAGACGAAACCCCAGTGGGTGACGTCGTTGGCCGAGAACAAGTTCTGGTTGGTGTCGTTGAACACGCGATTGGAGAGCGCCCGCAGCGGGGGGCCATCGACCGGTTCGCCGACGCCGTCGGCGTAGCGGGCATCGGCGACTCGGCGGTACACGCCACCGGCGGCGCCGACGCTCGGGTCGGTGAGGTTGTTGCTGCTGCCGTCGAGGCTGCGATCGTCGGCGAGCAGGGCAGCGAGATCGACCGGTTCGTCGTCTGCGCGACCGTCGTCGATGCCGCTGTCGTTCTGATTGCTGTCGTTCTGAGTGTCGTTGTCCGGGCGGGTTTCGTCGGGACGGGTGTCGTCACGGAGAGTTGCGGTCTCATCGTCGTTCGCAGCGACCCCCCGCACACGCAGTGCCGGCCAGCACGCCGGCTGCGAGGAGGAGCGCCACGGCACGCCGCCGGACAGGCGGCGGCGTGCCGGGCGACGATGAGCCGCGAGCTCCGGCGGGAACGGAGAAACGGCTCATCGAGATCGTCAGCCGTTGTCAGCGTCGGCGTCGCCGGTGTCGGCGTCGTCGTCGGCGTCATCGCCCGGCGTGCCGTTGACGCGCTCTTCGGCGCGAGCTTCCGCGCGGGCGAGCTTCTCGTCGGCTTCCTCCTGGGTCAGCTCGCCGGCAGCGACCTTCTCCGCGAGACGCTCGGCCTTGTCCTCGACCATCGCGTCGACGAGCGCTTGCACCTCGACGCCTTGGTCGGCGGCGATCGCCGCAAGGCTGGCGCCCTCTTCGCGCTCGGCGCGCAGCTCGGTGTTGGTCAGCCCGAGGATCGATGCGACCTCTTCGTTGCAGCCACCGCGGCGGCCCTCACCGTCGCCGGGCTCCTGATCGTCGCCGGGCACCTGCTGCAGCGCATTGGGGTTCGGCGCGGCAGGCTGGTCGACCGACTCGTTGGTCTCGTCAGCGGGCTGTTCTGCGGGCTGCTCGGCCGGCTGCTCGGCCGGCTCGTCGGAGCCGCCGCCGTCGTACTGGGCGTTGGCCAGCGTGCCGGCGCCGACGATGCCGCCGCCGACGAGGGTGGCGGCGAGGAGTGCGGTGGTCATCTTGCTCTTCATGGGAAGTCCCTTCATGGGTGTTGGGGGTCGGTATGGGTGGGTGTTTGTCGGGTTTCCGACGAGCCACACGCTGCGCTCGGTGGGTAAGCGCGACCGATCGACGCGGCGAAAGATGATCGAAAGATCAGCCCTTCGAGGATCTTTCGATGTGTTGCGGTGCGCTCTCACGTGGGCCGCGCACGGTGCTGCGATGCACCAACAGCATCGACTCGCCTCGACCACCGCACACCCGGTCACGGGACCCCCGACGCTGACCGTCGACGCCCAACCGGATCGCGTCTCGTCGCAAGGGCGCCCCAGGGTCGGGCGTCGCCGGTCACAGCCGATCGCGGCGGTCGTCCTTCCGCTCCAGCTGTTCTTGGCCGCCGGATGGTTCCGAGCGGGCGTCGAGAAGGTGATCGATCCGGCGTGGTGGCGCGGCGAGACGCTGCTCGGCTTCCTCGATGAACAGCGAGAGCACATGCTGCCGTTCTTCGTGTGGTTCAGCGACACGGCGGTCGCCCCGATGCCGGCGGTGGTCGCCTTCGTCGTCGCCGAGGCTCAGCTGGCGATCGCCATTTGCCTGTTGACCAACCGCTTCGTGCGACCAGCACTGTGGGCCGGGATCGTGCTCAACGTGTCGTTCACGCTGGCGGGCGCCGTCAATCCGTCGGCGTTCTACCTCGTGATGCAGGTCACGATCCTGCTCGCCCTCAGCCGCCCTGTCGGCGTGACGATCGCGGTGCGGCGAGCGGCATTGTGGTGCATCGTCGCGGCAACGATGTTGCCGTTCGTCCAGACGGTGCATCCCGCCGACGTGATCGACGATCCGGGGTCGATGCTCGCCTTCGTCGCCGTGCTCGCTGCCCTGGGCACGCTTGCCCCACACCGCACGGCACTCACCCAACTCACACTTGGCAAGGTCGGCCGCACGCAGTACGGTGTTAACCACTCCTTACGAGAGCCGCAAGCGCATACCGACATCACATGACCGCATCCTCACTTCCTCAGGTTTCGGACCACTGACATGGTCGTCTGCCACTGCAACCTCGTGAACGATCGAACGATCAACCGCCTCGCCAAGAAGGCGGGCCGCGAGCTCACGGTGAGCGACGTCACCGCCCACTGCGGTGCAGGCGGCAACTGCGGCGGATGCGTCAACGCGATCGAGGACATTCTCGAAGCCAGGGCGAACGACCCTGCTCGACGACGCTGACCGCGGTTAGATTCGGCTGCCCATGGAAGGCTCGCCGAAGATCATCGAATTCCTCAACGAGGCACTCACCGCCGAACTCACCGCGGTCAACCAGTACTTCGCCCACTCCAAGTTGTGCGACAACTGGGGATGGAAGCGCCTCGCGGCCAAGTACCGCGAGGAGTCGATCGAGGAGATGCACGACGCCGAGAAGCTGATCGACCGCATCATCATGCTCGACGGCATGCCGAACCTCCAGCGGCTCGGCAGCGTGCGCATCGGAGAAACCGTGGAAGAACAGCTCGTGCTCGACGGCGAGCTCGAGAAGGCAGCCATCGAGCGCTACCGCCGCGGCGTAGTGCTGGCCGTCGAGGAAGGCGACCCGGCGACACGCGACATCCTCGAGTCGCTGGTGGCCGGTGAAGAGCACCACCTCGACTGGATCGAGACGCAACAGTCGATGATCGCCGACATGGGCATCGAGCGCTATCTGCTCGCCCACGTCGGCGACGACGACTGACCCGTTCGAGGACCAACACGGTGGCCCATCCCACCGTCGATGCGTCGGCGCTGGCCTGGATCAGCACCGCCGACATGCGTGAGATCGATCGCGTGATGATCGACGAACTGCACATCGACCTCGTGCAGATGATGGAGAACGCAGGACGCGCGCTCGCCGAAGTGGTCGGGCTCGGCGGACCCTCATCGGCGGTGGTGCTGGTCGGCAAGGGCGGCAACGGCGGTGGTGGGCTGGTTGCGGCTCGCCATCTGGCCAACGTGGGCATCGACGTACGCGTCGTGCTCGCGCAACCGGCCGCCGCGCTGGCGTCGGTACCGGCGCATCAGCTCGACATCGCCGACCGTCTCGGGATGCCCATCGCCGAGGCGCCGTCACAGGGCTTGGCGGGTACCGAGGCGGGCGTCGATGCCGACGTGGTCATCGACGCGCTCGTCGGCTACAGCCTGCAGGGCGGCCTCCGCGCGACCGCCGCCGATCTGGTCGGCACGATCCCGGCATCGGCGCGCGTGATCAGCCTCGATGTCCCGTCGGGGCTTGACGCCACGACCGGTCAGGTCGACGGCGTGGTCGTGCGTCCCGACGCGACCGTCACGTTGTGTCTCCCCAAGCGGGGCCTGCGCGACCCAGCGGCAACCGGAGAGTTGTTCCTCGCCGACATCTCCGTGCCACCAAGCCTCACCGAACGAGTTGGCGGCACTCCTGCGCCGCCGTTCGCCCGCGGGCGGGTTCTGCGGATCACCGGTCGATAGGTTCGATCGGCGACCTCGATCCGACCCCGAACGATCTGCAAGGCTGCGCCGGTGGATGTCGCCGGCCACCGGGTGCTCGTCACCGGAGCAGCATCGGGTCTCGGTGCAGCCACCCTCGCTGAATTCGCCGGACAGGGCGCTGATGTGACGGGCCTCGACCGCGCCAGCACTCCGTCGGTCGACGTCACCGACGCCGATGCGGTGGAAGCGGTCATCCGTGATCTCACCGACCTGCGCGTGCTGGTGTGTTGCGCCGGTACTGGCGGAGCAGGTGGCCTCACCGTTCGTCGGGGTCAGCCACACGACCTCGCTGCGTTCGAGCACACGGTGCGCGTCAACCTGGTCGGCACGTTCAACTGCGTGCGCCTTGCGGCAGCCGCGATGGCCGAACTCGATGCCCTCGCCGACGGCGAGCGCGGCGTCATCGTGATGACCGGATCGATCGCGGCGACCGACGGCGTCACCGGCGGCGTCGCCTACTCGGCATCGAAGGCCGGCGTGGCCGGGATGACCCTTCCGCTCGCCCGCGATCTCGGCCCCTTGGGTATCCGCGTCGTCACCGTGGCGCCGGGACCGATGGACACGCCGATGGCCGCCGGGTTGCCGCCGGCCTACGCCGAACAGCTCGTCGCCGACACTGCCTTCCCATCGCGACTCGGCGCACCAGCCGAGTTCGCCCGCCTCGCCCGGCACATCGTCGAGAACCCGATGCTCAACGGCGAGGTGATCCGCCTCGACGGCGGCCTGCGGATGCGCGCCGCTGGAGCTGTAGTGATGGGCTCAGATGCGCCTCGCCGCTCGACGACCGGCATCGACTTCCTCTGTCGACGACGGCGATCGAGCAACCGCACGACTACTTCGGGGCGTGGCGCGACCGATCGCCGGTCGCCTGGAGTCAGCGTCACCGGGCGTGGGTGTTCACCGGTCATCCCGAGACGCTGTGGGCCTTCACCAGCCCGACGATGTCGACCGACCGCATCGACGCGTTCAGTGCCCGTCAACGCGGCGAACGCGCCGCGGCGCTCGCCCGTGCCACCGAGCTGCTGCGGGGATGGATGCTGTTCCACGACCCGCCCGAGCACACCAGGTTGCGCGCGCCATTCGCGCGACGTTTCACCCCCAAGGCGGTGTCACCGCTCGAAGCAGGAGTTGTCGCCGAGTGCACTCGTCTCCTCGACGAGATGGCCGCTGGGCCGCCTTCGGTCGACCTGGCGGCGGGCTTTGCTCACGAGCTCCCCGCGGCGGTGATCGGCCGTCTCTTCGGCGTCCCGGCGACACACCAGGACTGGTTGCGTGGTTGGTCGGAGCGTTTCGGCGTGGTGGTGTTCGGCGCCACCGACCGGCCCGACTATCTCGAGGTCGCCCGATCGGCAGGCGAGGAGTTCCACTCGGTGCTGGGCGAGTTGTTGCGTGAACGGCGCAGCGACCCACGCGACGACCTGGTGAGCGTGCTCGCCGCGACCGACGAGCTCAGCGACCTCGAGGTGCTCGGCGCGTGCAGCCTGCTGTTGTTCGCCGGCCACGACACCACCGCGTCGCAGATCGCCACCGCCACGCTGACGCTCATCGACCATCCCGACGTGGCCCACCAGCTGGTCGCCGCCGACGACGATGCCGACGAGCGGACGCGCAACGCGATCGTCGAAGAGCTCCTGCGGTACGACGGCGGGGCGACGGCGATGATGCGCATCGTCGCCGACGACGTCGAGGTCGCCGGACAGTCGTTGCGGCGCGGCGACGCGGTGTTCTTGAACCTGCTGGCAGCCAATCGCGACCCGCGCGTGTTCGCCGAGCCAGACCAGGTCGATCCGAGTCGGGACCCGAACCCTCACTTGGCCTTCGGCCAGGGGCCACACTTCTGTCTCGGCGCGGCGCTGGCCCGCCTCGAACTGCGCGTCGCTCTGCCGCACCTCTTGCGGCGCTTCCCCGAAACGGCGTTGGACGGCGCGGTCGAGTGGAAACGCGACATCAGCGATCGGTCGGCAGCGGCGCTCCCGGTTCGGTTGCGGGAACACTGAACTGCGTCGCAGGGTTAGGTCAACCATGGCAACCGCATCCTGGAACGGCACGATCATCGCCCAGTCCGACGACACCAAGGTCGTTGAAGGCAACCACTATTTCCCCCCGGAGTCGATCGTCGAAGGCGTGCTCGTCGTCAGCGAGTACTCGTCGGTGTGTCCCTGGAAGGGCACCGCCAGCTACTACACGATCGAGGTCGACGGAGAACGCAACACCGATGCGGCCTGGTTCTACCCCGAGCCCAAGGACGCCGCCGCCGAGATCAAGGACCACGTGGCGTTCTGGCGCGGGGTGACCGTGTCGGACAGTTGATCGAACCCACGCGTTGCGGCTGGCCGACGGGCCACGACGACTACGTCGCGTACCACGACCACGAATGGGGCCGACCGACGACCGATCCGCAGCGGCTCTTCGAGAAGATCTGTCTTGAAGGATTCCAATCGGGACTGAGCTGGTTGACGATTCTGCGCAAGCGGGAGAACTTCCGCGCCGCGTTCGCCGACTTCGACGTGTACGTCGTCGCCAAGTTCGGCGACGATGACGTACAGCGCCTGTTGAGCGACGCCGGCATCATCCGGCATCGCGGGAAGATCGACGCGACCATCAACAACGCACAGCGCGCCATCGAGCTGATCGACGCTGAGGGCTCGCTCGTCGACTGGATCTGGTCGTGGGCGGTCGTCGAGCCCGAGCGCGTCGACGGCGAGATACCCACGTCGACCGCTCGCTCGGCCGCGCTGGCCAAGGAACTGAAGCGCCGAGGTTGGCGGTTCTTCGGACCGACCACCGCGTACGCCTTCATGCAGAGCGAAGGATTGACCAATGACCACGAGCCAGACTGCTTCGTCCACGACGAGTGCGAGGACGAACGGGCGGCGTTCTTACACGGACGATCCCTACGCTGACATCGTGAGCGTCGCGGCACCACCCTCGTTCGGCTTCGAGCACACGTTCGCCGACGCCCTCGAAGGGCTGTACGCGGAGTGGGCACCGGCCTCTGTGCCGCACCCCGAACTCGTCGTGCTCAACGAATCGCTCGCCGCCGAGCTCGGTCTCGACGTCGACCACCTCGTCTCGCCGGTCGGCGCAGCGGTGCTCGCCGGCCATGCACCACCCCCAGACGCACGGCCCGTCGCCCAGGTCTATGCCGGCCACCAGTTCGGCGGCTACTCACCCCGCCTCGGCGATGGTCGGGCAGTGCTGCTCGGCGAGCTGGTCGACACCGCCGGGACTCGCCGCGACCTCCACCTCAAGGGGTCGGGACGCACCCCGTTCGCCCGCGGCGGCGACGGCAAGGCCGTGTTGGGTCCGATGCTGCGCGAGTACCTGTTCGGCGAAGCGATGCATGCCCTCGGCATCCCGACGACCCGAGCGCTGGCCGTGGTGACGACCGGCGAGGACGTCACTCGCGAGACCCCGCAGCCCGGTGCTGTGCTCGCTCGTGTGGCGTCGAGTCACCTACGCGTGGGCACGTTTCAGTACGCGGCGTCGACTGGCGACGCGCAGCTGGTCGCTCGACTCGTGGAGTACGCGGTGCAACGCCACCTTCCTTCGGCGGCCGACGAGTCGATTGCGGAGCAAGCGCTGGCATTGTTCGGACATGTCGTCGACGTGCAGGCGGCGCTGATCGCCGACTGGATGACGGTCGGATTCATCCACGGCGTGATGAACACCGACAACGTGACGATCTCGGGCGAGACGATCGACTACGGCCCGTGCGCATTCCTCGATGCCTACGACCCCGCCACCGTGTTCAGCTCGATCGACCACGGCGGCCGGTACGCGTTCGGCAACCAGCCGGCGATTGGCGCGTGGAATCTGGCCCGTTTCGCCGAAACCCTCGTCGGCACCATCGACGACGACCCCGATCGCGCCGTGGAGACACTGACCACCGCGCTCGAGCCGTATCCCGTCCGATTCACCACGGCGTGGCTCACACGGATGCGCGCCAAGCTCGGCCTGGTTCCGGGCGCAGACGACGACGATCGCGCCGTTGCCGATGGGTTCTTGGAGGTCCTCGACCGCCACGGGGTCGACTTCACCAACGCATTCCGCGGCCTCGCCGCGTCGTTGCGCACCGGTGCGCCGCCGATGTTTCTGCCGTCCGACGATGACGACGCCATGTCGTGGTACCGGCGGTGGAACGAGCGGATCCAACCCGACGCGGCCGACCGCATGGATGCCGTGAACCCGGCACACATCGCCAGGAACCACCTTGTCGAAGAGGCGTTGGCGGCAGCCACCGATGGCGACCTCCAACCCTTCACCGACCTCGTCGATGCGCTCAGTCGACCGTTCGATGCCACAGGCGTCGATGCCCGCTACGGCGAGCCGGCGCCGCACGACTTCGGTCCCTACCGGACGTTCTGCGGCACCTGACCCCGACGGCGACAACGTCCCCGTAGGTCACGGCTCGCGCATGGCCGCGAGCAGCGGTGCGTTCGCCACGCGCTTGGTTGCGGCGTACGCCTCGGCCGGAAGCGCCGCCAACTGGGCGGCGACCTCTACCGCTCGCACGGTGGCATCTCCGGCGTCGGCCACCTCATCGGCCAGCCCCCAGGCGACCGCCTGGTGTGGATCGATGAGCGTCGCATGCGCCGTGAGCGCCAGCACGTGTGGTGGCGCCACGCGGTGACGCACGAGTTCCACGGCGCCGGTCGGGAGCGGGAGGCCGTTGGCCACCTCGGCGAAACCGATCGACGCGCGTCGATCGCCGACGATGGCCCGATCGGCAACGAGCATCAGCATTGCCCCCGCCGCCACGGCGTGACCGTCGGCTGCCACGACCACGGGACGCGCACCCTCGAGGATGCGCGTCAGCAGTCGACCCATCGCGGCCATCAGGTTGCGTGCCACCTCGCCACCCTCGCCCAGCACGGCAAGGTCGAGCCCGCCGGTGAACATCCCGTCCCGGCCCTCGACGACCAAGGCCCCGTCGCGGGAGATCGCATCGACCTGGGCAACCAAGGTCTCGATCATCGGCAACGTGAGCGCGTTGGCCTTGCCATTGTCGAGCGTGGCGATCGCCACCCCGTCGTTCGAATCGGCAGGACGCACGAGCACCGACATGTCTCGGTTCTAGCGGGCGGCCACCGCCACGGTCGTGTCGGCACGCGGATGCACCGCCTCGCGCGCTGCAGCGCGCAGTTCATCGAGTGTGCTCCCGGGGGCGCCGACGATCGTCGGCACCCCTCCCGCACGGAGCTCGGTGGCGGTGGCTGCGGCCAGCGCCGCAACGTCGGGGTTGGTCGACGACAACACGACGACGTCGACATCGTTCGACGCGCAGTAGTCGAGGAGTTCCGCAGTGGGGACGTCGGCCCCCAAATGGTCGACATGCCAGTTGTCGTCGCGCAGCGCAACCGCGGCCATCGTGGTGGGGAGCGAGTGCAGATCGCCGCTCACCGCGGCGACGACGGCCCGACCACGACGGCGGCCCCGTCGCGTGGGCGCAGCCTCGCCCAGCAGTCGCTCGACGATCGCTGACGCGCGGTGTTCGACCCAGATCGACAGGCGACCCTCGTGCCACGCCGTGCCGATACTGCGCAGCGGCGGCACCACCACCGTCTGAATCACATCGACGATTGGTGTCCCCTCGTCGATCAACCGGGTCACGATCCGGCGAGCCGACGTTTCGTCGCCGGCCACCAGCGCATCGTGCAAACGATCGCTCTGACGCCGCAACCGCTCATCGCTCGGCGGACGATGCTTCGCCGGTGCCGCCTGCCGCGCACCAGCTGCGTCGACGTCGGCAGACCGGAGGCGATAGCTGCCGCCGACGAGTTCGGCGGGGAGTTTGCCGGTACGCACCCAGCGGTAGGCCGTTTGATAGTGCACGCCGAGACGGTCAGCGGCGGCCTGGAGATCGACCCACTCATCCGATCCCGGCTCGGCCACGTAGGAAGTGTATGACGCGCGGCGAATTTGATGCGTACCCGTGCTAATTGATGCTAAAGCCTGATAATCTCGTCGTGGAGCGATGCAGATGCATGACCAACCGACACCCAACGGATCTGTCGCCACCCTCAACTGGCGAGAGTTCGCCCGCTGCAAGGGCCAGCTGAAGCTCTTCTTCGCCAAGCGCGCCGAGCGTCCGCAGGCGCGCGAACGGCGCGAGGCAAAGGCTCGAGCCCTGTGCAACGAGTGCCCCGTGCAGTCACAGTGCCGCGACTACGCCCGCGACAACCGCGAGTACGGATTCTGGGCGGGCGAGTCCGAGGAGGATCGTCATCTCCTCGGCTACACGGTGTCGGCGCCAATCGGCGTCCGCGCCCGGCTTGCTCGCGAACCTGCGTAGTCGGCCAGCACCGCTGTCTACGTTGACGGCTGGAGCCGAGTGGGCGGCCGGCCTCAGTTGACGGCAGGTCTCACTTCGCCCACCGGCGCCGTCGACGTCAAGTCGGGCGCGTCGACGGGTTCGCCGAACTCACGGACGACGGGGATCACGCCCGCCCACACGTCGAGGGGGAGATCTGCATCGTCATCTACCGGCGGGCCGGTGCGTGCCTTGCACACCGCCTCGTCGAGGCCGATGCGAAACACGCTGGTACGGGCGAGTTCTGCCGCATCGGGCTGGCGGATCGCCGGCCATCGCCCCGGGTACAGGCGCTCGACGAACTGCTCGAGGGCGATCATCTTCGGTCCGGCCTCGTCGATCGGCTCGGCGACACCGAAGGCCATCACCGACCGGTAGTTGACCGAGTGATGGAACGCTGACCGCGCTGCGACGAGTCCATCGAAGTGGGTCACGGTCACACACACCGCGACACCCTGGGCCAGGTGCTTCGCCATCCGCCCGGACTCGGCCGCGTGCCAATACAGGTGGTCGCCGTGGCGCCACACCGCGGTCGGTGTGACGTAGGGGGTGTCGTCGATGGCGTATCCCACGTGGCCGACCACCGCGGCGTCGATGGCTGCGTACACCTCGTCGCGGTCGTAGCTGCCGCGTGCGGGCGCCCGATGCAGCTTGGTCCGTGGCGTGCGTGCGATCTCGGTCATCAATCACCCTTCATCGTGCGAGCAACCGACCGTACCCGCCGATCCCAACTCGTTTGCGTGCAGATTCTCGCCGACCGGTCTGCGCAACGTCGCACGCAAACGGGCTCGGTGCTCAGTGGGTGAGGGCGACGACGATCTCGTCGGCGGCGACCGCCGCCCGCCGTCTGAGCTCATCGATAGTGGCGCTGCTGATCGGGTGCTCGATCACCACGAACGGGTAACCCGGAGCGCCCAGCACTTCGCTCATCAGCTCCGCTGCGCTGACGAATCGCTCGGTCATCACGCTGACCGAGGGAACGCCAGCGAGCTCACCGGTCACGGCGTCGTGCAGACTGCACGACGAGCAGCTTCCTCAATCGCCGACGCCGGCGACGAGGGCCTGCCAATCGCGGGCCTGCTCGAAGATCTCTGGTCCGGCCGGTGCGCTGTAGTTCGGTTTGACGACGATGTCGACGGAGGCCACACCGTGTCGGGTCTGTAACTCGGCGCCGAGGGCCTCGAAGAACGGCCGGGTGTTGTGCTTGCCATTGGAGACGATGCCCACCGTCGCGCCACGCAAGTCGGCCGGTCGTGTCGCGCGCGCAAACTCGCCTGCGCCTTCCTCGAATGTGGGATCGAGCACCTCGAAGCTCATCGCCCTCGTCTCCGCGCCGTCGAGATCATGATCAACAGTCGACGCATGCGCCCACCGGCACCGTCACGGCCCGCGACTTCGGTCCCAGCCACGGGGGAATCACGGCACCGAATCCGCCCGCCGGCCCACCGGCAGCGACGATCAACAGATCGTTCTCGCTGTCGAGTGCCGGGTACTCACGGTCGGGGTCGCTGCCGACCACGTTGGCCTTGCCCACGTCGGCCCACTCGCCCCGCCGGATGCGGGCCCGCTCGAACACGTAACGCCGGATGTCGGCCTTCGACCAACCATGGTCGGCGAACGGCTGGCGGAGCTGTGGCGACAACACGATGGCGTAGTTGCCTGCCCAAATGGAGTAGTCGCGTTGGTTGGCCCGCATCTCGGCGACGAACGTGTCGAGCAACTCTTCGGGCTGCGTGGTCCATTCGTTCATGATCTGCCGCGGTGCCAGCGCAGCCATCGCCGTCACCGCCGACACGTACGGGTCGCCGAGGCGCTCGGCGGCGAGTGACTCCCACGGTGAGCCTTCTTCGTCCTCGGCGATGCAATAGCTGAGCTTGCCGGGATGCCCGAGCGTCGATCGATCGATCTCACCGGGACGCACCTCGAGCAGATTGCCGAGCACCAGACGAACGGCGCGGCCGACACATGTGGTTGCCCGGTCGCTCGACCCGAGCGCGTTGAACCCGCTCTCCATGCCGACCTCGTTGCGGATGGGGCCGTTCACGATCAACAGCACGGCAGACCCACCGGTGGACGCCGTTGCGCCGTGGAGCAGAAACGGATCGGACAACATCGCCGTGACCGCGGTGACGACCACCGGCATGTGCATCGGAAGGCACCCCGCCATCACGGCGTTGATCGCGACCTTCTCGGCCGTGATCGCCCGGTGGCGAACCGGCTCGACGCCGACGAGGTGATCGGCGGTGAGTCCCGCCCACTCGAGACACGCCTCCACCGCGGCAGGTGTGGGCGGCACCACGGGCAGACCGTCGGTCCATCCCCGCGAATGGAAGTACTCCTGCACCTCGGTGACGTCGTCGAGCTGCAGCCGACGAGCGCGCAACGTGCCGGTGGCCATGGGCTCAGTCTCGCGCCCGACGCGTGTGGTGGCAGATTCGCGACGCGCTGGGCGTCGCGAATCTGCCACCGAATCGCCGGGGATCGACTCAGCCGGCGACGAGCAGGCGACCTGTCTCTTCGAACACCACGTTGGCCGGGTCGTCGGCAGCGACGTACACGGCGATCGTCGCACCGGGGCGCAGCATGCCGAGCATCGACAGCGGCACCACCTTGCGCATCGAGTGGCGGTACGGCTCCACGCCGGGCACGTGCACGTCGAGCTCCAGCTGCATCTGCGGCTGATGGTTCACGAGCATGCCGGTGTCGCGCATGTCGGCGATCACCGCGGTGGCGGCGATCCCGTTCTCGCGTACCGCCTGGACACGGGCGGCGCGCCGGCCGAGCACGAAGATGAGCAGGCCGAAGAACAGCAGCAGTCCGACGCCGACGAGGGCCCAGATCATGCCGAGCAGTTGTGCTTCGGGCATCGTGGCCCAGATGTAGGCGCCAGCGACGGTGAATCCGAGGGGGAGCAGCACCATGGTGCCGATTGCAGTCTTCATTGGTCGATCCTTTCTGTGGGCCGGGCTGTTCCCGGCTTCACCAGACCTGACGGACGACCTCGATCCCCCTTACACCCTCCACGCGGATTTTGTTTGCGTACAAGTTTGGGCGCGACAGGTCACCGCAAAGCTGCACACAAACGAGTGCTGTGCGGGCTAGCCGCCGGCGACGACGGTGATCGGCACGATCTTGTCGTCGGCCTTGTCGAACGTGAGGGTGATCTCGAAGCGATCGCCGATGTCGAGGTCGCGGGCGAGATCCTGCAACACGATGGCGCTCGTACCGAGCGCGAGGGGGTAGAACTCGTCTCGCGGCAGCTCGATCGAATCGACTTCGGCGTCGGTCGAGTCGAGCATCACCGCCGACGACGCGAGGTTGGGTGACACCTCTACGCCGGTGATCGAATCGCCGTCGGTGCTGTAGATGATCAGCTCGACGGGGAGGTCGTCGCCGACCACTCCGGGCGGCGCCAGCTCGTCGGCGGTGCTGATGCGGTCCTCGTCCTCATCACACGCCGTTCCGAGGAGCGCGAGGGTGGCAGCAGCGACGACGGCGAAGATCTTCACGCCACCATCATGGCCGCTCGCCGTAATCCTCCCAAGGCGCGTCGCGCTCGCGAATCACCTCGCGGAACCCCTTCTCGCCAAACGCTTCGGTCCACCGATACGCCTCTTCGGTGTGCCGGGTGACGCCGTCGAAGAACGTGCCGAGCATCTGGCTGGTGCGCAGCCCCATGTTCTCGAACGCCTGGTTGATCAGCATCTTGTTGAGAGCGAGCTGGTTCGCAGGGATGTGGGCGAATCGCCGCGCCTCGGCCTCGATCGTTGCCGCCAATTCGTCGGGTTCGCACACGTACGACACCAACCCGATGCGGTACGCCGTGTCGGCGTCGATCGCCCGGCCGGTGAGGATGAATTGCTTGGCGTGCTCCAACCCCAGCCGGTACACCCACAGGTTGGTGGTCGGCGTGCCGAAGATGCGGCTCGGCGCGTACCCGATGTGCGCGTCGGATGCCATGAACAGTAAGTCGGCACACAACACCATGTCGGTGGCACCGCCGACCGCCCACCCCTTCACCTCGCCGAGCACCGGCTTGGGGCACTCCCAGATCTTCATGAACCGGCGGACGTTGTTGCCCATGAACTGGTAGTCGCGCACCGGGTCCCAGGCGCCCTCACGCGCCGTCGGCGAACGCGCCCCGTAGGGCGTCGACCAGTCGCCGCCATCGGTGAGGTCGTAGCCGGCGGTAAACGTGTCGCCCGCGCCGCGCAGCACCACGGCCGCCACGTCCGGGGACTTCGTTGCGGCGTCGATGCCATCGGCGACGCCTTGAATCACGGCATCGGTGAGCGTGTTCTTCTTCTCGGGACGGTTGAGCGTGACGATCGCGATGTCGTCGCGCTCTTCGTAGAGGACAGGGTCGGCCATCGACCCATCCTGTTGCCTCGCCCACCACACATGCGGGTCGGAACGAGCGGATCGGAATACAGCGGGTCCGACCTCTCGAGTTCGATCAACCCCCTTGACTTCAAGTTCACTTGAAGTCGTACGGTCGACACATGACCCCCGCTACTACGAACACCAACAACCACACTCCCACTGCAGTCATCACCGGCGGGTCGAAGGGACTCGGCCGAGTCATGACCGAAGCCTTGCTCCGTCGAGGCTGGAACGTCGTCACCGACGCTCGAGACGGCGCCGCGCTGAGCACGCTCCCCGCAACGCCACGGCTGATCGCGATCGCTGGCGACGTCACCGATCGTGCGCACCGCCACGACCTCGTTGCGGCGGCTGGTCCGATCGTCGACCTGTTGATCAACAACGCATCGACGCTCGGGACGACACCGCTCCGGCCGCTCGCCGAGCACGACGACGGCGAGCTGCGCACTGTGATGAACACCAATGTGTTCGCACCACACGCGTTGACCGTTGCGCTGCTCCCGGCACTTCGCGCCGCGGACGGGGTGGTGATCAACGTCAGCTCCGACGCTGCGGTCGAGGGATACCCGACCTGGGGCCCGTACGGCGCGTCGAAGGCGGCACTCGATCAGTGGACCCGGGTACTCGCTGCCGAGGAACCGACGATCGGCGTGTATGCCGCTGATCCGGGCGACCTGCGGACCGACCTCCACCAAGCGGCGTTTCCAGGTGAGGACATCTCCGACCGTCCGCTGCCCGACGTGGCAGCACCGGGCTTGCTTCGACTGATCTACGAGCGTCCGCCATCTGGTCGTTACGTCGTCCAGGAACTGGGTGCGCAGCAGCGCATGCGCCTCGGGGAGCGCGACGTGGTGGTGTCGGCATGACCGCGCTGCACACACCACCGATCCGCTTTCGACTCGACAACGAGCTGTCAGCACGCGAGCCCGTCGAAGCAACTCCCGGCGCAACGCGCAGCGACGTGCGATTGATGGCCTCGATCAGCACCTACGACCCAACTCACCACGCGTTCTCCGAACTGCCGTCGCTGCTCGACCCGGGCGATCTGCTCGTGGTCAACGATTCGACGGCGATGGCCGCAGCGCTCGACGCCATCGACGCTCGCGGCCGCCCGGTGCGGGTCCACGTATCGACCGAGTTGCCGGCAGCAGTGTGGCTCGTCGAGATACGGACGCTGCAGGAAGACGGCGCCACGCGACCGGACCCCACCGACCGCCGCGGCGAACGCCTCGACGTCGTCGGTGGCATGACCGTCGAGGTGTTGCGTCGGCTCGACGGATCGCAGCGGCTGTGGCTCGCCCACCTCGAGTGGGACGACACGACTCCACTGGCGAGCTTTCTTGCGGCGCACGGCCGGCCGATCCGCTACGACTACGTCCAGCGCGACTGGCCACTCGACGCCTACCGCACCGTGTTCGGACGCCGTCCCGGGTCGGCCGAAATGCCCTCGGCGAGCCGTCCGTTCACTGAGTCCACCGTGGTCGACCTGGTCGCGGCCGGCGTCAGCCTCGCACCGCTCACCCTGCACACCGGAGTGTCATCGCTCGAGGCGCACGAAACCCCCTATCCAGAACGGTTCGAGGTGCCAGCCGCCACGGCCCGCCTCGTCAACCACACTCGACGTGCTGGTGGTCGGGTCATCGCCATTGGCACCACCGTGGTACGCGCCCTCGAGTCGGTGGTCGACGATCGCGGCGAGGTCCACCCCGGCTCGGGTTGGACCGACGTGATCGTGACGCCCGAACGCGGTGCCGCGTCGGTCGACGGCCTGCTCACGGGATGGCACGAACCAGAGGCGTCACATCTGCAGATGCTGGCGGCGATCGCTGCTCCCGGGGCGCTGCAAGTGGCGTACGACCAAGCGGTCGAGGCGCGCTATCGGTGGCACGAGTTCGGCGACGTCCACCTGATCACCCGCTGACGCCGCGCGGCCTGCTGCGTGATCGGTGGTGGCCGCGCCGACGGGCGTGCTCGACGGCGTCAGACGACGCCGAAGGCGAGCATCGCGTCGGCCACTTTGACGAAGCCGGCGATGTTGGCGCCACGGACGTAGTTGATCTCGCCGGTATCGGCGACGCGCCCGTACTCGGCGCACCGGCCGTGGATCCCGGCCATGATCTCTACGAGCAGCCGCTCGACTTCGTCTTCTTCCCACGACAACCGCGCCGAGTTCTGGCTCATCTCCAACCCCGACACCGCAACGCCGCCGGCGTTGGCCGCCTTGCCGGGAGCGAACCATGTTCCGGCGTCGAGGAACACCTCGATCCCGTCGGCATCGGTCGGCATGTTCGCGCCTTCGGCGACCGCAACGCACCCGTTGGCGACGAGTTGGCGGGCATCGTCGCCATTGAGTTCGTTCTGCGTTGCACACGGCAACGCGACGTCGCACTCCACCGACCACGGCCGCTGGTCGGCGTGGTACGTGGCGCCAGAGAACTGGTCGGCGTACTCCGAGATACGCCCGCGTCGCTCCTGCTTCAGTTCCTTGGTCCAGGCGAGCTTCTCCTCATCGATGCCGTCGGGGTCGAAGACGAACCCGCCTGAATCAGAGAACGTGTGCACCGTGCCACCGAGCTGCAGCACCTTCTCGGCGGCGTAGAGGGCCACGTTGCCCGAACCAGAGATCGCGCAGCGCATCCCCTCGAGCGAGCGGTCACGCTGCTCGAGCATGTTGGCCAAGAAGTACACGACGCCATAGCCGGTTGCTTCGGTGCGGATCTCACTGCCACCGAACTCCAGCGCCTTGCCGGTGAGCACCCCGGTGAATTGGTTGGTGATGCGCTTGTACTGACCGAACATGTAGCCGATTTCGCGGGCACCCACGCCAATGTCGCCGGCCGGTACATCGACGTCGTCGCCGACGTGGCGGTACAGCTCGGTCATGAACGACTGGCAGAAGCGCATCACCTCGTGGTCGCTCTTGCCCTTCGGGTTGAAGTTGGCGCCGCCCTTGCCGCCCCCCATCGGCAACCCGGTGAGGCTGTTCTTGAAGGTCTGCTCGAAGGCAAGAAACTTCAGCACGCTCTCGGTGACCGACGGATGGAACCGCAGCCCACCTTTGTAGGGCCCGATGGCGTTGTTGTTCTGCACCCGCCACCCGCGCTGCACACGGATGTTGTGGTTGTCGTCTTCCCAACACACACGGAAACTGACGACGCGATCGGGCTCGGCGATGCGCCGCAGAATCTGGTACTCGAGGTACTCCTCGCGGTTGTGCTGGATGATCCACGGGAACACGTCGGCGGCCACTTCGTGCACGGCCTGCACGAACTCGGGCTGGCCGGGGTTGCGCCGATCGACGCCCTCCATGAAGCGCGGCAGGTCGACGTGGTCCGATAGTGCCATCACGATCTCCGATCGAGTCTCGAGTTCAGAAGCGGCGACAGGGGTCAGTCCTCGAACAAGGATGGCGGAAAGCCGCCCTTGCTCACCGGACTCCAGCGGGTCGGCGTGACCAGGATCAGGCACTTGCCCTGTTCGGCCATCGCCGCCCGGTACTCGTCCCAGTCGGGGTGTTCGCCCGAGATCGAGCGGTAGTACTCGACGAAGTCGTCGCCGGCCGCTGGCAGGTCGCCGACCACACCGTCGCCATCGATCTGCACCCACGCGTCGTTGAACTCCGAACCCATCACCGCCACCGACACATGCGGATTGCGACGCACGTTGCGTGCCTTGACCCGCTCGGGGTAGGTGGAGATGGCCAGGCGCCCGTCGCCCAGCATCCCGCCGGTGACCAGGCTCATCTGCGGCCGCCCGTCGCGCCGCGTGGTCGACAGCACCCAGCGGTGTTTGTCGGCGAGGAACTCGCGCAGCTCGTCGTGATCGACGGCGGTGTCGCTCGCCTTGTAGCTGGCCCGCGGATCGTCGGCGGGAATCTTGCTCACCATGTCGTTGGCCGAGCTATTCGGCCCAGGCCTTGACCTTCTCGATCGTCGCCAGCGGGTCGGGGCCGTGCGGCTGCACGTTGAGGTACGACACGCCGACGTCCTTGAACACCTGGATGCGCTCGCGCACGTGCCCTTCGTCGCCGATCAGGGCGGACAGGTCGATGTACTCGTCGGGCACGGCGGCGATCGCCTCGCCGCGCTTGCCGGACAGGAAGAGGTCTTGGATCTCCTCGGCCTCTTGCTCCCACCCGTAGCGCTTGAACAAGTCGTTGTAGAAGTTCTTCGACTTGGCGCCCATGCCACCCACGTAGAAGCCGATCAACCCCCGCGCCGCCTCGCGCGCCTCGTCGACGTGCGGACCGGACCCGAGCGCCACAGTGCCACCGGCGATGATCTCGAGCGGTGCCTTGTCGGCGGGACGCTTCGCGGTGCCGGCGGCGAGCGAGTCACCCCACACCTGCTGGAAGCGATCGGGAACGAAGTGGATCGTCTGCCAGATGTCGGCCACCTCGGCGGTGAGCTCGACGTTCTTCGGACCGATGGTGGCGAGGGCGATCGGGATGTCGTGATCCGGCGGGCGATTCATGAACTTGATCGGCTTGCCGAGACCGGTGCCACCCTCGGCCAGCGGCAGGCTGTACACCCGCCCTTCGTGGGCGACCTTCTCGCCGCTCCACACCTTCCGACAGATGTCGATCGTGTCGCGCGTACGAGCCAACGGCTTCTCGAACGGCACGCCGTGCCATCCCTCGATCACCTGCGGCCCCGACGAACCGAGCCCGAGCACGAAGCGGCCTTCCGACAGCGCATCGAGCGTCGCCGCCGTCTGGGCGATCAACGACGGACTGCGCGAGTAGAGCGGAATGATGCCCGTCATCAGCTGCACCGTCGAGGTCTCGGCGGCGAGGTAGGCCAGCGTCGACACGAGGTCGTACCCGTAGATTTCTGCGCCCCACACGAGGTCGACGCCAGCGGACTCGAGATCCTTGGCCTGCTGGGCGAGCTGTTGGGGGTTGCCGTTGAACCCGATGGTGGTGGAGATCTTCATCGGTTGTCCTCTCGTGAGTTGCTAGGGCGAACGTAGCGACTGGGGTGGCGGGCCGCCGAGTCCGCGCGCTGGCGCGTCCGCCAGCTCAGAACTGCTTCGCGTAGTCGACGCTCCACCAGCGTTCGGGAGTGAGACGCACGCGCACCTGCCCCTCGATGCTCCCACCGCTCGCGTACTGACGACCCATTTCCTCACCGAGATAACGAATCGCCATGGCGGCGAGCCGCTCGAGGTCGGCATCGACCAGCGGCTCGATCGTGATGGAACCCTCGACCGTGACGTACTTGTAGGGCAGCGCCTCCTGCTGGGCGCACAACGACCCGCGCCCTGCCGCCGCCGCGAGGCGGCCCTTGATCGAATCGGCTCCGGTGTACACCTCGACGTCGCCGCCGGGCGCGTAGTCGTACCAGACCGGCACCACCAGCGGCGGTCCGTCGGCGCGTTCCACACCGAGCACGCCGACATGGAGATCGGCGAGAAAGCTCTGGCGTTCGTCCGGGGTCATCTGCAGCTCGGCCATGACGCCAGTGTCGACGATCCACCCCGGCGAGCTGCCACCGGAGCGCGGAGAGTCGATGGATCGACGTCGGTAGGCGACTCAGTAGCGCAGATCGACGAACGTCTGGTCGCTCTGCGGCGGGCGGATGTACGGCTCGTCGATACGCGTCGGCAGCTCGACGGAGTCCGGCACGATGTCCTTGTACGGGATCTTCGAGAGGATGTGGCTGATGCAGTTCAGCCGCGCCCGGCGCTTGTCGTCGGACGGCACGACGTACCACGGCGCCTGCTTGATGTCGGTGTACTGAAACGTCGTGTCCTTGGCCATCGAATAGCGCACGTAACGGCGGTGTTCTTCGAGGTCCATCTCCGACAGCTTCCACCGCTTCACCGGTTCTTCGTTGCGGGCGGCGAACCGACGCTCTTGCTCCTCGTAGCTCACCGAGAACCAGTACTTGAGGAGGTGGATGCCCGAGCGCACGAGCATCCGCTCGAACTCGGGGCACGTCCGCAGGAACTCCTGGTGTTGTTCGGGGGTGCAGAACCCCATCACCCACTCGACGTTCGAGCGGTTGTACCAGCTGCGATCGAACAGCACGATCTCGCCGCCCGACGGCAACAACGGCACGTAGCGCTGGAAGTACCACTGGGTCTGCTCGCGCTCGGTGGGCTTGGGCAGCGCCTCGGTGCGCACGATGCGCGGACTGGTGCGCTCGCTGATCCGCTTGATCACCCCACCCTTGCCCGCCGAGCCCCGGCCTTCGAAGATGATCAGCACGCGCAGGCCTTCGCGCTGTACCCAGTACTGCAGCTTGACGAGCTCTTCCTGCAAGCGAGTGAGTTCGGTCTCGTAGTACTTCTTCTTCAGGCGGCCGTCGCTGTTGTAGTTGTCGGCGCCTGCGGGTTGCGGGAGATCGGCGACGCTCACTGCGTCTTCCACCTGATCGTCGTCGAGCGACATCGCTCTAGCTTGCCACGATCACGGTCGGCACGAGCGAGGCGCCCGACGACACGTTGGTGATCCCGGCGCCGCTGAGCCGACTGAAGAAGGTGGCGAGTTCGCCGTCGAACACGAACGGGTCGGTGTCGGTCACCAGCTCGGCCTCGCCTCCAGCGATCAGCGGGAATCGTTCGACCGGCATGTCGACACGTTGCTGCACGATGTGGTCGCCATCGAGCCCGTGCTCGATCGCCTGGCGCCAGTCGCCGGCGTCGACCTCCCATCCCAGCACGACGCCCCGCCCAGCAGCGTCGTGGGTGGGTTTGATCACGAGTTGTTGCCGTTGCGCCTCGACCCACGAGGTCAGCTCGATCTCCGCGCCATCGGGGTCGGTCGTGCGGTGGTCGCGCAGGAGGCGTCCCCACGGCACGTGCTCGTCGACGGCCCGCCGCTGAGCCGGCGTCAGACCGAGATCGAACTCCGGGTCGGTGAGCAGCGCGAACAGCGCCTTGTGGCCCATCAGCTCGGCGCGGAACGAGTTGAGCATGCACACGGCGTCGTGCTGCAGCGCCTGGATCAGCGGGTGGAGCTCGTCGAGACCATCGAGCACCCACGGGGTGAGCATCGCCCGAAACACGAGGTCGCACGGCCGCCCGCTGGCGTGCAGACGACCGGCTCGCCACTCGAGTTCGGCCGGCTCGGCGTGCCACGCATCGATCCCGGCGGCGAGGGCCGCACCGAGTGTTGAGTCGACCGTCGCATCGGTGATTTCGTTGCGACCGCGCCACGCAACGATGGCCAACTGCGGGCCGTCGCCCTCGCCCCGTCCCCAACGACGCCAGCTCGACACGAGCGTGGCGATCATCGGCGGCAGCATCCGCACGATGTGCGGTTGGAACTCGTCGGCAAACGTCGACCACACCGGTGTCGCCTCGAACAGCTCGGCGAGCGAGTCGGCGTGACCTGCGCCGCCGGGCAGGTCGGCGTTCGCTTCGACGAAGTGCAGACCGTGGGCACCGAATCCGTCGAGGCGGACTGCGTCGCCGTGATCGACGTCGGCCACCTCGAGCCCCGTCAGCTCCTCGATCCACTGACCGAATTGCCCGAGCAGCACCTTCCGCTCGGGGTGCGCCACCACCATGTCGCGCGCCCGCCGCAACGCACCGATCACGTTGGCCACCACGTTTCGTTGGCGTGCGAAGTCGGCGCTCGAGATGAAGGCGGGGCGAGCCACCGAGCAGAGGGCGTGGCCGTGCGCCGTCAGGCCCGCTCGGTGCTGGCCCTCGGCGAGGGCGTGTCGGGTCTCGGGATGAACCGCCAATAGCTCCTCCCATCGGCGCACCGCAGCCTCCGCGATCGCATCGCTCATGGACCGAGCGTATGGTCGGCGGGATGGAGTACACACGACTCGGATCGACCGGCCTCGAGGTCTCGCGGATTTGCCTCGGCTGCATGAGCTACGGCGCGCCCGATCAGGGCACCCACCCGTGGTCGCTCGACGAGGACGCCAGCCGCCCGTTCATCCGTCAGGCGCTCGACGCCGGCATCAACTTCTTCGACACGGCGAACGTGTACTCGCTCGGGTCCAGCGAGGAGATCGTCGGTCGAGCACTCGGCGAGATGGGCAAACGCGACGAGCTGGTGATCGCCACCAAACTCTGCGGTCCGATGCGCCCCGGCGAACGCAACGCCGCGGGCCTGTCGCGCAAGGCGGTGATGACCGAGATCGATGCCAGCCTGCGTCGCCTCGGCACCGACTACGTCGATCTGTACCAGATCCATCGATGGGACCCGTTCACGCCGATCGAGGAGACGCTCGAAGCGCTCCACGACGTGGTCAAGGCGGGCAAGGTGCGGTACCTCGGCGCGTCGTCGATGTGGGCATGGCAGTTCGCCAAGGCCCTGTTCGTCGCCGATCAACACGGCTGGGCCCGCTTCGTGTCGATGCAGAACCACTACAACCTGCTGCACCGCGAGGAGGAGCGGGAGATGCTGCCGCTGTGCCGCGACCAGGGCATCGGCGTGATTCCGTGGAGTCCGCTGGCCCGGGGCAAGCTCACCCGCGAGTGGGACGAGACGACGACCCGCTCCGAGACCGATGAGTTCGGCGCCACGCTGTACCTCGACAGCGATCGGGCGATCGTCGACGAGGTGGCCGCGATCGCCGACGAGCACGGCGTCACCCGGGCGCAGGTGGCGCTGGCGTGGGTGCTGGGCACGCCCGGCGTCGATGCCCCGATCATCGGTGCGACCAAACCACATCACATCGACGACGCCGTCGCTGCGCTCGAGGTGGAGCTCACCGACGACCAGATCGCCCGCCTCGAAGCCGGCTACAGCACCCGCCAGCCCGTCGGTTTCCGGTAACGGGGCGGCGAATGGACCTTGGACTGGACGGCAAACGGGTGATCGTCACCGGTGCCAGCAAAGGCATCGGCCGGGCGATCGCTGCGAGCATGCTGCACGAGGGCGCCCGAGTGGCGATCTGCGCGCGCGGCGTAGACGCGCTCGCCGAAACGGCAGCCGAGTTGAGTGGCGCTGGTGAGATCCACCACCGACCCACCGACATGGCCGAGGACGGTGCGGGTGCGGCGTTCGTCGACTGGGCGGCCGACCGACTGGGCGGCGTGGACATCGTGGTGTCGAACGTCAGCGCCCTGGCGACACGCGATTACCAGGCACTGCTCGACATCGACATCGTCGGCGCGCAGTCGCTGGTCGGCGCGGCCCTCGCCCACATGGACGACCACAGCGACGCCAACGTGATCTACATCGCGTCGCGCGCCGCGAGCAAGGGCTGGCCCGGGCTCACGGGCTACGCCGCGATCAAGGCGGCCACCGTCAGCCTGGCCAAGTCGATGGCGCTCGAGCTCGCCGCGCGCGGTATCCGCGTCAACGCGGTGTCGCCGGGCGACACCAAGTTCCCTGGGGGTTCGTGGGAACGGGTCGAGCAGGAGCATCCGAAGTACTTCGCCTCGATCATGCGCGAGAACCCGCTCGGCCGAATGGCCAGGCCCGAGGAGATCGCCGACGTGGTCACGTTCATCGCCAGTCCACGGGCCAGCTTCGTGACGGGTGCGAACATCCTCGTCGACGGTGGCGCCACGAGCGGCCTCCAGCTCTAGCGCTGCGTCGCGCGCCGATCTGTGTCAGCACACATCGGTGGCGCACCGATATCGGCCGACACAAAGCCCGCGTCAGCTCTCGGCGGGTGCGCACTCGGGGCAACTCCCCGACCAGGCGAAGTGCCCGTGACCAAGTGCGAATCCGGTGGCCTCGGCGACCTCGTGGCGCACCGTGCGGAACGTGTCGGCGGGCAGGTGGGCGACCACGCCACAACTTCGACACACCAGGTGGGCGCCGTCGGCTCCCACGAAGTGATACACCGACCGCCCGTGATCGAGGTGGACGTGGGTGATCACACCGAGCTCGGCCAGGGTGTTCAGCGTGCGGTACACGGTGGAGAGATGGATCTCGGGCGCCGTGTCTGCGACGCGCGCCGCGACGTCGTCGGCCGACGGATGCGGGCCGGCTGTGCTGAGTGCCTCGATCACCACGCGCCGTTGCGTCGTGACGCGCCCTCCGGCGCGTTTGAGGCGCTCCAATGCGGCAGCGGACCGATCGTCCATCGGCGCAGAGTACCGAAATTGCGTTGAGCAGGGTCGTGCGACCTGGTCGCAATAGTGGGTACCGTACCCCGCCGTGACCAACCCTCATCTTCCATCTCGTTCGTTCTCCGCTCGCCGTCGCCTGCTCGCCGCCACGGTCGTCGGCGGGTTGGTGCTCGCCGCGTGCGGCTCCGACGATGACGATGCGAGCGACGACACCTCCGCCAGCGACGACACCGCTGCAGCGGCCGACGGCGACTCCGGCACACTCCTGGTGGCCACGACCGTGGCACCAATCACATCGATCGCCGCCAACATCATCGGCGAGCAAGCGACGATCGAGGGCATCGTGCCCGAAGGAACCAACTCGCACACCTTCGAGCCCCAGCCCAGCGTGGCCGAGCTGGTCAGCGAGGCCAACGTGATCTTCATCAACGGTCTGGTGCTCGAGGAGCCGACCAAAGAACTGGCCCTGGCCAACAAGCCCGACGCCACCCCGCTGGTCGAACTGGGCGACGAGACGATCACCCCCGACGAGTACAAGTACGACTTCTCGTTCCCCGAAGACGAGGGCAAGCCGAACCCCCACCTGTGGACCGATCCGTCGCTGGCCCTCAACTACGCCGCGATCATCCGCGACACGATGAGCGAGATCGATCCCGACAATGCCGACACCTACGCCGCCAACTACGACACGTTCACCGAGTGCGTCGACGAACTCGACGCAGCGATGAGCGCGGCGTTCGACACGATCCCCGAAGAGAACAAGCAACTCCTCACGTACCACGATGCGTACGCATACTTCGCTGAGAACTACGGGTTCGAGGTGATCGGTGCGGTGCAGCCGGCCGACTTCGGCGACCCCTCGCCCAGCGAGGTCGCCGACCTGATCGACCAGGTCCGCGACACCGGCGTGCCGGCGCTGTTCGGCTCCGAGGTGTTCCCCTCGCCGGTGCTCGACCAGATCGCCAGCGAAGCCGGCGGCACCTACGTCGACACCCTGCGCGACGACGACCTGCCCGGCGCGCCGGGCGACGACGACCATTCGTGGGTCGGACTCATGCGGTCGAACTACATCACCATGACCTCAGCTCTCGGTGGCGATCCTGCGGCCCTAGAATCCTTCGAGGTGTGCGGCGCGGCCCCAGATAGCGCCACGTATCCCCAGTGACGAATCCCCAGTAGAGCTCGATGCACGCCGACGGTCCGATTCTCAGCGCCCGCGGCGTCACCTGCTCGTACGACGGCAGCAAGGTCCTCGACGACATCGATCTCGACATCCGACGCGGTGATTTCGTCGGAGTCGTCGGTCCCTCTGGCTCGGGTAAGTCCACGCTCCTGCGAGCGATCTCAGGAGCGATGGACCCCGTGCGGGGCACCGTCGAGCGCGCCGCCGGCCTGAGCTTCGGCTTCGTGCCACAGCTCGAAAAGGTCGATTGGGACTTTCCGGTCACGGTCACCGAGTGCGTGCTCATGGCGCGCACGCGACCGCTCCGTCGCTTCTGGTCGACGCGCGCCGAGCGGCGCGACGAGCGGGCCAAGCTGCTCGACGTGCTCGACCGGCTGGGCATCGCCGACCTGGCCGATCGCCACATCCGCGCACTGTCGGGTGGACAACAGCAGCGGATGTTCTTGGCGCGGGCGCTGATGACCGACGCCGACGTGTTGCTGCTCGACGAGCCGACGAGCGGGCTCGACGTGAAGACCCGTCACGAGGTGCTCCACCTGCTCGACGAGCTCCGGCGTTCGGGGATGGCAGTGCTGATCACGACCCACGACCTCAACGGCATCGCCGCACACTTGCCACACGTCGTGTGCCTCAACTGCCGCGTGATCGGCGCCGGAAGCCCCACGGAGGTGCTGACGCCCGCCAACCTCGAAGCGACGTACGGCTCGCCGATGCAGGTCCTACAGCACGCCGGAATGCCCGTGGTGGTCGACGCCCCGACCAATTCGATCGAGATCGCCTCGTGATCGCTATCACGTTCGACGAGCTGCTCCGGCCCTACGAGTTCGAGTTCTTCCGCAACGGCCTCATCGTCGCCACCGTGGCCGGCGCGCTGTGCGGATTGATCGGCTGCTACGTGGTGCTCCGCTCGATGAGCTACATCGGCCACGGCCTGTCGCACTCGATCTTCGGCGGATTCGCGGCAGCGTCACTGCTCGGTGTGAACGTGTTTCTCGGCGCCGGCGTATGGGGGTTGGCGACCGCATTGATGATCGGCGGTATCACTCGACGGCGGCCGGTCGGTTCCGACGCAGCGATCGGCGTGGTCACCACTGCGTCGTTCGCCCTCGGTCTTGCGCTCGTGCAGGTGTTCGGCACCACCGAACGCAACGCCGAAGCGGCGCTGTTCGGCAACGTGCTCGGAGTCAGCCTCGGCGACGTGTGGCTCATCCTCGTGGTCACCGCACTCACCGTGGCCACGATCGTGGTGGCGTATCGGCGCCTGCTGTTCGTGACCTTCAACCCCGAGGTGGCCGAGATCTCCGGCGTGCGCGTGAGCATCACCGACGCTGTGCTGATGCTGCTGCTCGCTGCATCGATCCTCGTCACGATGAACGTGATGGGCGTCACCTTGATCGCCGCGGCGCTCGTCGTGCCAGCGGTGGTCGCCCGGCTCCTCACCTCACGCTTCTCGACGATGCTGATCATCGCCACGGTGATCGGCGCAATCACCGGCGCGGTCGGGATGAACTTGAGCTACCACCTCGACATCGCGTCCGGGCCCACGATCGTGCTCACGGGCGCGGCGCTGTTCGTGCTCGCGTACGTCTTCTCCGGCGTCTCGGGCCGCACCCGCCTGCGCGGGATCGAGCACGCCCACTAGGGCAACGACCGCTACGAGAACTGGTCGGCACCGGCCGCCGTCGCCGGCCGCTCACGCAGCAGTGTGACGAGCAGGAAGTACGAGCCCGGCACCGCCAGGAACACGATCAAGCTGAGCTGGTGGGCAATGTCGGCCAACGCGATCGCCAGCACGTAGAGCGCGATGGGCGCCGCCGAGATCCCCAGCCCGATGCGGAACGACCGTGTGCTCGACGGCGAGAGCAACAGGTACGGACGGCGATGGACGTACCAATACAGCGCGATCTTGGTGAGGCTCACCGCGATCAGCACGAGCCCGTAGAGGCGGAGCGCAATCGGATCATCGTGATAGTCGCCGAGCACTGCGGCGGCGAACGGGATCAACGACACCGGCACGAGAAACACCAGGTTGAGCCACACCACGTCGCGGTTCACCGCACGCAGTCGATTGAACAGGTCGCGGTGCCACACCCAGTACATGCCGACGAGGAAGAAGCTGATGATCCAGGCGACGAGCGTTGGACCGACCTCGTCGAGCGCCTGCCGAAACGACTGCTCGGTCAGGTCCGACGGCACCCCGATTTCGAGTACAAGGATCGTGATCACGATGGCGAACACAGCATCGACGAAGGCGGCGACGCGGTCCGGGCTGCGCTCGCGCTCGGCGATCGCGGCAGTGCCCGGATCGTCGCTGCCGTCGTCGCCGGATGCGTTGTCGTCGTGGTCGCTGTCAGCCATCGGCGTGGCCGACGGTAGTTCAGCTGGCGATGGCCGGAGTGCTGGTGAACGCGGCGACCGTTTCGCGGATCGCCAGCACGACGAAGAAGATGATCACGCTGAACAACGCCATCGTTGCGCCGCCAGCGGTGTTGTAGTGAAAGCTCACCACGAGGCCGGCGACCACCGCCAACGCACCAAACAGCATCGACAAGGCCATCATCGTGGGGACACGTCGCACGAGCAGCGCCGCCGTCGCGGGCGGCCCGACGATCAGACCGAACACCAGGAGCGTGCCAACGGTTTGGAAACTGGCCACGATGCTCACGGCGACCAGTGCCATCAACACCATGTGCGCAAGCGCCGGGCGCATCCCCAGCGTCAAGGCCTTGTCGCGGTTGAACGTCAGGGCCATGAACGGTCGGAACATGACGACGCTGACGACGACCACCACAGCAAGGGCCGCCAGTTGTAGTCGCACGTCGTCCCACGACACGCCGAGCACGTCGCCGAAGAGCAGCGACGTGACCTCGGTGGCGAACGACCGAGCCCTCGAGATGATCACGATGCCGAGCGACAACATGCCGACGAACAACAACCCGATGCCGGTGTCTTCACGGACCGACGTCTTCGTCGACACGAGGACTACGGAGAGCCCCATCACTACGGCAGCGACGAGCGCACCCAGGGTGACGCTGAATCCCCACAGCACGGCCAACGCGATGCCGGGGATGACGCCATGGGCAAGGGCATCGCCGAGGAAGGCGAGGCCGCGCAACACGACCCAGGTTCCGACCAGGGAGGTGATCACGACGGCGATCAAGCTGCCCACGAGGGCGCGTTGCATGAACGCCGGTTCGAACACCTCCGTCAGCCACGACATCGGCCGCAGCTTGCTATGCGAAGTCGGCTAGTTCCACTCGACGCCGAGCACCTCAGGTGAGTCCGGCTGCGATCCGTTCGGCGTTGGCTCGGACGTAATCGAGATAGGTTCCGCCGTCGGAGCCTTCCTCGCCGAGCGAACCGGAGTACAACTCGATCACTTCGACGTCGTTGCCGACCTCTGCGGCGAGCGTGTCGGCCAGCTGCGTCGAGACGGTGTTGTCGGCGAAGATCGCGGGCACTCCTTCGGACTGGATCGTCTCAGCCAGCTCGGCCATCCCACCTGCGCTGGCCCCATCGTTGGTGCTGCCGCTCGGGATGATGGTGCCGACGACTTCAAAGCCGTAGCGATCGGCGACGTACCCGAACGCGTCGTGGTTGGTCACCAGGATGCGCTGATCCTCGGGGATCGCCTCGATGGTTGCGGCCACTTCCGCGTCGACCTCGGCGAGCTCGGCGAGGTAGGCCTGCGAGCACTCGTCGAGTGCTGCGGTGTCGATGCCGGGGATGTCGGCGAGCATCGCCGTGATGCCCTCGGCAGCCACGATCATCTGACCGGAATCGGTGAAGAAGTGGGGGTCGTCGCCGCTGTGGTCATGGCCGTGATCGTCGTGGTCGTCGTGGCCGTGGTCGTCGTGATCGTCGCCCTCGGCCTTCTCCTCGTCGCCGTGATCGTGCTCGTCGGAGTGCTCCTCATCACCGTGATCGTGCTCGTCGGAGTGCTCCTCATCACCATGGTCGTGCTCGTCGGAGTGCTCCTCGTCACCGTGATCGTGCTCGTCGGAGTGCTCCTCGTCACCGTGATCGTGCTCGTCGGAGTGCTCCTCATCACCGTGATCGTGCTCGTCGGAGTGCTCCTCATCACCATGGTCGTGCTCATCGCCGTGATCATGGCTGTGGCCGCTGGCGCCGAACTCGATGGTCTGCACCCCGGTGATCGCCTCGTACACCATGACCCCATCGGACTCGGCCGACTCGATCACCGAGATCATGCCCTCTTCGAAGTTGAGGCCGTTGACGATCAGCACGTCGGCAGAGCGAAGATCGTTCGCTTCTTGGGCCGACATCTGGAAGTCGTGCGGGTCGGCCCCCACTGGCATGATCGTGACGACCTCGGCGGCATCGCAGACAAGGTTGGACACCACATCGCCGAGCACGCTCGTGGTGACCGCGATCGTGGGCACGTCGCCCGACGCCTGACCGGCAGCCTCTGTCGAAGCGGTCGTGTCGTCGGTCACCGGCGTGGTGTCCTCGGTGGTTGCGGTCGTGTCGTCGGGCGCGGCCGTGGTGTCGCTGCTCTCACTGTCGTCGTCGCCGCATGCGGCAGCGACGAGAACGAACGCCGCCGAAACGGCGGCGATGCGGGCAGAGCGACGGGAAGCAAAGGGCGTACCCTTCGACATGTGGTTTCCTCCGAGTGGAACGATTTGGGAACGAAATGAGAATGATTATCGTTTTCCACGTTATGCGCGAGGCATCACCATCACAACGCGGACAGCTGCCGAGCAGCTCGTGAGAATGATATCGAGTCTCACACGCAGAGGTACCGTCGAGCCGTGACCGGCATTCGCACCCAAGAGGTGTCTGTTGCATACGGCCCCGTGCTCGCCCTCTCGGACGTCACGATCGACGTGCCCGCCGGCTCGTCCGTCGCTGTCATCGGGCCAAACGGGTGCGGGAAGTCGACGTTGCTGAAGGTGCTCGCCGGCATCGTGTCGCCCACCTCGGGGCGCGTCGACGTTGCCGACCGTCCGGCGATGGTGATGCAGTCGACCGACATCGACCGCGGCGTACCGATCACGGTGCGCGACGCCGTTGCCATGGGCCGCTATGCGGATCTCGGAGCGTTCCGCCGATTCCGCCCCGACGACTGGGCCAAGGTGCATGGTGCGATGGAGCGGCTGGCGATCGACGACCTCGGCGACCGTCAGATCCATCACTTGTCAGGCGGGCAGCGGCAACGTGTGCTGATCGCCCAGGGCCTCACTCAGCACGCACCGAATCTGCTGCTCGACGAGCCGCTCACCGGGCTCGACGTGGCGTCGCGCTCGATCATCCTCGACGTGCTCGACGAAGAGAAGCTCAGCGGCCGGACGATGCTCATGAGCACCCACAACTTCCAAGATGCGCAGCGGTGTGATCTGGTACTCCTCCTTGCGACGCGTGCGGTTGCGTTCGGCCCACCCGACGAGGTGCTCACCGAGCAACGACTGCAGGAGGCATTCGGCGGGCACTTCGTGCGCATCGGGTCGACGCTGCTGCTCAGCGACCCACACCACGACGACGCCCACGACGACGCCCACTGAGCGCGCCCGACGCGACTCGCCCATCGTTGGTACTTTGTACGAATCACGACCGCCAACGCCACTTCGAAGCTCGACCACGGGCGAATCATCACGGGTGCCGTGGAGCTCGCAGACGCGATCGGCGTCGACGCGCTGACCATTCGCAAGCTCGCCGAACACCTCGGCACCAAGCCGATGACGATCTATCACCACGTCGCCAACAAGGAGGCGATCATCGACGGCATGGTCGACGCCGTGATGGCCGAGATCGAACTCCCACACCCAGACGAGCCGTGGCGAGGCGGTGTGGAGCGGCGCGCCAGATCGGCGCGCGCGGCGCTCGTGCGCCATCGCTGGGCAGCGCCGTTGATCGACTCGCGTCGGCACCCGGGACCCGCAACGCTGCGCCATCACGACACGATGATCGGCATCCACCGGTTGCACGGCTTCGACCTGCCAAGCACTGCGCACTCGATCGCCCTGACCGACGCCTACGTGTACGGCTTCGCGCTCCAGCAGGCGAACCTGCCGGCAACCGGCGGTGACGACATGGCCGAGCTGTCCGACGACGTCGGTGCACAGATGCCCCCGGGTCGGTATCCCCACCTCGAGAGCTTCATGCGTGACCACGCTCTGGCCGAGGGCTACGAGTTCGGCGACGAATTCGAGTTGGGCCTGGCGATCGTCCTCGACGGCATCGAGACCAGGTTCGGCCCGGAGCCCATCACCAGCGATTGATCCACACCACGTCGGCCCGGTGTTTGGTCGCTCGTACCACGTCGGCGTTGCGCTCGTCGGAGGCGCCGACGAACTCGGTGGCCTCGGCGCGTGTTCGCCCGCCCGCCATGTGCCGATCGACCAGCCCGCGCATTCGCTGGGGGTCGTCGGCCTCCACGTAGAACGTCAGATCGAAGAGCTCGGCCAGTTCGAGCCACGGCGACTCGTCGAGCAACAGGTAGTTGCCTTCGACGATGACGAGCGAGGCGTCGACCGGCACGGCGATCGCCTCGGCCACCGGATCGTGGGTGGCGCGCGAGAAGTCCGGCGCACGCACCGACGTGTCCGCGCTGCGCAACATGCGCACGAACGCAACGAACCCGTTGGCATCGAAGGTGTCCGGAGCACCGCGCCGATCGACTCGCCCCATCGCCTGAACGGTCGACAGGGCGAGATGCCATCCGTCCATCGGCACGACCACCGAGTCGAGGCGTTCGGCGAGTGTTGCCGCGAGCGTCGACTTACCGGCGCCCGGCGGACCGGCGATGCCGATCAGCATCCGTCCGGTAGACGGCGCACGGTCGGCGATCATCGCCGCCGCCTCGTCGACGTCGGTCACGACATCGCGCGTCATCACCCGGTCAACCGCGTCGACAACTCGTCGGCTACCTCGGGCCCGAGCAGTCGACGCGCGAGGAACAACGCGTCGACCAGCACTACCGCTGCGCGCGCCTCGGCGACGCGGTGCTCGGGGTCGCCTTCGATGAACGGCTCGAGCCATACAACGAACGCCTGAGCGAGCTGCGGGGCCAACGTTGCGAACGGCTCGCGGCCGGCCATCGCCAGACCGTTGAGTTCGAACATCACGGCGAACACCGGGTCCATCTCGTCGCGGGCGAGCAGCGGCCACGCCGTCAACACCAGGGCCCGGTGATCGGGCGACGGCTCGGTGAAGGAGGCCTCGAGCCCCGCCTGCAACTGTCCGCCGAGCGCCATCAGCGCCTCGGTGATCAGCGCATCCTTGTTGGGGAAGTAGTACACGATCGTTCGATCGTTGATCCCCAGTCGCGCCGCCAACCGACCAAATGTCAGTTGCCCGATGCCGTCCTCGAGGACCGCGTCGACCGCACCAGCGAGGATGTCCTCGCGTCGATGGCGATACCCCACCGCAGCGAGAGTACCGGTGGTGGTGGGCGATGGCTCAGGCCGGAGACGGTGACCAGTACGCCGGCCGGGGAAAGGCGGCGCGCAGCCATACGGGCGCCTCGAACGGACGCCAGTCGTCGGGTCCTTGCGCTAGCCGGTCGGAGATCGCGTAGACCGCGGCGGGGTTGAACCCGAGTCCGTAGTGCGCGCCGCGCACTTCGATGTTCTCCCGATGTGCGCCAGGCGCATCGATGCATGCGCGCCAGTCGACGATGCCATCGGTGCGCGAGTAGATCGCGCTACTCGGCACCGGTAGCGGCGCAAGCTCTTCCTCGGGAACGAGGAGTTCGGCGGGCGGCTCGATGTGCAACTCGCGCAGGCGGGCGTAGAGCGCCGATGCATTCGAACGATCGGTCGGGCGCATCCGGAACGGACTGCCGAGTGTGATCACGAAGCGCACGCTGTCGGGCATCCCGCGCGCCAACGCCCGGGCGTAAATGCCGCCGAGGCTCCAACCAACGAGCGACACCGGCCGCTGGTGGCGATTGGCCAGCTCGGCCAGCCGAGTCCGCATGCCATCGATGATCTCGGCAGTGGGACCGAGGTTGCGCCCGAGTCGCCACCGATGCGCCCAGTACCCCTGACTGCGCAAGATGTCGCGCAGCGGGCGGGTGCTCGCATCGGATGCGGTGAATCCCGGCAACACGAGCACCGGGTGCTCGTCGCCGCGTCCGATCATTCGCAGCAGCGGTGACGACGCCAGGAAGGCGCCGAACTCGAACGGGGCGCGCTGCTCGAGTGCCAGCAGGTCCCACGATGGACGACGGAATGCCGACGACATTGCGGCGATCGTAGGCGCGCCAGGCGACCCCTCGGAACGAGCTGGCCAGCTATCGACCTGCGGGGCGCGTACTCGGCGGGAGCTCGTGGCGCGACCCGATGCCCAGCTTGCGGTAGGCCGCGCCGAGGTGATTGTCGACCGTTCGCGACGAGATCCCGAGGTCGCGAGCGATGTCCTTGGACGAGCGTCCGGCGCCAGCGAGCTCGACGATTTCTCGCTCGCGCGCCGTCAACACGTCGGTCGGCGGCTTCGGGGCGATGCCCAGCACCTCCTGCAGCCGTGGCACGTCGCTGGCGGCAACACGCGACCGTTCCACCAGCGGCGACAGGAACCGCTGCCCCGACCGGGCCGCCATCTCCACGGCCAGCGCAACCGCGTCGGCGCCGTAGGCCGAATAGCCGAGCTCGAACAGTGCCGAGGCGCACTCGTGCACGACGAGCAGGTCGTCGTCGACGGTGGCTGTCGCCAACCGCAGCATGGCGGCGAGCAACTCGCTGTCGATGGGTGCGCCGATGTCGCGACCGAGCGCCAGCGACGCGGGCGCCGGACCGACGCGCATCGCCTCCCACAACACGTCGACCGCCCACAGCGTGAAGCCGGTGTCGGCCACGTCGACCGCCAGCTGCGCAGCCAGCTCGTCGCGGTCACCCTCGGCGAGCCGAACGGTGGCGCGCGCCAATCGGGCGGCAACGCGCGGGTCGTGAACCACCACACTGTCGGCCACGTCGCGTGCGCGCAGGGCCTCGCCCAGGTCGGCGAGCACACCCGCCAGATCGGCCCGGGCGATGTCGGCCATGCCGAGGTCGTCGTCGAGCGACAGGTACTCCAACGCCGACACGAGCGTTCGCCGCGCCTCGTCGAGGCGGCCACTGAGCCGCTGCACCTCCGCACGCGTGACCATCCAGCACCCGCGGGAGGCAGACCCGAGACGGTCTCGGGCGAGTTCGGCGTCCACCAGCGCAGCAGCGTTGAGCAACTCGCCGCGGTGCAGCAGTCGCAAGTGCTCGGTCAGCAAGAGTCGTGTTCGAGCGACGGGGCCTGCGTGATCGTCGTCGGCGTGGGCCAGGACGCGCGCCGCTGCGTCGACGGCCGGGTCGGGCGCCAGGTTCCCGCCCATCACATCGAAGTACGAGGTGTTGGCCAAGAAGCGGGCCCGCGGGCCCGCATCGGCGCGCGCACCGATCTCGTGGACCGCCCGCCCGTGTCGCCAGCGCGGCGTCGATGTCGCCGTCGAACACTGCGACCATCACCTGACGCGCCGCCAATTCGACGAACGCCGAGGGGTCCTCGATGCGCGCCAGACCAGCGTTGACGATGGCCAATCCGCCCGCGGGATCGCCGATCCGCAGCGCCACGAACTCGCCCAAGTGCGCGGTCGCCAATCCGATCTCGCGCTGGGTACGCGCGTCGTCGACCGCTGTGACCAGCGCGTCGTGGGCGGCCTGCAGGTCACCGCTACGGGCGTCGAGGTCGGCGAGCAGCAGCCGCGCCTCGATCGAAGGAGCGTCGATCGCCGCGACCATCTGCCGAGCGTCGGTCACGCGCCAGCGACGCGCCATCTCACCCGCCGCCGTAAGAATCTGATCGTCGTCGACCGGACGGCCGGCGAGAAGCGCCCATCGCACGAGCTCGTGCGTATCCACACTCGCCTCGGTTCGCTCGACGGCCTCGATGGCCAAGGCACTCAGCTCACGTTCGCTGCGCACCGAGGTGGCGCGAATCACTCCAACCGGCAGCGACACGCGTCGAGCGCCACGATCGAACCACCCGAGGTCGGCGAGTTCGGCGAGGCCACCAACATCGAACGCATCGATGGGCATCGCCTCGGCGAAGGCCAGGAGGTCGAGCGTCTGCTCGGCAGCTGATCCAAGGACGGCGCGCCGACGCCGAATCACACGTTCCAGCGACTCGGTCCTCGGCGCCGGCTGAGATCGGCAACGACGACCCCGCTGCGCTCCGCGAAGCGGCCGTCATCGAGTGCGCCGTCCACGAGTTGACGGATCACCAGCGGGTTGCCTTCGACACGTGCGCGGATCGTCCGCATGCTGCGGCCATCGAGCACGCCGACTCGGGCGTGCACCATGGCATCGACCTGTTCGTCGGCGAGCGGGCTGCAGCGCGAGCGCGTCCACCTGATCGACGAACTCCAGCGGCATCGCCGATTCGCTCGTGGCGACGAGACCGCATCCGTCGTCGTCGACCAACGAGACCACGACGGCCAGCGAGGCCGCGTCGAGGAGGTGGAGGTCGTCGACGACCACCAGGGCGGGCACGCCGTTGCCGGAGCCGGACACGAGCCGCCGAATCTGCTGCGCAAACTGCCAGTCGGTCGGTGCCGGCTCGACACCCACGGGCAACAGAGGGACCAACGCGCCATACACCCGATCGGGGAACCGGCCGCGTATGCGCACCACCGGCCGGTCGTGCGCCGGACGGCGCCCAGCCAACACACGGTCGACCAGTGCGGTCTTGCCGATTCCGAGTGGACCCGACACGATGATGCGCGGCCGCTCGCGTCGGAGTGCGGCTCCGAGTACTCGCTGTGCGTCGCCGCGGTCCACCCACGGCCAACTCCCGATTGGCACCGCCGCCTTGCCGCCCTTCACCCCGGGCGACGTTAGTCAGCAGTCGATCCCCTCAGTTGTGCCGAGGTCGCATTCCATCGGCGGCGGATTTGATCGTCGGTATTGACGCGCGCCGGGGGTTTCGTCAAGCAAGACTCAAGACGGCCGCCGACAGGCCGATGAATCCGCGACCGCATCACGGCGGCCGCACGACCCCAGGAGCAACATGCTGAAGACGATCGGCACCGCAGCCGCGAAGCACAAATGGTGGTTCTTCGGAGGCTGGATCGCGCTCATCGTGGGGTTGATCGTCGCCTCATCGGCGCTCCCCGGCGAGACGCAGAACAACTTCAGCATTCCCCGGGACAGAGTCGCAGCAGGCCGAAGACCTCCTGACGGAAGACTTCCCGAGGTTTGTCAACGCCAGCGTGAAGGTGGTGTACCAGACCACCGACGGCAGCGAACTCACCAGCAGCTCGAACGCGTCTGCCATCGAGAGCGCCGTCAGCAACCTGGGCAGCATCCGACGGCGTTTCGTCGGCGAGCGACCCGACCAAGACGCCCAACGACCTCATCGCACTGTCGAGCGACAAGACGATCGGGTTCACCACCGTCACGTTCGACACCACACTCGCCGACGTGTCGAACGACGCGTTCGACGAGATCGAGCAAGCAGCACAACCGGCCGTCACTGCGGGGCTGAACGTGCAATACAAGCGGCCCGCTGATCGACATCCAAGACCCGGTGCCGCCCGGGATCTCCGAGTACGCCGACGAGATCGGACTCGGCCTGGCGGCAATCATCCTGCTGCTGTCGTTCGGCTCTGTGGTCGCCATGGGCCTGCCGCTCGGCACCGCGCTGTTCGCGCTCATCGTCAGCGCGACGTCGCTGGCGATCCTCGAGCACTTCGTCACCATCGGCGGCATCAACGTCACCTTCGGCACGATGATCGGCCTCGGTGTCGGCGTCGATTACTCGCTGCTCATCCTCAACAGATATCTCCAGGATCGAGCGGCCGGCGACGACGTGGTGACCGCGACCGGTGCGGCGGTCAACACCGCTGGCCGAGCAGTGCTCTTCGCCGGCGTCACCATCTCGATCGCCGTCATCGCACTGACCGTGTTCGGCGTGCCGTACCTGTCGACCCTCGGTCTGACCTCGGCGATGTTCGTGATGTTCACCGTGCTCGCGGCGCTCACCCTGCTTCCAGCGTTCATCGGCATGGCGGGGCGACACATCGAGTCGATCCGGTTGCCGTTCATCAAGAAGCGCAGTGAAGTCGACCCCGCCGATCCCACGGCGTTCTGGGCCCGCTGGTCGCGCCTCAGCGTGCATGCCCGCGGCCTGTTGGTGCCGCTCGGTGTGGTGGTACTCGGGGTGATCGCCCTCCCCGCACTGTCGGCCGACCTCGGGTTCATCGACGACGGCGACGATCCGGAAGGCACCACCGAACGCGAGGCGTACGACTTGATCGCCGAAGGCTTCGGCCCCGGCGCCAACGGACCGCTGCTCGTCGCTATCGACCTCTCCCCCGGGTCGAGCGGATCGACCTCGACGTCGACCACGGTGACGACGTCCGGCTCCACCACCTCGACCACGTCAACCAGCACGACGACCACCACTGCACCATCGACGACGACCAACACCACCGATGCAACAGGCACGACCGACACCACCGATGCAACAGGCGCGACCGACACCACCGACGCAACGGGCACGACCGTCGCCGGCGACTCGTCGAGTAATCCGCTCGCTGGCGAGACGGTGTCGGAGATCGAGAGCCGACTGGAAAGCCTCAACCTCGGGCTCGACCGAGCCCAGATCGAAGCGCTGGCTGAACTCGTCGTCGCCATCAATCGCACCGACGGGGTGGCCAGCGCATTGGGCCCGATCCCCAACCAGGGCGGGACTGCCGCGGTCATCGAGGTCACGCCGACCGGGGCGCCGAGTTCGTCGGTCACCCAAGACCTCACCCGCACGCTCCGTGAAGACGTGATCCCCAACACGCTCACCGGTACTTCCGTCAATCCCGACGAGGTGTTCGTCGGCGGCGAAACCGCAGTGTTGATCGACCTCACCGACCGGATCAGCTCGCGACTGGTGTTGTTCATCGGCGTGGTGTTGCTGGCCGCGTTCGTGCTGTTGATGACCGTGTTCCGCTCGGTTCTCGTGCCGCTGAAGGCGGTGTTGCTGAACGTGCTGATGTTCCTCGCGGCCTACGGGATCATGGTTGCTGTGTTCCAGTGGGGGTGGGGCAACGGCATCGTCGGTGTGCCAGAAACCGTGGTGATCGAGTCGTTCGTGCCCGTGATCGTGTTCGCCGTGCTGTTCGGTCTCTCGACCGACTACGAGGTGTTCCTGCTCAGCCGGATCCGTGAGGAGTACGACCGCACCGGCGATGCCGAGCAGTCGGTGGTCGTCGGTACGACCACGACGGCACGGGTCATCGCATCGGCAGCGCTGATCATGACCGCGGTGTTCTTGTCGTTCGTCACGAACCCAGCCGTGGTCGTGAAGATGATCGGGCTTCCGCTCGGCCTCGGCATCCTGCTCGACGCGTTCATCGTGCGACTCACGATCGTTCCGGGGTTGATGCGCTTCCTCGGCGGTGCTGCATGGTGGATGCCGAGATGGCTCGACAAGATCCTGCCGACGATCCACATCGACGACGCCGGGTCGTCGGACACATCGCCAGCCGAGCCAACGCCGGTCAGCCCCGCGCCCGACGGCGCCTGATCACCAGCGGTCGATCACCGGCTGGGCCAGCGCTGCGCCGAAGCGGAACGCGCCACTCGACCACTCCGGGCATTCCCCGGTGACGCCGAGGTCAGCATCGGGTGCCGACGGGCAGAAGTGCAGCCCGTCGGGGGCCCGCACCACGTTGACGCCGTTGCCCGCCTCGTCGACACCGGCGCACGGCTCGGCTGGGAGGCACGGCAGCGTCGCCGTCCAGCTGCCGTCTGCCGCCAGGACGGCTGCGCCAGCGTCGGTGTAGCCCACGTGCTCGTGACGTGAAGCCAGCGAGCGATAGCGCTCGTTCACCAGAGCTGCGACCGAGGGCGTATCGGCGGTGTGGACACGCGGAATCGGTGCACCGGCAAAGACGACGTGTACGCCGTGCGCGGCGAACGTGTCGACGACGATGCGCGCATCGCTGGCGTATCGCTCGACCAGCGCAGGGCCGGTCAGCGGTTGGCCGGCAGCGTCCGCCATGCACGGGGTGAAGTTGTTCCCGCTGAAGGCAACGACGACCAGGCCGGGATGCACGGCGACTGCGTCATCGGCCATCGTGTCGAGCCAGTCGCAGATCGCAGTGCCCCCGAAGGTGCGCTGCTCGACGCGCACGTCGGGGCGCTCAGCCAGCACGAAGCGGAACGCACTTCGTGCCTCCCAGGCCAGGCTGTCGCCGTACAGCACCACCGACGGGCGTGCCAGCGGGGGCTGAGTGGCCGAGGTCGCCGCAGGCGGAGTGTGACGGTCCGGCGGCGTCGACGTCGTTGCGGCCGCCGCCACCTGCTCGGCCGGCTCGACTGGCGTCTCGATGGTGGCCGAGTCGGTCCGCCGTGTGTCGGCTGTCGACACAGCGGACCTGCGTGCGACGCCGGACATGGTGGCGGCGGTGGTCATGGTGGCGGCGGTGGTCATGGTGGCGGCGGTGGTCATGGTGGTGGCGGTGGTCGTTGCCTGCGGCGCGGCGACCGCAAGCGGCGCCACTGCCGCCAGTTGGCTGCCGTCGACCGGTCCTGGCGCTTCGGAGTCGGCGATCGATGGCCCCACCCACGCCGCCCCGACGATCGTGGCGATCAGGGCGGGCACGAGCAACGAGACGTGGCGCATGCAGGGATCGTCCGCGTGCACCGCGGCGATCACCGTGATCGCGATCACGCATCGGGTGGAAACTCGTTTCGCGGCGACGCGCCGGCATGATCCACTGGGTCGATGATCTTCGTCATGGTGGTGCGTCGTCGTGGCCTCGTCGCGACGACGCTGGGGATGGCACCAACTCGAGCCGACGTGGGCTGAGCAACTCGTCACCCATTCCGATCTCCGGCCGGGCGCTCTCGTCCTCGACGTCGGTGCCGGTCACGGTGTGCTCACCAGTGCGCTCGTCGACGCAGGCATGCAGGTGATCGCCGTCGAGCTGCATCCGTCGCGCGCGGCAACGCTGCGACGTCGCTTCGGCGACCGAGTCACGGTCGCACGCGCCGACGCGGCGGACCTTCGTCTGCCGCGTCGGCCCTTCGACGTGGTGGCCAATCCGCCCTTCGGTGTGTCGAGCCCACTCATCCGCCGGCTCGTGTCGCCGGGGAGCCGCCTCCGTTCAGCCCATCTCATCGTGCCGACCGCCGTGGCCGCCCGTTGGTCGGGACCGCAGGCGCCCGCCGCACAACGGTGGCGACGTCAGTGGGACGCACACATCGGGATGCGTGTCCCGCGACGCGCGTTCTCGCCCCGCCCCCGCATCGACACGGTCGTGCTGCGGCTCGACCGGCGCCGATCACACTGATCGATATCGCACTGATCGCTGTCGCGCTGATCGCCGTCGTACTGGTCGCTACCGCAACGATCGTTACGGCGCGTACACGTTGAACGCGTCGTCCCGAGTGAAGCCGACGAGCATCATCCCGCTGCGGCGCGCCGCGTCAACGGCCAACGCCGTGGGCGCACTCACGGCGACCAGTGTGGTGAAGCCGGCCGACCACGCCTTCTGCACCATTTCGATACTGGCCCGACCACTCACGAACAGGCCCAAGCCGTGTGCCTCGGCGTCGGTTGTCGACAGTTGGCCATCGAGCAGCATCCGGCCGATCACCTTGTCGACGGCGTTGTGTCTGCCAACGTCCTCACGGATCAGTGTGACGTCACCGTCGGCGTCGAAGGCAGCCGCCCCATGTACCGCGCCCGTGGTGGTGAACAACGACTGCCGAGTCGACACTCGTTCGGGGATGGTCGCCAGTACGTTTGCGGCCAGTCGTGGCGCCGAGGGCAGCGGGTCGAGGCGCGTACACAGGTCGTCGAGGTGCTCGCTCCCGCACCAGCCGCAACTCGACGACACGTTGCCCAGCCGAGCGGTGGGTGTGGCCGCCCGGCCGCCGGTGTCGACGCGCACGGTGTGGTAGTCCTTCTCGCCCCCGTCGTCGCACGCGCCCCCGCAGTAGCGGATGCGTTCGATCGGGGCGTCGCCCAACAGTCCGTCGCTCCAGCAGAACCCTGCCGCCAACTCGAAGTCGTGGCCGGGGGTGCGCATCGTCGACGTGACGCGCGTCCCGTCGAGCTCGATCGTCAGCGGTTCTTCAACGATCAGCCGGTCGGGAGTGCGTTTCTCGGTCCATCCGTTGGGGCCGCGCTGCCACTTGGTCACCAGGCTCCGCTCGACGCGCGCCATCGTCAGCCGCCGTGGCCCGATCGGGTGAGTGTCAGCGCCTGCGCAGCGAGCACACCCAAATCGTAGGGCCCGCTCGGAGAAGACGGCCGGGTCAGCGGGCGATGCGCTCCGCGGTCAGCAAGAGGCTGGCGCGATCGAGCGCCCGCTGGCGCACCACCTCGGGGGCCTGCTGGTCGAACATCACCTCGGAGGCGACGGTGTCGATGCCCGCACGTCCGAGCGCCTCCACCACCACCAGCAGGTCGTCGGCGATCTCGTCCATGCCGAGCGTCTCCGCCATCTGCCCCAGTCGTGCCAACCAGCGCCAGCCAGGCGCTTCGTTCACATTGGTTTCGGCGGCACGCGATCCGGTCGATGGGCCGGCCACAGCAGGGTGTTGAGCAGCGACAAGCGAGGTCATGGCACGCACGGTACGACTCGATCGGACCCTTGAGAAGGGCCATTGGTAGTTATTCGCACGGGTCCAATCAGTCGTTACCCGTGCCCTACGATGAGGCGATGGCGAGGGGCTCCGACGCCACCTCGGTGATGCTCGAGGTGGCTCAACGCGCGGAGTCCACCAAGTCCGGTCGGCTGCAGGGGGCAATCCGCGAAGCGATCCGCTCGGGCCGGCTGGCTCCCGGCGATCGAATGCCGGCGACACGCGCCCTCGCCGAGGAGTTGGGGTGGTCGCGCAATGTCGTCGTCGATGCGTTCGACCAGTTGATCGCTGAGGGATATCTCGCAGCTCGGGTCGGCGACGGGACACGTGTGGCGGCTCGAGCAACGACCGAGCCGCCACCACGTGCGACCTCGCCCAACAGCGACGGCGGCGTGCCGGTCGCTATCGACCTCCAGCCCGGCGTGCCCGACCTGGCGAGCTTCCCGGCGCGTGCGTGGCGACGCAGCTGGGGCGAAGCACTCGACGCCCTCGACATCGGCGACCTCGGCTACGGCGAAGGTCGGGGCACACCCGTGCTCCGGGACGCGCTCGTTCGCTACCTGGCGCGCACCCGAGCGGCCGACGTCGAGCGCGCCAACCTTCTCGTCACCACCGGTGTCAGTGCAGCGCTGCGCGTGCTCGCCGCAACGTTGGCCACGACGTACCGACGCCCGCCTGTGGTGGCCGTGGAGGATCCCGGCGCCTACACCCAGCGAGCCGCGCTCATCGCAGCGGGAGCGAAGATCGTGCCGCTGTCGGTCGACGAGGGCGGAGCGCAGACCGATCGCATCGACGAAGAACTGCGCGGCGTCGACGTCGTGGTCGTCACGCCGGCGCACCAGTATCCGCTGGGCGGAGTGTTGCTCCCCGAGCGCCGAGCCGCCTTGGTCGACTGGGCGCGCGCCCGACCGGGGCGACTGATCGTCGAGGACGACTACGACGCCGAATTCCGCTACGACCGCAAGCCGGTGGGCGCGATCCAGGGCGTCGCACCCGACGTCACTGCGCTGACCAGTTCGGTGAGCAAGACCCTGGCGCCCGGTCTTCGCCTCGGCTGGATCGCGCTGCCGCCCGATGTCGCTACGGAGGTCGGCCAACGCTTGACCGACGAATTCGCCACGCCCGACGTGGTGCAGCAACATGCCCTTGCCGCCCTCATCGACCGCGGCCGCTACGACCAGATCATCCGGCGGCGCCGCACCACGTACCGGCAGCGGCGGGCGAAGATGGTCGACGCACTCGAATCGGTACCGGGCTGCACGATTCCCGGAGCCGCAGGCGGGCTGCACCTCACGGTGTTGGTGCCGAGCGGCGTCGACGACCGTGCGTTGAGCGAGCAGCTGCGATCGGTCGGTATCGACGTGCCGCCGTTGAGTCGCTACCGCCTCGCGCCGGGAGCGCCCGGGCTGGTGGCGTCGTTCGCCACCGCCACCGCAGCCGGCGTCGAGCGATTCGCCACCGAACTCACCTCCGCCCTCACCTAAGCCCCTATTCCAAAAACCGGGGATTTCATGCGCCTCGCGCCGGAAATCGCGAACATTTCGGGAGAATCCGGCTCGGGATGTCGAAATCGGGGGATGTCCACCGTCTGTTCGGCGACCAACCGGTCACGATCAACCACTACGACGGAGGAATCCACATGAAGTACGTCCTGCTCGCCTACGAATCCGACGATGCGTTCGCCGCGCGCACCGACCCCGCTCGCTCCGACGAGTACTGGGGCGCCTGGATGGCCTACGGCGCGGCCATGTCCGAGGCCGGCATCACCGAAGGCGGAGCTGCCACGCAGCCGCCCGGAACAGCCACCGCGGTCAAACTGGTCAACGGCGAACGCCAGGTGCAAGACGGCCCCTATCCCGACAGCAAGGAGCACCTCGGAGGCTGGTTCCTGATCGACGTGCCCGACCTCGACACCGCTCTCGAGTGGGCGGCGAAGTGCCCGTCGTCGGCCGACGCCGGCACAGAGGTCCGCCCGCTGCTCGAAATGTGACCGCACAACCCGACGCCGACCACGCCCACCGGGCGGCCATCGACGCAGCGCGCACGTCGTACGGCCGCCTGGTGGCGCTGGTCGCAGCCGGCACCGGCGACGTCGCCGCGGCGGAAGACGCACTTGGCGACGCGTTCGAAGCCGCACTCCGGACGTGGCCGACAGGCGGAGTGCCCGACTCACCCGACGCCTGGTTGCTGACCACGGCCCGACGACGGGCGATCGATGCGACACGCCGGGCGACGACGGCCCAGCGGGCGCAGCCGGCGTTGGCGATCATCGCCGACGAAGTCCTCGGCAGCGCCGGTGCGGGTGCCATCGAGGACAAGCGTCTCGAGCTCCTGTTCGTGTGCGCACATCCGGCGATCGAACCGCGGATCCGCACCCCGCTCATGTTGCAGGCGGTACTCGGCCTCGACGTGGCGCGGATGGCCTCTGCGTTCCTCGTCGCACCATCGACGCTCGGGCAACGTCTCGTGCGCGCCAAGCGAAAGATCCGCGACGCCGGGATCGGATTCCGCATCCCCGACGCCGACGAACTCCCCGATCGGCTCGATGCCGTGCTCGACGCGATCTATGGCGCCTACACGGCCGGGAGGGCGAGCGACGAGGCCCCGCGTGCGCAGGTGGCGACCGAGGCCATCCGATTGGCGCGGATGGCCAACGAATTGCTGCCCGACCATCCTGAAACACTGGGCCTGCTCGCACTGGTGTTGTACGCCGAGGCACGCCGTCCCGCGTCACGTGACGCGGGGGATCGTTTCGTGCCGCTGGCCGAACACGACACCGCGCTGTGGAATGCAGCACTGGCCGATGAGGCCGACGCGGCGCTCGCCCGCGCGGCGCGCGCCGGGTATCTCGGACCGTTCGGTCTGGAAGCCCACATCCAAAGCGTGCACATGCAGCGGCGACACACCGGCTCGACCGACTGGCGCACGATCCGCGGTTTGTACGACACGCTGCTGCTGATCTCGCCGACCGTCGGGGCCCGAGTTGCCGCCGCCGGTGCGGCGTTGGAGGCCGATGGCCCCGAGGCCGCGCTCCGCCGACTCGACGAGATCGCCGACGTGGCGGCGGAGTACCAGCCGTGGTGGGCGGTGCGCGGCCACGCACTCCGCCGGCTCGGCGACACCGAGGCGGGGACAGCATTGCGACGAGCTGCGGGCATGACCGACGATGCCGCAGTTCGGGCGTACCTGCTCGGCCTCGCCGAGCAGTAGCCCGCAATCGGCTTCTGTTCGCGAAATCCGGCGCGTCGCGCCGGATTTCCCCGGTTTTTCGGGGAGACGTGTCGCGTTCTGTGGTGCTGGGTCGTCGAGTGTGTATGAGCAACAGAACCAGCGACGACATCGACCCCGACACCAGCAACGACATCGACGTCAACGTCGTGGGTCGCGGCATCGCCGGGCTCACTGCTGCGGCACTGGCAACATCGCGTGGGCTGCGCGTCCGCCTGTTCGACGGGCGCGACACGGCCGGCCGAGCAGAGACTCGACAGCTGGAGGGGTTTGCCCTCAATCGAGGACCGCATGCGCTGTACCGCACAGGGCACCTCTCACGGATCCTCACGTCGCTGGGCATCACCCCGACCGGCGCGGCGCCCGAGCTCGGCGCCGGCACCGTCGGCCAGCGCGTCGGCGTGATCCCGGGCACGCCGTCGACCGTGCTGCGCACGCGGCTCCTACCCACTCGCTCAAAACCGAAGTTGGCGCGGTTCATGGCAGCACAACTCCCGCGCATCGACGCCGCGGCACTGTCCACGACCACGGTCGACGAGTGGCTCGACGAAGCGACCGACGGCCACCCCGAGTTGCGAGCGACGCTCTGGGGTCTGGTCAACCTCGTCACCTACAACGCTGCATCCGATGTCGCCAGTGCCGACGCGGCCATCGAGCAACTCCGCCTCGGCGCCGACACCGGCGTGATCTACGTCGACCAGGGTTGGAGCTCGATCGCCGACAGTCTTCGCGCCTCCATCGGCGCTGCTGCGGAGTGCGTCACAGAGGAGGTGGTCGGCGTGACCGAGGACGACGTAGCAACCGTGGTCACGACGACCCGCGGACAGCAGTTCGTCGCGCCCACAACCATCGTCGCCAGCGGCCTCCCGGGCGTTGCCGATCGCCTCCTCGACGCCGACGGAGGACTCACGCGAGCAGCCGGTCCGCCGGTGGAAGCAGCGGTGCTCGACGTCGGCTTCCGCGGCAACCTGCGCACGCCCACACGATTCGGACTCGATCGGGCGCTGTACGCGTCGATCCACTCGATCGCTGCAGGACTGGCGCCCGCCGGCCACAGCTTGCTCTCGGTCGCCCGCTATCGGCGCCCGACCGACGAGCTCGATCAGCGCGCGTTGCGCGACGAGCTCCAATCCTTCGCGCGCGAAGCAGGTGTGGTCGATGGCGACGTCGTGATGGAGCGGTACTTGCATTGCGTTCCCGTCGCCGGCGGGATGCCGCTGGCGGCGACCGGCGGACTCGCCGGACGGCCACCGGTCCACGCACCCATGCGGCGTCGCACATTCGTCGCCGGCGACTGGGTCGGCGGCCGCGGTCTGCTGGCCGACGCCGCGGCGGCCTCGGCGGAGGAGGCGGTCGACGCGATCGGCCATCTGCTCCGCGACGGATCCGCGACGATGGCGGCATGACGACCGTCGACCCCGCCGAGCTGTATGTCGGCGAACGGCGCCGGTTGCTCGGGGTGGCCTACCGTCTCCTCGGCTCGATGAGCGACGCCGAAGATGTCTTGCAGGATGTGTTCGAGCGGTGGATTGACGCCGACCGATCGGCGATCGGCAATCCGGCCGCCTACCTCACCACGATGACCACGCGGGCATCACTCGACCGACTCCGTTCGGCACGCGCCCAACGCGAGGTGTACACGGGCCCGTGGCTGCCCGAGCCGGTGCGCACCGACGACGACGGGCCGGCGGCGATGGCCGAACTCGACGAGTCGTTGACCATCGGCTATCTGCACCTCATGGAGCAACTGACGCCCTACGAGCGGGCGGCGCACCTACTGCACGACGTGTACGACTTCTCGTTTCGCGAGATCGCCTCGATGCTCGACAAGGACGAGGCGCACTGTCGCCAGCTGGCCAGCCGCGGGCGCTCGAAGCTGCGCGCCCTCCGACCCGCGGCCGAACAGGTCGCTCCCTCTGACGATGATCTCGCCGTGTGCCGACGGCTGGTCGATGCCATCTTGAGCGCCGACATCGACGAGGTGAAGTCGGTACTCACCGCCGACGTCGTCCACATCAGCGACGGCGGGCCGGATCACCGCGCCGCCCGGTTGCCCGTCGTCGGCCGCGACCGGGTCGCCCGACTGTTCGTCAACCTCGCCTCGCGCATGGTCGAGCAGGCAGGATCCGCGCTCGACTTCGGCTTCGAGCGGATTAACGAGCGCGCCGCGCTGGTGGTGTCACTCGACGGGCGTCCGTTCCAGGTGTTTTCGATCGAGACGGTCGGCGGACGAGTCGATCGGATCTACGGGATCGTCAACCCGGACAAGCTGGCCGCAATCACCTGACCCGAGCACACCCTCGAGCAACCACGCTTCTCCTGTCGAAAACGCGCGCCTGGCGCGCGAAGTGGCCAGAATTTCGGTGGGGCGGGTGGTGTTCAGGCGTGCCAGCGGGCGGCGAGGTCGACGCCGAGGTCGTCGAGTTGGCCGAGGAACTCGCTGCGATGGGGCTCGCTCGCCGCGGCGGCGAGCACGGTCACCAATCCGTGGCGCGTGGCGACGGCGAAGCCGTGGTCGTCGAGCACACCCTGGGCCCACTGACCCATCGCCCCCATCCACGAGATGTACACCTGCCGGCCGAGCGGCTCGGGATCGACGTCGGCGCGCAGCACACCGATCTCCTGCGCCTGGCGCAGCGCGGCGACCTGGAGCTGCGACGGGTCGACCCAGTTCATCCCCGGCGCACCGTCGGCGCCGCGTCCCGCCCCGACGATCTGGCGGTAGGCGCGCGAGTGCGCGGTGAACGCGCTCACCGAGTGATCGACGATCAGGTGGGCGACGGCGATGGGATCGTCGTCGCTCGCCGTGGCCCGGGCGACCGCGTCGACGAGATCGTCGACGACCCGGTGGACGACGGCGCGCAAGAGCTCGTCGCGCGTGCCGACGAGGTTGTACACCGTCGCCGGCGACACGCCGGCTTGCGCGGCGATCTGCTCGGTGGTCACCTCGTGCAAGTCGTCGCGGCCGAGCAAGTCGACGGCGGCGTCGAGAATGGCCTCGACCCGGATCGCCTTGTTGCGTTCACGGAGGCCACTCACTGCCCGCAGTCTGACCGATCCGATGCACGGTTGACAACTCTCTAAATTTGTAGTCGACTCTAAGAATGCGTCACGGGGAACAAGTCCGGCTGATCAAGGAGCTGCTCGCTCGCATCGATTCGGGGACAAACGTCGATGCCGGAGGACTGCGCAAGAATCCGGTGTCGGCCTACACCGACGAGGTGCTCGCCGAGCGCGAGTGGAGCGAGTTCTTTGCCTCGCGACCACAGCTCATCGGGCTGTCGGGCGATCTCCCCGAACCCGGTTCGTTCATCACCACCGGCGACCTGGGGCTGCCCGTGGTAGCCACGCGCGCCACCGACGGATCGTTCCACGCCTTCGTCAACTCGTGCCGCCACCGCGGTGCGGTGCTCGTCGAAGAACCGCGCGGCACCTCGCGGCGACTCGTGTGTCCGTTCCACGCATGGACCTACGACAGCGAGGGCGCGCTCGTGGGCCTTCCCAAGAAGGACCACTTCGGCGAGGTCGACACCGAGTGCCTCGGCCTGATCGAGCTCCCAGCGCTCGAGTGGAACGGACTGCTGTACGTGCACCCCGATGTGGACGGCACGATCGACCCGACCGCGATGTTCCCCGACGACTTCGCGGCTGAGCTCGCCGAGTGGAACTACGGCGAGCTGACCTACCTCGACAGCGACAGCTATGACGTCGACTGCAACTGGAAGCTGGCGATGGACACCTTCGGCGAGACGTATCACTTCGCCGCGCTGCACAAGGACACGCTGTACAACATGTTCCACGGCAACGTGCAGTGCTACGACACGTTCGGGATCAACCACCGGATGATCCTGACCAAGCGGGCGATCGACGAGATGCGGTTGCTCCCCGAAGCCGAGTGGGACATCACCGTTGCCGGCCTGCCGGTGTACTGGCTGTTCCCCAACGCGATCTTGATGCCGTTCGAGCGCGGCGCCTATCTCGTGCGCGCCATCCCCGATCGTGAACGCCCGGGCAAGCACACCTCGCGCATCGGCTTCTATCTGCGGCCAGGCGTGTCGGTCGACGAGTACTTCGACGACCCCGAGGAGGCCAAGCGCCAGATCGGGCTGGAGAGCGAGGAGGTCGAGCTCCAGCGGCTCATCGCCGAGGGCTTCGCCAACATCATCCGCGACGAGGACTACTGGATGTCGGCCAGCCAACAGCGCACCGCCGAGTCGGGACACGTCGAGCACTCGCTGTTCGGCCGCAACGAACCCGCGCTGCACCACTACCACTCGACCTACCGCTCGCTGCTCGGCCTTGAACCCCTCCCGCTGTTGACCGAAGCCGAGGTGTAGGGACCGTAAGGTCGCAGTCGATGGCTGCGACCGATGAACCGGCACGTGTCCGCGTTCCGTGGTGGCGGGGCACCGGTGTTGCCGCCGGGCTGACCGCGTTGTGCACTGTGCTGGTCGCCCTCTCGACGTTCCTGTCGGCGCAGTCGGCGTCGAACTCCGGCGACAACTACGCGGCGGCCAATCGAGCCTTGACCGACGCCAATTTCTTCTTCGAGCAGGGCGTCGACGCGCTGCAGGAGGACCTTGATGCCGAAGGGTTCGCCGCCGATCGCATCTGCTTGTTGGCCCTAGTGACCGACGCAGCCGACGACGAGTGCGAGGGCGTGGAGGAGCTCGCCGCGCTCGCTGCGGGCGATCCGATCCTCGAAGCTGGTTTCGAGGCGCAGGCGCAGGCCGACAGTGCTGCAGCAGAGGGGCTGCGCGAGAGCACGCGCAGCGTCGAGTTCCAGGCCGCGCTCGTGTTGTTCGCCGTCGGTTTGGCGCTGTCGGCGTGGGCTGCGCTAGCGGGCACCGGTGATCGCTCCCGGACCGCGTTCTTGCTGATCGCAGTTGGCGCCACCGTTGTCGGCGTACTCCGCCTGGTCACCGTGTGAACGCGCGGCGATCAGCGGCCGGGGAGGAACACAGCCACCAGGGCGTCGGCGTGACGCTCGACCAACGCCGGCGGATCGAGCCCCATCAGCTCGGCCTCGGGCGCATTGGCATACAGCAGCGACGCCGCGCCGATGACCGTGTGAAACACCGCATCGGTCTCGATGGGCGCAGCGACACCCCGCGTGCGCAGTGACGCCCACGTCGATGCCAGCATCGCCTGACGCGGACCGAGGTGCGTCTCGACCAACCACTGCAGCCGCTCACCCGGGCTGGTCGCCTCGTGCATCATGATCCGGTTCAGTTCCGGGCGCCGCGCAGCGAGATACACCAGGCCGCGAATCGTCGCTTCCATGAGCGTTGCTTCAGATGGCGATTCGGGCGCGCCCGCCGGCGCATCGCTCAACGCCGCAGCGACGGAGGCATCGAGTTCGCCGAGCAGCTGCTCCATACAGCGCTTCCACAGATCAGCCTTGGATGCGAAGTGATACTTGATCTGCGACTGGTGGGCACCCGCGGCGTCGGCGATCACGCGGGTCGACGCGCCCTCGAACCCGTGCGCGGCGAACGCGCTGATCGCGGCGTCGATGAGCGCATCACGAACAACATCGGACCCACGGTTGCGTCGGGACCGGCCCGGGGCTGGGGCATCGTCGGTGAGCACCACGTGCGCAACCTAGAAGGCCTTGACCGATAATTGCAACGACTGATATAAGTTTGATCACTCGATACACAAGTGTGTGCTCGATTGCCGCGCCATGCCCTCACCAACCTCCGACCTCGACACCGATGTCGATGCCGATGCCGATGCCGACAGCGATGTCGACGCCGACGTAGTGGTGATCGGCTGCGGGCCAGTGGGGGTGATGACGGCGCTGCGGTGCGCGCAACGTGGCCTGGCGGTGATCGCCATCGACCGCAGCGCCGAGGTGTATCCGTTGCCGCGGGCGATCGGCATGGACGACGAGATCCAGCAGCTGTTCGCAACCGCCGGCCTCGGACCGGAGCTCGATGCGTGCGCCACTCCACTGTTGGCGGCGGACTTTGTCGACGCGACTGGCGAGGTGGTGGTCGGCATCAACTTCCCACCTGGGACCGTCGGCTCGCTTGGCCTGCCGCCCGTGGTGACGTTCAACCAGCCGGCCCTCGAACGTGCGCTGCGCGCGGCTGCGATCGACGCCGGGGTCGACATGCGACTCGGCGTGACGGCGACCCGCGTCGACGACATCCGCGGCGGTGCCCGGATCGAATTCGCCGACGGCGGTTCGCTCAACGCCCGTTGGGTGGTGGCGTCGGACGGCGCCAAGAGCGAGATCCGCGCCCAGCGCAACCTCATCATGGTCGATCAGGGCTTCGATCAGACCTGGCTGGTGGTCGACACCACGCTGCTCGACCCTGCGGTGACGCTGCCCATGGGAGCGCGCCAGTTCTGTGACGCGGCCCGGGTCCACACCTTCGTCCCCGGGCCCGGTGCGCATCGCCGGTGGGAGTTCCAACTCCACCCGCACGAGACGCGCGAGGAGATGCTCGCCGACGAACGGATCGCCGAGCTGTTGGCGCCGTGGGGCACGGCCGATCAGCTGCGGGTCGATCGAGCTGTGGTGTACCGATTCCATGCAACGGTCGCCGAGCGATTTCGAGACGGGCCCGTGTTCCTCGCCGGCGACTCGGCGCACCAGATGCCCCCGTTCAACGGCCAAGGCATGTGTACCGGCATGCGCGACGCCGAGAACCTCAGTTGGAAACTCGCCGCCGTCGCCACCGGCACGGCGCACAACACACTGCTCGACACCTACGACGCCGAGCGCCGGCCGCACGCCACCGGACAGGTAGCCCATTCCGTCGACGCCGGACAACTGATGCAGGCGATCGCCCACGACGGCGCCGCTGCGCTCGACTCGGGCTACGGCCAACGACCGTTCCCACAGCTGTCGGGAGCGACGTTCGTCGGCGCCCACCCGCTGGTGGGCGGTGTGCTCCCCGCGCCGCGCACACCGGTCGAGCCGCTGCCCGACAGCTGGCTGGCCCTGAGCGGCGACGAGCACGCCGACGCGTCGCGTCCGATGTGCGCAGCACTCCGATCGATCACCGTCCCGAGCACCGCCTACCCGGGGCTGCTCGACGACGGAGCGCTCGCAGTGATACGACCCGATCGACGCATCGCCGCAGTGACCCACGACCCCAGCACGATCAACTCCCTCCTCACGACAACCGGAATGGTGACCACATGAGCTTTCGCCTCGCCAACCTCGACAACCGCGCCGTCCTCGTTGACGAAGCCGGCGCGACCTACGACCTCGAGTCGATCTCCGACGGTCGACGCGGACCCGACTTGATGGCGGCGATCGCCGACGTCGATGCGCTGCACGAACTCGACGCCACGCTCGGCGATCGCGAACCAACCGGTCGGCTCGACGACGGCGTGGTCGGGCCGCCGGTGCCGCGCCCACCGAAGAGCTTCGCGATCGGACTGAACTACTCCAGCCACGTCGCCGAGTCGCAGATGGAAGCGCCGGCGGTTCCGCTCGTGTTCACCAAGTTCACCAACTGCATCACCGGCCCACACGACGATGTGGAGCTGCGTGGCGAGGCCGTCGACTACGAAGCCGAACTCGTGGTGGTGATCGGGCGCGGCGGACGCGACATCCCTGCCGCCGAGGCATGGGACCACGTCGCCGGTGCGACGGCCGGCCAGGACATCTCCGATCGTGCGCTGCAGTTCGCGGCGTCGCCGCCGCACTTCGACCTCGGCAAGTCGCGCGACAGCTACGGACCGATCGGCCCGGTGATGGTGTCGCCCGACCTGTTGCCCAACCGCGACGCGCTGGCCATCACCTGCGACATCAACGACGAACGCCGTCAGGACGGCACATCGGCCGACCTGATCTTCGACGTGTCGACGCTGATCGAGTACATCTCCGCCCACGCCACGCTCGAACCGGGCGACATCATCTTCACCGGCACACCCGACGGCGTCGGTGCCGCGAGTGGACAGTTCCTCTGCGCCGGCGACGTGATCACCACGACGATCGAGGGCATCGGCACGATGCGCAACGTCTGTCGCTGACGAACCTACTGACGAAGATCGTGCCGGAGGCCGGCGCCATTCAGCTCGGCAGCGTGGCGCCGCGGTGCGCGAACTCGACGACCGACTTGCGCTGACTGGGCACCTCGCGGGCGCGCAGTTTCTCGCTGAGTTCGCTGCCGTCGCCCTTGCGACCCATCACGAAGCCGCAGATCACCTCGCTCGTAGCGGGGTCGGCCCCGGTGAGCTCGTGGGCGGCGTCGACGTCGATGCCACCGAGCAGATGTACCGAGATGCCGAGCAGGCCCGCCTGGATGATCAACCCGCCGGTGGCGATGCCCACGTCGAAGTCGCGCGTGCGGGCCATCACTCCTTCCAGCTCGGTGCGGGCGATCACCAACCCGGCGACGGGCGCGTTCTGCGCCCAGATGCGGTTGGACTCGATGAACGTGTCGAGGATCGCAGTGCGATCAGGGCCCTCGGTGGCGTACACGAAGTACCACGGCTGATTGTTCATCCACGACGGCGCCCATCGTGCCGCTTCGAACACTGCGCCGAGTTCGTCGTCGGTCACCGGTTGATCGGTGAACGAGCGGGTCGAGGTGCGTTCGACGAATACGTCGTGCACCAGGTGGCTGTCGGGTACTCGAGGGGTCATCGTCGACGACCCTAGGCCAGGTCGCCGCGCGTCGATCAGGCCGGCTCGGCGCGTCCGTAGAAGCCACGCCGGTCGATGTCGGTCAACATCACGTCGGGCTCGAGGTGGTACGAGAACGCCGAGATCACGCGTTGCCGTGAGCCCTCGACGGCGGTGGCGCGGTGGGCCGTGTTGGCGCCGCGGAACACAGTGAGCGTGCCGGGCCGGGCGGGCAGCGCCCGCACATCGGGATCGGCACCGAGGAGGAGGCGGGCGACGCCGTCGTAGTTGGGGTCGTGGTCGCTGCGCAGGTGTGTCCGGTACTCGAACTCACCACCAGCATCGGGGGCTTGGAGGAGCAAGGTGGTGGTGAACTCCGACCGGTCGAAATGCCAGCCGAGAGCCTGGCCTGCGCCGTAGGCCATCACGTTCATGCTGCCGAGCGGGCCGGCCATCGGATACAACCCCGGCAGCCCCAGCGTGGCGGCGAGAAAGGTGCGCAGCGGTGCCCATCGGTAGATCGTGGCCAGATCGGTGTGCCCGAGCTGGTCGGCGCCCAGCGTGCGGTTGGTCGTGCGGAATCGACGGAGTGCGGGATGCGTCGAGGGCAACTCGTCGAGCTCGTCGTCGAAGTAGATGTTGTGCTCGCGGTCGTGTTCGAAGCTGTGGTGCGCGATCGTCGGCTGCAACGCCGCTGCGATTCGTTGCACCGCGGCGGGATGGACCAGCCCGTCGAGTTGGTACGCGCCGGACTGGGCCAGTTCTCGACGGCAGCGGTCGACCAGCGCAGTGACACGTTGGCGGTCGACACGCTCGCTGTTGAGATGGTGCAGCGGGTAGCGCTTGGTGTCGATGAGCTGCTCGATCACCGCGTCGATCACGTCGTCGACTGCTGCGCGAGGACGCGGTTCGACATCACGTCGCCGTGGCGCCGATCGGGAGGGGCGACGCGGCGGCAGCTGCGCACTGTCCACGGGCGACCACCACGAGCAACTCGGCCACGGCCGCCCGATCGAGACGATCGGCGAAGACTCGCTGCACCATCGCCGATGCGGCGGCGGTGATCGACGCCGCAAGCAGTCGGGCGGTGACGTCGTGGAGCCCGAACTCGGTGGTCAACACCTGAGCCCAGATGCCCACGGCGCGTTCGCGACGACGGCGAACACTGCGTGCGAGGGCAGCGGCGTTCGCCCCTTCCGCGAGGCGGACGAACAAGAAGTTGTCGCGCTCCACCTGCTCGCACCACATGACGAACGCTGATCGCAGCGTGTCGTCGAACGACACGTCGGGGTCGGCCAACAACTGGTCGATGCGCGCATCCACGTCGGCGACCGTCGCCGAGTAGAGCTCGAGGGTGACGTCTTCGATCGAGTCGAAGTACTTGTACGGCAGCGTTGGCGACACCCCTGCCGCTGCAGCCACCGCCTCGAACGAGAGCCGCTCGCCCGGTGCCTCACTGATCACCTGCGCAGCGGCGGCCAACAGGCTGGCCCGACGATCGGTTCGACTCATCCGTCTCGGTGCCGTGGCGGCCATGACTCGATCGTAGGCGGGAATGTGCGCTCAAGGGTTGACTTGTTCAGAATTTCTGAATAACTTGTTCACGACTTCTGAATAAGGAACCACTCACCCACCGTGTCGGCGCCACGTCGACCACGCATCCAAGGAGCCACCGATGACCACCGCCGTTGCCGACTACCAGCCAGTGATCGACCGCAACATCGCCGAGCTGTTCATGAAGAACGTCGACGATCCGCTGCAGACCCACGTGATGGGCCTCGTCCACGACTGGTGGGAAACGGCGCCGCAGTCGGCCATCGATCAGTACGCCGACAACCTGCGTGCACTCCCCGGCGCCGATGCGTTCCTCGACGAGCAGTATCTCCCGCCGGTGATCACCCTCGACGACCTCGAGCAGTGCCCCGAGGGTTCACTCGGTCACGCCTACAGGCACTGGATCATCGACAACAATCTCGAGCCCAACCTCGCTCGCAATCAGCACGAGTACTTCTACAACCTGCTCGACGCCGGACGCCTCGACCGGATGCCCGACGACGTCAAGTACGCGTTCCTCCGCGGGTTCATGCTGCACGACTACCTGCACACGATCACCGGCTTCTCCTCCGACATCGTCGGCGAACTCGGCATGGCCGGGTTCCACCACGCCCAGCTGCGCACCACCTACCACGCCATGCGCATCGCCGTCACCACGTCGCACGTTGCGTTCGTCAACCCGTCGTACATCGCCACGGCGATGGACGCGATCAGCGAGGGCTGGATCATGGGCCAGAACTGGAAGAACCTGCACTTCACCAAGTGGGAAGAGCAGCTCGACCGTCCGCTCGCCGACATCCGTGCCGAGTACGGCCCCACCAGCTGAGCAGGTCTGACCAACCACAACCTGGAGCGCGCCGCGGGTCGGCGCCTGGCGTCGACCCGCGGGACCCGGTCAACCCTCGCTCGAGGGTGGCCAGCGCCGCCGAGCAACGTCGACGAGGTCGGCGACCACGTGCCGGTCGTCGGCCCGCCGCCAGGCCAGTGCCAACACCGATGGATCGAGATCGACCACCGGCACGAAAGCGATCCCCGGGCGCTCGTAGATCGCGGTATTCCCTTCCGATAGCAGGGCCGCACCCAACCCGTTGACCACCGCTTCCATCGTCTCGTCGGCGGTGCGTGCCGTGACGGCAACCGGCGCAGGGGTGCGGCGTCGGTCGGTCGCCAACCACCGGTCGCGCAGTGCGCCTGCATCGGGCGGCAGCGCTACGAGCGGGATGTCGATCATCTCGTCGAAGGTGATCGACGGCCGTGCCGCGAGTGGATGCTCAGCGGCGAGCGCCAGCATCACGGGTTCGGTGCGCAGCACGTGGTGATCGAAGTCGTGCGGATCGACGAGCGGCAGCCAGCACAGCGCGACATCGCTGCTGCCGTCGGCGAGACCGGTTGTCGGGTCGTCCCACCCGACTTGGTTGAGCTGCAGTGACCACCCTGGCCGACGCGCCGCCAGCCCTTCGCCCAGCTCGGCGATGATCCCGCGGCCGATGCTGGTCTGCATGCCGATGCGCAGGACCGCGGCGCCCGACGCCGCAGCGTCGTTCACCGCCGCTTGCGCTTCGTCCCACTCGGCGATCACCGTGCGTGCTCGGTCGAGCAACACCATGCCGGCGTCGGTGAGCGCCACGCTGCGCCGATCGCGTTCGAACAGTCGGACGCGTAGATCCGACTCGAGCTTGGCGATCTGACGCGACAGCGCCGGCTGCGACACGTACAGCCGCTCGGCGGCACGCGTGAAGTGCAGCTCTTCGGCGACCGCCACGAAGTACCGCAGATCGCGCACGTGGACGTCCACGTCCGCACCCTACGCGCCCAGCACGCTCTGATAACCAACGCGCATCACGGGAGGTCTTGGACTTCCAGCGCTGACGGCCTCACGGTGGACACCGACACCCCCAGCCGAACCAGGAGCACCCCGATGTCCACCTTCACCACCGATCGAGTCCGATTCGAGTCCCACGGCGACCGCCTCGTGGGCGATCTGTTCCGGCCCATCGAGCAACCGACCACACCGGCACCGATCGTGATCGTCACCGGGTCGTGGACCACCTCGAAAGAACAGCAGGCCAACTTCTACGCCCGCCAGCTCGCCGCACACGGGATCGCCGCGTTGACGTTCGACTTTCGCGGGTTCGGCCAGAGCGAGGGCGACCCCCGCGACTGGGAGAACCCGGCGCGCAAGGCCGAGGACATCCACGCCGCGATCGGCTTCGCCAGCGGCCTCAACGAGGTCGACAGCGCCCGTATCGGCGCCCTCGGCGTGTGCGCATCGGCCGGCTACCAGGCCGTCAACGCCAGCACCGATGATCGGGTGGCCGCACTCGGGTTGATCGCACCGTGGCTGCACAACACCGAGTTGGTGGCGCCGTACTACGGCGGCGCCGAGGGGGTGGCCCACCGCATCGCCCTTTCGAAGGAGGCCGAGGCGACCTATCGCACCTCCGGTGTGGTCGAGTTCATGCCGGCGATCTCCGAGACCGACGAGTCGGCCGCGATGTATGGCCCGTACGACTACTACCTCGACCCCGAACGAGGCGCGATTCCCGAGTGGGATGCGCGGCTCGCGGTGATGTCGTGGGAGCCGTGGCTGCGTTTCAACCCGATCGAAGTGGCGCCATCGATCTCGGCGCCCGTGCAGATGGTGCACTCCGACGGCGGCGCCGTTCCCGATGGCGCACGGGCGTTCTACGACCAGCTCGCCGGCCAGAAGGACATCGTGTGGACCAGCGGTGGCCAGCTCGACTTCTACGACCAGCCGGCGCAGGTCGCCGTGGCCACCGACGCCGTCGTCGAGCACTTCCGCACCCACCTCTGATCGAGCCCGCCGACACGTGACGACGGCGCGTGTGGCAGCAGCCGTGTGGGTCGCCGACGGGTTAGCTCGACTGGACGAGCTGCATCAGGGCGTCGACCGCACCCATGTCGAAGTAGTCACGCCACAACGCGATCTCGCCGGCTTCGTTCAACTCGAACACGCCCACCACGGGGATGTCGGCGGTGGCCCCGCCCTTGATGAAGCGATCGGTGCGCTCGTTCATCACGATGCTCCCGGTGGCTGCCTCACGGTGCACGATGAACTCGACATCGTCGAGTCCGGAGATCATCGGGGCCAGGAAGTCACGTGTCGCCTCGCGGCCCAGGTTCTTGCCCATCGGCACGTTGTCGTACTCGACGTCGACGGCACACAGCGCGACCGCCCCGTCGATGTCGCCGTCGTTGATCAGCCCGATGAACCGGTTGACGATGTCGATCGGCGCGGTGGACGAATCTGTGTCTGGCATTGGCGACCTCCTGATCGACTGGCGTTCCCCTTGCGCTGACCGAACCTCGGCCAGCAGCACAACTATCGCAGCCGCTCGGTCAGCTCGGCGAACGGTTCGAGCGCACCCGGGCGGGCGACATCGGGAACCGACACGATCGCCTGATCGACCCCGGCTTCGGCGAGGTCGCGCAGTGCGAGTTCGTGGTCGTCGACCGTTCCGGCATTCGTCTGCTCGGCGTAGCGGTCGGGACCGACGTCGGGTCGCCGCAAGGCGGCAACGCGCGTGCGCAGATCGGCGCCGTCGGCGGCGAGAAGCATCGATCCGAGGTGCGTCACCTCGACGTCGGCGGGGTCGCGGCCCACGTCGGCGCAGTGCTGATGAAGGCGTTCGATCCGTCGACGCACCGTGTCGACGTCGCCAAACAGGTTGCACCCGTCGCCGTGCTGAGCAGCGATGCGCAGGGTGACCCGCTCACCCGAGCCGCCGACGATGATCGGGACGCGGTCTTGGATCGGCCGGGGATACAGCGACGTGTCGGGGATGTGCAGCACGTCGCCTTCGAACGAGGCGCCGCCGGGACCGAGGAGGGCGCGCAGCGCTCGGGCCGCGTCGTCGAGCAGGGCCAGTCGCTCCCCCGCCGTACCGAACGGCAGGCCCAGTGCGCGGTGCTCGTGCTCGCTGCTCCCGGCGCCAAGTCCGGCGATCGCCCGGCCGCCGCTGAGCACATCGAGCGTGGCCACCGCCTTGGCCACGAGCACCACATGGCGGTATGTCACCGGGCTGACCAGCGTGCCCAGCCGGATGCGTTCGGTCGCCGCCGCGCAGTGGGCCAGCGCGACCCACGCATCGAGCATCGGGTCCCAGCGGCGGCCCACCTGCGGGATCTGCACGAGGTGGTCCATCACCCACAGGCTGTGAAACCCGACGCGTTCAGCATCGGCTGCGATGTGCGCCAACGTCGGACCGATGTCGCTGGGGTCGTCGGCCCACGAGAAGTCCGACACCAGCAGGCCCATCCGCACACCGCTGGTAGCCGGTCGATGTGATCGATCGGGTGCGGGTTCGGCGACCACATCGGCGAGCCGGCGGGTCACGGTGCGGACGGGTTGGGGTTCGATGACGAGGTCCCAGTCCTCGTTCGACAGGTCGAGGTCACGAGCCGTACGGGCCATCGTGTCGATCGCCTTCACCGGTACCGGGTAGGCGCGCTCTCGATTGCGTCGCTTGCACTCTGCGGCGGGGGTGGTGAAGCGGACGGCGACGGCCGACGCGCCGTGGCGTTGAGCGACGTCGAGATACGTACGGCGACGCGCTGCGTCGAGCCCCGTCGTGTCGATCACCGTGGTGAGCCCGCGTCCGAGTCGAGCATCGACGATCCGGTCGAGCAGTTCGAAGGCGTCGTCGGTCGCCGAGAGATCGAGCTCGTGCTCCCCGATCACACCGCGCAAGGCGTCGGCGCAGACGATCTGGTCGGCGCGGAACTGCTCAGCTGCCCAGGTGCTCTTGCCCGAGGCAGGCGGGCCGATGAGCACGACCAGGCTCGGCGTCGGGATCGGCGTACTGCCCACAACGGCCACGGTACGGCCGAGACGCCCGCCAAGTCGACGACGGCGATTTCTACGATGTCGTCATTCGACCTGCGATTGGCGACCCGGCGCCGCCGATTGCGCTGCCGACGCTCGACGGCGCAACGTGGCGCTTGGACGATCAGCTCGGGTCGCCGGTGCTGGTGATCTTTCATCGCCACATCCATTGACTGCCGTGCGCGGCACACGCCGTCGCCGTGGGCGAGCGGCTGACCGATCTGGGCGACGACACCGCGGTCGTGTTGGTGACGTTCACCACCGACGACCACCTGAGCGAGTATCAGGATCGCCACGGATTGCCCTTCCCGGTGCTGATCGATCGCGACCGTCAGGCCTATCGCGCCTACGGGCTCGGCCGCGGGTCGGTGCACCGCATCTGGGGGTTGGACTCGGCGCGGCGGTACCTCGAGATCGTGCGCGAGGACGGGCTGTCGGGTCTGCGCCGACCGACGGAGGACACCCGACAGCTCGGCGGCGACTTCGTGATCGACGCAGCCGGGCGATTGGCGTGGGGGTTTTGGGGAACCGGACCCGCCGACCGCCCGAGCGTCGACCAGCTCGTCGACGCGCTCGACCGCGCCCGGTGATCACGACACCCGCCGATCTGTGTCAGCACATATCGCTGCGCCACCGATATGTCGCTCTTCTGCTGGATCTGTGGGTCAGGTTCGGCCTGGTAGGGCAGGCGGGTGGCTGCCGAGCGCGAGCAGTGCGAGGGCGATGAGGGGTTCGGGTCCGTGGAAGCCGAACGCGATCCGGGTGAGGAGTCGGATCTTGGTGTTGGTGGACTCGATCAGTGCATTGGACAGCCGCGAGTCGAGGGCGTGATCGATCGCCTCGCGGTGTTTCACGATCTTGCGAGCGAGGTCGACGAAGGCCGGCATGCGCGACCGCCGGGCCCATGACAGCCACCGGTCGAGGGCGTGTTTGCCGGCGTCGCCCTTGGCGGCGAAAACGAAGCGCAGTCCTTCTTTGAGCAGGTAGGCGCGGTGGAGTCGGGGGTCGATCTTGGCGATCCAGTCGAGCTGGGCGCGCTGGTTCTCGGTGAGATCACCGGGGTTCTTCCAGAGCGCGTAGCGCGCTCGTGCGATGCCGAGCGACGTGCCTGTCGCTCGTCCCCGCTGGGAGGTGGTGTTGGGGATCTTGCTGCGCCCGGATGCCTGGTTCCAGGCTCGGCGGCGTTCGACATCGAGCGCTTCGATCGCCCACGCGACGACATGGAACGGATCCGCACACCGCTGCGCATTCGGGGCGCGTTTCGCGACGACCCGGGCGATCCAGCCCGCCATATCAGCCGATACGTGGGTCAACTCGGCGGCGCGTTCGTCGCCGAGCTCATCGAAGAACACCTCCAAGTCGGCGTCGGTGCGACCCGGGCCGGCCCACACCAGATGCCCGGTGTCGTGATCGACCACGACGATCAGGTAGCGGTGCCCGCGTTTGTATGAGATCTCATCGATCCCGATCCGGCACAACCCTGCGAGCCGATCGACACGTTGCTCGACGTCATTGTTGACTCGGGTGACGATCGCACCAACGGTGCGCCACGCCACCCGCAACAACTCACACGTCGCAGACTTCGAGGTGCGCACCGCCAGCCACGCCGCCAGGTCGTCGAAGTCGCGGGTGTGGCCGACACCATGACGAGCCCACGGCACCGCCACCACCGTCGGACCGTGCGTGCGACAGCGAACCCGTGGCGCGTCGGCCTCGATGAACACCTTCGTCGTGCCCGCATCCAATGCCCGCCACCGGCGGCGACCGTCGCCGTGGTCGTATCGAGGCGCTCGACGATGACAGCGGCCACAGCGGCTTCGAGCCTTGGCGTTGGGGCGCACCGACACCACGATCGAGCCGTCGGTGTCATCGACGCGGACCCCCTCCACGACCGTGCGCGCCAACCCGCACGCCCGCTCCCATACCTTGGTGTTCAGCACCCCGTCTGCCTTCCTGTTCGTTTCGAGCCTTCGACAGCGCGAAACCTAGGAATCAGGCGGGGTGCACCCGCGGATAGGCCCTCAACTCACCCACGGACACGACAGAAGAGCGCGATATGTGCTGACACAAAGCCGGCGCGAGTGGAGCGCGTCGGCCCACGCACAGCGACGGTCGAGGAGCGTGGAAGACTCTCGAGATGGCTGACACGACGACGACCGGCACGAGCTTCGACCTGGCGGGGTGGGCGTTCGCTGACGCCAACGCCATCGAGTGGCAACCGATGGGCGAGGGAGTGGCGATGAAGATGCTCGCCGCGGCCGACGGCAAGGTCATCGCACTGTTCAAGTTCGACCCGGGCTACGTCGGTGGGGCACACCACCACACCGAGGCGGAGTTCACCTACGTGCTGGAGGGCGACCTCGTCTCGAACGGCGTCGCGATGCAGGCGGGTCACGCTTACGGCGCACAGGCGGGTACCAACCATGAAGAGTTCCGCTCCGAGGGCGGCGCCATGCTCGTCTCGGTGTTCAAGCTCCCCGGCTGAACACCCTGTGGCGGGCAGCACGGGGGAGCCGCAGACTGCACACCGTTCGTCGGCTCTGATCGGCGCCCGCAGATCCTCATCGCCGTGGACAGCCCTTGCGCTGGCACCCTCCGAGCAATCGTCCGAGGCGGACCGTTGGAGCGCGTTCTCAGTCGAGGATCAGGGCGGGGTCCTCAGAGTCGACGAGCCAGAGTCGACCGCCTTCGTGGGGTGCGGGGTTGTACTCGGCGAAACCGAGCAGCTCCTGGGCTCGGCGCGGGAACCCGGCGGCGATCTCCGGCGTGAGCGCCAGCGCGTGCGCTTCTTCGGATCGGAGCCAACCGAGCATGTAGCCCACGTGCAGGCAGGTGCGCCATGTGTCGACGGTTGTGTTGGCGCCGCCGCCGTGGACGGTCTTCCCACTGAAGAAGAGGATTGATCCGGCCGACATCTCGGCGGGGATCGAGCCCGCCGGGTCGAACAGTTCCGGGCTGTCGGCGCGCCGGTGGCTATAGGGCACGATTCGTGTGGCCCCGTTTGCTTCGGTTGTGTCCGAAAGGGCGAGCATCGCCAGCACGGTCACCTCGGGGCCGTCGGGGAGGTCTCGGTTGAACCATGGCCACAACGATTGGTCGCGATGCAGGTACTGGGCGTCTTCTCCTGGGCCGATCGAGATGATCTGGGTGCCGCTGATCTGGGTCGAGCCGCCGTCGGGGATCAGCCGCCGATCGGCGACACCGAGGATCGTGGCGTCGAGGCAGACGTCGACGAACGCCGACGTCTTTGCGGCGAGGCCGTTGAACCTGACGGTTCGCGACCCGTGGAACTCTTGCCACTCGGGGTCGTCGCTGCGGCTTCCTGCGGGGGTGCGCGCGACCCACGGTGCAATGTCATTGCGCAGTCGAGCGACCAGGTCGGCGTCGACGAGGTCGGACACGATGACCGCGCCGAACTCGTCGATCACCGAATTGATCTCGTCGACGGTGGCCGTGTTTCGCAACGTGGGGACTGCGACAGGTGTGGTCGACGTCGACATCGTCAGGCCGCAGCCGGCTCGAACGTCACCGAGAGGTTCACTCCGGCGCTGTCGTTGAATCCCTCCAACACCTGGCGCTGCACACCCGAGGCGCCGACGTGTTCGCCGGTGCCTCCGACAATTGCTCGCTGGACCTCTTCGCCGACTGCGGGAATCTCGACGCCGTTCGTGATGACGGCGTCGTCGCCGTCGAAGTCGACGAAGTCGAACACTTGGGTCGACACCACCCAGGGCCCGCTCTCGGTTCGGGCGCCGTCGCCGATCAGCGTCCCCTCGCAGATCCAGGTGCCGATGACGGCGTCGGGGTGAGTGGGACTCCCGTCGGGGTTCACCCCGCCTCCGTCGGCGAGGGTGCCGGCCTCGTAGATGTAGCCCTCGGTGACGAAGGGGTTGCCGTATCCGGGCATGCCATCATCGAAGACAGGTGCTTCGTCGAACGCGAAGCGGGTGCCGTTCTCGACTACTTCGAACGTGACCGGCTGCGATGCTCCCTCGTTGTCGCCGTCCGAGGCAGCCAACGCTGCCCCGATGCCGACCGCGGCCGCTGCGGTGACGCCGGCCGCAACGGCGGCGACTGCGAATGTGCGGATGCTCATGGTGTTCTCCTCATGTCGGGATCGTTGGCACGATCCGGGTGGTGTATGCGTGCTGCGACGTGTGCCGAGCGAGCGCCATGGTGAAGATCCCGTGGCTGAAGAGCTTGGGGATCGACTGAGTACGGCGTGAGGATCGGGCGCGACGGGCCGCGCTGTGAACTTCGCGTGCGACGCGTTCCCCGAGCGATCACAATGGAGCGGTGATTCGGTTCGGTCGCAGCGTCGTCGATCTGTCGGCCCGCTCGGTCGAGTACGACGGTGAGACACGTCACCTCGAGCCGCAGGCCTTCGATCTGCTCGCCTATCTGGTGGCGCACCGCGATCGGGTGGTGTCGAAGCACGAGCTGCTCGACGAGGTATGGGGCGACCAGTTCGTGTCCGAGTCGGCGCTCACGACGAGGATCAAGGAGATCCGTCGCGTCGTGGGCGACGACGGCACACGTCAGGAGACCATCAAGAACTTCCGTAGTCGCGGCTATCGCTTCGTCGCGCAGATCGACGAGACACCTCCGACGTCAAGTCGGACGAGGCGACGAACGGCCACCTCGCTGTTCGGCCGCGACGACGACATCGCTGCGGTCGATCGACTGCTGGACGACCAGCCGCTCGTCACGCTCGTAGGGCCCGGCGGGGTCGGCAAGACATCTCTCGCTCGCGACATCGGCGCACGACGGCGAGACCTCCACGCCGACGGCGTGTTGAACGTCCGGCTGGCATCGGTCCGCGATCCTCGTGCGATCATGCACGTGCTGCGTCGCGACGCCGGCCTCGAGGATGCGGGGGAATCCGAGACCGACCTCATCGCGGCGATCGCCGATCTCGATGCGCTGCTGGTGCTCGACAACTGCGAGCACGTGATCGACGAAGCGGCGCGACTCGCCGGCGCGATCTCCGACGAGCACGGTCGAGTCCGCCTGCTCGCGACCAGTCGCGAGCGCCTCGGGGTGGGAGCCGAGCGCGTGTGGCCGGTCGGGCCGTTGCGCCTCGAAACGGCCCGCCAGCTCTTGCTCACGCGGGCACGGGCCGCGCACCCCGAGTTCGAGCTGCCACCGGAATCCGGAGCGGCGGTCACCGAACTGCTCGACCGGCTCGACCGCCTGCCGCTGGCGATCGAGATGGCGGCCGCACGCTTGCCGACACTTGCGCTCGACGAGCTCGTCGAACTGCTTCGACACCGTCTCGACCTCCTGCGCACCACCGATCGGAGCGCGGACGACCGCCATCGCACCATTAGCGAACTAATCGGATGGTCAGAGGAGCTGCTCGACGAGCGCGAACGCGAAGTGCTCACGTGTCTGTCCGCGTTCGCGGGCCCGGCGATCGCCGCCGACATCGCTGCCGTCGCGCAGATCGACACGATCGAACTCACGAGCGGTGCGCTGGCGAGCATCGTCGACCAGTCGCTGGCCGTGGTCGACACCGTGCACCAGCCGACCTCCTATCGGCTGCTGGAGACGGTCCGCGCGAATGCATCGCGGCGACGAACCGACGTCCACGACGCCCGGCACGCCAGGAGGATCATCGACGTCGCATCCGAGATGGGTGCGGTGTTGCGTACCCCCGACGAAGCGATCGCCACGCGTCGCCTCGAGGATCTCGTGGCCGACATGCGGATTGCCCATCGGTGGACGATCGAACACGACCAGGATCGAGCAGGTGAGCTCACTGCGGCGCTGCTGCACTTTGCGTACGAGCGACAGTGGACCGAACCGGTGCGTTGGGCCGAACAGCTGTTGGCCTCGACCGACGCTGCCGATCCTGCGTCGTTTCCCGCCGCGGCTGCGTGCGCCGCCGATGCGGCGAACCGTGGCGACTACGAACTGGCGCACACGTTCGCCGAGCGAGCGATCGCCAGCGCCGACCGCCGCGTGCTGGTCAGTGCCTACGACACGCTCGCCAACCTCGGCATCTACAGCGGCAACTTCGCCACCGCTCAGCATCACCTCGAGCGGCTCAGATCGCTCGCGGTCGACAGCGACGAAGACACGTTCACCACTGCGATCACGCTCGTTGGGGAAACGATGACCCTGGTCTACGCGGGCGATCCGGAGTCGGGCCTGCACCATCTGAAAGGGAATCGCCCGGTCCGGCCGATTAGCCCGACCGGAGCAGCCTGGATCGCCTACATCGAAGCCGACGCACTGGCAGCGCTCGGTCGTGCCGATGCGGCGATCGCTCGATTCGACGACGCGATGCGGCTTGCTGCGTCGGTCGGTAGCTCGTTCGTGCGCAGCGTGTCCGAGCTGTCGTCGCTCACCGCCCGTAGCCGCGCGGGCGACCCCGCCGAGGCGCTTGCGGCGTTCGTGCCCGTGCTGACCCACTACCGACGGGTGCGCAGCACAACGCACGTGGTGACCGCGTTGCGCAATCTCGTCGTGCTGCTCGTTCGCGCTGGCGACGACGAGACCGCGATGGTGCTGCTCGGAGCTGTGTCGAGTCCCGACGTGAAGGCGACATTCGGCGCCGAGTCGGAACAGCTCGAGACGGCCCGATCGGCCGTCGAGGATCGGAACGACCCGGATCTCGTCGCGAGTTGGATCAGCGGCGGTGCGGTCCACGACCCGATGTGGGCCGTGGAACACGCGGTCACCGTCCTCTCCTGACGCCGGTCGCACCAGCGACGGCGCTCGCTGCGCACCGACTCCGCCATCGCGTTGGTCGAACTGCGTGCCCGCATCACGCGCCCCCATCTACAGCAAACCCTCAGTCGCTCTCCAAGCTCCTCAGCGACGCGCTCGTCATCGTGGCGTCCGTCGATCCGCGCCGAGTTCACGGCGACGAACGACCCGACCAAATCGCCCGAAAGCAGCGCCCGCCATGACGACCCTCACTCCGACCGCACGATCGACACCCGAGTCCCCCGCGACGTTCGACAACGGGCACCGCGGCCGCTTCAACGCCTGGTTCTTCACCACGTTCGACGGCTACGTCAACTACATCGCGCGACGTCACAAGCAGCACGCCTTCGGCGGCATCTCGCCAGGCACGATCGTCGAGATCGGCGCGGGCGTCGGCGCCAACTTCGACTACGTCCCCGGCGGGAGTCGCATGATTGCGATCGAACCCAACCGCGCGATGCACGACGGCCTGCTCCGTCGCGCCGCGATGCGCGAGATCGCGCTCGAGCTCCTCGCCGACGACGCGCAGCAGCTGTCGCTCCCGAACGACTCGGTCGACGAGGTGCTGTGTTCGCTCGTGCTGTGCACGGTGACCGACCCCGACGCAGTACTCGCCGAGATCCGGCGCGTGCTGCGACCCGGTGGCCGGTTCCGATTCGTCGAACACGTCGCCGCCCCGGCCTGGAGCCCACGACGTTGGCTCCAACATGTCCTCCGCAGGCCGTGGCGCTGGATCTACGAAGGCTGCGACCTCTGCCGCGACACCGCCTCGAAGGTCGAGCACGCCGGCTTCGCACAGGTCGATCTGCATCTCCGCCGGTTCGGACGGTCTTGCTTCGTTCCGGCCAACACAGCGATCTACGGCGTGGCGACCAACTGATCTCCCACACACCCATCACAGAAACGGAAATCACCACATGACCATCACCGAGAGTCCCACGCCGACCCACCAACTCGACCGTGACCTACTCCTCGATCTCCGCCGCCTCGCCGGCGGCGACGACGCAGCGAACCGGTTCTTCGACGAGACGCACCGCCGCCTCGTCGACGCCGGCCACTACCTCGCCAACGTGCCAGCCGACCTGGGCGGCGGCGGCCTCGATCTGTTCCAGACAGCCCGGCGGCAAAGGCTCCTGGCCCAGCACTCGCCCGCAGCGGCGTTGGCCTCGTGCATGCATCTGTACTGGACCGGCGGCGCAGCCGATCTCCGCCGCAACGGCATCGACGCGCTCGACTTCGTGCTCGACGACGCCCTGGCAGGCCGAATCTTCGCCTCCGGTCACGCCGAGCCCGGCAACGACGTGTCGACGCTGATGTCGACCACCGTCGCCGAACCAGTACCCGGCGGGTTCCGCATCACCGGTCGCAAGAACTTCGGATCGCTGGGTCCCGTCTGGGACCAGCTCGGCTTCCACGCCATGGACTCGTCGAACCCCGACGAACCGATCGTCGTCCACGGGTTCGCCCGGCGCATCGATCCGGGTGTGCGCGTCGTCGAGAACTGGGACACGATCGCGATGCGCGCCTCGCAGAGCCATGACACCGTGTTCGAATCGGTATTCGTGCCAACCGACCGCATCGTTGCCACCCACCCCGCCGGTGACGGCGACGAACCCGTGACGGCAACGGCCTTCTTCTGGGGACTCATGCTCATCAGCAACGTGTACGTCGGCATCGCCGAGCGTGCGCTCGAACTCGCCGTCGAGTCGCTGTCGACCAAGACGGCGATCGCCATGGACGGCCGGACGCTCGCCCACAACCCGATGCTGCAGCACCAGATCGCCGACATGTGGATGGCGCTCGACGGTCTCGCCGCCTCGCTCGACATGCTCGCCGCCGAGTGGTGCGACGATCGCGTCGACCACGGTCCCGTCTGGGAGATGAAGCTCTTCGGCGCCAAGCACCGCACCAGCGTGGTCGTTCGCTCCGTTCTGGACACGGCGATGGAAGTGGTCGGGGGCAGTGCCATCCGCAGCGACCACGAGCTGGCCCGGCTACTGCGCGACTCGCGGGCCGCCGCCTACCACCCCGCCTCGGACGCCCTCGCCCATGAAGCCATCGGCAAGGCGGTGCTCGACATCGACCCACAGGGCCCGCGATGGTGATGGCGAGACGACCAGGATCGCAACCACGGCCCCGGCGACGCCAGCCGACGAAGGAGCCAATGATGAACCCACCGACCGAGCCACGTACCGAGCAGCCCGTGGAGAGTTGCAACGACGCCGAGCTGGCAGTTGGCCTCGCGCCAACGCCGGGCTACCGGTACGCGAGCGAGGTCGGCGACCAACTCTTCGTCGCTGGACAGGTTCCCCTCGACAGCGACGGCAACCTCATCGGTCGGAACGATGCCGCCGCCCAGGCGGCCGCATGTCTCGCCAATCTGCGAACGCTGATCGGTGTCCACGAGTTCGACGTTGCCGACATCCGACACCTCACGGTGTACGTCGTCGGTGAACACCAACACCTGATCGACGCGTGGAGCGCCGTGACCGAATGGTTCGCTGGGCCGGTGCCCCCTGCGACGCTGCTCGGAGTGAACCTGCTCGGTCACAGCGAACAACTCGTCGAGATCGACGCAACGATCCGACGCGCTGTGTAGTTCCCGCTTGCCCCGAATACGCGACGAAGCCCTGGCAGATCTTGCGATCTACCAGGGCTTTCGTTGGTGGCGGAGGCAGGATTTGAACCTGCGACCTTCCGGTTATGAGTCCCCCGCCGAGCGGTCGCCTCATCCGGCTTCACGGGTTAGTTCATGGCCATAGTGGCAAATTGAGATCAGTCAGCATCGAAGCCGCCGAACTCCTCGAACGTGATCGACAACCCCGGGGTGGCGGCGAGTCGCAGGTCCGCAGTTGCCAGCGACACGGTCGTCTGGCGTTCGCTCTGCAACCGCTCCGTCAGCGCAACGTAGGCGGCATCGTACGAGGTCAGATTGTGACGCAGTTCCCAGATGCGTTGTCGCATCGGCTGCGTCAGCTCGTGACGAATCGCTGGCAGCTGCGGGAGTCGTCTGAGCGCCGCTGACGCGGAGTCGGGGGCAACCTCGTTGCGCCGCACGAGGGTGCGCAACGCGCTCATGAACTCAAGATCGGTGAAGTTCTGGATGATGTGAAGCTCGCCGTCGCTGAGGCGAACCAGGCGCTCCCGCACCGCATCGCCGATGGGCCCGAAGTCCGCAAGAGCCGGTACAAGTACCGACGCGTCGGCGACGAGCAGCACGCGATCAGTCGGAGGCGTCACGGTCGCGTCGCACGATCTCAGCGACGCGTTCGGGTGTGAACGAACTCTCCGGCGATCTCGGTTCCGTCCGCTCGGCGAAGAACTCTTCGAGGGCGCGGCGGCCATCTGCCGAATCGTCGGCACGCTTGCTCACGACATCAATGTAGTTTCCGTCGGTCCCGACTGTCGAGAGTCGAAGGCATTGTCATCGGCCACACGCGCGAGTTGATCGCTGCGGTGTTTGCGCAAACGCCGCGGCTGCTCTGACTACGGAGCCCTTTCGAACGACTTGGCTCCCTTGCGGATGTTGCAGATCAGATGCGAGGCCTGAACGTTCTGGTGGGTGTGGGTGCCACCCGCCGCTAGCGCGACAACGTGGTCGAGGCTTGCAGACAGGGGGTCAGGGTGCCGCCGGTGCGGGTCGATCAACTCCGCGCCAATCCCGCAGATCCAGCCGTTGGACCGAACGACCTCGTGAGGATCGATTCGGTCACTTGACTGCGTCTCGATTCGCTCGCGGCGACGGTGCCTTGCCTCGCTTGCACTTATTCGCTGAAGGCGGGCCGCCCAGTTGCGCGAAGCCATCAGTGTTCTGAGCCTTGTCGAGTCAGGCCGGCCGGAGCGCGCTGTTCAATCGAGTCGAGATGGGGGTGACCTCGTCCCTCCAGGCCCTCGCCGCTGACACGTGGGCGGAAAGGCGGTCCGGCCACCAGCCGGACGGCGCCGCTGATCCGCCGATTCGGCCACAGCCGTGGCTAGCGCCTGGCGCCATGACAGTCGGGCTCTACGCACGGGCTACCGTCGAATCCAGCGAGATTGAACGCTGGATAGGAAGGCGAGGATGGCGACATACAAGAGCACGATCCGGTCCTTTCAGGCAGCCGCCCGCGCGGCTGACCGTCAGGCGGCAGCTCGCCGACGCGAGTTGGAGCGGCAGCAGAAGCAAGCGGCGAAACTGGAGGCCCAGGAGCGCGCTGCATACGAGGTGGCGGTGTACGAGAACCACCTCGAAGTCCTCACCAGCCTGCACATCGATGTTGGTCCACAGATCAACTGGTCGGAGGTCGTGACCTCGCTTCCACCGCCGCCACCGCCGCCGTCGACGCGCCACCAGGCCGCGGCTCAGGAAGCGCTGGACGCCCACCGCCCTAGCAAGTTGATGAAGAGGCGCTCGGAGCGTGAACGGCTCGAACTCGAAGAAGCGCTCCGCCAGGCCACAGTGCTCGATGAAGAGGCGACTCGCTCAGCGCTACGCGATCACCAAGCGGCGACCGAGGCTCATGCGGAGATGATCCAGATCGGGCGCAGGATTCTCGAAGGTGACGTTGCGGCCTATCAGTCTGTTCTCGATGACATGTCTGAGCTTGGCGAGCTAGCGGAGATCGGGCAGCAGCTCTCGTTCGCTGTGCTCGCCGACGGCCGCGTCATGGCGACGTTAGATGCGCACTCCGACGACGTCATCCCACATGAGATGAAGAGCCTGCTCGCGTCCGGCAAGCTCTCGCAGAAGAAGATGCCCGTCGGTCGCCGCTGGGAGTTGTACCAAGACCACGTGTGTAGTGCGGCCCTCCGAGCAGCGAACGACGTGTTCGGTCTACTCCCGGTGCAGATGGTGATCGTCACAGTCATCGACCAGATCCTGAACACCTCCACAGGCCTCAAGGAAGACAAACCCATCCTCTCGGTTGCAATCCCCCGTGCAACCCTCGAAACGCTCAACCTCCACGCGATCGACCCTTCAGACGCGATGTCCAACTTCGTCCACAACATGGCGTTCATGAAGACGAAGGGCTTCAAGCCAGTTGATGCGATCGATCCCGCATCACTCCGCTGAGAGGCCGGAAGGAACTACCCGGCGAATCACTGGATGCGACAGCCGAGGGCTTCGTGCGCCACGTTCGCTGCGGTGCATGAGCCGCTCCAGCAGCGGCTCACCTTTTCTGACGGTCATCCGCGATCGAACTAGTCCACCGTTCGGACCCGTTCGATCGAAACGCGGTCATCGGAGATCCACCGGTGACTGAAGTCGTCGATCACTCCGATCAGCCGGTCGTCATCGCCGGTCTCAAGCGCCGCCACAACCTCCTCGACGGATGAACAGCCTGCCGCCACGAGCTGATCCTATGAGTAGGCGAACTGTGTACCGGAACTCCGTAACTCCCCGCCACTCGCCGTTTCGTGCCCTCGATCTTCTAACCAACGGTTAGAAGATCGGCCCCTGGACGCGACGAAGCCCTGGCAGATCTTGCGGTCTACCAGGGCTTCTCGTTGGTGGCGGGGGCAGGATTTGAACCTGCGACCTTCGGGTTATGAGCCCGACGAGCTACCGAACTGCTCCACCCCGCGTCGAAGTGGACTTCAAGAATACGCCTGGTGAACGGCGTTGACAACCGGCGACCCGACCCGCCCGCAGAATCGTCGTGCGTAGACGGCCGGTTGGTCAGCCCGTCACAGTCGTTCGCAGGAGCACCGTGTTGTCGATCTCCAGATCGGTACCCCAGATGAGCTGCGCGGCGGCGTCCCACGCGATCTCGTTGTAGCCATCCTTCGGAGATACTGCCGACTCGGACCAGACGGTCGCGGCTGCCCACGCGCTGTCGTCGAACCCGACCTCGGTCCAGCCGATCGGCGCGTCGACGATCGCGCTCTCGCAGTCCGTGTCGGGCGACGCCGATCGCACACACTCCGGGTTGAGCGGCGCTTGATGAATCGGCAGCGCGGTCCAGTCGCCGCCACTCACGGCGACGACCTCCCCAGTCGACGTGTCGGTGATCTGCACGATGATGCCCCCGTCGCCGATCTGCTGGTTCGGCTGGCCGATGTACTCCAGACCCGAGTCGGTCTCGATGAAGTCCTTCGCCTCGACAGCGACGGTGAAGGGGTAGCTGGCGTCGAAGCTGATCGTCTCGGCGTTGAACGAGCGCTCGGTGGTGATCGGCACCGAGTCCTGACCGACCAGTTCCCCGTCGACGTACAACGCGAACCAGTTGTCGGCCCACACCTCGGCAACGAACGTCCGAGTCTCCGTCGCCGCGTCCACCGTGGCGCCTGCGGTGTCGGCCGTGTCCGTCGCGTCGACGTTAGGGCTGTCGACGTCAGCGCCGTCGGCTTCAGTGGCGGCGACGTCAGTGGTGTCGAACCCCTCATCCGTGTCGTCCGGCGCATCGGTTGGGGCGGGCGCCAGAGCCACGGTCGATGTCGGTGCCGTCGTCGGCGCGTCATCGTTGCCACAGCCTGCGGCGATCAGTGCGGCGGTGGCGCCGACGGCGGCGAGTGCGATTCGGTTGGTCACGGCCGGTCTCCTCTCGTCCGCCGACGAGTGTGACCTCGCTGGGTAAGGCGGCGAGAAAGACCAACGGCCGATCGGCGAAAGAACGGCGTCAGGATCCGAAGTCGATCACAGCTCGTCGACGTCGCCCGTTTCCCACATCTCGCGCAGTTTGTACTTCTGGATCTTGCCCGAACCGGTGAGCGGGAACTCCTCGACGGTGAACCACTGTCTCGGCGTCTTGTGCGGCGCAAGATGGTCGCGCAGGTGGCCGAACAGCTCGTTCTTGTCGATTTCCTCGCCGGGGGCGGCGCGCACGAACGCGCCGACGGTTTCGCCCCACTTCTCGTCGGGCAACCCGACGATGGCCACCTCACCCACGGTGTGGTGGGCGAACAACAGCTCCTCGAGCTCCTTGGGATAGATGTTCTCGCCGCCGCGGATGATCATGTCCTTCAACCGGCCCTCGACGGTGCAGTAGCCGCGGTCATCCATCGCGCAGAGATCGCCGGTGTGCAGCCATCCATCCTCGTCGATCGTCTCGGCGGTGCGCTCGGGCATCTCGAAGTAGCCCTCCATCACGTGATAGCCGCGAGTGCAGTACTCGCCGATCGCGCCGATCGCCACGGTCTCGCCGGTCTCCGGGGAGATGATCTTCACTTCCACGCCAGGCATCGGTGGGCCGATCGTGGTCGCCTTGTCGTTGATCGTGTCGCTCGGCTGGGTCATCGACGCCACCGGTGAACACTCGGTTTGCCCGAACACGATCGTGAACGGCGCGTTGAGCTCGGTCTCGAACCGCTTGACCAACGCCTCGGGGACGAGCGACCCGCCCGAGCACACCGCCTTGGCACTCGACACATCGCGGGTCTCGAAGTCCGGGTGCTCGAGCATGGCGATCAGCATCGTCGGCACACCGAGCATCGCGGCGCCTCGATAGGTCTCGAACAGCTCGAGCACAAGGCCGGGATCGAAGGCCTCGACCAGCACCAGCGTCGACGCTGTACCAATCGCCCCGAGCACGCAGCACACACACCCACCGGTGTGGAACAGCGGCATCGGGGCGACGAACACCGACCCGCGCTCCACCCCCATCCGCTCGGCGGTGTGGGCGCCGTTGTTCGCCAGACCGCGGTGGCGGAGCAGTGCGCCCTTCGGGAACCCGGTGGTGCCCGACGTGTACTGGATCATCACCGAATCGTCCGGGGTCACGTCCGGCAGCTCGATCGACTCGTCGTCGCCGGCCGCCACGAACGCGTCCCAGTCGGCGAACGAGATGACCTCGCGCAGCTCGGGGCACTCGGGCTGCACCTCTTCAGCAACCGCCTGCATCGGGTTGCCACGGAAGTCGGGCACGACGAACAACGCCGACGCGCGCGACTGGGTGAGCACGTACTTCAACTCGTTGGCGCGGAACGCGGGGTTGACGGTGACGAGTACCACGCCCGCCCGCGCACACGCGAACTCGAGCATCACCCACTCGGGAATGTTGTGCGCCCACACGGCGACCCGCTCGCCCTTCTCGAAGCGGGAGGCGAGCGCGCGGGCGACACGGTCGACCTCGGCGTCGAACGCGCCGTAGGTCCATTGACGTCGTGCGCCGGCGTCGGGGATGCCTTCGATGAGCGCGATGCGCTCGGGGGCGTCGGCCGCCGCCTCGCGCAGCAGGTCGCCCAGGGTGATGTCGCGCACCGCAGGCGCGTCAGGTCCAACCGCATGTGAAATCGTGAGCCCCATCCGGCGCACCGTAGTCGGGTTCGACCCGCGGCGAGTTCTGTAACGCTCGTCTCTGAGACGAGCGTTACAGCGCCTACAGCACCGGCTGCTTCCAGCGGTTGAGGTAGGTCACATCAGCGGCCGGTCGACGGGGCGCCGGGGTGAAGGAATCGCCGGTGTAGTAGGCGACGGGCAGAAGACACACCTGCGAGACCGTCGGCGGGATGCCAAGGAGTTCAGAGATCTCCGCCTCGTGTTCGAGATGGAAGGTGGTCCACGCTGAGCCGATGCCTCGCGCACGGGCGGCGAGCTGGAACGACCACACCCCTGGCAGCACCGAGCCGTAGAACCCCGCCGCCTGGCCGGGCGAGCCGCCCTCGGGACGATCGAGGCGCAACGCCAGCACCAGTGCGGGCACATCGGCGAGGTGGTCGATGAGGAACATCGCCGAATCGATCACCCGCTCACCGCGCTTGTCGACCTGCACCGAGGAGTTGGCCTGTAGGTACGGCCGCCCGACATCACCGAACCGCTTGGCGATGTGCTCCTTGGTGGCCTGATCGTCGATGATCATCCACTTGTTGCGCTCGAGGTTGCCGCCCATCGGTGCATGGTTGGCGAGATCGATGCACTCGAGGATCTCCTCATTCGGCACCCGCCGTTCGAGGTCGAGGCGTTTCCGCACTTGCTTGGTCGTGGTGAGCAAGCGGGTCACCTCGTCGAGGTCGAAACCGGTCCGTTCGTTGATCGTCGCCATGGCCGGAGCGTAGGTGGCGCTAGTTCAGCGACCACACGCGGACGGGCTCGCGGAACCCCTTCACCGCTCGCCGTCCCGCCGGCTCGAATCGTTCGGGCGCGTCGAGCGCGGCAACCACGGCCTCGTTCACCAAGACCTCGCCTGGCACGGCGGCGTCGACGAGCCGCGAGGCCAGGTTCACGATCGGCCCGTAGTAATCACCGCCCCGTACGAGCACCTCGCCGAACGCCAGGCCACCGCGCGGCAACACGTTGGGTGCAGCGCCACCGAACTGGTCGATCAATGCGCTCGCCGATCGACACGCGGCGTCGACCTCGGGCGCGACGAACATCACCGCATCGCCGATCAACTTGACCAATCTGGCACCACACGCGGTGGTGGTGCGATGAGCGTCGCGTTCGAACTGTTGGATGAACTGGTCGAGCTGCGGTGGCGGCAGCGCGCCCGAGTACTCGGTGTAGCCGGCGAGATCGACGAAGCCGACCGCAAAGCTGAAGACCAGGTTGGTTCCGTCGATCATCGCCCGCCGGACCCGCTCGGTCGCTTGGTAGATGTGGCGGCGCAAGAGGGCATCGAGCAGCGGCGTGAACCCATCGAGCAGACCGACCGAGTCGTACGACACGGTGGCGTACTCCAACTCCGACCCGCCCTCCTGGGCGATGTCGGCCTCGACGTCGGTGAGGTACAGCGTGTTGGTCGCCTCACCCAGGCGAGCGAACGACGAGCCGTACACGCGCAGCAGGCTCAACACCTCCTCGGGCGAGAACATCATCGGCAGCGTGCCGAAGGCCGCGATCGCGGCGATGTCGGTGTCGGAGAAGGTGATCTCGCTTTCGTCGAAGGGCACGAATCCCAACGCCATGACCACTTCGTCGAAGACCGCGTCGTCGAGCTTCGACGCCTCGATCGCCTCGCGGCGTGACCGACGCGGGCCCGCCAGCAGTCGCCGGTCGCCGGCCATCGACAACAACCGATCGTGCGCGTGGGCGGCCACCATGTCGGCAATGCTGAACCCCTGCTCGCTCAGCCAGCGGAGCACGGCCAGGCGATCCTCGCCATGGATATCGGGGTTGTACAGCCCCGCAGCGACGTACTCCTCGACCGATGTCACAGTGCGGAGCGTACGAGACGGCGGACACCCGCTCGTTTGTTGGCAATTCCGCGGCGCACCGGTGTCCCCGGATCCGCCAACAAACGCAAGTGACGGTACGGTGCGCGGGTGACCACGACCGCCGCCGATGCGGGCGCCGATGCCGAACGACGCGAGCTGAGTCGCGGATTGCTCGGTGCGCTGATCGCCGTGTGCGCGTGGTCGAGCGGCACCGTGCTGGTCGCCGGTATCGACATGGGCGGGCTGGCCACCGGGTTCTACCGCTTTGCCGTGTTCGCCGTCGGCATCGTGATCTGGATGTACTTCGCGGGCACGCCGTTCCGGCTGCGCATCCTGCGCGACTCGATGTGGGGCGGCCTGGCCCTCGGCGGCGACATTGCGCTGTTCTTCTCTGCGGTCAAGCTCACGAGCATCGTCAACGCCACCATCATCGGCGCCCTTCAACCGGTGGTGGTCGGCGTGATCGCCGCGCGCTTCTTCGGTGAGCGCGTGCGCAGCCGCGACGTGGTGTGGTCGCTGATCGCCATCGCCGGGGTGGTCGTCGTGGTGTCGGCCGCAGGCGGCGACAGCGACAACGACTGGCGCGGTGACCTCCTCGCGTTCGGGGCGATGCTCACGTGGAGCGGCTACTTCATCGCCTCGAAGCACTCCAAGCACTCGATGACGTCCACCGAGTTCACCGCTGGCACCGCCGTATGGGTGTCGATCATCTGCTTCCCGCTGGGCTTCGTGTTCGGGCAGGACATGAGCTGGCCGTCGTGGTCGAACTGGGGGTTGCTGCTGGCCATGGCGGTCAGCGCCGGCGTGATTGGCCACACGTTGATGAACTGGTCGCTCGTGCGCATCCCGTTGTGGATCGGGTCGACGTTCACGCTGCTGATTCCCGTGTTCGCGGCGTTGCTGGCGTGGGCGTTTCTTGATGAGCCCGTCACATGGATCCAAGGTGCGGCGATGGCGGTCGTCATCGGCGCGTTGACGGTGATCGTGCGCGGCCAACAGGCCACACCCGATGCCACCGTTGCGCCCGCCGAAGCTCAGTAACCTGCTGCCGTGTTCGAGCTGAGTGGGGTCGAGCTCGTCGGCTACCTCGCATCGATGTTGGTGGTGGTGTCGCTGGCGATGACGTCGGTGGTGCGGCTACGCATCATCTCGCTCGTCGGCTCGATCACCTTCGTGGTGTACGGCAGCCTCATCGGCTCGGTACCGATCATCGCCACCAATGCGGCGATCGCGGCGATCAACGTGTGGTACCTGCGCGCCGAGTTCGCCAAGAGCTCGCGCCGCGGCATCGACCTCGGAGTCACACAGGTTCGGCCCGACTCGCCATTCCTGCGGGACTTCGTCGCCTACCACCTGAGCGACATCCATCGCTTCCAACCCGACTTCCACATGCCCACCGGCGACGACGTGCTGGCCTTCGTGCTGAGCCGCGACGGCCTCCCGGCCGGATTCGTGATCGGCCGGCGGAGCGACGATGCCTTCACGATCGACCTCGACTACGTGCTGGCGCCATACCGCGACTCGCGCGTGGGGCGATGGCTGTTCGGCCCGGGCGCAGAAGTCTTTCGCGAACAGGGCATCACCGAGCTGCGCAGCGCCGGCGACACCGAGACCCATCGGCGCTACCTCCATCGCATGGGCTTCGTCCCCGCCACCGACGACCCGCCGTACTACGAGCTCGCACTCTGAGCACGCCTACGTTTCCTCGTTTGCGTGCAAGTTTGCGCGCACCGGTGCGCCAGAAGTTGCGCGCAAACGACGATCGACGTGTCAGTCGTCGGCCCGCAGCGTCCACACGGCGATCGGCTCGTCGAAGCCTTTGACCACGCGCCGGCCGGCGACGTCGAACTGACAACTCGTAGCGGCGACCGTCACCGGCTCGGACACGAGAACTTCGCCGGGCACGGCATGATCGACGAGTCGCGACGCGAGGTTGACCACCGATCCGTAGTAGTCGCCCCCACGGGTCAACACGTCGCCGAACGACACGCCCGCACGTGGCACCACGTGGGTCGACCCCGCGCCGAAGCCCTCCATCAAGGCGAGTGCTGCCGAGCAGGCTGCCGCGGCGTCGGGCGAGGCCAGCATCACCTCGTCGCCGATCACCTTGACCAAGCGCGCTCCATGACGGGTGGCAACGTCGTGCGCCTTGCCTTCGAAGTCACGCAGGAACGCAGCCAACTCCGGCGCGTCGAGATCGGACGACAGCGGGGTGAAGCCCACGAGATCGACGAAGGCGATGGCGTTGCGGTACAGCAGGCGGTGATCGTCGACGATGCCGTGTCGACCGCGTTCGACCGCCTGCAACACGTGGCGCCGAAAGATCGGGTCGAGTTGCGCGGTGAATCCGTCGAGCAGACCGGTGGCTTCGTAGATCTTGTGCGCCAATGCGAGGTCGTCGTTGCCGGAACGGACGTGCGGCGATTCCACGTCGACGAGGAACATCGACACGACCGCTTCGGCAAGGCGAGCCAGCGACGAACCGATCACCCGCACGACCGACACGGCCTCGTCGTAGCTGAACATCGCGGTGAGGGTGGCGAGCAGCGTGAACAGCTCGACTTCGTCGCGGGTGAAGCGACGCTCGCCCGGCGGGTCGTGGTCGAGGGGCACGAAGCCGAACGCGGTGGCCAGCCGATCGAAACGATCTGCCTCGAGACCGGACAGCACAACGGCGTCGGGTTCGGCCATCCGTTCGCCCGGGACGATGCGGTAGTCGCTGGCGATCGCCGGCAGGTTCTCGCGGGCGATCGGCGTGCTCAGTTGCTCGATCGTGAACCCGAGCTCGGTCAACCACTCGAGCAGGCGACGCCGATCGTCGGGGTCGCCGTCGCCGGGATACAACCCTGCGGCGGTGAATTCCTCGATCGTCGGCACGACCCTCGATCGTAGACACCCCGCGGCGGGGTTCGTTTGCGTGCAACTCTGCGGAGACCTGGCGACCGCAGAGTTGCACGCAAACGACTGGGGTGTGGGCGCGCGGGTACGGTCGCCGGCGTGCGGTTGGGGTACCTCGCGTCGGGCATCGGCGCCGCTCTGTGGGGCACCGGACCGGTGATCGCCAAGAACCTGCAGATCGGTGGCGTGGCGATGAACGCCTACCGCTGGCTGATGATCGGCGCCTGCGTGTTCGCCCTCGACGCGCTCCGCGGCCGGCCGCTCACCGCGCAGGCGATGCGCCTCACGATCGTGCCCGGCGCAGTGATCGGGCTGAACGTGTCGCTGTTCTTCTCGGCGGCACGCGAGACCAGCGTGGTCAACGCAACGATCATCAACTCGCTGCACCCGATCGTGGTGGCGGTGATCGCCACCCGCTTCCTCGGCGAGCGGATTCGCCCGCGCAGCGCCCTGTGGGGCGCCCTCGCGCTTGCCGCCACGATCGTGGTGACTCTTGGCGAGCCGGCCGACGGCGTGAACTCGACATGGGGCGATTTGCTGGCCGCCGGCTCGGCGGTGTCGTTTGCCTTCGTGTTCATCACGTCACAACGCGCCCGCCAGCAGCTCGCCACCACGACCTACCTCACCGCGACCGCATTGTGGGCGGCGGCGGTCTCCGCAGTGCTGGCACTCGTCGTGGGCCAAGACCTGTCATGGCCCGTCGGCAGCGACTGGGCCGGGCTGTTGCTGCTCGTGGCGGTGCCGGGTCTCCTCGGCACGGCGCTCGTGTTCTGGTCGGTCGGCATGATCCCCGTGTGGATCAGCTCGTCGCTGGCGCTGCTCGTGCCCGTGTTCGCCGCGATCACTGCGTGGATCGCCCTCGGCGAGTCGATGACCGTTGCGCAGATCGTGGCCATGCTGATCGCCGTCGGCGCGCTGATCGGCCTGGTGCACGCCAGCGAGGCGCCGACTGCCTCGGCGTCAAGCGCTCACGTCACGTGAGCACGGGCACGCCGGCCATGGCGTCGGCAATCGCTTGCTCGGGCAGGTCGTAGTCGACCATCTCGTCGGAGAGATAGGTCTCGTAGGCCGCCAAGTCGAGGTGGCCGTGGCCACACAGCGCGGTGAGGATCACCTTCTCTTCGCCCGACTCCTTGCACGCCAACGCCTCGCGGATCGCTGCGGCAATTGCGTGGGTCGGCTCGGGAGCCGGAACGATGCCCTCAGTGCGAGCGAACTGCAGCGCGCCTGCGAAGCACTCGCGCTGGTGGATCGAGATCGCCTCGACCAGACCGAGCTCGTAGATGTGCGAAACCAGCGGGCTCATCCCGTGGTAGCGCAACCCGCCAGCGTGAATCGGCTCGGGGACGAACGAGTGGCCGAGCGTGTGCATCTTCATCAGCGGGGTCATGCCTGCGGTGTCGCCGAAGTCGTAGCGATACTCGCCCTTGGTCAGCGTGGGGCACGCCGCCGGTTCGACGCAACGGATCACAGGGTCCATCCGTCCCGCCAGCTTCTCCCGCAGGAACGGGAAGGCAAGGCCACCAAAGTTGGAGCCGCCGCCGGTGCAACCGACCAACAGGTCGGGTGTTTCGTCGACCTTGGCCAACTGCAGCAGCGCCTCTTCGCCGATGATCGTCTGGTGCATCAGCACGTGGTTGAGCACCGACCCCAGCGCGTAGCGCACGTTGGGATCGGCGACGCATGCCGCCACCGCTTCGGAGATGGCGATCCCGAGGGATCCCGGGTGATCGGGATTCTCGGCCAGCAGCTGGCGTCCGAAGTCGGTGACGTCGGAGGGGCTGGAGTGCACGGTGGCGCCCCAGATCTCCATCATCGTGCGGCGGTACGGCTTCTGGCGGTACGACGCGGCGACCTGCCACACCTCGCACTCCATGCCGTACTGGGCAGTGGCGAACGCCAGCGCGCTCCCCCACTGCCCCGCACCGGTCTCGGTGGTCAGCTTCGTGACGCCCTCTTGGTGGTTGTAGTACGCCTGGGGCACCGAGGTGTTGGGCTTGTGCGAGCCGGCCGGGCTCACGCCCTCGTACTTGTAGTAGATGCGGGCGGGCGTATCGAGCAGCTCTTCGAGCCGACGCGCACGAAACAGCGGGCTGGGACGCCACAGGCGATACACGTCGAGCACACCGCCGGGGATGTCGATGAACCGCTCGCCGGTCACCTCCTGCTCGATGAGCGCCATCGGAAACAGCGGGGCAAAGTCCTCGGGGCCCGCCGGCTCGTGCGTGCCCGGGTGGAGGGGCGGCGGCGGGGGCTCGGGGAGGTCGGCGACGAGGTTGTACCACCGGGTCGGCATCTCCGACTCGTCGAGGTAGATCTTGTGGGGAGTGTCGGCAGCCATCGGGCGCCGATGGTAGTCAGGTACGGTTCGTCGAGGACCACGCAGACATGGGTTGGTTTCGACGAAACACGAACGACGCCGACATCGCGGCGCTGCGCGCCCAGGTCGAGGATCTCGGCGAACGGCTGGCCGCCGCCGAAGCAGCGGCGCAGCCCACCGAGCCCGAGCCGGCGCCGCTCCCTGCGCCGCCGGCGGGATCGACGTCGCAGGATCGCGCACGTCTCGACACGATCGCCGAGCGGCTCGATGCGCTCGACGCCCGAATCACCTCGGTGTCGACCGAGCTGGCCAATCAGCTCGACGAGCTGTCCGACGAGATCGACCGCGCCGACGGCAGCGAGTTCACGACCCGGCTCGACGAAGCAGTGGCGGCGATTCGCCAGACCACCGAAGCATTGGCCGCCGAACAGGCCCGCTACGAGATGCAGTTTCGCGCCGACCTGGCCGAGGTCGCTGATCGAACACTGCGCCAACGCTGACGATGTAACGGTCGTCTCAGAGACGACCGTTACATCAGCCGGATTCGAGGGTTTCGACCGCTTGGCGGATCAGCTGGCGAGCCTCGTCGATCAGGTCCTGATACTCGCCGAGGTCGCCGGCAGCGAGGGCCTCGTCGGCCTCGATGAACAGGGCGTCGGCCCGCTCGAGCTGATCGAAGGGATCATCTGATCCTGCCGGCACCGACGGCGTGGTGGTATCGGTGTCGGCGTCGGGATCGGTCGTCGTATCGGGATCGGTCGTGGTATCGGGATCGGTCGTGGTGTCCGGATCGGTGATGTCGACGTCGTCGGTCGGTTCGGTCGGCTCCTCGACGACCTCACCGAGATCACCATCGAAGCCAGGGAAGAGCTCTTCGAGCGCCTCCCCGATCGTCGGGCGGATCACCGACTGGTCGTCGTAGGTGACGATCACTTCACGGAACTCCGTGACCTCGCTGACGTCTGCAGAGTTCTGCGGCACCGACACGTAGTACGGGCGCACGTAGACCAGGCCACCCGACACCGGCACCACCTGCATCGTGCCGAAGCGCACCTGGGTGCCACCGTCGCCGACGTTGTCCAGGGTGATGCGCTGTGAGATCTGCGGTGTCGACTCGGCGTTGCTGGCGACGCGCAACGGGCCATCCGGCAGTTCGCCGTTGTCGTCTTCGACGATGTAGGTGATGAGCTGGCCGTACGTTTCGGGATCACTCGACGCGGTCATGTACGCCCGCAACTCGGTCCGTTGGTCGCCCGTAGAGAACGGCACGAACGGCCGGAAGATCACGAACTCGTCGGCCACCGCCTGCGCTGCGTCGTCGAGCGCCTCGCCGGCGGTATCGAACATCGTGTAGTACGGGACGAACCGGGCGACATCGGACTCGGTAGCGAACGTGTTCTCGGCGGCCGTGCTGGCGCCGTCTGCGACCGGCGCCGCCGTGGCGGCGACCGGATTGGCTTGGGTCGGCTGATTGCCCGGCGCCTGGGCCACCGACCACGCATTGCCGTCACGTTGGAAGAACAGCTCCGGAGCCAGGCGGTACTTGGAGTACACGTCGGTCTGGATGCGGAACAGGTCCTCGGGGTACCGCAGGTGCTCGCGCAGCTCCTCGGGCATCTCCGACAGCGGCGTGAACAGATCGGGGAACGCACCCCGCCACGCCGCCAGCACCGGATCCTCTTCGTCGACCACGTAGAAGGTGACGTCGCCGGTGTAGGCGTCGACCACGGCCTTCACGCTGTTGCGCACGTAGTTGTCGTCGTCGGACAGGCCCGAGCGCGGCGAGCGCTGCACATCGCCGATGCGCTGCCCGTACGGGTACCGGCTGGTGGTGGTGTAGGCATCGACCACCCACACCGCCTGGCCGTCGATGGCCACCGGGTACGGGTCGGCGTCGTACGACAGGAACGGCGCCAGCTTGTTCAGCCGATCGTTGATGCCCCGCACCCACAGCATCTGGCTGTCTTCGGTGATCGCTCCCGAGGCGAGCACGTTGTAGTCGAGGAACGCCAGCGCGAACGCCGCCCGCCGGACGAACGAGCTCATCTGCACACCGCTGTCGCCCTCGTACTGGTGCGGCTCGTCGCACACCCGCTCGCTCGATTCGCTGTTGGCGATGGCGTACCCGCCGAGCGTCGGGCTGAAGTACAGCTCGGGACGTTCGAGATCGACGGTGCGGTAGTCCGGGCGCTGGTTCTCGAGCACCTTGCCCGACGGCGCCATCACCAGTCCGCAGCCGCGGGTGTTGATCAGGTGAATACCCTGCCAACTGCGGTTGGTCACGCCGTCGAGGTCGAGTTCGCGAGCGGCGATCAACACCTGCTGACGTTCGTCGTCGAGGACGTAACGGTCGACGTCGAGGTCTTCGATGGTCAGACCGGCGTCGCGACCACGGTCGACGAGGAATCGCTCGCGCATCTCCGTCGGGTTGAGCAGCCGCACGTTCTCGAGCGGCTGGAGGTCGGCTTCGACATCGGTGGCCGTGATCGACTGGAAGTCGATCGAGCGCACCTCGACGTCGGTCAGCCCCAGCGCCTGGCGGGTAGCGATCACGTTGCGCTCGATGAACGGCTCCTCACGCACCTGCTGGTTGGGGTTGACCACGAGCGACTGCACGACCGCCGGGTAGATCACTCCACCGACGATGGCCACGACCAGCCACAGTGCGCTGGCCACGAGCGGCAACCGGAACGATCCGGTGCGCACCACCGAGAGATACAAACCGGCGGTGAGCAGGGCGATCAGAATGAGCAGCATCAATGCCGGGAGCTGGGCGTTGACCACCGAATAGGTGGCGCCCTGCACGATCCCGCGATTGGAATTGGTGAGGTCGTAGCGGTCGAGCCAGTAGTCGCCTGCCTTGAGCACCGCCAGTACTGACAGCAGGATGGCGATGTGCGCCTTGGTCGCCTGGCGCACGGCGGGCACCGGTGACACGAACACCACACCGCCGTTGAGCACGTGTGCCGCAGCGGTGAGCAAGAGGACGACGATCACCGCAGCGAACAGCCAGTTCAGCAGGAACGACAAGAACGGCAACTGGAACACGTAGAAGCCGACATCGGCACCGAACTGATCGTCGGAGATGCCGAACTCTTGTGCATTGCGGAACAGCAACCAGCTCTGCCACTGCGAAATCGCCGGGAGCGCGAGCAGCACGGCGAACAGCACGGCGACGCCGTAGCGCAACAATCGGAGTCGCTTCCCGAACAGCTCGTGGAATCGCTCGACGTAGGGGTGCACGTTGGCGGGGAACGAGTTGGGCGCCGAGCGGTCGGCGATGAACAAGTTGAGGCCCGCGATCAGCACGAACAGGCCGAAGAAGACAGCGAACAGCGTGACTTGGGCGGTGATCACGCCCCAGAACACATCGCTGCGCCCCAAGGCCTGGTGCCAGAGCAGGTCGACATAGAACCGGGCGATGGCCCGGCCGAACACCACCACGAAGAGGAACAGCGCGCCGACCGCGATCAGCGCGCCGCGGGCACTGAATCGACGGCGAGGGCGATCGACCGGGAGATCCGTGGTTCGCGCCATTGGCGCTTGACGTTATCCGTCAGTCGGAAGCAAGAGGCATCGGCATCCGAGGTGTCCGGGCGCGACCAGATCGCCGGTGGGGAACTCCTCGCCGAGCGTGATGCTGCCCGCCAGCGCGTTGTCGTCGCAGTCGGCCGAACCCGGGTAGCCCGGATCGACGGTCCACGCCACCTTGGTGCCGGCCGGCAGCGCTTCGACGATGCCGTAGCCGTAGGCCGTGCGCAGCACGTCGTCGAGGTGATCGTCGATGTGCTGGGTCTTCCACTCGCGGTACAGCGCGCGCACGGCGGTGGTCAGCGCACGAGTGTCGTCGCCGGAGTCGGCCGTGGCCCGGTCGATGCGCTCGCGCAGTGGTGCGATGATCGCCGTGCTGAGCACCTCGCGTCCGGCCGCCACCGCGACCTCACTGTCGATCTCGTCGCCGCCCACGGCCACCGCCCCCGCTGATGCGGCGGACTGCAGCTCGTCGCGGAGCACGTCGTCGAGCGCGTCGGCCGCCGGGAGCACGTCGTCGAGCGAGGTCGCCGACTTGGTGCGCCGAAGGGCGTCGAGCACCTCGTTCTGCTCGTCGGCCAGGGCCCGCTTGAGGGTCTTTCCAGCGGCAACGATCAGCGGCGTGAGCGCTGCGTCGCGCACGGCGAACGGCTGCCGCGCCTCGTCGGCGTCGAACTCGTCGACGTCGGCCGGATCGGCCTCGTCGGCGATCGCAGCCTCGTCGGCATGCGGCTCGGTCACCTCGTCGCGGTCGGCGGCAGCATCTCCGGAGGTGGCGTCGTCGACGCGCTGCGCGTCGGTCGTTTCCGCGTCAGTCGTGTCGGCGTCGGTCGTCTCCGGGTCGGTGGTCTCGGCGCGCAACCTCGCGAACAGGTCGACGACCACGTCGTCGTCGGCGGAGTCTTCGTCGACCTCGCTGCGGGGAGCGACCGGTTCGGGTGTCTCGGCGTCGGGCACCTCGTCGTCGGTCACGTTGTCGGTCTCGTTGTCGGCGACACCGTCGTCGGCTGCGGCGTCGGTCACCTCATCGACAACATCGTCGTCGGCACCGGTGCCCTCGACAGCGATGTCCTCCGCAACGACGTCATCGGTTGCGGTGTCGTCGACGAGCACCTCACCGGCCTCGGGCAGTTCGTCATCGGCCGCGGGTGGCGGCTCGTGGCGAGCGGTCTGCTCACCTGCCGGAGCATCGTCGTCCTCGAGGCCATCGGAGTCGTCGACTGCGGAATCGTCGGCCGCAACGTCGTCGGCCGGGGCGTCGTCGCCGGTGGGGTGAGTTCGCCCCGTCGCCAGGTCACCATCGGCCTCGTCGGCGGCAGGCTCATCGGCTGCGGGAGGCGCCGGAGTGGCCCTTCCGGCGGGCACCGTGAGCGGCACAGGGCCGGTTGTCGGCGTGAGGTCGACGTACTCGTCGGGCGGGCCCAAGGGTTCGAGCTCGGCCACCACGTCGACCGCTGCGAGACGCGCCCGCTCGAAGCTCTGCATCAGCCGGTCGCGGCCGTGCAGCAACTGCTCGATCTGCTCGCGCGCCAGCTCGCGGCGACGGGCCAGTTCACTGAGCACACGCTCGCGGTAGGCACGAGCCTCGTTGACCATCTCGCGGCCCTGCTGCTTCGCCATCGACAGTTCGGCCTCGGCGTCGGAGGCTGCGTCGGCGCGGCGACGCGACGCTTCCACGTCGGCTTCCTCGCGGACGCGCGTGGCTTCGTCGGCCGCCTCGGCAAGCATCTGGGCGGCACTGGCTTCGGCCTTGGTGCGGATCGCCGATGCGCTCTCGCGCGCTGCGGCGAGCACGCGAACGGTCTCTTCGCCGAGTAGCCGGGTCAGCGTCTGATCGTCGAGATGCATGCGCTCGACGTCGGGGTTGCTCTGCGCATGGCGCAGCTCGCGTTCCAGGTAGCGCTCGCGCTCTTGCAGCCGACCGAGCTCGGCGGCCACCATCCGCAAGAACTCACGCACCTCGTTCTGATCGAAACCCCGACGACCGGTGCCGAACGTCGCGTCGGCGATCGCGGCGGGCGAGGCAGGATCGGGGCGCGAATACGACATGGCCATCACCCCACGCTACGCAGCGAGCGGCGGGCGGTGGTGGCAATCACCCGCAGCGGGTCGGGGTGACGGGGTCAGCCGGCGCCGACCGGCACGACCGGATCGCCACCGAGCTCGACCAACACGGCGAGGGCCTCGTCGAGCGTGGCCACCGGGATGATCTGCACTTCGCCTTTGCCGGCATCTTCCAGGCGCTGCCGCTCATCGGGTTCACCCGGTTCGGGCGGCTGCAGTTCGGGCTGCGCGGCGGGGACGAGAAACACATCCACGCCGTTCTGATGCACCGCCGACACCTTTTGCGCCAGACCGCCGATCGGGCCCACGTTGCCTTCGAGATCGACCGTCCCGGTAACGGCGACATTGCGCCCACCGGTGAGGTCTCCCGGCGACAACTCGTCGATCAGCGCCAGGGTGAACGCCAGACCAGCAGACGGACCACCGATCTGATTGGTCTCGATGTCGACCTCGAACGGCAAGGTGACGATCTGCGTGTCGAACGGGCGGAAGCCGACGATGGTCCGGTCGGGGTCTTCGGTGGACACCGTGAGCTCCACGGTGACGTCGAGCTCACCCACCTCAGGACGGTCGACCAGCAGATCGACCGTGTCGCCGGGTTGCTTGTCGGCCAGCACCTCCGAGAGGTCGAGCACCGAGTCGAGCGGCACTCCATCGGCTTCGAGGATCGTGTCGGCGGCCTCGATGAACTCGGCCGACGGCGGGAACGTGGTGCACGTGCCATCGTCGGCAACTTCGAGGCACAGCACCTCTTGCACGATCACTTCGCCGGGCACGATGTCGGCGTCGTAGCCCAGCGTGGTGAGCGCCAGGAACTGGGCCTCCTGCTCGGCCGTGCGCATCGCCTGCAGGTTGATCTCGCGGCGCTGTGTCGGCGTGCGCGAGCCGAACTTGTCCTCTTCGGTGAGGAAGCTCACCGCCGGATCGTTGCGGCCAGCGATCCATGACAACACCGACTGTGCAGGGGCGGTCACCGTGACGAAATAGAACGAGCTGTTGGTGTCGAAGCGCTCGACGTCGGCGGGCAGATCGCCGAACACCACGCGATCGTTGACCGGCTCGGCCGACGCCGGCACGAGCGCATATGGCGTCGGCTCTTCGGCACCCGTACGAGCGTTGGTCTTCGAGCCGACCACGCTCGACGGCACAAGTGAGGCGACAGCGATCGCCACCAGCAGTACCAGGGCCACGCCGACGATGGCCATCGTCCACCATCTGGTGCGCGGCGCCACCGGCGGCGGAGGCGGCGGCGCCGAGAAGGCGGTCGGCGATACGCTCAAAGGCGTCGTGTCGGTCGGTGAACTCACTACGTATGCCGCGTGGATGCTGGGGCTTGCGCTTGTCGCGCTCGTGCTTGCGGGCTGGCGCAAGAATGCCAGAGCTTCGGTCAGATCACCACGCGCGGACCAAGGAGTTCCCACAACCGTTCGCCGAAGTGTCGGCCGCGACTGGGCGCCGATCGGCGTCGCAGAGACCACCACATCGCTGTACAAGCGTCCCGGGCCCATCCGCCGCGTGTGGGCCGTAGTGGCCAGCTCCGGGATCGCCATCGTGATCGGCGCGGTGCTCGCCACCGTGGTGGCCTTCGGACTGGCCTATCTGGTGATCACGCTCACCGACCTGCTCCGGCAGTGAACGACGCGGGGCTCCCATTGCGCCGAGACGCAGCGATGGCCGGGTATCGCGGCGACGAGCCCACCGCACGGCGGGCGCTCGACAGCTCCGACGGACCGACCCGCGCCACCGCGCTGGGCGCACTCCACCGGCTCGGCACACTCGATGCGGCCACGTTGACCGCCGCCCTCGCCGACCCCCGATTGGCGTGTTCGACGTCGTGCGGCCGAGCTTGCTGCCGCCTATCCCGTCGACCTCGGCGGCGCGCTGGCCGACGGCGAACCGCTCGTGGTGGAGATGGCCGCGTGGGCCTGCGGCGAACGCACCGACACGCCGGCTGCGCACATCGAGATGCTGACCACGCTCGCCACGACCGGGGAGGATCCCCTGGTGCGCGAGGCAGCAGCAGCCGCCCTGGGGGCGATCGGTGATCCTCACGGCCTCCCGGCGATCCTCGCCGCGTGCACCGACAAACCTGCCGTCCGTCGTCGCGCCGTGCTGGCACTGGCCCCGTTCCTCGACGACCCGCAGGCACGCGCTGCGGTCGACCGGGCTCTCGACGACCGCGACTGGCAGGTCCGCCAGGCCGCCGAAGATCTCCTCCGCGCCCACGGCGACGACGAGTGAGTAGTGCCGCGCAGCAGCACCGTGCGCGTACCGCGCGGTGACGCGTTACCGGTCGCCGAAGCGGTAGCGGTAGATGTTCGTTTCACGGGGCTCGAAGCCGAGCCGCAGGTACAACCGGTTGGCCGCCTCGCGTGAGGGCCTGCTGGTGAGGCTCACGTCTTTCACCCCGCGCCGTTCCGCCTCGGCCAAAGCAGCTTCGTTGAGGGATGCACCCACGCCACTGCCGCGGGCTGTCTCGTCGACCACCACGTCTTCGATCCACGCCTTGCGGCCGGTGGGGATCGGATAGAAGGCCAACGTCAGGCTGCCGACGATGGCCCCGTCGGCGCGCGCCAGGAACAGCACCGTGTCGTCACCGTCGACGATCACGGCCAGCTGTTCAGCCGTCGGCGGCGGCGACGAGGACGAGAGCTGCGGGATGAGCCGTTCGAACGCCGCCACCAGTTCGTCGTCGACTGCGGTGGCAATGTCGACGACGACCCCGCCGCGCTCGTTGTCCGCGCTGTTGGCTCCGTCGCTCGTCGTCATCGCCGCCGACGCTACCGGAGGCACCCAGGGCGGTCCGTCGGCCGTCGGGCGAAACCATCACACTGCCGGGCCGATAGCGTGAGAGCCGTGGGAACCGAGCATGTGCGCTGGATCGCCGAGCCGTCGCTCACACGCCCGGTGATGATCGCTGCGTTCACCGGCTGGAACGACGCCGGCGACGCCGCATCGTCGGCCGTGCGCACGATGGTCGAGTCGTGGGGCGCCGAAGCCCTCGCCGAGATCGACCCCGAGGTGTTCACCGACTTCGCCACCGTTCGTCCGCAGGTACGCCTCGACGAACACCGCCACCGGAACATCGTGTGGCCCACCGTTGGCGCATGGTCGGTGTCGCACCCCGGCGGCGACGTGATCCTGGTGTTGGGCCCCGAGCCGGCCCTGCGGTGGCGTCTCTTCTCCGACCAGCTCGTCGGCATCGCCGAGCGCTGTGGCGTGAGCATGGCGGTGTCACTCGGGGCGTTGCTCGCCGACGTTCCCCACTCCCGCCCGGTGCCGTTGATCGGCACCGCATCCGACGACTCGCTGATCGAACGATTCGAACTCCGCCGGTCGACCTACGAGGGGCCCACCGGCATCGTCGGGGTGCTCCACGATGCGCTCCACCGATCGGGTCTGGCAACCGCATCGTTGTGGGCAGCCGTGCCCGGATACGCCTCGCAAGTGCCGTCGCCGAAAGCTGCGATGGCCCTCGTCGACCGGGTGTGCAACATGATCGGCACGCCCGCGCCGCTCGCACCGCTCGCTGCCGGCGCAGCCGAGTACGACGCTCGGGTTGCTGCGCTCATCGCCGACGACGACGACATGGCCGAGTACCTCGAACGCCTCGAGCAGTACATCGACGACGACGATGACGAGCAGCCGTCGACATCATCCGAGGACACCCCCGTCGACCCCGACGCGCTGATGGAGGAAGTCGAACAGTTCCTCCGCGACCGCGACGACTAGGACTGGCTCGGCCTTACTTCACGCCGCAGCACCTCACTGTTGGACGGCCTCGCGCCAGGCTTGGTCGCTGGCGCTCCCGGCGCCGGCCCTAACGATTCGCTCGGCCTTACTTCACGCCGCAGCACCTCACTGTTGGACGGCCTCGCGCCAGGCTTGGTCGCTGGCGCTCCCGGCGCCGGCCCGGCTAGGTGCGCCAGATGGGGGCGCGGACGGGGTCGAAGGTGGCCGGCGACTCCTCGCCGGCGATCGCCGCGAACGCCATCGGCCCCCACCACTGCGCACCGGCCGTGGCCTCGGGCAACTCGTCACGACCGAACCAACCGACGTCGGAGGTCTCCAACGGGTGCGGGCGCAGCTCACCCCCGACGTGCTCGCACACGAACAACAACATGTACATCCCGAAGCGGCTGAAGCCCATCCGCTGCCCGTCGACCACGCCGAGCAGCCGCCGCGGCACACACTCGATGCCGGTCTCCTCCTCGACCTCCTTCACCGCTACCTCCGACGGTGAATAGCCCACGTCGGCCCACCCGGTCGGATACAGCCAGATCCCCGAGTCCTTGCGTTGCACCAAAAGGATCTCGTCGTTGTCGTTGCCGACGATTGCGCCGATCGCCACCTTCGGCGTGACGTACCCGGGCACACCTTCACCAATCGACTCCATCCACTCCTGCACGAAATGGTCGGTCTCGCGTTGGGTGGCAGCGGCCTCCCTGGCATCGCTCTCGGCGTCGGCCAACTCGCGGGCAGCAGCTTTGATGTCGCCGGCCACGTGCAGCACCTCTTCGTATCGCTCGCGCTCGTAGAGGTTCTCGGTGAACCCCATGCCGGTGCGAGCGATCGCCGCCAACGTCTCGCTCCATCGAGCCAGGTCGCGGGCGCTGACGGTCACGTCGTCCACGCTAGGAGATCGGCTGCGCCACGGCGTACAGCAGCGCGGCGCGGATCTCGTCGCGGTGGAACGGATCGGTGACCAAGCCAGACCGGCCGCGCACGTAGAACGTGTCGATCACGTCGACACCGATCGTCTGCGCCGTGGCGTGGCGGATGTCGAGGCCGAGCTCGGTCAGCGCTTTGGTGATGCGGTGCAGGATGCCGATCGTCGACTCGGCGCGCACCTCGATGATCGTCGCGTCGCTCGACGCGCCGTCATCGAAGGTCACCGACGGCGGCGATGGGGGCTGGGCCTGCGTCGGTCGACGACGCCGATACGTACGCGCCCGCTCGGCGATGCGCGCCTCCACCGCCAACTCGCGATCGAGCGCGTGGTGCAGATCGGCGCGCACCTCTCCCCAGTTGCCGTCGTCACTCCAATCGATGTCCCGCTCGGGGTGGATCACGCGGAACTGCGAGGCCGCCATGCCGTGGGCATCCGACGAGGCTCGAGCGGTGACCACATCGAGCCCGTGCAGCGCGAGCACTCCGGCAACTTGGCTGAGCACGCCGGGATCGTCGGGGGTCACCACGGTGAGGACATCGTGGCCACCGGTGAGGTGACGCTCGCCCGAGGCCATCCGTTCCAGCGTGTCGGCATCGGGAAACAGGCGCCACGACACGTCGCCCAGGTCGCCGCCACCGAGCGCGTGGCGGACGCGTCCGACCAGTTCGTTGACCAGTCCCGCCTTCCACGACCCCCACGCCGATGGCCCCGTGGCCAGCGAGTCGGCCTCGGTCAGGGCGTGCAGCAGGTCGAGGCGCTCGACAGTGCCGACCGCCTCGGCGACCTGCGCGATCGTCCCCGGATCGGTGAGGTCGCGCCGCACTGCCACGTCGGGCAACAGCAGATGGTGTTCGACCATGGCGACGAGCGTGTCGACGTCGGCGGTACCGACGCCGAGCCGCGGCCCGATCTCGCGCACCAGCACCATCCCCACTTCGGTGTGGTCGCCGGGATAGCCCTTGCCGATGTCGTGGAACAACGCTCCGAGGATCAACAGGTCTGGGCGGGCGACGCGGTCGACCAACTCCGCAGCGTTCGTCGCCGCCTCCCACAGGTGCCGGTCGACCGTGTAGCGGTGGTACGCATTGCGCTGCGGCTTGGAGCGCACCGGCTCCCACTCCGGCAGCAACCCGCGACAGCAGCGCGCGCTGGTCGAGCGCCTCCAGCACCGGGATGGCTCGCTTCTTCTGCAGCAGCAGATTGACCAGCTCGTCGGTCGCGCCGGTCGGCCACGCGCCGCTCCACTCGTCGGTCTCGTCGCTCAGCCGTTCGAGGGCGGGCCTGGCGATACGCGCTTCGTGACGCGCAGCGGCGACCGCGGCCGTGAGCACCAGCGTCGGATCGCTGGCGGGACTCGCGCCCTCGGCCAGCCCGATCTCTCCGCCGCGCAGGACCACGCCCGGCGCGACGCGTTGGTCGGCCGGTGGCTTGCTCGGCGCGAACGCCCGACCCCAGGTTTCGTCGCACAACCAGGCCACCGTGCGCCCGGCGGCGGCGATATCAGCCATCATCACGTCGGCGTCGTTCCACCCACCGAGGTCAGCGGTCTCGTCCTGATTCTCGAGACGCAGGACGTCACCCGACCGTCCTGTCGCTTGATGCAGCGCAACTCTGGCCCGCAGCAGTGTGTCGTAGCAGTGCTCGAGCTCCGCCTCGTCGGATGCAGGAATCCGCAGGCCGGCTATCTGTGCCCACCACAACGACTGCACGTCGCGGATACCGCCATGGCCGTCTTTGAGATCGGGTTCGAGGTGGTAGGCCACGTCGGCGGAACGTCGCTGCCGTTCCACGGTACGGCGGTGCAGCTCCTCGAGGTGGCGACGGCTGGCGTCGCTCCACAGCCGTTCGCTACGCGCCCGCAGCTCATCGACGAGGTCGTCGTCGCCCGCGAGGGGGCGGGCCGTCAGTGCAGCGGTTGCGGTGTCGAAGTCGTCGCGAGCCAACGCCAGCTGCTCGTCGACATGGCGCACGCCGTGTCCCAGCGTGACCCCCGAGTCCCAGATCGGGTACCAGATCGCGCTGGCCGCCGGCTCGACCTGCTTGGCGACCTTGCGCGCTTTCACGTCGTGGATCAACACCACGTCGAGGTCGCTGAACGGAGCGAGTTCACCTCGGCCATATCCACCGACCGCGACGAGGGCGAGGCGCGCCGACCCGTTGCCGTGCTCCTCGATCGCGGCGTCGAACAGCGCAGCCAGCCATTCGTCGGTCAGCTCGGCAAGCGCCTGGCAGTACGCGCGGCCACGACGTTCGCCGTCGTCGGCGGCATCGACGAGATGACGCTGGCGGTCTGAGGGGGTCAGCGGCGGAGGGGCAATGCGCCCGATCATACGGCCAGGCCGCTGGCGCGTCCCACGGCACGAGGGGTCGTACGCTGTGGCGATGAGCGGGCGCACCACGGCAGGCATCGTCGTGGCTGCCCTTGCGGTTGTGGCCGCCTGCGACGGCGACGACGCGGCAATTCCCGTCACGACCGAGGCGGCGGTGACCACGACGACCGAGGTCGAAACGCGCGTCAGCGATGGGCGACTCACCCTCGGCGTCATGTTGCCCACCGCCGAAACGTCGCTGCGTGAACCGTTGGAGAACGCGGTCAACGAAGCCGTCGATCGCATCAACGATGCCGGCGGTGTACTGGGACGCCCGGTGAGCCTGGTCTTCGAAGACGAGGGTCCCACCGCGGCAACCGCGGCAGCAGCCGTCGACGCCCTGCTGGCCGATGGTGTCGACGCGATCATCGGCCCACCGTCGTCGTCGGCAGCGCTGAACACGCTGGCCGCCATCACCCGCAGCCGAGGTGTTGTCGTGTTCGCCGACGGCGAGCGCGCTGGCCCTCGACGGGTTCCCCGACGAGGAGCTGTTCTTCCGCACTATTCCCTCCGACTCGCTGCAGGCCGAGGCGATCGCCCAGTTCGCTGCCCAGACCGGCGCCCCCACTGCCGCCATCGTGTACGTCGACGACGCCTACGGCCGGCCGTTCGCCGACGCGGTCGAGTCGGCCTTCGATGGTCGACCGATCACGGTCGCCGAGTCGATTCCGTTCGGCGCCAACGAGGAGCCGACTGCGGCTGCACAGGCGCTGGCTCGATCCGACGCACGCGTGGCGATCGTGTTGGCCAACGGCGCCGACGGCGTGCGCTTCCTGGCTGCGCTCGACTCGATCCCCGAGGATGTGTCGCTCGACGCCGTGATCGCCAACGACGCGCTGCGCGATCCAAACGGGACCCAACGCATCGGCGCCCTGGGGACCACGCTGCGCGAGAGCATCCGCGGCATCGCCCCGCAAGCGGGGTCGGATGATCCCGACAACCCGTTCGATCCGCCCGGTCCGTATGCCGCCAATGCATACGACTGCGTCAACCTGATCGCCTTGTCGGCCGAGCGAGTGCAGTCCGACAGTCCGCGCGAGATCGCCGGACAGATGGCCGCCGTCAGCTCGAGTGGATCGAACTGTCGCAGCTTCGCCGAGTGCGCCGAGGCGCTGCAGCAGGGATTCCTGATCGACTACAACGGCCCGTCGGGTGTGACGGACCTGTCGGTGGGTGGTGGCGACCCCAGCCGGGCGAGGTTCGACGTGTTCGGCTTCGACGATGAAGGGCGCGACGTCGTCGTGCAGAACATCGTCGCCACCGGCTAGGCCCGTAGCACGGCATGCGGCGGCGACGGCAGGCCTGGTTCGCTCAGAGGATGTTCTCGAGGTAGTCGAGATAACCGACGTAGAACGCGCCGAACTCGCCGTACAAGGCCGAGCCGGTGTCGAACCGGAGCGTGTACACCACGTCTTTGATCGAGTCGGGGCTGTCGGCGAACAGTGTCACGCCCCACTCGTAGTCGTCGAGACCGGTCGAGCCGGTGATCAGTTGAACGATGCGTCCGGCGAACTTCCGACCGCTGCCGCCGTGCTCGCGCATCATCTCGTTGCGCTCGTCGAACGGGGTGGCGAACCAGTTGGCGTGGGCGTCACGCTTCTTGCTCATCGGATAGAAGCAGAACGCGCCGAGACCCTCGGGCGGCAGCGTCGGGTACAGCCGAGCGTTGAGCATGTGCTCGGGCATGCCCTTGGCGTACTCGCTGACCTCGGTGATCGACACGTAGCTGTCGACGATCTCCAGCCCGGCGCGCGACACGCCCGTTTGCAGCGTTCGCAGCGTGCGCCAGTCAGGGGCCAGAACCATCAATGCGACGTCGGCCTTGTGACCGAGCATCGCCGCGGTGATGACCTGCGCGTCGTCGGCCTCGGCCGCTTTCACCGCGGCGATCACCGCTTCGCGATCGATCCCCGGCGTCGGCTTGCCGAACAGATGAACAACCGCCAACCCAGTCTGCACACGCATGGACGTAACGATACGGGGGCACGGCCGCAGTGCCGCCCGCTAGGGCGGTACTGCTGGCGCGAGGCCGTCCGGACGTGTGGTGCTCAGACCTGCCGTAAGGCCGAGCCAGTGATCAAAAGTCCATGTCGCCCATGTCGGGGGCGGCGGCCTCCGGCTCGGGCTTGTCGACGATGACGACTTCGGTGGTGAGGAACAGCGCCGCGATCGAGCCAGCGTTCTGCAGCGCCGAGCGGGTGACCTTGGCGGCGTCGATCACGCCGATCGATACGAGGTCTTCGTACTCGCCGGTGGCCGCGTTCAGGCCCTCGTTGCCGGTGAGCTCTTGCACCTTGGCGAGCACCACGCCGCCTTCGAGTCCGGCGTTCTCGGCGATCTGCTTGAGCGGACCGACGAGCGCCTGAGCGACGGTGGCGGCCCCGGTGGCCTCGTCGCCGTCGAGCTGCTCGACGGTGTCGAGCACAGCCTGCTGGGCGCGTACGAGGGTGACCCCGCCGCCGGCGACGACACCTTCTTCGATCGCCGCCTTCGTGGTCGACACGGCATCTTCGATGCGGTGCTTCTTTTCCTTCAGCTCGACTTCGGTTGCGGCACCCACCTTGAGCACAGCGACGCCGCCAGTGAGCTTGGCGAGCCGCTCCTGGAGCTTCTCGCGGTCGTAGTCGGAGTCGGTGTTCTCGATCTCGGCCTTGATCTGGTTGATCCGGCCCGTGATCGCATCGGCATCGCCGGCACCCTCCACGAGGGTGGTCTCGTCCTTGGTGATGATCACCCGCTTGGCCTCGCCGAGCAGGTCGAGCGTGACGTTCTCGAGCTGGAGGCCCACGTCCTCGCTGATCACCTGACCGCCAGTGAGGGTGGCCATGTCCTGGAGCATCGCCTTGCGGCGATCACCGAAACCGGGGGCCTTGACGGCCGCCGACTTGAACGTGCCGCGGATCGTGTTGACGACGATGGTCGCCAGCGCCTCGCCCTCGACGTCCTCGGCGATGATCACCAGCGGTCGGCCGGTCTGCATCACCTTCTCGAGCACGGGCACGAGGTCGCGGATCGAGGAGATCTTCGACGACACGAACAGGATGTAGGCGTCGTCGTAGGCGGCCTCCATGCGCTCGGTGTCGGTCACCATGTAGGGCGACAGGTAGCCCTTGTCGAAGCGCATGCCTTCGACGAGATCCATCTCCATGCCGAAGGTCTGACCCTCCTCCACGGTGATCACGCCGTCTTTGCCGACCTTGTCGATCGCGTCGGAGATCATCTGACCGATCTCAGGATCGGCCGATGAGATCGCTGCAACTTGTGCGATCTGCTCTTTGGAGTCGACCTCGATCGAGCTGGCCTCGATCGACGACACGGCGACAGCGACACCGGCCTCGATGCCTCGCTTGAGACCCATTGGGCTGGCACCAGCTGCCAGGTTGCGCAGCCCCTCGCGCACCATCGTCCAGGCGAGCACGGTTGCCGTGGTCGTGCCATCACCGGCGACGTCGTCGGTCTTCTTGGCGACTTCCTTCACCAGCTCGGCGCCGATCTTCTCGTACGGATCGGCAAGCTCGATGTCCTTGGCGATCGACACACCGTCGTTGGTGATCGTCGGTGCGCCCCACTTCTTGTCGAGCACGACGTTGCGACCCTTCGGGCCGAGCGTGACGCGCACGGCGTCGGCCAGTTGGTTCATCCCGGCCTCGAGTGCACGACGGGCATCGGAATCGAACGCGATCATCTTCGCCATCTTGGGAGTCCTCCGTTGGACGTTGCAGACGTGGGTACACCGGCCGCGAATGGGCCGCTAGCACTCTATGTCGGAGACTGCTAACGGACAACCGCGATCATTGGCTCGGCCTCACCCCACGCGCGCAGCCGTCACGCTTGGACGGCCTCGCGCCAGCCGGGCTCCCTAGCGGTCGCGCCGCCGGCCGTGATAACTATCGCCGCCTCAGCCGCCGGCGACGGCGGGGATGATCGACACGGTGATGCCGTCGGGCACCTTGGTGTCGAGTCCATCGAGGTAGCGGACGTCGTCGTCGTCGACGAACACGTTGACGAACTTGCGCAGCCCGCCTTCGGGATCGAGCAGGCGGTCGCCCATCCCTGGGTGTGCGGCCTCGAGCGCCGCGATCACGTCGGTCAGCGTGCCGGAGTCGACAGCGACCTGCTTGTCGCCGCCGGTGAGCGGTCGCATGGTGGTGGGGATGCGGACGGTCACAGCCATGGGCGAGACGCTACCGCCGCAAATCCGACTCCGACGGTCAAGATTGATGCCCCGCTAACGTCCGGCTGATGGGCCGAGGCCTGGTGGTCGCAGCGCCGAACGCGTTCAAGGGCACGGCGAGCGCACCGCGGGCTGCGGCAGCCATCGGGCACGCCTGCTGGGAGGCCGGACTCGACTGTGTCGAGCTCCCGATGTCCGACGGCGGCGACGGCTTGGTCGAGGTGCTCGGTGGCGCCAACCGTGTCACCACGGTGACCGGGCCGCTCGGCGATCCTGTCGAGGCGTCGTGGCTACTGCGCAATGGCACCGCGGTGATCGAGATGGCCACCGCCAGCGGGTTGGTGGTGGCCGGCGGCGCCGAGGGCAATGACCCCATCGGAGCATCCACCACCGGCACCGGCGAGCTGATCGACAAGGCGCTCGACTCCGGAGCCACGCGCATCATCGTCGGGCTCGGCGGATCAGCGACGACCGATGGCGGACTCGGCGCGGTACGGGCAGTCACCGCGCTGGCGCGCACCAAGCGGGTCGAGCTGATCGGCGCATGCGACGTAGAGACGACGTTCGTCGACGCCGCCGCCACGTTCGGGCCGCAGAAAGGGGCCAGCGATGCGCATGTGGCGCTCTTGGCACGGCGCCTCGAGCGGGTGGCACAGATGTATACGCAGGAGTTCGCCATCGACGTCCGCGAGCTCCCTGGCAGCGGCGCCGCCGGTGGCCTCGGAGGTGCGCTTGCCGCGCTCGGGGGACGACTCGTTTCCGGCGTCGAGCTGGTCGCCGACGAGCTCGATCTGTTCGATCACCTCGACGACGCCGAGCTGATCATCACCGGCGAGGGTCGTCTCGACGCGACGAGCTTCGCCGGCAAGGTCGTCGGCGGATTGGCCGAGATTGCGCTGGAAGCCGACGTGCGTTGCGCAGCGATCGTCGGCGACGTCGTCCCGGGGTGGCGCGACGATCTCGTTGAACCCGCACGCCGTGCGGCCGCCGCACACCTCGAGGTGGTGTCGCTCAGCGAACTCGTGGGCGTCGAACGCGCGATGGCGCAGCCGCTCGATGCGATCGAAACAGCGGCCGGACTGCTGCTGGGCAGCGAAGACCGGTAGCCGCCGTACGGGTCAGGTCGACGTCAGCCCGACACCGTGGTCTCGGTCGCCGCAGTGGTCTCGGTGGCGACGGTGGTGTCGGTTGTCGTGCCAGACGGGTCGGGCGACGTGCCGGTGGCTGTCGTGGTCTCGGTGGTCTCGGCGTTTCCTTGCAGTTCGGCCAGGGTCTGGTCGGCCTGGTTCACGCCGAGCAGCACGAGCACGCCCGCATCGCCGAGATCGCCGCCATCGACCGGCGGCGGTTCGGGCACGGTCGCCACGTCGACGCCGCCCATCACGATCGACACCGAGTTGGCGACGGCCTCAGCGGCCGCGACGCTCGGGTCGAAGTAGATCAACGAGTCCTCGACGCGCTCGGTCGAGTTGGTCGCCTCGCCCATGGTGAACCCGGCCGCCTGCAGTGCGGTCGTCATGCGGCCCGCCGATCCCGACACGCCGCTGGCGTTGGCCACCACGACCGTGGCGCCCTCGAGAGTCAGCGTGGTCGTGGTGACCGCAGGCTCGCTCGTAGTGGTGGGACCAGCGAGCGTCGTAGAGCTCTCGGTCGTGTCCTCGCCGGGGTCGACCGACGAGCCGCCGCCATCGTCGGTGATGTTCCGCAGAATGAGGAATCCAGCAACCACGGCGACCACGGCCAACACGATGCTCAGCGTCGACCCGAGCGGCGATCCGCCCACGCCCTGGCGCGGGGATCGTCGCGTTCCTCCGGTGCCGCCTGTGGGATCTTCGTTGCTCATCCGTGTTCCCTTCCCGTCCCCGACGCTGCATCGAGCCGAGCTTTGCGCGCTCGAACACGCATCCGCTTCAACCGTCGTACCACGAGCGGGTCGTGTTCGAGGGCCTCGGGATCGTCGAGCACCTTGGTCAACTCGGCATGATATTCGTCAGGCGAGCACTGAAAGCGCGCGCGAATCACCTGCTCGCGGGGTTCGTCGTTGTTCCACCACGCTCGTTCGAAGTCGAGCATCGCTGCGGCACGTTCGCTGAGCACCGGCCAAGGTTGCCCGGCCGGGCGGTGCGATACAAGTACCCCTCCCCCTGCGCCGCACGTGCGCACCGAGCAAGGTGACGGCTCGGCGAGTGACGGCATAGTCTGCGGCGCCGTGGACGATCGCCCGTTCATCATCGGAGTCGCCGGCGGGAGCAGCTCGGGCAAAACGACGATCGCGGAACGACTCGTCGAACTCACCGGGCCCGAGCACTTGTCGCTGATCGAGCTCGACTCGTACTACCTCGACCGCATCGACCTGCCAATCGAAGAACGCAAGCTCATCAACTACGACCATCCCGACGCGTTCGACTGGCCGCTGCTCAACGACCACCTCGCCGCGCTGGCCAACGGCGCGTCGGTGCCGGTGCCGGTGTACGACTACGCCCAGTACCGCCGGAGCGGCGAGGTGCGCACGGTTCCGCCGGCACGAATCGTGGTCGTTGACGGGATCCTCGTGTTGTGGGATCGGGCGTTGCGCGACCGGTTCGACCTAAAGATCTTCGTCGACACCGCCGCCGACGTGCGTCTGATACGGCGTCTCCAGCGCGACCAGGCCGAGCGTGGGCGCACCGCCGAGTACGTGATCGACCAGTACCTGGCCACCGTGAAACCGGCCCACGAGCGGTTCATCGAGCCGAGCAAGCGCCACGCCGACGTGATCATCCCCGAGGGCGGGCTCAATCGTCCTGCCCTCGACGTGCTGCTGGCCCGAGTGCGCGAGCTCACGATGGGCGACAGCGCGCCAAGCTGACAGTTCTCCTGTCCAAATCGCGCGTCTGGCGCGCGCTATCGCCAGAATTTCGGCGGTTCTCCTGTCCAAATCGCGCGCCTGACGCGCGCTATCGCCAGAATTTCGGGGAGATCAGTGGCCGGTGAGGCGGCGTTCGACGGTTTCGGCCAGATGGGCGAGGCGGCGAATGCGTCGGCGTTGGCCGAACGCCGAGATCGGCGACACGATCAGCTGCAGGATGCTCGACAGCGGGCCGTCGAGACCGGCCGAGAAACGGATCAGGGCGCCGCCCTTGGCGTGCTCGACCCGATTTTGGTAGCGCAGCTTCCACGGCCCGAGCGTCGAATGCCAGTCGTACCCGCCGTCCGGGTACACGTCGTCGACGACCATCGCCGTCGACATCGGCGAGAAGAACGCTCGGGTGCGCCCGGCCCAGCCCACATCGATCCGCGGCTCGGACGACTCGACCGACGAGATGTGCGGCGACCACAGCCGCCACGACTCGACGTCGACCAGTAGCTCATGAACCACGGCCGGCGATGCGGTCGTGGTGAGATCGCTTTCGATCACGCGGCCAGTGCCTGCTCGGCCAGCGCAGTCAGCTGGTCGGGCGGCGTCTCGCCGGTACCGCGGGCGACCACACGCCCGTTCTCGTCGAGCAGCACGTAGTACGGGTAGGCCGGGAGACCGAGGGCCGACGCCAAGCTGCCAGCGCGGTCGTCGGCGATCACCGGGAACGGGAAGTCCTCGCCCTCGAGCCAGCTCGACGGCGGATAGTTGGGTGCGCCGCTGTCGGTGCCGGTGGCCACGCCGATCACCTGCACGCCGTCGGGCACGCCACCGGCGGCCTCCCATGCGACCAATTCGGGGACCTCGCGCTGGCACACGGGGCACCAATGCGCCAAGAACACGAGCATCGTCGGCTGCCCGAGCTCGACACGAACGGGCGTGCCATCGAAGCTCTGACCCGAGATCGACGGTGCCGGCAGGCCGACGGCGGGATCGTTGCCGGCGTCCTCGAAGGGTGGGAGCGCCGAACCGCTGATCTGCACATCTTGGGTCTGGTCGAGGCCCGCCGTGTCGCTGTCGCCGCCAGACGTGACGGCGATGGCGATGATCGCCGCAACGGCGATCACGATCGCCACGATGATGCCGATCGCCACGATCGGACGGCCGCCCGACGAGTCGGCGGGAGCGGATGCTGGAGTGGATCGAGTCTTGGTGCGATTGGCCATTGCACTGCCTGTCGTCGGTCGAGGGTGAGAAGTTCCCCCAAGTGTGGCGGTGCTGCAGCGTTCCTCCACCCGCAGCAGGGCAGCACCTGAGTGCGGTGGTCGGCATATCGTCGGCGGTGATGACGCACACGACGTCCGCGCACGGGGCGATCGAGCGCGCCGCAGGCATCGCCGACGAGGTGCTGTTTCCGCACGCCCAGGACCGTGACCGTGCCGACGCCCTGCCGCGCGATGGCCTCGACGCGCTGGCCACCGCCGGCCTGTTCGGCATCGCCGGTCCCGAACAGCACGGCGGTCTGGCGCTCGAACCCATGGCCGCGCGCCGCGTGATCGCCAGCGTGGGCGGGGGCTGTGGCGCCACCTTCTTCGTGTGGGTGCAGCACCACGGCGTGGTCCGCGATATCGCGGCATCGGACAACGTGGGGTTGCGCGACGAGCTGATCGAGCCGATGTGTGCGGGTGAACTGATCTGCGGGACGGCATTCGCCCATGTACGCCGCAGCGGCGAACCAGCGGTACGGGCGACGCGCACTTCGCATGGGTGGCGCCTCGACGGATTTGCACCGTGGGCGACCTCGTGGGGCATCGCCCCACGGTTCTCCGTGTACGCGGTCGCGGCCGACGGCACACTCGTGAAGGCCATGGTCCCGGGCGCCGACGCTCACGGCGACCCTGCGGGCATCACGTCGATCCCGCTCCATCTCTCGGTGCTCGGGTCGACCGGCACCGTGGCGCTCCGGTTCGATGGATGCGAAGTGGCCGAGGCCGACGTGATCGGGCTCGACGATCACGCCCGTTGGCTGGCGGCCGATCGTGCGCGCACCGCCGTTGGCCAGCCGGCGACGCTGGGAGTCGCCGAGCGAGCGACGACCGCCGTGCGCTCGACCGATCACGACGGCGCGGACGACCTGGCAGCAGCAATCGACATCGCATGGCAGCGAGATCGACAGCTGACCGACGATCTCGTCAACGGGGTGACGGGCGATCGCGAGTCGTGGATCGCGACGGCATCGGATCACCGTGCTGCCTGCGTACTGCTCGCACAGCAAGCCGCGACGGCGGCGGTCGCTGCTGCGGGCGGCCGAGCGATGGATCTCGACCACCCCGGCCAACGTCTGGCGCGGGAGGCGAGCTTCTACACGATCCAGGCGCAAACAGCCGACGGCCGGGCGGCAACGTTGCGTGCGGTGTCCGCCTCGGTGAACGGCGCGGCTACTCCTCGGGCCGATTGAATACCGGGGGACGCTTCTCCAAGAACGCGGTGATGCCTTCGCGCGCATCAGCGGAGCCGATCGTGGCGTGGATCGCCGCACGCTCGGCCGCCAGCAACTCGTCGAGCGTGCGCGACTCGCTGTCGTGGAGTGCGTCGAGCATGCCGCGTACCGCCAGACGCGGTTGGGCAGCCAGTTGCGCCGCCAACGCAGTCGCCCGATCCTTCAGTTCTTCCACCGGCCACACCTCGTGGACGAGACCGATCGACAGCGCCTCGGGACCACTCACGCGCTTGCTGCGGAGAATCATGTCGAGCGCATGCACGCGCCCCACCGTCTTGGCGAGCCGGGCACTTCCTCCCCACGCGGGCGTGGAGCCGAGTTCGAGCTCGGGCAGCCCGATCGACGCTCCCTCGGTTGCCGCGAGGCGAAACGTGCATCCGAGGGGCAGCTCGATACCGGCCCCCAAACAGTTGCCGAACAGCGTGGCCACCGACGGCTTGCCCATCGTTTCGATACGGGCGATCAGGTCGAGTCGCTCGTCGAAGAACGCATCGACGCCGCCTGCGCGTTGGATGCCCTCGGGTAGTTGTTTCAGGTTCATGCCCACCGAGAAGTTGGTGGTGCCTTCCGCGGTGATCACGAACGCACGGATCGAGTCATCGGCGGCAATGTCGTCGACCACCTCGGACAGCGCGTCGACGTAGTCGAGCGTCATCCGGTTGAGTGGATCGTCGTTGGTCGACACGATCGCCACTCCATCGCTGCGCTTGTCGTAGATCAGCGGGTCGTCGCTCATCGGAGTCCTTGGTGTGGGTGAGTCGAGTGGTGAAACGCCATTGCGGGTGCCCGACGCTGCGGCGCCGCGCCGCGGTGCCTATGGTCTCGCGATGCGTGCCGCCGGCTGGCATCGGAGCTCGACCACCGGGCGGGAGAGCTGATGACCGATTCATCGATCACGCTCCTCGAAGGAATCGCGACGACGCGGGCGATTCGGCGCATCGCGCCAGACCCGATTCCCGACGACGACCTGTCGACGATCCTGTGGCACGCCACGCGTGCGCCGTCGGGCACCAACCGTCAGCCGGCACGGTTCGTGGTGCTGCGCGACGACGACACGTCGCGGGCGGCGAAGGCGCTGTTGGCCACGGCGTTCCGCGATGGGTGGGCCGACAAACGCCGCGATGCCGCCTACGACTCCGGCTCGGCGCTCGATCCGACCACGCGCAAGGGCCGCTCGCGGGCGGCGATGGAACACTTCGTCGAGCACTTCGAGGAGATCCCGGTGGTGGTGCTCGCGTGTCTCATCCGCCGCCGGGCACCGTCGCCGTCGGAGGGCGCCTCGGTGTATCCCGCCGTGCAGAACCTGCTGCTCGCAGCACGTGCCCTCGGCTACGGCGGCGTGATCACCGCATGGCACTACTCGGTCGAGAGCGAGCTGCGCACGTTGCTGGGCATCCCCGACAACGCCGCGATCTCGGCCACGGTGCCGCTCGGTCGGCCTCTCGGCAACCACGGCCCGGTGCGCCGCCTCCCGCTGGCCGACGTGGTGTTCGACGGCGCATGGGATGCACCAGCCGAATGGGCGGTCGACCCGCCCGGCACCCGCTTCGCCGGTCCGCCGCCGCAGCGCTAACGACCTGTAACAGTGGCGTCAGACCAGCAGCGGGTTGGTGACCACCTCGACGAGGGCCGGCCCGGGGTGATCGAGCGCAGCGCGGAAGGCCTCGTCGAGGTCGGCCGGCTCGGTCACTCGGATGCCGCGTGCGCCACAGAGTTCGGCGAACGCGGCGAAGTCGGGATTGTGCAGCGAGGTATGCCACACCTCGAACTTGCCGGCGCGTTGCTCTTTGGAGATCTTGCCGAGTTCACCGTTGTTCAGCAGCACATGGGTGATGTTCATCCCGTACTTCACCGCGGTGGTCAGCTCCATCGCATACTGCGCGAACCCGCCGTCGCCACTGATGCTCAGCACCTGGCGATCGTCGCCGACCGCCGCCCACAACCCCATCGCTGCGGGAAAGGCGAAGCCGATCGACCCGAGATAGCCGGACATCACGAGGTCTTGCTGACCCGACGCCTCGAAGTAACGACCGAACGAATACGTGTTGTTGCCGACGTCGACAGCGAGCGCCGCCCGGGGGTCGACCGTGCGGTTCAGGCTGTCCATCACGGCTGCCGCACCGACACCCTGCGCGGCATCGTCGGTCACCCGTCGAGCCTTCTCAGCGCGCCAGATCTTCCACCGTTCGGCGAGTTCGGCCTCGAGGGCACCACGCGACGTCGACGGGTCGAGCGCAGCCCGGATGGCGTCGGCGCTCAACGCCACGTCGCCGAGCACCGGGACCTCGATCCGGCTGAATCGGCCCAGCGACATCGGGTCGTCGTCGACGTGAATCGTCGGCTTGTACTCGGCGATGCCCGTGTGGTTCGAGAAGCTGGCCCCGAACACCAGGAGCAGGTCGCTCTCGTTCATCATCCAGCTGGCGACCGGTGTACCCGAGCGGCCCATCACGCCTGCAGCAAGTGGATGGCCATCGCCGATCAGCCCTTTGGCCTTGAAGGTCGTCGCCACTGGGGCGCCCAAGCGATCGGCCAGGGCAAGGATCGGCTCCATCTTCCCGCGACAGCCGGCGCCGACCACGAACATCGGCCGAGCGGCACCGGCGATCAGCTGCACCGCGTGACGCACGGCGTCGTCGGAGGGCACCGCGGGATGGAGCGGCACCCGTCCTTCCGGCCCGCCCGCTGCCGCCTCGTCGCCTGCGGGGTGCACCTGCACCTCGTCGGGGAGCACGAGGTGGGCGACATCCCGGCCGACCATGGCGTTCTTCATCGCCAGCGTGGCCAGCTCGGCGTGGTCCGACGTGATGTGCACCGTTTCGCTGTATGCCGCGACGTCGCTGAACGCCGCCTCCAAATCGGTGTCTTGGAAGGCGCCGCGGCCGCGCACTTTCGACGGCACCTGCCCAGAGATCGCCAGCACCGGCGCTCGGTCCTCCTTGGCGTCGTACAGCCCAGTGAGCAAGTTGGTCGACCCTGGCCCAGCGATCCCGAAACAGGCTGCGACCTTGCCGGTGAGCTTGCCGTAGGCCGACGCCGCGAACGATGCCGCGCCTTCGTGGCGCACGCCGATGTAGGTCAGCTCGCCGCGCGCTTCGGCCTTGCGCATGGCGTCGCCGAACCCCAGATTGCTGTGGCCGACGATGCCGAACACGTGCGTCAGGCCCCAGTTGGTCATCGTTTCGACGAGCACGTCGGACACGGTCCGCTGATCGGCGTCGTCGGGCGGCAAGAACGCGTAGACCCCGTCGTTGCGTACCTCCACGTCGAAGCACGCGGGCGCGTCGCTGAACCCTTCCGGAGGTTGGCCGGTGAGGGGTGAGTAGTCGTAGCCGTGCCATGGGCAGCGCAGCCATCCGCCTTCGATCGATCCTTCCCCGAGCGGTCCGCCTTGATGCGGACAGGCGTTGTCGAGACAGCCGTACTGGCCGTCGTGATGACTGACCGCAAGCGAGCGCCGCCCGACGGTGACCGTGGTGACCCGTCCCTCGTCGAGTTCGTGCGGGTCGAGAATCTTGTGCCAGTGGTCGGGTGAGTTGTCGGCCATGTGAACTCCCGTCGTGTCGATACCCGTTCGGTGTCGGGTGCGCGTCGGACACTACGGCGAGTACCCCGCGCGATGCGCCGCCCGGAGCCGAACAGACTCGAAACCCGGTTCCGTTGCAACAGGTTCGCGTCGCTCCGCGCCCGTCGCCGCACCAGCTACGTCAGTCGTCCAACGCCCTCGGCGAAGAAGCGGGCGGCGGCGTCGGCATCGCCTGCGAGTTCCCGACGCGTTACCACGGCACCGAACGGGGCGTTCCAATACTCGGGTTCCCCTGGGCGATCCGGACCCCACGGGCCAACATAGAGGTAGGGCTCATCGGAGAAGTCGTCGCCTGGTGACCCGCCGAGATTGATGCCAGCGCCGTCAGGAAGGTGCACTTCGATCGCCACATCGAAGTGCTCCGGCCACAAACGGGGGCCGGTGACCTGCAGCCCGCGACCGGCCAATTCGATCACTGCGTGGTCGAGCGCGCGGCCCGCGGTTGCGAACCACGCGGCGATCGCCTCGAACGCATCTGGCGCGGCGTCGATGTGCGCATCGAGGTCGCCGAGCGGCGGTGTGTCGGCGCCTGCGGAGTAGGGCGCGTCGAGGTCGACCTCGGCGAGCGCGGCGAGCTCACGCATTGTCGAGCCGACGATCGGCGCTGCACCGACGTGACCGCCGCCGGCGGCTTCGTCCTCGACGACCAGCCACGACCCGACGATGCGCACCCGTCGCCCGGCCGCGGAGAACGCAGGGCTGCCGATGCCGCCCGGCAGCACGCGCAGCGAGACGTACTCGTTGGCGACGGCGCGTGCCCGAGAGACGACGTGAGTGGCAACACGGTGTAGCTCGTTGCGGGCGATCGACTCAGCAGACATGGGCGCTCCTTCGGACGGTGGTCGATGTCCGAGCAGTGTTCGACCCTATGCGTTCGCGCTGCTCCGGCGGAGCGCTGAGATTTTCTTGACGAACGTGTAAGGCGCGGTCGGGTGGTCCGTCAGGACGGTCGAACGACAACGGCACACCGCCACCACCCCCTCCCCGGCACCCGGGGACAACCCACCAGGAGAATCCGATGTACCTCGACCGCACCGCCCCCACCACCGCTCCCGCCGCCCTCCGTCGCGCCGCCGCTCCGGCGCTGCGACTGCGCTGGGTGCCGACCGTTCGCGATGGCCGCACGGTCCTCGCTGCGGAGTGGCGGGTCCGCTGACTCAGCCGAGCGACTTCAGCTCGTCGATGCGTGGGCGTTCATCGGGATCGATCTCGTCGGTCTCGATGAACGCCCGCACGCATTCCACGGCCTGATCTGCGCTCAAACGGCGCGAACTCAACGCCAGCACATTGGCGTCGTTCCAACGGCGAGCGTTGGAGGCGACCCACGCGTCGTGCGCCTGCGCTGCACGCACACCCGACACCTTGTTGGCGGCGATCGCCGTCCCCGTCCCCGTCCAACACATCACCACGCCCAGATCGGCCTCGCCATCGGCAACAGCCGTGGCCAACGCGTGGGCCATCGATGGCCACGGCGAGCCGACCTCGACGTCGACCGCATCGTGGTGATCCTCGATCCACGAGCGCACCGCCTGGACCACCTCGTTGTCGTCATCGGCACCGAACACGATGCGTTGCGTCATGTCGCCACTCTGGCATGCGCCGCGCCCCCAGTCGCTCGGCTCCACCGCTGCCGCCGTACGGTGGCGGCCGTGCAAGCACCGCGCTATCGCGATCGTCACGTCGAGTACGCCGGAGTGGCCGGCACCAACCTCGAGGTCGAGAGCGCCAACCCCGCGCAACTTCTATGAGGCGATCAACCGTCCTGGCACCTGCCCACCGCAGACGATCGACGCCAAGCTCTTCGCCCCTGATCGGGCCACCATGCGGCCGGCGGTGATCATCGTGCCCGGCAGCCTCGGCGTCGGGCCGAACCACGAAGCGCATGCTGCGACGCTGATCGAGTCGGGCTACGTGGTGTGCGTGGTGGATCCGTTCGGGCCGCGCGCCGTGTCGTCCACAGTTGGCGACCAGACCCAGTACAGCTTCGCCGCCAGCGCATGGGACGTGCTCGCCACGCTGCGCGTCCTGCGCGCACGTCCCGAGGTCGATCCGGGGCGCATCGCCGCCCAGGGCCACAGCCGCGGTGGATCGGCGGTCACGATCGCCAGCTGCCGGCGCTTTGCCGATCCGATCGGTGGCGCCGACCTGACGCTGACCGCGACCTACGCCGTGTACCCCTGGTGTGGCCAACAGTTCGTCGATCCATCCGTAGGGACGACGGTGGTGCGAGCGATCATCGGCGACCTCGATGAGTGGTGCTCGGTGCAGCAGGTGCAGGCACAGATCCACGCGATGGCCCTCACGGGCGGCGACGCGACGATGCGCATCGTGCACGGCGCCCACCACAGCTTCGATCGGCTCGAGGCAGTGCACACCGTGGAGGAGGCCAGCGTTGCGCCGGGTGCACCGACGACGATGCTCAGCGACGACGGCGCGATGATTCCGCCGGGCGCCGACCGCCCCGATCCCGAGGCGGTCGACGGCGACATCTTCCGCGCGGCGGTTGCCGCTGGCTTCGGTCGCCTCGGCGCGGCGATCGGCGGAGCGGCCGACCAGCCCAATCTGTTCCGTCGCGACATGCTCGACTTCTACGCCCGCACGATCGGGAACGGATAGCTCGACGATGGCACTGCTCGCGCTGTGGGCCACCCCGCGCACCGTGTCGACCGCGTTCGAGCGGATGATGATCGAGCGCGGCGACCATCTGGTTCTCGACGAGCCCTGGTCGCGGGCCTATTACCTCGGCCCCGAACAACACTCGACGCGTTTCCCGATCACATTCCCCGAGTCGACCTACGCCGCCGTCGAGTCCGGCGTGCTCGCGCTTGCACGCGAGCAGGCGGTGTTCGTGAAGGACATGGCGTACCACGCCGCCCCGGGCATCAGCGACGACGCGCTGGCATCGATGCGTCACACGTTTCTCGTGCGCGACCCACACGCTGCCCTCGCCTCGCTCCACCGGCAGTGGCCCGACTTCACCGCCGACGAGGCTGGCTATCGGGCCCAGCGCGCACTGTTCGAACGCGTCACAGCGCTACAAGGCGCCCCGCCGCCCGTGATCGACAGCGACCTGTTGCGCGCCGACCCTCCGAGGATCATCGAGACCTGGTGTGCGCGCATCGGGATCGAGCATCTACCGCAGTCGCTGACCTGGTCGAGCGGAATGCGTCCCGAGTGGCCCCTGTGGCACGACTGGTACGAGAACGCGGCGCGCTCGACGGGCTTTGCCCCGCCGACTTCCCCTGGCGCGGTCGAGCTGCACCCGGCGGTTGCCGACGCGGTCGGCGACGCCGAGCAACACCTGGCGGTGCTGCGGGGCCACGTGCTCGTGTGACTCGATATCGCTCGTGCGGTAGCGCCCACCTAGCCTTGCGGAGCTGTGAGGAACAAGTGGTTCGAGTCGATCGCCGTAGCCCAGAAGATGGCCAAGCGGCGCCTGCCACGGTCGGTGTACGGCGCGTTGATCGCCGGCGCAGGACGCGGGGTGACCTCGAGCGACAACATGTATGCGTTCGACGAGCTGACGATGCTGCCGGTCACCGCCGGCCAGCCGGCAGCACGCGACCTGTCCACCACGGTGTTCGGCCAGTCGATCTCGATGCCGGTCATGATCTCGCCCACCGGCGTGCAGGCCGTGCACCCGGACGGAGAGCTCGCCGTAGCCCGGGCGGCCGCAGCGCGCGGGGTGGCGATGGGTATGTCGTCGTTCGCCAGCAAACCGATGGTCGACGTGATCGAGGCCAACCCGCAGACGTTCTTCCAGATCTATTGGGCGGGCGATCGCGACTCGATCCTGGCGCGCATCAACCGCGCTCATGCCCTCGGTGCGCAAGGACTGATCGTCACCCTCGACTGGTCGTTCGTGCACAGCCGCGACTGGGGCAGCCCACCGATTCCAGAGCGCATCGACCTGCGCACCATGGCCCGCCACGCGCCCGAAGTGATGATGCGGCCCGCGTGGTTGGCGACGTGGCTCGCCAAGCGCCAGCTGCCCGAGCTGAGCGTGCCCAACTTCGTGACCGGTGAAGAGGATCCGCCCGGCTTCTTCGACGCCTATGGCGTGTGGGCCGGCACGCCACCGCCCACCTGGGACGACATCGCCTGGCTGCGCGCCCAGTGGGACGGACCGTTCATGGTGAAGGGCATCATGCGCCGCTCCGAGGCGCGCCGTGCCGTCGAGGCCGGTGCCACCGCGGTGTCGGTGTCGAACCACGGCGGCAACAACGTCGACGGTGCACCGGCCGCGATCCGCGTGCTGCCCGGCATCGCCGACGAGGTCGGCGGCGAGATCGACGTGATCATGGATGGCGGCGTTCGACGCGGCAGCGACATCGTCAAGTGTCTGGCACTGGGCGCCGACGCAGTGATGATCGGACGCGCCTATCTGTGGGGGTTGGCGGCCAATGGCCAAGCCGGCGTGGAGAACGTGCTCGACGTATTGCGCGACGGGATCGACACCACCATGCGCGCCCTGGGACGGTCATCGATCGACGATCTGTGCCCCGACGACGTGCTGGTCCCCGACGGGTTCACCCGCGGCTGACTCAGCAGGTCGCGACGACCTCGCCCTCGACGGGGTCGAGCGCGATGTCGCCGGCGGGGTAGAACGATCCACCGCCGGTGATGGTCGAACCATCGAGTTGCAGGCTGAACGAGCCGCCGAACGTTTCGTTGAGCGAGCTTGCCTCCCACAGCGTCTCGAAGGTCGAGCCGTCGATCACGCTGATCACACCGAAGTCGGTCACGGCGCCTTCGTCACCGAACTGCGTGATGTCGAGTCCGGGATTGTCGTTCGACACCACGGTGTAGAGAATCTCGGAGCCAGCAGCTTCCTGCGGTTCCAGCGCGCACAGCGTGGAGAACTCGAACGACTCGCCGTTGGCCAGCGTCAACGTTGCCGATCCGCTGCCGAACCCATCACCGCTGGCACTTCCGCTGGCTTCGACGGAGTCGCCAACGTCATCTGACTCGCCCCCGTCAGAACTGGAGTCGTCGTCAGCCCCGGTGTCGTCCGTCGCTGCGTCGTTTGCTGTGTCCCCTTCGGTTCCTGTGGTCGGGGGCGACGACGGTTCGTCGGTCGAGTCGTCGGCCTCGGTCGCGGCAGGCGTTGCCGACGTTGCGTCGGCGTCGTCGCTCGAGTCGTCGTCGCCGCATGCTGCCAGCACCAGCGTTGCTGCGGCGAGGAGAGCAAGGGATCGGCGCATCGGTAAAGTCTCTCACACCATCAATCCGGATCGATGCGAACGACGGCTCCGGTACGTCGTCGACGTGACTGATTGGCTACGACAGTGCAATGCCCGACCTGCTGACCGCGCACGCCGCCGCCAACCCCGACAAGACGGCGGTGATCGACGATCGAGGCCACGGCGACGTGCGGATCGCGACATACGGCGCGCTCGAAGCGCGAGCCAACCAACTGGCGCACGTGCTCCTCGATCATGGACTCCGACGCGGCGACAAGGCGGTGTGGTGCGGCCAGAACTCACTGGGTGTCGTCGAGTTCGTCAACGCGGCGCGCAAGGTCGGCGCCACTGCGGTGCCGTTGAACTATCGGCTCGCCGACGACGAAGCCGCGTACGTGATCGACCACTCCGACGCCCGCGTGGCATTCGTCGATGCCGACTATGCGCCGCTGTTCGAGCGCATCCGCGACCGAATCCCCCAGATCGAACAGGTCCTCGTGTTCGACGGAGCGGCGCCGTCGCAAATGGTCGAGGTCGATCCGCTCGTCGCGGCCGCGGACGATGCACCGATCGACACCGACGGCGAGGCCACGGCGGGGACGATGATCTATACGTCGGGCACCACCGGCAAGCCGAAGGGGGCGATGCGGCGCACGGCCAACGACCCACAGCAGACGGCAGCCCTGCTGCAGCACATCGGCTACACACCCGACGACACCTACCTCACCACCGGGCCGCTGTATCACTCGGGTCCCGGTGGGTTCTTGGCGATCGCGTTGGCGATGGGCCAGACGATGGTGTTGCAACACAAGTTCGACCCCGAGGACTGGCTGCGGCTGGTCGAGACGTACCGCTGCACGTCGACGTTCTCGGCGCCCACGCCGATTCGTATGGTCTGCAATCTTCCGGCCGAGGTGAAGGCGCGCTACGACGTGAGCTCGATGAGGGTGATGATCGCCAACGCCGCGCCGTGGAGCTTTGCGTTGAAGCAGGCCTACGTCGCCGACTTCCCACCCGAGTCGCTGTACGAGATCTACGGCTCGACCGAGCTGGGGGTGAACACGGTGATGCTGCCGGCCGACCAGATGCGCAAGCCGGGTTCGTGCGGCAAGGAGGCACCAATGGTCGAGATCCGCCTGTACGACGACCTCGGCGACATCGTCACCGGCACGGGGCCGAGCGCAACGGGCGAGCTGTACGTGCGTTCGAAGTCGGTGTTCAGCGACTACTACAAGCAGCACGACAAGTACGAAGAAGACCATCGCGACGGGTTCCAGACCGTCGGCGACATCGCCTACCGCGACGACGAGGGCTTCTTGTACATCTGCGACCGCAAGAAGGACATGATCATCTCGGGCGGGATGAACATCTACCCCGCCGAGATCGAGGCGGCACTCGAGTCGCATCCCGACGTGTACGAGGCGGCCGTGTTCGGCATCCCCAACGAAGAGTGGGGCGAGTCGGTGCACGCCGTCATCGTTCGCCGCCCGGGCTCCGATCTCGACGACAACGCCGTCCAGGCGTATGCGCGCGACAACCTCGCCGGCTACAAGGTGCCTCGCTCGATCGACTGGATGGACGAACTCCCGAAAACCGGATCGGGCAAGATCCTCAAACGCGAGCTGCGCAAGCCGTTCTGGGAGAACGCAACGAACTGACGAGGGCGACCCAGTCTCGGGTGCTTTTGGTCGTCTTGTATCAAGAAGGTGGGAACGGGCCTCCGCACAGCGTGGCCATTACCGACACCGAACGAGCGAGCCGGTTGGCGGCTCCGTCCGAGCTCTTCAGCACGGTCGTTCGTGCGATCGTCTTCACCGACGTCGTGGGATCGACCGAGGTCGCATCGCACCATGGCGACCTCGAGATGCTGCGACTCCTCGCCCGCCATGACGGGATTGTCGAGCGCATCATCGCGCCGTCCTCGTCCGGCGAGATCGTCAAGAGCACCGGCGACGGTGCGATGGTCGCATTCGCCCTTCCGAAGCTGGCCTTCACCGCCGCATTGGAGATCCAACGTCGCGCCCTCGACGAGCAGGTTCCGCTGCGCATCGGCATCCACTACGGGCCGGTGACGAGGTGTCGAGACACCGACTACCGAGGCCTGGTCGTCAACATCGCTGCTCGCCTGTGTGACCTGTCTGCGACGGGCGAGATCCTGCTGACCGAACAAGCCGCCCGCGCAGCCCAGCTCGCGGAGCGAGCGGATGCTCGGGCGATCCGCGGTGTGGCCGACAGCGTTGCGGTGTGCTCGGTCGGCCCCAGCGGGTGGTAGCCGCAGCGACCTCCTGCCGACGGGACGAGTCGACGTACGGCTTACGCCGTGCTCAGAGTTCGAACGATCCGAGTCGAATCGTTCGGTCGGGTGTGATCACGAACGCGAGCGCCATGCCGTGATCGACGTTGTCGAGCACGAATGCGCCGAGATCGTCAATGGTGCCGCGGTGCGCAACACCTCCCACGAACACGTCCACATTCCCGCCGACGACGGGCGTGACGGTACCGGTGAGCGAGACGCCGGTCGGGCTCGGTTCGATGTCGATCGCGATCTCGTGATCATCACTCACGAACGTGAGCTGTCGTAGCGACGAGCTCGATCGCACGCCCGTGAGTTCGGGGCTCTCGTGACTGTCGAACGCAAGTCGGGCCAGCTCGGCGTCCATGTTGTGCCAGTCGTGCACCCAGCGAGCGCCGTCGACCACCGATGCTGGCGCGGTCTCGAGGGTGGGGTCTTTGAGGTCGGGAAACGACCGCAGCGCGCTCTTCAGCACTCGCAGCAGCTCGTCCGCTTCGCGCTCACTCAGTACGTCGACGTCTCCACCGTCGTTCTCGCTCATGCTCCCATTCCTCTCATGATGGCTCGCAGCTTCTGCAGGCAGCGCTGTCTCGTCGGTCCGATGTATCCGGGGGTCGTTCCCAAAAGGGTGGCGATCTCGGCATAACTCCGAGGCTCCTCCTCGCAGAGGAGGGCCAACAGCCGTCGACAGTCGTCGCCGAGTTCGCGATATGAGGCCAGAGCAATCGACGCAAGTTCGTCCTCGATGACGTACTCCTCGGCCGATGTCGACGTGAGATCGGGCTGGTCATCGAGCACGTCCGACGCGATGGTGCGGTTGTTCGCCTTTGCCCGTCGCAGGGACTCGCGCCGCGCGGTCGTCGAGAGCCAACCTGCAAGCCTGTCGGGGTCGCTGATCGACCGGCCGTGCTGCACGAGCTGAAACCACACCGTCTGGACCACGTCGGCCGAGGTCGCCTCATCGAGCCGGTAGCTGCGAGCGATCCACCAGAGGAGGTTCGTGTACTCGTCGACGATCGCAGCCCAGGCGTCGCCATCTCCGTCGAGGGCCGCATGCAGCAGACCGGAGATCTCTCGCTCGGCCCCCACGTCGGCCACTGTATCGACCGTCGTGAGACAGCGACGCGGAGGGGCCGCACCAGACTCAACCATTGATCTCTCCGCGGTACTCGACCACGGTGCCGAGACCTGGAAGCCGTGCCAGGTCGGGGTCACGGATGACACCGTCGAGCGCGTCGTCCACCGTGGCCATGCCTCCGCCTTGCCCCTGCGTGATCATCCAGGCCGCAAGCTGAGCGGCAACAAATGGCGCGGAGAAGCTGGTGCCACTCCACGCGGCATAGCCGGTGTCGAAGTGAGCGGCCGTCGTGGCGCCGTTCACGATGAGTTCGTCACCGCCCTGATCGGTCACACCCAGGGTGTCGAGACGCGGATAGTCCGAGACCACATGCACACCGGGCGCGCAGGCATCGACCCATGGCCCGTAGTTCGAGAACCATCCCGGCCCGCTTTGGCCGTAGGCGCCGACGGCCACCACGCCCGGCAGGGCGGCCGGCCAGGCCAGTCGGCAGCTGGCGTTGTTCCCCGCCGAGGCGACGACAAGCCACCCGGCGTCGACCATCTTCTGGATCTGACCAGCCAGGAGTGGGGCAGCGCTGGTTTCGTCGTCGTCGTTGTAGCCACTGAGCGACAGGCTGAGGATGCGCCGCTGCTCGTCGTTCGCAGGCCCATGCTTCAGATGTACGTACTCGAGCGCGACGGCGAGATCCGTATCGCTGACGTCGCCGAGTGTCCCGGCGATCGCGTGGGTCGTGATCATCTTGCTCTTGACGATTCGGCCGATGATGCCCGTGATGAACTCGGTGTGCCCGCAGACCGGGTCGACATAGGAGTCGTTGTTGGAGTTGGTGCCGAGGCCGCTCGAGGCGGGTTCGGCTGTGAAGTCGGCCCAGATCGCATCCTTCTCGGGCCCCTTCGGTTCGCGGGCCACGCGCTTGGCTTCTTGGGCGCGGGCGATGATGGCACCGGGGATCTCCTCGATGCGGTCGAGATTCGCCTGCTCCTCCGCCGTAAGCGGGGCATTGACCTTCTCGTAGATGCCCTTCGCAGCATTGAGCTGTGGCGCAACCTTCTGAAGAACCCGTCGAACGTCGAGCACGTGGATCTCGAGATCATCATGGGACGGGAGGTCGGCCTTCTTCCCCGTGGCGTTGGCCACAGGTGGCGGGCCGTACGCCCGCCGCGCCGTGAGCTCGGCGATGAAGGGCGCCTCGTTCTCGTCTCCCGGAGGCGTTGGACAGGTGCAGCAGTCCGAGCCACGTCCGAACATCATCGGTGCGAACTGATTGGGGGCGAACTGGTTCGGTGCGAACTGGTTGGGGGCGAACTGATTGGGAGCGAACTGGTTGGGGGCGAACTGGTTCGGTGCAAATTGGTTCGGGGCGAACTGGTTCGGTGCAAATTGGTTCGGAGCGAACTGGTTCGGTGCAAATTGGTTGGGGGCGAACTGATTGGGAGCGAACTGATTCGGGGCGAACGAGCTGCCGGCACCGATCGAGTCCATGAAGTAGAGGTGGTTGAGTTGGATCTCGATCCCGGGCAGCTCCTGCCGCAGGCGTGCGAGCACCTCGATGAGATCGACGCCGAGCAGCTCGTCGAACTCCAGGATGCGCCAGTCGTTCGGAAGCTCGGTGTCGCTCAACCGGAAGCCGGGTTGCCGGTTCTTGCCCGAGTGGATCGTGAAGCCGCTCTGGACGAGGCCCTCGTTGAGGGCCTGTGCAAACTCGTCTCGGTCGGATTCCTGGCTGGGAGTCTTCACGAGCAGTTGATCGGGCACGTACGCCACGGGTCGCCCTGTGGTGTCGGTGCCGAAGCGGAATCGGTCCGTCGGATACTTGCTTCGCCCGTTCACGGCCATGGTGATGCCTCCCATCTAGAGTTCGTCTCTGAGCAGAGGACGCACTCGCTCGTCTGATACACAATCTCACGCGAAAATCTTCCGTGTGACGAGTTGATGTATGTCCGGCGATGAACCCGACGTCGAAAACGCTGCGGCCGATCGCGTATACGCGGCTCCGGCATCGGCACACGAACGAGCCGCGCGCCTGCTCGCCGATCCTGCTGCGACCACCGATCAGAAGGCTGATTCGTTGTGGACGCTGGGGCGCAGCGCGTACTACGCAAACCGCGTCGCAGAGGCGGTCGTGTATCTCCGCGAGGCGCTCCCGCTCGTGGACGATCCCAACAAGCGTGTCGATCTGGTACTCACCCTCGCGCCCGCGCTGAGCAAGGTAGGCAACGTTGCAGATGCGCTCGCGCTGCTCGAACCGGCTCAAGACGGGCTCAGCATCCGTCAACGGGCGTTGCTGCACAATCAGCGCGGGATCATGTTCACCGAACACGGACGCCTTCCGGAAGCGAGATCCGAACTCCTCCTGTCGCTGCAGTTGTTGCGCGAAATCGACGACAGCGCCGTCACGGCCCGCACGCTGGTCAACATCGGAGCCACGGTGTCGCAGATGGGCGACCAGGACGAGGCCGAGGACTGGTATCGGCAGGGACTGAACCTCGCCCAGGCAACCGGCCAGGACGTCGTTGCGGCCGCCATCGAGGGCAACCTCGGTTATGTCGCTTCGCGCCGCGGCGACTTCGCCCACGCCCTGGATTGGTACGACCGGGCTCGCCGCACCTTCGCCGACCTCGGCGACGTCGATCTCCTGGTCGCCGTGCTGGAAACCGACCACGCGACGACGCTGCTCGATGTCGGTCTCGACGCCGACGCCGCGGAGGCGGCGCGCTACGCGGTCGAGTCCTCGCGATCCGGCGGCAACCGGATGCTCGAGGTGCAGGCGCGGGTACTGCTCGGCGAGGCGATGCTCCGGCTCGATCGCCACGCGGAGGCCCAACGAAACCTGCAGTCCGCCCGCGACACCGCGATCGCGCTTGGCATCCCGACCTGGGCGATGCGCGCCGAGTACTTGCTGCTATGGCCAGCGGTCGCCGCCGATCACGAAATGGCAGACGACTTCAGCGACTCGGTAGGCGAGCTGGCCGACTCTCTTCAGGAGGCCGGCTGGGAACGAGAGGCACTGCGCGCAACCCACCTCGGCGCTCAGGCGTTGGTCAACGCGGGAGCCCCGACCGCGGCCGTGGAACTCCTTGAACGAACACTCCGAAGCGTCGACACCGAACGCGCCGACCCGGTCGACGTTGCCTACTCGCAAGCGATCGCCGCCAACATTCGCGGCGACTCCGGCGCCCAACAGCGGGCGATTCGAGCCGGGATTGACGAGGTCGACCGCCAGCGCCGCATGCTCGGTTCAGCGGAGATGCAGGTTCGGCTCGGACATCGAACTCGAGCCTTTCGCGACCTCGCCGTGAATGCGGCCATCGCCCACGGCGACGCCGCCGCCGTGCTCGTCGCCTCCGAAACCAGTCGCAGTCGCCTCACCACACGAGCCAGTCCGTCGGAGGGATCAGACGTCGACCAGCTGCTCGCCCAGCTGCGCGACGCCCGCGTGAGCCGCTCCGAGGCACAGCTCGCAGGTTCGGACACCGATCATCTGACCCGCCGCATTCGCAACCTCGAGGAGCGCATCACCCAACGCAGCCGACGTGGCTTCGCGGCTGGTGACACCGGCGAACGGGATACGACGGACGTCTTGGAGACCGTGCAGGCTCACGATTCGACGACGTTCGTCAGCTACGTGCGAGCCGCCGACGCACTGTGGGCCCTCCGCTCGACCCGATCGGGCATCGACCTCTCCGAACTCGCCGACGTGCGCATGATCGACAATGCCGCTCGTGCCCAGAGTGCAGTACTGAGACGCATGGCGAACGCTGGCGAGTCGCCCAACCCGACAGAGGCGCAGCGGCTCGACATGATCAACGCGGAGCTCGACCGGTTGCTGGTTGCACCGCTCGCCCTCGACCCAGATGCTCACGTCGTCGTCGTCCCCGCACGGCTCGTGAGTGGTCTGTCGTGGGCCGGCCTTCCGTCCCTCGCCGACTCGACCATCACGGTCGCACCAAGCATCAGTGCCTGGGGAACAGGCCCAGCGGGGATCGTCGTGAGCTCGTTGGGACTGCTCGCGGGTCCCTCACTGCTGCATGCGGACGCCGAACTCGACGACCTGACAGATCTCTGGTCGAGCGAGATCACGAGAGCGCACAAGCGAGCGACAGTCGACGTGGCCATGTCGACACTCGGGTCGACCGATGCCGTCCACATCGCTGCGCACGGTTCGCTGCGCTCTGACAACCCGTACTTCTCGTCGATCGAGCTGGCTGACGGGCCGCTGACACTGCTCGATCTCGAGCGGCTCAACTCGATGCCGCACGTCGTCATGGTTGCCTCGTGCGACGGAGCGGCCGGCGCAGGTGGCGAGGGCTCCGAAGTGGTGGGCATGACGGCCACGTTGATCGGGCTCGGAGTGTCAGCGGTGATCGCTCCGACCGTTGCGGTAGACGACGAAGCGGCCCGCAGGTTCTCGGTCGACGTCCACCGGTCGCTCGTCGAGGAGATTCCTGTCACCCACGCGATCCGCAACGCGCGGCGCCAGGCGCTGGCGAGGGGCACGCCGGGAGACGTGTCGGCGGCAATTGCCTTTCAGGCCCACGGAAACCAGGCGGCATCGCAGGCTCACACGATCGTAGGCCTGTAACGAGCCCGGCAACCTCGCGCACAGCCCCGGGGGACAATCGCCGTCATCACGGCATGCTGATTGCATGCACGGGTCATCACCACGGGTCGACACCGAGCGGATCGAGGCTGCGGTGCGCGAGATCCTCGCAGCCATCGGCGAGGATCCCACTCGCGACGGCCTCCTCGACACGCCCTCGCGCGTGGCGCGTATGTATGCGGAGATCACCGAGGGTTTGCGGATCGATCCAGCCGAACACCTCACCACGACGTTCGAGGCCGACCACGACGAAATCGTGCTCGTACGCGACATCCCCTTCTCGTCGCTGTGCGAACACCACCTGATGCCATTCATCGGCACGGCGCACGTCGGCTACGTCCCCGGCCCCAGCGGGCGGATCACGGGGCTGTCCAAGCTCGCCCGCGTGGTCGATGGCTACGCCCGCCGACCGCAGGTTCAAGAGCGACTGACCACGCAGGTGGTGAACGCGCTCGAGGACACCCTTGAGCCCAAGGGCGCCATCGTCGTGCTCGAGGCCGAGCACCTCTGCATGTCGATTCGCGGGGTACAGAAGCCGGGCGCGCTCACGGTGACGTCGGCGGTACGCGGCCTCTTCCGCGAAGACCCACGATCACGCGCCGAGGCGATGGCGCTGATCAATCACCAGCGCACGCGCTGAGCGCGATGACGCCGATCATCATCGGCACGAGCGTCGCCGACTTTCCGCAACAAGGCGCGCTGCACGACACGCTCGACGAGATCGGCCACCACGTCGCCTTGGCGTGGGTACTCGATCCGAGCCACTCGTCGATACTGCTCACCGAACATCGCACGGTGGGATGGTCATGCCCGGGAGGGCACGTCGAGACCGACGAATCGCTCCTCGATGCCGCCCGCCGCGAGATGCGGGAGGAGACCGGAGTCGACGTCGCCCCGGCCGACGAGCGGCCGTTCACGTTGATGCGTTCGGTCGGCTGCGCCCGATACCCCCACCGCAACACGATCCACTGGTCGGCCGGCTTCCTCTTTCACGCCGACCCTGCGTGGCCGATGCGCGCCGAGGTGGGGCAGCCAGCACGGTGGTTCGCTCTGGATGCTCTTCCAGCGGCACGGGCCAGCGACGTCGATGCAGTGCTCAGCGCGCTGTCGACCCGCTGACACGATTCGCCGACGCGCACGATCCGCAACCCTCGGTTTTGGGAAGCGTTCAGGGAGCGCTTGAGGCGCTCGTAGGTGAACCCAACGAGACTCTACGTCTACAAAGACACGGAGTCAACGAAGGAGAAGCCACCACGAGACCACTCAGATGAGCCGACACATAGACCCACGACCCAACGAGGAGATCACCACGACGGCGCGTTGACCCCAGAACTCATTCTGTCGACTCGTGATGACCGGTGGAGGACGCCGAGTCGACAGTGGGCCCGACCTACGAAGCGATGCTTCGGTGGGTCGGGCCCGTTCCGCGTTCGTCACACTGTGCGCCATGGACTCCCTCGCCCTCGCCACGACCATGCGCGGCTCGATCGGGATGCTGGCCATGCACTGGCTGATGGGACCGTCGACCGACGGACAGGCGGTCGCCGCCGGGATGCCGGCCGGGCTCCCCGGGTACGCGATCGGCCGTCTGGGGGTGCTGGGCGACTGCCCTGTCGACAACGTCGTCGGCGCAGCGTTCTTCTGGGAGCCGATGTTCCTCGCCGAACAGGTGCGTCGTGGCCGGGCGGCGATGAGCCCCGCCGACGGTGCGGCGATCTACGGCGCCATCTGCCAGCGATGGGGCGACGATCACCTGACCGGATTCGACGGCGTCGAACGACTGGGTGAGCTCGCCGAACGGATCGTGGTTGCCGCCAGCCCGTTGGGTGCACCGACCTTCGTCGGGTGGCGGGCGATGCAACTCCCGACTCCAGGGCCAGGGCGCACGATGCAGCTGTGCCAAACCCTGCGCGAGCTGGGCTTCGGGAGGTTCTGCGTTGCAGTGCAGGCGGCACAGATGAGTCCGCTCGAGGCGATCATGAGCGGACCGACCGGAGCGTGGAACGCCGAGATGTTCGGCTGGCAGCCACCCTTTCCCGACGGCGAGCCGCTCGTCGATCGGCGCAACGAGATCGAGGCCCACGCCAATCGTCTTCACGCGCCGACTTCGATGTGCTCAACGCCAACGAACGCGCCGAGTTCCGCGAACTCGCCCGCGCCGCGCGCAACCACGCGACCGCGGCGTTGGCCACCCGCGCCGAGCAGTGACGGAAGCGGCGCACCGGGGGATCAAACAGACTGTGTCGCTGGGTGTGCCACTGTGACGGGATGACGACAACTGTCGAAGTCCGGCTCGGTACCCGCTCACTGCTTGCGCTCGCGGTCGCTGCGATCGCCCTGGTCGGGGCGGCCCTGGTTGTCGCCACGACATGGCGCGCCGATGCCGCACCGGGCGATACCGAATCGACCTACGTGCCGTGGCCCGGGTGCCGGCTGACCGACACACGGCCCGACAGCACGATCGGCCCCCGCTCGACTCCACTCGGCGCCGACGACAGCTTCAACGTTGCGGTCTACGGCGACCAGGGCGAGTGCACCGGAGACTTGGCCATTCCGAGTGACGCAGTCGGATTGGCCACCAACGTCACCGCCGTGCAGGCAACGGCACAATCGAACATTCGGGTGTACCGCGGCGATCTGACCGAACCGCCGCTGCTCTCGAACCTCAACGTGTTCCCCGGCGCACCGCCGACACCAAACAAAGTCGACGTGCAGCTCTCCCCCGACGGCGAGATCACCGTGTACAACTTCAAGGGCGCGGTGCACATCGTGATCGACGTCGTCGGGTACTACACCGCGCAGGGTCTCCAAGGTCTGAGCGCCCAGAGTGGCGCACCGGGCCCACAGGGTCCCGCTGGGCCTGCCGGCCCGTCGGGCGTGGTGACGATGCAGCACGGCTTCGGTCCGACCATCCCCGCCCAGATCGCATCGGCGACCATCACACCGAACAAGTCCTCCCTGCGCGTGCGCACCGACACGGGCGATGTGGCCCAGGCGCTTGAACACCTCGATGCGCCGATGTCGATCGCCGGCGAGCAATACCTACTGGCAAACATCGACTACTGCGTCTCGACGCTCTCAACAAAGAGCTGGGTCGCCGGCTACGAAGTCTGGGGGACCCCGCTCGACGGCAGCTCACCCGAGTTCATCAAGGGGGACAGCTTCGTTCGAGACGAACCAGGTTGCGTGCGGCTGTTCATCGACGACACCGAGCCGCGGCGCGGCGTGGTGGTCACCTTCAAGGTGGACGGGAACAGCGTCGGCAGCTCGGTCAGCTTCTCCAGCTTGTCGAGCACCTGGGAGCCAGTCTCGTAACATCCCGCTCGACCGGGACCACAACGTCTGCCGCGGCCGACGTTGTCCCCTTGGTCACGAACACCACCGACCAGTCCCGGCTTCTCGGGGTCTCAGCTTGCAGGGTCCGCAACTGGCGGCGCCGAGAATGCCCGTCGAACGGCGCGTCAGGTGTCGGTGGCCAGCGAGCCGCCGTAGATCTGCCAGGCGAGCAACGACTTGGCCACCAAGCTGAGCACCAGGTACGACTTCTCGCCGAACAGGTACGCCGACCACGGCCCGACGCGGCGGTATTGCAGCCACTGGTTGAGCCCGAAGCTGAAGAACAGCACGGTCTGGACGATGACGATGCCGTAGACGAATCCGGGCACCTCGTCGGCGCTCAGGGTGTTGAACCAGATGGCGATCCACGGGGCGACCCCGGCGAGCGTGCCGAACCAGAACGGCATCATCACGGTGACCTCGCGGTCCGGTGGGTTCATTCGCTCCTGCAGCCAGCCGAACAGGATCATCGCCACATTCGCGCCGACGATGCCGATGATCGCCGTGATCTCGGTGATTCCCGAGTAGGCACCGATCAACAGCACCATGATCGTTGCGCTGATCGAGTACTCCACCCAGCGGAAGCGGTTGATTCCGCGCTGGAGATCGGCCTGATACACGCTCCGACCGATCGTGGCCGTCACGAGATGATCGATCGCAGCCAGTGCGAGGAACAGTGCGATCGCCGCCCCGATGCGTACGTCGACGAGCGTCTCGGAATCGGGAAGCCGTGTGCCGGGAGGTCCGTCTGGCGGTGCGGTGGTGATCGCGATCGCGAAGTCGCTGGCCAGGACGAAGATCAACACCGCTTGTGCGGCGTGCAGCACGGTCAGGCCGATGTTCCAGCGCTGCAGGTTGGTTGCTCGGTCGTCGGTCAGTTCGATCATCGACATCCCTCGTTCGACCGAACGGTAGTCGTCGACGCCATCATCGGTGAGCGAAACGGCCCACAGGAAGCGCGTTCGCTCACCGCAGAGACGGATGGGCCGTCCCGGTGAGCGAGGCGGCCCACGGGTGGCCCCTTGCCTCACCGCACGGGCGGCAACTACGCGAGACGCATCGATGCGGCGTGGTCGAGAATCTGCTGCGGGACGTGAACGCCAGGGGTGAGCACGGCGCGCGTCGACGGGTCGATGCGTGCGCTGACGCCAGACGAGGCGAACGTGACCGTCACCGTGCCGTCGATTTCGAGCACCAGACGATGGGTGGCGTGACCGTTGCAGTCGATGAGATCCTCGGTCACCAGCGGAATCCCGAACTTGTCGCTCATCGGGTAGCTGCCACACCACTCAACTGACGAGATGGACGTGGCGGGTCGATCGACACCACCGAGTCGGTGTCGAGGTCGATACCTGTGAGCGCACGCGAGATCCGCCGTGCTGCGGTGCGCGCTCCCCACAGGTTGCCCGCCGCAGGCCCGACCTCGGTGGTCGCCAGGCGGCCAGTGACATGCAGTGGCGCGGCGCCAACGCACAAGTCAGCGTCGACGACCGGCACCCCGTCGATGTGCTGATCGACGTGTGCCGCCAGGGCCGGGTCGGCCAGCGCATCGGGACGCGTCCCGGTCGCCAGCCAGCAGTGATCGGCGGCGATCGTCCGGCCTTCGATGCACAGCTCGCCTCCGGCGTCGTCGAACGTCGCCGCGTCGATGGGTGAGATGATGTGCTCGACGCGCCCGGCCTCGATCTCGTGCTCGAGACGCCGACACATCCATCCGGGCATGCTCCCCCCGCCGCGACCTTCGCGAGCCGACTGCAGTCGCTGCTGCGCCGTGGGCAATCGTTCGAAGGCATCGAGATAGCGCGGACCCAGCCAGCCCGGCTCGACGTCGAAGTCGCGCTCGACGATGGCACGACGTGTCACGAGGGTGACGCGGGCGCTGCGCGCGAGCGCACCCACCACGAGATGCCCTGCGGTGAGTCCGCCACCCACGACCACGACGTGTTGTCCGTCGAGCGAGCCGACTCTGCCGAGGTCGATGTCGCCTGCGTGGCACATGGCGGACTCGGCTGCGGGTGCACAGCCGTCGGGCACGACGCGCGAGGCCGAGTTGGCGGTCCACACCACGTGCCGAGCGTCGATGGCACCGATGCTCGTGTGCACGGTCATCGAGTCGCCAGCTTCGATGTCGAGCACGTGCGCGGGAGTCACCACGTCGCCCAGCTCGAGCAGTTCGATCAGGCCTGCGCAGTACTGCGCGAAGACGCGAGTGAACGGCGGGTCGTACGGCAGTCCCGAGCGGGGCATGTGTCCGGTGTCGACGAAGCGGGCGAGCGCCGCTGGGTCGACACCGGGGTGATGCACGCTCGGCGAGCGGAGCACGTCGATCTCGAGGCGACGGAACTGGTCGTGCCAGGTGCGCATCCACTGACCGCTCGGATCGACAACGGCGATGCGTTCGCGCAACGACGGTGTCGCTGCAAGAAGGTGCGCCGCCACCGCGAGGCCGTGTGGGCCGGCGCCGACGATGCACACGTCCACGCGCCCGTTGTTCGATTTGGGAATCATTCTCACTGCGGCTGCAGTGTAGGGCGCGTCCGCACGTCGCCCACCGGCAGACCTACGCCGAACAGCGACACGGCGGTCACGTCGTCGTCCGCTCGTCCCACCACTGGCGCAACGCCTCCTCGGCTTCGTCGCGATCGAGCGGAGGGTCGTGGGCCATCAGCATGGCGATGGCCTCGCCGACGGCACGACCCGGCGGGATCGCCAACAGCGCCATGATCTCGTCGCCGCTCAACGGCGGTCGGCGGCGCGCTTCGGCATCGGCTGCCGCAAGCTCACGGATGCGCGCTTCGAGTTCGTCGACCATCACCTGTAGTTGCGCGGCCTTCTTGGCGTTGCGCGTGGTGCAGTCGTGGCGCACCAACAGGTTGAGATCGCCCAGCAACGCACCGGCGTCGACCACGTATCGGCGCACGGCACTGTCGGTCCACCCGTCGCTGAACCCCTTGAACCTGCCGCTCAGCTCCACCAATCGGGCCACGTCGGCGACGAACGAGTCGTCGTAACCCATCGCGGTCAACCGGCGCCGAGTGATACGCGCACCGACCGCTTCGTGGTGATAGAAGGTCACACCGCGCGGCCCGAAACGTCGCGTGGCCGGCTTGCCCACGTCGTGCAACAGCGCGGCGAAGCGCAGCCGTCGCTCGGGTGGCGTGGACGCGGTGACGGCGATCGAGTGGGCGAGCACGTCCTTGTGACGGTGGACTGGATCCTGCTCCATCTCCATCTCGACGATCTCGGGAATCCACTCGCCAAAGAATCCGTCGTCGACCATCGCCTCGAGCCCCTCGGTCGGATCGACGCGGACAAGCACCGCGTCGAGCCGCTCGCGCGCCTCGGCCGCGGGCTGCTCCGGCCGGGTTCCGAGACTCGTTCTCACTGACCTATCGTGACATACATGGACATCAGCCGGCTGAACCTATTCCCTATCAAGAGCCTTCACCCCACTCCTGCGGCGTTGCTCGGACCGGGGGCCCACGAGATGATCGGTGTGTCGGCGGCGCAGCTCGGCATGCAGCGGGTTCTGCTGATGACCACGGGGTTGCGCGACACGGGGATCGTCGATGAGGTCAAGGGGATCGTCGAGGCCGCTGGGGTGAGCGTCGAGGTGTTCGACCGCGTCGAGTCGAACCCCAAGGACTACAACGTGATGGACGCTCACGTGGCCTACGTCGATGCCGAGTGCGACGGGTTCATTTCGCTTGGCGGCGGGTCGAGCCACGACTGCACCAAGGCCACGCGCGTCGTCGCCGCGCACGACGGCCGCACGATCAACGACTTCCAGGGAATGCTGGAGTTGAAGAACCCGGTGTTGCCGCCGCACATCGCCGTGTCGACCACCGCGGGGACCGGGTCGGAGACCAGCTTCGCGTTCGTCGTCACCGACACCACGAGCGGTCCCGACAACAACAAGTTCATCGGGGCCGCCGACACCATCGCGCCCACGATGTGCATCGACGACCCGGTGCTGTTCATGCCGCTGCCGGCCGACCTCACCGCCTACTGCGGCTTCGACGTGATCGCCCATGCCTCTGGTGCGTACGTGTCGATTCTCGAGAACGTGCCCTCGTTCGGCCCGGCGCTTCAGGCGATCGAGTTGACGTTCCGGTGGCTGCCCACCGCGGTCGGCAACGGCTACGACCCGGTCGCCCGCGAGCAGATGATGTACGCCCAGTACATCGCCGGCTTGGCGTTCAACTCCGCCGGCCTCGATGTGACCCATTCGGTGTCGCACGCGATGTCGGCCCAGTACGACACCCACCACGGCATGGGCAACGGCATCGCCATCACCCGCGCCTGGGAGCTCAACGTGTCGGCCAACTACCCGAAGTTCGCCCGGATGGCCCAGGCGATGGGCTACGACACCCGCGGTCTCACCGACGTTGCGGCGGCCGACCTGGCGCTCGAGGGCGTCGCCCGACTCGCCGACGACCTCGGGATCCCGCAGAGCTTCACCACGTTGCCCGACTACACCAAGAGCCGCGTGGGTATGAACGGCTTCCCGGAGATCTCCCAAGAGACCGCCAACATGGAGCACCTCACGGCGCACGCAATGGCCGACGTGTGCACCCAGACCAACCCGAGGATCATGACGCCGGAGGCGATGGGCGCGTTGCTCACCGACTCGCTGGTCGGCACTCGTTCGTGAGCGACCCGGCGAGCGACGACGCGTCGCTGGGCGACGGGCCCGACGCGGTTGCCGAGCGGCTGGCGGCGGCCGGATACGTCGCCGACGAGCAGATTGCAGCTGCGGTTCATCTGGCGATCGGCCTGCAGCGCCCGCTCCTCCTCGAAGGTCCGCCCGGTGTCGGCAAGACATCGCTCGCTCGCGCCGTCGCGGCCGCCAGTGGGCGACGGCTCGTCCGCCTGCAGTGCCACGAGGGCCTGGACGCGCAACAGGCCCTGTACGAGTGGGACTACGGCCGGCAGCTCCTGGCCTCCCAGATGCTCGCCGCCCAGCGCGACGCAGCGACGCCGAACGACACGGGCACGAGCAATGACACGGGCACGGCCGGCGATCCCCACGACACCGTGACCACGGCGTTGTTCACCGAGGAGTTCCTGCTCGAGCGGCCCCTGCTCACCGCGTTGCGCTCGACCGAACCGGTGGTGCTGCTCGTCGACGAGCTCGATCGGGCCGACGATGCGCTCGACGCGCTGTTGCTCGAAACACTCGACGAGCGACAGGTGACCATCCCCGAACTGGGCACCGTCACCGCCACATCGGACCCGTGGGTGTTCATCACCTCGAACGAGACGCGCGAACTCGCCGACGCAGTACGCCGCCGCTGCCTGCGTATCGGATTGACCTATCCCACCCCAGAGCGCGAGGCGCAGATCATCGAGTCGGCGGTGCCGGGAATCAGCGACACGCTGCAGGCCGATGTGGTCGATGCGCTCAACCGCCTGCGGGCACTCGAACTGGAGCAGCCACCCGGCGTGTCCGAGGGCCTCGACTGGGCGCAGGCGTTGTTGCTGTTGTCGGCAGACGAGCTCGATGCGAACACCATCGATCGCACGCTGCTGACAATCGTCAAGCGCACGCGCGACGTCGAGGTGGCGCGCACCGAGCTGGCCACTGCTCGTTCGTGATCGACGGGCTGTGCGGCTTCGCCGATTTGATTCGGCGGAACGGTGGCGACGTCGGTTCGGCCGAGTTGATCGACGCAGCGCGGGCGCTGACCATCACCGACCTCGCCGACCGGCAGGCCATTCACCTGACGCTTCGTTTCACGTTCACGTGGGCGACCGCACACCCACAGCTGTTCGACCAACTCTTCGACGAGTGGTTCTCGGGCCGCGATCTCGACATCGCCAGCATCCTCGACGTCGAGACGAGCGACGAGCCGTCGGTCGCGCTCGACGCCGATGCGATCGAGGCAGCTCGCATCCACACCGACGAGTCGACTGCCATCGAGGTGTCCGACGATCGCCGAAGCGACGACGACGAGCCAGCAGCCACCGGTGCGCACCGGTCCACCGACCGCTCCCCCGCGCCCGGCACATCGACCAACGACGACGGCACACCGATCGCGGCCACCGGATCACTCGCGCTCGTGCCGCCGCGCGATGACGAGGCCGACAACGAGGCACACAGCGGGCGCGGTGTCGTCGAGCTGCCGAGCGAGCCGCTGGCGGTCGAACTGGAGATGGCCCGCGAGGCGCTCGCCGCTGCGCGCGCCCAACGTCGGCGCCGCGACGCCACGTCGTCGCCACGCCGGGTCCACGCGCTGACACAGGCCCTGTCGGCCGACGAGCGGGCGCAGCTCGTCCGCACCGTGCGCCAACTCGACCGCAGGCTCGACGGCGCCGCCTCGTGGCAGCGGATGCGCGCCCGGAATGGAACGATCGACCTACGGCGAACCATGCGCCGCACCGTCACCACCGCAGGGCTTCCCATCGACGTGCAATTCACCGGCCGGCGCACCAATGCCGCGCGGCTGGTGATCCTCGCCGACCTCAGCATGTCGGTGCGCGGCACCGCACGCCTCGTACTCCATCTCGTGCACCGCATGCGCTCGCAGGTCGGCGCGTTGCGGGCGTTCGGATTCGTCGACGCGGCCGTGCCGCTCGACGGCGCGTTGCGTGCCGCCGATCCCACGACCGCCATCGAGCAGGTGCTCGGTCTCGTGGACATCGACACCGCGTCCGACCCCGGTCGCGCCTTCCGTCAGTGGTGGACCCGCTGGCACCATCTGGTGACGCCGAGCACGCACGTGATCGTGCTCAGCGATGGCCGCTGCAACGGCCACGATCCCGCGTTCGGCATCGTCGACCGGATCGCGCGTGCGAGCGCAACGACGACATGGGTGTCACCCGAACCTCCCGGCGCGTGGACGTTGGGTCGCGGCGAGATGGCCGACTACGCCCAACGTGTCGATCGCGCGATCACGATCCGGACGATCGGCGACCTCGATCGACTCGTGCCGCCTGCACGACAGCTCAGGCGAGCGCGCCCGGCGTAACCGCAAACACTCCGACCTCACCGTCCATCGCGGCCACGGCGACCTGGCGCCCGTCGGGCGCCCATTGCGCCTCGACGATCTCCGCACCGAACAACAGCGAGGCGACTGGATAGTCGGGTAGCTGAGCCGACCAGAACCGCACTACTCCGTCGGCATCGCCGCTCACCAGGAGGCCGTCGACGCTCATCGCCAGCGCGGTCACCGATGCGGCGTGACCGAGCGCGCGCTCTGGCTCGTCGCCGGGCTTGCCGCGCGCGTCGAGCCGCCACCACGTGAGCTCGTCGTCGGCCGCGGCAACGATGAGGTCGCCGGCGACCGTGACCGCCATGTGCCGTACCGGATCGGGGTAGCCGTCGAGCTCGACGCCGTGTTCGGGCGCACCGACGTGGATGACGTGCAAGGAACCTGCCAGATCGGCAGCCACCAGTTGCTCTGCGCCGGCGGCGTAGGCGACCGCCCGCACGCCGTCGAGCTCGATGCTCACGTCGACACAACCGAGGGCAGCATCGATGAGCGCAAGCCCGTGCGTGCCACCGACGATCCACTGCGCACCGACGGAGTGCGCCAACGCATGACTCTGGCCGATCGCCGTCGGCACCATCTCGGGAGGGGCCAGTGCGTCGGGTTGCGCGAACACTGCGACGGCGTCGGCGCCGGCGACGACGGTGCGACCTCCGGCTGAGCCGACGCAGCGGGCGCCGGGAACGTAGCGCGAGTCGACGTTGCCCGCGCCGCTGAACACTGCACCCGCAACGGTGTCGACCACTGCGACCCGGCGTTCACCGAGCCACGCTGCGGCGACGGGATCGGGCGCCATCGGCGCAGTGACCTGCCCGGGCAGATCGACGAGCGACCGCCCGTCGGCCCCGATCACGAACAGGCGACCACGCGGCGACCACGCCATCGCCCGACAGCCATCGCCGAACTGGGTGCGCCACCGTTCGTCGACCGTGGTCAGCAGTTGGTCGTCGTGGTCGTGGTGATCGCTCATCGAACCCGCGTGGCGGCGAACTCGTCGGTGAGCGCGTCGACATCGAGGTCGTAGCCGACCACCACGAGGAGGCTCTCCGTGCGTTGCGATGCGATCGGATCGTCGGCCTCGGAGTGGCTCATGGCGAACGAACGCACACCGTGACAGCAGACGCGTACCGGCGACGACTCGATGGCCAGCGCCCCCTGCATCCGAACGAGGCGTTGGGCGTGCGTCTCGATGAGTTGATCGAGCCACTCGTCGACCGCCGCCGGATCGAGCGGCGCCTCCTGCCGCAGCACCACGGTGTCGGGGGCGCCACCCGCTGCGTGACGCAGCACGGTGACGCTCGGGTCGACCGCCGGCGCCCCGTGCCACGCATCGAGGCCGAGCGTGGTCGCCCTCAGCTGTCGAACGTCCGCTGGTGTCGTGGGCCGCTCACCTGGCAGCGTCAGCTGCGCCCCGACGGCGTTGACCTCGGTGCACGCGGCCCGCACGCTGTCGAGACCCTCCGTGGTCACCTCGCCCGCCCGCGTCACCACAAGTGCATCGGCGATCGCCAGCGCATCGAGCTCGACCCGCGAGCCGAGCGGTCCACCGGCGGCGAGACGGGTCGCGGTGGCGACGGCATCGACCGCGACTACCACGCTGTCGAGGCGAACGTGGCGTGCCAGGTCGGCGTCGGAGAGGATCGTGTACACGATCGTCGCGAGGTCGTGGTCGGCGCCGGCGACCAGTAACACGTCGGCAGGGCGACGGGCGCAACGAACGGTGCGCAGCAGGCCATCGACCACGTCGAGCCGCATCGCACAGCACGGACAATCGGGAGTGCGGTGCCCCACATCGGCGGTGATCTGCACCGATCCGGGGCCTTGCCAGTCCTCGGCCACGATGCACTCGCTGGGACCGACGGTCGCAGTCGCAATGGCGGCGGCGCCGGGACCAGCGAACACGGTCACGGGGACGGGGGTGAACGCCATCGGCTCCAGTGTATGGGAATGAGTCTCAGTGTCGTTAGCCTGCTGCGCATGTCTCGCCGCTGCCAGCTCACCGGGGTCGGACCCGCCACCGGCAACAACGTGTCGCACTCGCATCGCCGCACCAAGCGGCGCTTCAACGCCAACATCCAAGACAAGCGCTTCTGGCTGCCGTCCGAGCGGCGCTACGTGCGTCTCCGGCTGTCGGCGCGGGCGATCAAGACCGTCGATCGCCGCGGCATCGAGTCGGTGGTCGCCGAGCTGCGACGCAAAGGAGTGAAGGTCTGATGGCCAGCGCAAGCAAGGACAAGCGGCCGATCATCAAGCTGCGCAGCACTGCGGGCACCGGCTACACGTACGTGACCAAGAAGAGCAAGATCAACACGCGTGAGCGGCTCACGCTGAAGAAGTACGACCCGGTCGTGCGCCGTCACGTCGAGTTCAAGGAAGAACGATGAAGCCAGGTATCCATCCCGAGTACCGCCCGGTCGTTTTCGAGGACTCCACCGGCGGGCAGCGCTGGGTGTGCGGCTCGACCATCCAGACCGATCGCACGACCACGTGGGACGACGGTCAGGAGTACCCCCACGTGTTGCTCGACATCTCGATGTATACGCACCCCTTCTACACGGGGAACATGACCATCGTCGACACCGCGGGTCGCGTCGAGCGCTTCAACCGTCGCTACGGGCGCCGGAACAAGAACACCGACTGACCAGCGCTCACCAGTCCACTCCTTCGCGCACAGGCGCGAGGATCGCCCAGCGGGCCCGTACGCTGTCGCTGCGATGACAGACACACACCATCACGGCTCGGCCGGTCTCGAACTCCCCGAGCACGGCGAGCTGGTCGGCCTGCTCAAGTCGGTGCAAGACGACCTTGCCAAGATCTCCGACGACACCGCACCGGACCTGGCCGCACGGCTCGACGAGGCCGCCGCCGGCGTGACGGCCCTCGAGCAGGCCCTCGAGACCGAACGCAAGTACGCCGCGCACGTGAAGAAGCACTTCCAGGACTGCGAAGCGAGCAGCTCGTATCGGATCGGTCAAACGATCATTCGCGTCGGCAAGACGCCGCAGCGACTGATCAACTCGCTGCGCTCCGGTAGCGGCAACTGAGCGGCCGACCAACCGGGGTCACTCCTCCCACAGCTCGGCGGGAGCGGCCACGAAGCTGGGCCGGTAGTCGGCCGAGAACTCGCCGTCCCACCGGTTGTTGCTCACCGCGAGCGTGCGGCCCGGGTCGTCGGATGGAACGAAGCTGACGAAGTAGCTGGCCACGTCGACGTCGCCGTGGGAGGGAAGCGGCTCGACGGCAGTGGTCGTCCAGGGTCCCTCTGGCCGCGGGGCGACGTCGTAGTAGATCTGGTCGCCCCACCAGTCGCCGACCAACGTGACGGCGATCCACCTGTCGCCGTCGCGCTCGATCTGCATCGGATTGACCGTGCGCTCGGTCCCGTCTGGCCCGTGGGTCGGGGCGATGTTGATCGCTGCAGTGCTGTTGCGCGTCCAGCCATCGTCGGTCCAGTACTCGAGCGGATGCGACCGTGGCTGGTCGAGCGGCTGGCGGGCGACGAACACGTCGGCGGCGCATTCGTCGTGCCCGAGTACGCCGAACCCGAACTGCCGATGGCAGTGGGCGTAGAGGTACAGGTACTGGTCGTCGGTGGTCACCTCGAACCCGTAGAGCCGCTCGTCGGGATTGGGTGAGCGCTCGAGCGGTCCCGCGGTCATCGACGCCAGATCGATGTCGACCGACCAGGTCGCCACCGGCGTGGCGTTGTCGAGATAGGTCGACCCGGCCTCGTCCATCTCGGCGAGGAACAACACGAACGTGTCGTCGTCGGCGAGGTACCCATCGAGTGGCCAGTACCAGTGCTGGAACGCAGCGGTGTCGGCCGCCGCGATCCACGACTGCGGTCGTTCCGGCGAGCCGCTGTGGAGTGCGTCGAAACATGCGCCGTCTTGGAGCAACCCGGCGTTGTGCACCAACGTCGGTCCGCCGGCCCCGTCGTCGATGAACGCATCTTGGAACACCCACAGGATCCGCCCGTCGGGCAGCTCGAACGCCCGCTGATAGTCGGCGCCGACGATCGTGTCGACGCCCTGCTCGAATGCCGCGTCGAACGATGCGTTGAGATGCTCGGTGGTGATCGTCTGGTCGCAGCCCACACCTGAGGGCTCCGCTGGAGGTGTCTGTGCTCCCGACTGCTGCCCCGCCGTGGCGACGCCCGGTGGCGACGCAACACCGGTGCCGGCAGCCGCACTCGTGGCGTCGGCGCCCTCTACGTCAGCGCCTTCGACGTCGGTACCATCCACGTCGTCACCAGCGAAGCCGAGGTCGGCATACACGTCGACGACGGTCGTCGCCGCCGGCTCGGCGGAGCCGCGATCGGCGAAGGCCATCACTGCCGCTGCTGTGGAGAGCACCAACGCCACGCCGGCAACGACCGCCACGCGCCTCATGTGCCCAGCAGCCCGTCGAGCGCGTATTGGTCGCCGGCGTATTCGGTCACGCCCACGATGAGAGCGCCCCGGCACTGCACGTGCAGGGCGACCTCGAACGCCACCACTGCGTCGGCATCGGCGTCGAGCGCCGCCTGTATCCGCATGATCAGCAGACCGCGCGAACCCTCGACCAAGACCTCGGTCACGTCGATGCCCACCACACGCACCCCTGGCGGTGGCGCCACCATCAGCGCGTCGACCACCGCAACCGGGCCGCGATGGAGGCCGGCGGCCACGTTGCGGCCGGGGATCAATGCGACGACGTCGTCGCCCATCAGGGCCCGCAGCGCCGACCGGTCGGCAGCGAGCATCGCTGCGCCGAGGCGGGCGAGCACCTCCTGGGTCGACAACGACACCGTCGGGGTTGCGTCGACCGAATCGATCTGATCGACGCCTGCCTGATCGCCGCCGGTCTGATCGACGCCAGTCTGCTCGATGCCGGTCCGATCAACGCCGGTCCGATCAATGTGGGGTGATGGCAGGCTCGTCATGCGCGCAGTGCCTCGGTTGGCGCCAGCCGGGCGGCGCGCATCGCCGGGTAGAGCCCGGCCACCGCACCGATCAGCAACGCTGCGACGAAGCCGCCCACCGCAGCTTCGGTCGGGATGATCACGCGCCAACCCTGCGAACGGGAGTACACGTACGTGGCCAGGATGCCGATCGCCACGCCAGCCGTACCGCCGAGCGCCGACAGGATCACCGCTTCGGTCAGGAACTGGCGACGGATGTGCGCACGCGTTGCGCCGAGTGCCCGGCGCAACCCGATCTCGCCGCGACGCTCGATCACGGCGATCACCATGACGTTGGCGATACCGATTCCTCCGACCAACAACGCCACCGCACCCAGACCGAGGAACAGGGTCGTCAGCGTGTCGTCTGCAGCCGCTTCGGCCTCGAGTGCATCCGATGGTCGGCTGACGGTGACTTCCTCGGGATTCTGTGCGTCGGCGGTGGCCGGGATGATGTCGCGGGTCTCGTCGATCGCTCCGCTCTCGACCCGGGTGTAGATCACCGTTGGACTGTCGTCGGCGTCGTAGAACGTCTCGGCTGCTGCGGCTCCCATGATCGCTGCGCGATCGAGATCCGCAGCGAGCGGGAATTGCTCGAGAATGCCGATCACCTCGACGTATTGGTCACCGATGTACACGTAGGTGGGCTGATCGAGGCTGACGATGCCGAGGCGTTCCGCCGCGACCGAGCCGAGCACAACTGTTGGGTATGTGCTGGTCGACTCGGTGAACCACGACCCAATGGACACACTGCCGTTGAGCGTGTCGAGCAGCGCGGTGTCGGCGGCGACCACGGTGAGCCCGCCGGTTTGCCCCTCGTCGACGAACTCGTTCTTCAGAATCGACGCGTCGACCGCGTACACCGCACTCGCCGTTTCCACCGTGGGGATGCGATCGATGGTCGCCGGGGCGGAGTCCGGCAGGGAGCTGTCGCCGCCGCCGAACCCCGAACCCGCCTCCACGGTCAAGAGGTTCGTGCCGAGTGCGGAGATCTCGTCGAGCAACGCCGACTTCGACGACTCGCTCAGCCCGAGCACTCCGACCATGGCGGCAATGCCGATCGACACGCCGAGGGCCGACAATGCGGTGCGCAGTTTCCGGGCGCGCGGGCCGGAGGCACCAACGCGCAACACGTCGGAGGGTCGGAGCCGACTGGTCGCCGGCGCCGACTGCAGGGTGGCCGTCATCGTGCGACCCCGACGCCGTTCGACGAGGGCACGTCGCCCATCGCTGCGGGCAGTGCAGAGTCGGACTGGATGCGGCCGTCGAGCACGGCGACCTGGCGGGGCAACGACGCGGCAATTGCCGTGTCGTGGGTGATCACGACGATCGTGACGCCCTCGTCGTGGAGGCCACCGATCAACTCCATCACCGCGCCGGTGGATTTCGAGTCGAGGTTGCCGGTCGGCTCATCGGCGAGCACGAAGGCCGGTTCGTGGACGAGCGCCCGCGCGATCGCCACTCGCTGACGCTCACCGCCCGACATGTGGTTTGGTGGGTGGTGGAGCCGATGCCCGAGGCCAACTCTTCCCAGCGCGTCGACGGAACGTTCGCGACGTTCGCGCAAGGACACGCCCTGATAGATCAACCCGTTGGCGACGTTGTCGATCGCCGACATGCCGGGGAGCAGGAAGAACTGCTGAAAGACGAATCCGATCCGTCGTGCCCGTACGCCCGCAACCTGTTTGTCAGACAAGGTGGCCGTATCGGTGCCGTCGACGGCGATGACGCCGCGAGTCGGACGATCGAGCGTCCCCATCACGTTGAGCAGCGTCGATTTTCCGCTCCCCGAGGGGCCGACCACCGCCACGAGTTCGCCGTGGTCGATGCGCACCGACACGTCGTCGAGCGCTCGAACCGGCGGATGGCCGGGGTACTCCTTGTCGACGTGGATCATCTCGAGTGCGGCGGTGCGGCTGTACTCGAGTGGCCGCGATGTAGGGGGTTCGTCGAGCACCCCGATCGTGCCGGTCATGACGGGATCACCACCTGCGTGCCCGTCGTGATGCCGTCGACTTCGACCTGGCCGTCGCTGAACATGCCTGGTGTGACGGCGACGAACTCCGTGCCGGTCGCGGTGACCACCTCGACGGCATAGCGCCCGTCGCCGACCGCCACGAGGGCGCTCGCCGGTACGACCGTGACACCTTCGGCGATCTCGTCGACCAGCTTGACGACCACGTCGATCTCGTTGAGGTCGGCGACCGACTCCGGTACCGATGGCAGGACGATTTCCACTGCGAGCGTCGGGGTGGCCGACTCGTCGAGTGGATCGATGGACGACGACGTCGCCAACGACTGCACGGTGCCGGGAACGATCTCACCGTCGGGGAACTCCACGTCGACGGTGGTGCCTTCGGCGAGTTCGTCTTGATCGGCGACCCCGATGGCGGTGTCGACGATGCGCTCAGTCGTGTCGACCGACGTGGTCCACAGTTCGCTGCCGGAGGCGATCACGTCGCCGTTTTCGACACGTACAGTGCCCACCGTCGTGCCGGGCTCGACCACGACGATCTGGTCGAGCGCCAAGGTGCCGTCGACATCAACCGCTTCGAAGGTGTTCTCGAGGTCGGCTTGCCAGTCCGTGAGCGCCCTTTCGGTCGCCTCGTCGAAGGTGTCATCCACCACCAGATCGCCGTCGGCGTCATACCCGAGGGTGAGGAGCATCTCCTCGATCACCGCGATGTCTGCGCCGTCGTCGACGCCGTCGGACAGGTCACGATCGATGGTGACGTCGGTGACCACGGCAGTCACGGGGAACCCGTCGACCGAGTACACCACGTCGCCGGTGTTGAGCGGTGCGCCCGACGTGACGAACAACTCGACCTCACCGCTTGATTGCGCGAACACGCCGGCAGTCGCTGCAGCGATCTGATTGAGATCGAGGATGGGTGTGCCGGTCTGCACCTGATCGCCAAGGTCGACCGATGCGCCGGTGACCTCGCTGGGACCACCGAGCACCACCACGGCGCCCGGTGCGACAAGGCCGGTCGCTTCGACGCCGAGGTCCTCCTGCCAGCGGACGACGGCCTCGGCCGTCGTCGAGTCGAAGACACCGTCGACGACGAATCCCTCGTCGACCGGATTGCCGTCGTCGTCGACCTCGACCACGTGATATCCGAGCATCGACAGGTTCTGCTCGAGGAGCAGGACGTCGTCGCCGGTCGCTCCGTCGGCGAGCTCCCGATACAACGGGACGTCGCCGTAGAACGCAATCGCGGGCTGTCCATTGATGGCGTAGAGCTCGTCGCCTTGCACCACCGTGGTGCCGTCGGTAACGAGCTGAGTGACGACTCCGTCGCTCGCCGCCGTCACGGTCGTGGTGTTTGCGTAGCGCAACGTCCCGTCGAGGTCGGTGAACTCCACAAGGTCGGTCGTCTCTGCGGTGACCGCCTGCAACGTGATCGTGGGCGCATCGTCGGTGGTCGAGCCGTCGCCGGTGACCACAACGACCGTCACCGCCACGGCCGCGGCGACGAGCAGTCCCGCTGCACCGATCAGCCATCCACGTCGCGGCCGCCGTGGCCTATCGTCGACGACAGTGCGGTCAGCTCGAGGTTCGACCACGCCGACCTGGTCGGAGGGCGCATCTCGACGATCGGGGAGCTGTTGCTCGGGTGTGTTCGAGAGCACCGGCATGTCAGCCACCCCCCTGGCCGGCGCCGGGCCCGAACCCGCCGGCGAAGAGGCCCTGACACTCACCGATCGCGGTTTGGGCGGCGGGGTCCTGGGGGTCGAAGCCCTCGCCGAACAGGCCTCCGCCACCACCTCCAGCACCCCCACCGCCGGCACCAGGTCCGAAGTTGTCGAAGTCGGGATCGTCGACGTCGAGTCCGTTGTCGCGCAGGCACTGGGCGAACTCGAGCAGTGAGTCCTGGGCTTCAGCGTCGATCTGCCCGCCTCCCGGCAGGAAGCTCGCGCCCTCGATCAACGGACCGCACACCTCCGCGGCCGCCTGTGTGGTCTCGTTGGCCCCGCCGGCACCGCCGCCGGCGGCTCCCGCAGGGCCCTGGCCGCCGAAGAGGTCGATGCTGCCATCGGCGTTGGTCACCGGGTCCGGCCAGTCGACGCCCTCGTCGCGCATGCACTGGGCGAACTCCAGCGCCAACTGCTCATCGGATGTGCTCGACGACACGTCCTCGCTCGGCGACTCGCTGTCGTCTGCGTCGTCGTCGCTCGCCGCGTCGGCAACGCCATCGATCACGACGTCGGGGGTCGCCGAGTTCTCGTCGTCGCCCCCGCCGCAGGCGGCCAGCATCAGGCCGGCAGCTGAGCACAGGGCAACGACGCCTCGGCGTCGTTGAACGGACTTGGTGGTCTTCACGCTGATCTCCCTTTGGGGTAGTGACGATTGGCCGGTCCGCCGTAGCGGACCGTGCAATCAGCGTGCGCCACCTCGGTGAGACGGCGATGAGCCCGACCTGAAGCGTCGCTGAATCTCAGGGCGTGGCGGGCTCGGCCGTCACCGGGCCACTCACGGGCACCAGCGGGGGTGCGCTCGCGACAGGTGTGCCGGCCGTGGCCACCGAGAACCCCACGATCGCACCGCCACCAGGCGCGGTGCGCGCCCACACCGTGCCGCCGTGCACCTCGGCCACTTGCTGCACGATCGCCAAACCGATGCCGTTTCCTGGCCGACTACGGGCCTTGGGCGAGCGATAGAAGCGATCGAAGACGAACGCGACCTCGTCCGCGGCAATACCCGGTCCCTCGTCGCGCACCTCGATCGCACCATCGCGCACGTGGATGACGATGCGACCGTCAGGGTCTCCGTACTTGACGGCGTTGTCGACCAGGTTGCGCATGGCCCGGCGGATCATCGTGGGCCGTACTTCGGCTGCCGATTCGTCCACGTCGACCTCGATCGACCGTCCGACGGCGACACCGACGTGGCGGGCAACATCGGCGGCCAGCTCTCCGAGGTCGACGAGCTCAGCATCTTCGTCGGCGCTGCGTGCGTCCGCCGCCAGATCGACGAGATCGGAGACCAACGCCGAGAGTTGCTCGGCGTCGGCAACGGCGGCCGTGAGGATCTCGTCGCGCCCCATCGGACCCGGGTCGGTATGCGCGAGGTACTCCACGCGCATCCGCAGCGACGTCAGCGGCGTTCGCAGTTCGTGGCTGGCGTCGGCGACAAGTCGGCGCTGCTGCTCGCGGCCGACCTCGAGCGCCGACATCAGCCGGTTGTAGCTGTCGGCAAGTCGTCCGATCTCGTCGTTGCGCCGGACTTCGACGCGGCCGGGCAAGTCGTCGAGCTCGGCGAGATGCTCGGCCGTGTTGGTCAGTTGGTTGATCGGCTTCGTCAGCCACCGCCCTACCAGCCAACTCGCAGTGACCACGGCGAGCACGCCAACGGTGGACAACAGCGCGAGCTGAAGTGCCAGGTTCGACAAGGCAGCTTCTTCGTTGGTCGTGTCGCGGGCGAGCTGGATCCCAACGATCGGGCTGTCGAACAGCGCGGGATCCTCGGGCCCCTCGATCGGCAGTGTGAGAACCCGGTACGGCGTCCCGTCGACCGTGATCGACTCGAAGAACGGCTCGGTGCTGTCGAGCGAGGTCAGCGCTTCCTCGGAGGGCGCGACGGGCGGCGAGCCCTGGATTGTCCCGTCCTCCAACAACACGCCGACCTGGGTGCTGTCGCCGCGGGCGTTGAACAGATCCGGGTCGCCGAAGAACGGCAACTCGCTGCGGTCGACCTCTGCGAGGTCAACATCTGCAAGATCACGGTTGGTGAGATCCACGTCGAGGTCTTGCCATGCCTCACTCTCGAGCAGCTCCTCGGGGGGACCGATCAAGCGTTGCATCGGACCGATGCGTTGCAGCAACGCCGTGTCGACGCTCTCGCGCGACTCGTTCGCCGCGAGCCACCAGGCGACGGTCGACACGCCGGCAACGGTGATCAGCCCCAGCAGGCCGAACACGAGGGTGAGGCGAACGGCGAGCTTCACGGGGCGGTCGCAAGGGCCCGCGCGGTGTACCCGACACCGCGCACCGTGTGGACGAGACGGGCACCGCCGTGGAGTTCGGTCTTGCGCCGGAGCTGCGAGACGAACACCTCGAGCGAGTTCGACATCAGGTCTTCGTCGTATCCCCAGATCTCCTCGTGCAGGAGCTCGCGCGTGAGCACCGCCGGCGACCGGGCCACCAGCAACTGCAACAGGTCGAACTCGAGTCGGGTGAGGTCGAGAGGATGCCCTGCGCGCGTCGCCTCGCGGGTGACGGGGTCGATCACGAGGTCGTCGAGCTCCAGCGGACCCGGCCCTGGGCCGTCGAGCGGCGCGCTGCGCCGAAGCAACGCCCGCACGCGCGCCAACAGCTCGTCGAGGGCGAACGGCTTCACGAGGTAGTCGTCGGCACCCGCGTCTAACCCGTCTACCCGGTCACGAACCTCGTGGCGCGCGGTCAGCATCAGCACGGGTGCCGTCCGGCCGTGCCGTCGAAGCCGACGACACACTTCAAGTCCACTCATCCCCGGAAGGCCGACGTCGAGGATGACGAGGTCGGCGCCGAGTGCATCGTCGGCAACCACCGCCTGCTCGCCGTCACCGTGCGCATCGACGGCGTGCCCCGCCGAAGTGAGCACCGCGGCGAGCATCTCGCGCACCGACTGATCGTCTTCGACGACCACGATGTGAGCAGGCTGGGCGGGCACCGGGTGATTCTCCCCGGGCCGGTTAAGAGCGCGGTGAGCGAATCCTGAGCCGATGCTGAAGAGCCCGCGGGCGCCGGCGAGTTAGCAGGTGAAGGTGAACTCGATGTCGCCGCGGCTCGTGGTGGCGGTGCCGCTCAATGTGCGGCCATCGAGCGCCACGACCGTGTTCTCGGCGCCTTCCTCGTCGAACGTGTCGCCGAGGAACAGTCCGTCGAAGTCATCGAAGGCCCGATCGACGTTGCCGCTCAACCGGAATGGCGTGCCGTCGCCGAGCGTGCCGGCGATGTTGAAGTCGCCCTCGAAGGCCGGGTTCACCGTCTCGCAGATCTCAAAGTCGAAGTCGTCGGACGTATCACCCAGGCTGGGGTCGATCAGCACGTCGGATCGGCTCGGCCCGGTCAGCTCGAACGTCTCGCCGGCCAGCACGACGGTGCCGGTGTCGGTGTCCGGAGCCTGGGCAGAACTCCCGCTCGATGAGTCGGCGCCCGACGAGCCCGAGTCCGCCGGCTCGTCGGCGGCACCCGTGCCGCTGCCATCGTCGTCGCACGAGAGTTCGAACGTCGCCACGAACTCGCCTTCGGGACCGCCGTCGCCGGCGACACCCACGGTGGCCGTTCCCACCACGCCGTCGGGAGTCGGCATGGCGTCGAAGTCGTCGACACCCGCCGCATCGGTGGTGTACCACCACGGGTCGGTCGAGGGGAACAGCGCAGCAACGTTCACCCTGCCGCTGTCGGTGTCGCTGTCGGGGACGTACGTCACCAGTACTGCGGGAAAGTCGCCGTCGTTCTCAAGGGAAATGCTGCGGAAATCAGGGCCCGACGCCGAGTCGCCGATCGTGCACTCGATGGCCGAGGTGAACTCGAACCGCTCGCCGTCGATCTCGACGAACGACGATCCGGTGGCTGCGCCGCCGCCCGTGGCGTCCTCGCCGGCCGCGTCGCCGCTGGCATCTCCCGAGTCGGTGTCGTCGCCCGCTTCGGCGTCACCATCAGGCACTGTCGCATCAACGTCCTCATCGGCGGCCGTCGCGACCGACGTATCGTCGACCGGGTCGGTCGACGAAGTGTCGTCGCCGTCGCCTCCTCCGCATGCCGCCACCACCACGGCAACGGCAACCACCGACGCCCACCGACCACGACCCATGCCTTGCCGTACGACCATCCTCGGCACCCTAGGCGTGATGCGGCGACGGCGCTGCTCGTGCGCGCCGCTCGTTGCGCGTGGTTACGTCGCGCTGTCTGCCCACAGCACCCCGTTGTAGAGGGTGTCGATGCGGTCGGCCCGGTACGCGGTCGCGCCCGCCTCGCCGACGCCGAAGTAGAGGTCGAACACGATGTCACCGCCGTCGTCGGGAGCGACTTCGATGATCCTGGCGCGCTGGTCGTCGCTGAGCGGTTGACCGATTCCGCCGTGGGTGATGAGCACGTTGCCATTGGCCAGCTGGTCGGCATCACCGAGGAATTGGGCATAGAGCGGGGTGCCATCGACGTCGTCCACGCGGTGTTCCCACGTCTGGGTTGCGGTCGCCGAGACGTCGGCCTCGTCGACGGCCAGGTCGTAGATCACCGCCCGGCTGTACGGCTCGCCTCCCGGACGGTCGTTGCCGTTGTCGTACACGAGCAATGACCCGTCATCGAGCACCTGCGGGGCGTGCTGGTGGAAGAACGGCTCGCCATCGATCTCGATGGTGCCCCCTGCACCGAGGATCCACGCGACCTCCGTGTGGTGACCGATGGCGTCGGGATGCTCGAAGGCCACGATCGAGTCCGTATGGCGAATCGATACCAGGACGAGATCACCCACGGCGTCGTACTCCACCGCGTTGGCATGACTCCAGTCGCGTTCGAGGTCTGTTGCGAAGAGTCCACCGTCGGCACACAAGTGGGTGCCCGGGTTCGACTCGATGTCGATGGCGTCGGCCACGTTCCACGTCCTGACCACTGTTCCGTCCGGCTCAAACTCCACGACGACATCGCTGGCCACGCTCCAGTCGCGATCGTCGTTCGGACAGCTCGCCGCACGGAGGTCGGCCGACACGTCGTGGGTCACTCGGGCAAGCACGAGCAGGTTCCCCGAGGGCAATTCGACAACGTCGTGGTGCGCGGTGTGCACCTGTGCGTCCGGCCGATTCGACCCGACCGACCATGGGACGTCGAGCGTCATGGCGTCACTGTCGTCGCTCGACTCCGACTGGGCGAACACCCACTCGGAGACCGTCGCGCCGAGCACATCGAACTCGGCGTACCCGAACGGGAAGCTCACCGCGGTGAAGTTGCCGGCCTCGTTGATCGACACTGCGCCGAGGGTGCTGGGCGGCTGGTGGTACCACACCACATGGCCGTCGGGGTCGATCGCCAGCAGGTGTCCGACGGTGGACCCGGACGGTATGACCTCGACGAGGGTGAGACCCGGCTGCATCTCGGGCGTGGCGATCGCCAGCTCGTAGTCGGCAACGAACTCAGGAAGGCCACCGGTCGCCACCGTCGTGGTCGCGGTGTCCACCGGCGCGCCGTCGGCGTCGAAGGCTGCGACGTCGACGGTGTAGTCGCGGTTCGATCGCAGGCCCACCAATGGCAGCACATGGCTCGTGTTCTCGGCTGCCGTGCGTGGGGTCGTCACGACATGGTCGCGAGCGGTTGCGGTCACCTCGACCGCGACGGGCATCGCGGCGTCGATCGTCAGCTCAGCGGCGAGCGTGTTCGAGTCCACGGGTTGAGCGGATACCTCCAGCGCTCTGCGGTGCGCGACGGTGGTCGACGGCGACGGACGAGTTGTCCGAGTCGACGACGTCGGCCCGGAAGAAGTCGTCTCGTCGGCAGGAGCGGTCTGCTCCGCCGCGCCGTCCGCGCCGGCGACACAGCCCGCCGTCAGCGACAGCACACACGCGCCGACGAGCAGGCGGCGAGCCGACGGAAGGCGGTGGCGGGCGAACAGGTACATGCAGAGGCTCCTCCGTCACGACGGGAATGCCTCGCAGTATCTGCAGCGTCGGTGAGACCTCACTGAGCCCAAGCTGAAGCGTCGCTGAACGCACCAGCTGGTCAGCTCACACCGATTGCTCGGCGTGCCGTCGATGCCTCGCGGGCGGCTGACGGCGTCGCCGTCCCGCAGCGAACACCACGACGACGAGCGCTACGGCGATGAGACCGAGCACGATTGGCAATCGGCCGGATCCCCCGCCGCTCGTGCCCGCTTGCTCGGCGACAGCTGCGGCTGGCTCTGTGGGGCTGTCGGCTCGGGTTTCGGGCAGCGCGGCCTCCGGAGCAACGACCACCGCCTCGTCATCGACGTCGAACACTCCTAGCGCACGGGCGGTCGCGACGTCGACGGCCCCTGTCACCTGGAGGTCGCCGGCACGACGCTGGTACTCGGCGACGGCGAACATCGTTTCGTTGCCGAACACGCCGTCCACACCGCCGGGCAGGTCGACGCCGGCGTCGATCACCGCCTGCTGCACGGCCGTGACGACCTCGCCTTCCGCACCCGGGACCAGCGTGGTCCAAGGGCCCGACGCCGGGCTGATGTCCTCGCCAGCCAACACGCGCTCGACCGATCCAGCAATGAAGGTGGTGACGGCATCGACGCCGGCGCTGGTGAGATGGACGCCGTCGGTCTCGAACCAGCTCCCGGCGCCATTGGAGTACGTGGCCCAGTCGGCGACCTGGAGATAACCGTCCGACGCCTCTGCAGCAGCAAAGAGTTGATCGTTGTATTCCTCGAAGGTCGCCACGCTGGTCTGCTGCTGCGGATCCGAGTAGGCCACGTTCGAGGCGGTCCGCAAGGTGAGCCACACCACATTGTCGACACCCTGACGCTGGGCCTCCTCGATCACGCCGTCGATGGCCTCGTCGATCGTCGAGGTCGGGTCGTTGTAGCCCGACATGATCACCAGCACGTCGCCCAGCCGACCATCGAGCGACTGCATCACCGCCAGCACGTTCGCCGACCGGTAGCCCTCGCGGCTGAAGCACGACAGCTCGATCGTGCGCCGACACGACTCTGCATTGAGCACGAAGTTGAATCGCTGCAGGTCGCCGTAGTCGAAGTACCAACGCACACCGGCGAGCGTCGAGTCGCCGATCAGGCTGATCTGCGGCGCGTTCCCCGCCCGATCGAACTCGAACGTCTCGTCGGCGCGAGCCTCCCCGAAGCCGATCGTCAGCACCGCAAGCGAGGCAACAACCACAGCAACGAACCCGCGCCGCACGGCGCGCAGTCGGGTCGCAGAAGCCGGCTCGCCCATCGCCCCCATTATCTAGCGACTGACACCACTTCCCTCATCGGCACCGGCGGGCGGCCGACGGATGCTCAGACAGGTCGAGGCGCTTGCAGCGGCGGTCCCCCGACCCCGATCGGACGGACAAGCGCGTCGGTCGGCGCATTTGGATCGTCGTCCCAATCCACCCGCTTCCACCAGGAGAACCCCACACGGTCCGCCACTCGACGAGATGCGACGTTGGCCGGATCGATCAGGCAGAGCATCTCGCCCGTATCGACCGTGTCGGCGAACGACAGGAGCGCGGTGACTGCCTCGGTCGCCACGCCGCTCCCCCGAGCACCTTCGACGAGACGCCATCCCCACTCGAGTCGATGCATGCCCTCGAAGTTCACGCTGTCGACGCCGGTGTATCCCACAATCGTTCCCGAAGCGCGGTCGACGACGGGCTGCTTCGCGTACGGGACCAGCCCGACCATGTCGACCATGTGATCGAAGCGGGCGTTGGCCGACTGCACATCGAGGCAACCACCGAACACCATGAACGACTCGCTGGTGAACAGCTCGACGAAGCGGCGCCGGTCGGCTTCGACCGGGTGGCGGATGAGGAGCCGGTCGGTCCTCAGCATCATCGCCGGACCGTACATCTCGGGTGACCGTCACAGTCTCTGCAGAACACCCGAGTACGCGCAGGGCGCGATTGCCGCCGCCCCGTGAGGAGCTCTCGACCCGAAAGAGCCGGCTGCCGCGAGCGACGCCGGAGCCGGGTGCGAGATTCGAACTCGCTAAGACACGATGATACGAGGGCCACCACAAGCGTCCGACGAGTGTTGTGCTGTGATAACGCTGCCTGAGCAGGCGTTTCGCGATGTCCCCGTGTTGGGCGGCCTTCCTCAGGTCGGCCAGCATCACATCCGTCATGGACGATCCGAAGGACCCGTCGGACGAGGACCGCATGAGGGGCATCCGCGGTCGCTACGGCGAACCTACCTTCGTTGGGACAGGTTCTCAGTCGTTGCCAACGCTCCGCCCACTCACGCGTCGAACACGAGAAGCCGGTTGCTGCGCTCGGAGGAGGGAAGCCGCACAAGTTCGTCGCGATCAAGAATTGCCGCAACAACCTCGCGAGCGATGCGAACAGCCTCGCTTGAACCGTCGGCAACCTTGGCATGATCGACGTCTGCGCCGTGAACTATCGCACTCCTCAGCGCATACAAGTCAGCTACCCGGCGCTTCAGCTCACGCCTCGATTCGAGGTCTGTGCCAAGAAGCCTGGCTACCGATCCGGTCACCCGGAGCGTCGAGTCACTCCTCGCCCCGAAGAGAGCCTCGAGGCAGATCATCGCATCGATGATCGCGTCGTCCCGGCGCCTTCCCGGTTCGGCCGCCGATCGGAGCCGGCTCAGCGCAACGCGCAGATGATCACCGTCAGCGTGGCGCTCAAGCGCCCCAAGCGCCCGACGCCACCGTGCGACTTCGCCTTCGTTCAGCCGCAGCGTTCGCACGGGCTGTGTTGGGATCGGATAAGGCTGGGAATGACTCGAGCCGAGCGGTTCCAGGAAGAACCCCCACGCTGGCTCGCCAGCAAGGACTGCCTCGTCGGTCGCAAGCAGGAGCGCTGCACGCACTCGCTGCACCACCTCGTGCAGTGAGGTCAGGGTGGCGGTCGATGGCCAGACAGTTGGAGTGACGTTCTCAGCAACTGACTGCAGCGTGACTGAGTACGGCAACTCTGCTCGGAGAAGGCACCCATCAGAAGGTGATGCGGCCGTCAAGCCGGGTGGTCGAAAGTCGTTGTAGAGCCGGCACAGGTCCTCATCGCCACGACTGATCGTGACGGCGCCTGCGTCTACTAGCGCTCCCTCGGGCAACGTCACGCCGGCCAGCCAGACCGCAGCACCAACCGTTGCGTGCTTAGCGACGAGCGCACGACGGAGTTCCTCAACCGAGACGTGGACGGCTTGGAGGAAAGCAGAGAGTGAGAACCCGAGCCCCTCGTCGAGGACTGCCTTCGCAGCTGCTGACCCGAGAAGGCAGGCCGGGATCAAGTCGAACGACTCGCCGCCCCCGGACCCGGTGGAGCGGAACAGCACACAGAACTCTTCGTACTCCGTATCAGCCGGCCGAAGGTCCTTTCGATCGACTTCCGCACGAGCGAGCAGCGCCGCCTCGTGACCGAGTGGGCCGTGCCGCGCAGTGAGGCAGTTGACGCCTACGTGCCAGGGCCCGGGGGGCTGTGCGACGAGAACCAGAAGTTCCGGGTAGGCGGCAACAGCAAGCTGGGTCATCACTTGGGCAAAGGCGTCCTCCTCCACTGGAGGCGGAGCAATCGTCCCGCCAAGCCCCGCCCTAACCGAGTTGAGCAACCCGATCGTCGGAGGGTCCGCCGCAAGGGCATACGACGCAACCACGGCCCGGCCGAGCACATCTGGTTGGGTCGAGACCGGGAGACCCTCCGTCACTCCGAGCAGCTGTTTCGCCACCGCCTCGTGCGATTCCGATGGCCTTTCAACCGCGTCGAGCGCAAGGACCCACCTCACGAAGCTGCCGTTCGTGCAGGCGACGAGCCGTTCGATCGCGGAGGCTGGTTCCACCCCAGAAGCATGCCCGATCCAGCGCACAGCGCCTTCGCCCGGTTCACCTTGCGGTCGCAGGGCGAGCCAGCAAGCGAGACACGGTCACACCAACTGTTCGTAGACTGCGGTATGGCGAGGTCAAAGCAGAAGGGGCAGATCGCGGAGACGGCAGTTCTGGCGGACGCGGTACGTCGCGGGTACCAGGTGTCGATCCCGTTTTCTGAGGACTGTCGCTACGACCTGGTGGTCGATCGTCATGGGTCACTCGACCGCGTGCAGTGCAAGTACACCGCAAGTAGTGGACACATCATCGAGGCACGAGGGCGTTGCACCAACAACTGGTCGACCACGATGTACACATCGGACGACATCGAGTGGCTTGCCGTCTACGACGCAACCACCGAGCGCTGCTACTACATCCCGAGCCGTGAACTCGGAGACTCTGGGCACGCGGTACTGCATTTGCGCTTGACCGAGCCGCGGAACGGGCAGCAGCGGGGCATCCGCTGGGCCTCGGACTACACCGAGTGGTGAGAGATCACCGATAGCATTTCGCCGCTCGCCGGGTTAGCTCAGTTGGCAGAGCACGTCACTTGTAATGACGATGTCGTGGGTTCGATTCCCACACCCGGCTCTCAGCTTGCGTCTCGTGTTTGACCATTGCGGCGAAGCACGCGAGCATCGCCGACGTGCGGAACCGCCGTCGTGTCCGCGCGTGGGGAGGGGTTTCCTTTTCCGTCGCGCTCGTAGCCACCACACTCGCCGTCGTGCCCCCCGGCGCACCGGTCGAGGCCGGCCCGGCGCCGACGCCGGCCACCATCGTCGTGCGCAAGGCCGGCGATCGCACTGGGATCGGGCTGGGAGCCGACACCACGCCACTGCAAGGAGCCCAGTTCGCGGCCTACGCCAAAGGCAACAACCGCAACCAGACCATCCCCGCCGGGCAGCCGACGGCGACCTGCACCACCGACGTCAACGGCGAGTGCACGCTCACCGTGCCATCGTCCTCAGCGCGCTACCTCGTCGTCGAAACCGCAGCGCCCGCAGGGTGGTCGGTGATCGACCAGATCGCCCTCGGGCGATTCAACGCCAGCGGCACCAATCGGGCCTACCGGTGGAACGTCGGCGTGGCGGCCGGCGAGACGACGCAGATCCCCGAAACCGACATCATCAACTCGTCGACGCAGACGTGGCCGGAACGCCCCGACCCGTCGGGGCCGCTCACCGTGGCCGACTATCGATGGGCGAACGTGCGCGACAACCCGTTGCTCGACGCGCAGAAGTGCGGGTTGAACATCGCCCTGATCTTCGACCAGTCGGGCTCGATCGGCACCAACCAACCGCTCGTACAGAACGCCGCCGTCGAGTTCGTCGAAGACCTCACCGGCACGCCGACCGAAATCGCCACGTTCACGTTCTCCACGAACTCGCCGAGTGAAAGCCCCGGCAGCCAGAACCGACCCAACCTGATCTCGATCGCCGACCAGTCGGGCGCCGATCAGGTGATCAGCAACATCAACGGTCTGGGTAACCCCGGCGGTGGCACCAACTGGGACTATGCACTGCGCCAGGTGGCCAACGCCGCACCGGCCTACGACCTGGCGATCATGCTGACCGACGGCAACCCCACAGCGTGGCGTGGCGAGACCAGTTCAACCGGGGATGTCAACGACTACGACGTGGAAGAGGCAGTGCACTCGGCGAACTGGCTCAAGTCGCTCGGCACGCGCGTCGTGTCGATCGGCTTCTCCGGCTCGGCCGGCGGGCTCACGGCCACGAACCTGGCGCTGATCAGCGGGCCGCAACAAGGCGACCCCTCCGATCCGGAAGCCACCGACGACTACTTCCTCACCACGTTCGGTGAGCTGGCCGACCTGCTCTCGCTCATCGCCCTCAACTCCTGCGGGGGCACGATCAGCGTGAGCAAGAAGATCTCGCCAACGTGGAACGACATCGACAGCGTCGACCTCGAGCCGAACTGGCCGTTCGCCAGCGGTCCGAATCAGCCGTGGCTCGACCCGCAGTCGGGCCAGACCGAGGCGAACGGTGCACCGCTGCAGTTCACCGTGTCCTTCGAGCAAGGAACGCTCGAGCGCGACGTCACGATCCTCGAGCCGACCCTCGGACCGAACCTGCCGATCGCCGATCCGGCGGGCAAGAACGCTCGGTGCACGATCACCGGGAGCAGCGACCCGGAAAGCCGTGTCGACAACGTGAGCAACAACGGCGTCACGATCCGCGACGTGACCGACAAAGAGATCGTCAGCTGTCTGTTCGTGAACAGTCCGCTGCAGCTACTCGCCGAGAAGTACCTCGACGTCGAAGGCGACGGCCAACGCGATCCGAGTGACCCGCCGCTCGAAGGCTGGACGATCTTCATCGACGACAACGGCAACTCCGTCCTCGACACCGGTGAGGCATCGGGCGTGACCGACGCCAACGGCCAGGTGCTGTTCGATCGTCTGCCCGGCGAGGGCACCTACCGAGTGTGTGAGGTGCTGCAGTCGGGCTTCGTCAACACCGATCCGGGCGGCGGCGCGCTCTGCAAAGACCAGCTCGTCGAGTTCCCCACCCAACCGGTCGACCCGGTCCCGCCAGCGGGGCCCGTAGAGTTCGGCAACGTCGAAGCGGGCAGCTACACGATCACCAAGGGCGTCGACGACGGCTCGGGCTTCGTGCCGCTCGACACCGAGTTCACCGTGCGCGTCGACTGCCAGTTCAACGGCCAGCCGGTCGACGGGTTCCCCCGCGACTACACGCTGGAGGACGGTGACACCGTGAGCGTGGGCCCGCTGTTCGACGGCACCAGCTGCACCATCACCGAGCCAGGCAACCAGGGCGCCGACGTCACGATCACTCCGTCGACCGTCGACATCCCCGACGACGACGGCGTGCAGGTGTTCGTCGACAACGCATATCCCGCCGGCGACATCGAGCTCCGCAAGGTCGTCGACGGCCCCCTCGCTGGGATCATCCCGGCCGGTACGGCATTCACCGTCGAGGTCACCTGCCGGTTCCCGACTGGATTCCCGGTGCAAGGAGTCGTGCCGGGCTACAACCCACTCGAGGTCGAGGTGCTGTCGGGCGCCAACGGCCAGCCGGGCCCGCCAGTCGACATCGGTCCGCTGCCCGACGGTACGACCTGCGACTTCGCGGAGACCGACGACAACGGGGCCACCGTGGTCGAGTTCACCCCCAGCGACCAGATCGTGGTCGATGCGTCGCAGCAGGGGCCCATCGAGGTCGTGGTCACCAACACCTTCAATCCTGCGGCGCTGCGCATCTGGAAGGTGATCGATTCCAGTGGCGCGCAGGTACCGCCCGACACCGAGTTCGAAGCTGCGGTGACATGCACGTTCAATACCGAGACCACGTTCGACGAGACGGTCACCTTCGGCATCGGTGAGCCGAACGCGTACATCGTCGACGATCAACCCGTTGGCGCCTCTTGCTTCGTCGAGGAGACGAACGACCAAGGCGCCTCCGACACGACCTACCAGCCAAGTCAGACGGTGATCCTCGAGGGTCCGACACAACCGGTGTCGGTCGACATGACCATCACCAACACCTTCGCGCCCGGTTCGCTGGAGATCAGCAAAGACGTCGAGGACGACGGCACGGGTCTCGTGCCGCCTGGCACGCAGTTCACGGTGAATGTCGATTGCGTGTTCGCGGGCGGGCAGGTCGACGGCTACCCGCAAGACATCGTGGTCACGACGCCGAACGACCTCACAGAGACGCTCGAGGGCATCCCGGCTGGCGCCGAATGCACGGTGACCGAGACCGACAGTGCCGGGGCGTCCGACATCTCGATCGAACCCGACCAGCCAGTCACGATCACGCCGGAGAGCGAGGGCACCGTCGAAGTCACGGTGACCAACGAATTCGAGACCGACCAGTTTCTGATCACCAAGGACGTCGTCGACCCGTCCGGGCTGGTGCCGTCCGGTACGCAGTTCGTCGTCGACATCACGTGTTCGTATCCGCCGAGTTGGCCTGCGTCGGGAGAGATTCCGGGCTTCGATCCTCGAATGCTCACGATCGAAGACGGCGACTTCCTGTCCTCCGGTCAGCTCCCAGTTGGCTCGACCTGCACGATCACCGAGAGTGATCAGCAGGGAGCGGGGTCGGTCGTCATCACGCCCGACACGATCACCGTCGGCGAACAGGGCGGACCGACGCTCGTCACCGTCGAGAACAGCTATCCCGTCGGTGCGTTGCTGTTGCGCAAAGCCGTCGACGACGGCGGCGAAGGGTTCATCCCGCCGGGCACGCCGTACACCGTCAACGTCGATTGCACGTACCCCGCCGGCTATCCGGCGCAGGGCGACATCCCTGGCTTCTCCCCGCTCTCGGTGGTCCTGCTGTCCGGCGTGGCCGGCGGTCCCGGCCTACCGGTGCGCGTTGGCGAGGGCGGACTGCCGAACGGCAACGGTGGCCTCCCGGTCGGCGCCGAATGCACGATTAGCGAGCCGGACCCAGAGGGCGCCGACGACGTCGTGATCACTCCCGATCCGACGGCGACCGTGACCGACGACCTGCAAGACCCGGTCGAAGTCCTCGTCACCAACGTGTACGACCTCGGCAACGGCGAGATCGTCAAAGTGACCACCGGCCCGCTCGCCGGCGAGCTGATTCCAGCGGGCACCCCGTTCACCGTCGAGGCGACGTGTTCGTACCCGAGCGACTTCCCCGGCGGGCTCGGCGGCAACCCGATCCCCGGATTCAACCCGCTTGAATTGGAGATCATCGCCGGCCCGCCCGACCAAGCGGGCCCGCCGACGCCGTTCGGTCCGTTGCCCCTCGGCACGCCGTGCACGTTCGTCGAGACGGGCTCGAACGGCGCATCGACGATCACGATCGAGCCCGACAACTACACGATCGACAGCACCACAGTGCCAGCAACGGCCACGGTGACCAACGCCTACGAAGAGGCTGGTCTGCTGATCAGCAAGATCATCAACGGCCCCGGCGCGCCCTTGGTCCCACCAGGCGTGCAGTTCCCCGTGCGCGTGGTGTGCACGTGGAACGGCCCGAGCGGACCCGACGGCATCGACGTGACCGTGCCGATCAGCGCAGGCTCCCCCGTCGAGATCTCCGGGATCCTGGTGGGCGCCACGTGTGAAGTCACCGAGACCGATTCACTCGGCGCCGACGTGTCGATCAACCCGTCGGGCGAGTTCGTCGTGGAGGGAGCGACCGACCCGGTCCTGGTCGACGTGACCATCACCAACACCTTCGCCGTCGGCGAGCTCACGATCACCAAGGACGTCACGGGCGAGCTCGCCGACTTGGTGCCCGACGGCACCGAGTACCTCATCGTGGTCAGTTGCTCGCTCGGCGGGGTGCGTCTGCCCGGCTATCCAACCGATGTGGTGCTCACGACGCCCAACGGTCTGTCCGAGACCATCACCGGGCTCCCGGTGGGTGCCGAGTGCTTCGCCTCCGAGACCGACACCAACGGTGCTGTCTCGCCACCGACGTTCGTTCCGCCATACGTCCCCCGGCCCCAACGATCCATCGGATCCGTTCCGCTCCGGGAGCGTGACGATCGAGGAGAACCCGCAAGAGCCGATCACGATCACCGTGATCAACCGCTATCCCGGGGCAAGCGGCCAGATCGTCAAGGTGGTCGACGGCCCGCAGGCCGGAACCGTTCCGCCGGGTACCACCTTCGTCGTCGCCGTGACCTGCTCGTTCCCGGCGAATCATCCGGCCGCACCAGGGATCGTGCCGGGCTTCGACCAACTCGAACTCGACGTGTTCTCGGGTGCGAACGGACAGCCCGGCCCAGCCACGGAGTTCGGGCGCGTGCCGCCAGGCTCGTCGTGTTCGTTCGTCGAAGTCGACGACCAGGGCGCAAGCGACGTGGTGATCACGCCGAACCCGCTGATCGTCGACACCGTCGATGAGCCGTTCGCCCAGGCCACGGTGACCAACACGTTCAGCGAAGGCGACCTGCGCATCACCAAGGTCATCGACGGTGGCGGCGCGTCGTTCGTGCCACCGGGCACGTTGTTCGCCGTTCGCGTCGTGTGCACCTTCCAAGGCCAGACCGTGTACGACGCCAACCTCGAGTTCAACGTCAACAACCCGATCAACATCGAAGGCCTGCCGATCGGCGCCGAGTGCACCGTCGAAGAAACCGATCAACAAGGCGCCGACGAGGTGAGCATCGAGCCGAACCCGGTGACCATCACCTCCGGCACCGAGCCGGTCGAGGTCACCGTGACCAACACCTACCTCGACGGCCAGTTCGACATCGTCAAGATCGTCGACGGCGAGCTCGCCGATCTGATCGCACCAGGCACCAACTTCGCGATCGACGTGACGTGCTCGTACCCCACGCCCTACCCGGTCCAGGGCGAGATCCCGGGCTTCGATCCGTTGATGACCACCATCTCATCCGGCAACCCGGGTGAGGAGGGGCCGCCCACCGTGATCGGACCGGTGCCGTCGGGGTCGACCTGCACGATTGTCGAGACCGACAACAACGGTGCCAACTCGGTGTCGATCGTGCCCGACACGGTCGTCGTGCCGAACGAAGGTCAGATCCCCGTGCGAGTGGTCGTGAGCAACACGTTCGATTCCGCGGCGCTGCGAGTGCTCAAAGCGCTCGACGGTCCTGGCGCCGGCGACGTGCCACCGGAAACGCAGTTCACCGCGCGTGTCGTGTGCACCCCGCCGGCGGATGGACCCGCCACCGGATTCGATGGGGTGGTCACCTTCGGGGTCGACGACCCAGCGATCGTCGCAGGCCAGGCACCGGGATCGTCATGCACCGTCACCGAACTCGAAACGAACGGCGCCACCGACGTCACGTATGCGCCGGGTCAGACCGTGGTGCTGGAAGGTGAGTCGCCGATCTCGGTCGACGTCACCGTCACCAACACGATCGGGCTCGGTTCGCTCGTCGTCGACAAGGTCCTCGCGGGTGACGGGTCGGGCTTCGTACCCGACAGCACCGTGTTCCTGGCCTCGGTCGATTGCACGATCGACGGCCGGCGACTCGAAGGCTTCCCCCAGGAACTCGAACTCGACGCACCGAACGGTTCCGACACGGTGGCCGACATCCCGATCGGGTCGAGTTGCACCGTCACCGAGACTGAGGCGCACGGAGCACAGGATGTTGCGATCTCGCCGAGCCAGCCGGTGACGATCACCGGCACCGCCGCGATCGAGGTGACGATCACCAACACCTTCGGCACCGGATCACTGGTGATCGGCAAGGAGATCACCGGACCCGGCGCGCTGCTCGCCACCGGCCCGTTCTTGTTCACCCTCGAATGCACGTTCCTCGGCCAGCTGATGGATCCGCAACCCTCGGTCCCGCAGATCGACCTGCCCAGCCTGTCGACCACCGTCGACGGCATCCCGGTCGGGGCGAACTGCACGGTGCGTGAGGTACCGCCGTTCGGCGGTGCGGTCGGGCCGCCGACGATCAGTCCGTCGAACGTCATGATCCAGGACGGCGGCACGGTGGCGTTCACCGTGACGAACCTGTTCGGGCTCCCCAACCCACTGCCCGATACCGGTAGCAACAACCCGATCCAGCTGGCGCTGATCGGCGCTGCGATCCTCGCCATCGGCGCGGCCCTGGCCGTGGGGAGCCGGCGTACGCGGGCGCGACAGGCCTAGAGCATCCACCAACGGCGCCGCAGGCGCTGCAACAATCGATCAGGTGACGACCAGTTGGGCACCCCCTGTTGCGGCGCCGGGCGCGCTCGTGCTCGCAACATGGCCACCGCCCGACCCGGCAACACGCGTCGTCGAGCTGCGCGTCACATGTCCCTGGCCGGCCCCTACGGTCGCAGTCGAGCAACTGTCGTGGCACGAGTCGACCAGCGACGATCCGGTCAGTACCGCCGCGCGGCGTCGGCGCTATCCGCTGGCGATCGCCCTCGGCACGGCCATGGTCGCGATCGCTGCGTTCGGCGCACTGTTCCTCGCCATCTGACCCGTTCTCCTGTCGGAATCGCGCGCCCGGCGCGCGGAATCCCCAGGATTACGGAGAGGAGCAACCCGTTCTCCTGTCGAAATCGCGCGCCCGGCGCGCAGAATCCCCAGGATTATGGGGAGGAGCAACCCGTTCTCCTGTCGGAATCGCGCGCCCGGCGCGCGGGATCCCCAGGATTTCGGGGAGACGCTGGTCGCGTCAGCCGAGGTCTTCCCAGTCGACGAGGCGGAACGTCGAGATGATCCGCCAGCGCAGCGACGTGGGCAGTCGGTTGGGCAACGTGCAGGCGATGAGCGACACGGTTTCCTGGCCGCTGATCCGGCGAGTGGCACCGAGGATGTCGTTGGCGAACTCGCTCGTGATGTACTCGGCCACCATCTCGTAGGTGTAGCGGCGGTTGTCGGCGGTGAGCGCCGTCATTCGCTGGCCTGCGCCGAGGAAGTGCTGGTTGCGGTACGGGCCACCCGCCTCGGTGCGGTGACCGAAGATGGCGTTGGCCGCGCCTTGGCCGATGTTGCCGGTGCCGGTCCAGTGCCACGAGTCGCCGCGGTCGACGATCGGATCGGGTGAACCGTCGTACACCCGGCTGGTCAGACCCATGCCGGGCACGTTGATCACCCACGGCGGGCTGATCGCCGGGGGCGGCGGGTTGTACGGCTCGCTGGTGGTGATCGACGACGGCGTACCGGTGAACCAGCCGCTCAGGTCGATCACGATGTGCCCGCCCTTGTGCGAGTAGCACGACAGACCCTTACTGCTGATCGACGCCACCGCATGGTTGGCCAACGTGTGACCGGGGCGCATCGCGTTGAGGTTGGACACCTCTTGGCGCCGCGTTTGCGCGGCGAGCAGCGTGAAGAACCCCTTGTTCATCGTCTGTGTGACGGTGAGGTTGGCCGACACCGCCTGGGCGCGGCTGCTGATGGGCGATGGCATGCCGACGGTGCGCGTCCATCCCGGCCACAACCGCTGGCGGTTGTTGCGCGAGTCGAGGACGCGCAGCGGCGACATCGGCACGAACAGTCCGACGTCGGACGACGGGTCGTCGGGGCCGGTGATGTAGCCGGCGACGTCGACGATGATGTCGCAGCCCTTCGAGCTGAAGATGTCGATGCCGCGTACACCGTTGACGGTGTTCAGCTTGGTGATGATGCCCACTGCGCGGGTGTCGCCCGCAGCTGGGTTGAGGTTCGAGCTCCCGCCGGTGGGAGTACCCGCCGGCACGGCCTGCACGAAGCCTTGCGAATTGGCATTGACCGCCGTGAGGTTGGCCACCACCGCGATGGCACTCGAACTGACCAACCCGTTCAGGTTGCAGCGCACCGTGCCGCCACGGCCGAGCCGCTGACCGGTGAGCCGCGTGTCGAGGGCGCGCACCACCGGGGCAACGCGCACGAAGCGACCTTCGTTGACCGCGCTCGACGTCGGGCGGTACACCCCGGCGACGTCGACGATGATGTAGGCCGGGCCGTGGTAGTAGATGTCGACGTAGCCGCCGGCGCCGAGCTTGACCGTGACCAGGTTGGCGACGCGCTCGTCGAAGAAACCACAGTTGAGGTTGGACGCCTCGGGCCGCGACTCGCCGGCGGGATACGCCGTGACGAAGATGTGCCGCCGTTCTTGCGGTTGACCGCGGTGACGGTGAGCACGGCCGCAATCGCGTCGTCGGGGACGTCGAACGCACCGGCGACCTGGACGCGAATCGTGCGGGTGCCCACCGTGCGGAAGCCGACGCCCTCTGAGGGGTCGCGCGTGTCGCACAGGCGTTGCGGGTCGACCGGCGTGAAGTAGCTCGCTCCGGGTTCGACCGCGGCACCGGCGACGCCCTGTGGCAGACCGAGCGTGGAGACCGCGGTTCCGGCCGCCGCGCCAGCAGCGCCGGCGATAAAGGCGCGTCGTCCAAACGACGACGCCCGCCGAGGGGATCTGCGGGTACACCGACGTCGATGTCATCGGACATCGACGGCGTCCCGCTCCGTCGGTGCAAACTTGCGACCGCCATCATGCCAATGCTACGGCAGCCGATGTCGCGATCTTGAGAGTTCGTACAAAGAGAACGGCGGCCGCAGCCGAAACATTCAGTGAACTGACCTGCCCGGCCATCGGGATCGAGGCAAGCACATCACACCGCTCGCGCACCAGACGCGTGAGCCCTGCGCCCTCCGCTCCGAGGACGATACATACCGGTTCACCTGCGAATTCACCCACATCGAACACCGACCGCGCGCCGCGGTCATCGAGCCCGATCAACCACACTCCGCGCTCGCTCAGTTGACGCAACGCGGTCGGTAGGCCGCCAACGAGCGCCATCGGCACGTACTCGATCGCCCCCGCCGACGCCTTGGCCGCCGTCGGCGTGATGTGCACCGCACGGTGCTGCGGCACGATCAGCCCGGTCACGCCGGCACCGTCGGCCACCCGCACGATCGCTCCGAAGTTGCCCGGATCGGTGATGTGATCGAGCGCCACCAGCAACGGCGGCGTGCTCGACGCCGCGTTCGACGCCGCGTTCGAAGTGGTGAGCAGCGACTCGAGCTCCACGTCGGGCAAGGGCGCAGCCATCGCCAGTACGCCCTGCGGTGCTTCACTGCGCGCCTCGCGATCGAGACGCGCCCCGCCGACATACTCCACCGGGACGCGCTGCGCAGCGGCGATCTCCACGATGTCGGCGACGCCGCTGTCGCCTTCGAGCTCGGCTGCGATCCACACCCGTTCCACCTTGCGGCGCCGCGCGATCAGCAACTCGCGCACCGCGTGACGACCCTCGATCTGACGACCGCCGAGCCCCGCCTCGCGCCGCTTCGATCCACCGCCCCGACCGTGGACGCCCGCCACGGCCCCCGCCGCTCGAGGTACCCCCGCTGCGTCGGCCCGTGCCGGATCCCTTCGATCCGCGACTCGCGCCGCGGCCGCCGCGGGCCTTGTTTCCCGACCCCCGACCGCTGCCTCGCGAAGAGTTGCTGCGACCGCTCATGACTGCCCGACGCTCATCATTGCTCCACTGCTGATGGTTGCCGTGCAATCAGCGCCACCGCCAAGCAGGCGATGCCCTCACGACGACCGATGGCGCCCAGCCCCTCGGCACGATTGCCGGTGACCGACACCGGACCCCCGACTCGGCCAGTGAGCGACGCCTCGATCTCCGCCCGCCGGGGTGCCAGCTTCGGCTGCTCACAGATCACCGACGCATGCACGTTGACGACCGACCAGCCCTCGTCGCCGAGGAGCGACACGACGTGGTCGAGCAACACCATCGAGTCGGCGCCGGCGAATCGAGGATCGGTGTCGGGGAAGTGCATACCGATGTCGCCCAGCCCGGCCGCTCCGAGGAGCGCGTCGGCGCACGCGTGGGCGATCGCATCGGCGTCGCTGTGGCCCTCGAGGCCGGGCGAATCGGGGAACTCGCAGCCACCGAGCACCAACATGCGGCTCGGGTCGTCGCTGAACCGGTGCACGTCGAACCCCTGCCCGACGCGCACGTCCTGAATGCTCATGCGGGGCCCCCGGCAGCGACGCGCTGACGCGCCCACTCGAGGTCGTCGGGGTGGGTGATCTTGCGGGCGTCGTCGCTCCCGGCGACCACCCGCACATCACCGCCGCATCGCTCGACGAGCGCTGCGTCGTCACTGGCCGCCTCGACCACGCCGTCGTAGGCGGCACGCAGCGCGCTCGCCCGAAATGCCTGCGGCGTCTGCACTGCCGCCAGCTGGTCGCGCGCTGGAGTGTCGAGTACGCGGTCGCCGTCGATCACCTTGATCGTGTCGACCACCGGCACGACGGGCACCGCCCCATCGGCGCCGCTGCGCACCGCATCGATCACCCGCGCATACACATGTACGTCGGCAAGGGGACGGGCGGCGTCGTGCACACAGATGATCGTCGCCTCGTTGGGCACCGCGGCCAAGCCGTTGCGCACCGATGAGGTGCGCGTGTCGCCACCAGCGACGCCGCGCTCGTGGTCGGCGTCGGCCGGTGGAACGACCACCACGACACCATCGGAGGCTTCGGCGGCGACCGCGCGCGAGCGATCGATCACCCGCTCGTCGCCCAGCGACGCGTACTGCTTGGGGGCGCCGAACCGTGTCCCCGAGCCTCCGGCAACCACGATCGTCCACACCCGCTCGGCCACCTCGGGCCCGGCGTTCGCCACATCGCCGCAGGGTAGTACCGTGACCGACGTCATGGCTCACGTCGACGACCTCGTCCGCACCGACTTCTTCGCCGACGCCGACCCGCTCGCGCTGCAGAAAGTTGCCGACGCCGGCACCGAGCTGCATCTGATCCGCGGCGACGTGTTGTTCCGCGAGGGCGATCCGCCGTCGGCACTGTTCCTCGTACTGCGCGGGCGAGTGGCGATTGCCATCACCAACCCGATCGATCGCCGCGAAAGCGTGGTTGCGCTGATGGAGCAAGGCGATCTGTTCGGCGAGATGGGGATGCTCGACGACGGCCCCCGGTCGGCGTCGGCACGCGCCCTCGAGCCGACGACGATGCTGTCGGTGCCCTACGACGTGGTGTTGTCGATCTTCGACGACAACCCGAAGTTGTTGTGGAACGTCACCCGCCTGCTCGCCCAGCGCATCCGCACCACCGACGAAGCGTTGGCCGACTCGGTGTTCCTCGACGTCACCGGTCGTACCGCCAAGCGCCTGCTCGAACTCGCCGACGGCGACGACGAGTTCACGCTGCCCGTTACCCAAGAAGAGCTCGCCGGGATGGTCGGTGCGTCACGCGAGCGGGTGAACAAAGCGATCTCGAGCTTCATCCGCCTCGGTTGGCTCGAGCAGCACGACCGCACCTACGTGATCGTGCAGCGCGACCGCCTGGAACTGCGCGCTCGCTGAGCAGACGACCCGCTACGCGCCCACTGCGCCGAGCAGCCACTGCTCGGCGCGGGCAAAGGCATCGGCCGCGTCGTCGGGACGGTGCGCCGGGCGGAGCGCGTCGTGAGCGAAGCCGTGATCGGCTTCGGGGTACCGCACCACGGTGACGTTGGTCGCTTCCAGCGCAGCGACGTCGTCGGGCGGTGTATAGGGATCGAGGTCGCCGATGATCGCCAACACTCGGTCGTCCTGCCCCGCCGCCAGCGCGTCGAGCGGCTCGCCGTGGCCCGGACCCTTCCAATCCTCGGGAACGCGGATCATGCCGTAGAAGCTGGCGATGCGCGCGAAGCGATCGCTGACAGCCGAGCGGAAGCAGTACATCCCGCCCATGCAGAACCCGATTAGCCCGACGGTGTCGCACCCAGTGGCGTCGGCCGCCTCTTCCAGGTCGCGCAGGTGGTCGGCGTCGGTGAGTTCGGCAACCGCAGCCATGCGCGGATCGGCATCGTCGGGCAGGTCGCGCCCAGGAAACGGTTCCACGGCGACGGTCGACATGTTCCACACCGAACACATGCGGCCGACCATCGAGTCGTAGAGCGGGCGCAGCCCGAAGATGTCGGGGGCGATGACCAGTCCCATCGTCGGGCGCTCCGCTGGACGCTCGAATTCGGCCTCGGTTCCCGACGGCAAGGTGATCCGCATGCCCGTCGACGTTAGAGCCGGCCGTGCACGACGCCCGACTCGGGTGTAACGGTGGTGTCTGGAGGGTCAGCGGATAGGGCGGTAGTTGGTGTTGCGGTGGTCGATGAGTTTGGCGGTGATTAGGAGCGCTGTGGCGAGGGCGAGGGCGGCGTGGCGGTGGGTTGTTCGACGGTCGGTGTTGCGGGCGAGTTGGCCGTAGTTGGTGAACCAGGAGTGGGTGCGTTCAGCGACCCAGCGGCGTCCGAACCCGACGAGCGGGATGCGTCCTTGGCCGGGTTGGTTGCGGGGGATCACGTTGACGTTGTCGATCTGGTAGCCGGCGAGTTTGGTGGGCAGTGACTTGTAGCCGAACCCGCGGTCGAGGTGCAGGGTGCCGATCCGTGTGGTGGTGGGATGTGCGGTCAGCTCGTCGAGGGTCGGTTGCAGTAACCGGTAGTCCTGTCGGTTGGCGCCATCGAGGACCCAGCTGATCGGGATGCCGTTGGCGTCGACCCCAACACACCACTTCCAACCCAAACGGCCGTGTGTTTTAGGGCCCGCAGCGGTGTTCTCGCCTCCGCATGGGGCGAGGTGTTCGCTGCCGTCAATGGTGATGTGGGCGGGGTCGATACCGATGATGCGGTCATAGGCCGCGAGTGCTTCATGCAGCAGTTCATCGAACACGCCGGCATCGATCCATTCGTTGCGGCGAGCCCGCAGCGTGGTGTCCGACACGATGTAGCACATCAAGTACTCCACGGTCTCCCACGACACCCCGGTCACCAATCGGATCAAGAGACCACGCAAACACACCAGGTCGTCGATGCGTGGACGGTGACAACCAAGCGGATGCGTGGGTGGTTCTGGGAGCAGTCCGCGGATGGTGTCGAACACCGCATCGTGGACTTCACGGTCAAGAGCGCGCATCATGTGGGTGACCTCCCCGGTCGGTTGTGATTGGTCGCACCCGGTATCAAAACCGGGCCAACCCACCGACCGGTGGATGGTCACCTAACCGCGCGGCCTCCTGACACCGCGTTACACCCGGCTGAAGACGTCGATCATCAGCCGCACGTCGTCGCCGAGCGGGTAGAGAATCGGGCACGTGGCGCCCGCATCGAGGTACTGCGCCACCTTGCCCTGCACCTCGTCGGGAGTACCCGAGGCGGTGATCATCTGCACGATCTCGTCGGGTACCAACGCACTCGCCGCGCGCACCTCCTCGTTGGTCGCCGGCCAGGTGAGCACCTTGCCGATCTCGTCGAGGAGATCCTGCGGCACACCAGAGGCCGCCATGATGTGCGGCTGCTGCCCGAGGTATTGGGTGACCAACAGCCGGGCGGCATCGAGCGCGGCGCCACGATCGCGATCCACCGAGCACACCACGAGCTGGGGTCGGTCGAGCTCGTCGATCGATCGACCGGCCTTGGCGGCACCTACGGCGAGCGCATCGAACGCCCGCCGGTTGTAGTCGGGCGACACCAGGTAGTTGAGCACGACCCCGTCGGCGATTTCTCCGGTGAGCTCCATCATCTGCATGCCGGTGGCCCCGATGTAGATGGGCACGTTCTTTGGTCGCCGCGCCTGATGGACGTAGTCGAGCTCGACACCGTCGAGGTGGACGTAGGCACCGTCGATGGTCACCGTTTCGTTGTTCAGCAAACCGCGCACTGCGGCGACGACCTCGCGCATCACGGTGAGCGGGCGGGCCCGCTCGATGCCGACCTTGGCGGCTAGCGGGTCCCACCACGCCCCGATCCCACAGATGATGCGTCCGGGCGCGAGATCGTCGAGGGTGGAGAACGTCGACGCCAGCCGCGCCGGGTTGCGCGTCCAGCAATCGACCACCCCCGACCCGATACGGATCGATTCGCTGGTCGCCGCGAAGGCCGCCATCGGCACGATCGCGTCGCGCACGAGCCGGCTGTCGGCTTGCCACACGGCGTCGAAGCCCTTCGCCTCGGCATACCGCACGAGATCGATCCCCTCGGCAATCGAGTGGGCGTCTTGGAGGTACAGCGCAGCCGGCGAGCTCATCACCACACTGTGGCACCGTTCGGGCCCCGACGCGGCCGTGCAGAGTGCGCAGAGACGCTCCCGACGGGCACGTATCGAAATCAATAGATATTTATGATCTTCGATATTGACGGTTATCGATACGACGCGTATGGTGGCGGCATGCGCCTGCAACTTGCCCTCAACGTCCGCAACCTCGATGAGGCGATCGACTTCTACTCGAAGATGTTCGATGCCGAGCCGGCCCGAACCCGTCCCGGCTACGCCAACTTCGCCATCGCCGAGCCGCCGCTCAAGCTGGTGCTGTTCGAGCACCCCGACGGCGCCGACGATGCGCAGTTCGCCCACCTCAACCACCTCGGCGTCGAGGTGGAGCGAAGCGAGCAGGTGACCGATGCCGAACAGCGCCTCACCCGCTCGGGCATCGACACCACCGGCGTCGACGACACCGTGTGCTGCTACGCCGAGAAGACCGAGACCTGGGTGACCTCACCCGAAGGTGCCCGCTGGGAGTGGTACGTGCGCCACGGCGATGCCGAACAGATGCACAACACGGTGCTCGACACTCCGCTCGACACCGTGCTCGACACCGGCGACGATCTCGGCGCCAACGCCTCGAGCGGCACCTGCTGTTCGTAACGAGCGGCGCGAAGCGCGCACCCTCTTGACATGATGCAGCCCATGGAGGCTGCCATCACCGCACACGAGTTGCGCAAGACGTTCGGCGAGAACGACGCCGTCGACGGAATCGATCTGAACATCAAGGCCGGCGAGATCTACGGGTTCCTCGGACCCAACGGAGCCGGCAAGTCGACCACGGTCAAGATGCTGTGCACCTTGCTGCGACCCACCTCGGGGTCGGCGACGGTGGCCGGGTTCGACGTCGACACCCAGCCGGGCGACATCCGGCTGCGGATCGGCGTGGCCTTGCAAGACGCGTCGATCGACGGGAAACAAACCGGCCGCGAGCTGCTCCAGCTACAGGGACAGCTCTACGGCTTGACACCGAACGACGTCGCCACTCGCCTCGACGACGTGATCGGCCTGGTCGACATCGGCACGGCGATCGACGACCGGGTCGAGTCGTATTCGGGCGGCATGCGCCGCCGGCTCGACCTGGCGATGTCGTTGATCCACCGGCCACAGATCCTGTTTCTCGACGAGCCGACGACCGGGCTCGACCCGGCGAGCCGCTCGGCGGTGTGGGCCGAAGTGCGTCGATTGAACGACGTGTTCGGCATGACGATCTTCCTCACCACGCAATACCTCGAAGAGGCCGACGAGCTCGCCCACCGGGTGGGCATCATCTCGTCCGGGCGGATCGAGGCCGAAGGAACCCCCGGCGAGCTGAAGCGAATGATCGGCAAGGACCTCATCGTCGCCGAGGTCGACGGCGAACCCGATGCCGCGGTTGCCGCGCTCACCGCCCTCGATCAGGTCGACGAGGTCGACCTGCACGGGCAGGAGCTGTCGCTGGCCACACCCGACGGCGCGGCGGTGATCGCCGACGTCGCCGTGGCGCTCAACGGCTGCGGAGTACCGGTGCGCTCGCTCACCCTGCGCACGCCGACGCTCGACGACGTGTTCTTGCAGGTCACCGGCAGCCATCTCACCAGCGACCAGAGTCGTTCCGACACCGAGGAGGTCACGGCATGAGTGCCGACACCACAACCACCGCACCCGATCCGCTCGGCGGCCGGCTCGGCGATGAACCGCTCGCCCGTCGCGCGTCGTTCGCCCACGATCTCACCACGGTGGCCCGCCGCGCGGTGCGCGGCATGTTCCGCGAGCCCGAGTTCTTCATCCCCGCGCTGGTCACGCCGGTGTTCTTCTACATCGTCAACGTCGGCGCACTGCAGGACCTAGCCCAGGCATCGGGCACGGTGACCGACTTCAAGGCGTTCCAGCTGCCCGTCGCGATCATCTTCGCCGTCACCGGGATCTCTCGGGCGGGCGCGCTCGTTACCGACATCCAGAGCGGGTACTTCGATCGTCTGCTGCTCACGCCGATTCGCCGCCCCGCACTGCTGCTCGGGCTGATGGCCGCCGACTTCTTGGCTGTCGTGCTCCTCGCCGTGCCGGTGCTGATCTTGGGGTTGTTGCTCGGCGTGTCGTTCACCACCGGGATCATCGGAATGGCCGTGTTCATCTTGTACGGCGCGCTGTGGGGCCTGGCCTTCGCCGGCTTCCCCTACGCCATCGCGCTCAAAACCGGCAACCCGGCGGCAGTGAACTCGAGCTTCATCTTGTTCTTCCCGTTCGCCTTCTTGACCACGACGTTCCTTCCCGAAGAGGCACTCACCGGCTGGTTGGCGACCATCGCCACGTACAACCCGGTGACCTATGTCTTGGCCGGACTGCGGGCGCTGATCAGCGACGGATGGGAGTGGGACACGCTCGCCGCCGGTGTCGGCGCCACGCTCGGCGTACTGGTCGTCAGCTTCGGGCTGGCCAGCCTGGCGATGCGCGGGCGTATCGCCCGCGGGTGACCTGCAGATCTTCTAAGTCACGGGTTGTCAAGATTTCTGCTGGATGCTTAGGATGGTCATCGCACATCCACCACATCACTCCAGCGAGGTCCCCACATGCTCCTGCAGAACTCTCCCTTCCGTGAACTCGACGCTCTGTTCAACCAGCGCGACCCACGCAGCTGGGACGCCGGCCGTCCGATGCCGATGGACGCGTACCGCCGCGGCGACGACGTGTGGGTGCATCTCGATCTCCCCGGCGTTGCCGCCGACTCGATCGACATCTCGGTCGAGCGCAACGTGCTGACGGTGTCGGCCGAGCGCTCGAGCGCCCGCGAAGACGGCGACCGCGTGTACTTCGCCGAGCGCCATCGCGGCAGCTTCCGCCGCCAGGTGAGCCTGGGCGAGGGCCTCGACGCCGAAGGCATCGAAGCCGACTACCACGACGGCGTGCTCACGCTGCGCATCCCGATCGCCCAGGTGGCCAAGCCGCGCAAGATCACCGTGCGCGCCAACCAGCCAGCGATCGACACCACTGCCGACACGCCAGCAGACACCCCCGCTGACTGACCAAAAAACCGGGAAATCCGGCGCCTCGCGCCGGATTTTCTCAACAGAACGGAATGGGTTGGGGGGTGTGCTCGGTTGTACTGAGCACACCCCCCAACAACCCCCATACGACGCCCGACCGACACCCCCCGACGGTCGGGCGTCGTCGCGTCCGGGCACCGGCCATGCGCTCGCGCACTGTCGACAAACGTCCGATATTTCTCGATCATTCGGCAAAACTCGTCTAATGTGCCCCGCATGTCCCCGAACTACGAGTTGGCCGACGAGGTGCTCGTCACCGAACCCGCCCAGCTGAAGGCGATCGCCGATCCGCTGCGCAGTCAGATTCTCGATCTCGCCCTCGAGCGAGCGGTGACCGTCACCGAGCTCGCCGCCGCGCTCGACCGACCGAAGTCGTCGCTCGCCTACCACGTCGATGCACTGGTCGATGCGGGACTGCTTGCGGTGGTGCGCACCCGCCGCGTTCGGGCGATCGACGAGCGGTTCTACGGCCGCACGGGTCGCACCTTCATCATCTCGCCAGGCGCCAAGGCGACCAAGGCCGGGAGGTTTCTGGCCACTGCGGCCAGCGAGATCGATCCCGAGCTGGGCGAGGAGTACATGGAGACGATGCGTCACGTGCGGCTACGGCGCGAGGACGCAGAAGAATTCTTCGAACGGGTCGTCGCGTTGGCCGAGGAGCTCACCCGGCGACCCCGGCAGGGCGACACGATGTACGGGTTCGTCGCCGCGGTCTACCCGACCGACCTTCCGGTGCTCCCAGATCCCGACGAGGGGGCGCCGTGAGCGAGGACACCGTGAACGAGGACACCGGACCCGTCGCCAGCGACACCCGCACGCCACGCCCGGATCGCCTGGGCCGCGACTACTTCCGCCTGCTCGGGGCATCGACGATCTCCAACCTCGGCGACGGGATCGGCTTGATCGCGTACCCCTGGTTGGCGTCGGCGATCACCCGCAACCCGTTGCTGATCGCCACCGTTGGCGTGGTGCAACGACTTCCGTGGTTGCTGTTCAGCCTTCCGGCAGGCGTGGTCACCGATCGCTACGACCGGCGCACGTTGATGGTGATCGCCAACGTCGTCAGGGCGGTGCTGACCGCGTTGGTCGCAATGGTGGTCCTGGCTCGGCAAGACGTGCTCCCCGGCCCCGACGCGATTACGGATCCGGCAACCGTGATCCCGACCGACATGGCGCTGTACGCCATCGTGCTGCTGGCCACCTTGCTGCTCGGCATCGCCGAGGTGCTCTACGACAACTCGGCGCAAACCTTCATGCCGTCGATCGTGCACACCGAGCAACTCGAGAAGGCCAACGGCCGGCTGTGGAGCCTGGAGCAGGTGGCCAACACCTTTGCTGGACCACCGCTGGCCGCACTCCTGCTCGCGGTGGCCTTCTCGTTGCCGTTCTGGGTCGACGCCGCGACGTTCGCCCTGGGCGCGGCGCTGATCGCCACGATCCGGCCGGTGCCACCTCGGTCCACCAACGCCACGCCCCGCGCGCCATGGCGCGAGGAGCTGCGCGAGGGCGTGTCGTGGTTGTGGCGCCACGACCTCTTGCGGCCCCTCGCAATCGCCCTCGGGTTGGTGAACATGCTGGGGACGATGTCGATGGCCACGCTCGTGCTGTACGGCCAAGAGGTGCTCGACACCACGCCGACCGAGTTCGCGCTGCTGTCGACGGGCGGCGCCGTCGGTGGCGTGGTCGGCGGTTGGACGGCGTCGGCCATCTCGGCGCGCATCGGCCCCGGCGCATCGCTCGGCGTCACGCTCGTCGGGGGCGGCCTGGCGACCATTGCGGTCGGCCTGCTGTCGTGGTGGCCGGGGGTGTGGCTGCTGTTCGGGTTCTACATGCTCGTTGCCGTGTTGTGGAATGTGATCACGGTGAGCCTGCGGCAAACGATCATCCCCGACCGGCTCCTCGGTCGAGTCAACAGCGTGTACCGATTCTTCGGCTGGGGGATGATGCCGATCGGCGCGTTGCTGGGCGGCCTCGTCGTGGTGATCTCCGAAACGTTCACCGACCGGGAGATGGCGTTGCGCATGCCGTGGTTCGTCGCCGGTGCGCTATCGGTGGCACTGTTCGCCAGGGCGGGCCCGCGCCTCACCACCGCCAAGATCGAATCCGCCCGCGCCGCAGCAACGCAACGCTGAGACACTGAGCGCATGACGCGCAGGCACATATCCACTGGCTCACCGTTCGAGCACGACTTCGCCTACTCCCGCGCCGTGGTCGATGGCGAGTGGTGCTTCGTGTCGGGTACCACCGGCTACGACTACGCCTCGATGACGATGCCGGACGGCGTGATCGCGCAAACTCGGCAAGCGCTGACGACGATCGGCCAGACGCTCTCGGACGCAGGGTTCGCGCTCGCCGACGTGGTGCGCGCCCGCTACTTCGTCACCGATCCGGCGCACGTGGACGATGTGGGCGTGGCGTTGCGCGAAGTGTTCGCCGACGTTCGACCCGCAGCGACGATGACCATCACCCAACTGGTCGACCCGGCGATGCTCGTGGAGATCGAGGTGACCGCACGCCGCAGCGCGCCGTGATGCCGCGTCCCGCGACGCCGGTGCGGGATGGAATCGCCGCCCGATGTGGTTCATCACCATATGAACCTCGATGACGCACTCACCTTTCTGCGCGACCACCGCCAAGGCATCTTGATCACCACGAAGTCCGATGGCCGACCGCAGTCGTCGAACATCGTCTACGTCGTCGGCGACGACGACGTGATCCGCATCTCGGTGACCGACGACCGCGCCAAGACGCGCAACGCCCGGCGCACCGGCCAGGTATCGCTCCACGTGAACCGCGACGACTTCTGGGCATACGCGGTGGTCGAGGCCAACGTGACGATGACGCCCGTGGCGGCGACACCCGACGACGCCACCGTCGATCAACTCGTGGAGTACTACCGCACGCTGTCGGGCGAACACGACGACTGGCCGGCGTACCGCCAGGCGATGGTCGACGACGGCCGGCTGCTCATGGAGCTCCGACCAACGCACGCCTACGGAATGCTCAATCGATAGGGGGCTCGGCGCCGCCACATGGGGGGTTGCGTCTGTTTCGATATATCGCTAACGTAGCGATATATCGAAACACTATCGATGCCTGCAGAAGTATCAGCGAGGCATCAGCAAGGAGAACGATGCATCGTTCACGACACCCCCACTCACATCACGACGACCTGCACACCGACGACGCACCGCACAGCAGTGCTCGACGCAACTCACGCCGCGGCAGCCGACACGGTTGGCGGCGCGGCGGACGACACGGCGGCGGCCGCCGACAACGCGCCCGCCGCGGCGCGTTGCGCGACGGCGTGATCACCCTGCTCGGCGAACGGCCGATGCACGGCTACGAGCTGATCAACGAACTCGAGACGCGCAGCGACGGACGGTGGCGTCCCAGCCCGGGAGCCATTTACCCGGCGCTGCACAAGCTCGAACACCACGGGCTGATCACCGCGAGCGACGACGACGATGGCACCCGGACCTTCACCCTCACCGACGACGGGCAGGCGATGCTCACCCGGCTCGAAGCGGCCCGCGCCGAAGGCGCTCCCGCACCGTGGGACGACGCTGGCTCGGGCGAGCGTGGCGAGTTGCGCCACCTCATGTCAGAGATCGGTGGACAGCTTCGCCAGATCGGCCGCTTCGGCTCGCCGGAGCAGCTCGACGCCACCCGCGAGATCCTCGACGACACGAAGCGTCGGCTCTACGACGTGCTCGCCGCGAGCGGGACAGGCGCATCGCCGTCGACCGACACGCCGCCGTCGACCGACTCGTCCGAGTAGGCGAGCAGCTCGCGCACACGAGGGATCACCTCGGTGCCGTAGCGCTCGATGCTCTCCAGCAGATCGGCGTGCGGCAAGGTGCCCGTGCTGTACTTCATGGTGAAGCGATCGAGCCCGAGCGTGCGCACGGTGGCGGCGATCTTGGTCGCCACCGTCTCCGCCGAGCCGGCGTACAACGCGCCCGCCGGCGACGCGGCGTGGGCGAACTCGGCCCGACTCGTCGGCCCCCACCCGCGCTCGGCGCCGATCCGGTTGCGCATCTGTTCGTAGTGCGGCCACAGGCGCTCGAGCGCTTCGTCGTCGGTGCCCGCCACAAACCCGGGTGAGTGCACCGCCACCGGCAACGACGGACGGCCGAGTTCCTCGAGCGCCCGCCGGTAGAGCCGCACCAACGGCTCGAAGCGAGCGCTCTCGCCGCCGATGATCGCCACCATCAGTGGCAGCCCATAGCGCGCTGCGCGCAGCACCGACTCTGGGCTGCCGCCCACACCGACCCACGCCGAAAGGCCGTTGGCAGTGCGCGGCACCACGAGCTGACCGTCGAGTGACGGTCGCGTCGACCCCTCCCACGTCACGGGCTCCTCGCGCAACAGCGTGGCGAACAAGTCGAGCTTGTCCTCGAACAGCTCCTCGAAGCGGTCGAGCGGGTAACCGAACAGCGGGAACGACTCGGTGAACGACCCCCGCCCGAGGACCACCTCGGCTCGGCCGTCGGACACCGCGTCGAGCGTGGCGAAACGCTGGAACACGCGCACCGGGTCGTCCGAGCTCAGGACGGTGACCGCCGAACCGAGACGGATACGGTCGGTCTGTCCGGCGATCGCCGCCAACACCATCTCCGGCGACGACACCGCGAAGTCGGGACGGTGATGCTCGCCGATCCCGAAGGCATCGACGCCGACCTGCTCGGCCAACACCGCCTCGTCGACCACATGGCCGAGCACGACGTGATCGGGCACTCGTTGCCCGTGCTCGTCGACCGTGACGTCACCGAAGGTGTCGAGGCCGAGCTCCATCGGGCGATTCGTTGTTGTTGCGCTCACAACTATCTTCAACACGTGCCCTGTTCGACCTATTCCCTTCGGCCGGGCCGACAGCAGACGTGTGGCTTGTGCGCAGCGCTACTGATCGCGCACGGTACGACCGTTGAGGAAGTCGATCGAGCGGGCGACGGTGGCAGCGACGAAGCGTTCCAGTTTGGGTGCTGCCAAGAAGCGCGCCGTCGCATCGAGCGGTCGGGCGGAGTCGACGGTCAGCGCTTCCAACGCGGCGGCTCGGCTGGTCTTCACCGCGTGGGCGTGCACGATGAATGCGGTCGTGCCGTCGAGCAGCGAGTCGCGCTGCAGCGATTCGCCGTAGCCGGCGAGATCGTTCGTCGGCGCCTCGACGCGCTCGACCTCGCCGACCCCCGCGTGCCACTCGTGGCGCCCAGTCCACTGCGCCTGGAACGCGGTGAACAACACCAGGCGAACGAGGTCGGCGTCGATCAACCCGCTGGCGCGGGCTTGGGCAACGTGCCACCGGGCGGCGTGGGCATAGGTCAGTCCGTGGGTGATGTCGAGCCACCCGAAGTCGTCGTGGAAGTCGAACTCGCCGCTGGTGTCGTAGCGCAGCATGCGCTCGGACACGACGTCGACGACCACGTCGAGCACGTCGTCGAGCGACGCACCGGCCGCCAACGCGGCGAAGACTGCGTCGGCGGCGGCGTGGCGGTCGCCGCCGAGCAACACACCTGCGAGTGCGCCGTCGTCGCTCCATCCGGTCGATCCCTCGGCCAACCTGTCGAGCACCGCGCCGAGGTCGGTCGCACCGACAGACCTCATGAACGGGCGCATGTATGGGAGACGGTCTTCGCGCGTGCCGTACACGATCGTCGACACCAGGTGCGGCAGCACCGTCGCCGCGCGATCCCAGCCGATCATGTCGAGCAGCTCGAACGCCTTCTGGCTGTAGATCGCGCCGTGCCCGTACGACAAGTGGTGATCGGCGACCAGGGCCGTGAACCAGGGCCGCAGCATGGCCGCGTCGTCGCCGCGCTCGATCGCCGCAAGGAGGACCGATTGGGCGTCGGCCAGTTGTTGCCCCTCGACCGCTCGGCGGAACGCCTCCAGGTTGGCGTCCGCCGAGTCGGCCGGCTCTAGGAGCTCGTTCACCGGGCGACCGCGCTCGGTCTCGGCGATCCCGGCGATCCCCTGCACGATCGGCAACGCCCGCTGGTCGCCCTCGTAGAGATCGACCATCGCCAGACAGTCGGTTGCCGACGCGATCGAGTGACCCCATCCAAACTCGGCGCGCGGCGCGCCATAGGCCACCGCCTGCCAGATCAACTCGCCCGGATGGTCACTCGCCTGCAGCAGGCGCACCACGTCGCGGGCGACCTGCCCGCGATAGTCGCGCTCGATCGCGCTGGCCAGGCTCTGTCGAAGCTGCGGCCGGAGATCCGCAGGGTCGGGACGATTCACGGTGACATGGATCGCGCCGTCGGCCGCAACATCGACACGATGCGACCGCACCCCCTCTTCGCCTTGAACGCACGCGCCGTCGGTCACCCGGAACTTCCAGTTGTGCCACTCACAGGTGAGTAGGTCGCCGTCGAGCTCGCCTTGCACGAGCCCGTACCCCTCGTGCGGGCAGGCGTTGTCGATCGCATGGACCCCATCGCTCGTACGCACGAGACAGATGCGCCGCCCGTCGACGCGCACCATCTTCAACGAACCCTCATCGAGATCGTCGAGGTGGGCGACGGGCGCATCCATTGCAGCGCGCGGCGCATCCGTGGCCGCCTGTGCGGTGTCCGAAGTGGTCATGGCGCGCACCGTACGACTTCAACACGACTTGAAGTCAAGGCACGACGTGACGGCAAGACACGACGCCACGTTGGGAACGGCGCGAGGATCGATCGATGCAGTCGCCGCGCACATTCGAACTGGGCGGCGAGGCACGCATGGCCCTCGGCCAGATCCTCGGCATCATGACCGACACCGCGATGTCGCCCACAGAGATGTCGGGGGCGATGTCGTCAGACGAGTCGGGATCCGGACCGCGCTGGGACCTCGAACACGTGCTCGAACTCGAGATACGGCTCGACATTCCCGCCGCCAACGCGTCGCAGGAAGAACTCGAGGCCACGCGGACGGTCACGATCGGCATCGACGACGCCGCGCTGTTGCTCGACGGAATGGCCTTCACCGAGATCGCCTCGGCGGATCTGCCGTGGATCGAGATGGTCCGTTGGACGTCGGACTTCATCACCTCCGAGCTACGCCAACACTGGACCGACGACGAGTGGCGAGCGATCGCCGCGCGCTGACCATTTCTTCGCCGCTGGCCGCTCGTCGCGGGCGAGCGCGGCAATGTGCTTAGCATCGGCCCGTGCACACCGACCACCGCGCACTAGGAGCTTGATGTGACCGTCGATTCGCCGTCGTCTGCCGTCCTCCCGGCCTGGGCCCAGTCCGCCGACGATGTCGCCGGCGCACAGCAGGTCGATCCCAACGTGGGACTCGATGCGGCGGCGGTCGCCGCGCGGCGCAGCGAGTTCGGTCCCAACGAGATCCCGGCCGAGCCGCCGCCGAGCTACTGGCAGATGGTCCGCGGCGCAGTGCGCGATCCGATGAACCTGATGCTGATCGCCGTTGCGGTCGCCAGCTTCGTGATCGGGCAAACCTCGACGGGCATCCTCGTTGCGGTGCTGGTGGTGTTCAACGTGATCACCGCAGCCAACCAAGAGGCCAAAGCGCTGGCCACGGTCGACGCCCTCGAGAGCATGCAGGTGCCCACCGCCCGCGCACTGCGTGAAGGGCGCGTGACCGAGGTTCCTGCGGTGGATCTCGTGCCGGGCGACGTGGTGATGGTCGAGGCCGGCGACCTCGTGCCCGCCGATGGGCGCATCGTCACGTCGGCAAGTCTCGAGGTGCAGGAGGCGGCGCTCACCGGCGAGAGCGCGCCCGTCGCCAAGGACGGTGGCCCCACCGACGCCGACGCGCCGATCGGCGACCGCACGTCGATGCTCTACCAGAACACCGCGGTGTCGCGAGGCACGGCGACGATCGTCGTCACCGGCACCGGCTCGTCGACCGAGATGGGCAAGATCGCCGGGATGCTCGGCAGCGTCGAGCGCTCGCGTTCGCCACTGCAGCAAGAGCTCGGCCAGCTGACGACGTGGATCGGCGTCGTGGCCTGGTCGGCCGTGGCGATCATCGTGGTGATCGGGTTGGCTCGCGGGCTCGAGTTCGACGACCTGATGCTGTTGGCGATCGCCGTCGCGATCTCGGCGATCCCCAGCGGCATGCCCACGTTCGTGCAGATGATGTTGAGCTCGGGGGCGCAACGGTTGGCCGATGCCAAGGCGGTGGTCAAGAACCTCACCGACGTGGAGACGCTCGGCGCCACCTCGGCGATCAACAGCGACAAGACCGGCACGCTGACCCTCAACCAGATGACGGCGACGCGCCTGTTCGCCGGCGGCCGTTGGTTCACGGTGGAGGGCGGCGGCTACTCCAAGCAGGGCGCGATTCTCCACGGCGCCGAAGAGGAGATTCCCGACTTCACCCCGCTGGCGCTCGGGCTGTCGTTGTGCAGCGACGCCACCGTCGACGACGAAGGCGGCGTGATCGGCGACCCGACCGAGGCGGCGCTGGTCGTGCTGGCGGCCAAGATGGGCATCGACGCGGAGATCGTCCGTCGTGAACATCCACGTGTCGCCGAGGTGCCGTTCGACTCGGCGTACAAGTTCATGGCCACGTTCCACGATCGCCCCGAGGAAGGCGAGGGCACGATCGTCGAGCTGGTGAAGGGTGCCCCCGACGTGCTGCTCGGGCGGGCGACCACGGCGTTCTGGCGCGGCGAGGTCGTGCCGATCGAACAGGTCCACGACGAGCTTGCCGGCGCCAACCAGGAGCTCTCCGAGAAGGGCTTGCGCGTGCTCTCGTTCGCCGTGCGCCAGTTCGACCCGGACACCTTTGACGGCGACCGCGACCCGATGGAGTACGTCGACGAGCTGATGTTCGTGGCGCTCGTGGGCATCATCGATCCGCTGCGGCCGTCGGCCAAGGAGGCGGTGCGCATCGCGTCGGAGGCGGGCATCGACGTGCGGATGATCACCGGCGACCACGCGGTGACCGCCAAGGCGATCGGCGACGATCTCGGCCTCGGCGAAGGCGTGATCACCGGCCCGGAGTTCCAGCAGATGACCGACGACGAACTGACCGAGCGGATGCCCCATCTGCACGTGTTCGGGCGCGTCGCACCGCGGGACAAGCTGCGACTGGTCGACCGGATGCAAGACACCGGGCTGATCGTGGCGATGACCGGCGATGCGGTGAACGATGCCGCGGCGCTGAAGAAGGCCGACATCGGCGTGGCCATGGGGAGCGGCAGCGAGGTCACCAAGCAGGCCGCCCGGATGATCCTCACCGACGATCACTTCGCCACGTTGGTGCACGCGGTCGAGCTCGGCCGAGACATCTACGCCAAGGTGTCGACCTACATCCGCTTCCAGGTCACCGGCATGCTGGGCGTCCTGCTGTTGATGCTCACCGCCACCGCGTTCAATATCAACGACGGTGTGGCGCTGACCCCCGGGATGCTGCTGTTCACCACGATCGCGGTGGCCATCTTCTCGGTGCTGGCGATCATGGGCGACGTCCCCGAGCCCGACCTGATGAGTCGCCCGCCCCGCGATCCGAAGGAGCGGCTCGTCACCACCGCCACCGGCATCCGCTGGGTGGGGATCGGCATCGCCACCGCCGTGGTCGGGATCGTTCCGCTGGTGTGGGGACCCGATGAACCGCTGACGGACGCGGCGTCGGCGTCGATGACGATGGCCTTCGGGGTTGCCGGCCTGTCGATGATCTCGCTGACCATCGCCCAGCGCCGCGACCCCACGCCGTTCTGGGTGGGGCCGTTCTGGCCCTATCTGCGCACCCTGATCCTCGGTTGTCTGGTGGTGTGGTTCGCCATCGAGTTCTCGGTGCTCCAACGGTGGTTGCTCACCACGTCGCTCACCGGCTCGCAGTGGATGGCAGTGATCGGCCTGTCACTGGTGCCGGCGATCGTCGCCGAGATCGACAAGACCATCCGACGGCGGGCGTAACAGCGGTGTCAGGCACCGTGTTACGGGGCAAGCCGTAACAGGGTGCCTGACACCTCGTTACACCGGCATACTTCAAGAATGGTTGAAGCTCGACGATGGACGATCGGTGAGGTCGCCGAACGAGCCGGTGTGGCCACCTCGGCACTGCGCTTCTACGAAGACCAGGGATTGATCCGCAGCGAACGCAACGCTGCGGGACATCGCCGCTACCGACCGGACGTGGTGCGTCGCGTGGGGTTCATCCAAGTGGCCCAACGTGTTGGGCTGAGCCTCGACGACATCCGTGGTGCGCTCGACACGCTGCCGAAGTCGCGCACGCCGAACCGCAAGGACTGGGAGCGGTTGGCGTCGTCGTGGCGGCCGATCCTCGACGAACGCCTGGCGATGATCACCGCGCTCCGCGACCAGCTCGACGGCTGCATCGGCTGCGGTTGTCTCAGCCTCGACACCTGCGGGCTGTACAACGCTGACGATCGCGCCGCCCGCTTCGGCGCCGGGCCGCGCTACCTCCTCGGCGACTCCTCCGACGTGTAACGCTCGTCTCTGGGGGCCGCGCGGTTAGGTGACCATCCACCGGTTGAGGGTTGGCCCGTGGTGTTCTCGCGGGTGTCACCCAAACACACCCAACCGGGGAGGTCACCGCCCATGATGTACGCCCTTCAAGCACGTGTCCATGACCCAGTGTTCAGTTTCATCGAGGAGCTGATTCCTGCGCCACGGCCACACCCGCTGGGATGCCACCGACCTCGCACACCAAACCGTGTGGTGCTTCGTGGGCTGCTGATGCGACTGATCACCGGAGCGTCGTGGGAGACCATCGAGGTCGCCATGAACGGTGAGGTGTCCGACACGACGTTGCGCGCTCGTCGCGACGAGTGGATCGAAGCAGGGATCTTCTCCGCGCTGGTCGCGCATGCCATGAACGCCTACCAGCAGGTCATTGGCTACGACATGAACCACGTGTTCGTCGACGGCTGTAACAACGACGCCATATCCAGCCAGGGAACCGGCTTCAATCCTAAACACCCAGGTAAACAGGGATGGAAGTTCGTCGTCGCAGTCGATGCTGCCGGTGTGCCGATGTCGTTCGCGATCGATGGAGCGAACCGTCAGGACTACCCAATGATGTTCACCGTTCTCGACGAACTGCACATCCGTGACAAGACCCGCCTGGTCGGCACCCTGCACGCTGACCGCGGCTTCAACTACGCCTCAACACCAGGCCTACTGAACGACCGCTACGGCATCGACGACTTCCGCGCCCCACCACGCAAGCAACCCGGCCAAGGACGCGTCAAACGGTGCCCATCGGGCCCACGATGGATCGTCGAAGCCACCAACGCCTGGCTCCGCAACTACCGCCAACTCGCCTACAACACCGACCGGCACACACACCACCGCCACGCCGCGTTCTCACTCGCCATCGCGCTGTTCATCGTCCATCGAATCAGCAGCACCCATCACTCCAGCTGGCGCCCTATCCGCTGACCCCCCTGAGACGATTGTTACACCTTCTCGACCGGGGCGAGGGGGAGGCTGCTCCGGCGGATGCCGTCGACGGCGTGGAGTGCCGCCGCCACGGCCGGTGCAGTGGGGACGAGGCCGATCTCGCCGACGCCTTTGATCCCGAACGGCGACCGCGGCTGGGGTACCTCGACCAACTCGACATCGATCGGCGGCACGTCCTTGGCCCGCAGAATGCGCAGCGAGCGCAGCGTCATGTTGGTCGGGTGGCCGGTGGCCGGGTCGGTGGGAAAGTCCTCGCTCAGCGCGTAACCGAGGCCCATGTGCACGCTGCCTTCGATCTGCCCTTCGACGAGGATCGGGTTGACCGCCCGACCCACGTCGTGAACCGCGACCACCCGTTCGATGTCGCCGGTCTCCGGATCGGCGATCACGAGCTGGGCGGCATAACTAAAACACGAGTGGATCGTCGGATGCTCCACGTCGGGGTCGTCGAGACGGTTGGTCCAGTCGACGACGAACTCGCCTTCGTAGTCGACGTCGACCGCGCATCCGCCAGCACGCGCCGCCGCGCACGCGTCGCGCACCGATCCGGCGGCCATCAGCGTGCCGCGCGAGCCGGTGGTCTGTCCGAATCCCAACTCGCGGGTGGTGTCGACGATCACGTCGATCCGTTCCGGGTCGACGTCGAGCTCTTGCGCCGCGACCTGGAGCGCAACGGTATGCACGCCCTGACCCATCTCGGTCCACCCGTGGCGCACCTCGATGCGTTCATCGGGACGGAAGCGCACCACCGCTTTCGACACTTCGCGGAACCCATTGCCGAGGCCTGAGTTCTTCATGCCGAGCCCCAGTCCGACCGCCTTGCCCGCGGCCTGCGCGGTCGCGATGTGCGGGGCGATCTGCTCGAGGCACGCGGCTGCGCCTGCGGCGCCGTCGTCCATCAGTTGACCGGGGCCCCACACGTCGCCGGGGCGGATCACGTTGCGTTGGCGGATCTCGAGCGCGCTGATGCCGACACGTTCCGCGAGACGATCGAGCACACCCTCCATGGCGAACTGGGCTTGGTTGGCGCCAAAGCCACGGAACGCGCCACACACGAGGTTGTTCGTGCGCACGGCGATCGTCTCGACATCGATCGCCTGCCAGCGATACGGCCCGCAGGCGTGTCCGGCGGCGCGCTCGAGCACCTTCATGCCGACACTGGCGTAGGCGCCCGAGTCGCCAACGCCGCGCACGTGCAGCGCGGTCAGGTGCCCGTCGGCATCGCACCCGGCGCGGTACTCGAGCCGGATCGGATGCCGCTTGGCGTGCATGCGCAAACTCTCTTCGCGCGACAGCGTGCACTTCACCGGCCGGTCGAGCAGCCATGCGGCGAGGGCCGTCTGCGCCTGGTTGCTCATATCTTCCTTGCCGCCGAACGCGCCGCCGTTCGACACGAGCTCCACGGTGAGCCGCGTGCGGTCGACGCCGAGCACCGAGGCGATGTCGTTGCGGTCGTCCCACACGCCCTGGCCGCCCGAGTACACGTGCATCGATCGCTCGTCGCCCGCACCGGACGGCACGGCCAGCGTCGACTCCGGCTCGAGGAAGGCGTGCTCGACGCGTTGGGTCTCGAACACCTCGTGCACCACGTGCGCGCTGCTCGCCAACAGCTCCTCGGCATCGTCGCCGCGCTGATACACACTCGTCGACAACACGTTCGAGTCGGTACCCCACACCGAGATCGGCGCCGCAGTGCTGAGCGCCTCGAGCATGTCGGTGTTGGGCACGTGCACCGTGTAGTCGACGTGCACTTCGTCGGCGGCGGCCCTGGCCTGCTGGCGCGACTCGGCGACGACCACGGCGACCACGTCGCCGACGTACGAGGTGCGACCGCCAACGGGGATCATCACCGGCCAGTCCTTGTGGATCAGCCCGACGCGCAAGTCGCCGGGGATGTCGGCGGCGGTGAACACGCCGACCACACCGGGCATCGCCGCGGCGTCGGCCACATCGATCGCGTTCACGGTCGGCGCACGCGTGGTCCGACAAACGCAACGCAGCGTGCAACATGCCCGGCACGCGCATGTCGTCGATGTAGTCGCGCTCGCCGAGGGTGAGCTCCTCCGCTTCGTACTTCGCTCCGGAAGTCCCCACTGCGGCGCCCAGGGAGGGCGCGGCCTTCTCGCCGCGAGCGACCTGTTCGATGGCGTCGAGGATCTTCACGTAGCCGGTGCAGCGACAGAGGTGCGCGCCGAGGTGCGGGGCCATCGCCTCCCGCGTGAGGGCGTCGCCCTTCTTGTCGATCTGCGCTTTGGCCCGCATCACGATCCCCGGGATGCAGAACCCGCACTGCAGACCACCGCACGCGGCAAACGCGTCGGCGAAGCTCTGACGCTCGTCGGCGTCGACCCCTTCGAGGGTCAGCACCGACCGACCTTCCGCCTTGGCCACGTCGTACTGACACGCCACGTTGGCCTTGCCGTCGATCAGCACGGTGCAGCAGCCGCATTGGCCCGACGGCGAGCACCCATCTTTTGGCGACGTGACGTCGAGTTCCTCACGGAGCGCGGCGAGCAGGTGCGGATGATCGCGGCGGACCCGCACCGGGGTGCCGTTGAGCTCGAACCCGACCTCTGACATCTTGACATTCTGTCAAAGCGCGTGCGCATGCGACAGCTGCGCAATCATCTGTTCACATAGGGCCTGGCCGCTCACGTGTCACGGCGATCGCGCGGCAGGCCGAACGAGACGAGAAGGCCGGCGGCGACGAACGCGGCAGCAGCCCACGATGCACTGCGTGCGGCGTCGGTGTAGGCGACCTTGGCATCCTCCGCTTCGGGAGCGAGGCCCTCGACCTGATCGAGCTGCTGGATCGCCTGGCCAGCGCTCCCCCGCACCTCGTCGACGATCTGCGTGCGTTGCGCGTCGGTGAGTCCCGGCTCGTCGGCCAACGCGTCGTCGAGATTGCTGCCGAGCAGACCGAACAGGATCGCACCGAGCGCCGCAGCGCCGAGCGCGGAACCGACCTGCCGGAACGTCGACGTCATCGCCGATGCCTCGCCCGACAGCGCGGGCTCGACATCGCCGAGCACCACGTTGGTCAGCTGGGCGGTGGAGAAACCAACGCCCAGGCCGTACACCACCAGCGGGATCGTCAGCCACCACGGGCTGCGATCGACGCCCAAGGTCAGCCCGATCCCGACGATGCCGATCACCTCGAGTGTCATTCCCAGCCGAACGACGTTGGTCGCGCCGAGTGCGGCGGCCACGTGGCGTGCGGCGCCACCAGCGCCGAGCGTGCCCACCGCCAGCGCGGTGAGGATCGTGCCCGTGGTCAACGGGTCGAAGCCATGGACCGATTGGATCCACAGCGGGATGGTGAACAGAATCCCGAACTCGCCGAGGCTGACCACCAGCGCCACCACGTTGCCGTAGGCGTAGCGGCGCACACGGAACAGCGACAGCTCGATCAGCGTCGAGCGCCCGCGACGCGCGCGCCACGCCTGCCAGGCGACCAACGCCACGAGCAGCGCAACGCCGAGCCCGAGCGCAAGCGGGATGATCGAGAGCCCGCCGGTTTCGAGGTTGATCGGTCCGACGTCGAAGTCGTCGATCGCCGTCCACCAGCCGTAGGTCTGGCCTTCGATCAGGGCGAACACGATCAGCCCGAGGCCGCTGACCGACAACACCACACCCAACGGGTCGAACCCGCGGCCGGATGGGCCGGTGCTCTCGGGCACGAATCGCCACACCATCAACCCGGCGACGAGCCCCACCGGCAGGTTGATGAGGAACGCCCAGCGCCACGAATAGTCCTCGGCGAGAAAGCCGCCGAGCAGCGGGCCAAGCGCCGCCGCACCGCCGAACACCGCGCCCCACAGACCGAACGCCGCGGCCCGTTTGGGGCCCGTGAACAGGACGTTGATCACGGCGATCGACGAGGGCAGCATCATCGACCCGCCGATCGCCTGCACCGCGCGCGCCGCGATGAGTAACTCGGCGCCCTGTGCCGATGCGCTGCCGAGCGAGCCGAGCACGAACACGACGATGCCGAGAAGGAACAAGCGGCGGCGGCCGAAGCGGTCGGCGAACAAACCGACGGTGATCAACAGCGCGGCGAACACGAGCGAATAGATGCTGTTCACCCACTGCGCGTCGGTTTGGCTCAGCCCGAGGTCGGTGACCATGTCGGGGAGCAACACGTTGACGACGCTGGCGTCGATGATGATGATGCTCAGCCCGACGAGCAGTGCACTCAGTGCCGCCCATGGGCGCTCGGCCGCCGGCGCGGCCGTTTGGTCAGCCGCGGTGTCGCCGAGATCGGTGGCCCGCTCGTCGGCGGCCGGTGCATCGTCAGCGGTCACGTCGCGTGTGTACCACGCGCGGGAACTACCGTGCCGAGGGTGTTCGGTCGGGGGACAGCACGGGCGTTCTTCATGCTGGTCGCAGCCGTCGCCATCATCGGCGTGGGCATGGAGACCGTGCTGGCGATCGTCGAAGACGAGATCCCCTTCGACAATCCAGGCCGTCGCCTCGTCACGCTGTTCTCGTACTTCACGGTGCTGTCGAACGTGACGGTGGCGATCACCCATGCGATGCTCGCCCGCGACCCCGATCGCTCGTCGGAGGTCTTCTGGGTGTTCCGCCTCACGGGAGTGGTCTGCATCGCCGTGACCGGCGTGGTGTACCACCTGGCGCTCGCCCAGCTCGCCGATCTGCGCGGCTGGGACCTCGTTGCCGACTTCTTCGTGCACACGATGTCGCCCACACTCGCCGTCGTCGGCTGGCTGGCGTTCGGTCCTCGGCAGCGGATTCACATCAGCACTGCCTGGTGGTCGTTGGTGCCACCGATCTCGTGGCTCGGCTACACCCTCATCCGCGGGGCGATCGTCACCGACAACACCGGCGTCAACTGGTACCCGTATCCGTTCCTCGACGTGAACGATCTCGGCTACGGACGGGCGCTGCTCAACTGTCTGATGATCGCCGTGTTTTACATCGCGCTGGCGTTCGGCGCACGCTGGCTCGACCAGCGGCTGGCGCGGCTCACGACGGCCGACGCGGCATCGATGCCGAGCTGAGGCCCGCCGATCAGAGCCGGTACACCTCGGGTCGCCGGTAGCGGTCGAAGTCGAAGAGGGTCTGTTTGTAACGGCCGCACCAGTCGAGATCGCACTCGGCCACCACCAGTTCGTCGCCGGCGGTGCGCGCGGTCGCCAGCACCTCGCCCGACGGAGCGAAGATCGTCGACTCGGCGAGCGAGTCGACCCCCTCCTCCACGCCACCCTTGGCCACACCGACCACGAACGTGCCGTTCTGGTACGCACCGGCCGACATCACCAACCGATTGTGGAATCCCTGCAGCGGGTCTTGGCTGGGATCGGGGGCGTAGTGCAGCGGGGTGTTGTAGCCGCAGAGGATCAGCTCGACACCCTGGAGGCCCATCGAGCGGTACGACTCCGGCCACCGCCGGTCGTTGCAGATCATCATGCCGACACGACCGCCAAAGGCGTCCCACACCCCGAAGCCATCGGGGGACGGCTCGAAGTAGTAGCGCTCGAGGTGTTGAAAGGGTCGATCGGGCTCGTGCTCCTCGTGGCCGGGGATGTGCACCTTCTTGAAGGTCGCCACCTCTGCGCCGTCGCGGTCCCACAGCGTCTGCACGTTCCATCGACGCTCGTTGCCGGCGTGGTCACGTTCGAGCAGCGCATAGCCGAGCGCCACCCCGATCCGTCGCTGTTGTGCTTCGGCGAACAGTGGTGCTGTTGCGTCATTGGGCATCGACCGCTCGTAGAAGTGGTCGACGTCGGTGAGGTCGTCGACGTGCCAGCGGGGGAAGAACGTGGTGAGGGCGAGCTCGGGAAACACCACCAGGGCCACACCCCTGATCGGCGGCGCCGCGCAGGAGCAACAGCATCCGTTCGGACCACGTCGGCACGCGTGTCGGCGCGCTGCACCGGCCCCAGTTGGGCGGCGGCGACGGTGACGACGCGACTCACGGGGGCAGTTTGGCAGCGAACTGCACGAGACGCTGTCCGGTGGGGTCGACGAGCCAGCCCAGTCCGGGACGTGGAGCGATTGATCGAGCGGCGCGGCAACGTCGCGCCGAGGAGTTCGCCGTCGACGTCGCCGGTCGACGTCATGATCACGCCGCACCGGCTGCGCGCCACATCGCGCGTCCAATGGCCGAATGCCCCGCGCACCGCATCGAGCCGCGCGGCCGCCGCGATCGTGACGTCGTCGTCGCGACGACCGCTGGCGATCGAGGTCAGCAGCGAGCGCGGATCGTCGACGCGTTCGGCATCGTCGATCACCAGCAGTACCGGGCCGCCACCGTCGGCCAACGCGCCCGTGATCTCGTCGGTCGGGTCGCGTGCCCAGACGTGTACGACGCGGCCGGCAGTGGCTCGGCGCCACTGCGCGGCGAGCGTCTGCAGCAGCGTGCTCCGTCCGGTGCGCGCCCCGCCGAGCACGATGACGTGGTCACCGTTCGGCACCGTGAGCGATGCGGGTTCAAGCGTCTCAGCAGCGAGTCCCACAGGGAGTTCGAGGCCGTGCGCTGCTCGGGTTGGTCGGCCGTGGCAGCCGCGCAATTCCACGTGGTCGGGCAAGGCCTCCACCGCAGCCGGCCTACCTGCGCTGACGCCCGACGAGCGTGCCGTGAGCACCGCGGCTGGCCGAGCCACATGGGCGATCAACCCCGTCGACTCCACACGCAGCCGGCCAGGGACGCCGGCCGGCACGGCGGGACCGCGCACACGATCGGCCGTCGGTCCACCGAGGTGGAACACCCAGCGGTCGCAGGACGACAGCGCGGTGGCCGCCGGGGTGCTGTCGCCGGCCAGCACGACGACACCGACGGCGGCCCCCTCATCGACGATGGTCGTCAGGTCGGCGGTGAGTTCGGGGTCGTCGGCCAACAGGCGGCGGAGCGCGCCGTACCCGTCGATGACGCACACCACGGTCGGGGCGTCATCGGTCCCGTGTGCGGCGCGCCGTTCGATCTCCGCTCGCAACCGACTGACCACGCGAGCGATTCGCTCGCGTTCACTGCGCCTGACGACTCCGGCGCAGTGCGCGAGTGCGGTCATCTCGTCGAGTGCAGAGTCGCCGAGGGCGTCGATCACATAGAGGTGCAGGTCGGCGGGAGTACGACTCGCGGCGGCCGCCAGCAGCAACGCCACGATCGTCGACGTGACGCCCGAGCCTGGCGCGCCGAGCAGCACCAAACCACCGCGCTCGGGAGCCCACTGCAACGGGTGTCGACAGCGCCGGTCGGGATCGTCGACCACACCAACACATATCGAGTCGCCGCTGCCCGAGGTCGACCCGACGAGGGCCGCGAGACGGCGGTGCTCGATGTCCGTCGGCAGCGGGTCGAGCCACAACGGTCCGGGGCGCGGTCGTTCGTCGCGTTCCATGGTGAGACATGCGGCCGCGACCAGCTCATCGAGCAGGCGACGAACACCGGCAGCTGTCGGTTCGCGCCACTCGCGTGGGGCGTCGACCGGTTCGACCCGCAGCGCGCCGTGTCGCCGATGGGGCGGGCCCGTGCACCGAGCGGTTTGCAGTTCGACGAGTTGACCGTGCCCGACGCGCACCACCGCACGCCCGGGCGACGCGCGCGGCAACAATGCGGCGCGACGGTCGTCGATGATGTCCGTCGAGTCGCCGGGCGTTTGGGTGCGCAATGCGATACGCACGTCGGTGTTAGCCCGCACGTCGTCGTTGATCGCCCCTGCAGGTCGCTGCGTTGCCAGCACAAGGTGGACTCCGAGACTGCGGCCACGTTGAGCAACGGCAACGAGCGCCTCCAGATGGTCTGGATGGTCGGCAGCGAGGGTGGCGAACTCGTCGACCACCACCACGAGATCCGGCATCGGGCCGACGGGCGCACCTCGGCGGCGGTACTCGGCCACATCGCCCGCAGCCGTCGCCCGCAGGCGCTCCTCACGCACGCGTAGTTCGTACCGCAGCGCGGCCAGCGCGCGCTCGGCGAGGCCGTCGTCGAGGTCGGTGACCATGCCGATCACGTGCGGGAGGTTGGCGCATGCGTCGAACGCCGCGCCCCCCTTGTAGTCGACGAGTACGAAGGCCACGTCGTCGGGTGGGTGGCGCATCGCCAGGCTGGCGACGAGCGTCCGGACGAGCTCGCTCTTACCCGAGCCGGTGGTGCCGCCGATCAGCACGTGCGGTCCGTCGCGGTCGAAGCACAGGTCGATGCGGTCGGCGCCCGATCGACCGAGCAACGCGGTGATCGGCGTCGGCTCAGCCCAACGACTGCCGAGTATCTCCGCCAGCGCAGTCGTGGCGTGCTCGGCGTCCGGCACACGCTCGGCGCAGTCTGGTTGCCGCTCGGACCAGGGCACGATCAGCTCCGGTTCGAGCTCGTCGAGGTCGACGACCGGCGGAGTGGCGGCGACGCCGTCAACGTCCTCTGGATCGACCAGCGCGGCAAGCGCACGCGCCGCCGACGTAGCGGTGTCGAGCGACACGCCACACGCAACCCCTCGACGCACGCTGTGCTCTTCCCCGTCGAGGGCGACCTGTCCGCGTGCGCCGATGGTCACCGTGGCACGACATCGGCTCGGGACTGCTCGGCCGGTCGACACGATGACCAGCGCCGCGATCTCACCGTCGTCGAGGGCGCGACGAACATCGCTGGTGCGCGCGCTGAGGGCCGCTGGGTCATCGACGATCACGAGTCGCGGGGGACGTTCCGCCGCCGGCAGATCGTCGACGGTGGGGCCAGATCGCTGGTGTGGCAGCCACTGCATCCAGCTCCAGTCGGCGGTGTGGTCGCCCGTCGCGTCGAGCAGCAGTTCCGACGGCCCACACCAGGTGGCCAATTGCACCACGACCGCCCGCACCAGGCTCGCCGCCAGCGGCCCGTCGGCGTGCACGGCCACCGCCTCGCCGCACCGCACGACGATCTCGATCGGCATGTCGTCGGCGACGGTCGATCCGGCGATCCGGGTCGCCACGTGATCGCCGACCCCGGCGAACGATTCAGTGGCGAGTGCAACTGCACCGCGTCCGACCGGAAGGCGAATGGCTGGTCGGTCGTCGACGTCGCCCGCCGGACGACTACCCATCCACACCCTCGATCGCTCGTCGCCGCCGCGCAACCCGTCGATCACGCGCAAGGTCTGCGCAATCGTCGGCTGCGCGGCGCGACCGCGGGCCGCGACCTCGTCGGCGTATGCGGCGAACGACGCCACGAAGTCGTCCTCTGCCCGAGCCACCGCTCGTTGCTCACGGCGATGCGCTCGCCGGGCACCGACCGCGCTCGCGATCCAGGTGGCGATCGCGGCCACGGCGGCGAAGCCGGCGAACAGTGCAAACATCATCGAACCCAAGACCACGACGGCAACGAGGGCGCCGGCCACCGACATCGCTGAGGCGATCAGGCCGGTGGCCGGCACGCGTCGCGGCGCGCCGAGCTGCGGCGGCGGGTCCGGGAGAGGACACACCGCCACCACAGCTGGCGACGAGGCGCGGCGCACCACCCGCCGCCACGGGTCGTCGGCGACATGGAGCTCGCCAGCATGGACGGCTCGACCACCACGCTGCGCGCGCATCGGCCGTACCTGCAGCACGGTGGCGCCGAGCGCGATGAGGCGGCTGTCGGCGTCGGTGGGGTGAGGCTCGACTTCGATCGGAGCGAGTCCTCCCAGTTGGAGGAACTCGACGTGCCCACCGTGATCGACGGCGAGCAGACCCGCATACGGCTCGACCATCGGGTCGGCGATCGAGATCGCCGCGTCGACCGCCCTGCCGACGCTGTAGCGGCCAGGTTCGAGCGGCCGCCATCGTCCGCAATCGGGTCCCGAGGCGAGGGCGATCTCCACTACCGATTCGAGACCGTCGGTAAGCGCGGGGTCCGCAGGACCGCTGCCATCGAGAGGCCCGACACGCGCGCCGACACGCAAGGCTGCGACGTCGACGAGGCGGGTCGCTGGGGCGACCGCCGAGCCCTCGACCGAGACGGGCCCACGGCCGAGATCGAGCGCGTTCGCAAGATCGGCGATCGTGTCGCTCGCCGACGCCGGGTAAACGCGTCTCGTTCGCCCGTGATGGTCGATGATGTCGAACGAGCCGGGGTTGGAGACCTGCACGACAAGAGGTGGGCACCGAAGTCATCCGAGCGGAAGCAAATCCGCCGGATGGCTACCCACAGAGCGCTGACCAGGTGCTGTGAACGTCGCTCACCGGGCCGACGCGAGCTTCACCGGCTCGCGACTGGGTGTCATCAGTGCTCGCCAGAGGATCGGTGAGGAACCCGGTGATGGGTCGGCGAGATCGTGCCGCCATGCAACCACGAGCTGATCTCGACCATGTACTGCCCCGCACGCCACTGATGCGCTCGCTCAGTCGCGAGTGGCGGCGACTCCGCCGGGCGCCCGACGCCGTGGCCCGGGCGCGCCGGTGGGCAACCGACGATCAGCACCTCGCTCGGCTACTGGGCGACCTCACCGATCTCCAACAGCTCGTCGAGGCCGCTGGCCGCGGGCATGCCCATGGCGACAACGTGATGCGTGAGCTGGTACGCCTCGCCCAACACGACGAGCTAGCGGGACGAATCGCGCTGGCAGGTATTGCGCCCGTCGCGATCGGCCGCGCCGTGCGCTTCGGTTGCGGGGATCGACGTGAGGGGGTCGTCGACATCGTGGTGCCGGCCGCGTGGCTCGCGATCAGCGGGTTCGATCTCGACCGCCGCCCGGGATCGATCACCAATGCCCTCGCTGCCGACGCGGTGTACTTGGCGTTCCGTCGCGACCATCGCAGGTCGGGCCGACGTGAGCTACCGATGCCACTGTCCGTGGTCGACGAGGTGGAGGCCCCACCGCACGAACCGACGGCCTTGGAGCAACTCGCTACGGTCGTCGCCACTGCGCGCGCCGTCGGCGTCGACGACGAACACCTCGACATGCTCAAGGCGTTGGCTGGTGCGGACTCGATCGCCGAGTTGGCCAAGGCGCACAACGTGACCACGCGCACGATCCGCAATCGCCGGCGCCGAGCGGTCGCTCAGGTGCAAGCGGCCATCGCGGCATGACCGGGGCAGCCACAGCACCGGCCGGGCGCGCCGACCTCGTAGCCTCATGCTGTGCCCGCCCGGGTGGCGGAATTGGCAGACGCGGGGGGCTTAAACCCCCCTTTTCCGTAAGGAAAGTGAGGGTTCGAATCCCTCTCCGGGCACATCTAGCAGGTATTACGCGATACGAATGTCGTTGCGCAGGCAATGGTGGGCCGAAAAGTGCACGAAAAGTGCACAGAGTGGTACGGTTCGACCGTGGCTCGAGGTTCGATCTACAAGAGAGCCGGACGCTGGGCCTACCGCGTTGACGCCGGGACGGACCCCGAGACCGGCAAGCGCCGCCAAGTGCTCCGACAGGGCTTCAAGACGCGCCGCGAAGCTGAAAGAGCGCTCGTCGAAGCCCAGCAATCCATTGACAACGGCACAATGGTTGCGAAGTCGTCGATGAAGGTCGCAGCCTTTCTTGACCAGTGGTTGGCGAGCCAGAGGGGGCGACTCAAGGAGTCGACGCTCCATAGCTACGAGATCACTTCCAACCGGATCCGCTCCGGGCTCGGCCACATTCAGCTCCAATCCCTCACGCCGCTGCAGATCGAACGGTTCTACGCAGACCTCCTCGACCACGGCCGGGCGAACGGCACCGGTCTGTCACCGAAGACCGTCCGGAACACCCACACCGTGCTGCGCAAGGCGCTCTCCGACGCCGAACGACTCGGACTCGTACAGCGCAACGCTGCCGCCTCAGCCCGTGGCCCCGCCGTCGAACGGCCTGAGTTCACCGTATGGTCGTCCCACGACCTCCAACAGTTCTTCGAGGCTGCGAAAGAGACCCCTCTGTACGCACCGTTCGTCGTGCTCGCGACCACCGGGATGCGGCGCGGAGAGGTCCTCGGCGTGCGCTGGAAAGACATCGACCTCGACTCCGGTGAACTAGCGATCGTGCAGACCGTGACAGCAGTCGACGGCCGCATCACCGTAGGTACCCCGAAGACCAGAGGCAGCCGCCGCGTCATCTACCTCGACGAGACCACAGTCACGGTCCTCCGACAACACCGACGTCGACAGCGCGAAGATCAACTCGCCCGCGGCCCCGACTGGAACACATCGAGCGACCTCGCGTTCACCGATGAATTCGGCATGCCCATTCCGCCGGACTGGTTCTCGAAGGAGTTCGGCCGACTCATCGCAGCAGCTGGTGTGCCCAGGATCCGCCTACACGACGTACGCCACACGTACGCGACCCTCGCGCTAAAGGCGGGCGTGCACCCCAAAGTGGTGTCCGAGCGCCTCGGCCACTCGACGATCGCAATAACCCTGGACCTCTACTCCCACGTCACACCCGGAATGGCCAAGGGAGCGGCTGACGTCGTCGCTTCCAAGATCTTTGGTCAGTAGTCGGCCTCGTTCCCGCATCACGCTCGACGCTCGCGACGTCGGCCTGAGAGCATCGACAAGAACTCAGCGCAGGTCACCGACCCATGTCCTCGTCAGCGCGAGCCAGTTCGACTGCCACGACTCGAGTGAGTCGCGAGCCAAACAACCCAGGCGTAGCGCCGTAGTACTCTCGTTCTTGGGCGGTCGTCTCTCTAGCTAAACGAGGTTGGGGCAATGCGACGCGACGACGTTCCGCGATTCGATGTGACAAACGCGGATCCTGGTGACCCTTGTGAGGTGATGACCTCGCGAACTCGACTGGCCGTGCTGCACATCGCAGTCGCTGCGGTCGTGGTTCTAGCCAGCTGCTCGTCGGATAGCAACGGAGCCTCGGACGCGTCGGCGCCGCCAGCCGCGCCGACGACCGAAGCCGCCCCGACGACAGGCGTTGCAGCGACCACGGAAGCGCCGACGACAAGCACTGCGCCACCGACGACGGAGACGACAGCGACGACCGCGGCGCCGTCCACGACCGAAGCTACGCCGGCGACGGCTCCTTCCGCGACGACGGGAGGAAGCCTGCCTAGGAACATCGATGAACAACTGGAGGCGGCGGTGCAGGCGTACAGAAACGACTGGGTCGAATGCGCCAGCCAGGTGCCGAACTGTGACGTGTCGATCCTTGGACGATCCGCGGCGGGTGCGCAGCTCGATGTGCTCGTTGACGTCATGGTTGGCCTGAACACCAACGGCTCGTCGATTTCGAATCTTGAGTCGTACCGGTCCCAGCTAGAGAACTTCGATGTTGCAGGCGATGGGCAAAGCGCTCAGGTGACGGAGTGCACCGAGGACAACCTCATTCTCACCGACCGGGAGGGCAACGTAATCAACGACGCATGGGTCTCGACGCGAACGGTCTGGACGTTCGAGCTGATTGACGGTGTGTGGAAAGTGACCACAGGGTTTGGGCTGGGCAGTGCTCAGGGACCGGAGAACACCCTGTGCTCCTTCTGAGAAGTCTCGCAGCGCCGCTTGCTCTAGTTGCGGTCACTGTTGGCCTCGCGCCTCAAGTCGCTCCGGCCGCCGTCAGCCGCCCGCCAGAAGGGGGCGCGATCGTCGAGGTGAACCTGCAGATTGATGGCACGGTGTTCGATGATTCGGGGACTCGCCGTCGGGCGTGTCCGATCGAGTATTCGTTCGTGTCGACGACGAGCCCGGCGACGTTGGGCGGCCCCGGTGGTGGCGGCCAGGTGACACGTGTTGTTGACGGTGTCGAGCAGGTTCTTTTCTGGACTGGCTGCGTGCTGAACGACCGCGAGTTGGAGTTGGCGACGACGACGCGGGTGCAGACGGTGTGGGTGGGTCGCCCGGATCGGGAGACGGTGATCGAGGAAGCCTTTGCCGATGTGCAGGAGTTGATCTATCCGCCGGTGGTGTCGTGGCCGACGATGGATCGTGAGTTCGGCTGGCTGTATGTGAATACGCCGATGGAGTTTCGGGTAGCAGCGCTGACGCCTGTTCAGGCGTCGGCGTCGTTGTCGAACATCTTGGGTTCGGTGGCGGCGACGGTGACTGCGACGCCGGTGAGTGTGACGTTCTTTCCGGGTGAGCCCGATGGGGTGCCGGTGACGTGTTCGGTTACTGACGCAGTGGCGCCGTTCGCGGTGGAAGTCGTCGGGGCGTGTTCGTATCGGTACGTGTCGTCGTCGGCGATCGCTGCGAATGGGCGCACGTTCGACACGCGGATGTCGGTGACGTGGGAGGTCACGGGCGATCTGCGTCCGGGGGATCCGAGAACGTTGGAGACGTTCACCGATGCGCCGCTTGCGGTGGCGGAGGTGCAGGCAGTGGTTTGTTCCGATGGAGGTTGTTAGGCGATGACGTCAACGTTTGATCGCGGTCGAACCGCGGAGGTCGAAGATGCGCCGGTGGTGTCGGTGTCGGCGCCGACAAGGCGGCGGCCGTCGTGGGTGATTGCGGGAGTGGTGTTGGTCGGTGCTGCCGCGTTGCTGGGCGCGTACGTGTTCGCGGCGACGACGGACACGATCTCGGTGACGGTCGCGGCGCGCGATCTGCAGCCGGGTGACGTGATCGATGCAGGGGACTTGCGGGTGATCGAGATGGGTCGCACTAGCGAGCTTCGGGCGATCACGGCGGATCAGCAGGACTTGATCATCGGGTTGTCGCCGCGAGCGGTGATTCCGGCGGACACCTTGTTGAACACTGGCTTGTTCGTGCCGGTCGATGATGTCTTGCCGGCAGGCCAGGTGGTGGTTGGCGCGTCGTTCGTCGCCGGTGAGGTGCCGACACCGACGCTCGATGTGGGTGAGACAGTGGCGATGTTGGCGGTCGAGGCGACAACGATTGGCCAGGTCGGCGAGGGAGAGCCGCCTGCGGCCACGGTGCTTGGTGAGGGCGTGGTGTGGGACGTGACTGGCGAGGCGACGACTGGGGGAGCGTCGGAGCGCGTGTGGGTCTCGTTGCTGATTGACGAGGATCTCCAGAGCGTTGTTTCGCAGGCTGCAGCTGATGAGTTGCTGAGGCTGTCGTTGGTGAGCGGATGATCGTCGCTCTGTCGTCGATCGGCGCAGCGCCGGGCGTGACGTCGTGGTCGGTGCTGCTCGCCGCGGCGTGGCCACAGGAGATGGATTGCGATCGAGTGGTGCTTGAGGCGGACGTCGATGGCGGCGTGCTCGGGGCGCGGTTTCAGATCGGGATCGAGCCGGGCGCGTCGCGACTGGTGTCGTCGGTTCGGCGCAGCGACGGTTCTGCGTTGGCGATGGACGACTACGGGCGACGCGTCGACGAACGCGTGTGGGTCGTGCCGGGACCGGAGAGTGCAGAGGCGGCGCGCCAGTTGTGGTCGACGGCTCGGGCGGCTGAGCGGGTCGGTGATTCGGCGGCTCATGACGAACGGGTGTGGCTGGTTGATGTCGGTCGGGCGGGACCGTTGTCCCGGGTAGGGCCGCTTGTCGAGCGGTCATCGATGGCGCTGGTGCTGACCCGTCCGGAGCATGAGTCGTTGGTGCAGGTGCCGGCTCGGGTGGCGATGTTGAAGCGATCGGGTTGTGTCGTCGGTGTGTTGGTGGTGGGCAAGCCGGTGTTCCCACGCGATGAGCTCGAGCTGTTCTTTGACGCTCAGACAACGTGGGTAGTCGATTCGGCCAATCTCGTGGACGGCTCCCGTCTGGTGTGGAGCGAGCGACGGTTCAAGCGGTCTCAGCTGTGGCGTTCGGCTGTGGCGGTTGCCTCTGATGTTGCGGACGTCGTCGCATTCCGGCCACCGCCTCGATTCGACAGGTCGGAGGTGCCCGATGGCCGTTGATGCCGTGACGTCGATGACGGTGGTGACCGCTGTGCAGGACGCGCTTGCGGCCGAGGCATCGCGCCGCGTCGATGCTGGCGAGCTTCAGCTGTCGGATGCAGCAAAGGAAGCGTTCGCGATGCGGACGTTGAACGCCGAGCTGCGCCGGGTGGATGAGGATCTGATGGCCACCGGTCGCGGGGGCCTCACGGAGCGGGACGCGGATGAGCTGACGGCGGTCGTGTTGGCCAATGCGGTGGGTCGTGGACCGTTCGATCTGATCTTGTCTGACCCGACGGTCGAGGACATCGTCGGGACCCGGTGGGACATCGTGCACACCTATCACTCCGATGGGAGCGTGCGGCGGCGGCCGCCGGGCGACTGGTCGAGTGAGCCCGAGCTCGATACGGGCCTGGCACATATCGCTCGTACGCAGGGGCGTACTGAGCGGCAGTTCAACGCTCAGCATCCGTTGTTGACGATGCGGATCGGTTCTGGGCTGCGCCTGGCGGCGCAGCGTGACGTGTCCGATCACATCTCGTTCACGTTGCGGCGGAACACCTTGGAGAAGGTGAAGGTGGCCGACCTGGTTGGGTTGGGCATGTTCCCCGAAGTCGTCGGTGACTTCTTGCGTGCGCTGGCGTCAGGCCCCGAGCTGCGGACCGCGGTGGGCGGCGCGACGGGTGCGGGGAAGACGACGTTGTGTCGGGCGGTGCTCAATGAGCAGCCGCCAGAACGGCGGATCGTGATCATCGAGGACACCGCCGAGATGGATCTGTTCGACGAGGATCAACACCCCAACGTTGAGTCGTGGGAGCAGCGCGAGCCCAACAGTGAGGGCGAAGGCGCGGTGCCCTTGGGGGAGTTGGTCCGTCATGGACTGCGCAATCGACCCGACCTGTTGATCGTGGGTGAGGTGCGGGGAGCCGACGCAGCGATCCCGATGCTCGAGGCGATGACGCACGGACAGGCGTCGTTGACGACGGTTCACTCGGACAATGCGCTTGGGGTGCTGAGCAAACTGGCGTTGTTCTTGGGGAAGGGCTCAGAGCCGATGAGCCGCGAGAACGCACACGACAACTTGGCGCAGGCACTGGACTTCGTGGTGCACGTGGACCGTGGTCACGACGGTCGCCGGTTCGTGTCGGAGATCTTGGAGGTGTCGGGCTTCGACGGATCGCACGTGACGACGAACCCGGTGTACCTGCGCGGCGAGGCCGGCGCAGGGCACACGATGCACCGCATGTCGGAGGCGCACGTCCGCAAGCTCGCCCGTGGTGGGTTTGACGCGTCGCTGTTTGGTGGTGCGTTTCGATGATCGCCGTGTTCGGAGGGGTCATCGCGTTGATTGCGTGTGGCGGCATTTGGTTGGCGATCGCTGGGTGGCGCGGCGTTGCCGTGTCGGAGCGGCCGCTGCCAGAGATCGATTGGTCCGCGCTCGGCTTGCGGTTCGGAATCACACTTGGGGTTGCCGGTTTGGTGTGGCTGGCGACGGGCTGGCCAATGGCGGGTCTCTCGGCAGGTGCGGTGGCGGCAATGGTCCCGGTGCTGTTGGAGACAAGTCGTCGCCGGGACGCACAGCTGGAGAAGGCAGGTGCGTTGGCGTCGTGGGCAGAGATGCTGCGCGACACGATTGCTTCTCACGCGGGGCTTAGTCAGGCGATCAAGCTCACCGCAAGCGTGGCGCCGTTGCCGATTCAGCGTGAAGTGAAGACGCTGGCGGTGCGGGCGGAGCAGATGCCGTTGGCCCAGGCGTTGCGGCTGTTCGCCGCGGACGTCGACGATCCGGTGGCGGATCTGATCGTTGCCTCGTTGGTGATCGCTGATCAGTATCAGGCGCAGGATCTGAGCAAGTTGTTGTCGAGCATTGCTTCGTCGTCTCGGCAGCAGTCGTCGATGCGGTTGCGCATCGAGACTGGACGTGCCCGCACGTACGCGTCGGTGCGCTGGATTGTCGTGCTCACGTTCGGGATGGCGGTGGGGTTGGTGTTGTTCTCGCCTGACTTCCTCGAGCCGTATGACGACGTGTGGGGCCAGTTCGTGTTGGCGATCATCGGCACGTTCTTTGTCGGCGCGATGTGGGCGTTGATCGCGATGAGCCGCCCGGTTCCCCAGCCTCGTTTGTTGGCCGGGGTGGAGGACTCGATCGCCTCATGATGGCGCTCGTGATGGCCTTCGCCGGGGCGCTCGTCGGTGGCGGAATCCTTTTGATCGTGCGCGGTGCGGCCGGGCCGACGGCATCGTTGACGTCGTTCGTCGACGAGCTCCACCGGCCACGCGAGGTCCAAGTCGCCGCGCCGACGTCATGGACGACGGATGTGATGACGAAGGTCGCTGGGCGAGGCGCCGAGCGGCATGCGGCAGACCTGGCGATCTGTGAGCGAACACCGGCCAAGTTCGCTCAGGACAGACTGGCATGGACTGCGATCGGGGCAACTCCTGGCGTGTTGGCACTGGGACTCTCCCCTACCGGGGCAATCTCGGTGCTGACACCGGCAGTCGGACTGTTGCTGCTCGTGGCTGGCGCTGTTGGCGGCTGGGTGTTCTCGGTGTTTGATCTGCGATCGGACGCCGAGAAGAAGCGCCGCGAGTTCCGCCACGCGCTGTCGTCGTATCTGGAGTTGGTGGCGATCCTGCAAGCCGGCGGCGCCGGTGTGATGAGCGCCCTATACGACGGGGCGACAATTGGGCGGGGAAGCGCGTTCCGTCATCTGAAGACGGCGCTGTCCGCGGCTCAGGCCCGCCGGGAGCCCCCGTGGGACACGTTGGGCGTGCTCGGTGAGCGGCTCGGTGTCATCGAGCTGATTGAGCTGCAGCAGTCGATGACCTTGGCGGGCGAGGGCGCCGCGGTCCGTGACTCGTTGCGGGCCAAGGCCGAAGCGATCCGCGAGAAGGATCGGGCGCAGCAGGAGTCAGAGGCGGAGAAGAAGTCAGAGTCGATGCTGCTCCCGGTGGTGATGGTGTTCGCCGGGTTCTTGTTGCTCATCGGCTATCCGGCGCTCGCGGGATTGTCGGCGACGACATGACTGCGAAGCGTGAAGTTCGTGCCGTATCGCTCCGGCACGACGCTGCACCTGCGGCGTCTTTGAGCGAACCAACACAACAAAGGGGAAGTGGTCATGATGATCAAGGCTCAGCTCGAGCTCGTGCGGCTGTGGTACCGGGCCGGGGAGCGGGTGCGGGAAGCCGCGATGGCACAAGAGGACCGAGGCGAGGTCACCGGTCAGACGGCGATGATCGTGGTGCTGGTGACCGCAGCGATCGCCGCGGGTGTGGCCATCGCAGCGGCGATCGCAGCCAACACCGACAACATTCCGTCGCCGTAGCGAGTCGTGCCGCGAGAGGTGGCGTCGACCCGTCGTCGACGCGCCGAGCGCGTGATCGTGGCAGTGCGTCGGTGACGGTGTTGATGGTGCCGTTCATCATCATCGGAATGATGATGGTGGTGCAGTTCGGTCTGGCCGCCTACGCCCGGCAGGTCATTGCCGGGGCAGCGCAAGACGGTGCCGATACTGCAGCGCGACAGAACTCGTCGGTTGGAGCGGGGCTGGCCGAGGCCGACGCGTTGGTGGCTGCGTCGGGAGGGCATCTCCTGTCGGGCTACTCGTCGTCGGGGTCATCTGATGGCGAGGTCGTGACGATCCGCACGCAAGCGAACGTGGTGCGGGTGTTGCCGCTGTTCCCAACGATCACTGTGCGCGGGTCGGGCAGCGCGTCGGTCGAGCAGTTCACGCCACAGGGGCCATGAGCGCACAGGACGAACGGGACCGAGGATCCGCCGGGATCGAAACGGCATTTGCCGTGACGGGGCTGTTGTTGGTGCTGTTCTTCGTGGTTGGTGGGATGCGGGTGGTGAACACCAACGGCGATGTCAGCTCGGCAGCGAGAGCAGGCGCGCGTGCGGCGGCATCGGCACGAACACCTGGGGAAGCGTCAAGCGCAGCGCAGGGCGTCGTGGCCAACATGCTCGCTGATCGTGGCGTCGCGTGTTCGGGTGGGCCGTCGGTGGCGGTGTCCGGTGCGAGCGCTCCTGGTGATCTCGTTCAGGTGTCGGTGACGTGTTCGGTGTCGTTGCGTGATGTCGTTGTGGTCGGATTCCCTGGCAGTCGCACGGTGACTGCGAGCGCAGTCGAGTACGTCGACACGATTCGTGGCGGTGGACCATGACAAGCGAGCGCGACGAGCAGCGGCAGGACGATCGCGGCGAAGTGATGGTGATGACCGTTGTGCTCATCGCCTTCCTGACGCTTGGTGCGTGGGCGTTGCTGTCTGCGTCTCAGCAGTGGGGGGCCCGACGTGATGTGCAGGCCGCTGCGTCGGCCGCGGCGCGAGCTGGAGCGCAGGTCAGCGAGACCGAGATTCGCGGCGGGTCCGTGATGATCGACCCGGCCCTGGCGTCAGCACGAGCGTCGTCGGTCTTGGCCGCAAGTGGCTACTCCGGTTCAGTGTCGGTGAATGGTCTTGCGGTGACGGTCAACGCCAGCGGGTCGGTGAACTATGCGTTCCCTGCGCCGGGGTTCCCGTCGAGCTTGTCGGCAAGCGCGACCGCGACTGCTGTGCGCGGTGTTCAAGGTGATGAAGGGGGCTAGACGATGAGCCGCTGGACGAAATCGATCGCAGCTGCACTGTTGTTGCTGGCGCTCGTCGTTGGCGTACCCGTGATGTTGGTGACCATCGCCGGGTGGCCGCTGCCCAGCTCGATGCCCGACATCGACAACATGATCACGATTGTCCGGCAGGGCAACATCGGTGCCGAGGTCGTGATCAAAACGATCGCAGTTGTCGTGTGGCTGGCCTGGTTCCAGTTGATGTGGTCGGTGCTGTGGGAGCTCGCGGTGAACGTTCCCAAGCTGGCCACCGGGCGACGGTGGCGACCGCCGCCGTTGGTGCTGTCACCGATCGGCGACGGCGTCGCACGGTTGTTCTCGGTGATCCTCGCGGTTGGCGTGATCGCCTCTGCAACCCCGAGCGAGTCCGCAACCGCGTTGACCGCCCCCAGCGGACTTCCCAAGGAGGCGGCGCGTTCGTCGCTCGTGGTCGACGACGCCGATACGACTCGCACGGATCAGACTCAGGCGGAGGCGGCATCGTCTCCGGAATGGCACGTCTCGGCCGAGGACGATCTGTGGTCAATCAGCGAGTACGCGTTGGGCGACGGGTCGAAGGTCGACGAGATCCTGGCCGTCAACCCAGGTCTGACGCCACGGTCGTTGCGCGCCGGGATGGTGCTCAACCTGCCCGACGGCGCGCGGACCGCACCGGTCGCCGAGCAGCCAGCAGACACCGCCGAGGTCAGCGAGGATCCGGCAGCGACCGAGTCGTCGAGTGTCCGTCGCTATGTCGTGCAGGACAACGACGGCATGTGGAGCGTCGCTGAGGCGTTGCTCGGCGATGGGTCCCGCCACGCCGAGCTGTATGACCTACTCGACGGCCAAGAAGTCGCGCCCGGCGTGGTGTTCACTGCTGACACGTACATGATCCATCCGGGCTGGGTGTTTGAGCTCCATCCAGCCGCGGTCGAGGCAACTGGAGCGACTCCAAGTGCTGGGGTCGCTGCCAGCCACACCGTTGTCGTCGACGAGTCGCTTTCGAAGATCGCCCGCAAGGTGTTGGGCGATTCGGACCGGTGGCCGGAGATCTTCGAACTCAACTCCGGCAAGGTGATGAACGACGGGCGAGTTTTCGACGACGCCGATCAGATCATGCCGGGTTGGGTGCTCGAGCTTCCCGTCGTCCCGGCCGCTGTTCCGAGCGATCCTGCACCGCCCTCGTCGGCGCCGACGGGCGACCAAGTTCCCACGGTCGACGAGACGATCGAGGAGACCGAGCAGCCTGACACGCCCGGCCCCGATGTCGACGCATCAGCAGCCACCCCCGAGGACGACGTCACACCCGCCACGACGCCGGCACCATCTCGTGACCTGCCTGAGCCGACGATCGACACAGGGGCTGCCGAGTCGGTGCCGGCTGCGCCGCTACCGGCGCCAGCTCCGACGACTCCGCCAGCAACAACCGATGCGCCGACCGTGGCGTCCTCGTCGGCCTCGGCCAACGGCGCGTCGATCGACGCGGTCGAGCTGACGTCGGTGCGCGATTGGCGCACGGTGTGGATGGTCGGCATCTCCGGAGCAACTGTGCTGGCGTCGGGACTGTGGGGTCTGGCGCGCTGGTACCGGCGACGGGCCAGCGCCCGTGGCGGCGCCCAGGTCCGTGAGTACAACGAGTCCTCGCAGCTCATCGACGAGGCACTGCGCGGCTCGGCCGACGCTCCGTTGTTGGCATGGGCGAACGTTGGACTCGCCGAGCTGGTGGCCGAGCGTGGCCGCAACTCGGCTGCCGCGCTCCCCGTGGCAGTAACGCTGAGCGCTGATCGCGGTATCGGCGTGCACTGGCAGCCGCCCCTGCCCACCGCTTCGATCGGGAACTGGGCTGCGGACGAGGGCGGTGCAGCGTGGACCCTCGATGCACCGGACGTCATGCCGGTCGTGGTCGCTGGCGCCGCTGCCATTCCGGGGCTGGTCACGGTCGGCACCCACGACGGTCAGTCGGTGCTCGTCGACTTGGAGAGCTGCGGATCTCTCGCACTGCGCGGTGACGCGGTGGCCGCCGAAGCGTTGATCCGATCGATCGTGCTGGAACTCGGAGCGGGCGGTGTGCTGTCGAACTGTCAGGTCCACACCGTGGGCCTCGACGGCGCCGAGCAGCTCGGTCGGGTTCGATCACGGACCGAGAGCGAGGCGATCGAGCATCTGCGCACGATTCGAGTCCAGAACGACGCGGTGCTCGGCGACGCGCAGCGCTCGTCGATGCTCGAGGTGCGGTCCGCGTCGTCACCACTGGGACGCGAGGTTCACGTCGTCGCCGTCCGGGCGAGCGCATGCGAGCGCCTGCACGAACTCGTCGAGACGGCGACGCCCCAGCGAGGTGTCGCCGTCGTGGTGGTCGGCGAAGCGGAAGTGCGCGACGACGTTGACGATTGACGCGAACGATGGGTCGATCGACCCGATCGGACTTCACTTCGAGCCGGCCGGCATGCCCCGCCAAAGTGCGGCAGCGTTGGCGGTGCACATGGAACGCGTCAGTTCCTCGATCGAGACCGAGCCGGCATCACCACCCGCGGCTGTCGAGCAGGCGGGTGGCGATCCGTGGAGCGAACCCGCTGCGCTGATCCGTGTCTTGGGGAATCCGTCGATCGACGATGCGCCGTCGCTGGATCAGCGCGAGGTCGAGGTCCTTGCGTTCGCCGCCTGCAGCGGACCTTCCACCGATGACGAGGTCAGTGACGCAGTGTTCTGCGGTCGCGTTGGTCGAAGCGAGCTGTGGAACTTGCTGAGTGGCATCCGCGCTGAAGCTCCAACGTTGCTGGCACCGCGCACCGAAGGCGGAAACGACATCGCGCTGGCGGACGGCGTGATGACCGACGCACAATGGATGAGTCGACTCGTGTTCCGGTCCCACTCGCGAGAACCCGACGATGCGATTGCGGATCTTGTCGAGGCGCTCAGTCTCGTGAGCGGGGTGCCGTTCAGCTCGTCGACTGGATTCGACTGGGCCTCGACATCGGGCGATCTCGCCAGCGCCTACGAGATCGTCGAGCGCTGCGGCTACGTGTTGGCATCACGGGCGATCGAGGCACAGGAGTTCACGACGGCGCGGGCCGCGCTCAGCGCGGCGATCGAGGCGCTCGGAGCCAACGAGCCACTCACCCAAGCACTCATGCGCTTGGAGGCGGCAGCAGGAGATCCCGAAGCAGTGGAGTCGGCGTACGGCGATCTGTCACAGGGCCTCGCGTTCATCAGCGACGCTCGGAGTACCGCCGAGCCGGCACCGTCGACCACGCTCCTGCTCACCGAGCCAGAGCGCGTCGAGGTCGAGGCGACCGTCGAGGCGCCGACCGCGCCTGTGCGCCAGACAGTGCGGCCCCGAGTCTTGTTGCGCACGATGGGCGAGGTGTGCGCCGAAGGCGCAACAACAACTCAGGCACTCGCTGCAGCGTTCGTCGTCGCCGCTAGAGACGGCTCGATGGCCAGCCGCGATGTCGCAGAGCTGACCTCGTACTCGACGAAGTCACTCAGCACTGTGTTCACGTCGTCAAACGAGTTGCTCAGCCGGGAGAACGCCACGCTTGCGCTGCGCGACGGTGTGTGGACTGATCATGGCTGGATGCTCGAGTGCGCCCGCCGTGCCGAGGCGGCTGAACGAGCCGACGACGTGTACGACATGAGCGAGTGGCTCCGCAGCCTCTTCGCCGAGCTTTCCCGCGTCGAAGCGGGACCGTTCGCGTCAGTACCGAGCAAGAAGGCGTATTGGCGGTGGGTCGATGAGTTCCCCGCAGACGTCCCAGCCCGCGATACCGCCGAAGCCGAGCTCGTCGAGGCCACGTTGATCGGCGTGCGCGTTTGGAGCGACGCGGAAGCGAGCGAACACCTGCCAGCCGATGTGGTCGTCAAGACGGCCTGTAAGATCGCAAGCATCGCTCCGTTCGCGCCCGTCGCCGATGCGATCCGCCCCGCCGACTTGCACACCGCAGCAGGGTGCCTCCTGATCAGCGCACATGGCGTCGCCGGCGGTCGAGCAGAGCTTGCTAACGCGGTGATCGCCACCGCCCACGAGCTCGTCAGCAACGGGAAGATCGAAGCCTCCGACCACCTCGCCGACGCACTCGGCCTGTAGGGGTGCCTGCCCGTAGCAAACGGACAGGATCCAACGCTTGGGGCCCCCGGGAGGCCGCCCAGCAGACCGCGTTCGCTGCGCGCTATCGAGCGCCTCCCTATGCGCAATGTGCCGGATTCCGATCGGGTGTGCGGCCTCGCAGCTCGCGCAATACAGGGCGGGTTCATACGCAGCGCGCGTGTTGCCTGCCGGCCCGGCGCACATCAAGCAGATGTCGCCAAACGCAGCCCGTCCTCAGGCGCAGTCTTATTCAACTTTAGTGTTGACAACGACGACCGACTTCTCTACCGTGCGTACTCAACACATCAGTTGAATACAGGAGGACGGTATGGGACTGCCTGCCGAAGACGGGTTGTCGGCGGTGTTCGCCGCGATGGCTGACCCGACACGACGCGACATGGTCGCCCGGCTGACCGAGCGCGACGCGACGGTCAACGAACTCGCCGAGCCCTATGAGATCTCGTTGCAAGCGGTCTCCGGCATCTCCGAGTCCTGGAGGACGCCGGGGTCGTGAGTCGCCGCAAGGACGCCCAACGCCGCCCCGCCCATCTCGAAGCGGAGGTCTTCGATCTCATGACTCACTGGATCGAGCGGTACCGACAGCGAGCCGAGCAGCGCTACCAGCGCCTCGACGCCGTGCTGACCGAACTCGACACCATCGCCACCATCAACGACAACACCCCCGAAGGAGACCCCTCATGACCCAGAAGTCGACCAACGAGACCACGGTTGTCGCCGACGAAGACGTCCCGACAATCACCACGACACGCGTGTTCGACGCTCCGCCGTCGGCGGTGTTTCGGGCTCACACCGACCCCGAGCTGTACGCCCGCTGGTCGGGTCCGAACGACATCGTGACCACCATCGATTCATGGGACTGTCGCACCGGCGGATCGTGGGCGTTCACCCAGCGACCCGCCGAGGGGGACGGCGAGTTCGGGTTCTATGGGTCATTCCACCATGTGCGCGAGAACGAGTCGATCGTGCAGACGTTCACCTTCGCCGACTTCCCCGACGGCGTGTCGCTCGAACGCCTGACCCTGACCCCGCTCGACGACGGGACGAGGACGCGACTGGTCGCGACGTCGTTGGTCGACAGTTTCGAGACCCGCGACGCGATGATCTCGAGCGGCATGGAGACCGGCATCGTCGAGGGCTACGTCAAGCTCGACGCGATCCTCGCCGACGACGCACTGTCATGAGCGCCCTTGACACGCGACCGTTGCCGGTTCGTCCGGCGACGGAGCCGGCTCGTCGTTGGGTGGCGTGGACGGTCGCTGCGACAGGCCCGGCGTTCGCTGCCGTCGTGATCGTGCAAGCCGTTGTTCGCGACGGGTTCTCGCTGGCCGATCACCCGTTGAGTCTGCTTTCGCTCGGGCCGGGCGGAGACGTCCAGACCGCTGCATTCATGGTCGCCGGGGTCGTGTTCGCTGTCGCTGGGCTCGCAGTGAGCCGGACGGCGCGACCGGGCGCGTCGTCGTGGTCGGCGCGGCTGATCGGTGTATTCGGGATCTGTCTGCTCCTCTCGGGAGTGTTTCCCGCCGACCCGGCCAACGGTTACCCCGACGGTGCCGACGACGCAACCACGTGGGTCGGCGCAGTCCACAACGCTGCAGCCGGGATCGGCGGCCTCGCGCTCGTCGCTGCGGCCACGGTTGCAGCCCGACGACGTTTCCGCCGCGGCGAACGACGATCGGGAATCGTGGCCGGTGTCGTCGCAGCGAGCTCGCTCATCCTGGGCGCAGTCGGCTCCGGCACCGGCGACTTCCGCATCGCGTTCGTCGGTGGGGCGATCGCCTGGATCTGGGCCTCCATCGATCTCGCACACCAGCTCCTCAACGATCCCGCCGACGACCAGCGACTCCTCGCGGAACGCTCGGTAGCACTGTGAGCGCCGCGTGGACGCCTGATCGCGACGGTCTGCGCGGCAAGGTCGCCGTCGTGGCCGGCGCCACCAGAGGTGCCGGGCGAGGCATCGCCGTCGCGTTGGGAGAGGCCGGTGCGACAGTGATCTGCACCGGCCGCTCGAGCCGCACCGCCGAGTTGCATTCCGACTACCGGGGCCGCGCCGAGACCGTCGAGGAGACCGCCGACCTCGTCAACGACGCCGGAGGAACCGGCATCGCGATCCCGACCGATCACCTCGACACCAAACAGGTCCACACTCTCGCGACGACCATCACTGAACGCTTCGGCCACATCGACGTCCTGGTGAACGACATCTGGGGCGGAGAGGACCTCAAGGGTGGACCAGCCGACTGGAACCGGCCCCTGTGGGACTGCGATCTCGACGACGGCCTGCGACTGTTACGTCTCGCGATCGACACCCACCTCGTCACCTCCCACACGCTGCTCCCGCTCCTCGTCGCCCGACCCGGCGGTCTCGTGGTCGAAGTCACCGACGGCACCACCGCCTACAACGCCGACCACTACCGGATCTCCGTGTTCTACGACCTGGCCAAAGTCGCCATCAACCGCATCGCTTGGTCCCAGGGCCACGAACTCGCCCCACACCAGGCAACCGCGATCGCGATCACCCCCGGCTGGCTGCGCTCGGAAATGATGCTCGACGCATTTGGAGTCACCGAAGACAACTGGACAACCGCTGACGCCCCGCCCGGATTCGCGACATCCGAGTCTCCTCGCTACGTCGGGCGAGGCGTCGCTGCGATCGCCGCCGACCCCAACCGAAGCCGTTGGAACCAGGCCTCGGTCACCGTCGGCGAACTCGCCGCGCACTACGGCTTCAGCGACCTCGACGGCACCCGACCCGATGCGTGGCGCTACATCGCCGACACCGCCACCAACGCCAACGTCGACCCGAAGCAGTACCGATGACACGACAGCCCGCACTGATACACGGACGGTCGCCTCGGCGCCCGAGCTTCAGGCTGGGACGAAGCGGGGAAGCTGTCCGTGGCGAACGCCCATGACATGAACTCGCCCGGATCGACGTGGCCGAAGGGCCGCTCCAGCGACTGGCCGGCGCCGGCGCCGTAGCCGTCGGCCGACACGGTGAAGTTCTGAACCCTGACTCGTTGTCGCATGGTGAGTTCCACTGCTCAGACCACCAGCGCCGAAGCGCGGTCATCAGCTGGAGCATGTCCAGACCATCGGGTCGAACGGCCGATGAAGGGTGCGCCGGTGCCGATCGCATGTACGGCGCGGGGCGTGATGTCGAAGACGTCGTACGGAGGTGGCCCTGCGGTCGGCGCGCCGTACGGGGCGGTGAGCGCTCCGTCGTCGACTGCGACCTCCCATCCGTAGGTCGAGCGGTAGGCGTCGGCCGCGGCGTCGAGTCTGGTTGGGTTGGTGATGTGGCGGCTCGTGCCCGACCAGATGATGTCGATCGCCGATCTGCTGGTCGCGATCGAGACCTCACCGCCGGCATGTAACGCCGGACTCTTGGCGGCGGTGCGGGATGACGCGACGTACACGGAGCCGGCGGTTTGCACGGCGAACACGGGTCGGGTGTGTGGCCGGCCGTCGGGGTCGATCGTCGTCAGCCAGAACGTGCCGCCGGTGCTCAGTTCGTTGAGTAGCTCGTCCCAGGCGATCGTGCCGTCGAGGGCTGGTTGCTGTTCATGGTCGTCGTACTGATGGGTGATGTTGACCGCTCGAGTGGGGACGTGGGGTGGGTGCATCGGGGACTGCTCGGTCAGTACTGCTCGCGGAAGTTGCCGATGAGCGTGATGGTGTTGCCGTCGGGGTCATCGACCGAACAGATCCGCACGCGGCGGTTCGCGTCGAGGATCTTGCCGGCGTCGATCCCTCGCGCACCGAGATCTGTGACGTGTTGGTCGATGTCGGAGACGGCGATGTTCGCAAGGCTGTGGCCAGCGTGCTCGGGTGAGTGAAACATCTGGATCCAGCCGGTGTCCGTAGTACGCCACTCGGCGAGGTTCCCGGGCATCGGCACGTTCGTCGCCGGCGCGTCGAAGAAGCGGCGGTACCAGTCGTGGCTGGCGTCGAAGTCGCTGACGGCGACGACGGCGAGGGTGTGCTCGATGGTCATGGTCGGTGCCTCCGTGTTGACCGATTGCGAACCGCAAGCGGTATGGGCGGCAACGGTAGCTAGACTGATTGCATGGCGCAACCGGAAGCTGTGGGCCCGCTCGAGGTGGCCGACGGGCGGTCGGGGTGTCCGATCAACATGACGATGGAGTTGCTCGGCGACCGATGGAGCTTCATCGTGCTGCGCGACATCATGTTCGGCGGCCGAACCCGATTCCGCGAGTTGCTCGAGAACTCCCTCGAAGGCATCGCCAGCAACGTGCTCGCCTCACGCCTCGCGAGGCTCACCGACGCCGGGCTCCTCACCCGCAACGCCGTCGAGGGTCATCGCCAGAAGATCGACTACTTCCTCACCGAGCCTGCGATCCAACTCGTTCCGCTGATCGTCGAGCTCGGCGACTGGGGCTCGAGGTGGCTTCCCACCACCTCGGAGCTCGCGGTACGCGCCCGGCTGCTCGCCGACGGCGGACCGGACCTCGCCGCCCGGTTCATGGACGAACTCCGCGCCATCCACCTCGACCACGTACCGCGCCCCGACGACGGCGTCCTCGCCGAACTCGACGCCGCCTTCCAGCGCACCGCCACCGACGACTGAGAGCGACCCATGCAGCTGCTGCTCACCTCCGCCGGCATCACGAATAGCGCCATTCGCGATGCGCTCGTCGGCATGCTCGGCAAGCCGCTCGAGGCCTGCAGCGCGTTGTGCATCCCCACCGCCCTGTACGGCCACCCGTACGTCGGCCCCGGTGAGATGCCGTGGAAGTTCGTCACCGGCACCAGCGAGTATCGCGAGCCGATGATGTCGCTCGGCTGGAAGTCGGTCGGCCTGCTCGAACTCACCGCGCTTCCGAGCCTCGACGACGAGCGCTGGGTTCCACTCGTGCGTGAGACCGACGTGCTCCTCGCCGCCGGCGGCGATGCGCTCTATCTCGCTCACTGGATGCGCGAGTCGGGCCTCGACGATCTGTTGTCATCGCTCGATCGCACCGTGTGGGTCGGGATGAGCGCCGGGAGCATGGTGATGACACCCCAGATCGGCGCCCAGTTCATGGGATGGCAACCACCAGACGGCGACGACCGCGCGCTCGGCGTCGTCGACTTCGCCATCTTCCCCCACCTCGACCACGCCGACCTCCCGAATAACACCATGGCCGACGCCGAGGAGTGGTCGACCACGATCGACTGTCCGTCGTACGCCATCGACAACGACACCGCCATCCGGGTGCTCACCACGGGCGCCGTCGACGTCGTGTCCGAGGGGACTTGGCGCCGATTCGAGTGGTGAACGAGGCGCCATCCCACTCCGACCCGACCATGCACCGGACCCGAGGAGCACATGATGACCGTTGAACCGCTCACCGAACTCGACGCCCGATTCAGCGACCCCGGTACGGAACCGACCAGCTGGGACGCAGCGGTCGCCGCACTCGAGTCCGCCCAACTCGCGTGGCTCACGACGGTGCGCGAGGACGGCCGGCCTCACGTGACACCACTGGTCGCGATCTGGCAGCACGACGCCGTCTACTTCGCCACCGGGCCGACATAACAGAAGGCGATCAACCTCGACCACACTCCGCACGTCGCCGTCACCATCGGCTGCAACCACTGGGACCGCGGGCTCGACATCGTCGTCGAGGGAACCGCCGGTCGCGTCACCGACACCGCGACCCTCGATCGACTCGCGCGTGCGTGGGCCACGAGGTGGGACGGCCGCTGGCAGTACCGACCCGACGGAGCCGTCGGCTTCCGACACGCCAACGGTGAACACGGCCCGATCCACGTCTACGAGGTGCAGCCCACGGAGGTGCTCGCCTTCGGCAAGCAGCCCTACACCCACACCCACCACCGCTTCGCCTAACCGCGGCGCACCGTTCCGGCTTCACCGCGTGGTCACCCTCCGACTGGGAACGGGGCCAACCTGTTCCTACGGTGGAGAGATGGCTGTGCAACGGATGGACAACGTCGGAATCGTCGTCGACGACCTCGAGGGCGCCAAGGACTTCTTCACCGAGCTCGGCCTCGAACTCGAAGGCGAGATGACCGTCGAAGGCGACTGGGCAGCACGCGTCGTCGGCATCGTCGACATGGTGACCGACGTCGCGATGATGCGCACCCCCGACGGCAGCGGTCGGGTGGAGCTGATGCGGTTCCAGTCGCCCGGCAACGCTTTGGGCCAGCCCGACGCGACACCGAACACGCTCGGGATCCGACGGGTCATGTTCGCCGTCGATGACATCGACGACGTCGTCCGCCGCCTGCAGTCACACGGTGCCGAACTCGTCGGTGAGGTGATGCAGTACGAAGACGCCTACCGGCTCTGCTACTTGCGAGGTCCGGAAGGCATCATCGTCGCCCTCGCCGAGCAGCTCGGCTGATCGACACCCACTGGTCAGTCGGCGGCCGGCTGGTTGGCGGGTGGCGGTCGATCGAGGACTCGGGGTCGGTATTCGAGGAGTTGGATGCTGCCGTCGAATGTCGCTGCCGAGATCATGTCGAGCGCCACATCGGAGTACCCGTCGTAGATCCGACCGGTCCCGGTCGCGCCGGTGATCACCGGGAACACGACGACACGGAATCGATCGACGAGCCCGGCGTTGAGGAGCGAGCGAGCGAGGGCGAGGCTGCCGATGGTGCTGAGCACGCCGTCGCCGTCTTCCTTCATCGCCCGAACTGCGTCGACTGCGTCGCCGCTGATGAGGGTGGTGTTCGCCCACGTCAACGGCTCGTCGAGCGTCGACGAGAACACGACCTTGGGTGTGCGGGTGAGGTGGTCGACCGAGTCGCTCTCCTCGTGGCGCATCTCAGCCTCGGCGTCAGCCGCGCCGCCGGCGGCGAAGCCGGACATGAGGCGGTACGTGTTGGCGCCCATGAGCAGCGTGGCCGGCGGCTGTTCTGCGAGCCAGTTGAGGTACTCGGGTCCTTCGAGTCCCCACCACCCGGGCCAGCCGTCGGCGGCCCCGTAGCCGTCGAGCGAAGAGATGTAGTCGACGAGCAGATCCCTCACGACGAGCCCTGTTCGGGAGGTCTGCTGTTGGTGATCTTCATCTTTCTGGCGGTGCTGGTCAGCTGGCGGTGATGTGATCGACGAGTTGGTCGATGACGGTGCCCCAGCCGTCTAGGAAGCCCATCTCTTCGTGTTGATTCTTGCCGGCGGGGTCCTGGTGCACGGCGATGGCCCGGTAGGTGCAGCCGCCGTCTCCGTTGGGTCGGAACTCGAGGATCCCGGTGAAGGGCATGAACCCCTCGACGGGTCGATAGCCGGTGGTAAGCGCGCTGGTCCACACGATGCGCTCGCCGGGGACGATCTCGAGGTAGCAGCCGGTGCTGTCTGCCATCTCGTTGCCGTCGGGGTCGGCCATCACGGTGCGGAACCCGCCGCCGGGTCGCAGGTCGATCTCGCACAGCGTCGTCGAGTACGGCCTTGGTGCGAACCACTGCTTGACCGAGTCGGGATCGGTCCACGCAGCGAACACGGCGTCGGGGGTGACGGGCACGTCGCGGACGAGTTCGAGATCGAGTTCGGGGTTGATGGTGTGAGGGGTGAAGCTCATGGCTGCTCCTGTTGATCGGTGTGGGTTGTTGATTAGGAAGTCGTCGAGTTGGTTGAGGCGCTGTTCCCACTGTCGGCGTTGGTCGACGAGCCAGCCCTCGAGGTGTTCGAGCCCGTCGGGTGACAGGCGGTAGGTGCGGGTTCGGCCGTGCTTGGTCGATGTCACCAGTCCCGCTCGTTCCAGCACGCCGAGGTGCTGGGTGAACGACGGCAGCGCCATGTCGAACGGTTCTGCCAGGACCGACGTAGATGCCGGCCCGGACACGAGTCGTTCGACGACCTGGCGGCGTGTCGGGTCGGCGAGGGCTTTGAGGACCTCCTCGATGTCGACACGATGCTCAGGCACAGACCTAAGTATGCAGCAGACCGATAGAAAGGTCAACACCTAAGTGTGGGATGCGCTCGCTGCGTCGTGGCTGTGCGGACGGATCGTTGCGCGGGTGGTGCTGCGTAGGTTGGGCCCGTGCAAGGGATCGATGTGTTGTGGACCTCGGCGGAGCTGGTGAGCGCGGAGCACTTCCGGCTCGGCACCGAGGGCAGCAGCGGCAAGTCGCTTGTCGGGGTCGACGGTCATCGTGTTCGAGGGCCGTCCTGCGCATCTGGTCTATGAGGTGATGGTTGATGAGGCGTGGCGAACGAGCAGCGCACGCATTCAACTGGTCGGTCATCGATCCGTGGGCTTCGAAATCGTCGTCGACGCCGGGAACTGGACGATCAACGGCATCGACGACTCCGCGTTGGCGGGATGTGTCGACATCGATCTCGGGTGGACGCCAGCGACCAACGTGTTGCCGATCCGCCGACTCGGTGCAGATGTCGGCGACACCATCGACGTCGTCGCAGCCTGGGTTCAGTTCCCCGAGTTGACGATCGTGCCAAATCGCCAGCGCTACCAGCGACTGACCAACACGACCTGGCGGTACCAGTCAGGCCCATACAACTTCGTGCTCGAGACCACCGCCGGTGGCATCGTCACCCGCTACGGCGACGATCTGTGGGTCGCGCGGTCCGTCTCGATCACCGAGCCGTGATGGACGCCTCCACGACAGGTTGACGTGTTGGCGCCCTGTTCGAACTGACCGAAGTGGTGGAGCGTGGTGGCCATACAGTCACGATCCGAGGACCGACATGACCACACGCATCTCTCACACATCGTTCAACTGCCTCGACGCCTACGAACTCTCCGAATGGTGGAAGGGCCTCCTCGACTACGCCGACATGCCCGGTGACCCGAACGAACCCGGTGACGAGGAGTGCATGATCCACGATCCCCAGACCGGGGCGCGGCTGTTGTTCATCGAAGTCGACGATCTGCAGCCCGCCGTCGGACGCATCCACCTCGACCTCGCAAGCACCGACTCCACCCGCGATGCCGAGATCGACCGAGCGATCGCCCACGGCGCCACCACCGTCGCCGATCGCCGCAACGTCGACGGCACCGGCTGGATGGTGCTCGCCGACCCCGCCGGCAACCACTTCTGCATCGTCCGCAGCACCCACCAACGTATGGCCTGACAGGCTCACGGCGACGACCGACACCGACTGGTGCCGTCAACCTACGACACCAAGGAACTCGCACGGACGGCTCCGGCGGGGGCAGCGCCGCACGGCACGTCGGCGCTCGGAAACATGGCGGCTCGGTGACGGCGGCCGATCAAAGAAAGCGTTTGGTGAGGCGCTGGATGGTTCCGAGTGTGCGGACCGTCGTAGGGCCGGGCGTTCCGGCGACGGCGGGCTTCATTGGGCCGATCTTGCTCAGGCCGGTCGATGGGAGCCAGTGGATCTCGGTTCCGATGTGATGCACTTCGTGGTCGTCAGGGAACACCGCGACGTGGTCGAAGGAATCCTCGGGTTTCAGGAAGACGATCTGGGGCTTGCCGCCGTCTGGACCGGTTCGGTTGCGCAGCGGTGACTGTGAGGCGATCGTGCGAATCTGCTCGTCGGTCCGCACGAACACCTCAACCCGATAGCCGAGGGCGGCCTCCAGCATCGCCGACACTTCGTCCTCATCCGCGGAGCTGGCCGCCGACATGATCACGTTGCCGCTCGCTTGGAACGCCGACACCTCGCTGTGGCCCGCTTTCGCGAAGACAGTGACGAGGTCGTCGTTGGTGAGACGCCGTCCACCGACGTTCATCGCTCCAAGCAAGGCGACCACCGCCATGCACCGACCGTACCGGCCACACCGATCTGGCCACGTTGGGGGCGCCCCGAAGAGCGTTCGGTGGCATCGCCCGGTTCCCCGTCACGGTGATCGACTGCCCCGACCCCGAGGCACTGGCCGCGCTCTACGGCGCTCTGTTGGGCTGGTCGGTCGAGCCGGGCGAAGACATCTGGTTCGTTCGCGCCGACTACGGAGACGCGCTGGGGTTCCAGCGCGTCGAGGGCTACACCGCGCCGCGTTGGCCCGGCCGTCGTGGATGACCTCGACGACGCAGAGCATGCCGCGCTGGCGTTGGGTGCCACGAAGCATCCGGACCAGCCGGGCACGACATTTTGCGTATTCGTGGATCCGGCCGGGCACCCGTTCTGCTTGTGACAGAGCTGACACACCGATCGGGCTCTCCGTCGCATCGATCGTCGGACTCGACCGCTTCGCCGAACGCCGGCCCCAGGCCACCCTCTCTCAGTCGACACACCATGCGAACCGGGATCGACGCAGCTCGGTACTCGCATGACAGCGCCAAGGCCTCTTGGCGGGCGAGACGCCGGGTCGTGGAGGGGCCAGGGCGTTCAGCGCTACGCCGACCAATGCGGTGATCGGCCTGTGGGTGTTGCGCCGCTTGGACACCACTCGATTTTCGAGTACGTAGCTCACGACGCCGCGACGTCGCGGCGGTTCCCGAGCGCACACGTCGGGCTGCGACCAACCCACTCGATATCGCTCAGCGTCGATCGCCCCAATATGGCGTCCGGGTACGGCACGTCACGCTCGGCATGAGCAGCGCTGTATTGCGCGTCCTCGATCCAGCCCTCGTTGAAAGGCTGCTGATCCTTGCGGGGAACTCCGCAAGCGTTCGGGCCGTCCAAGTATTCGTGGGTCGGGTTGTGATCGTGGTTGCAGCACTTGCGCTCGCTGCCTGTTCAGCGAGCGACTCCTCTGAGGTCGTGAACGACACTGAGTCGCACTCCGCCCCGAACAACGAGCCAGTCACGGAGACCGTCGACATCACCTCGGCGGACTCGCCGGTGGTGTGCACCCCGACCTACATCAACGTTCCCATGTTCGACCAGGCGATCCTGCGCCCCGACAACATCGCCGAGGCGCTCATCGGGCCCGACGGCGCCACCGTCGTCATCGCAGAAGTCCTCGAACAGTCGACGACCGTCGCCGGCATCGACGAACTCGCCAACAACGCATCTCAACGCGACCGCGCCACCTTGGACCGGGCGCGCACGATTGCATACCGGACTGTTGAGCCGATCCTTGGCCCCGATCTCGGCACGACCTTCAGCGGGTTCGTGTTTGTCGACAATGACGCCTTGTCGTTCACCGCATGCGGAGATCGACCACCAGAGCCTGGGACACTCGAGCTGATCAGCGCCGTGCCCTACGAAATCGCGGGCACGACCATCCCGCTGGTGCGTTGGCGTCTCGGTCTCGATGATGGGCGGTTCAACTCCTGGGTGCCCCTCAACGACTGGAACCCGGATCGGCTAGCCGAAGTCCACGAACTACGCACAGCGCCCGTGATCGAGCGGCTACGCGACGCCTCGACCCACGACTGACGGGATGCCGAGGCACACGCAACCTCATCCTGTAGACACCTCCCCGCTTGATAGTGGCATCGACTGGTCGCTCTGGTGACCGATCTGCTCGGCAACCGGCGCGGAATTCGCGACAGGCCGACGGTCTCGAACTTCGACACCCGCGGCGTAGATTCCATTGGGAGTGGGGATGACCGCGTCCTGTCGGCACGGCCGTGGTGGCAGCATTGGCCAATGCTGTGGCACCAAGCCGTTGCGTCTGTCCACTTCGAGTTCTTCGAGGTGACGAACCCCATGCCCACGTACCGGTGGGGCGGCGGATTCGCCGCCGGACCGTCTGGGAGTCGCGACGTCTGGCACATCGATGTCATCTGTCAGATCGACGACAGCGAAATCGTGGCCGCCAACAACCCGCTCAGTATCGCCACGACGAGCTCACCCAACGAACCCGCCCGGATCGGCACCTTGCGCGTGTGGGTGGGCGCTCGGAAATGCCGGTAACTGTCGGCCGGGTCGCACGCGACACGCCGGCCACCTCGACCTGCTCTGCGACACGCTCGACTAATCGAGCCCGCTCACACTCCTTCCCCACCCGCTATCAGACGAATGACACCCGCAGCACACTGCGTTGCAGAGGGTCAGTCGGGGACGCCGTGGGGTCCGTTGAGGTCGCCGGGTTTGGGGGTGAGGTGGTGGTTGGATCCGCCGGCGTATTCCCAGTGCCAGGCTTCGAGGTGGTTGCCGTTGCCGGATGCGTCGCTGCCGCCGGCGGCGGTGCCGTTGAGGTAGGTGGGGCGTGCCCAGCGGGGGTTGCACCAGCCGTATTGCCAGGCGGTGGCGCGCATGAATTGGTAGAAGGGTTCGTCGAAGGCGTATTGGACGGGGAGCCGTTCGCCGGGGACGTGTCGGGTGGGTGTCCAGGCGAGTTTGTCGATGTCGATGGCGAGGCCGATGGTGTGGTTGGAGCTGGCGCCTTGGCGTGATCCGGGTCCGCCGGACCAGCCGTCGAAGTCGGATTGGTTGAATCCGGCGGCGACGCCTGCGTCGACGAGGGCTTGCCAGCTGTCGGCGGCGGCGGGTTGTAGGGGTCCCCATGGGCTGGATTGAAGGTCGGAGACGCTGAGGGTGCCGTTGACTTTGCCGTTGTAGGTGGCGCCCGAGGCGCGGAGTCCGTCGCAGTCGGGTCCCTGTAGGGGAGTGGTGGCGACTCCGGGTTGGCAGCCGATGGTCGGGGCGGTGCCGTTGTCGGTGGTGTTGATGGTTTCGTAGCGTTCGAGCCAGCGGGTTTGGTACTCGCGTGGGGTGAGGACGTTGCCGGCGTCGGGGACGGGGACGGTGTCCCATTTCGCAGAGCCGGGGTCGGGGAGGTGGCCGAGGTACCAGATGACGGGGACGGCGCTGACGTCGTTGCCGTGGGCGTTGAGCACGGCTTGGACCATCTCGATTGCTTTGGCGTCTTGGACGGCGGGTGGGGCGTGAACGGCGCGGGCGTAGCCGTCGTAGTTGCCCCAGGTGCTGTCGATGAACTGGTAGGCACCGGACGCCGTTGAGCCGGCGGCTTCGGCGGTGTAGTCATCGCCGGATTCGAGCGAGCGGATCGTGGCGAGGATGGGGCCGAGGTCGCCGGGCGGCAGGCACACGAGGCGGGGTTCGCAGCTGACGTCGTCGACGGCGGCGACCACGGTTGGGTTGGTGGCGTATTCGTTGAGGAAGTCGCCGAGGTAGGCGTTGAGGTCGTCGTGTCCGGGGACGGGCGTGGTTTGCCAGCGGGTGTCGGTGTCGTCGTCGGGGAGTGGTGCGTCCCACCAAACGAGCACGGGCGTGGCGATCGTGCGTGGGCTGGTGGTGTTGAGGGTGTGTCGCAGCGCGGCGACGAGGACGTCGTGGCGTTGGTCGGCGGTCGACGCCGCGAATGGTGTGTCCGCCGGGTCGATCCCGGCGCGTGTGGCATGGGTGGTCCAGCGTTGGGCGTCAACGGGGTCGCCGAGTTGGTGCATCGTGATGGCGATGCGTTCGGGGTCGGGGTCGCCGTAGGCGCATGCGGCCGCGGCTCCGCCCGCGGGCGCGACGGAGTCAGAGGTGCTCGAGGCGGCGAGGACGGCGACCCCGAAGAAGCCGGCGACGACGGAGAGGAGCGAGCCGAGGGCGGCGGCAGCGAGCTTCACACTCGGTAGGGGTCAGCGAGTCGCCGAGTGGGAACAGATTTCTCCAAGGAGTTTTGTGCACTTCGGGTCGTGAGCTGACCCCTACAGGGTGACTCGGTTGATCGATCGGCGGTCGACCGCAACCCAACAGGAGGCGTTCATGCTCACACAACAGGTACTGCAGGGGTTCGTGGAGGTGGTCCCCAATCCGCCGCCGTCGGCGCCGGGCGACTTGCAGAGTCGGGCGGCGACGATCGTCGGGCTGGCGAAGTGGATCTCGCTGATTTGTGCCCTGGCGATCCTGGCGGGTTCGGGTGCGCTGTTGTTCGCTGGGGAGCGGGGGATGGGTTCGGGCATCTCGCCGGAGCTGAAGTCGAAGCTCGGAATGGTCGTGGTGGTGCTGTTGATCGTTGGGGCGTCCACGCAGATCGTCCAGTTTCTGTCCTGACGCCATGTTCGCGTTCAGCTTGAACCCAATCGACTGGGTGACCGGGGCTGCCGGGGCGATCGTCGAGTCAGCGTCGAACGCCGTGTTCGATCAGTTCACCGAATGGGTCGAAGAAGGGCTGGCGTTCATCGCCGAGGAGACCGCCGCGTTCTTGGCGGACATCGGCAACGCCAACTTGGGCGACGAGACGCTGCTGCAGCTCGGCGGGATGTTCAAGTGGGTGGCGCTGGTGTCGGTCGTGGTGACGATGATCCTCGCTGCCGCTCGCGCCGCGACCGGCGCTGGACAGTCGATGGCCGAGGTCCTGCGCGAGATCCCGATCACGTTGATGATGCTGGCCGGCTGGTACTTCGTGGTGTCGTTGTGGCTGGAGGGCACCAACGCGATCACCCGGGTGTTGCTGACCGACACGTTGATCGAGGGATTCTCCAACGGCCTGATGCTCGACCCGGGTATCGCGTCGTTCTTCCGGGCCTTCATCGCGCTGTTCCTGCTCATCTTCTTGGTCATCTTCTTGCTGGAGATGCTCGTGCTGAGCCACATGCTGACCTTTGGCGCGTTGATCGGCCCGGTGGCCATTGGTCTGCGGCCGTGGCCGGGCCTGCGCGACGTCTCAGCACGCATGGCGCGCAACCTGGCGGCGCTGTCGCTCACTCCGCCGCTGGCGGTGGCGTCGATGGCCATTGCCTTGCGCACAGCGAACGAGGACGGCCAGATGAGTCTGACGGCGTCGCTGGGAGCATTGGCCGGGCTGGTCGTGTCTGTGCTGTCGCCGGCACTGGTCGCACGGTTCTTGCCGCTCGACGGACAAGGAAATCTCGGCGTGCGCGGCATGGTCGCTGCCGGCGTTGGCTCAGCGGCTGTGGTCGGCGGCGTCGTCGCCACCGGCGGAGCCGCGGCAGCCGCAGGGAGCGCGGCGCCTGGCGCATTGAACGCGACGAGTCTTGGCGCGGGTGCCGCCAGCGCAGCGGGTGGTGGCGATGACTGAGCCGGTGGTGTTTCCGCCTGACGAGAAAGTCGGGCTGATCGGTCCGTTGTCCACTCCGCAAGTGATCGGAGCGCTCGCGGCGATCATCGCGTTCGTCCTCGGCGCCGTCACCGACGATCTGTGGCGTTGGGCGGCGGTGTCGGTGGTGATCGTGGTGGTCACGTTCGCGCCGTGGCGTGGGCAACCCGCTCGACATGCAGTGATGGCGCGGTTGGCGTGGTGGCGGCGCCGGCAACGCGAGTGGAGCGCCCCGTTGCGAGGCAACGGCGGGGTTGCACCGTGTCTGCGCGGCATCACCTATCACTTGGTGACCGAACCCAAGCACGGGCCGGATCCGATCTGCGTCGTCGAGGCCCGGGGCGGGATGTTCAGCGTCGTGTTCGAGGTCGATGCGCCATCGACGGTGCTGTTGTCCGAGAGCGAGCAAGAGACTCGGTTCGCGGCGTGGGCGGAGATCCTGTCGGGGTTGTGCGTGGAGCGCGGTTCGGTGCTGAGCGCTGAGCGGGTGGCCTGGACCGACCTGCACCAGGCGTCGGACCCCGCCGCGCTGGTGCGTCACCACGCCGAGCGTGGCCAGGCCGGCACGGCGTCAGATGACTACGAGGACTACGTGTCGCAGTTCGGGTCGGTGGCTGCTGAGCATCGGGTGCTGGTCACGGCGACGATCAGTCGAGCCGGCCGGTACCGGTTGGCGAAGCAGCAGGGCTTTGGCGGGTCGACTCGCGATGTGATGCGCCACGCGGCGGTGGCGGTCGGACGGGACCTGATCGCCGAGCTGGAGCGCAACGGGTTCCGTTGCGGACCGTTGCTGTCGCCCGCGGCGGTCGCCCGGGTGGTGTTGGCGGCGTGTGATCCGTTCGCCATGCGCCCCGACGGGCTGTCAGCGACCGAGCGTTTCGGCGTTCCCGCGAAGACCGGACCAGATCAGGTGTCGGTGGAGCGACACCGGGTCGAGATGGACAGTTCGTGTCATCGCGTGTTCGCGGTGCGGTGGCCACGCACGCAGGTGGATCCGGCGTGGATGCACGTCCCGCTGCAGGTCGATGGACCGAAGATGATGACCACCGTCTACGCCGGGGTGGCGCCGTCGGTTGCCGACGTGCGCCGTGAGGCGCTGACGTCGCGGTCGGAGTCGAACAACTCGGTGACGCAAGCACGTCGAGGACGTGTCCGCACACGGGATCGCCAGAAGTCTGCCGCGTTGTTGTCGGCGGAGGCAGCGGTGGCCGCCGGGCACCAGGAGCTCGATGGCTACTCGTTGATCGTGGTGTCGGCGCGCAGCGTCGAAGAGTTGAACCGCAAGAGCGCGCTGATCCGTCAGGCGCTCCGCCAGGCCGGTCGGGCCGAGGCACGTGAGATGACCGCCCATCACGACCACGCGCTGGTAGCCGCGTTGCCGTTGGGGATTTGGGTGAAGGACACCGTCGAGTGAGGATCCGCAAGCTGCGCGCCACGTCCCAGCAGTGGCGCTCGACGTATCCGTGGCACTTCGGCGGGTCGATCCCGGCGCACCTCGGACCGGTGGTCGGGGTGGATCTGTTGTCGGGTCGTGCGCCGTTCGGGATGGACCCGTTCGAGTGGCTCCGCCACGGAGTCGTTCAGAACCCGAACATGGTGATCGTCGGGTCGCCGGCCAACGGCAAGTCGGCGCTGTTGAAGCTGCTGATCTGGTGGCTGGTCGGAGCGTTCGGGTACAAGTTCGTCGTCACCGACGTCAAAGGCGAGTACCTGCCGCTCGCTGAAGCGCTCGGCGTCCCGGTGCTCGATCTGCACCCCGATGGGATCGCCAAGGTGAACCCGATCGAGCACGTCGAGGGCCGACTCGAGTTCGCCAACGCCCTCTCTGCGCTGTGCCTGGACCGGCCGTTGACGCCGGTGGAGTCAGCGACGCTTTCCGCCGCCGTCCGGGCGTTGCCCACGTTGCCATTGATGAGCGATCTGGTCGACGTGTTGCGCGAGATCCCGGACCCAATCACCACCGAGTTGGTGATGGACCGTGAGTCGCTGCTGTCGGAGACAGCGGAGCTGCGCCTCGGGCTTCAGGGCCTGCTGAACGGTGTGTATGTGGGCATGTTCGATGCCGACACCAACGTGGATTTGGGGTCGGCCACGCAGGGGTTTGTGGTCGACGTATCGGGTTGTGGATCAGATGACCGCTCGCTTCGGTTCGCGCTGCTGGTCGGGATGCGCGCCAACGAGCAGCTGCTGGCGTCGTCGACGGGGCAAACGATGGTCGTCAACGACGAGGCGTGGCGCCTGGCCGGCAACCTCGACACGGTCCGCTCCATGCAGCACGGATTCAAGCTCGGCCGCCAACGCGGGCAGGGCAACGCGCTGATCCTGCACCGCCTCGCCGAGCTCGGCCACCAGGCCGACGGCGCGGTCGGCGAAATCGCCTCACGGCTGGTGTCGGACTCGGACATTCACATCATCTTCCGGCAGGGCGACCACAACGACGCTGCCGACACCGTGGAGCGGCTCGGGCTCCCAGCGACGACGGTGGACCTGCTGGCGACGTTGCCGCCGTACCGGTGTCTGGTGAGTGCTCGAGGCTCGCTGGCGCTGGTCGAAGTGGAGCTGTCGCGGCGGATGCGGACGCTGGCAGACACCAACTCCAAGATGCGATCGGCCTCATGACGGATCCCGGCCGAGATTTCAAGAAAGGTGCCGTGAGCTGGTGCCAGAGGCGTCTCTGGCATCGAATTGGGCCGGTTTGGTGGCGCTGGCTGGCAGCCAGCTGGCAACCCGGTTTCGACGATCGGCCCATGAGCGATCATGCCGAGTTCTACGACATCTACGACGCCAGCCGAATCTGGCGTCGGTTCCTCCGCAGGCGCTGGGCGAGGGTCCCCGACATCGACGCGGAGATTGACGCAGCGATGTGGGAGCACTACCACGCCGGCGTCACTGAGCAGCGAGCCCTGTTCGACGCGGTGAGCGCGACGGTGCGCCGCTACGTGCGACGCGAGCAACGAGCCTGGGACGCCCAGCGGCTGCATGCCGCGCTGTCCGATAGCGACGGTTCGGACCGGCCGGTCGCCGAGGAGGTCGTCGAGCGGCTCGCCGCCGAGTCGATCCTGTCGGCGATCGAGATCCCCGATCGGGTCGTGCCGATGCTGGCCCGCCGGCTTGGCCACGGCACCGAGGAGATCCCGCGCCGGGATCGGATGTACGTCTCTCGCTGGAGCCGGCAGATGCGCGCCGTGTTCGCTCATGCGTAGGGCAATCGTCGCCGCAGTCGCGGTGGGCTGTGCGGGTTGCGCCCCGGCTGCCGACACGGCGTCGCCCACCTCGACCCTCGACGTGACGGTGCCAGCGCCGACCGTCCCCACTGAGTCGGTGTCGTCGACGTCGACCACCCTGCCGCCGGATGCGAATACGGCCGGGACGTCGGGTGCCGGCTCGGCCGAACCACCCGCCGTGTCGACGACGTCGACTGGGTCGCCGCCTGCTGTGGAGGTGAAGGCGGCAGGACTGCCGGTCGAGATCACCTCGGCGATCGCGTCGGGCGGCGGTGAACTGGCAACCACGGAGGCGTGGCAGCGTCGGTTCGGTGACGTCGGGCTGCCGGTCGTCGCTGGTGATGAGGTTCGCCTCGTCGAGGCCGAGCTGGAGGCGACCCGTGTCGACGGGTCGTGGCGGCGCGTCGATGCGTTGCAGTGGCTGTTCACCTCACCGACCGAGACGACGGTCGATGAATACCTCACCGACTTGGCCGCTGACGCCGGCCTCGCCGAGATCGATCCGCTCACCGACTCCGAGACGGTCGAGGGCGCCGAGTGCGTCACCCGCACCTACGACGCGGCGCCGGTGGGATGGGTGCTGCAGGGCTGTGCGTTCCCGCAGGTCGATTCGCAGCTGCGGTCAGTGGGGGTGTTGCGGACCACCGTCGACGGCCAGACCCCGCGCGACGTCCACCCGTCGATGCGCGCCGTGCTCGACGAGCTCGGCGCAGCGGTGGACACCGTGGCGGTCACGTTCGGATCGCCAGCACCGTCGAGCAACTCGACGCTCAGGATCACGGTCGAGGCGACCGCCCAGCAGCCGGCGGCCGAGTCCGTTCCCGTGCTGGCGGCCGGGGCGCTGGCTGGGTGGATCAGCGAGCCGGGCGAAGGCGGGGCGACGTTGTTTCTCGGCGCACCTGGGGAGAGCTGGATGGTGTTTGGTGACCGCGCCCGGTTCGTGAGCGAAGGGCGCCTGGAGCCATGACCGCGACGGCCAGCCAAGCGGCACGCTCTCCGGTGTCGAGCTGGGGTCGGTGGGTCGTACTCGCCGGGGCGATCGTCACGGCCTGGGCGGCGCCGGCATTGTCGGCGCAGCTGTGGTCGACGACGGGTTGGCGCCCGAGCGAAGACCTGTCGACGCTGATCGAGGCGTACACGAATCTGATGACACCGGAGAACATCGCCGGCTCCGGGCTCACCGGACCGCGCTTCGGCGTCACGATCATCGCCATCGCCGTCGTGTTGGCGGTGATCGGCATGGTGATCGGCACGCACCGGGCGAACCGCAACCGAGCTCGCAGCCGCGGGCTGGCACATGGCTCGGAGCTGGCACCGTTCTCGGCGCGGGCAATCGTCAAGCGCTCCTCGGTGATCCTCGGAGAGCGAGACAAGAATCCAGCGCACTCCGGGGTTCGGCTCGGCAACGAGAAGTACTCCGGTCGTCCGGTGTGGATCTCCAAAGAGTCGACGCTGCTGGTGTTGGCGCCGCCGCGGTCGGGCAAGACGTCGGGCACGGTGGCGCCGGCGGTGGTGTCCCATGACGGCCCCGTGGTCGCCACCGGGGTGCGCGACGACATCATGATCTGGACCCACCCGTGGCGCCGGCACACCGGCGGTCCGATGTGGCTGTGCGAGCCGATGCGCGACGACGATCGGCCAACACCTGCGGGTGTGCGCAGCGTGCGGTGGTCACCGTTGCGTGGCTGCACCGAGATGGTCACCGCTCGGCTGCGCGCCGAGGCGCTGTTCGCCGCGGTGCCCGAAGGTGGACCAAACGACACGTTCTGGCGGAACAACGGCCAAGCGGTCCTCGCCGCGTACCTCATCGCCGCCGCTCTACAGAACGGTCGAATGAGTGACGTCGTTGCGTGGGCCGACCGCGACAGCGACGAGTCACCCGTCGAAGCGATCCGAGCCACCGCAGCGCTGCTCGAGACGGGTCGTGAGCAGCGCGCGTTGATGTCATCGGCGGCGCAGCTGGAAGCGGCGATCGGCCAGGACCCCCGCTACAAGGCAGGTGTCACCGGGCAGGTGCTGCAGGCGCTGGAACCGTTCCGGCTGCCCCGCGTGCAGCACATGTGCGACGTGCCGATCGCCGAGTCGTTCGACACCGACGCATTCGTTGCCACGCGAGGCACGGTGTGGATGCTCGGGTCCGACTCCCAGCAACGCCAATCCGCTGGCGTGTGTACGGCGCTCACCGCGGCGATCGCCGAGTCCGCACGGGACGCGGCACGACGCAGCACCCACGGTCGTCTCCGGCCTCCGCTACTGCTCGCGCTTGATGAAGCGGTCAACGTGGCGCCGATCCCACGGCTCGATCAGCTGCTCTCGACCGGTGGCGGGTCCGGGCTGCAGACGATCGTCGTGTTGCAGTCGATGGCTGCAGCGCGCAACGCCTGGGGCAAAGAGATGGGCGACGCGTTGTTGGACTTCAACAACGCCAAGCTCGTGTTGGGTGGCCTATCCGACGCTCAGGATCTGCAGGACCTCTCCGCGTTGTTGGGTCCACGAGATGAAGTGACGACACAGACGTCACGGAGTAGCCGTACCGGGCTGCTGGACCCTGGGGACTACTCGTGGTCGTGGCGGCAGGTCCCGGTGATGCGCCCCGACGAGATCCGAGCACTCAACTCCGACGAACGAGGCGAAGCGCTCCTGATCGCTCGTTCGGCGCGCGGGATCCTGCTGCGTCAGCCGCGGATCTTCGACATGAAGCCACCCAAGGCCGATCGGAGCGCCCGATGAGCGACCCCGTCAGCAACGGCGCCGACCCGGCCCTCGTCGACGACGACGAGGCAATGCTCGAGTACGGGCCTGAGCCGCCGCCGATGTGGTTCTCCTCGACACATTTCGATGGGCAGGCGTATCTCACGGCTCGTCGTCCCGAGATCGCCGGCGACAGTTGCGGTGCGTTGTTCGCCGATCTCACCGCGTGGGTCGATTGGCTCGTCCACACGTTCCGCCTGCAGGGGCGGATCCCGCCGTGCTGGATTCGTCACCCCGCCCTGGTCGAGGAGCTGCTGGCGCTGTTCTTCTTGTGGCAACACAGCTGGATCCCGGCACAGAACGCGAGCCTGCCGATTGGTTTCCTCCGAGAGTTGGACTGGTCGTTGGGTCGCATCGAGCGGTACTGGAAGGTGCCGTGTGACCAGACCGAACACAAAGCGCAGGCGCCGGTCACGTTCACCACGAGCGGGGTGCCGACGATGCGCGCCTGGTGGTCGAACCCGGACTACGACGACAGCGACGACGCGGTCCCCTCGACCACCGGCGGTGCCGTTGGTGGTGCGCGGTGAGCGTCGCTGCGGCCCTCGCGCGAACCGATCTCGGCGACCTGCTCAACGAGCTCACCGGAACAGCTCCGATGGGTCAGCAGCGCTGGCACTGCATCGTGCCCACCCACGACGACCACGACCCATCGACCACCGTGTTCACTGACTCCCACGGCACCGAGCGGTGGCGGTGCTGGTCATGCGGCGCCGGAGGGACAGCGATCGACGCGCTTGTCGTTGCGCGTTCGATGACCGTCGCTCAAGCCATCGCCACCCTCGAGCAACGCACGAACACCGTCGGCGACGAAGCGTTCGACCCGTCGCCGCGCCGGCCCGCACAGCCAACCACGGTGCCGCTCTCCGACGGAGCCCGCGACTACCTGCACGCCTGCGCCACAGCGCTGTGGGAGCCCGGAGCACAAGAAGCAAGGAACTGGCTACGAAGCCGCGGGTTCGAAGAGTCGGTCCTTCGCGACAACCTGGTCGGGTTCGATCCGGGCCCGAAACTGATCCCACGCGACGAGGGATTGCCCGGCAACATCACCACGCCCCAACGGCGTCGGCCGGGTCTGCCCGGCGGTACCGGCGTCACGTTCGTCTCGTTTGATCGGTTCGGCGAACCAATCCATGTGCAGTGCCGACTGCTCCGGGCACGCAACTTCAAGTACGCCAACCCTCGACGGGCCCACGGCTCAATCCCTGCGGTGTCGTTCCCCCGAAGCAACATCACCACCGGCCCGGTGCTGGTCACCGAAGGGATCGCCGACGGCCTGATCGCCGTCACCGCCGGGTTCCGGTCCGCAGTCATCACGTCCTCGACGACACTGCGGGCAACCACGGCGTCACGGATCCAGCACTACGCAAGCGGTGAACGGATCGTGATCGCGCTCGACAACGACGACGCCGGCCACAAGCCCGCTCGAGCGCTCCGACAACAGCTCGGAAGCGACGTCGCCGTCCTGCAACTCCCTGCCGGACAAGACCTCAACGACACCTACCACAGGAGCCCGACATGGACACCGGAACTCAACTCGCCAAACACCTCAATGCGATAGGCGCCCGCGAGCTATCGTTCGAGCAGGCATCGCAACTCGGCATCGAGCTGGTCCACCACCCCGACTCCGACCACAACGACATCTTCCACACCGCGTCTGGCGACATCGTCTACTGGGACGAACAGCGCGCCCAGTGGGAGCTCGTCGAGGCTGGCCGCAACGGCACCGCCGTGAAGTCCGGCGACATGGAACGAATCCACAACCCAATGGTCCACCACACGGCGCGCATCGCTCCCACAGCGATCATCGACGACACTGCCACCATCGAACCCGGCGCAGTGATCGGCCCACACGCGTTCGTCGGTCCACACGCCCACGTCGGGACCGACGCAACCGTTGGCCGTTACGCGCGCATCACCGACGGCGCCTACGTCGGCGCATACGCCTCGGTCCTCGACGGCAGCCGCGTCGGACCCGGCGCCGTCATTGGCACCGGATCGCGCGTCGGCCCGACGGCCAACGTCGGTGCCGGGGCACGCCTCGAGCAACACACCAAGGTCCAGTCCTTCGACAACATCGCGGCCCACTCGCGCGTCGGCAACGCAACCCTTCGCGACCGGCCCCACGACCGCTACCGCAGCCGCGACATCGCCACCGTCATCGACCGCATCGCCGCACTCGACCGAGACTGACCAGCGAACTCAAACTCAGGGCCGACGTCAACGCCTGCCGCCCAGTCGACCTCGACGAAGACGCGCAAACCCATACTAGGTGACATCTGACTGGACCCGCGTGAGCGGCCGGGACGGGCAGATGCCCAACCAGCGAACCACACGGGTGCCCGAGACCGACGAAGAACTGGCAGAGTTGCGCGAAGACATTCGACGCAAGCACGCCGCGTACATGGCCAAGTGGGATGGCTGGAAACCCGGCGACCCGCCACGCTGACCCAACTTGTGTCCCCGTACAAGAATGACGAGCGGGCATCTCGTCAACGAGAAGGGGACGGACATGGAATTCACCAAGTCGACCGCATCAATCGCGGCGTGGAACCTCGCCGGTTTCCACGGCATCACCGACGAACGACTCCGCACACAGGCGAAGGGGTTGAGCTTGATCGACGCCGAATTCGTCACCCTCGTGGAGATCCCCACCGAACAACACCTCATCACCCTGCAAACCGAACTGCTCGACCAGCACGGCCTCGCCTACGACTACACCTACCTCGACCAGAACGCCGCAACGAACCATCCGTTGAACATCGGGATCCTCCACAAAACCGGGATCACCGTCACCAACGCCCAGCTCCTCAAGGGCTCCAACGGCGGCGACCCGGCACGTCGCAAAGCGTTCACCGCCGACGTCAAGATCGGCAAGTTCGACTTCCACCTCATCGCAGTCCACCTCAAATCCGGACGCGAACTCGCCAGCCAGAAACTGCGCGACGAGCAATGCAAAGCCATCGGCGCCTACATCACCGACCTCCGTGGCGACGGGAACCGCAACCCCGACATCTTGCTGATGGGCGACTTCAACATGATCCCCGGCCAAGACATCTCCAACTTCCATCACCTCGGCGGCGACGACCTCATGGACTTCCTGTCGTCGTGGGATCTGCAAGATCGATTCAGTCACATCCTCCAAGCCGGCCGCGCCAACCTCCTCGACGGGTTCGCCATCAGCCAACGATTCTCCACTGAGTACATCCGCGGCAGCCTGCGCCTGTTCCCGATGCACTGGACACTCGACATGGGCCGCGAGAAGTTCCGCAACGAAGTCTCCGACCACCTGCCCTTCGTCGCCTCATTCCGAATCACCGTCGACCGCGACTAGCCCAGACCGTCAATCAGCGTGCCACGATGACAGGGTGAACCCGGCGACAATCGCCGTCCTGATGGGCGCGGTCATTACCCTCGCGCTCGCTGTGCGTTGGTGGCGACAGTCCAGCCAATGAGCGCCCGAGCGCGTCGCGGTCCGTACAACGCTCGCCCGGCCGTGCTCGACGATCCCGAATGGCTCCGCGGCGCATATGCCACGAAGTCGACGCCGCAGATCGCCGGCGAGCTCGGGATCAACAAACAGATGGTCCTCGCTGCGCTGAAACGTCACGGCATCGCGATCCGCGACCGATCTCACGCGCAACGCAACCGCCGACCGCAGCTGCAGGACATGGCGTGGCTCGAACAGCGAGTGGCAGAGACATCGGTCATTGCCGTTGCTGCCGAGCTCGGCGTCACGAGATACGCGGTGCATGCCGCGCTGGCCCGCCACGGTGGCAACTCTGCGCACCGCTACAACCGCCGCCGCGAGATTGACCCGCCCGACGAATCAACAATCACCAGCTGGTGGGAAGCGGAGCAGACGATCGAGGGCGTCGCCCGGCGCGGCAAGGTGTCGGTCAACACCGCTGCGGTGTGGCTCGCTCAGGTCGGTATCTTCCGAAACGACATCCCCGCGATCAGCCGAAGGGACCTCCAGCAAGCGATCTCCAACGGCGACTCCATCGACGTGATCCGACGACGACACCACGTCACCGATCGCACCGTCGTCGTCGAGCTCCACCGACAAGGACTCGTTGAAGCACATAAGCACCGGCACATACACTGACCACACAGGTTGGTCGGGGGTTGCCGCAACGTTGGCGAAATCAGGATCTTTCGCGCGACGGACCCAGGGCGGCGAGCGTTATCGCTCGGGTCGGTGCGCGCACCGTGCCGGTTCCCGATCGGGTCTGAAGGGGTACCCACGGCGCGCGTTATCGCGCGCCTCCTGACGTTGCAGATCCCTTGCCGACGTCGCCCGTGCCGGTAGTAGGTGGACAGGCAGGTCCGGTCGCTACGGAGTGTTGGCTGCAACGCAGTAGAGCTCGGCCAGTTGCTCGGCGCCGGCCTCTGTGACGTGGACGCCGTCCCATCGGAATTCGGGGTTGGTGTGTTGGGCCCAGTCGATGGTTGGTAGTTCGAGTTGTTCGAGCGTGTGATTCCAGGTGTCGGCGTCATCGGGATGTTCGGGGCTGACGACGGTGACCCAGGTCGAGGGGCGGTTGCCGATGATTTCGAGGAGGTCTTCGACCCGCTTTCTCGCCGTGTTGGCGTCGAGGCGTCCGGGTTCTCCGGCGTCGTTGGTGCCGAGGTTGATGATCCAGTGGTCTGGGTTGTGTTCTGCGAGTCGTGTTGCGGCACTGAGGCCTGAGGCGTCGCCGACTGTGCGCCTTCCGAATTGGGCGTCGATGTGCCAGGACCCGCATCTCCCGAGGCGGCGTTCGTAGATGTGTGGCTGAAGCGATGTGATGGAGTCTCCGACGAGCGCGTAGACGGGTTCAGCAGGAGTGGTCGTTGTGGCGCCCTGCTGGGTGCCGGCGACGGCAAGCAGTGACGTCGTGGGTGGTGGGACGGTCGTGGGTGTCTCGGTGTTGCTGACACCTGGGAGTGTCGGCCAGGCGAGTATCGCCGTTGTTGACACGGCAACTCGCGCTGGGGTTGTGGGCGGGGTTTGTGAGTCGAGCGGCGACGTGCCGTTGAGCTGCGGGTCGGCGCAACCGGCCACAGCCCAGGTGAGAATGAGCAGCGCAAGTGCGCTGACCAGCAGCCGTCGTGACGATCGCATGGATCATGAGACCGGTGGTGTGGCGGGTCAGTCGACGACGATGAGGTTGTCGGCGATCTGTGCGGCGCGTTCGGTGGTTGCTGCGCTGATCTCGATTCGGAGAACGCCGAACTCAGCGCCGATGCCGGTCGGGTTGACAATGGCGGTGATCCCAGCAAGCGGGCCTTGTTCGATGACGGTGGTCTCTACGTCCATTGGCCCGCCGTCGGGGAACGATTGGTACCCGTCGATGGCGTTGTCACACTGATCGTCGCCGTTGAAGTCGGCGCACTGATAGCCGTCAACGATGGTGAACAGTTCGATCTCCCGCTCCAGATCGTACGGAGCTGCGGCCGAGATCTGAACGATCTCGGGAACAAAACCTGACGTGAGCGCGATTTTGAGACTTCGCTCCAGACCGAAGTCCTCCTCGGCGGGCTCGTCAATGTCGAACAGCATCGAGTACGAGAACTCATCCAACGTGATCGGTCCGTAACCGGCGTCGCTTGCCGGCGGCACGATCAGTGGGACCCCGAAGCGGGCTCGGGCTTCTTCAATCGTCGCCGTCGTGTCGACTGGTTCGGACAGCACCTGCGGATCGTTCCCTGGGGGTAACTCGCCAGGAGGGTCCACCGGTGCGGTATCCACGACTTGCAGACCGGTCAGACTTGACACCGTCGGCGGTCCGTCGCCGCCGAAGCGATCCGACGCTTCGGAATAGACGACCACTCCGGTTTCGACGTCAACGGTGACGACCCGATCCTGGTCGATCCACTCGTCGGGCTCTAGACCCAGCAGGCGCTCGGTCCAGGAGATCTGCCACGCCGGTCGCCCGTCGAATTCGACGTTCTCGACAACAGCGTCTGGCATTGCCGTCACCAACTCGACCGGGTCGTGCCCGATGAAGGCTTGTTCGAGGAGATAGGGGCCGTTGCCAATCAGATGCAGTGCCTGCGGGTCAGGATCCCCGGGGAGCATGCCTTGCACGATCTCGCCGTCTGGTCGATACCAACCCCAGTAGAGGCCGTCACTGCTGACGGCCTGCATGCTGCTGTCAGCCATCACGGTGACATCAGCACTGATCTCACGCTCACTCGGCAAGCCGCTGGGTCGAGACACGCTGCTGGCGAAACGAATCCCAGGCAGCTCGGTGAGTGCCGCAGCTTGCTGGGTGCGCACCGCCGCCACCGTCATCTGTGTTGGTGGCGTGCTTGGTGCCGGAGGCAGCGATGTCGTTGGCGCAGCGGTCGTCGGTGCTGGGCTGGCTGCGGTCGGTGTTGTCACTTGAGCGACGGAGGGCTGGGTTGCGATGACGTCGGTCTCGGGCTCTGCAGCGCGGTTGCTGACAACCAGCGCAGCCACACCGATGGCGGCGAGCGCCGCGGCAATTCCCATGACTGCGCGCCGTTGCCTGTCGGGGCGGTTGCGCGCGGCCTCGACCGGCGCATCGCTCGCGATGTCGGTGGCGCCCGTGCGGCTCGCGGTGTCGGCTGCAGCGAGGATGTCGGCAACGACACTACGAATCGCTACGTCAAGGTCATCGTTGCGGTCGTGTACCTCGGTCATGACAACGCCTTTCGGAGGTGCTTGCGTGCTCGAACGAGATGCTGACGAACGGTCCCGGTGCTGACGCCGAGCAGGTCCGCGGTCTCTGCCTCGGTGCGGTCGTCCCAATAGACGAGGAACACCACCGCCCGCTGGCTCACACTCAACGCAGCCACGGCCCGCCGAACGTCGACAAACGTGTCCGGGCCATCAGCGGAACGCGGAGGAACAGCATGGAAGTCACGTCGCCACCGACGTCGCCGCGAGCGATGGAGATCGTTCGCCCGATTCGTCACCGCTCGGTACAGATACGACTCGACCGACGCGACGCGCTCGGTCCCGATCGCTGGAGCAGCGGCGTAGAACGCATCCGCGGCTACGTCACCGGCATCACTTGGGCCGACCAGCAGCGACGCGAACTGCGTCAGTCGGGTCCCGTAGCGAGCCCACAGCTCTCCAACGCCCGACTCCGACGAAGCCTCTGCATCCAACATCTCACCTATAGGACGTCACCGACGGCGCCTCCGCGTGACACCCAATCCAGGACGCGGGCACGACCACCTCCAGGGCGCACTCTGCCACCGCCGACGCGCTATCGCTGAAAGGACCGAGGTGACCGTTCGAAGGGCGATGGTTTGCTCCAAACTCAATCCGCATCTTCGACTTCGCTGCATTGGCACATAGCGCAGCGCCCCTCCGCTCAACCGTCGCGGCACCAATGCGTACGTCAACCTGCGTCTAAAGGCTCGGCAGGTCGGACACTGAAGACGCTCGAGTGCGCACGGTGGGCCGTGCCGGTTCCTGCGCAGATCTGAGTGTCTCTGGCGGGTGTTGATGTGTGTGGGTTGCCCTGGCTGGCCTTCCTCTTCTGGGCGTCGGGGCAGAGCCGTGAGCGGTCGACGTGGACTGTGTTCCCACCTTTTCCGGGTGCGACGCCGAGTTCGGGCCGCGGATTCGTGGTGCTGGGCGGTCGTATTGTTGATGGCAGTGGTAGCGCGCACTCCTGGGCGTCGCGAGTTCGAGTCGTTCGTCGGGCGCGTGAAGCCGGGCCTACTTCAGGCGCTGGTGGCCGCCTACGGTCCGGTCGATGGACGCGAAGCGTGCGTTGATGCGCTCAGCTGGGCGTGGGAGCACTGGGATCGCCTGAAGGGCGTGAGCCACCCTGTCGGGTACCTGTATCGGGTCGGCCAATCGGCGACGCGATCGTTCGTTCCTCGGCGGGCACCGCTTCGAGCGGTCGACGAGAACGAGCACCGGTTCCCTGATGTAGAGCCCGGTCTCGTTCCGGCGTTGTCGCAGCTGACTGAGCAGCAACGCACGATCGTGTTGCTCGTCCACGGGTACGACTGGCGTCAGGCCGAGGTCGCCGACCTTCTCGGGGTCAGTCCCTCGACGGTGCAGGATCACCTGACCAAGGCCATCGATCGATTGCGGAACGAGTTGGAGGTCGACAGTGTCGAGCGACGTGCGTGAACAGATCCGAGTCCTGGTCGGCGAGTACGACCAGACGCTCGAGGTGCTCGGCGACATCACCGTCGATGAGGTCGTCACTCGAGTAGCGGGCGATGTGCCACCGCACCGGGCTCCCAGTATCGAGCCCCTCACTGACCGCGACCGTCGTCGGTTGCCGGGGCGGTCGTGGGTGTTGGCCGCTGCGGCAAGTGTGTTGCTGGTCGTCGGACTTGTGGTTGCCACACAACGACCGGCGACCGCGCCAATCGACGATTCACTGGCCAACGTTGATGTCCTCGTCAGCCCAACGGAGCCGATGGAGCCGGCACAGACGTCGACGCCCCAGCCGCCGACGCCTGAGTCGCTGCCAGCCCCGGTCATCCTTGGCGACGAGTTCGGTGCCGCGCTGGTCGAACCACTCGAGCACCTGGGCTTTGAGGTCGACGATCACGGCGTTGCGTCGTCCGGCCTGGCGCGACCCTCGTTCTACGATTGGCCCGCCAATCTCACCGCGATCCTCGACGCAACACCTGCCGGAACGCCGATCGTTGCAACATTCGGTGGAAACGACACGCAACTCCTCGTACGCGACGACGCGACGATCGTTGCGCCCGTCGGCGACCCTTTGTGGGCGAGTGAGTACCGCGCTCGAGTCGACGCCGTGATGCACGAGATCACCAGCGCCGGCCACCCACTCGTCTGGGTCGGCGTCCCAACGTCACCAGACCGCTTCGGCTCCCTCATCGGAGAGGTGAGATCCATCACCATCGCGGCTGCAGCGGCCAACGATCAGGTCACCTACATCGACACTTGGGACATCCTCGAGGCCAAGCGCAACGACAACCTCGGTTCCGTCGCGCTGCAATCCCCCGGCGGGTATCACCTCAGCGCAGCTGGGGGTCGGCTCGTCGCAGCAGAGGTTGCCTCAGTACTAGAGGACATGTAGGCCACGTCGAAGTCGCGATCGGCGACGAGTCGGCCCACACGCGATGACGTGTGCTGAAACGGCGGTTGGGAGCATCGGCGCGTCGACCAGACTCATGCCGATGGCGAGAGTGTTCAACACCGTCTTCCTCTGTCGCAACCCATGGTTGCTCGCACAGTTCTGGATGGCTGCGCTGGAGTACAGCATCGTGCAACACGACGACGACCTCGTGCGTATCGCTCCTCCAGTCGGCTCAACAGGCCCCAACCTGTTGTTCTTGTCGTCGCCCGACGTCCCCGAGCGCTCGGTCGTCCACCTCGACCTCGCCGCCGACGATCCCGCAGACGAGGTATTCCGCCTGAACAAGCTAGGCGCACGTCCGGTCGACGCCCCGAATGAAGACGGCTCGCTTCGGTGGCGGCAGGCCAACGGCATCAGCTGGGTGGTCCTCGCAGACCCTGAGGGCAACGAGTTCTGCGTTGGATCCGAACCCGGCGCGTAGCGCGACTCCAACACCTCTCGACACCCGACCGACAACGTGCGGTCACCCGCTGGCGGCGAACTAGCTCCGATACGGCACGACGGCTCGATTGTGGCCACTCGGAAATGTCTGTTCGGTGTTTCTCTATCGTAGGTGTGATGGTGGAGGCGTCGGGGGCCTCGGGGCCGCTGGAGGCGATGGTGGTTGGGCCGGCGGATGCCGCGCCTGTGCTGCTGGTTGCTGGCGGCGGCGGGGCGATGTGGTCGTGGGCCCGGCTGGTTCCCGAGTGCTGGCCTGCGAAGCTCGGTCCGGTCGACGAGGTCGAACCACTGGTCTCTCTTGCGGCGTCGCATCGCGTCGCGATGTACGACCAGGCTGGTGTCGGCGCCTCGATCTCGACACCGCCGGCGTCGACCATTGCCGAGGCCGCGGCTGATGCGTACGCAGTCGGAACCCGACTACTCGGTGAGCGGTTCGCGGTGCTCGGTGTCAGTCTGGGCGGCGCGGTGGCATTGCGGTTGGCGATCGATCACCCTGACGCTGTGACCTCACTCACCGTAGGCTGCGCGTTCCCCAACGCGGCAGGTTTCGTTTCACCGCCGCCACAGCAGCCCCTACCCGACGGGGACGACATTGGTGCCCACGTCCGCAGAGGCCTGTCGCCGTAGTTCCTTGACGACTACCCCGGCGTGGTTGACGCCCTCGTGTCCGCAACCAAGGCCACACCGCGACATCCTGATCTTGACCAACGTTTGGTCGAGCAGTTCTTCAGCCACGACGGCGAACTCGGACAGATCAGCACTCCCACGACCGTCGTCTGCGGCGCGAACGACGCCGTATTCCCGGCCGACAACTCGATCGCAGTCGCCGACCGGATCCCGAACTCGTCCCTACGCATCCTCGACAACGTCGGACATGCACTCCACATCGAGGCGCCTGCAGCACTCGCTGAAACTCTTCCCGCCGGTCACTCGTGAGGCCAGGTCCAGTGGGCGGCGCGGCTGACGGTCAGCGTTCCTCGCTGACGCCGTCGAGCGGTGGGACGGCTCGCTCCATCCACATCAAATTGCTCGAGAAGCCAACACTGGTGTACAGCGGTAGTCCGTCGTCGGTGGCATACAAGAGCAGCCTGCGAAGCGAGAGCTGCTGTGCTGCCGCGAGACACTCCTCGAGCAAGGCCCTCCCAACACCACGACGTCGAAACGGCGGACGCACGTACATGTTGACGATGTAGCCCTCGCGTCCAGATTCGTCCTCAGGACGAGGCGCCAGGTCACCAGCAGCATCGTCACAACTCCAGTCACATGATCGTCGTGCTCAGCCAGCCAGCTCTGAGCGCTCCCGGCCCTATGTTGACGCCGCAGATAGTCCAGCGTCGCTTGCACGAAATCCGTCCGCAAGGTCGGACGGCTCGACATGGCGGTACTCAGCAAGGAACGCCAGACGCAGCTCGGCAACAAACTCAAGGTCATCGACGCTCGCAAGTCGTGTCAACACACGGCAAGTCTTGTCCTGCTTCAGCTACGACCACGCACGCGAATCGCACCGCCTCGACCTCCTACGTACCCACCCATAACAACAACCGAGCAGGCGCCGACGCACACGCCCATCGCGGCGCCGACGGGCCCACCGATGTACACGGAACGGGACGATGCCCGTGGGCCGCTGACAAACCGGCGCGCTGACCTTGGAGGTCCGACTAGGACTGTGTGGCTTCCACCCGGAACCACGACGGCGGTTTGTCGATAGGGCGTACACGCATCACGCCAGCGGCCCTGTTGCCTGCACGGCGGCTCGGAGTTCGTCGACGGGGAAGTGCCACGCCGACGCCGGATTCACTCTCGTCCGGAAGTCCAGGTGGTCGAGGTCTCGTCGCGTTCTTCCTGCTTCAACTCCACCTGGTGGGCGAAGCTTGCGGGATCGAGACCGGCCTCGTCGAACCGCAAGTCGATTCGCCCGGAGTGCGCTGACAGCAGTGACTCAGCGATGTTGGCGTCCGACTCACCTTCGAGCTCGAACTTGATCGCAGCCGATCCACCGATGAGAAGCTGCCCGTCGCCTCTAGTTGCTAGCCGCCCGTCGGGTATGTGATCCGGGAGCCCTAGTGCCCGGCCTACGTATGGAGTCGCAGAGAGATTGATGCGTTCGGTCTCGACGAGAAGCGTTGCGTGACATCGGTGATCAGGGAGGATGACGGTCCGCTCGGTGTCCATGTAGAGCACAACGCTTCCGCGCCACTCGTACCGTCGCTCCGAGTCAGCATCCTTTGATCCCCATGCCGGACGGAGCCGCACGTAGCTATCGAGGTGAGCGATTCGCGGTAGTTCCACAACCGGGACTAGTAGTCGAAGGAGGTCGGACCGGTTCGCTGTTCTGACACGCGTCCCTTCGCGCCAGGGCACTTCACGGTTCACAAGGTCCGAGCCGTGTTTGATCACGTACGGCGGTCGAGTCGTCTCAAACCCAATCGCCACGACCGCCAATCCATCTTCAACGGTCAGGCGGACGATGGTCGGTGAGGGGGCCACGTCGTCGAACCGCGCCTCGACGGGCACCCACCAGTCGGCAACGTCCTGTTCGCCCTCGACGACTCCGGTGACTCTGGGAGTCGGGTCTTCCTCGGCGCCGATGATCCACAGAATGCGATCGGATCGAGCCTGGTTCGCGTGTCCCGCGATCCTCCGTGCGGCCTTGGTCACGTCTCCCGATGGCAACTCCCGCTTGAGTTCGACGCGGTCGTCCTCGACTCGCAGGCCGCGCTGAAGATGGTCAACAACCTTCGTGCACCATTGCTCGACGTCGGTTGCCCGCATAGACAAACTGTCTACCCGCGCCTTGCTGCCGGTGGGCGCTATCGGCGGCCAGTAGCTCGCGGTGACATCACTCTCCGCACCCGCGACGATCTCATCGTCATGCTCGGTGCGTTCGCGGCACGAACGCCAGCACCTCAACCCGGATTGCTCAGCAGTTTCCTACGAGCTCCCGCATGCGTTCGACCACGTCGGACCCTAGGGAGCCAGACGCGAAGCTTCAGATCTCGGGTTCCTCACCCCAGTCTGCGACAGCCGCGGCAGGGGCTGTCGCAGTCGAGGCGCTGACCGACGACGCGTGTGCCGAACCGACGACCGCTGACTCGGTCGACCGATAGATCAACCGATCGCCGACAATCGAGCCCACGTAGCGCCCGTCTGGTCCGAACACCTTGTCACCGCTGATCTGACCCACTTCCTGGCCGGTCGGTCCGAACACCTGACTTCCACCGACCTGCAGCGGACGACCGTTCTTCGTGTACATCGTGGCCATCAGCCCTTCGGGGGATGCGGATCGTTGCCGTAGCTGTTGCGTTCGCCGATGGTGCCGTCCTTCTTGTGGATGATGTGCTCGGTCTTCTCGCGCCGAGCGGTTTCCCGTCCGGCCGACTGCGCGTCAGCCTTCGTATCGAAGGTCTTGCTGACGCGATCTGATCCGGCTCGCTTGTTCGCCCATCCGTCGGCGTGGGGCACGGTGTGAACGTCTGGCTTCTTGGCCATTGTGGTGGCTCCTTCTTCGAGGTGGAGGCGGACGCCTCCCGACCATCGAGCTTAGAAAGAGGGTGTAACACCGACGCGCGACTCACCGCCGTAGATCCAGCGTCGGCTCGTCCGAACCGTGATGCCGAAGCTCTGGAGACGCGACGGAACTGAAGCTCGTAGGGCTTCACCATGCCGAACAACCCTGATTGCCTCGACGGACCGCTCAGTATCAGCGCCGAAGGATCACATCGCCGACCGCTCGACAACGGCACGTTCGGAGCGCCCGTGGGAGCGAGATCGCAAGTCAAACGTCGCCGTCGCGGCGAGCGGATAATTGCTATGGGCTGCGCAGGTCCATTACGAAGTGCGTGTCAGTGTCGTCCCGACCGACTTCTTCGAAGCCACATGAGCGATACAGCTCGATTGCGGAGAGCCACGGCGTGTCAGTCAGGACACGCACTTCGGCCATCCCGCAGGCGCGCGCTCTAGAGATGAGTTCCTCAACGACCATTCGCCCGAAGCCCTGGCGTCGGTGCGAGGTGGCCACCGACATCCTGACGATCCGACCACCGTCGACGCCGTCGGGCACGAGCGCCCCTGTCGCGACGATCTCCGACTCATCCTCGACGACGATGACGTGTCCGCCTCCGACAACGTAGTTGCCGACAATGTCGGCAAGGTCTTGGTTGTAGCTGGCGTCGTAGCTCGTTCCCCAGCGCTCACGGAGACCGGCAAGCACCAAGCGTTGTACGGCGTGTTGGTCGCACGCTGTGAAGTCACGGACCACGACGGCATTCTGACCCAGCCGAGCAGTCGACCCTCCCACTCGCGCCGATCGATCTCAGGAAAGGGGACGCCAGCGGGCATCGCAACACGTCGAGCACTGGGCGATCAGCGCGAAGATGCGCGCCGGTTGCGACGACGCCGGCGCCGTACGGGGTCGGTAGCTCGTTCACTGCCACCGAACGGTCCGCAGCTTGTTGGCTGAGCAAGGATTGTGTGGTGGACGATCGGCGCGCACTCCCGTTGCTGGTGCTGATCTCAGGGGCACCGGGGTCGGGGAAGAGCACCCTCGCTGCCGAACTCGCGGCTGCATTGGGTTTACCCCGGTTGAGTCGAGATGAGTTGTGGTCAGGTCTTCGGTTCACTCATGCGCGTGGGGCGCCGGCGATCGTCGCCTCGCGAGGTATCACTGCGGAGTTCGGCGCACTGGAGCATCTGTTGGCCGTGGGCGTCAGCGTCGTTGCCGATGGCACTCTGTATCGCGGCGAGATGGAAGGAAGCATCCGTCGGCTGTGCGATCTTGCCGATGTCGTGAACCTGCACTGCATGTGTTCTGTTGCGCTCGATCGGTATCGCCAGCGGCAACTCAGCTCTGGCGTTGCCGCCGACGTCGTTGATGCCACCGTCAACGACCTGGCAGCAAAGCGAGACCAGTTCACCTCACCGTTGGATCTGGCGTGTCGACAGATCGTGGTGTCCAACGAGGCGCGCTTCGATCCACCTGTCGATGAACTGGCCGCTGCGCTCAAATAGACCGCAGCACAACAACCCACGGACCCCAGGCATAGCGGCACCGATGTGATCGCTAGGCGGCGCGGAAGTGCCGGCCACCCGTTCGCCGGCGAGCGATACGGCGCAAGTGCACCTGCCCGCGCTCTGTCGGGTGCCGCTGCGTCAAGCTGTTGCTGGGAACTTCGCGGAGGGTTAGGTTCGTTTCGTGGGAGCGGAGGTCGCCGCTGCGGGCTGGTTCATCATGTCGATGGGCAGGGTCCTCGACCAGCGGACGTGGGCTGCCCTGTTCGAAGAAGGTGATCCATCAGCCGTAGTTGCGGCGCTGTTGGGCTACCGCAACACCGATGGCGGGTTCGGCTACGGACTCGAACCCGACAAACGCACACCTGCGAGTCAGCCTCTCGACGTCGAGATCGCGTTCGAATACCTGACAATGGTCGAGGCCTCCGCCCCAGACCTCGTCGTCGGCGCCTACGAATGGCTTGATTCGGTCGCCACACCAGGCGGCGCAGTACCTGTATTGCTGCCAACCATCGCCAACACGCCACGCGCCGACCATTGGCAAAACCTGGACTACCCACCGGCGCTGAACCCGACCGCGTCGATCGCGGCGCACGGGCACACCCTCGGCGTCGATCATCCTTGGCTAGCTCGCGCCACTGAGTGGTGCCTCGCCGAGCTGGAGCACGGACGGCTACCTGACGGCGCTCACGGATTGCTCTGCGTCACGAAGCTGCTCGGATCGATTCCCGACCGACAACGCGCACTCTCGCTCACGCCCGCGATCCGAAGCGCACTTACAAGACCAAACATCGTCAAGGAGGACCCCGACGACGCGGAATACGGCCTAACTCCGCTTGAGTTTGCGCCCTCGCCGTCTTCGATAGCCCATGACTGGTTCAGTGACAAGTTGCTCTCAGTCCACCTTGACGCGCTCGAACGGCAACAACAACCCGACGGCGGTTGGCCCCTTACCTGGCAGGCACCGAGCACCGCAAGCGAGTGCGACTGGCGATCGAACCGCACGCTTGCAGCAATCCGCACCCTCCACGCCTACGACCGACTCACCTAGCTCTGCCCTTGCACGGCGGCTCGCCTTCGTCGCTGGCCTCTCCTCTGTGGCCAGCGACGCGGGCAAAGTGCTCTCATTGCTCAACCGGCAGAAGGCCGGCTGGCCGCCCGGTATCAGAGCGCTACGGGCAGTGATCCGATCGATGTTGGCGGACGGCGCAGCCGCTGGCTGCGGCACGCAACTCGTTTCCTGCCGGGAGTTGAGCGGGCCACACTGATCGTTCGTGCGACGAAGATGCACGCCGACGAAGTCGAGGTCAACGAAGGTGTGGTCTGCGACCTCGTGGCTGACCAGTTTCCGGAGTACTCGCATATGCAGCTGCGCGTGGTGGAGCCGTGGGGAACGGACAATGCGATCTGGCGGTTGGGCGACGAGTTGGTTGTTCGGTTGCCACGAGTCCATTGGGCCACCGCGCAGGTTGACCTCGAGGAGCGATGGTTGCCCGTCCTTTCAGAGCATCTCACTGTCGGTGTTCCCGACCCGATCGCGGTCGGTCAGCCCGGACGTGGGTATCCGTTCCCATGGGCGATCCATCGATGGCTGCACGGTGAGCCAGCGGATCCAGCGCTCATCGATGCGCCGCTTGCGTTCGCTGGTGACGTCGCAACAGTGGTCGTCGAGCTTCGCTCGGTGCCGACCAGGGACGCACCGTCTGCCCGCAACCGGGCGCGTCCTGTTCAAGAGTACGACGAGTCGACTCGGCGTGTGATCGAAGCCGCGAGTCACATGATTGACGCTGACGCAGCACTTGCCATCTGGGAAGAAGCGTTGGCTGCCCCGCCCTATGACGGTGAACCGGTGTGGGTGCACGGTGACCTCGAAGGCAACTGCTTGCTCACCGATGGTCGTCTCACTGGTCTCGTCGACTGGGGATCAGCATGTGCCGGTGACCCCGCTGTCGACATTCAAATTGTGTGGTCGCCCCTGTTTTCGGCCGCCGCACGTGAGCACTTTCTGCGACTCGTCGACGCTGACGACGCGGCGATCGCCCGTAGCCGCGGTGCCGCCGTCCAACAGGCATGCGCGGCGCTGCCGTACTACCAGCAGACCTACCCACTGATCGTCGAACGATCGATCCACAAGCTCACCACCCTCGGCGTGCGGGCCAACCGTGCACCAACCGACCCCGCTCGATAGTCACCTCCAAAGCGCCAAGAAGAACCCGCACAGATCGGCATCGATGCGCTTGGCAACCTGCATGGAAGTGGACGGTGTTCGCCGTGACAGTCCATCTAGCGTCAACCGTGTGGACCAGTCACTGCTCGATGCTGCCGACGGGTTGCCTAGCACCTCCGCGGCAGACGTCCTCTCAAGGGTTGGTTAGCGCTGATGCCTGACGGCGTTGTCGTCCGCGAAGCCGTCGCGACAGATGAGGGCTTCATCAAGGAGATGCTGTACCTCGCAGCGAATGCACCGGGTCGGCCGTGGCCGTCGTTTAGTGAGTCGATGGCCGAACCGCGGAATCAGAGGTTCTGGCGCGGGTTCGGCGCGTCGAGCGATCTCGGTGTCGTCGCTGAGCGATCGGACCGACCGATTGGCGCGGCGTGGATCCGTCACCTCGGCGCCCAGTCTTCGTCGGTCGATGAGGACGTGCGCACCCTAGCCATTGGTGTTGTGGAGCACGAACGCGGTCGAGGGGTAGGCCAGGTCCTGTTGGACGCCTTGGTCGTCTCCGCAAATCGGGCGCGCCTCACAGCGATCGATCTGACCGTTGGAGGGTCAAATAGAGCCGCCATGCGCCTGTACTCGAGCCGCGGTTTCGTGGTGGTTGCCGACTCTGGGAACTCTGTACAGATGCGATTGGAGATTCGATAACTGACCGTCTTCGATCTGACCGTCTGAGATCCACCGCATGCATCGGTGTGAGCGGCCCCGACGGATCGTCACGAAGATGCCAGCGGTTGCAGGCGCACATGAACTCACGAGCTCCAAGTCGCTGAGCCCGTCGATCACGGCAGGTGTCGAGCGCTCGCCTTCGATCGATGGCGCCCCTCGACGTTGCAGTACTGGCGGGCGGTCGTAGCGACGATCCCTCGCTCCAGCTGACCTTCGTCCGACTTGGGAGGACGTACCGTTGGTCGGCATGAAGGGGATTGTCCTTGCCGGCGGTACCGGTTCGCGGCTTCATCCGATCACGCGTGGGATGTCCAAGCAGTTACTGCCGGTCTACGACAAACCAATGGTGTACTACCCGCTTGCGGTGCTGATGTCGGCTGGCATCCGCGACGTGTTGATGATCACGACACCAGAGGACGCCACGGCGTTCCAACGGCTCCTTGGCGACGGCTCCAGATGGGGCATCGAGCTGAGCTACGCAACGCAACCGCGGCCAGAGGGACTAGCGCAAGCCTTCGTGATCGGAGCGGGCTTTCTCGCAGGCGACGGCGCGGCATTGGTGCTCGGAGACAACCTGTTCTATGGCGCCGATCTCGACTCGATGGCCGCGACAGCGGCCTCGCAGACCGCTGGCGCAACGGTGTTCGCATACAGAGTGAACGATCCAGGCCGCTACGGCGTCATCGAGCTCGATCGACACGGCCGAGTGCTCAGTATCGAGGAGAAGCCCTCAAACCCACGGTCGAACTGGGCGATCACCGGCCTGTACTTCTTCGACGGTGAGGTGGCCGAGGTTGCGCGCAGCGTCAAGCCGTCGGCGCGTGACGAGCTCGAGATCACCTCGGTGATTGAGCACTACCAACAACGTGCTCAACTCAACGTTCAGACCCTGGATCGGGGATACGCATGGTTGGACATGGGCACGTTCGATTCCATGGTGGAGGCGTCCGAGCTGGTACGCGTGATCCAGCATCGCCAGAACCGACAGATCGCGTGCCTCGAACAGATCGCCTGGGAACATGGCTGGATCAATCACGAGACCCTGCTACGAGCCGGTGAAGAGATGGCCAACAACTCCTACGGACAACACCTCCTTCGCCTCGCGACGAACAACGAAGCCTGAGCGACACAGCCGCGGACTTGATCCGCCGAGCGATAGCACCGCTCAATAACGCGCGCACGACCAGACCGACCTGGGCCACGCATATCGGCACCTGCCGCTCAGGTGGAATCGAGCGACATTGGCCGTTCGGAATGCTGCCCCAAGTCGAGAGCGGGTTCGGTCAGACTGAAGGCATGGCTGAGGAGCGTTTCGGGGACGATCGGCTGTCTGGACCGCGAATCAGGCTGCGTCTGTTCCGAAGCGACGACGCATCCGAAGTCGCCGAGTCGTGCCAGGACCCTGACATCCCTCGGTACACCTTCATGCCCGACGCAATGACCGAAGACCAGGCTCGAGCATGGATCGATCAGCGCCTCGAGCTGCGCAGTATCGGCATGCACAGCTTTGCGATTACCGTTCCGCCCGATGACCGATGCGTCGACCAGATGGGCGTCTACGTCGAGAGCCGTCATCGCCGAGCTGAGACGCTCTACTGGCTTGATCGTCGACTTCGGGGGCGTGGGCTCACTGTTGAGGCCCTTGACGTGGCCACGCGGTGGGCGTTCGTAGAGCACCACGTTGTGCGGGCCCACCTCATCACCCATCTCGACAATCACGCATCGCAACGGGTCGCCGAACGATGCGGCTACCACCGAGAAGGTGTCCTCCGAGCTTGGGAGCCCATCAAGGATGCTCAGCCCGACGTCGTCATGTGGAGCCGCCTTGCGTCGGACCCCGCACCCATCCTCGACCGCCCATAATCACGGCACCCAACCACGGCAAAGACCGTCCGGGTTCGGCACGTCGGCCAGTGGGGTCGGTGCGCTGTATCGCTCTTCGTCGGTCTCCTCGGCCATCATGCGGAGGTGCACATGGGGCCGCTCGAAGACATGCCAAGTTCGTTCTGGCAGGTTCCCTACGTCGGCGCCAGATTCCCTGGTGCCGCCTCACGTCGAGACCTGACGCTCGGGGCGAATTGCCAACTGTGGGCCTACAGCGTGCTCGACCATTTCGGCTTCAGCCTTCCCGACTTCCGCTCCGACGACTTATGGCACGACACCATCTCGACACGACGCGTCGAGGACCCCGTGCCGCTCGACCTCGTGCTGTTCAATCGCAGCGAGGACCCATATGGCGCTCACGTGGGATTGTGGACAGGAGAAGCCGTTGCGCATCTCTGTGAGGAAGTCGGCCATCCCGTCGTATGGCAGCAATCCGGTTTCGACGCTCGTGAGAGGTATGCAGTCCGCCTTGGCTTCAAGCGGCCCGCAGATCGCCACTGATGCAACGCATAATGCCCACCGTCGAGGCCTGCGACCACCCGCTCGCTAGCGGCACGTCGCGCTCGGTGGTGGTCGCTGGATAACGCGCGCCGGGCCAGCTCACGCGCCTGCACGTTCGGAGCGCAGCACGGCATACATGACCGAGTCGCGCCACTCGCCGGCGCGGAAGTGGTGCCCGCGCATCACTCCTTCGCTCCGGAAACCGACCCGTTCGAGGGCTGTCTGCTCGGCGATGTTGTCAACCTCGGTTCCGGCCTGGATCCGATGGACCGCGGTCGTCGAGAACAGATACTCCACCAAGAGTCGCTGTGCCTCTGTGCCAACGCCACGGCCACGATGGTCGGGAAACAACGCGATCCCAATCTCGACGTTGCCGGTACGACCGACGGGCCGCCACTCGACCACCCCAGCGCACTCGTCCTCGTCGCCGACCACAACTGCGAGGTGCGACGACTCGTCACCAATCAGGCCATCGTCGTGCCAACGCCGTTCGAGCTTGCGTGCTCGATCCACCCGGTAGCCGAACCAATCGAGCTCCCCGATGGCGTCGGGGTCCCATTCGAACCGGATGATCTTCGAAAGATCCGACTCGGTGATCGGCCGAAGTCGGATCGATTCACTCACGCCTGCAGTGTGTCACGCTCTGAGCTGTTCAATCGCTGGCCGCACCGCAGGCCGCGCATATCGACACTGGTGAGCAACCAGCACGCCCCGCCCGATAGCGGCACGTCGGGGTGGATCACCTCGCTCAAAACTGCGTGTGGCCGGCGGTGCTGCAGCCGACCCAAGGGGCGACGCTCTGTCAATTGGTCAACGCGGTTCGAGTGAGGGCCTACAGCCAGTCGGATATCGCAGACATGAACGGTTCGAGGTGGCCGTACCACACGGTGTGACCGGCGCCCTCGATGCGACGAACCTCGAACCCGTCGTTTCGTAGCTCTTCGAAGTCTGCAGCGCTGAAGTAGTCACTCGGGTCCGGCGCCACGATCAACGACGCGACGTCGTCCGGGGGTCGATGATCGATCCCTGACAGCGCCGTCATCAGGCTCAACGAGGTGTCAGGGTCGAATTGTCGTGCCGCTTGCGCCTCAACCCGTCGGTCTTCGTCGCTCCAGTGTGGGCGGTTGGCAGTCAGCCATTCGAGGGTCCGCGTGGCCTTCATCTCGCTGACGCGACGGCGGTACTCGATTCCGCCGACTCGCATCTTGTAGCGGAACGGTGAGTCGATGAAGACCGCTCGCTGAGCCTTGAGCCGGTGGACGCAGTGGGCCAGCACGAGGCTGCCGAGCGAATGGCCCATAGCGAGCTCTGCTGACGGGCACACAGCAGCGATCTGGTCAACGCACGCATCAAGCGATACAGATTCGTCGGCGGGTGAGTTGCCGTGGCCGGGAAGATCGGCCGCGAGGACTCGATATCCGCGTGCGGCAATTCTGGGAGCGACTTCCCGCCACATCGACCCCGCACCGAACTGTCCATGCAGCAACAATGCGGTTCGATCGCCTGCGCCCCACGACCGCACATGGAGGGCAGCTCGATCGCTCACGAGGCCACCATATGGCCGCGAAGTCGCGAACCCAGCGCACCCGAGTGCGTCAGGCGCGAAGGCCGCCACACGTGCCACGCCGCTCGGGATTGCTCGTCCGTGGGGTTCCCAAGCGTGCGCGATAACGGCACGCATGCGCTCGACGGTCAGCGCAGAATTGTTCATCGAGCAGCTCAGACCCACGGCCGGATTCCTTACGTGACGTCGTGCCATCTCACGAAGGCCTGCTGCGCGACCTCGAGTCACTGCAACAGATGCCAGACGAGTTGATCGGTTGGCTCGCAGACCACACCGCGATTGCCACCTTCAAACGAGGCGATGTCCTCATCAAGGTGGGCGCCTCGACGCGGAACTGCTACTTCATCATCAGCGGTGAGACCAACGTGTCGTTCGAAGGCCGGTCGCTAGGGCCAACCGGTGCAGGCCAACCTGAAGGTGAGATGGCGATGTTCTTCCGCCAGCCGCGCTCAGCCACGACAGTGGCGTTCTCCGACATCGTCACCGTTCTCAACCTCCCCGCATCGGCGTTCGACGAACTCCAGACGACGAGGCCCGAGCTCGCCAGGCGCTTCCAATCCGAACTGCTGTCCTACTTGGAGCGAGCGCGGGGAATCACGCCGTCCGATGCACACGAACGGGCTCGGAGCACGATCGAGGGACCAGACGCGAACCGGTAACGCTCCAGGTCCGACCGAGCACAGAGCTTCACCAACCGAATCAACGAGCTCCACCTACAGCCGTCCTCGACATCAACCCAACTCACGCCGACCAGCCCCGAGGCGATTGTGGGTGCGCCGCGCGGGTGAAATCGCGGGCCGAAGCGAGTTCACCGTTCGAGTGCCAGTCGAGTTCGACCGGCCACGGCACCCGACACACCAACGGCCAGTGTTGGGCGCACATATCGCCCCCAGATGCCATCACACCTCAACCCGCTCGGGTACGGCACCGATGCGCTCGGAGATGTGCGCCGTATTGCTCGTTTGGGGGGCGGCGCTGGTCTTCAGCGATCTGGCGATGGGCGCTGTTCTGTGGTGCCGGCGTGAACTCTCGGGCGTCGACGGTCCGGTCGTTGGGAACCTTGGTGAATCGCTGGACGTCCAAACTGCATGAGACCCTGGCGATCGAGCAGGAGCGCGGCGTCGCTGGCCGCTGTTGCGCTGTTGCTCGTTGCGTGCGGACAACGCGACTCCGCCGCGACAGACACTGACAACGTGTCCTCGACACCCATCGAGGACACAGCAGTCAACTCACGGCCTCCCGTCCCGGCCGACACCACCGTTCCTGTCGACGATCACGCCGTTGGCCCATCGCTGACCGACAGCCAACTGGGAGAGTTCGAGTCGCCGACACGATGCACGCAAGAAGAAGCCGGCTATGGCGACGAGGCCGACTACCTCGCGCTGACGCCGGTAGAAGCGCTCGAAGGCGTGTTCTCTCCCAAGTATGGAGACGCCAAACCCTTCATCGGCGAAATCGTCAGCGTCGGCCGCGCTGCAGCAGTAGAGATCCCGCTTCCGGACGTAGAGCTTGAGGCGCGCCGACAAGCCGGCGAGGAGAACCCGACTGTGTATCTGGATCTTCTTCCGGTCACCTATCGGGTTCTAGAGGTGTTCGGTGATCCCGACCTTCCTGCCACGATCGACGTAGGTATCCGCAACGTCGACCCGTCGACCGTGAACGGATGCGGCCGCGAGCTTCCATCGATTGGGTCCATTGAATTCGTCGGCATGCTCACCGGGCCAGGTCCCGATCCCGTGAAAGTCGCAGAGATGCGTCTCGGTATCGACAAGGGCTTGGCGAATCCACTCATACCGCTCAACTACCGAAACTCGACAATGGCCATGTTCGACGGGACGCCGATCGTCGACATCGCGGAACAGGCGGTCGGGTTTCGTTCGGGAACCGATGCGACACAACCCATCGCCGACGACTGAACCGGCCCGCTGTACGCGCCGCCGGTCGAACCGGGAAACGATCGACCGACCGCGAAGGCAAAGGTCGGCGAACGCTTCGTGACCTCCGGTGGTGCGACCTTCTAGATGGAGTTGCGCTGGCAAGACCTACGAACAACGCCTCGATCACAGCGTCGCTGCACGACGGTCGCTCGTGGCAACTGGAGCAACACAACGAAACGCCACACCTATCGCCACCAGATGGAGCGGAGCCAGGCATGCGGGCCGCGAGCCGCACATATCGCACACGACGCAAGCGCCGCAGAACCCGCTCTTGATCGGCACCGATGTGCCCATGGACCCGCTCGGAATTGCGCGTCGTTCTGCAACGGTTAACAGGAGCACACCGTGGCGAAGTTGCATACTCGGTAGTCGGGTTTCGGCCGGCGTGTCACTCCTCGGTGGATGCCGTGGTCCAGTCGATGGGCCCGCAGACTTAGCCTGGCGGCCCCGGGGGCGGTGTGTTGGAGTCTTCAGCCGACACGACGAAGAAGGCTTGGTGGTGCGGGTAACCGGACTCATAACTCACTACTGCGAGTTCGGCGTCTCGCTTGCTCTCAAAGCGTGCGACTTCGAATCGTGATCCGTGATCGTCCTGCCTCACGACAACCCAACGCACCCTGTCAGGATCGCGCTGTGGTGAGTCCAACGGCAAGACGCTCCCGGCTTACTCAATCGCGGATCGGCGAATCCATGAGCCTCCAGTCCGAGATGGTTGGTTGCCTCGCGCCGCGGCGGTGCTTGAGGCGTCGGCTGTGGTTCGTTGCTAGCGGATCCAGGGTGCTGGATCGCTGTCGGGGTCGCGTCGGTATTGCACGTTGACGCCGAGCCGCGTCAGTTCTTGCTCAACACCGTGACGACCGGTTCTGATCGCTCGCGGTCTGCGGCCCTCGACCCAGATGAAGATGGACCGCGGCGGAAAGCTTGGGATGTACGGCGATCGGCTTCGATCGATCCGGAGTGTGCGCTTCATCCACTTTCGACCCGTCGATCGGAACGGGACGAGCGATACCCACAGTGTGATCACGTCCTGATCGATCTGCACCCAGCTGAACGGGCGTGCTGCGTTGAACAAGCCGTCGTTCCACCCCGCTGAGATCGCTGTGCCAGTGGTCGTGGCTGGTTGCGTGTTGTGGCTCATCGTGGGGTCGGGTCTCGTTCAGTCCGCCTGGGAGGGGTCGCTGGCGAGGAAGTCTGACAACCATTGCGCTTGGACCGTGCCATCGAGGTCGACAGTCTCGGCGAGCGCGTTGCGTGCGTCGGCCTCATCGACCCGATCGGCGATCTCGGCAACCACGAAGAGATCGAGAAGCGGCGACCCGCTGATGACGTCGTGGGACTTGAGGTCGATGATGCCGGTGCCGAACGTGTCATTGGAGTACACCCCTGCCACGGTCAAGCGGTGAGCCTCACCGGTGCCGTTCTCGGCCCGTACTTCGTCGCCGACTCCCACACCGAGTTCGTCGGCCTTGCCTTGCTCAATCAGCAAGCCAAGCCCGGCAAGGTCACCGAGTGACCCCGCGATCAGGCCAAGATCGACTGACTCCGCAAACTCTGCTGGTGACACCCCGATGAGACTCCATGGCTGGTCGCCAATGGTGACTGTGACACCACGAACCGGGCTCACCGCTGTGAACTCTGAACGATCCGCGACGTCGTGCGCAATTGACGGATGAAGCCCCTGAAGCCCTCTGCCAACAAGGACGAGATCGGGCATCGTCGCGCTCATCTCATCGAACGTTTCTGACGCACCGGACTCGATCGTGACCGGCGAGGAGATCACTGCGTTTGAGGCGTCGCCGGCCGGCCCGCTATTAGTCGATGCGCACCCCGCCGCAACGACCAACCCGACGATCAACAAACACCAACGCACACCGCTGTATCGGACCACGAGCCCACGCGCTCAACAACCTCCCAACGTCGCGGCAGAACCCACTCGATGACAGCACGCCAGGGCTTGTCGAGAAGTCCGCCCAGTACGGCACCTGCAGTGGCTTCAGCCGGTTGAATTCAAGCCGATAAGGAGTGTGTGAGGTGGCGGACCTTGTTCGTGTTGTGCGCTGCCCTGATGGGGTGCGCGGCGGACGATGCTGGTCCACAAGGTGATACCCGAAGTGTGGATCTCTCAGGCGGGTCAGCCGGGGCGACGGATCCAGCTGACACGATGCCAGGGCCTCGTTCGACCGAGCACAGTGGAGCCGAGTCGGGCGTGCCCGAGGATATCCGCGGACGAGACGGCGGCACCGTGGTCGGCGATCTTGACTTCGCCAACTGCAGTACTCGACTCTTGTTCGCCGATGCGCTCGAGCTTCTCATCAGCGCTCCGTTCGATGACCCCGAGCCCGCGCAGACGCTGAGGCGAATCGTTCCAGCAACCGACCTTGAGCTCGCTTGGGAGGCGCTCCTCGATCTGGTCGATGCCTCACACCGACAAGGCGCTCACCCCGATGAAACGTCAGACAGAGCAGTCTTCGACCTCGGTATCCAAGCACTCCAAGTAATTGACACCCACGTACTCTCGACTTCATGCGACGCCACCGGGTTGCCGGACTCGTTCGGCTGCGGTGCGCCCCTCGAGGACTGCGCTGCACTCCTCGCAAGTGACGCAGCGCGGGAGATCGCTTCCCCAGCGGTGCGCGCGGCTCTGTTAACCGCGGCGACAGTGTGGGAACCAGTCGCATGCACCGAGATCGAGTGGCGCAGAGTCTGCGACTTGCGTTCCGTTAGCGGACCAGAATCCCGTGCGGAGGTCGACTTCGCCAGCACGAATGACGATCGGGTATTTGCGTGGTCGATCACCGTCTTCAGATCGGTGTAGATCCACCATCCAAGTCAGCGAACCTCGGGTTCGGGTATCGGCCCCTCGGTGCATCGTCGAGGCGGACACTCGCGGCGGCGTCCTCCACCCGAGCCAAGTGATACAACAGGCCATCAGCGAAGATCCGCTGGGCGACGGGCATCTGTGTCACCGCGACGCTGACCGCTGACTCGCGCGGTTGTAAACACCTGCTGCCAGACTCCGACGGCAACCCCAACACCTCTGGACACCCGACCCACAGCAAGCGGTAACCGCTAGCCGCGAACGAGCTCGGGTACGGCACGTACGTGCTCGGTGTCTGGCATGTCGCGTCGCTCGGTATCGGCGCAACGGAGCCAAGTCCAGTGGGCACTGCTGCTCGGGCCATCGCTACTGATCGACTGGGACACATCGAAATCCGATGCGTGTCGGCAACCCAGACTGACGAAACACCCTCGGGCGAGTGGGTACTGTCGCGACGGACTTGGCTGGCGCCACGGAACGTGTCGTCGACTCTCCGTAGTTTTCGGTCCATGGTCTCCGGCGCGCTCATCACACTCCTCGGAATTGGTCTCGTGCTCGCTGCGGCTGCGTTCCGTTCGGCCGCGAACCTTCCGGACAGTGACCATCTCCATCGAAGCGAAGTTGCCCAGAGCCGGAGCCTGGGGATGATCGCCCCGCTAGTGCGACTACTCGGCGTGGCGATGGTCGTCGTTGGGTGTGTCGTCCTGGTCACTGCGGTCATTGCGTGACGTCGCCCAATCGGGCGCTGCATGTGAAACTCGGTGTTCACCGTCGGCGACACGGCCGGTAGACCCGAGCGATATCGGCGCGATGGGCCTGATCCGCGAGCCACTCGATATCGATGCCTCTTTGGGTGTCAAGGGGTTGTTCGGTGCTGTAGGCGCGCGTGTGATCGTGGCCCCTTGCCGGGTGGCGGGGCCGGTCGTAGGGTCGGTGTTCGGGTTCGGGAGTGACTTGTCCGAAGAGCCGGCTGTTCAGGATTTGAGGCCGGTCACGCTGGAGTCAGAGTCGTTCCTGAGTTGTCCTCCCGGGCCCACCATGTTGCTCAGCAGGTCAGTGCTTGGGCGTCGTTGACGAGGTGCCGGTAGACGGTGTCGGAGATGCGTCGTTTCAGTGCTCGGAGCGCTTCTTTGGATGACTTGCCTTCGTCGAGTTTGCGGTCGTAGAACGCGCGGCCGATGGTGTCGTGGCGGAGTTGGCTGATAGCGATGACTTGGATCGCCCAGTTGAGTTGTCGGTTGCCGCGCGGGTTGAGCCGGTGCCGGACTTTGTCGCCCGAGGATGCTTCGATCGGGGCGGTGCCGTTGTAGCTGGCGTAGCGATACCGGGTGGGGAACCGGTCGATGTTGCCGGTGTGGCCAATGATGATCGCAGCAGTCACTGGGCCGAGCCCGACAATGTCGGTCAGCGTGGTTCCCGACGCTTTGACCGCAGCGGTGATGCGCCGTTTGGAGACCTTCATCTTGGCGGTGATCTCGTTGATCGAGTCGACGAGATCGTGGGCGAGGTCGAGGCGCTGGCGACTCATCGAGTCGGTCGGCGAGTATCGGTCCAACAGTGTGTTGACCCTGGTCATCGACGTCATTCGGAACTCGGCTCCGCCGGGGAACATCTCACACAGCAATGCATGGAGCCGGCAGCTCTCGAGGTTCTTTTGACGTCCGAGGTCGCGTTGCCGTTTGGCCAGTAGCCGCAAGATCCGGGTGTGATCGTCGGGCAACACCGCGGCGAGGTCGTTGGCCCGCAACGCGGCGATAGCGACCGAGCGGGCATCGTTGGGGTCGTTCTTCTGCGACCGACCAGTGCTCAACGTGCGCACTCTCGAGGCGCGCACCGCTGGCACGTCGATGACGGTCTCACCCGCGGCGATCAGCTGCTGCGACAACAAGTAGCCGAGGCCTTGGGCGGACTCGACCGCCCACACTCGATCATCGCGGAACCCGTCCGCCCACTCCCGCAACAACGCGGCTTGGGTCGGACAGGAACGAATACAGATCTCGTCGACAACGGTCTCGAACGCGTCGACCGCAACAGCGGTGTGGGATGCCTTGTGTGGGTCAATCCCGATCGTGATGGACATGACAGTGGTGCCTTTCTCTCAGCGATAGAGCCAAGGGTGGGCACTCCTGATTCGAGCCGATCGTGTTCGCGCCTCTTTCGAGCCACACCCCGACCGATGGACGCCGACCGGCTGACAGTTCGATACAAAGCCAACCCGCAGGCGGCAGGCACTTCCGAGTCAACCGACCGGCACCACCGACGCTACGACAACCGCCGCAACGCACCCACCGACTCAATCAGGCACCTCTGCGCTCGGGAAGCAGCGCGGAATTGTGCGTCGAGTCGGTGGAGCTTGCTGCGTGCGCCTCGACGCAGTCGCGTGTCGCCGGTATGGCCAGCGAGTCGTGCTGCGTGGTGGAGTAGTCGCGGCTAGTCGATACCGACGCACCAGATATCGGTGACCTGGTCGTCGGGGCCGATAGCTCCGTAATAGAAGCCGTCCTGCACCGGTTCGCCAACCGATACGACACCGGGCGGACAGCCGAAGCTGCCGACACGCTCGTCGAACGGCATCGCGAACACAGCGTCCATGCCGGCGCCTAGGTAAGCGAGCCCGTCGACGACGGTCATGGACACGATGTCGTCGATGCCGTCCAGCGTCTCGCCAAACTCGATCGCGAACCACTCAGCGGTTGTCGTTCCCGGCTTGAACGCGCCGATCACTATGCAGCTCTGGCCAGCGAGTTGGGAGTGGCCAAGCAGATCGCAGTAGAGCGGCCCGGGCGTGTCGTCGGCGACGTCGACGATGGTTCCATCGGCGAGTTGCAACGTACCGGGGCCGACGCGGACTCCGGTGAACGGGCCGCCCGGGGTTGCGTTTGTCCGTCGTGGACCTCCGTTTTCGGTGATCGTCCACTCGGAGCGCTCAACGCTCTCGAGCACACCGACAAAGTCAACGTCAACGACCGAGACATCAGCGAGAGGATCGACGTCATCGTCAGCACAGCCAGTCGCAACCACCATCGCCGCCACCACGAGCGACGCAACTCGCGAACGTGCTCGGGTCTGCGCCAGCCGACCGCGTTGCGAGAGCATCACGCAACTATGGCCTCCCAGGTGAGCGCCAGGCCGTCAGATAGCGAACAGTCCACTGGACCGCCCAACAGGCCGCTCGAAATCAACACGGCGAGCATCACCTTCTGGATCCAGACAGCACCGATGCGCCCACCGATCTACACGGAATGGGACGGTGCCCGTAAGCCGCTCACAAACCGGCGCGCTGACCTTGGAGGTCCGACTAGGACGGTGTGGCTTCCCCTCGGAACCATGACGGCGGTTCGTCGACAACGCGTAGCCGCATCGGTCCACCGCCATGCTGCTCACTTCGTGGGAAGTCCCCCAACCAGAGCGTGCCGACAGATGAACACCGGTAGAGCTTCTCCCACGCCTCGGCGTCAACCCCGAGCTTCACAAGGTGTTCATCGGCAAAGTCGGTCGCGTCGACGCCGACGAGTTCTTGTCCCGATCGAGCGGAACACGGATCATTCACCTGCCCAGCGTGCCACGCACGGTGCGCTCCGGTCTTGGTGGTAGGTGGTTCAAGGGACTGGAGGTAGCAACCCGTTCACGCTGCGATATCGCCGCAACCGACTTGGTCACCGATCCGCTCGGGCACGGCAATGGTTCACCGCTCGTGTCCTTAACTCAGCGTCCTGGCCGGCGCGATGTGTCGCCGCCAGGGCCGACGATGCAAGACCACGTCAGCCGATCGAGGATCGTGTCATGCGCTTCCGACATGTCCCATGACGATGGGACGACCAGGTTCTGGCGTACCAGGTCATGGTCGAGCCGGTCGCTCATCTGGCAATACCAGCCACCTTGCGAGTTGACGAAGCCGCCGGCGACCGCGACGTTCCCGTGAGCCACCAGCAGCTCAACCACAGGCAGCAGACCCGCATAGGGCTCTGTCGACGGCCCGGTCCCATTGGTCGACACAGGAGACATCTTGTCGCATCCGATCGTCCATCAGCTCGGAAACGCTCATCCTCATGCGCGCCCAACATCCGCCCATCGCGGCACGTGCTGGCGCGTCTGTGTGCGCCATATTCACGACAACGTCGGCCGTCGGGCGTGGTCAGCGCGTTGACGCCCGTGCGACGATGTCGGAGATGGCTCGACGCGTCGTGGTTGGGTCAGTGGTGGTACTGCTGGCCGTGGTCCTTCTCGGCCGCCCGTTCTTTGGCTGCAGAGGACCCGTTGATGCGACACGCTGTGTCACCCAAGACACCGCGGCAGTGTGCATCGACAAACGAGGCCCAGAACTCGAAGTTCGTGCTACCGGTCTACTCGCCGGCTCGAGCGTCGAGTTCAACTACGACCCGATACCGGTCACAAGTACCGGGGCTATCGACGGGCGATGGTTCTACATCACCAATGAGTACTGGCCAACCAACCTCCGTGTCGAGGCCGTCACTGCTGAGGGCATGACCCTCGCTGGCACCGTCGAGTTTGAGGATCTACTGCCGTAGCCGTGGTCGGCGTCGAATGGGTGGCGACGACCTTGCCCGCCCACAACGCGCGACGACGTGCGAGCGGCGAGTCCACCCATCGCGGCACGTGCAGCGTGTGCTGACCCACTCGGAAACGTGCGGCGCAGCAGGGTCGGGTTGGGCGACACTTGGACGGTGGAGGATCTGTTAATCGAGTTGTACCGGGCGCCGCGTGGTCAGGCGTTTCATGGTGTGTTGCGTCAGCGCACTGACCATGCGGCCCGTCTGCGAGCGCTCAAACGGCCCAAGCCCGCTGGTTTGATGTTGGTCGGCTCGGGGTCGGTTGGAGAAGCTGAGTGGGAGACCAAGGTGTGGTTCGACGGGGACCGCCGGTGCCGAATCGATCAAGACACATCTGATGGCAGTGGATGGGTGCACGTGGAGGACGGCGCCAACGTGGTCACCTACACCTCGACCTATGGGGCGGTGGCCAAGGTCGAGCCACGTGAGCTGCGCGGACCGTCGCTGCCCGAACTGTGGTGGCGGCCGCGTCCTTTGATCTCGGCGCTCGAGATGGGCTCGGTGACCGAGGCATCGTGGTTGGGTCGGTCGTGTTGGCGAGTGGAGGCACGACGAGATCTGGCCCGCGATCGAGTGATGCAGTTGCTGCTTCCTGGTGATGAGTTCGTGATGTGGGTTGACCACGACACCGGGATCGTGTTGCGGTGCCTGGAGACCACCGCCGGTGATCAGCTCTCGACCAGCGAGTGGACGTTGTTCGAAGCTGTCGACGACATCGCCGACGAGGTGTTCGAGCAGGCCATCCCGGCCGACGTCGAGGTCAAAACGCTCGCCGACCTCGCAGTGGAACGCGCGCGTGAGGCCGGTGTTGACCTGACCGGGGTTGATACGTCAGATGTTGGAGCGATTCACGCTGCCATCCATGGCCGGCGCAGGGGCGGATTGTTGGACCACCACGTCCCGACCGGCGATCCTCCTGCCGACACCGAACACGCCGAGGCTGCGATCAAGGCGGCGTATGCCGGGCTCAGCGACGCAGACGGCGACTCGCTCCCCAACGTCCAAGCCGGCAATGGACTCGCACCGACGGTTCGCCGTGCAGCCGAGCGAGCCTCGCAGTCCGATGCGGACATCGCCGTTAAAGAGATCAGGTTCCTCAGCGACACCCGCGCCGCGGTCGTGTTCACGGTCTCCACGAGCGATGGGCTGCCCTTGCTGGGCGGTACCACCGGCGAAGCCGTGCTCCATGAGGGGCGGTGGCGAGTCGCACGCAGCACCTTCGCCAACCTGATGCGACTCGCCGGCATAGAACCCCCACCGCCGCACTGACTGCGGCCCGTCACACGAGACGCTTCCACGACCCACGCATATCCGCGCCCCAAACATCACCCGCCAACCCGCTCGATAGCGATGCCTCTTTGGGTGTCAAGGGGGTTCTTCGGGCCGTCGGGGCGCGCATGGTTGGCGGCCTCTTGCGGGGTGGCGGGGCCGGTCGTAGGGTCGTGTTCGGGTCCGGGAAGTGACTTGTCCGAAGAGCCGGTTGTTCAGGATGTGAGGCCGGTCACGCTGGAGACAGAGTCGTTCCTGGGTGTCCTCCCGGACCCACCTGATCGTCAGGCGCGGAGGTGTCGGGCGTCGTTGACGAGGTGCCGGTAGACGGTGTCGGAGATCCGTCGCTTCAACGCTCGCAGTGCCTCTTTGGGGGTCTTGCCTTCCTCGATCTTGCGGTCGTAGTAGCGGCGCCCGATGGTGTCGTGGCGGAGTTGGCTGATGGCGATCACTTGGATCGCCCAGTTGAGCTGCCGGTTGCCTCGCGGGTTCAACCGGTGGCGGACCTTGTCGCCGGAGGAGGCTTCGATTGGGGCGGTTGCGTTGTAGCTGGCGTAGTGATCCCGTGAGGCGAACCGGTCGATGTTGCCGGTGTGGCCGATGATGATCGCAGCGGTGATCGGGCCCAGCCCGACGACGTCGGTGAGCGACGTTCCTGATGCTTTGACGGCGGCGGTGATGCGCCGCTTGGACACCTTCATCGTCGCTGCGATCTGGTTGATCGAGTCGACGAGGTCGCGGGCGAGGTCGAGGCGCTGACGTCCCATCGAGTCGGTCGGTGTGAACCGGTCGAGCAGCGTGTTCACCCTGGTCATCGAGGTCATCCGGAAGTCGGCGCCACCGGGGAACATCTCACACAACAGTGCGTGCAGTCGACAGCTCTCGATGTTCTTCTGGCGGCCCAGATCACGCTGACGCTTGGCCAACAACCGCAAGATGCGCGTGTGATCGTCGGGCAACACGACAGCGAGGTCGTTGGCCCGCAACGCGGCAATGGCGACTGAGCGGGCGTCGTTGGGGTCGTTCTTTTGCGACCGACCCGTCGACAGCGTGCGCACTCTCGAGGCACGCACTGCGGGCACGTCGATGACGGTCTCGCCGGCAGCGATCAACTGCTGGGCGAGGAGGTAGCCGAGGCCCTGCGCGGACTCGACCGCCCACACGCGATCGTCTCGGAAACTGTCGGCCCACTCACGCAGCAGCACGGCCTGGGTGGGACATGAACGGATGCAGATCTCGTCGACAACGGCCTCGAACGCGTCGACGGCAACAGCGGTGTGGGACGCCTTGTGTGGGTCGATCCCGATGGTGATGGACATGGGCTGGGTGCCTTTCTCTCGGCGGGTGAAGCCGAGGTGGGCACTCCTGATTCGAGCCGATCGTGTTCGCGCCTCTTTCGAGCCACACCCCGACCAATGGACACCGGCCGGCTGGCAGTTCGATACAAAGCCAACCCGAAGGCGGCAGGCACATCAGAGTCAACCGGCCGGCACCATCGACGCTACGACAACCGCCGCAACGCACCAGTCGACTCAATCAGGCACGTACCGATCGGGTTGGCCGCTCGGAAACGCGCCATGTACGAGCGACGCTCAGGCGCGGTTGAGCGCTTGGTTGATCGTGTTAGCGATCAGGTCCTCCCGATCACGGTGCCGTTGTCGCTGAACAGGTAGTTCTGCGGGTCGGGGTGTTCCGGAGTCGGGGCCGGTAGGTCTTCGACGAGGTACCACGGGCTATAGAACCAGCCTGCGATTTCGCAGGTCTCGCCGGTGGCGTCGAGTGCGCCGAGGGGTACCAGTGGGTTGTCGCGGTACACCGTCGGCGAGTCCACACCGTTGGTGCCGCGACGGACCTCATCGCATGGATCGCCGACCATCACCGCTCCGAGGTTGTCTCGGGATCGGGCGAGGTGCTGTTCGAAGTCTCGGTGACTGATCGGCTGCACGGCGCCGACGATGGCGTCGTCGGGAACGCTTGGTAGTGGTCCTTGTTCGGTTGCGTTCTGCGCGGATCCGACGATGACTCCAGTCTTGCCGTCGGCGGCGCGGTCTTGGGTGACGATGATCACGTGAGTGGTCGAGCTGGCCGCGTGGGCGTGGCCGGGTGAGCCGAGGTCCTGTGCGTAGTTGTATGTGGTGTGTGGTTGCCACTGAAGGGTTGAGATTGGTGCTGTCCATACGGTGAGGGCTTTGGATGGCTCGGTGACGGCGGCGACCAGGTCCTCTCCGAGGCGAACGATCGGCGTGTATGACGGTGTCGGTCCGGGGCCGGACTGGTTCAGAGCGATCCAGGTGGACGTGTCCTCGTCCAGTTGGTGCATCTCAGTTGGCGAGCCACAGGCCCATTGCTGGTCGGCGAGGTCGACGATCTCGACGGGTGAGGCGGCGAGGTCGTCAAGGCACAGGTCGGTGTCGGTGTTGCTGAACAACAGGGGGCCGTCGGGATGGGCAACAACGAATCCCATCGTGGGCGGTTCGGGCAGCTTCGACCACGACCTTCCGTCAGTAGAGGTCCAGATCGTGAACGACCCGTCGTCGAATCCGTGGAGATAGTTCGGATCGCCTGTAACGAGAGGGCCGCTGCTGATCTGACCAACGACATCACCGCTCGACTCCAGCGACACCTCGGACCATTCGAGACCGTCCGGGCTCCACTCGAATCCGCTGACGGCCGTACGTAGCAGCGTGTCCGCTGTTGCTGCGATGTCGTACGGCCGTTGAATCGGCTCTCCCCACGGCTCCCAGTTCCGGCCGTCAGCAGACCGGTAGAGCTGGGAATCGCCGACCGTTGGATTGGCTTCCCCTTCGTCTTCGGGTGTTCGATCAGCGTTCGTTATTGCAACGACGTAGAACGCGTCAGCGGTGGCTGCGACCGGTCCGACCAGCTTGGTGTCGAACAACTCGAATGCTGGCTCCTCCCACAACTGACCGTCAACGGTGAACCACACACGCCCCTGGTTCTGGCCGTTATCGAATCCAAGACCCGTGGCGACAAACCCACCCGGACCCGCCACGATGTCACTGACTTCTGAACGCGCAACCGACCCCAGCTCGACTGGCATCGTCCACGAGATCACATCTGCTGCCAGCGCCGGATCACGAGCGCTCGCCATGGAATCCGGAACCGTGCTCTCAATCTCAGGGGCCACGGCCGATCCAGACGATGTTGACGAGGTCTCAATCGCCGCGTCGTCGCCCGTCACGGCCCACATCACCGCGCCACCAAGCACCACCACCAACGCCGCGACCGCGGCTCGCAGCGCCCACCGGCCACTAGCCGGCGTTGTCGCCGGTCGAGCCAATGCGCTCGACACAACATCAGCCGCCTCGCAAGGTGCGCCTCGCTCAGCCAGTCGGTTGAGGTCTCGCTCAAGGTCAACCGTCACAGTTCTGCTCCCATCTCACGTAGACGCCGACGCGCCCGGGTTGCGATCTGGCGAACGGTCGAAGCCCGCTTGCCGAGCTCCCGAGCGATCTGCTCAAACGGCTCACCCTCCACGTAATGCATGAACAACACCGCCCTTGCGTCCGGGGCCAGCTCGTTCAAGTACTCCAGGTCCGACGGATACACATCGGACTCGTCGACTTGGCGGCCACCATCGAGCAACCTCAAGGCTGACCTCCGCCGGCCAAGCCGACGACGCTCGTTCGATGCCAGATTCAAAATCGTCCGCTTCGTGTACGCGACCGGGTTAGACACACCCTCGTAGCCGCCACGACTCAACCCCGCAACGATCGCGTCGTGAACCAAGTCGTCAGGTGGCAATTCCAACGGCCCAACAACAGCCGCGAAGCGACGAAGCTCACCATACGAATCAACCAACGTCGACTCAAGGTGGCTCCCCCACTCCTGGCTCGCCACCCCCGCTACGTGTGCCTTTGTCATCCGCTCTATAGACACCGGACCCGCCGCAATCGCGACATCACCATCAGACCCGCCGGGGAACTTAGAAGCTTCACCCGCATAGCGATCCCGGCCGACGAGTAACTGACGTCCGCGCCTCGCAGTATCGCCAACGCATTCGACGAGCTCCTGATCCATACGGGATCAGCGCGACCCGACCAGGCAAATCCGAGCGCTTTCGACTAGCCCCGACAGCGATCGGCGTCACGGTTCATCGAGACCTTGAGATGTACCGGTGGCCGCGGTGAGCGCTTTTGCCTCTGAGGCGGTAAGTGCTCGGCCCGGCGGGCTGGCAAGCCACCAACCTGTGGCGATCTTGCGCAGCTGGCCGACGTTGTAGGCCACCAAGCCCGATATGAAGTCCGCGCCCCGACGGTTGAAGTCTCCCGAGGAGATCAGCACGGCAACCGGACTTCCTCCGCGGTAGCTCTCAGCGACCTCAATCATCTGCTCGTACGACGACAGTCTGAGAATCACCAATCCGTCTTGATGCTCTTGGCGACGCGCCACGTACGAAGCCTGCCACGGCAGTCCGCGGTTGCGCGTATGTCTCATCGACGCTCGCGAGCGGGTCGATCGTCCGGGCTTGCTCGTTCGATCGCTATCGCGATCTGATCAGATGGAGTGCCGCAGGGGCCCATCTGTCGCCGTAAGCCCGCTGCAGTTCGACCCGGCCCCAGTCGTTGCCGGTCACAACATCGCGACAACCTTGCGATCCACAATCACACCGCATCGTGTACTCGGGAAGCGTCGAGAACGTTGCGTAGTCCACGGCGATTCCTCGCCCGCTCTTGATGGGTCGCCATGCAACCAGCTTGAAGGGCCCACTGAGCCAAGCCGACGGATCGCAAGAGTGATTGCCGAATTGCGCGACCACGTCATCCAGCACCAGATGCCGTCCGCCATCGCACGCGATTGTGTCGACGTAGCTGTCTTCGGAGCCGGCACGGGCGAGCAGCGCACGTAACTCGTCGTCGGAGACGAGGCGACCGCCGAACCGGACCAATTCAACACCAGCCTCGACGTCAGACGACACGAACAACCCGCGACCGGCGATCGCGGATTGGCCAACGAAGACCGTCGGGCTTACCCACAATGAGCGGGGCGGGTCGTCACGCACCTCCCCATCGTCGCCCCAAACCGAGACCGAACTGCTGCCCACCGAGACTGCGACCAGATCCGATCGATAACGCGCGATCGTCCCGTCCCGCCCATCCCGCCCATCGCGGCACGTTCGTGCTCGGTGTTTGGCATGTCGCGTCGCTCGGTATCGGCGCAACGGAGCCAAGTCCAGTGGGCACTGCTGCTCGGGCCATCGCTACTGATCGACTGGGACACATCGAAATCCGATGCGTGTCGGCAACCCAGACTGACGAAACACCCTCGGGCGAGTGGGTACTGTCGCGACGGACTTGGCTGGCGCCACGGAACGTGTCGTCGACTCTCCGTAGTTTTCGGTCCATGGTCTCCGGCGCGCTCATCACACTCCTCGGAATTGGTCTCGTGCTCGCTGCGGCTGCGTTCCGTTCGGCCGCGAACCTTCCGGACAGTGACCATCTCCATCGAAGCGAAGTTGCCCAGAGCCGGAGCCTGGGGATGATCGCCCCGCTAGTGCGACTACTCGGCGTGGCGATGGTCGTCGTTGGGTGTGTCGTCCTGGTCACTGCGGTCATTGCGTGACGTCGCCCAATCGGGCGCTGCATGTGAAACTCGGTGTTCACCGTCGGCGACACGGCCGGTAGACCCGAGCGATATCGGCGCGATGGGCCTGATCCGCGAGCCACTCGATATCGGCATCCCTGAAGAGCTTTGGTTTGTCAACCTGGGATTTTGCGTGCTGTGAGGGGTGACGGTGGCGCGCCGATCTCGGACCCGTTCGTTGGTTGGTCGGGTCCGTGGTCGAGTTCGTCAGGTTTGGTTGGCGGGTGGTGCGGTCGTCCGTCTCCATGGTGCTCGTCATGTGCGAGCGGCACGCCCTGTGGGTGCTGAGCCATCCCTTCGCCCCGCGCCGCTTTGAGCGACGAGGGCATGGAGCTGTCGGGCCAAGGCCAGTTGCTGGGCTCAATCACATAGTCGGCTGTCCCTCGGTGGGAAGCCCTGCCGATACCGAGCTCGCAGTCAGCTGACCGCGTCCGCCAGGGTCACGCTGCTTCTGTGGTCGGGTGGGCGATGTCGAGGCATCGGACCTCGAGATCGCGTAACCCGTAGAAGATGAGCGCGAGGAGCTTGCGGGCCGCCGCGACACGGCCCTTGTTGACTCCGCGCCGCTGACCGACACGGACATAGATGTCATTGATCGGTGGGAGCGTGTGGTCCCGCGAGACGGCCTCGACGGCGGCCCACCGAACGAGGCGGGGTCCTTGTTTGGTGATTGCCCCGCGGTGGGTGACGGTGTCGGACTCGCGGTGTCGTGGGGTCATGCCGGCCCATGAGCAGATCTGGCGGGCGTTGTCGAAACGGGTGACGTCCCCGATCTCGGCGACGAAGATCGCGGCGAACACTGGACCGACGCCGTGGATCTGTTGGATCGTCTCATAGCCGGGATGACCTTTGAACATCTGGGCGATTCGTGCGTCGAGGCGCACGATCTCCGCATCATAGGTTCTGATGAGCCGGCGTAGTGATCGCAGTCGGTCTTCGAACGCGGCGGCCATCTGGGTGTCATCGAGCCAGTCCTTGCCGCCCGGTCCCCACAGATGCTTGACCGGCGGAATCAGGCCCTCTTTGCCGATCACCGCGTGCACTTGGGTCTTCAACCCGGCGCGCAGCTGAGAGAGCTTGCGCCGATAGCGGACCAACTCTCGTTGCTCACGGATCGGTCCCGGCGCGATCCATGCTTCGGGCAGCATCTGCATCCGCAGCAGGTCGGCCAACAACCGGGCATCAATCTTGTCGTTCTTCACGCGGCGGTTCTCGAACCCGGCGATCCCTAACGGATGCGCCAAATGCACCGTGCCGCCCGCTTCGGCGATCACATCGGCTGCCCAATACCAACCCCAGGTGGCCTCGATCACCACCTCCGGGTCCGGGCCGGCGTCGACGATCGCTGCGGCCAGCGTTGCTGGCTGGTTGTCGATCTTGCGTGTCCACACCTCCTCGCCGTCATCGTCCAAGACAACGATCACCGACCTGCGGCGGTGAAGATCAATTCCCACGTAATGTCCCATCAGAGGGCCTCCTCGCATCGTGTTATTCAGCAAGCCCGAGTGTTACTCGGGCCCACGAAGCGAGGCGGCCCCGCTCTTCATGGCATCACGTATCTCGGACGCTGACCGCACGAGAATGTGCATCGCCATCTGACGGGCGAGGACGGAATGGCGAGTGTCGGTGTGCGAGTCGGATCCGGTTGGTGCGAGTCACTGGGCTGCTCCAATCAAGCGTTGGGTACGGTGTCCGCATGGCGAGGAGCGGTGCGCAATCGATACCAGGCGTCACCCTTCGTGATGCCTACCGATTCGAGTCCGACGACGCGGAGTGTCGATTCGAGGGCTTCGTGTTCAAAGAGCTTCCTCGCCGCGTGAATTGGGAGGCGCGGATCGACAACTCGTCGATCGTCGCTTTCGGTGAGAGCCGACGCGCAGCCGTCGAGGAAGCAGTCGCCGAGTTCCGCCGACGATCCAACTCACCCCGATGACGACTCGCTGAGACCGATGTCGGTAGAGGCGCTCCGCCACTACGGAGTAGTCCGCGTCAACTGGCGTGTCGAGAGACCGCCGATGCGCCGACTCGCAGCTCCGTACGACGCGCGCTGCACGTGCGGTGCTTGTTGAGGAGTCGACGCGACCGTGCAGAACCCGGGTCGGCGGGTGAGGGCTGTCAGGGTTGGTCGATCGTGCCGATGATGCTGCCGTCCGCGGCGAGGGCGCGTCCTGTCACTCCCGATCCGTCCATTGGAAGCTCGCCGTTGTAGCGGCGTGTTGCGATCCAGAAGCCGGTTCCGTCATCGCCACTCGGTGTCGGTTCAACGGTGAACGCCTGCCCGTCGGCGAACTCCACCTCGACCGTGGCGACGCCGGCGGCGACGACGCCGCTCAGCTCGAAGATGCCGTCGGGATCCCAGGCGATACCGGTGAACGCTCCAGGCGTCGTTGCCGGGTCAAAGCGAGCCGCGCCGCAGCCACGCGAGCTTCCTCCGTCAGTTGTGGTGGTGAAGCACCAGGCATTGGTGGTTCGTGCCGCGCGCATCAATCCGTCGACAATGTCGTCGGGGCCAGTTCGCGCAACAACAGGCATGTCGTCCAGCGTGACGACCTCGGTGGGGATGTCCTCGATCGACACCAGCCGCAGCGAGTCGATCACCGACTTCGCCGTGGCAGCCGCCTCGTCGGCCGTCGCATGTCCGTACGAACTGACCATGGCCCCGGCGCCGCCCGTGGTGAACACCGCGCCTGCCCAGTACACGTTGCCGGCGTCGTTGGCTACGTGGATCTCCCAGTCGACACCGTTGACGGAACGGAACATCTCCTGCGGTGTGTCAGCAGCGGTGTATTCGATTCCACCCGGCAGCGTCTCGATCCGGACTCGCGCAATGCGGTCAGAATCGTTCGGCGTCGTCGTGACGTATTGCACGGCCAGCTCAGCAGCCTGTTCGGCGGGGTCCCCGACTGGTTCACGTTCGCGGGAGACGAACTCGATCGTGTAGCCGTCGGGTGTTTCGGCTGCGAACAGCGCCCTGCCGGCCCAGTCTGACGCATCCGTGGTCACGTCGATCGCGTCGACGTCGCCGGTGATCGTGGGCTGTTCGATGATCGGCTGCGGAACCGCATCGGCGCTCGGCGGCGTGGGCGTCGGCTCAATCGCCGGGGTGGTCGTGGTCGCTATCGGTGTTTGTTCTACGTCGATGGCGACTGGCCCGTCGGGGCCGTGGATCGTGAACGACGTGACGGTGTCGTCAACGGTCGCCCACCAGATCCCGTTGGCATCCGGCTCGATCCTCCGACCTGCGATCTCGATCCAGTAGTCGATGGTGTCCGGCGCGAGACCCCATGCCAATCGAACGGAACTGGACCCGCCACCGCTGAGTGACCAGGCGAGTCCTTGTTCGATCGTCGTGTTGTCGATCGAACCGCCGATCACCGACTCCGGCATACGCAAGTACAACGAGGTCTGTGCTGCGTCGGGGTGGTCGTAGATCTCGAATCGTCCGACCTCGGTGTCGACTCCGACACGGAGAACGGCACCGTCCGCGAGATCCTCGGGCGCAACTGGCATCAGCCCCTCAGCGATGGATTCGGCCGAGGCTGCGGTGGCCACTGGTGAACCGGAAGGCTTACTTGCCGGTGCACGTTCACGGTCGTTCATCGACCACGACAGGGCCCCAATGAGAGCGGCGATCAGCACGGCCGCAGCCACCGGCAACAGGACCCGTCGCTGCGGATCCTGACCATGACGGCTCGCTGTCGTCCGCTCGCCGGCAAGGTCCGCGCGGCGTTCCACTTCCGCGTGGCCGGCGATCTCGTCGGCGTCGATGTCGACGATGAAGTCGTCGAGCACCTCACCGAAGTGGCGCAGCTGATCAGCGATACTCGTGGGCATTGGTGACCTCCAGTTCGTCGCGGAGCCGGCTGAGCGCGCGGCCGAGGTGCTCACGCACCGTGGACGGATTGATCTCCAGCAGCTCGGCGACATCGGCCTGCGACCATCCGAAGCCGTGGACAAGAACCACGACCGTGCGCTGCTTGGCTGAAAGCCTCGCCAACGCCGGGAGCAAACCTGGCTCGACGTCGGGAAAGCGCTGGTCCAGTTCCACCAGTAGCGCCGGCGGCAAAGGCTTTGGCACGTAACGGCGCGACGCCGACTGGCCGACCCTGTAGAGGTAACCGGCTTGGTTCTCCACCGAGCGGATCTGATCCCAGTGCTCCCACGCCCAGCTAAGCGCATCAACCGTCGCCTGACGGCCGACGTCAGGTCCGTACGTCGCGACCAGACCGCGTTGCAGTCTCGGCTGCACACCTCGCACGAACGCCGCGAACTCCTCGCCGCTCGACCCTCGTGGCACTCCCATCAACCCTAAGACCGGCGAGCCCGACGAATCCGCGACAGACCCTTCCGGACGTCGGACCAGCTGCTATGCAGGGCTGAGCTGTGTCGCAGCAGCGTTGCCGCGCCCACGGCAAACCCTGGGAGCCGGCCGCACGCATAGGCACGCACATCGGCCATCCCATACTCCGCCCGGGTGCCCGCTCAGGTTCGGCACCGACGTGTTCGCTCACACGCCGTCCATCAGCGGGGCGTTCCACACATCTCAAACCGTCTGCAGCTCGCGAGTCATAGAGCCGTCGCTGATCGTGACGGCGTCGACGGCGTGCCCATCAGTGACCTGAGCGGCGAAGAAGCGCCGCCCTTCGACTTCGCTAGATACGAAGACGTCGATGAACTGATCATCGACGATGGTCTCTCCGTCAGCAAGCCCGAAGCCGACGACGAACACCTCTGACTCGACCTCAACTACCGCTGCGTATTGCCGCTCTTCGGCGGGCAACGTGGGGCACGCCACCGTGGCCGTTGTTGCGCCCGACGCCTGAACCTCGACGCCGACGCACGGAGCATCGGACCCTTGGGCGTTCTCCTCCAGCACCACCGCATGCCCGCTCACTGTCCCGAGCACGTCACTGGACTCGGATTCGTCGCCGGCGCAGCTCACCAGGGCCACTGTCGCAGCGACGATGGCCGCCTGATGCCGCAGTGAGAACTTGGAGCGCATCTGCTGAGCACAACACACACCCCCGGATAGCGCAAACACCGACCCCGATCTTGCGAGTCACGACACCCATAGCGTCCGAGTCCGGACCGTCGGCGACCCGATCGGGTTCGGCACATCGGCGCTTGCGGAGTCGCTCGGAAATGCGGCATCCGCAATTGGCGATGCGCTCGTTGAGGAGCCGGCGAGGAGGGGCGCCGGGTACGAGTCGTGCGCAGCACCCGGCTTGGTCAGCGTCTCCGCAACCGACGCGAGTGCAAACGAAAACCACCGCTATGGCCGTCCAGACGGCGTGCACTTGAGACCACTGATGCAACGCTGTCGGAAGCTGCGCATCAGAGACCCCACGGGTCGCCAGCGCCTGGTTCGCACGCTTGAAGTACAGCGGGAAGTAGGCGAGCACCGCGACGGAGGACGCCGAGACTCCGCCAGGACGGAACGAGGACGTCGGCTCGTTGGGCTGACGTCCTCGGGCTCGGTGCTGTCGTGTCGCTAACGGCCCCGCATCCGCTTCCGTTTGGCCGAGGATTGGCACGTGGAGGTCCGCTTGGTTTTGTGATTTCTTGTGGTGTAGATCGCCGTGTGCGCGCCTTGTATGACATATGAACGTGCGTGGTGAGCCGGCTGCTGTTGAGGCTGCTGGCTCTGTTGCGCGCTTCGAGTCCTGGTTCGAGGAGGTCGAGCCAAGTTTGCGGGGCGCGCTCGTAGCGACGTTTGGTGCCGATCTTGGCCGGGAGGCCGCAGCGGAGGCGTTGACCTACGCGTGGGAGCATCGTGATCGAGTCCTGGCGATGGACAATCCGGTGGGGTTTGTGTTCCGGGTTGGGCAGCGGTGGGCGGCACGGCAACGCCGCCGCAGCCGACGCCGCGTGGGCCTACCGGTTGGCGAGGAGCCGCCCGTCGGCTTCGATCCGACACTCGACGCCGCGTTGGCGTCGTTGCCGTTGCGGCAGCGTCAAGTCGCGGTGTTGTGCCTGGGATACGGCCTCACCCACCGGGAGGCTGCTGAGCTGCTCGGGGTGTCGCCGAGCACGGTGCAGAACCATGTTGAGCGAGGACTCGCACAGCTTCGAAAGCAGGTCGGACCATGACTGAACTCGACGCCCAGATCCGTTCGAACACCGACCTGCAAGCGGCACCGATCGACCTCGCCGAGATCACCGCTCGGTCGCATGTTGCGGTGCCGTCGCGATCGCGATGGCCAGTATCGGTCGCTGCCGGCCTGGTCACGGTGATCGGCGCCGCGGCGCTTGCGGTCTTGATCACCGATCAAGACTCGGCGGCCCCAGTTGGCGAACCGGCCGACCCGCCCGACACCGCTTCGGTCGACGCGCCGGTCGCCGACATCACCGTGGAGATCCCGAGCGGTCTGCAGGTACACGAGATCGGTGAAGTCCTTGCTGAAACACTCGACGGCTTCGACCCAGCCGCGTTCGTCGCTGCCGCTGATCTCGCAGCTGCCGAGTCGTTTCTCACTCCGGTCGGTGTGGAATCCGCCGAGGGTCTCCTTGCACCGGGCAGCTACCAGTTCGCGCCATCAGCCGAAGAGACCGACGTCGCTGCCGAGATGATCGAACGCACCATGACGCAACTCGCCGAACTGAACGCCGAGAGTCGCAGCAACGCACGCGGTCTCACGTCGTACGAAGCGCTGATCGTTGCCTCACTCATCGAGAGCGAAGCTCAGGTCGCAAGCGATCAACCGCTGATCTCGCGAGTCATCCACAACCGGCTGGAGCGCACATCCCTCGACCCATCCAATCCGTTCCCACTGCAGATCGACGCAACCGTGATCTACGGCCGTGACCAAGCCGGGATCGACCCAGCAACACCCTGGCCCGAGCTGCGTTCTGAACCGAGTGCGTGGAACACCTACCTCTTGCCCGGCCTCCCCGCCACACCCATCACCAACCCAAGCAGCGCCGCCCTCGACGCTGCGCTCGACCCGGCCCCCGATCCGCTACCCGACGATCCGCTATGCCGCGAACTGAGCGACCACGAACCCTGCAACCTGCTCTTCTACGTCACCACCGATGAGTCCGGAGCAAAGGCGTTCGCCGTGACTGTCATGCAGCACCGATCCAACGTGGACCGAGCAGCCGAACTCGGACTACTTCCACCACACCTCGAACCACCCACCAACACGACCACACCCACCACCGCGGGCCGGACCTCGACCGATCACCCGGCAACCCAGACAGAGCCAGCGACCTCAGAACAGACCGCCACCGACTCGACACCAGTCACAGCGGTCGAGGAGCCATCAACCCCTTCCGCAGGATCTGAAGTCGATCTCGAGTCACCGGTACGTGCCGTCTCAGAGCCCGGACCGAACCCAATCATCGTGCATCAACCTGGCGAGTTCGACATCATCAACCCGCTCGATGAATTCGGAGCACAGGACTGGTCCCAAGTCGGCAACCAGATACGCGACGCACTGCCCAACCGGCCGTTCCCCGTCATTCAGACCGAACCGATCGATATCTACGAACCCGGCACCTACATCCTCACCGGCCAGGCACCAGGAACCGGCACCACTATCGACGGAGTCAGCCTGCCCCCCGAGGTCGCCGTCAGTCTCGAGTACTCGATTGACATGCCCAACGCGCAAGTCACCCGAACCGGCGACCTCATCCAAGTCGCTGTCCCACTCGTAGTCACCGAAGTCACCTGGCCTGTCCGCAACGTCACCGCCTGGCTCCAATAGCCAACCGGGAGCCGAGCGGCCCTGCACCCATCGACACCGATGGAGATCAACGATCCAACGATCCGATGTCTCCACGCTTGTGCTTGCGAACCTGAGCGATAGCTCGCCTCGGGTCGATGCGACGAGACCGATGCGATGCGGTGCAGCCTGGCCCAAGTACCCCGAGCAGATTCCGCCCACTGCGATGGCTGAGTACCGCCGCTGTCTTCGCCAGCGGAAGGTCAATAGCGGAACCTGCGCTGACGATCGAGCCGGTGCACCATCAACGTCGACCACGACGGCGCAGACCGCAACGCCGGCAACCTGATCGGCTGCCCGGTGCTGGTGTTGGCCAGCGAGTAACGAGGCATCTACCCGAGACGTCGGGGAACGATGGGCGACGAATGTAAGGTGCGAAGTCCTCGACGGCGGTCACTTGTTGCCTGAGGAGAATCCCGACGCTGTGCTATGCGCCCTGCTCACACATCTCACTAGCCGCCCATAACGCTCAGAGCTTCCTCCCTCTGCTGGCCGAGCAGTACGGCACCGATGCGCTCGCCGATGTGCGCGGAAATGCTCAGAGGCGGAGACGGCGTCGGTACCGGCCGTCGCCGGCGGATCGGCCGTGCCGGTTGTCGCTCGGGTACACGCATGCTCCATACCGATCAGTACGCGTGCCCGCGGCCGGCAAGGGGAGGAGTCCGTCGTTCGCCTTGATGTGTCACGACTCCTAACGACTTGATGGGCGCAGCGTCATTCGGGTAGCTGACTACGTTTCCAGGTGACGTCGGTATCGGTCATGAGCAGGGTGTCGGCTTCAACTGCTGAGTGGAAGCTGCTGAGGAAGTTCGACTCCAGCACATGAAGTTCAACCGACTTGGCTGCCGATCGTGCGGGGAGCATGTCGACGGCCTCGAGCTGCTCCGCGCGTCTCTTGGGTGACAGGCCAAGCGTCGTGCCGATGACGATGTCGGCAACCTCGGAGTTCGCTGCGGCGCCACCGTGCAGGGACGCTGTGGCGGTGATGCCGAATTGGTCATCGCCCTCCGAGGCGTCGGCGACGTGCCAAGAGAGCGTTTGAGGATCGCTGGTGATGTTGATTCGGGCGGGCGCGTGCACTCCGGGGAAGAGTCGTCCTCCCGAAAGCCTCGCTGCTGTTGAGTCGGTATGGCGGACTGGGACGTACACCGCGAGGGTTGGCTTGCCGATGGGTCCTGCTTCTGCCGAGATTCGATGTGCCGCAGCACGAAGAGACACGCCGACTGGGCGAGGTGTCGGCCATGGTCTCGCATCGGCGATCTCGATCATGCAGCAACCGCCGACGACGCCACCGTTGGTTCCGACGTGTGGCCGGAGTCCCGTTGGAAGTCTGGGTGACACCTCATCGGGGTCGACCCATGAGTTCACCAACAACCTGCGGGTGATGGTGCCCACGATGTCGCCCGCGCCTCGATCTGCACCCATCAACACGCCAGGGTAGAACCGGCTACTCGAGCTGCACGCCTGCCTTCGCCCGTTCCCCGGCAACCACTCTCGCCAGTTGCGCCGCATGTGTCGGCAGCCCAACGCGTCGGCGGAGGGTCCTATGCAAAGAGGTCCGCTAGCTCGCGGACTTCTCGCTCGACGTCTGATTGGAGCCAGCGTCCGATGCGAGGCTCGGCGAGCTTGAACGGCCCACGGAAACTGAACTCGTAGGAGTGCGTCACCACTGTTGATCGATCGTCGAGCGGTTCGCAGTCGAACCGGCCGGTGAAGTCGAACACCAGTCGCGCCGGTCGACCGCGAGCGCCGGTGAACGTCAGTTGTGTCCAGCGAGTGAGGTTGACGTCATGGTGGTCAGGGGCTGGTGGCATCCATGGCAGCTTTCCCCACATCTTGAGTGTGCCGGTGCCACTTGCATCGAGGTTGGGGGTAGCGGAGACGCGCAGAATCTTGCTATCGAGCAGTCGGTAGCGATCGAGGTCGAGCACGTACTCGAGCACCTCTTGCGCCGAGGCCGTCACGGTTGCTGTCGCTGCGGCGGACACGCCCATCACTCAACCGTAGGCGCCACATCGATACCCCGGGCGCGGCCGAGAGAGTCTTCCGGCGTTAGGTTCTGTCGTGCTCAAGTCTCACGTCTTCGTTGCGTGTGACGGCAGCGAAGCGCGTTGCGTCGGCGGCCAGTCACTCTCGGGAGCGCGATCTCCTGGGAGCCCGTGCGTGCCGCTCGTGTAGCCAAGCACCGCGCCGTCCCCACGCCGAGGTAGGGGATGTTCCCGATGGACGCCGGACTCCGCGCAACTGCATCCTGGCGGCGTGTCTGGAATCAGCGTCACACTTGAGCGTTCGCTCATCCGATCGGGGCGGGTCGACAACGCGCTCGTGGCGGTCGCATCGCCGCTGATGTCGTGCGCCGACATGACACAAGTAGACCTGTGGACTCAGGCGGCAGCCGACACGCAGTCACACGTATCGGTACTCAACGACCCGGCGGTTGCAGGGTTGACACCGTCATCGGAGAAGGCGGCGGAGACCAATGGGCAGAATGACACCGCGAGGACTTGGCGTACCGACGGATATCACGCACGGGCGGTCGCTCGACCCAGTCGTCAGACCTCACTCGGGGATGGCCGTGGGCTGAAGCTGCCGCCCAGCAGATGGGCGGTCTCGGAATGATCGACCACTGCAACGCGGTGCAGTCCTATGTCAGTCGGGCATTGCTCTACGGCGGCTCCGCCGTCGTTGGCTCCTCGATTGGGAGCATGTGGACGTGGACAACCGATGAGTGGGCCGACGCAAACCCGTTGACAGCCGGGCTTCGACCGGCGCTACTCAGCGTGGGCCCAGCGGTCTTGATAGTCGCTGCGGCTCGTCTCACGCGCGTCGCAAACGCGATTGTGGCGTCGAGTTTCGCGTTGGCGATGGTCGTGATGTGGTGGCTGTTCTCTTCGAATGACTCATCGACGTCGGCGTTGGTGTTTCTGTTGGGTTGGTTCGTCGGTGTCCCCGTCGCCGCGGGGATCGTGATCCTCGACAGGCGCCGCATCATTGGACGCCGACGATCCGAAAGACATCGCGGTGCATAGCGATACGTCCCTCAGATCCTTCGACGACCCTTCAGAACCGGCACCTACCCGAGCGACGAGGCACAACCGAACACCGAACGCCGCACAAGCATCCGCGAAGCTCGCACTGCCCGGGGGCAGTCACCACCTGTGCCGGACTCCCGGCAGGGCGGTTCCAGGCTCCCCAAGCCTCGCAGCGCTTCCAGTGGACTGTCGGGCCAAGATGTCTGTGTCGTGAGCCCGGTCGTTCGTGCACCAACCGCCAATGAGACCGCGCTGCTTGCAGACATCGAGGTCGAGGCGGATTCGCGCTATCGCGATATCGGCTACGAGGCAACCGCCGCTACGTCCGGGATACCGGACGAGGTCGCCACCCGATACGCCAATGACGGTCGACTCCTCGTCGCAGCCGTCGACGAGACGCCGGTCGGCTTCATTGCCTGGCATAGCGAAAGCGATCCAACGGTTCTTGGCATCGCCCAGGTCAGCGTGCTCACCAAGTTCGGCGGCCAGTGCATTGGCCGGCTCCTCGTCGAAACAGTGCTCCACCACGCCGCGGTGTCCAGGTACCGGTCCGTCGCACTCGCAACCCAGAACAACGTTCCTTGGAACGAACCCTGGTACCGCCGCTTCGGGTTCGAGGTCGTGCCGCTCGAGGAATGGACCGAATGGATGCACGAGGCAGCTGAAACGCAGCTCCGCAACGGCGTTGACTGGGAGCACAGAGTGTGGATGACACTCGATCTCGATTGAACGCCCACCGACAACTTCAGGAGTCGCTCAAGCGGTCTCTCGTACTCCACATCGGCTCGGGCACGAACTCGCCTCAAGGGCGCGCCTGATGGGCACGTCCGGCGTGGTCTGAATGCTCGACATGTGCGCGCAGGTCGGGTGGGGCCTCGTCCTCGCGCCCTCAACGGGCATTGGGATCGAGCGAGGTGTTGCGGGGGTGTTTGTGGTCATTCCCTTCCGACGCACCAGATGTCGGTGATTTGGTCGTCGGCGCCGATCGCTCCGTAGTAGAAGCCGTCTTCGACGAGCCCCTCGTCCGACACCGTGCCGGGGTTGCAGCCGACGTTGTTGACGGTTTCGTCGACCTGCATTTTGAACACGGCGTCCACGCCGGCGCTGAGGTAGGCGAGCCCATCGACCACCGTCATCGGGACGACGTTGTCGATCCCGTCGAGGGTTCGGCCGAATTGGATAGCGAGCCACTCAGCGGTCGTTGTTCCTGGTTTGAAGGCCCCGATGACGATGCAGCTGTGGTCGGCGAGTTGATAGTGGCCGAGGAGTTCGCAGTAGACCGGTCCGGGTGTGTCGGCGGCGACATCGACGATTGTTCCATCTGTGAGTTGCAACGTGCCGGGTCCGACGCGGACGTCGGTGAACGGGCCACCGGGCGTTGCGCCCTCGCGTCGTGGTCCACCGCCTTTGGTGATCGTCCACTCGGATCGTTCGACGCTTTCGAGCACACCGACGAAGTCAACGTCGACGACCGAAACACTCTCGAGTGGGTCGGCATCGTCGTCAGCACAGCCCGCTGCGACCAGCAGTGTGACCGACGCGACGAGCGCGGCACGCGATCGTGACCGGTCACGCATCAGCCGAGACACGAGGACCGGGAGATTTCGCTAACTTGCATGGCGCCAGTGGGGCCCCGGGCAGGTGGCGAGCGGTCACTGCCGGGCCTCCGATTGAACCGTCAATGGAACGGTGCCCACGCGAGGCGCTACGAGCGGGGCGGTGATCCACGTCGTGGACAGCTTCGGGTTTCGGCTTTCCCGGTCATGTGGCCGTGCGGGTCGTCGGTGGGTTGCAACACTTTGGTTGGGTGTTGCGTGTGTGATGGTGTGGTGTCGCAGGACGGTCACCTCTCGTAGCGGTTATCGGCGTGCCCAGCTGTAGGCGCTGTCGAAGGTGACCGTTTGGGAGCGCAGCGTGTTCTTGTTGTCGATCCAGGTGAGTGAGTCGGGTGTCGTGTACCAGGCTGATTGTGCCGGTGCTGGTAGTTGCAGTACCGAGAGCGAGCTGCCCCGGCCGCCGCCGTTGATGTTTCCGTAGTCGTCAAGCGGGGCGCTGAGGATGCGGTCGGTGCCGACGTCGTGGACGGCGATCTCGCCTTCCACTGCGGTTCCGGCGAATCGGAGTTCTGGGAACTCGCGTGTCATCGCGAACGGGAAGGTTGTTTCGGGTTCCAACGCATCGTCGGTGACGTTGACCACGGTGCGTGTCCACGCGTTTGGCACCTGTCCGAGCACCAACAGCTGACCATCGCCGATCCACACGAAGTCGTGGACCTCGACATCAAAGTCGGTGACGCCGTATCGAATCTCGATGGTGTCGACACGCTCGGTCGTCAGGCTCCGCACCGCGACTGCACCGTCGAGTTGGTACGCCAGGTGGGTGGAGGTGAGGTTGAGCGTCGGCGTGCGCCCAGGGAACGACTCGCCGTTTCCGGTCGGCAGGTGCGTGGCGACGATCGTCCCTCCAGACGTGTCACAGCACAGTCCGATAAAGGCAGCTGTCCCGTCGGAGGTGATGGCGACCTGCTCGGGTCGGTCGGCTGGTTGCTCACCGGGGATCGGTGCTGAGCCATCGGCGTCGTAGACGACAACCGGCCGGGTATCTCGGTCGAAGACGACGGCGTCACCGTGTGCGGTGACAGCCACAAGGGGTGTTCCGTCGCCAAGTTCGAGCGGGATGCTCACCGTCGGCGTCGGCAGGAACGAGGTGACCGTGGGCGGTGACGGTCGTGTGACTTCGGTGGCCGGTGTGGTTGCGGGCACCGACGCCGGAACTGACGCCTGCGTCAGGGTGGCAGTCGTCGTGACGGGCTCGGTCGGCGACTCCTCGCTCCGTACGACCGCCACGAGACCACCGACGACCACCGCGACCGTGGCCGCAGCAGCGGCGAGTATCCATCCTCGTCGCGGCCGCCGTGGAGACGGTCCAGTTGTGTCTGGGCGGCCCCAGGTCACTGGTGTGGTTTGATCGAACGCCGCTGTGGCGACTCGTTCGAGCTGATCTTCAACACTCAGCATCGCTGGACGCTCCTAGCACGGCACGCAGCCGACTCAATGCCCGACTCACATGGGTGGCGATCGTCGAAGGAGCAACACCGACGGCGTCGGCGATCTCTCCATGTGTCCACCCACAACCGTGCGCCAACCACACCGCAGTTCGCTGCGATTCCGGTAACGCCTGCAGCGCATCGATCAACCCCGGTTCGACATCGGGCAACTGATCTGGGATTCGGCGAAACACGCGTGGCCGGCGCGGCGGACGAACTCTGGACCGTCCGACGCGATACAGATAGCCAACCGGATTGTCCATCACCGCCACCGCATCCCAATGCTCGAAGCCGTAGGCCAGCGCCTCGGCCACCGCATCACCGACACGGTCAGCTCCTACTGCTCCCAACAGGGCCCGCCGAAGTCGCGGTTCAGCCACCACGGCGAACTCCTCGAACGTGTGCGCCTCGCTCACAAGCCACGACCCCTCACACACACTGAAAGCACCGAGCGACCCACTCGCGCCACAACCCGAGGCGAAAATCCCGATCGATGCAACGTGCCCTTGTACGAGACGTCACGCTGCTAGCGCAACGGCGTCGCTGTAGAGGAGATCGCTCAACAACAGCCAGATCACATCGGTCACCATGACCAGATGGAAGATCTGCTGATTACGTTGTATCGGGCACCGCACCATCAGTCATTCCACGGCCGGCTCAGACAGCGATCAGACAGCGGCGCTCGCCTCCGAGCCCTCAAGAACGGTCGTTCGGTCGGCTGGCTGCTCAGACTGCAGCGGGTGATCCGAGCCGTGCCACTCGATATCGACCGAACCGGGACCACCGCACACCGCGCTCGGGACGGCACATCGGCGTTCGGCAGACAGCGCGGGAACTGCATCAGGGATGGCCTACCGGAACTTAGCTTGGAGATGGCAGTATTCGATCGGTGGCGACTTCAACCCAGATGCGCAACGGGGTCGAACAGCTTCGCTGCGGAGACATCCGATCGCTCCGGTGGGGCTGGTGACTCATGGCTCAGCGCTCGCGAAGTAGCAGGTTAGATCGCATACTCAGTCTCACAGGCGTTCTCGCCGCAGGTTACGTCGGTGTCATCTCGATTGGATTCGCCATTCGTTCGGTGGATTCGCCATTCGTTCGGTGGTGGACGGACGGCTCGCTATCGCTCTTGTCGCTCTCGTCGTCGGTGTGGTGCAGATCCCGCTCATACGGTCGGCATGGCGTGGTCGCGCCGACCATCGACAGCGTTCGTCCGGTGCACTTGAAGAGTCGACGAACGGCGACGCGCACGCGTAGCTAGTGAAGGCAATCAAGCCCTGCTCGTCGATCTGGATCGACGTTGCCGTAGCCGGCGGTGAACCGCGCTCCTAGGTCCGGCGGTTTCGCTTCAGTCTCCATGCGCTCACCGCCCGGTGTCGGTGCGCGCCGGGGTGTTCGTTCGAACCGTGGCCTCGGCCCACCGCAGCACACCGCCGTGATGGGCGACGAGATCTCTCACGGTCCAGCCAGAGCAGTGGGGCACGGGCTGTTCGTTCGATCCATCGAAAGTAGTTGCGCTCATGTCGGTGTCCTCCTCGATTGATCGACACAGCGCAGGATCATCCATTGCGTTGAGCCTCGCGCGCTCGTCGAACCTGTCCGTTGCCGCGGGCAGGTCGGGTCATCGCCGCGCCCAGGTGAAGGTGCCGTCGATTTTGTGATGGTGTGGTCGTGGAGCGTGTTGTTGGTGTCGACCCAGGTGAGGGTGTCTAGTGTCGTGTACCAAGTTGAGAGTGCTGCTGCTGGCAGTTGGAGTAGCGAGAGTGCGCTGATGAACGCCATCCCGCGTAGGTGGTACGGGCGCGGCCACACACGGCGGCTATCCGGCGTTGAGGTTGAACCCGCGCGATCTCGTCCAGGCTGATGTGCCGACTTCGGTCAGCGCTCGTGTCCGCGATCGGTGTGGGCACTGCGGCCGGAGCTGTGCGTCTCGTCGAAGCGCGTGTCTTCCTCGGTGACCAGGTTGCCGTCGGTGGTCAGTTGTCCTGCACGGACTCCGGACACCCTCGTTCGGGCTCTGTGTCCAGGGATTGTGAAGTCGACAATCCCGTGGGCGATGTCCTCGATCACGCCGGCCTTGATGAGCTGCAAGCGGTACTTGCTGACATATTGCGGGCTGCGCTCGAGGCGGCGGGCGATGTCGCGGGTTCGGGTTGGGCCGTCGTCGACGGACATCGCCAGCAGAAACTTCGATTGCACGGGGGTGAGCCGAACCTCGAGTCCGCTGATCGCGCCGGCCAGTTCATGGTCGCAGCGTGGGAGAGCGTCGAAGACGTTCTGTACGCCGATGCGTCCGTCGCCGCTTTGGTCCCACGACCAGTAGCCGATCAGCTGCATCATGTACGGGTAGCCGGCCGAGGCTGTGACGGCGAGGTCGAGCGCTCGCCCGGTCCAGCTTCCTCCTGCGTCGGCTGCGGTGGCCAGTAGTCCTTGGCGGACGGCGTCGGCGCTGAGTTCTTCGAGTTCCGGTTTCGTGCAACGTCCGAGGAACGTTGCGCGGTCATCAGGATCTTGAGGGAGTCCGGCCACGATCAGTGCGACCGGCCGGTCCTGGCGGACGAGGTGCTGAGCGGCGTTGCCGACGTAGCCCGCCTCGTCGCGCGACGCGGTGTGGATCTCGTCGATCGTGATGAGCAACCCGTTCGGTGCGTCGGGTTCGTCGACGGCTGCGCTGATGACGTCGCGCAGCGTCGTTTCGACCTGCTCGGGATCGGACAGTTCGAGCGACACTCCGCCGAGGGGCGTCGAAACGCCACCGCTTCGAACCCGACGCGACTGCGCGCCGATCACCTCGCGTTGGATCCGCTGCGCGACCCGCTTCCACAATGAACCGGGGCTCTGACCATCTTCTTGGATCACGGCCCACCCTGCGCCAGCGGCAAGGTCTTGGACCTCGTTAAGTAGAACGGTCTTGCCCGCGCCTCGACGCCCGCGGAGCCATGTCGCGCGATGAGGGTCAATCGAACCGCCGAACGCCCTTCCGATCTCGGCCAAGACCTGCTCTCGGCCGACCAGCACGTGCGGCGAGGTGCCGAAACCCGGGGTGAACGGGTTCTGTGCCGCGCTCACTGTTTGGTTAACAACGGTTTATTCGGCGGGTTCATATAAACCAAAGTTAACCGACGGGCACCCTTCGCCGCCACCGTCGCACTAGAGCGTCATCGCCGCGGTGGGGTTGCGGTTCCACCAGCCGGCGACTCGATCGTAGCGACGCATGATCTGCAGCGACTTCAGCCGTGTGTGGCGCATGATGTCGGCTTCGTCGATGCCGCGGTTCTTCGCTTCGGTGATGAACCCGGAGCGGAGGGAGTGCGCTGACACGCTGGCCGCGACGTCGAGTCCAGACTGGGCGGCGCGACGCCTGACGATGCCATCGATCGCGGCACCTCCGACTGCCGGCAAGCCCTGACGGTGGTTATCGCCCTTCGTGATCCATGCCCATAGCGTCTCCGAGGATGCCGGTTGCCGGTCGAGCTCTTCGATCCACAACTCGAGCGCGGACACCGGGCACCACCTCGATCCTTCGGCGCGGGCGACTGGCACCCAGACCGAGTTCTCCTGAGACGCTTTCGTACGGGGAAGCTCGATTGCGAGGCCGTGGTCGTCGATCGACAGGTGGCGACGCCGGATGCCGGCGAGCTCGGAGCGACGGAACGCACCGAACCAGCCGAGTAGTAGCAGCGCAATGTCGCGGCGACCTGCGCGGGTCGTCTTGTCGATCGCGAGCAGCACCTGGATCATCCGCTCCCCGGTGAGCGGTGCGGCCTGTTCGAGATCCGTTCCGAGACGTCGCCGGATGGCTTGCAGCGCGATGGTCACCGTCGGATGCTTCGTCGGGCTGGCAGTTGGCTCCATCTGGTCAACAGCAACGAGGACCTCGACGACCTTCGCGATCGCCGTGATACGCCGTTCGATCGTCGCGTACTTGGCGCCAGCGGCCTCAAGAGCACGGAGGTAGTCAGCGACCGTGGCAGGGTCAGTCCACTCGTCTTCGGTGCCCTGCAGCCATCCACCGAAGTCGACCAAGTCGGCCCGGTATGCGCGCCAGGTGTTCTCCGCGGCCGAGTCTCGGATGTCACGCACGATCTGCGCGTCGAGGGCGTGATCGAGCAGTTCCACCGGAGTTGGCCGAGACTCGGTCGAATCGCGTGCGCTGTGTGCCGTTCTAAGCGGCGCAGTCGCTTCGTCCGGTACCAAGGGTGCGGACACTTCAGCCCCCTGAGAGAGCTTCTCGGTCCTGTGATCGCTAGTCACTCGGGTTCATTGCCAACGTCGCGGACGACGGGTTGCCGGGTCTGCCACGGTGGCGTCGACCAGTTGTCGGCGGATACCAGCAAAGCGCTCATCGCCTACGGTGCGTGGGCGGCTGGGGCACGCACAGACCATAGCAATAACCGTCGATATGTAGAGCCTATCGTCGGTTATCTAACCCAAGTTCGATCGGCCGTCGCTGAGCGGTTTCCGAGAGCGTCGACGAGCGCACCCGTGCCGGTGCGTGGCGGCAGCGCCTTCGCTAGTCCCTCCTCCCCCCCTGGCTAGGGTCGCGCCACATGTGGACGAGACCCGCCATAGTAGCGATGCTCGTACTCGTCGCTGCTTGCTCCACCAGCGACGGAAGCAACTCGGCCAGCGATGCATCGACCGCACCGCCCGCATCCATCGCACCTTCGACCCTCGCCGACTCAACCACAGAAACGACCCAACCGGCTCAACTCTCCAGCGAAGAACAGATCGAATGGATGCGTGACTGGTGGGCGAGCCTGAGCAACGCCGAGCAGAATGCCACCTGCACTGCTCTCGGCGACTGGCCACAAGACCCGACGGACCCAGGCAACGAAACCGGACGAGACGCGTGGATGCAACAGCACGCCGAATCCGTGCTCGATGGCACGGTCAAAGCCGACTGGCCAGTGTTCGCGCTTCAGATGACGCTGAACTGCAACCTCACCTGATCCAACTCCCGGTCATCGCTTCAACGTCGCGGCCGCCTGTCACGTGATCGCTGCCCGGCTCGGTCGTGTTCGCCGGGGTCAGCGACTTCCACGCCTGACCTTGGTGGCATTCAAACGCGGGTCCTCACGATCGGTCCGACAGTCGCGAAGCGCACTCGACGTGCGCGTGCCCGCGGCTCTTGCAGTTGTCCTGCACCAGCTCGATCGACCGTCGATGAACACTTCCGCGCATCGGCCTGCTCGCGTACGTGCCGCTATCGAGCGGGCCCAACCAGACGAGCGACTCCGGCTTTATGTGCGGGCTTGCCTTAGTGGCGGGTACTGGTTGTGAACTGAGGATCCCGGCCGGGCGCCGCCGTGCATTGCAATCGATGAGACGTCGCCCGTCTGAAGTTCTGTGCTCTGATGTTTCCGCGCTCTGGTGGTCTCGGAGGGTCGGTTGCAACAGCGTGGTGGTTGGGGGCAAGTGTTCTTTGTGGAGTCACCGTCCGGGACCCAAGACTGCGACGTGGGCGGCCGCAGTCGCGTGATTGATGGGATCGACTGGGCCGTGTCGTATGCCGATTGTGCGGGTGATTTGTTTGGCTTCTTGGCTCGCCGCGTTGGTCGCGACCTCGCCGAGGACCTTCTCGCGGACACGTTCGCGTCGGCGATGACGACGGAGACGGGCTTCGATCCTCGTCAGGGCACGGTCCGAACCTGGCTGTTCGGAATCGCTTCGAATCTTGTGCGCCGTCATTGGCGAACTGAGGAACGGCGGCTTCGTGCCTTGGTACGCGAAGGCACTGAACCTGCGGCGCCAATCGATCCGTTACTGACGACTGCTGCAGTGGACGATCGTCTTGAGGCGTCGGACACGCTGGAAGCGTTGATCGACGAGCTGGGTCGCCTGAGTCGGGTCGACCGTGAACTGCTCGCGCTCACCGGCTGGGAATCGATGACCAGCGCCGAGGCTGGCGAAGTGGTCGGGATGAACCCTGCAACGGTGCGATCACGCGTGCGACGAGCCCGTTCACGACTCCGATCCGTCAGCGAACAAGGAGGAGGAGCTTTCTCATGAACGACCTCTACGACCGGATCCGTCCAGCCGACGAGGTCCTTGACGACGCCACCGCAGCCCGAGTCTGGACGAGGATCACCGGCGAGGAATCCAAGCCAGCCGAGCTTGCCGCGCCGCAACGATCCGGACCATCAGCTCTCAGCGTGACCGACGGGATTGATGCGGTGAATCAACGACGTCGCCTCGCGGTTTGGGCCGCTGTCGCGGCTGTCCTCGTCGGCATCGCTGGCACCGCTGCCATCGTCGCGACGCGATCGGACCCAGTCGCCCCGGCGGACACGTCGGTATCGCCAGAGCCGACGCCGCAGCCAGCGACCGGACCGACTCAGTCACCAGAACCCAGCCCCGATTCCACGATCGCAACTGCTGAAGCGAACGAGACGATCGAGATCGAACTTGGCTCGGGCACGAACTTCGTCGTGGCTGACGATGTACCCGATGGATGGTCCATCGAAAGCATGCGCGCAGAGCGCGCGGGTTCGATGTTCGGTGAGGCGCAGTGGGCCCAGATTGGACCTGACGGATCCGTCACCGGCGTGATCAGTGTGCGACCTCCGTTCCTGCTGACGGCTGAAGAGATCGCGCGGTCAGCCGAGGAGTTCGACGACACCGTCCGCGGCGTCCCCGCCGACGTGTGGCAAGACGACCCAAACAGCGGGATGCCAGAGCAACGCAACGGCATCTACTGGATCGAACAATCCCTGCAAATGCAGGTCAGCGCGACCGGAACAGCCGCTGACCTGGTTCGACCGGTCGCGGAGGCACTCGTTCTCGATGCCCGATCGCGCACCGTGACACTGCCGGACAGTTTCGGTCTGATCGCTGCGGCCGATCTCGACTTCGCCGATGACAGTGCAGTCAGAACGACGCTGGTCATGCAACCCGATTGGTCCGACGCTCAAGGAATCGGGATCTCGGCCTGGCCCAACACGTTCGGGTACGACCTCGACCAACTAGTCGGTGGCACCACCCTGGACTGGCGGCCCATCCAATTCGACGACACTGACGCTGTTGGAGCGCGCACCCCTGACGGTGACCTCGTTGCGCTGTCCTGGCTCGACAGCGACATGCTCATCACAATCAGCACCTCCCTGACTCTCAGCGACGAGGAGATCTTTCGTGTTGGTCGGGTTCTCCGCTTCGTCGACGCAGCCGAGTTCCGATCGATCGGCCAATCAATCGCCACACAGAAGAACGACGAGATCAGTGGCTGGGACGTGTTCGATCAGGCTGTCACAGCTGATGGCATCGAGATCTCGATCCGTACACAGCCGGGTGGTGTCGGAGCCAACGCCGTGTGCATCGACGCGCCCGTCGTCGACTGCACGCTCGTCCAAAGCGAAGGCGGCATCGTTGATGGAAAAGAGTCATACGGCGCCGCCGGCTTCGACCTCGGAGACCGCCGGATCGGCATCGGCTGGGTCTCCAGCGACATCGACGCCGCGACCATCGAACCATCAATTCACCCATCCACCAGCCTGGACCCCGCCGACCTCTCCCTCGATGAGACAACATCGAGCGTCATCGCCGACATCGTCACCGACGCCGGAAGATTCGTCGTAGTCGACCTCCCTGATGGTGAACGCCCGCCCGCCATCCGCTTCGAATCCAGTGATCAACTCGGACCCCAAATCGACCTCACCCCAGCTCTCCACGGACCCTTCGAATACTGACTGACGCCTCGCAGACACAACCCAGCAGCCGGCGACCGAGTTCGTCCCAATCGGCAAGACCTCACCCGTGACCAGTCCGGAGCGCTCACGTCGGCCTCGACGGGCACGGATGGGTGCTCAGATGTTGGCGGCCTGCCACTATCGGGCGGTCGGCCGAGGGGTCGTCTCGCTCGGCGCATCGATTGTGTTTGGTTGTCGATCTGGCGTCGATTCATCGATCGACTGTCGGTAGGCCCGGCCTTCGGTGAGCCTGATCGGGCGCCCCAGACTGTTCGACACCGTTCGGGCCGGAACTGCCCAGTCGATCTGGGCAGGATGAATCCCGCTCGAGCGCGCGTGCTCGCGTGCGTCGGCCTGTCCGTACCGTTCCGGCAGGTGAGGCCAGCAGTGTGCACGGCGCGGGGTTGCGGTGACGTCATAGACATGTGGAGGTGACAGCGGACAGCCGTGGAGCGGCTGGGTTGCAAGACGCTTGGCGGGCGCACGCCGATGAGCTGGTGCGGTATGCGACGCTGCTCGTGGGCCCGTCCGCTGCTGGCGATGTCGTATCGATCGCGTTCTTGAATGCGGCAGACAAGTTGGTCGGAGTGAGCAACGTACGCGCATACCTGTTTCGTGCGGTGTCGAGGACGGCTATCGATCAGGCGCGCACGATGCAGCGCCGCCAGAAGCGTGACCTGCTGGCGGTATTGCCAGAGGTCAGCCTCGACGATGGTAGTGATCCTGACGTGCGGCGAGCCGTCGCGTCGCTCAGCGTTCAACAGCGTGCCGTCGTGTACTTCACGTATTGGCAGGATCTGCCGTCCGACCAGATCGGCGAGTTACTCGGCATTGCGCCTGCGACAGTGCGCCGCCACCTGGCCCGCGCCCGAGCACACCTTCGGAGAGCACTGACATGACCCCCGATATGGACGACGCCGTCCGCAATGCGGTCGGCAGCATTCTTGACCTCGCGCCGTCGACGCCGCACGAGCCCGTGGAACGACCTCACAGAGGCGCTGGACCGCACCGAACCCGGGTGCTGGCCTTCGCAGCGGCGGTTGTCGTCGTTGCCGGAACTGTGGGATTGGTGGCGTTGGGCGACCGCTCTGGTGAGGACCGATCCGCTGACCAACCGAACGTGCAAACGACGACAGCGCCGCTCGTCGTCGACGAGCTGGGTCCGCTTCCGAACGCACCCGAACTGTTCCCAGTGTTCGCCCAAGGAGATCCACGCAACGAAGGAGCCACGGGCAGCTACTCACAACTCGACCCGAACAATCCTCCGCAGACCACGGTCGGTCTTGCACGACGCGCCGGTGACCGCCTCGTTGATGGGATCACCGTGACCGGCTACGCCGAGTGGCCGAGCGACCTGCTCAGCGGGACCACACCGACACCTATCACCATCGACGGCATCGACTACGACACCTACACCGAACCGGGTACACCCGCCATCACGACGATCGCCATTCCCGGCGCACTGCCGATCTTGGTGTCGGGCCTGGACCCCGTCAGCTTCGTCAAAGACGTGGGCGCCGAGTCCTTCGACGCCAAGATCGGGACCAGCGCCGGCAGCGGACAGGTGGTCGTCACGGTGCACACGGTTCCAGACGGATACGAGACGATCGAGCAACAAACACCGCTGCCTCGCGGGGCTCGCGAAGCCACCCTGCACATCCCTGCCGCCGACGCCGAAGACGGTGCCCTCATCACCGTCGCCGTCCGACCGGAAACCGGACACCTGGCCGTCGTCGCACCGCTGCACCCCGTCGACATCAACGGCATCCAAGGATGGGCAAGCCAGAGCGCTGGCCACGCCGTGACATGGCAGATCGGCCCCACCACATGGGTCACCGTCGGCGGCGTCGACAACACCGAAGACGCGCTCAGGATCGCTCGCGACCTCCGCTTCGTCGACGAAGAATCGTGGCGAGCAACCTACGGCGTCACCGAGCCAAGCTTTCCGCCCGCGCCGCGCTACCCACACAACGACCCCTCCAGTTCTGAGCCGCTCCCGACCGCGGATTCCGTGCCCGACGCACAGACCGCAAGCCCCGACCTCGGTGGCTCGTTCCCGCTCGATGGCGTCGACCCCTACGACGCTGCGGCCGCGTTGTTCCTCGACGCTCGAATCGGACCGAACCCCGACGAACAGGCAGACCTCGAGGCGGCGGGCGAGATCCTCGTACGCGAGTGCCTTCGCACCGGCGGCGCCTCACCCCCTGCAGTCACTGCCGACGAGCATCGCGCGTTCCGTGACAACCTGACGGACGGCTACACCCTCCGCACCAATGGATTCACCAGCGCCGGTCTGGAGTACCGCCGTCACAACGGGTTCCTCCGCCAGGCGGAGCCCTTCGACCCCAACGGGGACACTCCGCTCCACCTCACGATCGAAGAAGGCTCCACTGAAGAACAGCTAATGCTCGACGGCTGCGGATCGGCAGACAACGCGGTCCGAGAACGACCAAGCGAGGACGCGCTGAGGACGTCGACGTTCGAGAACTCCGATACCCGCTGGTACTCCTTGGGTCCCGCAGACCTACCCCAATTCGCTGACGGCTACCAAGCCTACGACGAGTGCATGGAAGCCGCCGGATACGACAACCACGATGCGGTCGGCCCGAACAACCCTTTCACCGACCTCTTCCACAACCCGATCTACACCGATGAGGAGCGAGACGCCGTCAACGCGGACGCAGACTGTCGCGTCTCAACCGACCTGCCAACGAACTATCTCGCAGCCCTTGCGCCAGTGCTCGACGACTTCGACAACACCCACGACTCCCAGATCTTCGCAATCCAAGCCGAACGCAAAGCATCGCTCGACACTGCCCGCAGCATCCTCAGGGAAGCCGGAATCGAGCCCCTCACGTCCTAGTTCGCGACGCACTACGCGACACACATGGGGCGCCAGTCGCTGAACGAGACCGCTCCGTAATCGCGGATCTGTCTCCCGCACAAGGCCACGCAGAACCGGCAGGGGCCGATCAGCCCTTGCCGAGCGGGATCGACGCCAGTTCCGTCTCTGAGTTTTTCCGCGCACATCGGCGAGCGCACTCGTGCCGCTACAGAGCGGTCTTCGTGGGCAAGGTGCGGCGGAGATATGCGTGGGGCGATGCCGGTTGGTTCAAGTCGTGTGTGGCAGAAGCCTTCGTCGGACCTCAGCGCGGTGTTGGCGGTGTAGTGCGACGCGCCTCGTCACGGTCGCTCATGATGCCGACTGCGTTGCCGTCGGGGTCCTGTACTACTGCGTAGCGCGCACCCCAGAACGCGTCGTACGGCTGTTGCAAGCTGTGGTGGCCACGATCGACGATCCGTCTGTGGGCTTGGTCGACTTCTTCTCTGGTGGTCACTCGAAACCCGATGACAACGCCACCACCGCGTGCGGGCGCGCTGCCCTCATTCCACAATCGAGCGAACTGAACGCTGTCGAAGTCAAGGTCAAGTCCATCACCGACCTCGGCGGACCGATGATGGCTTTGGAACGCAGGGATCGTGTCGGGGATCTCGAGCCCAAGAAGTCTGTAGAAGGCGACGGTTGCGTACATGTCGGCGACGACGAGATTGATTTGATCGAATCTCACGAGGTCTCCGCCTTGCTTGCCGAGACGACGCGGCTTCGAGCCTCGACGTCTCGGAGCGGTTCGCCGAAGTGCCACCGGTGGCCCTCGAGGTCGGTCGCCTCGTAGCGCCGCTCGCCGTAGAACGCGTTCTCGATCGGCATGGTGATGTCGGCGCCCCGGGCCACAGCATGCTCGTAGTGGGCATCCACGTTCTGGACCCGCACCATCATCTGCACGGTGGTCCTGCCAACTTCGGCTGGGCTACTGATCTGATGCACGTCCTCGCTTGCGTGACCGACCATGACCACGCCGGTTCCGACGCGTAGCCAGGCAAGCATCACGTCGCCGTGCTCAAATCGGGCTTCGCGGATCTCTTCAAGCTGAAACACGTCGGCGAGATACTTCACCGCTGCCCGCTCGTCGTTGTATGCCAGGCGGGGATACACATCGGGCATCGTCAGCGGATTGTTTGCTGCTGTGTTGTCCGGGGAGATTGTTGACATCAGCTCATCCTTCGCTCGGGTGAAGACCGACGGGTCAGCTTGATCCTCCGACAGCACGTCGTCTGGTCGCAGCCGACGAACGGGTTCGAAGTCGTCAGTCATGGTGTTGTCTCCCGGTGGTCGTATCGAGTTCGCGTAGACGTCGCCGTACCCGGTTGAGTCGCGATCGAACAGTCCCCACAGGAATACCCAACGACTCGGCGATCTCGTCGTAGCCGAGGTCTTCCCATGCTCGCAGCACGAGCACATCGCGCTCCCCTGAAGGAAGGTCGACAACAGCCTGGGCAAACTGTGGCCATACCGCATCGACATCGAGGCGAGCGTTAACCCGCTCCGTAGCGTCGGGTCCACCGATCCCTCTAGCTGCGAGCCGTGCTACCGCGTCCAACCGGCGGTACTCGCTCCGCCAGTGCTTAGAGATCAGCCGAGACGCAATCCCGTAGAGCCACGGTCGAGCCTCTGTGCGGGTTTGGTCGAACGAGCAGCGACGCTCAAACGCGATCCGGAACAGCTCACCGAGTAACTCCTGGGCCTTGTCCGGGTCAACGCGACGAACGAAGTACCGGTACATGACCGTCGCGTACCTGTCGAAGATGCGACCGAACTCGGCCGGATCGTCGATCGATGCAGCGATCACAGCAGCATCGGAACGAGAACCCATCAACTCATTGTTTCCCGCACCCACCACCGAGTTCACACGACCCGACCGGAAACCCCACCGGTGAACAGCAACGACCCTACAGAGCCGGCGCTTCGGCGCGCCCGAAGCCGAGCCGTACGTGATGCCATGAAGAGCGGGGCCGCCTCGCTTCGTGGGCCCGAGTAACACTCGGGCTTGCTGAACAACACGATGCGAGGAGGCCCTCTGATGGGACATTATGTCGCTCTTCTGCTGGATCTGTGGGTCAGGTTCGGCCTGGTAGGGCAGGCGGGTGGCTGCCGAGCGCGAGCAGTGCGAGGGCGATGAGGGGTTCGGGTCCGTGGAAGCCGAACGCGATCCGGGTGAGGAGTCGGATCTTGGTGTTGGTGGACTCGATCAGTGCATTGGACAGCCGCGAGTCGAGGGCGTGATCGATCGCCTCGCGGTGTTTCACGATCTTGCGAGCGAGGTCGACGAAGGCCGGCATGCGCGACCGCCGGGCCCATGACAGCCACCGGTCGAGGGCGTGTTTGCCGGCGTCGCCCTTGGCGGCGAAAACGAAGCGCAGTCCTTCTTTGAGCAGGTAGGCGCGGTGGAGTCGGGGGTCGATCTTGGCGATCCAGTCGAGCTGGGCGCGCTGGTTCTCGGTGAGATCACCGGGGTTCTTCCAGAGCGCGTAGCGCGCTCGTGCGATGCCGAGCGACGTGCCTGTCGCTCGTCCCCGCTGGGAGGTGGTGTTGGGGATCTTGCTGCGCCCGGATGCCTGGTTCCAGGCTCGGCGGCGTTCGACATCGAGCGCTTCGATCGCCCACGCGACGACATGGAACGGATCCGCACACCGCTGCGCATTCGGGGCGCGTTTCGCGACGACCCGGGCGATCCAGCCCGCCATATCAGCCGATACGTGGGTCAACTCGGCGGCGCGTTCGTCGCCGAGCTCATCGAAGAACACCTCCAAGTCGGCGTCGGTGCGACCCGGGCCGGCCCACACCAGATGCCCGGTGTCGTGATCGACCACGACGATCAGGTAGCGGTGCCCGCGTTTGTATGAGATCTCATCGATCCCGATCCGGCACAACCCTGCGAGCCGATCGACACGTTGCTCGACGTCATTGTTGACTCGGGTGACGATCGCACCAACGGTGCGCCACGCCACCCGCAACAACTCACACGTCGCAGACTTCGAGGTGCGCACCGCCAGCCACGCCGCCAGGTCGTCGAAGTCGCGGGTGTGGCCGACACCATGACGAGCCCACGGCACCGCCACCACCGTCGGACCGTGCGTGCGACAGCGAACCCGTGGCGCGTCGGCCTCGATGAACACCTTCGTCGTGCCCGCATCCAATGCCCGCCACCGGCGGCGACCGTCGCCGTGGTCGTATCGAGGCGCTCGACGATGACAGCGGCCACAGCGGCTTCGAGCCTTGGCGTTGGGGCGCACCGACACCACGATCGAGCCGTCGGTGTCATCGACGCGGACCCCCTCCACGACCGTGCGCGCCAACCCGCACGCCCGCTCCCATACCTTGGTGTTCAGCACCCCGTCTGCCTTCCTGTTCGTTTCGAGCCTTCGACAGCGCGAAACCTAGGAATCAGGCGGGGTGCACCCGCGGATAGGCCCTCAACTCACCCACGGACACGACAGAAGAGCGCATTATGTGGGAATCGATCTTCACCGCCGGAGGTCGGTGATCGTGGTCTTGGATCAGGACGGTGAGGAGGTGTGGACGCGCAAGATCGACAACGAGCCAGCAACGCTGGCCGCGGCGATCGTTGACGCCGGTCCCGATCCGGAGGTGGTGATCGAAGCGACCTGGGGTTGGTATTGGGCCGCGGATGTGATTGCCGATGCCGGCGGGACGGTGCATTTGGCGCATCCGTTGGGGATCGCGGGGTTCGAGAACCGCCGGGTGAAGAACGACAAGATCGATGCCCGGTTGTTGGCGGACCTGCTGAGGATGGGGATGCTGCCTGAGGCGTGGATCGCGCCGGGACCGATCCGTGAACAGCGAGAGTTGGTCCGCTATCGCCGCAAGCTCTCGCAGTTGCGCGCCGGGTTGAAGACCCAGGTGCACGCGGTGATCGGCAAAGAGGGCCTGATTCCGCCGGTCAAGCATCTGTGGGGACCGGGCGGCAAGGACTGGCTCGATGACACCCAGATGGCCGCGGCGTTCGAGGACCGACTGCGGTCGCTGCGCCGGCTGATCAAAACGTACGACGCGGAGATCGTGCGCCTCGACGCGCGGATCGCGGCGATGTTCAACGGTCATCCGGGCTATGAGACGATCCAACAGATCCACGGCGTCGGTCCGGTGTTCGCCGCGATCTTCGTTTCCGAGATCGGTGACGTCACCCGTTTCGACAACGCCCGCCAGATCTGCTCGTGGGCCGGGATGACGCCACGCCATCGCGAGTCCGACACCGTCACCCATCGCGGGGCGATCACCAAACAGGGTCCCCGCCTGGTGCGGTGGGCGGCCGTGGAGGCGGTGTCACGCAACCACACGCTCCCACCGATCAATGACGTCTATGTCCGTGTCGGTCAGCGGCGCGGAGTCAACAAGGGCCGTGTCGCGGCGGCCCGCAAGCTCCTCACGCTCATCTTCTACGGGTTACGCGATCTCGAGGTTCGATGCCTCGACATTGCGCACCCGACCACAGAAGCAGCGTGACCCTGGCGGACGCGGTCAGCTGACTGCGAGCTCGGTATCGGCAGGGCTTCCCACCGAGGGACAGCCGACTATGTGATTGAGCCCAGCAACTGGCCTTGGCCCGACAGCTCCATGCCCCCACCCGCCGTTCGGGTGCGGGGCGAAGGGATGGCTCAGCACCCCACAGGGCGTGCCGCCCGCACTAGCGAGCACCATGGAGACGGACGACCGCGCACCACCGCCACCAACCTGACGAACAAGACGACGGACCCGACCGACCACCGGACGGGTCCAACATCGGCGCGCCACCGTCACCCCTCACAGCACCCAAAATCCCTGGTTGACAAACCAAAGCTCTTCAGGGATGCCGGTACAGGACGTTCCGACGGCGTCTCAACGTGAGTGTTATGCGTGTCCCCGATCGGCGTTTCGGGGCATGCCTCGGTCCGAGCCACGATCTTGCTAGAGACTGGGACCTTCGATCAGATCGCATTCGTCTACCCAGCGGGCCAGAAGGCTGAGCGTGGCGAGGCGTTCAAGAGCGTGTTGCTCCAGCATGTCGCTTGTCTCATGTGCCGCGGGGTTGCGGATCGTCATCTGCATGCCGGGTGCGAACAGGCGCAGTCCGTCGTTCATTGACTTCACGTCTCGGTTCGTTGGCTCGCCGGGCCAGCGCAAGCGCGGCTTGCCCAGCTCGGGCGCATTGACCGAGAAGGTCTCCTGCCATAGCGCGGTTTCTGCTACGTCGTTTCGCTGCGTGCGGCTCTTGACATGCGTCACGAGTGACTCGGCTGCGGCTGCGACTGCCTGGCGAAAGTGTCCGTCCCGCCACAGGCGGTTAGCGGCTCCCCAGATGAGCGGGTGCATCGCCTTGGCTTCCACGCCGGGGGGTGCTTCTGCCTCTGCTTTGCGGACCAGTTCGTCCAGGCGCCCGATCATCTGATTGCACGCTGACACGATGTCGTCAGGTTCCAGGACGGGCTTCGGTTTCGTGACCGTGTGCCAAGCCGCTATGGGGTCGATCACGCCAGCACTTTGTACGTTGAACATGACGCCAGTGAGCCCCGGAGCTGCCGCCGCACGGCCCGCTGCTTCGTCGACTGCCGCGCTCGCGCCGAGGATCTCGTCGACATCGGCGTCGTCGCGTGGGAACACCGCTGGCGCGAGGCCGCGTGCGAGGGAGTCGTTGAAGACGTGGAGCTTCATGAACGCCTGGAAGTCCTCGCGGAACTCGACCACGGACCTCCTCACCGCTCGGAGGTAATCGGGTTTCTTGTGTGCTTCCACGTTGTCAAGGGTGCCATGAGGATGAGGCATCGGCCGCTGGGCCGGTGGATCGCCAGCCAACCCACCCGGCCTTCAGATCCGGCAGCCCACGACGCATTGGTGGGATGACGGCTGGTGTTGACGCGTGCGCCCATCCGACACTCGGAACACGCCGTGGCGTAGAGCCTCCATGTCGGCGTCGCCGACCTTGAGGACGCTGTCCGCTGGGCCGTGGATCGGGGCGCCGCCGTTGTTCTCCCAACTGATGTGCGTGCCTCGCCGAGCTCGCACCGTCTGGTGTGTGGACAGGGCCGACGGCTTCGAGGACGTGGGTCTGGGGTCCTCGGTCGTCGTGTCTTCGCTCGCGGCTGCTCGAGGTGGGAGGGTTTGGCGACCGTGCTTGGCCCTTGCGGTCGGCTCTCAGTGCGTTAGCCGGAGCCGGTGGCGACGAGTGCTCGGGTGTGTTGGCGTAGCTCGGCGGCGTCGAGGATGCCGGCCTGGTCCACGATGGTGCCGTCGGCAGCGACGAACAACGTCACCGGGAACGCGACAACACCGACGGCGTCGATGAACACGGCGTGTGGGTCTCGGAGGAGTTCGTAGGTAACGCCACGATCCGCAGCAAAGCGCTGCATTCGCTCTGCGCTGTCGATGGGATTGATCCCAACGAATCTGACCTGATCAGCGACCTCGCTGTGCACTTCGGCGAAGTCGGGCAGTTCCTTCGCGCAAGGTGGACACAGGCTGTGCCAGACGTTGATCACCAGTGGTTTACCGGTGAGTTCAGAGGTATCGATCTCTTCACCGCTCGCATCTACGAGCGGTACCTGCGGGAGCGACAGTCCCGCAACGGCGGCGTTGGTGAGACCGCCGCCGTCCGCGCTGAGACGCGAAACGTCAGCGGGTTCTGCCGAATGATCGGAAGTGATCATCTGACCAACCGCACCGGTCAGGGTCGCAGCCAATGCGAGTGATCCGATCGCAAGCCCTAGCCGGAACCGGAGCACTCGTTCGGTGGCCACACTGATTGGGTCGCTGACGGTCGGTGGATGGTTCCGGCTCGGTGTCGACGGCGGCCTCGGAGTTGATCGCTTCTCGCCCACGTGATCGGTCACCAAACCCGAACGCGAACACGATGACGAGCAGCCCTGAGCCCCATCCGACGATCCTCTCGGCGGTATCGTCAAAGCAGCTACGACGTCTCCTCGCCGTCATGCCGTGCAACGATCCCACGCCGCTGCCGAACGGCAATGACCGGTGGATGCTCGTCGCCGATCATGACCGCCCAGACCCGAATCCCCTCACCGATCGACCCTCGCGGTGTTCCCGAGTCGGTTCGTTTCGGCCGTCGGCAGCTGATCGTCGGGGCGCTGGCCAGCGGACTCCTCGTTGCGTGCTCCAACTCTGGCAACGATGACGACGCCGTCAGCGGGCTGGCCAGCGACTGGGTTGATGGTGACAACTTCACGCTGTTCCAGCTGTTCCCACAGGGCCTGCAGGTGCCTGGTGAGCTGCGATTGCCGATGAGCCTGCCACCGGGGCGGCTCAGGTGATCCGAGACGGCCCGGAGCAGCTCAACGCGACCGTGGTCGATCTCGACGGCAACCTGATCGCTGAGAACGTGCTCGCGCGACGGCGCGACATGCCGGGCCGCCCGTACTACGACTTCCGACCGGTGGTCGACACACCGGGGTTCTACACCCTCGTCGTCGATGGCGGGCCGGAGACGGGAGCCAGTTTCGAGGTCGTCGCGCCTGAGACTGTCGCCGTTCCGATCCCTGGACAGCCCCTCCCACCGTTCGACACGCCGACGTTCGACGACCCCGCCGGGCTCGTCGAACTCTGCACGCTGCAGCCCGACTGCCCGTTTCACGAGATCACGCTGACCGAGGCACTGACGACGGGAAGACCCGTCGCGTACTTCGTCGGAACACCAGCGTTCTGTCGCACCGGTACGTGCGGGCCAGCCCTCGAAGCACTGGTTGAGATCGCGCCGGACTACGACGAAGCAGTCACATTCGTCCACGCCGAGGTGTACGTCGACGACGCAGGGACGATCCCGACACCAGCGGTCGAGGCCGTCGCCATGTTCTACGAGCCTGCCCTCTTCCTCACCGACGGAACCGGCACGATCGTCGAGCGGCTCGACAGCCTCTGGGATCTGACCGAGCTCAGCGAAGCGCTCGACCGGGCGATCGCGGCGTAACGAACCGTCCGGTATTGCGCGGCACCGAAGGCGCTCACAGCCGTCCTGTATCCGGCACCTGCGGGCGCGTTGAGGCGCGCGGTATCGCCGTATGTAGTCAGCGGCTCGCGCCAGCGACGAAGGTGGCGACGATGTAGGTGGCGTGGCGGTCGAGAGAGCCTCGTCCGCGGTCGTAGCGCATCGTCGTTCTCGGATCGGCGTGCGATGCAGCCTCTTGGACATCTCGGAGCGGGACACCGGCATCGAGGGCGGCGGTGATGAAGCTGTGCCGCAGGGAGTGCGGAGAGATCCGCTTGTCGATCCCGGCGGCCTTCGCCAACCGCTTCACAATGCGAGTCGCGGCGTGGCGGTCGAGACGCCTGGTCATGTCATGGTTCATGAAGATCGGCCCCTCGACTCGCTCGCCGATGTACAGATCGAGCGCCCGAGCAGTGCGCGGCGCGAGTGGAATGGTGACGGTCTTGCCGCCCTTGCGGTGGACGAACAGCGTCCGGTGTCCGCGGTTCTGATCGAGGTCGTCGATGTCGGCGCCGAGGGCCTCGGAGATGCGCAGCCCGTTCAACGCCAGCAGACAGGCCAGCGCGTGATCGCGTCCGCCGCACAGACCGGCCTGGACGAGGAACCCGCCGAGTTCGTTGCGGTCCAAGCCGAGCGTGCTCGATTCGTAGTTCTGCTTCGGTCGGCGAACATGAGCTGCAGGGTTCCTGTCAAAGAGACGTTCTTCGGCGAGTAGGTGTAGAACCCGCAGATCGTCGACAAGCGCCGACCAATGGTCGCGGGTGCGAGCCCTTGGGTTTCGGACCAGCGGGCGTACAGCTCGATGTGAGCGCGCTCGGCATCGAACACGGCGATGTCTCTCTGGTCGAGCCAGGCGATGAACTTCTTCAGATCGACGCGGTACGCCGTCATCGTTTGGCCGGAATAGCCGGCTAGGAAGCCCGCTATCGCACGGTTCAATCGTTGGCCGTCGGCATCGGCGTCGATGTGAACGAGTTCGCCGAACGAATCAGCAGCCGTCCTGGGTCGGATGATGGTGGTCGTGTGCACAGCGGTGCTCCTCTCGTAGATGGATGAGGTCATCCAGCCGACCACTCCGAGAGCACGTCATCAAGGTAAGTTGATGTTGTGGATCCTGTGATCGTGGCGAGCGCACGCCGACACGGGATCCAAGACGACGACATGCTCCACGCCTACCGACACCCGATCCGAGTGTTCGACCTCGACGATCTCGACATGCTCATCGGCGCCGACACCGCTGGTCGGATGCTCGAGATCGGCGTCGCAACCGCTGAGGGCGTTGAGTTCATCGTTCACGCAATGGCCGCCCGACCCAAGTTCCTGGAGACCTGATGCCTCGTTCGATTCAAGAGATCCTCGACCACGCCGACGAACTCGCAAAGCGCTTCGAGGACTACGAACCCGACCCCGCCGACGAGCGCCCCGTCGAGGAGTACCTACTCGAACGAGCCGCGCTGGCCCGGGCTCGCAGCGAACAACAGATCGTCGATGCGATCACCGCCGCCCGCGCCAAGAACGTCCCATGGCAGCGCATCGGCGACCTCCTCGGCACATCAGCCCAAGCCGCCCAACAGCGCTACGGCGTTGTCGTCGAAACCGGCTGATATCGCTCGGGTGAACCCGAGCGCGAGGTGCCGTTTGCGAGCGGGTTGGTAGGTGGCAGCGGGCTGGCATTATGTCGCTCTTCTGTCGTGTCCGTGGGTGAGTTGAGGGCCTATCCGCGGGTGCACCCCGCCTGATTCCTAGGTTTCGCGCTGTCGAAGGCTCGAAACGAACAGGAAGGCAGACGGGGTGCTGAACACCAAGGTATGGGAGCGGGCGTGCGGGTTGGCGCGCACGGTCGTGGAGGGGGTCCGCGTCGATGACACCGACGGCTCGATCGTGGTGTCGGTGCGCCCCAACGCCAAGGCTCGAAGCCGCTGTGGCCGCTGTCATCGTCGAGCGCCTCGATACGACCACGGCGACGGTCGCCGCCGGTGGCGGGCATTGGATGCGGGCACGACGAAGGTGTTCATCGAGGCCGACGCGCCACGGGTTCGCTGTCGCACGCACGGTCCGACGGTGGTGGCGGTGCCGTGGGCTCGTCATGGTGTCGGCCACACCCGCGACTTCGACGACCTGGCGGCGTGGCTGGCGGTGCGCACCTCGAAGTCTGCGACGTGTGAGTTGTTGCGGGTGGCGTGGCGCACCGTTGGTGCGATCGTCACCCGAGTCAACAATGACGTCGAGCAACGTGTCGATCGGCTCGCAGGGTTGTGCCGGATCGGGATCGATGAGATCTCATACAAACGCGGGCACCGCTACCTGATCGTCGTGGTCGATCACGACACCGGGCATCTGGTGTGGGCCGGCCCGGGTCGCACCGACGCCGACTTGGAGGTGTTCTTCGATGAGCTCGGCGACGAACGCGCCGCCGAGTTGACCCACGTATCGGCTGATATGGCGGGCTGGATCGCCCGGGTCGTCGCGAAACGCGCCCCGAATGCGCAGCGGTGTGCGGATCCGTTCCATGTCGTCGCGTGGGCGATCGAAGCGCTCGATGTCGAACGCCGCCGAGCCTGGAACCAGGCATCCGGGCGCAGCAAGATCCCCAACACCACCTCCCAGCGGGGACGAGCGACAGGCACGTCGCTCGGCATCGCACGAGCGCGCTACGCGCTCTGGAAGAACCCCGGTGATCTCACCGAGAACCAGCGCGCCCAGCTCGACTGGATCGCCAAGATCGACCCCCGACTCCACCGCGCCTACCTGCTCAAAGAAGGACTGCGCTTCGTTTTCGCCGCCAAGGGCGACGCCGGCAAACACGCCCTCGACCGGTGGCTGTCATGGGCCCGGCGGTCGCGCATGCCGGCCTTCGTCGACCTCGCTCGCAAGATCGTGAAACACCGCGAGGCGATCGATCACGCCCTCGACTCGCGGCTGTCCAATGCACTGATCGAGTCCACCAACACCAAGATCCGACTCCTCACCCGGATCGCGTTCGGCTTCCACGGACCCGAACCCCTCATCGCCCTCGCACTGCTCGCGCTCGGCAGCCACCCGCCTGCCCTACCAGGCCGAACCTGACCCACAGATCCAGCAGAAGAGCGCATTATGTGCGCGTGCCGATGACGGAGCTGCCTGTTCTGTTCCTCGACGTGGACGGTGTGCTGAGCCCAGTCAGAGACTCCGCCCCTCCCGGCTATGAGGTCTCGCTCATCGATGGTGCACGAGTGATCTGGTCGCCCATGCATGGCGAATGGCTCGCCTCGCTACTCGAGCGATTCGACATCGTGTGGGCAACGACATGGGAGTCTGATGCGAATCGAACCATCGGCCCGGCTCTGGGGCTCCCTGAGCTTCCTGTCGTCGCCTTCGGTCCCCACCGCTCGGGCGACACCTGGAAGCTCGCTGCGATTGCCGAGTTCGCGGGCGAGCGTCCCTGTGCATGGGCTGACGATCGACTCTTCGCAGACGCCGACCAATGGGCGGCAAATCGTTCCGCCGCTACTCTGCTGGTCCGGCCGATGCCGTCGATCGGGCTGGCCAAAGAGCACTTCATGAAGCTCGTTGACTTTGCTGAAGGGCTCTCGGTCGGAGGCGAGCGCCAAACGTGAGGGCGTCGAGCCGACCGAAACTCGTGCAACAGGCTCGGCGCAACGGTGCCGACATCGGGCACCTTGATCATGACCCCCGATGCGGTGATACCGAGTGGTCTTGGCGTGGGGTGTGTGAGCTTGTCGTGTGCGCGTATGAGACTTGAGTCGTTGTGATGAGCGGCCGATGCACTGGCACCGAGGTACAGCGGACCCCGAACCCGACCCGTCCGACGACCGTCCAGTCGAGGAATACCTTCTCGAACGCGCCGCGCTCACCCGAGCCCGAAGTGAACGACAGATGTCGACGCCGTCACCGCAGCCCGAGCGAAGAACGTCTCGTGGCAACGCATCGGCGAACTCCTCGGCACCTCAGGGCAGGCGGCACAGCATCGCTACGGCGCCGTCGTCGAAGCCGGCTGACATCGCTCGGGTCCACCCGCTCGGCAGGTGCCGCCATCGAGCGGGGTGAGGGCCGTCCCGTCCGCGCTGATATGCGTTGTGTCCTGCCCAGCACGGTCGGGCACCGTGGCAGGCATCTGAGTTCCCGTCGCCCTACTCACTCGCCGAATTAACTCATTGGCTTGCCCTGTAGGCGATCACTGAGAGTCGCGTTCAGCGATCACTGGATATCGGCCGGACGACCCCGACACCATGTCGGTTTCCGTGATAGCTCATAGACGGGGCGGTCGAATGCCGGCGTTCTACTCAGCGGGGCGTCACCGGCCGTCCCGTTTGTCGAAGCGCAGCGACCAGGTCGGAGAATCGCGACGTAGTCGCATTTCCTGGGAAGGCGACGTCGACTGGCAGCGGCGGGACATCGCGTACGGGGTAAGACCTTGTTCCGTCCGGCGTATAGAGACCCGCGAACACCTCGATCGTGACGGTGGCTCCGGTTCCAGCCTGGATCGCCTCGATCATGCCTTCGATGCGCTCTTGCTCAAGGCCAATGAGGCGGGGAGCCCCGTCGCGGAACTCGTGCAGTCGCCAAGCGGCGTTCCACACTTCATCATGAATGGGGACCGGGACCCAACCGATTCGGTCGACATCGTCGAGCGAGATGGTGCCGTTTGGGCACGGAACCACCTCAGCATCGAACGGGACGACCGCAAAGCGTCGCTGAACGCCAATCGGGATCCTGGTCAGAGCATCGTCGATCTCCGTTGGGCCGACGAGGATTGCGGCGTCACTGTCGCCGGTCCGAAGGCCGCATGAAGGGTCGGTCCAGTCGTACAGGTGGACGTCGACCGAAATCGTTTCGTTCAAGCGCTCCATCTCGTTGGCAATGTCGTTGACAATCGAGCTGCCGAACCCATAGAAGCGACCGAAGACGAAGTACTCCTTGCGTCGCAGATCGAGAATGCGGTGTTCGAGCTCGCCGTGGGCGGCGAGCAGCGCACGCGCCGACGGCAGCAAAGCTTCGGCAGTACGAGTCAGCTCAACCGACCTCGGGGTGCGGTCGAACAGAACGTGTCCGACTTCGCGTTCGAGCTTCTTGATGATCTCACTCACATGCGGGGCGCTGATTGGCAACCGCGCTGCAGCTCTCGAAAAGCTCAACTCCTCGGCCACAGCGACGAAGACTTGAGCACTCCTCACGTTCATGTCCGCTCCACACCGAATAGTAGGTCGACATCGGCGCGCTATTCGGAGTTGGCGAACACAGAAGTCAAACGTTCGTGCTGGGCACGGGCCTCGTGAGCCCGCAGTATGGCACGGCACGGACGATCGACTGCCGGGCCCGACTCGTCAAATCGCCTTCGAGTGATAGAAGGGAAAAGAACGGCATCGGCCGCTCGATCCCGCAGCGCCTCGTCGCCGTCGACGAGGACACCCCGGCCGGAAGCTGTTCTTGAAGAAGCTCGACGAGGGCAAGACGAAGAAAGAGGCGACCGCGTCGTGAAACGACGGATCTCCGACGCCGTGTGGCGCCAGCTCCAAGTCGTCGACCGATCCGAACAACGTGCCCAAGACACCGAGTGGCCGCGCTGACCCGCGACTCGCGACGCCAACTACAGGTCCCACGACACGGCTCGCGTCAACGGTCGACCTCGACAGCCGGCGACCGGCCGCCGTCTAGCCTCGACCACGGGTTCGGGGTGTGGCCTCATCAAAGCATCAGCACAAGGGTTCGAGCTGATCACGCGGCCGGCCTCACGGCGCGCAGACGTCCCTCTCTGCCACCCCGAACCCACCCGGGTTGACAGAGAGGAGCCAGGGAGGCTGTTGGCGGGTGCACCGGGCGTGCGTGGGCCTCGATCACCGTTGGGGTGTCTGCGTAGGTTCGGCGTCGTACCCGACCTGGACTGACTCGCGAACCGGCTGACGCTTGGCTGTCTTTCGAATGACCGGTCGGCCGTGTTCGGGAACGGCACACAGGTCGGGCGACGACTGTGATCAAGGACTGCGGCAACACCTCTCGCAGCTGATGTAGCGATCAGAACCGTCCGGCCCGTACCGTCCAGCACCGTCTCATGCGGGCTGAACAGGCCAAACGCTACCGCACCGTCCGGCTGGTACCGGTTCGTGTCGAGGAATCCGGCCCCGATCCATCGGCAAACCCATTGGCAGGCCTCGCGATGGACCACCGTGAACTGCATGGGCTCAAGCTGCCCGAGCGGCCGGCTCTGCCTACTCTGCCTACAACCGGTCGACGCTCTGGCCGTGCGGGACGTAGCCGTAGACGGTGATGCTCACCTCGTCGACTCGGCCCGGTACGCCGATGCGTCGCAGAACCTGCAAAATCTCTGGTCGGTGATCCGGGTTGTCGGCCCGGATCTCCACCCATTCGATCGCGTCGTACCCTCCAACTCGGAAGTGGTAATGCCAATCGGCATCCCAGTCACTGACAAAGCCCGAGTGCCGATCGCGGGTCCGCCATCTCACGATCGACTCCAACTCGTGCATTGCGAGCCGGACCTCGTCCCACTTGGTGTCGTTGAGTACCGGATGCATGATCATCGGCCCGTGTTCGTGGCGTGTCATGCCCAGAGCTGCGTTTGATCGCTGTGCAGGAACTCGTTGATCGCCTCGCGGGCGAACGGTGGATCCGTCGGGTACTCGACCGCGAGGTAGCCGAACAGCTCCGGAGGAGCGAACGGGCCGAGCGAGGCGATGTAGTTGTCGAAGCGGTGCTGGATCTCGCGCCAGTTCCGAAACTCTTCCTTCGTCAGCAGCATTCCTGTCCGGGTGTGCACGATCGTGATTCGAGCAGCGAGCGCCGGTGCGGTACTCGGCGACGTCTCGAATTCGGCAACCCCGGAACCCGGGAGACACACCAATCCCGTCGACCAGTTCTCGGACCGGTTCGTCACGGTCAGACCCCACGCCTCGTAGCGCGGGTCAGGCGGCACGCCGATCGTCCGATCCCTCTCGAAGCGGAGTTCGAGATGGCCGTCGTCGAGTGCGAACGCTTGCTCGACAACGCCCTTGTGGAGCGCGATCAGCGGGGCGAGCTGCTCGGTCCGTTCCGGGTCGATCGCCAGCGAGCCCGTGCCTGTGTCGAATCGAAATGGGCTGCTGATCCGCACCTCGCACGAGACGCCATCACCGGCGCCGCGCTGCGCGATGAGACCCAATGCGAAATCGACGCGGATCTGTGTCACCGTCGCCCCGACGATCGGGAGCTCCCAGCGCCCGTCACGGCAACGCAGAGCGGTCTCGGTCTCAGACACTCTCGCAGGTTGCCGCACGCCTTCACGATTGGCAAGTGACCTCGTGTCGCTGCAATGAAGCGCCGCTCACGCCGTGTCCAACTCGTCGGATTCACCGGTGTCCTCAGCACGATCAAGCGCCCGCCTGACCTCGTCCCGGCTGATCAACGTTCTCACCGCAGACACAATGCTCGCCTCGCTCAGCTCGCGGACCATGACCAGATCACTCATCCAGAACGGATCGTTCCACGGATCGTCCCCGTCGAGCAGTTGGCGCACCATCTCCGGAGTGCCCGCACTTCCCAGATAGCGCTCGCCGGACGGAGCGACCAACTCGAAGTCGGTGATCAACGCGTAGTCGTGAGGGAGGAGAATCGTCAGTACCCACCCGTCGAGGTCGATGACGGTCTTCCACCTGTTCGACTCTTCCACGATCTCGGACTCTCCTGGGCTCCGACTCTACGGACTGTGCGTGCGACCACCTGACGAGAGCTTGGGACCGCAAATCCGCCCGGTTGGGTTCTCACCCCTCCGCTGCACCTGTCATCGCAGCGCCGTGCTGCCATGCTCCGCGGAAACTGGTCGGCGCGCTCGACCTGCGAGGTGGTCACGGACCAGCTCGACTGCCCGCTCCGCAACCGCAGATCCGACGTTCTCTCCGGCGACCACTGCGTCCGGGAAGTGGACGCCGCCCCAGACACGGCTCGTTCCACAGGTCTCAGCGAAATCCGTCCACGTGTCGAACCACAGCTCGAGCTCGCGGGCCGGCACGATGCCGGGTTCGATTCGAGACTCGCCCGCCCTGCGCCGCACCGACCATTCGAGCGCGTCGCTCCCGAGCCAAGTTCGGCTGGCAACCGCATGGGCATGACACATCGCTGTCGAGGCCGACGGATACTCCGGATGGTCGGCCGTCGGGAGGTAGCTCTCCCAGAACTCTCCCGGCTGCTCCGCCGCGCCCCGCCCTGGACCTGCCCACGCGTCCACCATCTCCCCGGCGTGCAGGAACCGGATCGCCGTAGTCGGGCGCACAGCGTCGAACCGTCGCTTGTGATGCCAAACGGCGATCGACGCGTCGAAAGCTGCGGCGTTGACCAGGAAGTCGTACTCGACGAACTGCTGCACGTCGAATCGGTGTCGCCGAGCCACGTGGAGCGCGGTCACTCCGAGCGCTTCGATCTTGTCGTCGAAGAGCTCCGCCGCAAGCTTCTGCCGATCGCTGAGCCGTCGCGATACGTTCAGGACGTCCGAGGCCTGCATTCGGTATCCGTCCGGGTTCGCCTGCCACGAGCTGTTTGCCGGAGCCGGCACGTCGAACTCGTCGGGGTGGTCGAACGAGTAGGGCCGAGTCCTCGCCAGCTGTGGCGTGACGAACGTTTGGGATCGGAATGACCCCTGCGCGGCGATGGAGGTGAGCGGCTGCCATCGACTCGGGTCCCTCAGCTCCTGCGGCGGGTTGACGGGTGAATAGCTGGTTGTGTCCTCGTACGGACGCAGGTGGCTGGATCGTCCGTCGGCGTCACCGAGTTGGTTCGTGCCGTCCCTCGACCGGTCAGCGACGACTGCCTGGCCGGCCCGGCGACCGAGTTCGATGGCTACCCGATCACGAACGTCAGCGGAAGCAAGCCCGCGACGTTCCATGTGCAGCCATGTCACGCGATGGTCGGGGAAGAGGCTATCGAGCGCGGGCACGCTGGCGGCGATCACTGCGGCGTTCCTGAGCCGGGTGGATGCGAGGTGGTCGAGCCGGCCGAGCCGGGAGCTGATCCCGACGGCCGTGGGATGGAACGGGGCGATGGCGTCGAACCACGCCTGCGACAGCAAGGTGGTGACGCGCAGGATCATCGTTGCCGCACCGCGCGTGATCGTCTCCTCGATGACGGGGATGACCCACGGGATCACGACGTCGATGGCTGCGTTTCCGTGGTCGAGATCGAGCTCCGCACGATCGTCCACAAACACAGCCGCAGCACGCCTGCCAGGGCCGACCGCTAAGGCAGCGGCCGAGCCCAGCGGCACGACGCTGAGAAAGCGACGCCGTGTCCAGTGCGACTCGTGCTCGGTCATGCCGGTCGCAGCGTGAAGGCGAAGTCGCCGGTGCGCGCGTCGCCGGGGTCGATGACGATGGCCCACTCACCGGCCTCGTCGACCCGGATGACGTGGTCTTCGCACAGGTTGCCCCAGTACCGCAGACCACCACCCTCGGCGGGCCGGTAGAACGCCTGCGAGAAGTCGCAATCGTCGGTTCCGCTGACGAACTCGAATTCGGCATCGTCGACCGTCGTGGTGAACGTGTAGACCGCGTACTCGCCCGGTGTGTCGAGCGATCCTCGCACCTGCGACCCGAGCTGCACCGGGACCGGCGTGGGTTCCACGATCTCGAATGCCCGGAAGCTGAAGCGGCCGGTCTGTAGGCCACTTGGGTCGACGATGAGCTCGTACTCGCCCGCGTCATCGATCGAGATGACGTGGTCCTCACAGAGCTCCGCTTGGTACTGGAACCTGGTCGCGCCGGGCGGCGCCCAGTACAGCTGGGAGAACCCACACTCGGTACCGGTCTCGACGATCTGCATCGTGATGCCGCCGTCCGGCACGGTGATCGGGAACACGTATCGCCCGCCGACCGTGTCGATCGAGCCCTGAAGCACCTCGCCGAACGAAAAGTCGCTGCGCATCGTGACGACCGGAACCAGCTGGAAGCTGAACGGACCCGTCTGGTCGCTGTCCGGATCGACGACGAGACGGACAACCCCGGAATCGTTCACCCGGATCACGTGGTCCTCGCACAGATCATCGAAGTAGTAGAACGAACCATCCGTTCCCTCGAGGATCAAATCCGACAAGCCACACTCGGTGTTGCCAGCCACGACCTGGAACTGATCACCGGGCGCCGCATCCAGTTCGAACGACACCGACTCGCCCGGGCTGGCGATGGTGCCCTCGACCCGCTCCCCAATGGCAGCCTCGCCGCCCGATCGGGTGTCGTCGATGACGGCGACGCGGAACGCGTAGTCACCGGTGACGTCGCCGGGAGGATCGACACGAACGCCCCATCGGCCGGTCTCGGGCAGACCGTACGGGCCGGAGTCACGACACAGATCCCTACCCTGGAAGACGTCACCCGACGGAGCGTCCAGGAAGACCCGCCCGAGATCGCAGTCGTCGGTATCGGAGAAGATCTGGATCAGACGGCCATCGTCGATCTCGACGAAGTACACCGCCGAACCACCCGGTTCGGCGATCTCGCCGGTGACGGCGCCGTCATCGGGCAGATCGGCTTCTACCGGCGGCGGAACGGCGAACAACTCGAACTCGTACGGGCCGCCGAAGTCGGCAATCAGCAACAACCGCATCTCGCCGCCGGTCGGAAGTGGCGGCGACGTGACACACCCATCGTCCGACCAAACCGGCTCACCATCGCGCTCCAGCAACCAGGTGGCGTCGCACGGCACGTCGAGCGCGTTGACCGAAACCGCGTCGGCATCGCCGGCGTCGACGATCCAAGCGTGGACATCGCTGCGGGCGGCGAACTCGTCACTGATCATCTCGCCGATCTCGATCTCGCCCTTGTCCTGGTCGGTCGCTGCCACGAGCTGGAACGCGAACGACGTCGACAGTCCTTGTTCGTCGGTCACGAGCAAGGCGAACTCCCCGGCGTCTTCAACCAGCAACGGTTTCGAGTCGCCGCAGTCGGTGAGCGAAATCGACTCGGTGACGAGCCCATCGGGCCCAACGAACCCGGCGACCAGGGTCGTCGGGGTCGCATCACCACACGGATCTGTGAGGCGGAGCACGACACGGTCTCCGGCTTCGGCGGTGAACCGGTAACGATGCGCACCCGTGGTCTCCAACTCGTCGTCGACGACCTGACCGAGCTCGATCTCCTGATCGTCGTCGATGCGCGGATCGATCAGCCGCCAATGAACGCCCGATCGAGTGAGTTGCGCGATCGGACCCATCGCCTCAGCCCACCGAGCGTCGCCGGTGAGCACGAGGTCGAACATGCACTCGTTCAGGCCACTCCCGGGTTCGTTGCCGGCCTCCCGGCAGGTCGCCTCGGCCTGACGCCTGATCTCCTCGTCGAAGTCGGACAGCAGCAGGTTCGCCTCGGGGAAGATCGGATCCTCATCGACCGGATCGAGCGGCGTCTCGAACAGCGACTCTTCCGGCGCGACCAACCACGACGCCCCGAACACGTTGTACAGCTCGTCGAACAGCGCCGGATCGATCGGCCTGCCATCAGCAGCTCTAATGTCGTTGGCCGGATCTCCATCCGGCGTCCCGGAAAGGCCAACAACCTGATCCCACAGTTCCCAGGTCGGGAGCCGGAGTGTGTACGCATCTCCGATCTGATCGCCCACGATCAGCGCTCGTTCGCGGTCGTCGACGATGACCCAGCTGTTGCCGGTGAACAAGATCTCTCCTGCGTCGAGAGCGTAAACCTCTCCTGCATTCAGGTCGACGACCTCGCCGTCGACCTGAAGTTCTGCGGGATCCCACGCAGTGAGATCGGGCGCATCGCCCACACTGATTGTCTGCTCGCCGACGCGGACCGCCACCGCTCGCACGAACGAGACGCGACGCATGTTTGCGATCCGACTGAACCGAACGTGGACGTCCCACCCCTCGCGATCGGAGGCGAGGAGATAGTCACCAGCGCCATGGAAGGAGTACGTCACGCGATCCCACGTGCGGATGTTCGGATGCCCGTACGTCGTCGTCCGGTGGGCGTCCAGATCGCAGCCGGGGTCTTCGAGACACTCGAGCCTGCTCTTCGACGCTGAACTCTCATCTTGCTGGTCGTCACCATCATCGGTGCCAGGTGCGAGACCGTCGAGTAGGTCAGAAATCACGTCGGCAATCGACGCAGCCCATTCCTGGAGTTCTTGGTACCAGGCTGCTCCGCCACCCGGCGCGGCGAGAGCTAACAGACTGCTCCGAGAAGGCGGCATCACACCACCAGGGATTTGCGGCAACGCCCGTGGCGTCCGACCGTGGTACCGCGTCGGTTGTCTCGGGATGAGATCGTCGCCCGGGAAGACACCACGGGGGAAGTGCGGTCGACGACCTCCCTTCATCGGATCTGGGCCAGCACCAGGGATCAGACCAGACGGGGGACGCGGTGGCGTCGGCTGAATCGGGCGTCCGAGAGGGTCGAGTCGGACCTCGCCAGTCCTGCGTCGCTTCCCATACGTCATGGTCGGCGTAGCTTGGTCGGGGAAGAGATCGGTTTGCTCAACCGTTTTGGCTGCCCAGGCGTCACAGGCGACTGCGGTTAAGCACAAGACCAAAGCTCGAAGTGTCGGATTCAACCCTGTGGGGTCCCACAGGTTCACCGGATCGTTCGCTGCGAAGCGGTACAAGTTCATCTCTTCGCTGCCGTAGTAGATCGGATCCAATTGCAGGAAGCGGCCAACGGCGGAGATGTAATCGCGTGCGCCGAAGCGGATGACGTCGTCGTCACCGAACGTCGTGCCACCGTGGAAGCCGAACGGGAGGACGTTTTCGTCTCCGGTCCTCGAGTTCACAGCACCGAACGCCGAGTAGGTTGCGGAGCTGATGATCTCACCGGTCGCGGCATCGACGACCCACTGCGGTGTATGCCCGTGATCGCGTACGACGAGCATCCGCCGGTCAGCCTCCTCCACGTAGTTGGGGGCGAGTTCCCCATCGACGTACGCAAAACGCTGTGTGACGTCCCCGTCGATCACTCGGGCGAGTGCCTGGTAACCGCCTCCGTAGACAAGTACATCTCTCGACTGGCCCTCCACTCCGACGAGTCGTCCGAATGGGTCATACAAGCGCTGTCGAGTATCGGCGCCAGTCGAAGAGAGGTTGCCGAACTCGTCATAAGAAAGTGCTTCTGTCGAGGGAAGGCGAGTCGGCCGACCCGACGCGTCCGAGGCGATCGGACTGGCGTCGACCGAAACGATGCGGTCCGCGTCGTCGTACTCGATCGCTCGTGATGCGGAATCACGGACGATCTCGGTCAGATTTCCACGGTCGTCGTAGCGGTAGGTCGTGGTCGCGCCGTCGGTCGTCTCGGCGGCCAGTTGGCCGGAGACGTCGTAGCTGTATTCGGTCGTTCGTGATTCGCCCTCGACCATCTCAACGACGCTGATGACCCGTCCGAGTGCATCCCGCTCGATCGTAAGGTCAATGACGACCTCGCCTCCAAAGGTGACGGTTCGCGAGCTCAGGGCGCCTTGGGCGTCGTATTCGCGGACCTCGGCCACGTCGTCGAGGCGAATCTCGGTCACCAGTCCCGTCGCCGAATCCCGGTCGATCTCGGCCGCACCGATGCGGACGGGTAACCCGTCGGCGTCGTAGTCGATCTCCGTCGGTGCAGCGCCCCCTACCATGACCGAGGAGACTGCGAGATCCTCGTCGAGTGAGTATTCGATCGTGGTGTCAACCGCTCCGGACAGTTCGATCGGGCCGGTGGAGTTCCACGGCTCGGGATACCTGACCGTGAGATCAGAAGAGGACGACGAAGAGAGCCAGCCTTCATCGTCGTAGCCGAACTCTCGAAGGTCGACGTCTCCAGAGCTGATGGAGACCGGACGGGCCAAGGGATCACGGCCAATTGTCAAGCTGGTCTCTCCATCGGTCATCGTTGAGATGCCCTGGTCATCGTATGTCCACGAGATGGTCGGGTCTTCTGGACCAAAGGCAAGCGACGTGGGTCGCTCCTGGTCGTCGTAGGTCACTTGCCGCGTCGCACCGCCGGGCAGTGCCACCTCCGCCATGCTTCCGGCGTCGGTCAAACTGATGCCAACCTCGTCATCTCCGCCGGGCGCCGAAGTCGTCACCGAGCGGCTGACACGATCGAGCCGCGTCCATCGTTCGAACCCATCGGAAGACACCGAGATCGTTCCATCTGCGTCGTATCCGAAGTCGAGTGAGCCGGCTCCATCGGCCCATGTGACTGCCTCTGGAACACCGGAGCCGTCGTACGAGACCGTTGATGCCACCCCGCGATCATCGGCTTCGATGGATCGGCCAAGCTCGTCGAAGCGAACCGTCGACGCCCGTCCCTCAGGCGAGGTCACGCCGAGCGTTCTCGCAGCCTGATCCCAAACGGTCACCGCGGGGGCCGCATCGTTCAGACTGGTACGCGTGGTGACCACCTGTCCCACGAACGGCCCGTCACTCAGCTCACCAGTCGATTCGACGTCAGTCGCAATCGACGAGCTCTCGCCCGATAACAGCGTCACATCGATCTCGGCCGGCACCATCATCGCCGGACCCCAGAGCGGATGACTCGACAACACCAGTTCGGTTACCGTGCCGTCGAGGTCACCGAGCTCATGACGGTCTGCCTCGATGAGTTCGGTGATTTCGCCACCGCTTGCCGGCTTGTACCGAAGGAGGCGGTCACCACCGACGAGTTCTTCCGTGTATGTCCCGCCGTCACCGGACGATTCCTCGATGGCAACGGTGAAGCCGCCGTCCTGATCGGCCTTGCGCGCGAACGTCGTCGACGATCCATCGGGTGCGCTCGACATCGCCAAGAAGCCGTTGGCGTCGTACTCGAACTCGAACGTGCCGAGGTCGCCGTACTGGTAGCCGACGATGCGGTCGTCGGCGTCGGTGTCGAGTTCGGTCACGACTCCCCCGGGGTCGGTCACGCGGGCAAGTCCGCCGGATGAGTCGATCGAGAGTGTGGCCGTGTACCGAGCGCCAACGAGTTCGACGACGGCAGATCCATTCCGGACGATGCCCATCCGACCGGCGGTCGGTACGTCGACCGCGCTTAGCAACCGGTCTTCGTACTCGAAGGATGCAATCACCATGCCGAGGTCGGCGTGGCGAGTACGCAGGTGGCGGCCGTCGCCGTCGAACACGTAGACCTCGCCGAGATCGTCGTCAACGACGGCGAGGTTGCCGGACTCCTCTCCCGACTGAATCTCGAGCGCCGGGGTCGAGCGATGGTCTCCATTGCCGAAGTACGCCACCTCGTTCTCGACGTCGTAGAAGTGGTGCCCGCTGAGCGTCCACCCGCCCATTCCGACTTGCTCGAGAAAGTTCGCAGCAGCACCGCTACCGATCCGCTGACGTTCACTGGTGTACGCGAGATCGACCAGCAGGCCCGGCAGGGGGACTGATGCCCGGGCGGCCTGTTCAACGCACGCGACGAGGTAGGTGACGGCTGCGCAGACGGGCATCACGGCCGATTCATCCGCCCCGCCCGATGCTGGATCGCCGTCCGATGAGTCAGTTGCGTCGTCGGACTCTTGGTCGTCGATCGCCGAGTCATCGTCGCCGCCCGTACACGCCGGAGCGAGAAGCGCTGCGCACATAAGGAGCGCTGTGGTTCTACGCCGCATGATGTCGTTCCTCTCTCCAGCGTCGAATACCGGACTTCAGGCAGCCAGACCTTCGTGTCCGACGCCGGGGCGGTTGAGCTAGCGAACGCGAACTCGCCGTGCTCCCACCTACCCATCGCATGAGAGGTCCTGAATCCGTCGCTAGCTGCATACGTTCACGCCTTCGCAAAGCCGACGCCCTCTGGTGTCACGATGACGAACCGCCCGGCGTTGGGGGTGAGGATGAACAGCGAATGGCCTTCGTCTTGATCGGACGACAGGTCGATACCGCGACGGTCGTAGCTACGCTCCGAGTCGGGACCGAGGTCCTCGCCGTGGGCGAGGAGTGTCTTCGCGGACAGGAAATGCGAGGCACGCTTCGGGTGGCTTTCGACGGGGAGTTCCTCGATGTACGAGACCTGAGCAACGAGGGTGTAGTGCCGGAGGCTCCACCGATCAGGGTTGCGGTACTCGAGAGTGATCAGCATCCTCGCCAGCTCGGCCTGCCCGTCTGCGAGCGACGTCGTACTGCCTAACCAGGGTCCAAGGGGCGGCTCGACGAACTCATCAACGACGGTGCTGCCGACCTCAGGGACGCCGCTCTCGTTCGACAACGACTCCTCGCAGCTCGCGTCATCCGGGCCGAACACCAACCGATAGAGGTCGGTCTGATCCCGCTCGCGATCGTCGTAGTTCGGGTGGTCCAACGGGAAGGTCCATTCCCGCCAGCCCCTCCGTTCCTCGAGGTACCCGACACGCAACACGACATCGGACTGATCCGAGTCGTCGAACTCGTCAGGTCCGGTCGTCGTGTAGAGCCACAGCTCCGTCAGCCACATCGGCGTCGCTTCTCCAATCGGAAGCGACGTGCCGAAACCCCCCGACCATCGATCGCCCCGTGACCAATCACCGTGCCGCAGTATCCATCCGTTAGCCAGTCCGAACTTCCGACTTCTGCCTTCGGAATCACCGAACGATCGCCTTGCGAAGGTCGGCTAGGCTCGTTCACGAGCGGACATGAACGTGAGAAGTGCTCGAGTCTTCGTCGCCGCGGCCGAGGAGCTGAGCTTTCTGAGAGCTGCCGAGCGGTTGTCGATCAGCGCCCCGCATGTGAGCGAGACCGTCAAGAAGCTCGAACGCGAAGTCGGACAGGTCCTCTTCGACCGAACCCCGAGGTCCGTACAGTTGACCGGCGCTGCCGAAGCGTTGCTGCCGGCTGCTCGCGCCCTGCTGTCGGCTCACGGCGAACTCGAGGCCCGGATCGATCGGCTTCGGGGCCAGGACACGCTGGTGTTCGGTCTGTTCTACGGGTTCGCGAGTTCGTTCGTGCGGCAACTCGCCGAGCAACTCGAATCCCTAGACGATCTCATGTCGTACGAGGTTTGCGTCTTCGACTGGAGCGATCCGACCTGCGGTCTCAGATCCGGCGAGACCGACGTCGCCGTGCTCATCGGGCCGACAGAGATCGACGACGGTCTCACCAGGATCCCGATCAGCGTGCAACCTCGGATGGCAATCGTGGCCGAAGACGCCGACGTCAATCCGAACGCCGACGGCACCGTCACACTCGAAGATGTCGATCGGGTCGGATGGATTCCCGTCACCGCCAACGATTCGAGGTGGGACGCGGCGTGGCGACTCGATGAGGTGCGCGGCGGTCCGCCGACTCTCAACGGCCCGGTGCAGGATCGGACCGAGGGGATGATCGAAGCGATCCGGGCCGGTGTCGGCGCAACGATCACCATGAAGGCGTTCTCCGACTTGTACGTGCCAGATGGAGTCCGGATGCACCCGGTGCGCGGCGTCCCTCCGCTGCCGGTCGACCTAGCCTTCCGCGGGCGGCCTACCTCCTCCCGCTTCGCCCCGGTGGTGGAGGCTGTCCGACAGCTGGGGCGCCCGGGGAGTCCCCGATGACCGATCGACCGCCCGACACCCTCCGATCGCTCGCCTCCCGTCTCGACATCGACCCGCCGCCTGCTACGAATCACGGCGTCGACTGGGCGCTCCCGTTGGTCGCTGCGTTGCGGGACCGAGGCGTGGGCGTCCTACTCAAGCTGGACGTCGAACGAACGGGCGATACCGCAACCGTGGTGCTGTCCGGACCAGGGCTCGAAGGCGAGTTCATCCGACGCGACGGACCAACACTCGGCGCAACCCTGGAGATAGCGCTCACCGAACTCGGGCGCCGGGGTTGGGATTGACCCACGTTTTGGGATTGACCCACGTTTCCGGACGCAACACACGATGAGTTGGGGTCATCGGCGTGATGCTCGGTTAGAACCCTGGTCGGGAATGCTGCTCGACGTTGCAACGGTGGCGGGCGATCGCCGCCGTGGAGTCGACGGCTACGTGATCCGTCCGGCCCGCCCCGACGAAACGACGGCTTGCGTCGAGGTGCATCGAGCAGCGTGGAAGCCGTCCTCGATCCCCTACATCGACGGGCGCCGCGTCGATCCCGACGCCGACAGCTCCTTCACCACCCAGGCGTATGAGTCCGTACGCAGCGCGTGGCTGTACAATCCGCGGCTCGACCTCGTGACTGCCGTCGGCGATGACGAGGCCGGTCGCTTCGCTGCGTGCTGCATTGCATGGTTCGATCCATCGATCGGCGTGTGCGAGATCGAACCGCTCGGCGTCGCTCCTGAGCATCGCCGTCGCGGTCTTGCCATCGCTCTGTGTCTCGAGGTCGCCCAACTGACCGCAGAGTTCGGCGGCACCCACATGTACATCAATACCCAGCCCGAGTCGGGATACGTCGCGTCAACAGCTGCCTACTCTGCAGCCGGGTTCAAGCTCGTGGAGCGAGCGACGACCTACGCCTTACCGAACCACGAGTAGCGCTCAGCTCGCAGCGCTTCCATCGGCTACGAACGTCGGAAGCTGCACCAGCACGTCGGGGCTCAGCACCTCAACAACTTGCAAGCCTCCCGTTCGCAGGCACCCGACTAACCGCGAGCGATGACCCGCCTCGGACACGACCCCACGAGCCGGACCACGGCCCCGGCGCAGTACTCGATAATCGCACCGCCGAGACGCCTGCGGACCCGCCCGACATCCGGCACGGTGCGCACCCGGACCCGCTCAATAACGCGCGAGCGACTGGAAGTGCCCGGTATTGCGCGCCAGCGACGCCACTCTGACCAGCGCGAGAACCGGCAGGGGCGCCCAGCCACCACCCGATAATCGCGAGCGAACCCGACGTGCCCGTACCCGCAGCTCTGCCAGCAATTCATCAGCTACGAGCAGATCGAGTCGCTACATCTGTGTTGCACCAACAGGCGTTCGAGACGTTCGGTAGCGGTAATCGCTCCGCCAAGCGCCGGTCAGCGGCCCGCACTAGACGCTCTGCGGGAACCGGAAATCACGACCCCTAAAGGGGCGCACTGCGTTGAACCCTTCTAGCGAAACGAACCGCCAGCGAGACCCCAGATGGCGCTTGCTACGACGCCTAGCATCAGGACGCCAGCACCCGTTCGGAGCCGCTTACTGATTGGCTTTGTGTCGCCGACCCATACTTCGAGCGCCGGGAAGAGCAGTCGCTGAAAGTAGACGAGTGCAGCTAGTCCGGCTCCCACGATTCCAACACCGAGCACGAGCGTCGATACTGAGGAGGACGGAGCTTCCTCAAGGTCGCCGATGGCCCAGCGGACGAATAGATGGACGAACGCAAGGGCCGCCACAGCTCCCAGTACAAGTTGCGTGTCGCTCAATAGGGACCACCATGGCCGATTGACCCGCAGCTGGCGCTCTAGGACTGCTGCGGACCGAACAGCCTCAGCCTTCGGCGCAGTCACCTTGAGGCGCACCCCGTCTCCGTCCATGTACAGCACAAGACTGGGAGAGGTTGCTCCTCGGTACGTTCGGCCGGCGCGCATGTCGACGCTCCGCAGCCGATACATACTGATGTCGTCAGACTCAAAGGCGTCGTCTACGCCACCGCTCACTGTCGTGTCCAAGTCTGAATCCTTGAGCGAAACGGTGAGGCGATGCTCCCCGAGAAGCTCGTCCTCCGGGACGAAACGCCCGGCCTCGTCGGCTACACAGTGCGCCAGCACCCGCAGCTCATCGTCCGTACCGGACCAGGCCCGTTGGCGAATCTCCACTGTCGAGACCGAGGTCGTTGCCATACTCCGTCCGACGCTATTGCGCCGGTCCCGAGCTAGCGGACATCTCGCCGATGTGCACCTCAAGCTGGACGTTTGAACCAACGAACGCGGGACTGCCCAATCCGACGAGCCCAGCGCGACGGTTCTCGCGTTTCGGGCGGTCCGCCACGATCGCACTCGACGAGGTCTGGGGTGGGCGGTGTCGGGCGACGGTGTTGAGGTCGGTGCCGAGGCGTGCGAGGAGGCGGCGGTTTTCGAGGAGTTCGTCGAGGATGCTGAGCAGTGCTTCTCGTTCGACGGGTGCTTTTGTGTGGGGTGTGAGCATTGCCGTTGACCGGTGGAGGGCGGTGAGCTCGGCGGTGTTGATCAGCATCCCTCACACCGTACACGAACGTACGTTCGATACAATCCGGGTGAGCTACCGGGTGTAGCCGGGGTCGGCTCCCGGTGGACCATCCTCGAACGGGTACACGCCACCGTCGTCCTCGACGCTCTTGTCACGGAGCGCGCACAGCTCGGTGAGCGCGTCGTGATCTTTGGGCCGGTCGGCGTGTTGTTTAGAGGCGATGATGTCATCGAGCGCAGCGACGCGTACTTCGATCGTGGCTTTGTTGTCGGCGGTGTAGGTGATGGTGGTGGCGTTGGTGTTGTAGGTGTCGTAGCCGTGGCGGGTGCCGGTGTCGTCGGGCATGGTGAGCATGACGTCGACGTCGCCGGCTGTTGATCGCCAGTTGGAGATCTCGCGTGCGGCGAGCCATTCGGCGTCGAGAGGTACGGGAAGGTTGCGGGCTTCTTCGTCGCTGAGTCCGCTGATGTAGGCGAACGCGTCGAGGGATTTGAGCGCGTCGGCGAGGCGGGTCAGGTTGTCGTGGTTGTTCGCTGGGAGGACGTCGAGGTCGAGCGTCTGTCGTTGGGCGCCGTGTAGGCGGGTGGCGAATCCACCAACGAGGACGTAGTCGACGTGGTGTTCGTCAAGTGCTCTGAGCAGAGCGAGCGGATTCAGCTTCGGCGCGTTCACGTCGACGTTGCAGGTCGCGGTTCAACATGTCGATGAACTTCTCCGGCGTGTCGATGATCGTGCCGTCGCCGTCGATCCAGCAGTCGTCGTCGGTGCGCGGCTTGTCGGTCTCCAAGAAGCGCGCCAGTTCGGCTTCGCTGTCGAAGTGCCGTTTCACGACCATCACCAATCATGATACCGACCCCGTTCGTGGGGTCGAGTGGGGTGTACTGGCAACAGCGTGGATGAGCGCGGTTTCGATGCCGACGGCTCGGTCGCTGCGGGTGAGGTAGGTGATGCCGGTGGCGTGGACGGCTTCGGCGTCGACTTCGTGGTGCCACTCTTCGTCGGCTTCCCCGAAGGTCCGTGAGTTCGATGATGGCGAGTGGCGGTCTCGTTTGCGCATCCACGCGGCGGCTTCGATTTCGCCGTTGGTGAGCGCGCTCGGCGGTCGTCTCCACAGCTCGTCGAGGTAGGCGTCCAGCTCGTCGTCGTCGATGACTCGTGGGTTGGGCGAGGCGAGGCCCATGCCGCGCACGATCGGCAGCGGGTCGAGGCCGGTGTGTTCGACGAGGTACGGGACGAGCATGTGCGGTTGCGGGTAGTGGCCGGTGGGTGGAGTGAGCCACAGTTCGGGTTCTTCGCTGCGGTGACCGTTGGGCCACAGCTGCGCGAAGAACGAGTTGGTGCCGGTGTCGTAGCCCCACACGGATTGTTGGTCGTAGCCGTCGATCCACATGGCGTCGACGATGTCGGTGCCGGCGGTGATCTTGTGGTTGCGGGACCAGTCGTGGGTGGTGAGTGTGTTGCTCACGGGGTTCATCTCTCTCGGGTGTGGTGGGTGCCGGGCTGATGGGTCGTTGGATCGAACGAAGTGTCTGCGGGGAGTTCATGGAGCTGCGCCATGAAGCGATCGGTGGCGTCGGGTTGTGTCCAGTCGGTGCCGGCGAGGGCGCGTTCGATGATCGTGTTCCACTGCCCGTTGCTGATGGTGACCAACCGAGCAGCGACCTCTTCGGTGGTGACGGTGATCGCATTGCGGATCGCTGGTGGGAGTGGCCGGTAGTAGTTGGTCCAGATGCTGGTGGCGTATTGCAGCATGCGGTCGTTGTCGCGACGCTCGGCGCGGTCGGGCTGTGCTTGTTGCCAGCGTTGCTCGACAGTGGTGGCCGATAGCTCACCGTCGGGATTGCGGTTGATCGCGTCGGCGAACGCGCCGGTCGGCTCGCGGTGGCCGAGCTCGAACTCTTCGTGGTCGTGTCCGGTGGTGACGACGGTGGCGTGGTTGTCGATCCGCCCGCGACTCATTCCGACGTACAGCGACGCCGCGGTGGTACGTGGGGTGACGAGGACGTGGCCGGAATCGCAGGTGCGGCCTTGGGCTCCGGCAAGGGTGGTGCCGTAGGCGAGCACGACCGCCCGGGATAGGTATCTCGGGGTGATCGCGACGCGGGTGTCGCTGCGCACGTTCTGCGCGACGACGGATCCGGCCGGGTTGGTGCCGGTGATCCGCCACACCTCGCGGTTGAGGACTTTGCGCCGGTTGGTGGTGTACAGCTCGATCGTGTTGTCGCGGGTCTGGATCAGATCACCAACATGCAGTTGGTTGGAGTCAGCGGCGACGCCGACCGCGTCACCGAGTCGATCGACGTCGAGGAGGCGTTGCTGACATGCCGCGGAGACGTCGGCGGCATCTGAGGTGGTGTCGGTGACCACCAAGGTTTCCTTGCCGGCCTGATAGTCGGCGAACCACGCGTCAGCGACCCGCTCGACGGCGTCGTCGGCTTCGCATGGGTGGATGCGTTCACGGTCGGCGTACAGCTCGGCGACTTCGCCGTCACGGCGACGGAGACGTTTCGACGCGTTGGCTTCCCACGGTTCGGAGAACCGTCGCACCGTGGTCATCATCGTGGCTGACTCCAGCGCCCCGAGGTCCCGCAACAGGCCACCGGCTTCGGGTGATCCCATCTGCGCGTAGTCGCCAACGAGTCCGACGCGGGTGTTGTAGAGCTTGGCGGTGCGGCACAGATCGCGCAGCGTGAGTGTCGGCACCATCGAGGCTTCGTCGATCAACAACAGTCCGTTGCGTGGCAGGTCCGCTCCCCCGACCCGCCACGTTGCGATCGTTGTGGCGTCGATGCCGGTTTCTTCGGTGACGACCTGCGCCGCGTTTGCGGCCAAGGCGAACACACCGATCTCTCGTCCCGCTGCGCGGTAGGAGTCAGCAACGGACTGCAACAGGGTGGTCTTGCCGGCGCCGGCGGGGCCGATCACCGTGGTCACTTGATGGTTGCCTTCGGTGAGCGCCTCGACCGCTTCGATCTGATCGTCGCCGAGGATCGGATCCGGCTCGGCGGGGATCGTGAACGGAGCCGCGCTGCGGGCGTCGTCGAGCACGGCGTTCTCTGCGGCGATGATCCGTGGTGAGGTCATCTTCGCGGCGTCGAGCTGCGCGTAGTCGGGATCGTCGTCGTGCTCGAGGACGACACACGAACCGACGATGCGTTCGACTTCCAGCTCGATTGCTTCCCGGCTCGGCGTGTCGATCAACCGCGACACTTCCGCATACAGGTGTGCTCGGTTCCACCACGACCGCTGCGTCTCCAACGCCTGCAGCCCCGCCACCTGCAACTCCTCGGACCCAGCCGTCAACCTGGCGCCGGTGACTGCGTCGGGGGCGACCTGGTTGGTGACGGCGTCGATCGCCGCGATCTCGCTGTCGTCGAGATCGGCGCGCCACTGGCCGTGGAGATCGACCACGCCACCGGACTTCGGTTTGCGGGACCGGACCGTGGCCTCGGACCGCATCTGCGCCATCTCTGAACGTGTCGGGGAACGGTGCTCGGTCTCCCAGTGCTTCTTCAAGATGCGATCCGTCGTCGCGTCAATCTGCTCCCGTCGCGACGACCACTGCTTGCGTACCGAGGTCGGGATGCCGGCGATCTCGCGCATCGCCAACCGCTCCCCTGCCTCCGGCGCCACCCACTCGACCCCGAGACGGGCGGTGAGCTCGCGCTCAAGCACGGCACCGTAGAACGCGCCCGCGGCGTGGGTGTGCCGATAGATCGCGGTGCCGTCGAGGGTCCGCCAGTTGCCGTCGGTGCAGTGCAGCCGATTCAAGATCGCGCAATGCGAATGCAGCTGCGGATCCCCGACCCGCACACCGGGCTGAGTGGAGCGAGCGGTGCGGTGCCGGAACTGGGCCACGATGAACCCGTCGGTATCGACCCGACGCACTCCCCCGACCCCGGCGCGGGCATGGCCGGCGTGGTCCTCGAGGTACTCGATCCCCGCCGCCACCGCCGCCTCATGGGCCTCGATCACCTCGCTACGGATCCGCTCATCGGACGTCGCGGCGAACAACGCCGACACCGATTTTGACGGTGAGAACGTCACATCAAACGCGGCGACCGGCACCAGCTCCTTCTCCCGTGCGGTGCCCTTGTGGATCGTGCGCGTCGACACCCGGCGACCGATCACCACCTCGTGATCAGAGCCCGCTGATCGAGGGTCGACGAACCGTCCATACAGGTGCGCCATGTCCTCCGCGGACACCTCACCTGACAGTCCCAACGCGCTGATCCCACGACCGGTCCACACCCCTGGCGCTTCGCCTTGGCCGGTGTAGTAGTCGTGCTTGGAGGTGGCGACTTCCTTGGTCAGATAGTCGTAGCCGACGCCTGCCGAGATGCGTCCGACCGAGGCAACCATGCCCGCCATCATGGACCCGTCCGACCGCTCTGGCAAGGCTTTTCCACTTTAGTGCAAAGGTGTGACCAGAAATGGGCCGCAGGCACCTCCACATTGAATGACCGGCGCTGCGCGCAAGTAACAGCACCGGGAAGGCCGAATGGCATGCCAGATCAGGCGTGCGAGAGGTGGCTGCACGGGAGCGGCAGCGACCCACCGAGGTGGCCACGACGCATCGGGCTAGCGACGACCGGGTGACCGAGCTGACGGTAGGTGCGCATCACATCCCACACGTCACCGGGGCAGGCGCGCAGCGATCGGCGCCGGGGTCGACGGACCACGGTCGCGAGCGGCTGAGCATCGGGCGATGGGTGTGACACCGGGTCTCTACGATGACGAACATGAGCAACGACACGGCCAGGTCGGCGATGCCAGACGCGGCGATCGAGGCAACCGCCGAGGCAGCCGAGGCGGTGCGATCGGCGAACCATGCGCTGTTGCACGTCGACGACTTCGACCATCACGACTTGTACCGGTTGATCGGCGAAATGGATCAGCTGAGCAATCGGCTCCCACAGTTGCTCGACTCCGCAGGCGAGGTCCTTCGCCGGCGGCATGCGGCGGGGCAGGTCGACGTTGACCAAGGCGACGTCAACACGACGATGGCGGCGTGGAATCGGGCGACGTCGGCAGCGTCGGCGGCCGCACGTGATCTCGGCCGCCATGTGAATGAGGCGTTCGCCGAGCTGTCGGTCGTGCGAGCGTCAACGGCCATTCAGGACTGAACGAGGGCTGGGGATCCTCTCGTGCCGCTGCTGCACGCAGATCGCCAGAGATCGCTTGCTGCTGGCTCCGTGATTGAGCTCGGTCCGGCTCCCCCCACGGGTGAACCCGATCTGGACGAGCGGCTCCGCAATCTCTTTCCGGACGGCGTGTCCCGATTCGGCGAACGTCTTTCGAGCGGCACGATGAGCGTGGAGGAGATCGCTACCGGCAAGGTTCCGCGCGCACTCGTCGAGGAACGTTGGAGCGCAGAGATCGACCTAGTGGCTGAGCTGGTGCGGCGTGATTGCGCCCCGGAGGCGCCGTCGCGTTTCCAAAGCATCTTCGCCTGTCGGTACGCCTCCGACCTGCGCGCCTACGCGAAGCGCTTCGGCTTCTCAGAGTTCAACGTGGTGGAGCTCGACGTCGACGATGGCTTCCGTGTCGATGCGAGATGGCTGCAGCAAGGGTCACCGCTCAAGATGTGGGATCTTGCCGTCGGCTACTGGTCGCAGGAACCATTCGACGGCGAAGACGACGCGCTGTGGGAGCACCTCGTCCCCCTGCCGGTACGAGTAAGCAAGGTCCGCCCTCGCTGACACTGCTGCTCGGCCGTGTGTGTCCTACGGACACCCGACCGGTGCGCCGACGGTGCCGTTGTCGGTAGAGCGGTAGAGGTCCTCACGGGGGTGGACCGCGTAGCCGTCTTGGCTGTCGTACCGCGCGATTGCGTGGCCGGTGCTGATCTGGAGGTGGTTGAGGTCGGTGTCACCGGCTTCGAGGTAGGCGAGGGTGCGGTCGTAGCGGTCGGTCTCGCCGGTGGTGACGAGCGTGAGCGCGCCCAACGCGAGGCTGTCAGCGAGGTGGTTGGTGGCTTCGTCGTAGCCGCATTCACCGCGTTCGGGGGTGTCGATGCCGATAAGTCGGTAGCGGATGTCGTTGACGTCGATGGTGTCTCCGTCGATCACGACGATGTCGGCGTTGTCGGGCACGGCGATCGTGCCGCCGGCAGTGGCGGCCGTGTCTGGTTCGGTGGTCGGTGTGCAGGCCGCGACGACGAGCGCTGCGGCGATGAGCGCGGTGCGGATCATCGGGGTCATTGTCGCTCGTGGCCGGTGTCGTCGTTCATCGCTCGGTGGGCCGGTTGGCGCACGTCGGGCAGAGCTTGGCAGTGCGCCATTGGGCGATGGCTTCGCCGGTGTCGAAGTAGCGGTCGCCGATAGCGATCGCCGGATCGTCGCTGTTGGTGCTGCTGCAGCGTTCGGGGTGTCCGCTGGGGAGGCGCTGATTGGAGCAGTAGTGCGTTGTTCGTCGGGCTCTGCGCCAGCGGGCGAGGTCGACGCCGTGCACGTCGACCCAGTAGTCCGCGTGGGTGCGATCTGCTTCAACGCTGGTGATGGTGGTCTCGATGTGCTCGAGGCGTTGGTCGCTGTCGACGTCGCCGTTGGTGACGAGCTGCGCTGCGTCTTCGGGGGTGGCTGCCTCGACGGTGTAGCGGTAGGCGTGGGTCTCTTCGGTGGTGACGTGGAAGGTCGGCACGATGGTTCCTCGATGTCAGGCGGCGCTGGCGAGGACGCGGTTGGTGCACCAGGTGAGCACTGGCGGGGTGACGCCGTCGCCGAGCAGGCGGATCTGGTCGCGCTTGCTGGGTGTCTTGTCGGGGTCGGGGCTGACGGCTTTCCAGTCGGCGGGGTAGGCCATGATGCGGCGGATCTCGTTGACGGTGAGCATGCGGAATCGGACGTCGTCGACGTCGACGACTGGTGTGGGGTGTCCGGTGGTCATCGCGAGGCTGGTGGTGTCGCGTGTGGTGACGGTGCCGAACGCTTCGCCGGTCGAGTGGTAGGCGGTGTCGGCGGGTCCGCCGTTGTTCTTGGCGAACATTGCCCCGGTCGGCCAGAGAGCGAGACCGGGCACTTGTTGCGCGGTCTGTGTCGGTGTCGGCTCGCTGAGGTGTGTGGGGACGGTGTGCTGTCGGAACGGGACCACGATGCCGTCGTGTGTGGCGATGCCGATGGCTTCGGTGGTGTGCTGGGTCCAGGTCGGTTCGTTGAGGCTGCGTGTCCGGCAGGTGGAGCCGGGCCGTTCGTAGGTGTTGCCTGCGGCGACGACCTGCAGGCCGGAGATGAGCGCTTGGTCGTGGCGGGTGGTGACGGTGCCGACCGGTTCGTCAACGGGCCATGCGAGTGTCCCGTACTGGGCGCTGCGGGTCATGGTGACGAAGGGGAGCTGTCCGCCGTGGGCGTCGATGCCGCGTTGGATGCGGGCTCGGGTCGATGCGGCGAGAGGCTTGTCTCTGTCGCCGATGCGGGTGCCCAGGTCGCTCCAGTCGATGACGGTGGCGGCGGGAGTGAACGGGATCTCGGCGACGTGGTGGCAGGTGTTGCAGCGGTAGTCGTATTGGATGCCGAGCTTGCCCCAGTTGGCGATCGGCCATGCCTTGGTGCGGCGGCGGAACACTTGCCGGGCTTCGACCATTCGGTCGCAGTGCGGGCACCAGGCTTGTACGTGGTGGTCGAGGTCGGGGGTGCGCATGCGGCGGTCCCAGCAGACGACGAACATGCGGTCGCGTTGTTGCGGGACTCCGAACGCTGCGGAGTTGAGCATGAGTGGTCGAGTGGCGTAGCCGAGGTTGTGGAGTTGTTCGAGCCACCAGTGGAAGGTGGTGCCGTTGCGGTTGGGTCCCCACTTGGCGGCCTCGACGACGTTCTCGACGATCATCAGGTCGGGGTGGTGCGCCGCGGCGTAGCGCAGAACGCACGACATGGTCACGCGGGATCGTTCGCTGGAGGCGTACCCGGAGTGGGCTTCGGGTTGGGGGCCGGTGCCGTTGATGTGGTCGAACAGGGTGGCGGGTTGTTCGTAGACCTTGGTGGCGTTGGCTTGGGAGTGGTGGATGCAGCTGGGTGAGAAGTGGGCGAGCTGCACGGCGGGCATGCGGGCGACGTCGTAGTCGACGAGGTCGACTTGGTAGTGATCGACGTCGGGGTGTCGGTGGGCGTGGGTGGCGATGGCGACGTCGTCGTGGTTGGCGGCGAAGCGCAGGTCGACTCCGGCGCCGATGACGCCTTCGGAGGCCCCGCCTCCGCCGCAGAAGAAGTCGGCTGCGGTTGGGGTGTCGGTGATGGTCATGGGCGTTGCACCTCGATTGGTTCGTTACGGGGGAGGACGATTGCTTGGCTGGCTCCGTTGATCGCCGAGGCGATGACGTGGTGGCCGGGAGTGAGGGCGGACGGTCCGTGGTCGTAGACGTAGGTGCCGTCATCGAGGCGGTCGCCCGGGCGCACCTCGTGGGCGGGGATGGTGATGGTGGCGGTGTCCATCACTGGTTCGGGAAGGTCGTGTAGCCGTCGGCTGCCAAGTCACGGAAGCTCTCCCCTACGGGGCGGTGTCCGGCGATCGTGACGATGACGGTGGCGATCCACGCTCCGACGTCGTCGGTGTCGGCGTCGAGGGCTGGGCCGTCTGCGACGGGCAGCAGCCGCGGGTCGGCGTCCGCGATGGCGAACGTCTGGTCGCTGGGGTGGATCGTCCAGCAGGCGACCCATCGCGGTTCGCAGGGGTGGAACGTCAGCACGTTCTCGCTGCGTGTCTCGTCGACGTCGACGTAGACGATGCCGCCGTCCCAGGTGATCTCAAGGCCGTGACCGGTGGAAGCGGCGTCGGTGATGGCGTCCCAGTACCGGTACCACTCGGGTCCCGCTGAGGCGTCGGTGTGTGTGGTGGTCGGCCGCTTCATGACTGCGCCACCCACTCGCGCCAGGTGAGATCGGTGACGATGTCGCTGCGGTCGATGCCGACTGCTCGGAACCCGACGTCCTCGACGGTGAGCGCGGTCTCGGCGAACACGACAACGTCGCCGATCGACATCGACGGGCACAGTTGGCCATCGGGGCGGTCGTCTCGGTTGTGGCGGACGAACAGTCGCTCGGCGATGGCGTAGGCGTCGTCGGTGGGGTCGACGGTGATCGAGCCGGACCAGCCTTCGATGAGCCGGTCGCCGGGCTCGTAGCCACGGCGGAACGATGTCGAGCCGTTCGTGTAGTTGGTGTAGGTGACTTCGTGCATTCGCTGTGCTCCTCGGTTTGGGCGGGACGGCTGCTGGCGGCCGTCCCCTTTAGGGGGACCTCTGAGGAGTGGCAGAGCGTTGTCAACCGGACCGTGCGACAACATCGGCGGTGAGCGAAGCGGCGTCAGCCAGGAGCCGATGTTTCGTGCGCAGCCGGTTGACAACGAGGCGCCACGATCAACCAGCCACCACCGAGGCGCCCCACCGACATTGAGCGGTCGACGACGTCGCGTCAGCCGTGTGGATCCGCGGGTGTGACACCCCACGTCGATGATGGGTGCTGTGAGTCCCCAAGATCAGCGACGCGCGCTGCGCGGTCTGCGCGGCATCGAGACACGGTTGACCGAGTTGGAGTCGCATCTCTCCCCTGCTCTGGTGTTGACCGCCGGTGAGCTCGCCGCGTGTTGGGATCCGGACCTGCTTGTCGACGTCGGTGAGCTACTCGATCCTGACGATGAGCTCCACGCGGCGATGCTGCGCCGCCTGCAGCGTCGTCGGCGCGTATTCAGAACGTGCTGAGCGCGGTGACGGTCGTTGAGGGTCAGCGGTGAGCGATGAGCGCGATGCCCGGTCGGGTGGCGTGGTGCAGTGGTCGCCCCCAGGGAGGCGGTGCTTGCGCACATCGATTCCACAAGGTGATGGGTCTGACGATCCACAGCGCTGGTCGCGGATGATGGCGACGTGCTGACGCAGTCGACGCGCTACGGCTCGGGAGGGGAGCGGGTGAAGCGGCGGCACGTGCGCGCGGCGTCGCCGCTGGATCGCCAGGTGCTCGAGCGTCAGGGGTGGCGGACGACGATCGAGTACCGAGAGAACGCCGTGCGTGCAGGTGACGGCCGTCTGGTCGAGGCGGTGCCGTGTTGGTCCGTCGAGGCTGAGCGTCCGCGCTCCTCTCCTGCCGTCGGCGAGGGCTCCCCGGATGTGGATGTGATTGCGGCGAGCGGTCCGACGGCCTCGGGTGCGTGGGCGGCGCTTCGTGACGTCGCCCGCGCTCGTCGGCCGCACGGTCGGTGAGGGCTCGGGCGTGTGCGCCGTCGTCGGGATTTAGCGAATTTGCCGAAGTTTGGCGAATTTGCCGCACCGGTGGCCGTGAGCGGGCTCTGAGCTGGTGTTTCGCGATTCGCAAAATTCGGTTTCAGACCGGGTTCAGCCTGGATTTGGCGTGCTCAGTGGCGACGTTGCGGAGCAGTTCGGCGTGCTGTTCTGAGGTGGTGTAGGCGACGAGTGCGACGGTCGCGTTGGCCACGTCACAGTGGTGGGTTGGGCGGTCGTCGTCGGGGGGTCGGGTGGTGAAGTGGCCGCATCGTGGGCAGCTCCAGGGTCGCCGCTCGATCATGTCTGCTCCTGGGAGGTGAAGAGTGCGAGTTGCTCGGCGCGGGCGGTGATCTGGTTGACGGCGTCTCTGTCGCCGTTTCGTGCGGCGTTGCGGAGCCGGTAGGCGCGTTGTGGCCAGATGGGCAGGGCGACGGGGCGCCATGCTCCGCGTTCGACGGTGTCGCGGATGTTGTCGGCTTGGGTACCGGCGATGAGGTGGTGGGGGTTGGCGCAACAGCGGACGTCGCAGCGGTGGCGGATGACGGGTTCGTTGGTGGGTCCGTGGTGCGCGAGGTAGGACCAGCGGTGCGCGGCGACGGGTTCGCTGCGCGGTGGCCGCCATCGGCCGTAACCGCCGACGGGTTCGATGCCGCCGATGAAGATCCAGCATTCGTCGTCGGTGCCGGTGAACAGGTTGGCGGCGAAGTGGCGGCGGTTGGCGGGGTCGTGGATCCAGAGGTGGTCGGCGATCGGGTTGCCGTGCGCATCGTGGAGTCCTGCCATGACGACACCGACGGTACGGATCGGGTGTGACAGGTCGATCGCCGGGATCGGGACGGTGAGCGTGCTCATCGTTCGGCTCCGGGTCGTGGCGGTTCGGCGTGTGGTGTCGGGTTGCTCGGAGCGTTGAGCTCGGCCAGTTCGGTGGTTGCTCGTTGCTTGTGTTCGGCGAGCCAGTCGGTGATGGTCGTCTCGTCGAGGCTGCCGACAGGCACGGTGAGGGTGCTGAACAGTTCGTGGTGGCCATTGGGCGCGAGGTGCATGTCGTTGCCGTCGGTGCGAACGGCGAGCACGACGCCGTGGTAGGCGCCGACGAGGTGCGTGCGCGTCGGGTGGAACTTGGCCGGGTCGACGGCGAGGGCGTTGACCGCTGCGACCCACGCTGCAGCGCCTTTGGCCCGGTTGCCCCATTGCGGTTCGATCGCGGGGTTGTGGCGTCGGTAGGCGCCGGCGAATTGGTATCGCTCTGCGGTGGTTGGTGTGCGTTCCCCGTAGACGGGATGACCTCCGACGCCGGCGGCAGCCGGATCGGCGTCGGTGGCGCCGGTGTCGTCGACGTGGCGAGGTTCTCGCGGTTTGAGCGCGGCGGTCAGCTCGGCGACGCGTTCGCGGGCGGCGTCGAGTTCGCCTTGGCGGGTGAAGTGTTCGCTGACGGGTCGGGCGGCTTCGGCGTCGAGCTGGCGCCGCATGTCGGCGATGTTGGCGCGGCGGTCTGCGATGCGTTGGGGCAAGTGTTCGTGGGTGTTGGTGATGACCGTGCCGAGACCGCGCCCGCCGTCGGCGGGCTGCAGCCGGTCACGGTCGATCCACTTGTCGATCCCGGTGTCGGGGATCGACAGTCGGATGCCTTCGTAGTCGCGCCGCGCGATGTAGGTGACGCCGGCGAGCGTCACGCGGGATTCGCCGCGTGGGATGTCGAGGATCTGTTGTCCGATGGTGGTGGCGTCGACCTCGTTGGCCGGTGTGAGCGCTTCGATGGCGGCGATCTGCTCGGTGAGTCGCTCGATGCGGGTGGTGCCGTGGCGGATCGTTCCGGCTTGAGCGGTGCGGGCGGCGGCGTGCGCTCGCGAAGCGCGCTCGAGGCGGTCGACGGTGCCGGTCATGGTGGCGAGCTCGATGTGGCGTTGGTCGCCGGTGGCGAGCGCGGAGATCTCGGCGTATTCCTCGGCGGTCGAGCGGACCGATTCGTCGCGTAGGTCGCGGGTCATGTCGTCGGGGTGCGACATGGCGGTGGTGATGAATCGGGCTTTGCGTTCGAGGATCTGCCACGCGGATGCGTCAGCGGTGCGTTCGGTGACGTAGCGGTGCAGCTCGACGGTGTCGTGGCTGTTGCCTTGGCGGATCATGCGGCCTTCGGCTTGTGTCAGCCAGTCGGGCCGGTACGGGGCGGTGAGTTCGTGCGCGGCGTAGAGCCGGGTTTGGATGTTGACGCCGACGCCCATTTGCGCGGTGGAGCCGATGACGATGCGTTTGTTGCCGTTGCGGACGTCGTCCCACAGGGGTTGCCGCAGGTCGGGTTTCCAGTCGTGGACCCACACAATGTCGTCGCGGTCGACGCCGCGGTCGACGAGCAGGTCGGTGAGCACTTGGTAGACGGAGTGCTCGGTGCCGGGTTTGGGCACCCCTTGGTCACAGAACACCGCCTGGGCGGCGCCGGTTCGTGTCGAGTCGGGGTACGTCTGGTCGGCGGTGCGCTGGTAGATCTCGGTGATCTTGTCGGCGGCGGTGGCCAGCTTGGGGTTGGGTTCGTCCCAGGTGAACGACAGGTTGGGGTGGCTGATCGTCGCCCATCGGGCGGTGATCTCATCGGAGATCGTTGCCGGGTGCAGCGACGCTGCGCGGGTGGCCGAGAGGATGGCGACGATCGGGTCGCGGACGTCGTCCGGGAGGTTGATGTGTTGTCCGCCGACGCGTTCGGTTGCCCAGTCTGTGACGGTGAGTTGTTGATCGGTCGGCGGTGCCAGATGCACGGTTGCTTGTCCCCCGGCGACGGCTGGCAGGTCGAAGCCGAGCTGGTCGGTTTGGCGGACGTCGGCGAAGGATCGGAACATGCGCGCCAGGTCGGGGAAGTTCCGATAGTCAGCGAGCCGGGTGACCATCTTGAGTTTCTGGTCGGCGGTGTGCTCGACGGTCTCGACGGGCGACAAGAAGTTCGCAGCGAACGCGTCGAAGTGCTCGATATCTGCCTTGTCGAGCGCGTTGGGTGAGACGAGCCGGGCGAACACCCACATCTCGGCGGGGCTGTTGGTGACTGGTGTGGCGGTGGCCATGACGACGGCGCCGTCGCCGTGGCGCTCGCGTACCAGGTCGGCGCGAGCGAGGATGCCTTCGGCGCGCTGTGATGGCTCCGGCATCGGTAGTCCGGCGCGTTCTGACATCAGCGCGATGTTCTTGGCGAGGTGCGCTTCGTCGACGAACACCATCCCGACCGGGAGCCGATCGAAGTAGCTCGCGTTGGGGTCTTCGGCGGCGTCGGCGAGCGACTCGAGCTTGGCGGTGAACTTGGCGATCATGTTCTGGATCCGTCGTTGCTCTCGCCGCGACGCGGTCATGTCGACGTCGACGTTGTCGAAGTCGCCGAGCCGCCGGCGGATCGCTTCGGCTTGCGCGTCGGGGGTGAGCGGGATCGACACGAACGCTTCGTGCGAGCAGATCGCGGCGTCGAAGTCGCCGGTCAGCACGCGCGCCGCGAAGTCGGCGACCATCTCTTTGACGGTCTGGGATGCGTTGCGTTTCTGTGGGGTGATGATTCGTGCCCGCGGGTACAGCCGTAGGTAGTCGCGGGCGAATTGCTCGACCATGTTGCGCGGAACAGCGAACATCGTCGTGCCCGGGACTCGGCCGCTGCGTCGGGCTTCTTCGGCGGCGATCACCATTGCGGCGGTCTTGCCGGCGCCGACGCCGTGGGCCATGAGGGTGCCGCTGTCGGCGGCGGTGAGGATCCGCCACACGACGTCTTTCTGATGGGGGCGCGGGTTGAAGTCGGATGCGAGGCCCGGCAGCGTGAGGTGTGAGCCGTCCACCTCGACGGGCCGGTAGCGGTTGAAGGTGTGGTTGTAGCGAGCCGTGAGACGTTCGGCTCGTTCGGGGTCTGCCCAGCACCACGCGACGAGCGCTTCGTTGATGTTGTCGCGGCACAGCTGCTCTTGGGCGGTGGCTTCGGCGTCGACCACGGTGATCTCAGAGTCGCCGTGGTCGATCTTCTTGGTGACCGTCACGGGTTTGGCGTTGCAGCCGGCGACGATCTGCTCGACCATCGACTTGCGAGACGTTCGGAACTCGGCCGAGCCACCGGGGCAGTACCCCTCGAAGGACCACTTGCCGGTCGGCGGGTGATAGAGGATCTCGCCGTACTCGGATCCGATGTGATCGTGGAGGAACTGAGTCATGTCTTCGGCGCTGAGCCAGGTAACGCCCAATTCCGGGTGGATCTCTGCCGACGTGAGTGGTGTTGGCAGCGCGTAGGTCAGCGCCTCGACATTGCGTGCGTATCGCTCGGGGTCGTCGGCCGCTGCTGCACGGGCGGCGTCGAGCTTGCCGACGACGTCGCCCGATAGGTACTGGGCCTTGAGTTCCCACTCACCTGTTGTGGGGTCGTCGTAGGCGACCGTGGTCAACGCCGTTGCGGTCTCCTCGATGGTCAGTTCGAGTTGAGTGGCGATGTAGTCGGGGTCGACGTGGTGGTAGCGGGCCATCGAGTTGGCCACCGCCTGCGTCAGCGTCTCGGCGCTGGCGGGCCAGGTGGCGACGGTGGCGGCGATCGTGTCGCGTTGCAGCATCGGCGCCGGCGACGCGGTTGCGGTGTCGTCGTCGTAGGTCTCGAGCGCGGCGACGTTCCACCACGACGGGTCCTTGCGGAAGCCGCCGAACGCAGGGAACTTCCGAGTCGTCTTGTCGGTCTTGGCGTTGTAGACGGTCGTGTAGTCGTTAAGCGGCTGATGGCTGTCTCGCCAGCGGCGGTACAACTCACCAAGTTCGGCTCGGCCGTCTTCGCTCGGGTCGTCGAGATAGGCAAGGACGGCGTCACGCATGTTGCACAGTTCGCCGAGTTGGGCGCGCTGGCTCTTGGGCACCTTGTGTTCGGCGCCATCGACCGAGAACCCGGTGCTCGACGCCGGGTCGACCACGATGGACCCGGCGGGCAACGCCCGCCCCGTTGCGGTGGTCGCTGGTGCGGCCGCCATCGCGGGTGCGTGTCCGTGCGGCTGGTAGGCGACGACGTCTACGCCGGACTCGTGGAGCGCGCCAAGCTGCTCGGCGAGGAGCTCGTCGGCCGGCCGGTCGCCGATGACGCTGAAGTTCGTTTCTGACCAGGCTCCCCCGGCCTCGTAGTCGCCGAGGACGCGGTTGGGGTGCGCGGCGAAGTGCGCGTTGTGCGTGTAGGTGGTGCCGTCGACGTCGAACGTGGCGACGTCGAGCCAATCCGGTACGGGTCGCTGCTCGTCGGGCAGTGGACGACGCAGGATCAGCAGGTCGGTGACGACGTCGGTGCCGGCGTCGCGGTGTGTTCCCGATGGCAGCCGGAACGCGGCGACCAGGTCGACCTGGTCATGCAGTCGTCGCCGCCAGTCGGCGGAGCGGTTCGCATCGAGGGCGTAGCGCGACGTGATCAGTGCTGCGATGCCACCGGGGCGGAGCATCTCGACGCTGCGCAGGACGGCGAGGTTGTGCAGGTTGTCGCGCTGGGGGTTGTTGCGCCCCGGCCGGTTCGCCGAGAACGGCACGTTGCCGACGGCGAAGTCGTAGCCCCCACGGTCGGGGTGTGACGACCGTGCCACGTTCCAGTCTTCGATGCGCGCCACCTCGGTGTGCTGACCACTCATCAGGCCGGCGACCCGGGCGCTGACCGGGTCGATGTCGACCCCGTCGATCGTCACGCTGCCTGGTGCGGCGGTCATCCAGGTTCCGTTGCCGCAGCCCGGCTCGAACCCGTGCCCGTCGACGACACCGTGGTCGACGAGCCAGTCCCACACTGTGTCCACCACGCGTGGGTTGGTGTAGTAGGCGTTGAGGATTGATCCGGCGGCGATGTCGGTGTAGCCGGGCCACACTCGCTCGATCGCTGCGGCGGCCTTGGCGCCTTTCGGAGTGCCGACCCATTGCGCCAGGCTCGACCAGTCCGCGAGCGTCGTTCGTTCCGCTGGTGTCAGCGAGACGCCGGGCTCGAGGCGGGCGGCGAGTTCTGCCGCGGCGACGGCGCGTTGCGCGCGACTTACTCGGCGCCGGGCTGGAGGATCGGAGCTGGCAGCTGCGTGCGGTAGTCCGGCAGCGTCTCGATCTCGATCTTCCACGGCTCCACGACTCGGTCGGGGTCGCAGTACAGCTCGACCATCGACTCGTCGCGGTTGTTGGTGATCTGCCAGATCAGCCACTGCAGGTGCCGGCCGTGCGACACCAGGTCCCGTTCCCACGTCGACGTCGGCGACCACAGCGCGATCATCGTCTGACACTCCCCCACCAGCGTCTCCAGCAGATCCTCGTCGATCAGGATCTCGGCGCGCATCTCCGGTGAGCCGTAGAACACGATCATGTCCGCCAACGTCCGGGTCGGGATCGGGTCCGGTGTCGAATAGTGATAGTTGCTCATTGGCATCTGCGTCCGGCACGAGGTCGCCGCCTTCACCGAGCGCGCCCGACAGTACCGGTTGCGGCCGTGGTCACGTCGTGTGCCCTTGGAGCTTGGTGAGGTCATGACAGCACTCCCCCGTTCGTTCGCTGTGATGGTCGGTTCTCATGACCTATAGGGGTCACCGAGATCCGCGAAGTGCACATATTTCGCTCTTCTGCTGGATCTGTGGGTCAGGTTCGGCCTGGTAGGGCAGGCGGGTGGCTGCCGAGCGCGAGCAGTGCGAGGGCGATGAGGGGTTCGGGTCCGTGGAAGCCGAACGCGATCCGGGTGAGGAGTCGGATCTTGGTGTTGGTGGACTCGATCAGTGCATTGGACAGCCGCGAGTCGAGGGCGTGATCGATCGCCTCGCGGTGTTTCACGATCTTGCGAGCGAGGTCGACGAAGGCCGGCATGCGCGACCGCCGGGCCCATGACAGCCACCGGTCGAGGGCGTGTTTGCCGGCGTCGCCCTTGGCGGCGAAAACGAAGCGCAGTCCTTCTTTGAGCAGGTAGGCGCGGTGGAGTCGGGGGTCGATCTTGGCGATCCAGTCGAGCTGGGCGCGCTGGTTCTCGGTGAGATCACCGGGGTTCTTCCAGAGCGCGTAGCGCGCTCGTGCGATGCCGAGCGACGTGCCTGTCGCTCGTCCCCGCTGGGAGGTGGTGTTGGGGATCTTGCTGCGCCCGGATGCCTGGTTCCAGGCTCGGCGGCGTTCGACATCGAGCGCTTCGATCGCCCACGCGACGACATGGAACGGATCCGCACACCGCTGCGCATTCGGGGCGCGTTTCGCGACGACCCGGGCGATCCAGCCCGCCATATCAGCCGATACGTGGGTCAACTCGGCGGCGCGTTCGTCGCCGAGCTCATCGAAGAACACCTCCAAGTCGGCGTCGGTGCGACCCGGGCCGGCCCACACCAGATGCCCGGTGTCGTGATCGACCACGACGATCAGGTAGCGGTGCCCGCGTTTGTATGAGATCTCATCGATCCCGATCCGGCACAACCCTGCGAGCCGATCGACACGTTGCTCGACGTCATTGTTGACTCGGGTGACGATCGCACCAACGGTGCGCCACGCCACCCGCAACAACTCACACGTCGCAGACTTCGAGGTGCGCACCGCCAGCCACGCCGCCAGGTCGTCGAAGTCGCGGGTGTGGCCGACACCATGACGAGCCCACGGCACCGCCACCACCGTCGGACCGTGCGTGCGACAGCGAACCCGTGGCGCGTCGGCCTCGATGAACACCTTCGTCGTGCCCGCATCCAATGCCCGCCACCGGCGGCGACCGTCGCCGTGGTCGTATCGAGGCGCTCGACGATGACAGCGGCCACAGCGGCTTCGAGCCTTGGCGTTGGGGCGCACCGACACCACGATCGAGCCGTCGGTGTCATCGACGCGGACCCCCTCCACGACCGTGCGCGCCAACCCGCACGCCCGCTCCCATACCTTGGTGTTCAGCACCCCGTCTGCCTTCCTGTTCGTTTCGAGCCTTCGACAGCGCGAAACCTAGGAATCAGGCGGGGTGCACCCGCGGATAGGCCCTCAACTCACCCACGGACACGACAGAAGAGCGACATATTTCTCACGGTACGTATCCCGAACCAGAAATACAAGCGCGCTTGGATTAGCGTCCGTCGGCGATGACGGTCGAATTGGACGAGCTCGACGCGGCGACACAAGACGTGGCTGCCGCGACGGCCGCTTTGGAGATCGCTCGGCGACGACGCGACGCCGCTTTGCTCGCGGCGTATGCGTCGGGTGAGTCGATCGGGCATCTCGCGCAACGTGCGGGACTGACCCAGGCACGGGTCGGTCAGATCCTTGGTCATCCGAACGGTCGTGTCGGGCGACCGTCGCGTTGAGCTGGGCGGGGACCGTGGCGGTCAGTGGATCGGATCGGCGCTGAGGGGTTCGTCGAGGTCGCCGACGAAGCGGGTGTTGATCCAGGTTCGCCACGCCCTGCGCGTCACTTGGTCGTTGCGGGAACGGAACGTGCGCATCGAGAACGAATCGGGGTTCGGTCCCGAGGCGATAATGATGACCGGGTTCGGGCCGCTGGCCGCCCACTGCTCAGCGAGTGCTTCGACCTCGTCGACGTTGTCCATTCCGATGCCGCGGCGTGGACCGTCGATCTGGATGACCTCGAGCCGGAATCGCACGGACGGTGCGGAGTCCACTTGCGGTCACCGGGCCAGTGCTGGCTCCAACGGTGAGCGGATCTCGTCGAGGTACACCGTCGTTGATCCGTTGTCGGTCCGGATGCGGTAGTGGTCGAAGTCCAAGAACTTGTGCGGTGTGATCGCTATGACGGTGCCGGTGACGTAGGTGCCAGCAACGAACGCTGTGACGACGTTTCCGATGTCTGGTGTCCGGTACATGATCTGTGTCGCTGATTCTCCAATGCCGGTCCCGGCCCGTCGGGGGGTGGCGGGCCGGGAGCCGGTCGGAGATGGTTCAGCTGTGGTCCTTTGCGTTGGTGGCTTGTGGGGTGTGGAGGAAGTCGACTCGTTCGGCGGTGACGTAGAGCCGGTGGCGGGTGGTGCCGTCGTTGTCTTCCCAGCTGCTCGAGGTGAGCCGGCCGGTGATGGCGACCTGGTCGCCCTTGGTCTTGTGTTCGGCGACCAACTCGGCGGTCTTGCCCCAGGCTTCGACGTTGACCCAGTCGGGGTCCTGGTCCCGGCGGTAGGGGTTGTCGCAGGCGATCGAGAAGGTGGTGACCTGCTTGCCGGTGGTGGTGAAGCGGGCTTCGGGGTCCCGGCCGAGGCGACCGATGAGGCTGACGTTGTTCATGGTGTTGCTCCTATTCGTTGGTGCCCGGTTGAGGGCTGGTTGCTGATGAGATGGATTCGTCGTTCCGGGGTCGGCCGTGTCCACTGCGGGAGCCAAGAAGTTGTGGGTGAGCGGTAGCGCCGACAGGCAGGACACACGTTCTTGGCGGGAGCGGTTGACACGATCAGCCGACGCCGGGCGGCACCATCCGTCGAGAACAACAACCAGCTCTCTGCCGGCCAACACGAGTGGGATCACCCACGCCTGCATGTCTGAACCGGTTGGTCGTGGTGTCGATCCCGGCGAACGCGCACCGCTCACTTCGTCGGGATGGCCCAGCGACTCGATCTCGTCGGCACTCCCCCAACGTGAGATCGACCGCTTCGGCTGACGACGGATCGGCGGGCGGGACCGTTCGATTGCCGGCACGACCGAAGACGATCCACTGCCGTCCCATTTGCTGCACCGCTCACGGGATGGACGACAGGCCCCAGCCATCGTTTGCTCATCGGATTGCGTTCGCGGGCCAACCCACTCCACGCCGGCAACAGGGCTGTGGTTGGCCGCCGGCAACGCGGAGTCAGCGGCGTTTGCTCGGGCGGTGGCCGGTCGGATTTGTGCTCTCACACCCCATAGGGGTCATCGAGGAGCGGGCTTGTCACATTTCCGTGTGACCGCCCGAGCAGCGGATCAACGTGCCCGCCGAACTCGTCGGGGGTACCGGTCGATTCGTGCCCTCCACGACGTAGTCGAAGCTGACGTCGCTCGAGCCCGAACACCCGCCTGGGTCTCACACGTCGCTGACCCGGCGTGGTCGAGGCCGTGTCGAAATACATCGCCCACCTCGGTTGGCCTACGGCACGGTCGACTGAGAAGGGCCGAGATGATCGAGTCGGTCAAGGAGCGGCTGCACCATACGGTCGGCGATCTCGCGCGCCGGCTCCGTCACCACATGCAGGGCCGCCTCTGGCTGATACCTGAGCGCGACGTACATCGACAGAGCGGCCACAACGGCGAGGACCTGGACGAGCCGCTTGCCGGCCACGACCTCAACGACGTCCCAGTATCGATAGAGGATCCCAAAGACTGCGACGGCGATCGACGCAACAACGAACATGAGACCGATCATGCCCAGGGGGTGTGACATCGATCGACGGGGTCGGGCGGACATGCACATCCGAGTCCGATCCAACCACCGGCCGCCGCTCCTCGCGGCGGCCGGGGTTGACTCGCGTGGGCCGGGAGCTCTACCTCAATGAGGCGACGCACTGCCAGCGCGCACACAACCCGCGCAGCAGCGCTGAAGGAACGAGCGAGGATGAACTCTCGCCAGCAGCCCTGCAACGCGCAAGACGGGCACGGCTCCGGCGTGGGCACCCGGTTCGCCGGCGCGACACTGAAGACGTTGGGTTATGTCCTGGCCAGGAGGGCTTCGAGGACAACCGCGCGGTCGTCATCGTCGACGCCACGGAACACATGCATGATGACCGCGCCCACGCTGTCATCGTCCATCGCGCGGACGTTGGTGAGGTAGTCCCGCACTTGTCGCACTGCGACGGGCAGTGGGTCAGAGACGTCCGGGTCGAGATCAGCACGTCGTCGAACACTGCGGATCGCGGCGATCATCTCGGCAACCGGTGCGTCGCCAACTCCGACGTGGGCGATGGCGCTGACGAGGTTGAACGCCAATACGCCGAGCCGTTGATCGACGGGGACGAGACGCGCCATCCCGAGCGCGGTTGCAGCAGCCCAGGCAGGGGATTCGTCGAGCCGACCTTGGTTCGTCAGTTCGGTGAGGATGGCCGCTCGTGCGGCCAGCATCTCGTCACCTTGGCCGATCCACGTTGCCGGCCGGGTAGCGAGCATGGTGGCGAGGGGCGACCGGAGGTTCGTTGCGTTTGCCAGTCTGATCAGCCGGTGGTAGCTCCCAGGAATGTCGACGAGTCCAGCGTGCACGAGAGCATCGAGGGCGGACTCGAGCTGGAGGTCGTCGATCGGCTGTCGGCGGTGTTGGGCCTGTACGACGGCGTACGTTCCAAACGTTGGAACACCGCTGAGCCGTGCGACCGCGCGCAGGCCGAAGTCATCGCTGACGAGCGGGACACCATGACGAATCGCAGTTCCAACCGCCGACATCCACGGGGTGTTCAGCACTTCTTCTGGGAGGCGTGCGAGTGTCTCGGGCGGAGCTGATGCTGTGTACGAGACCTCAGTCATTGTCGCCGCGAGTGCCGCGAGCGCTGAGCAGCGTTGCCGGATGTGTTCGAGACCGAGCGGGTCGCTTGTTGTTATCTCTGGGATGTCGTGCTCACGATTCCAGTGCACTGACGAGCCGGACTCCAGCTGACTGTGTAGTTCAGTAGCGCGGATGTCGGTGGCAGTCTGCGCAGCGATGATGTTCTTGCCTTGACGGTTGGTCATCCACGTGTCGTTGGTGACGATCGCCGTGATCAGCGCTGTCGTGTCAAACACCAGGTCGACATCGAGACTCTCAAAGGCGTGGTCGGTTTCCCGCTCGATGAGCAACTCTGGTCCGGCAACCGAACGAAGAGTGCCGTCGGGTCCGCCATTCACACATGTCCACGCGTACGGTTTTTGTGCCGCGTCGGCGAACATGCCAATCGGAAGCGCCGAGTTGCGGATCCGGGCGGCGATGTCGTCTAGCAACCGGGCGTGGGGTTCGAGCAGCGCCCTGATCTCTTCGATCACGGCGTCGATGTCGTCGCCTGTCAGCTCGGTGAAGATCTCGCTATCGGGAAAGTCCTCGCGGAACGCTGCCCACTCGTCACGCAGCTGTGCAGCCAGCTGCGGCGAAAGTCCGATCGACGGAGTCGACGTCCAGTGAGAAGCGATAGCGACCGCCCGCACCTCTTCTGAGTCCCGGAATCGTCGTGCGAGTTCAAGACCCATCAAGACCGTGTTCTCACCCGGCTCGAAACGGTTGAGTAGCTGAATCGCGTGCACCGCCGAGGCTTCGTCGTGCGGGGTGAGGCGGGGGTGTCGCGTGAACTCGTCGTACGCCTGGCGCAACTCATGAAGTTGCACGTGAGCATCGATGAGCGCCCAGCGCGGGGCAGTTCGCTGGGGTGACGACGCGGTCGCTGCACGCGCAACCACCTTCAACTCGCGCCAGTCCTTGCGATCAACACACACCTGCATCAGCCGTGCTCGGATCTGATACTCGTCTTCGTCGCTGCAGGGGCCGACAAGTGCAGTGCGAAGTACCCGTTCGGCCTCATCGACGTCGGGCTGGTCGTAGAGCAGGTCCGCTGCTGCGATGACGCTGCCGGCGTGTTGAAAGTCGATGCTCGTGGCAATCAGGAGATCGATCGCCTTCTCGGGCATGTCCAGCTTGACGTAGCAACGCGCCCTGCGATGCCGAACAGCGATCGCGTCCTCGGCATCATCGAGTGCCGCGAGCGCATCGGCGAAACGATCCAAAGCCATCAACCGGTCAGCGTTCAACAGGGCCACGTACTGCGGTGCCTCGGCTGTGAGTTCGTCAAGCTGAGGCATGTCCTCGCCGAGGTGCGCCAGACCGCTCAACGCGGCGACGCGCTGCTCGGTGGACGTTGCAAGCTCGTAGGCGCTCGTGAACAAATCGGCGTTCGGCTCGTCCCGTTCGAGCTGGTCGATCGCTTCGACGAGCGTGCTCACGTACGGGTCGTCGGACTCTTGGCCGATCGTCGCCGCCTCCTGGAACATCCCCTGCTGTAGCAGCGCCGTCACGACGTGATCGCGAACCTCTGGATCCTGCGCAATGTCTCCGAACGCATTCCCGAGTGGTGGCTCGGCGCCGATTGCGACGGCAACCTCGGGTTCCGACACGGCGATCGCCGCACGGACCGCGAGGCGGGCCTCTTCCACAGCGGGCACGCGCCAGCGTCGCTTCATGTCCAGCCCGGCCCTCAGGTGATCGAGGGCGTGATGGAGATGAGCTTGATGGTCGTGCGAGCCGAATGGCTCGGCGTCAGCCAACTCGGCTCGTGCGATCCCGGTCACATAGTGAAACCAAGCCTCCTGGTCGTAGCGCTGCGGAACCGACGCCAGCAGTCCCAGCACCTCGTTCGGCTCATTGAGATCAAGTAGGGCTGCAGCCTTGAGTGACACCGCGAGGCGTTGCGCTGACTGACCTTCGATGTCGCCCGGGCTTGGCCACACCTCGACAAGTCCCTGACTGTCACCCTGCAGTACGGCACGAGCCCCGCACAACAGCCCGGTCGGGTCATCGTCGCCTGCATCGTCGAGCAGGCGCACACCGTCAGCGCGATCCAGGTGCTGATAGGTGAGGGCGTGGCGAGCGGTGACAACACGGGACGGATCGTCGCCCCCATTCCGGCGAGCTCGGCTGAACGACGAGGCGGCGACCTCGTGGAACCCAAGGCTGCTCGCGAACAATGCAACAGCGTGCCAGACCAGCGGTTCGGTCGAATCAACACCGGGGGGAGGATCAGCGAGCAACTCCTCCAGGTCGTCGGTTGTCCGGCGCCCACGTACGAACCGGCGGAGGAGGTACTGCGCCGATTGATCCGAAACGGCGTCTAGCTCGACAAGTTGTTGCGATATCGGAATCGGGAGTTGCTCGAGCAGCTCGGCGTCGAGGCCCCCTCCAGGAACTGGAAGGTTGCTGATTGCTTCGTCGAAGTCGTCGAGTCGACGCTCCAAACGGTGGTGCGACAACGCCGTTGCATACGATGGATCGAGCATCGCCAGAAAGTTGCGCTGAAGGACTCGCGCAACCTCGGCAAAGTACGCCGACCGCTCATCCGTGCCGAGCCTCCGTAGGGCGCGCGTGGTCCTCTTGCCAAAGCAAAACGCTTCCACCGATTGGGCTATCCGAGGATCGTTCGCGGGATCCATCGCAGCGAGTAGCGGCCACGCTTCGTCCCGATCGAGCCACTTCCGCAACCGTTTGACAGTCATCGGTCCGCCAGCGACATCGACGGTCGCTCTCGCAAGACGTTTGGTGAAGTCACCTGCACGAAATCGCTTGTACCCCTCCGCGCCGATCGACACTGCGAGACGACCCGCCGCCCCCGCTAGGAACTCACCACCGCTCACCACGCCACCCAACCGACACAGGCGGCATCCCGTTGCCGACCCTCGACCAACTCAGCTGGACACTCTGGAAGCGGAGGGGCCCGAATGCCGCGGTCCGGCCACTCGATCGCAGTTTGTCGCCCGCAGGTATGCGTGATCCCGGCCATCGTCGTTTCCAGGTCAGTACCAGTCCTACCCCGTGAGCGGTCCGGGGCCTGTCAGACGAGTGGTGTAACTGGTCTGGCGGTGCTTGTTGGTTGTTGGGATCGTAGGCCTTAGAAGAGACGGCCCTCGAAGGTGATCGCGAATGCGTTGAGCGCCGGCTTCCAGCGGTTCATCCAACGTTCCTGGCCGGAGCCGGTCGGGTCGAGCGATCGCACGACCATGTAGAGGCATTTCATCGCGGCCTGCTCGTTGGGGAAGTGTCCGCGTGCTCGGGTCGCTCGCCGGAACCTGGCGTTCAGGCTCTCGATGGCGTTGGTCGAGTAGATCACCCGTCGGATCTCGGGTGAGTAGTCCAGGAACGGCACGAACTCGGGCCATGCGTTCGACCACAGGTTCCGGATCGCCGGGTAGCGGTCACCCCACTTGTCGTGGAACTCATCGAGGCGCCCCTCGGCGTCGGTCTCGTTGATCGCGGTGTAGACCGGTCGCAGGTCCTTGGCCATCGCGTCCCAGTCACGTCGGCTGGCAAGTCGGAAGGTGTTGCGGATCAGATGCAGCACACAGGTCTGAACGACCGCCAGCGGCCAGGTCGCTTCGATCGACTCCGGCAGGCCCTTGAGCCCGTCGCAGACGACGATGCAGACGTCGTCGACGCCACGGTTCTTGATCTCAGTGAGCACCTGCAGCCAGTACTTGGCGCCCTCACCGCCGGTCCCGATCCACAGTCCGAGGATGTCGCGTTTGCCGTCGACGGTGACGCCGATCGCGGTGTAAACGGGCCGGTTCGCGACTTGGCCGTCGCGAATCTTCACCACGATCGCGTCGATGAACACCACCGGATACACCCGATCCAGCGGCCGGTTCGCCCATTCGACCAGATCCTCGAGGACCCGGTCAGTGATCTTGGAGATCGTCTCCCGACTGACATCGGTGCCATAGGTCTCAGCCAGATGCGCCTGCACCTCGCCGGTCGTGAGCCCCTTCGCAGTGAGTGAGATGACCATCGAGTCGACCCCGTTCAGGCGGCGCTGCCGCTTCTTGACCGTGGCCGGTTCGAAACTGCTGTCCCGATCGCGGGGCACATCAACCTCGACCGGGCCGACCTCGGTGATCACCGTCTTGGACCGGGTGCCGTTGCGGGAGTTGCCGCCGTTGCGGCCAGCTGAGTCGTGCTTGGAATAACCGAGATGCTCATCCATCTCGACCTCCAAGCCGGTCTCGAGGATCTGCTTGGTGAGATCACCCAGCAGCCCATCGGGGCCGACCAGGTCGACCCCCTCGGCGCGCGCCTTCGCGACGAGCTCCTCGGCGACCGACTGATCAAGCCGGCCATCATCATCGGAGGGCGGTGTCGCCACCACCACATCATGGTCTGTCATCGTTGTCTGTCCTTCTCGCCGAGCGGGGTCGCTCAGCGTGTCAGGCCAGACCAGTTCCACCGTTCATCTGACAGTCCCGCGGTCCGTTGTTGAGGAGGTCGTGTGGCCGGTCGTAAGGATTGAGCCCGGCGCTCGAGGTGTGTCGGGTGGTGCGGCGGATGGTCTGTTCGGGAACGCCGTGGTTGGAGCATTCGGTGACGAGCCCGGCTCGGAGCGAGTGGGTGCTGTAGGCGCTGGGATCATCGACGGCAGCGGCGAAGTAGCTGTTGATGATCCCGTCGGCGCCTTGCCGGGAGAGGCGGCCGCCGAACCGTCCGCCGCGGTGGATGCGCCGGCACAGTGGGCCGGTATTGGTTTGGTTCGGAAGGCGGTGGCCAGTGACTGGATCGCGTTCGGTGGTGGCCATCAGTTTGCGTCTGAGCGTCATGACCGACCGCACGGGACACGAGTTGAGGTGTCTCGAGTAGGGGATGCCGATGTCGTAGGACTTGGCGAGCGTCGACCCCGCCACGCTGGCGTCTTCCAACGACGTGTCCGCCACCGGCAACCGCCGCACATTGCTCGCCGCGCGTTCATCGAGGCGCCGACGGGCAACTGTCGGCAGACCCGCCGCGGCGAGGCCGGCGAGATGGTCGCCGTCATCGTCCAGCATGTCGAACCGGCCGCCACTCATCGCTCGTACCGCCGTGTCGCTTCGCGCAGTGCCGCCCGCACCGTTGCGCGATCGATTGTGTCGTGCTCAACAAGTTGGAACAGATCGCGAGTGTCGATGACGAGGCCGTGATTGCCGTCGGCAAAATAGGCCAGTTCCTCAGGCTTGTCGGCGTACAGGATGTCGCGACCGTCGGGCGGTTCGTTGAGGTTGGCATTGGCCACGACCCACACTGCGTCCGGGTGTTGATCGTCATGGCTGCGGGCGTAGTTAGCGGCGTGTCGTTCGGCCATTGTCAACCACACTGGCTTTGCACCCTTTGTGGAGCCCTTCACCTCGCACACCGCAACCCACCCAGGCTGGTCGGGGTCGGTCACTTCGAGATCGTGAACGTCACCTTCGGCGTCTGCCGGCCGGTCGACATCGCGGTCACTAACAGTGAATCCGAGCTGTTCCAGAGCGTCCCGCACTGCGGCCTTCAGGTCATCGCCGTCCGATCGCAGCAGACGCATCACCCCGTTCGCCGCCTCGTCGAGCGCTTTAGCGATCGCCGCGTCGAGTTCGAGAGCGCGTGCATCTCGTTCGGCGATCAGTCGTTCCGTGTCGGCGCGAAAGTTCACGGCCGCTGCCCGTTGTTCAGTGACGCTCACAGATTCCCACTCACTCCCCCACTCATCACCGGCGTCCTCGAAGCCAGCAAAGGCGACCTCGTCGTCCGACTTGAGACGGTCGATCACAGCGTCGATGACGTCGATGACCAGCGTCGTGTCGATGAGCGCAAAGACGCTGGACTCGCTCTGAGTCGGCAGCACGGCTGAGTGAACTCGCCCATCGGCTCCGACGATCAACGGCTCGCTGTACTTGAGGCCGTCGCCGCTCAGCAATGGAGGCGCCGCAGCGGTGCTGGCCATATCCAAGCACTGAGCGCTCAGCGCTGTTCGCAATCGATTGCTGAGCGCCGCTGGAAGCTCCGGATAGTGGCGGACGCTCTGTGTGCTCCATCGGTACGAGACGTTGGACGCCACCGCGTGCCCGAGTCGTCGGGCGACAACGCGATCACGGGGATCGCCGACGAGGCCGCCCAGTTGTTGAACGCCGGGTTGGCGCCCTCTTTGATCACAGCGACGTCGTAGTCGTCAACGATGAACTCGTCCGGAGCGTCCTGCACGTCGAGTGTCGGGACCACCTTCCCCAGATGCTCCAAGACGTGGTCCGGGACTCCCTTGGCGCACATCACCCGTGGCCGAGCGCGCTCGTTCAACACCATCCACCACTTTCGCACGGCACAACGGAGGAGAGTCGCCAACGCCTTGGGGCCGCCACCGCCGACGACTGTTGACTGTCTCGCCGGAAACGTGTACCAGCAGCTCTCGGCTCTTCGCGGGGAGAGGCGCTGAGTTCCCTGCCTGGTCAGCAACGATTTCGGCAAAATCTTGTTCAAATCCGGTCCCGCGGTGACCCTTATAGGGCGAGTGACTAGGAGGTCGCTCGCCGGCTTCGCCGGATCGACTCCCCGGCGTTGCGTTGGGACAGCAAAGGAA